>CAWHCY010000017.1:0-530121 GCA_963827895.1 uncultured Chloroflexia bacterium | reverse complement strand
AAAAAAGGATCAATGCTCCCAACACAACATTAAACCCCTGATAAATTTGGAAATATGGGGGCTTCATTCGGGTAACAACTAACCAAAGGATGACTACGGTAAGAATGATCACAACTGGAAGCAAAATTCGATGGTTACCAAGGGTGACCCCCCGATGTTAAGTCCCTTTGTTACATTAAATAACGCTCCATAAGAACAAAATACCAAGAATCCAATTGCGGAAACGATGGCCGCTTTCTGAGGATTCCGCAAAATGAGAGTCATCAAACCAAATATCAAACCCATCCCAACTAATGCAATTATGAGTGGTCTGATGATATATATAAGGTTAACTTCGCTGATATTTAAAGCATACAGCGAAATAACAGGGTATATTGCGGCAAAAATTAGAAAATAAGGATATTTTTTCATTGGAATGAGTAAATTAATTTATTAAACACTTTACCTATACGAGTCAGCCTGCCATTGAAGATCGCAGCATAAGGTGTACTTTCTGTGACTGCATATTTGTTTGCATAAATATATTGGATATTGCTTTTCTTCATTATTTCATAGGTGTCTGACTTTCGGAGTCCATCGAAATATTCCTTGCTATTCATCAAGCCATCCAAATTAACTATTACCCGATCGGTTATGAAATAACTTAACGACCCGCCTCCCGGGGTTCCAATGACTGAACCCGGACTGGTTTGTTCCTCCACCATTCTGGGTATCACCAGGTAATCTTCCGCTAATTTTGGCTTTACTGACCATGGATAAGTCATCGTCAGGTTGTTAATAAATATAAATAATGTAACCAGCAAAACCACGCCACCTGTAAACCCAACTATTATGCGAGTGATCCTTAAATTGTGAGAAATATTCCCAGATCATGACCACAACTATCGATATTAAGAAAAATATAAAGAATGTTTCAACGGTCCAATACCAGATCCGCATGTGCACATAACCGGAAATGTAGAAATAGAGCATACGGAATATTGAAGCTGTCATTAATGGGAGTATCGCCATGTAATCTGACCATTGAAATAAGGACTTCTGTTCTTTTTTATGGTAAATAATAGCAATCAGCCTCCAGCAATTATCACCCAACTGATTAATCCGATGGCATAATCGGCCAATTTTCGTCCAGGAAAACTATAGGTGCAATGAAAGAATACAATAAAAGAAATGGTGATTCATTTCCAAGGAGATATCTTCTTATCTCATCAAATAGAATCAATAGGTGACCCATAGATTGCATTTGCTAAAGTTCCCCACCACTGTTTAATTTGTCCGCTTACTGGCATGGGTGTACCAAAGTTTACTTGACTCCAAATCATATACAAACCTGTAAGGATAACAACCGGTAAAAAGTAAGCTATTGGTTTTTTTACCCATTCTTTTATCGAACTCATCCATACTTGTATCTTAATGACTAACTGAGAATGACCTTGAAACACCAATTGGATTGTATTTCCCCTGATAATTACCGCATAGATTATCCAACCAATTCCAGAATACAAAAGAAGACTGAATGGAAATCTTTCAAGTATTCCTAACAGATTGAACACGAAACAGAGAACAGCCAGAATAATGATTGACATTACACTGGCAATAAGAGCTCTGATAAGTCGATTAAGCTTCAGGTTGAATAAACAAACCGAATAAAATCCGCTGATAAAGAAGGATAGAATTCCACCGCCTGCTAAAAACCCTGTCATTATAAGTATGGTTTTTTCCAATGGATAAATTCCATAGTTCGAAGCTGCTATGGCTGAGATGGTAACGATGATTATGGATGCAACGGAATCAAGGAGAAGCAAGCTGGCATCTTCTTTGCTGTCAAAAACCAGCCACATCCCGAAGAAAGAAACAAAAATAAGGTTATCCAACCTGCTTAATACTGTCAAAGCGGAAATAATACCAACGATGATCAGGTGCTTTGCCGATTTATTCTTGCCGTAACGATAATTAACGCCCTTCCAAATCAGGATGACCACAAGCATAAAACTTAACGCAGATTCCAGACCACCTGTGAAGGTATTGCTATATACCAGCCATGAAAACCCAAATGTCATTGATAATAAAAATGACAATAGCCTTGGGAGTCTTTTAACGAAAAGGCGATAAATTACCGTCATTGAAACAGCCTGCATAATACCAAACAGGATGACAATCACTCTTAATGGGGTGAGCAGATCTCCCCTTATCAAAGCATATATAGGGATACAAAGAAGCATCCAGAGTGGATGGAACCCATTGGTCGCATTGATCCCGTCAAATGTAACACCGTGCCCGGCTACTATGTTTTGTGCAACCTTGAAATAAAAGAACCCATCATCATTGTTGTACCAATTGGTCAGGCTGTTGGCAGGTGATAACGCAACGTATAAACTGGCGATCATTACCAGGGCAATGATGATAATTTCCGGCAGGTAGCCATCTTTAGAAAAAAACCAACGAAACCTGCTACCGGTTGGTGTCTTTTTCATATCCCATCCTCATAAGCAATTCTCCGGCGATTTCCTTGAAAAGGGAATATTTTTTTCGGAGATAATTACCATCTTCCATCCATCCTGATATTAACCATATCACATTAAAACAACTAATAAATTTCGAGCCGGGATTCCTCATTATCGAATTCTGCATTGTGAAGCTTCTCCCTTCAATTTGGTTAATTTATATGGAGATTTATTCTGATTGGAGAAATAGCTGTAGTCTGGCAGCAAATCGTAATTTCCGATTCCCAATTTTGTCAGTATGACTCGGAATGTATTAACAGGAGATATGGAAGGGTACAGATGCAAATCCTGTCCCTGATAATAAATAGCATTGAGGATGGCAAACCTGGCTGGGGATTGAACTCCATGATCTCCTTGCAGGATGATCACAGGTGGGGTCTTTGATTTTGCGATAATTTTATCGACAATATCCAATAAAAAGCTGTTTGTGTATTCAATTTGATACCGGTAGCCGCGAATAAAATACTCAGCATTTATTGGATTTCCATTGTTGCTGAAGTATCCGTCATCTGTCAAAAGACTTCCATCTGGATTGAATATGTAAGGTCTGTGAGATGTTACGAGGTGGATGAATACAAACTTTTTTCCTGGAATATCCGGTATTTTTTTAACCTGCTCGATTATGTATTTTTCCCGCAGGTATTTCTCGTGGTAAGGGTTTATCCATCCCAACAATGGTTTGAATAAAGAAAACCTCTTCAACCCACCCAGGAAAGAGTTTTCCAGTGCCATTGCTTCAAAAGCAGATAATGCCTTCATAAGCAGTGGATTATTATTTGGTGCAAAGTAATAATCTACATCTGAAAATGAAGTGAATTTATAACCTGTTTCAAACGCTACTGTCTGATAACCAGCTTGCTCGAGAGTTTGCCGGACAAGGCTATTTTTTATCAATCCATCCACAAGGTTATGGTTGGTGTTTGAGGGTTTATACGTTCCCGGCCAGTTTTCCAAATAATCCATATTTAGTGAACTGGTAAGGGACAATCGGGTAAAAGCGTAATTACTCAAACTGCAATCCCCAATAAAGAAACCGCGGTCTTTAAGGCCTTGCAGTAGTTCTGAGCTGTCAACTTGAATATATTCCTTCAAATAATCAGCCCGGGCATATGCATCCAAAATAAAATAATAAATATCTGGGGAGGATGAATTATTTTCCACTGCTATTGGACTTACTGCACTGGAGTTGGAGGTTTTTGGGTTGGATGACATTGGATGAGTGAGTATGGTTATGATCGGCATAGTGACCAGAACAATACCAATCAGGTTCATCCCAAAATTAAAACCCTTATGTTTATCCTGCTGTTTGGAAAGTAGGAATATAAGCCCAACGGAAATTATGAAATATAAAGGCAAAAATACTTGCCTCTTTCCAATCGTCGAAGATAGTAAGCTTGATCCATTCACACCCTGTAAAATCAGGCCATAGCTAAAAAAGAGTAAAAATCCAATAGCAGTCATTAATGCCGATCTGTTTGGATTATGTGTGATTAAACTTAGTATCCCAAAATGGAGCAATGCAGAAACAATAGAAAATAACATCGGCCGGACAATAAAAATAAAATTCACCTCTGAAGTATTGTTGCTGAATAGTGACAAGACCGGATAAAGGGCAAAGAGGCAAAAATAATATGGGGTTTTCTTCATAGTATCAATTACAGTCACTCTTCCACCTTAAATCTTGCCTTGATTTCTTACCAGTTTAAGTCGGTTTCATATCCCATTGTTATAAGCATTTCCCCACCAATTTCCTTGAAAAGCGCCTTATTTTCAGGTGTAAATTGGGTTTTCCACCCTCCTGACTTGCCCTGTCGAAACGTAGGCGACCTCTGCGGGTTGATCATGGATTCCAGCAATTCTACTGCCTGGTCTTCCACCATGAAAGGCTTGAAACCACGCTTTACAGCATGTGAAAGGACACTTTGAACTGCTGCTCGGCGGTCTGTTAGAAAATCCTCATATTTCAGAGTGAGAACTTCAGGTTGATTCAGCCATTCCATAAAAGGTTCAAATCTTCCGGAAATATCCGGAAATGGATTCACAGCTTCCGGCCTGCCTAGAATACTGGTTTTCAAACGCTCATCAAAGTTTCGCAGCACATTAGCATAATAGTTGTGGTGTACATGGTTGGGCTCGATCTTAGTGACATAGTGTACATGGGAGATCACTACATCCCGTGGATCACGCAGCATAAAATAGGCACACATCCCTTTTGCAATAAGGAATTCAACGATTTCAGGTCTGGCATGTAAATGTCCATACCCGATATCACCACCAGATAAATGATTTAGATCACTGAATATTTCTTTATTTTCACGTTCTCTGCCTGTTGCTCCTTCGTACATCACGATTGCAGGCAGACCAGTATCGACTGCTGGACCGATTTGTGGAAACCCTTCCAATACCTGGGTTAATAAGTGCGTTCCACTTTTAGGGAACGAATTGGCAAAGAGTATCGGTGAGTCCTTAATGCTGGTTTGGTACCGATTTACCTGGGATTCCCTGATCATCCTTCGCCAGGATCTACGCAGGAGTTTCGCCTGATATTTAATATTGCTTTTAAGTGTGCTGATCAAGTCGATATCCTACCAGTCCTGATTTCGTTCATATCCCAACTGCTGTAATAGATCTCCCGCCTGGTTTTTGAAAAATTCCTTGTTCGTCTCTGTAAAATGTTCCCGCCAGTTTCCCGGCTGTCCTTTTCTGAATGTACCTGAGCGCTTGGGCTCTATGGAAAGTTTCATCTGCATTCACTGCTTCAGTTCGCGGGACCTATAGGTGAAAACCCGTGACTAGCCAGGTGATCAAGGATCTTATTTATTGCTTGATCTTTCTCCAGAACCAATTCTTCAAACCTTAAGCTCAGTACAGAGGGTTGGCTCAGCCAACCCATATATCGGCTGTATTTCAAGGCAATTCCCGAGAGCGGCGAATTCTCGTCTTCCACTCCCCGTATGGCTGCATTGATCCGCTCTTCCATTGTCTTCAAAACTTCCGTGTAATAACGATGCATATTATGCACCATATTCATTTGTGTGGCATAAAATACATGCGAAATGATCATGTCGCGAGGATCACGATATACGAAGATCGGTGCATAGTCAGGTTTGATTAACTCTGATAAAAATGGTTCAACTGCCTTCAGATAACAATATGTAAAATCACCTGGCGCCAGACGTTGAATATTTCGTAAAATACTTTCCGGTGGTTGGATGGCGTTTTCTTCATCCCTGTTTAAAGGCGGCACACCCGGGTTCACAAATGGTCCGATCTTCGGTAAGCCTTCTAGAATTTGGATGATGAGATGCGATCCGGATTTAGGCATGGAGTTGCCAATTACAATAGGCATACGCAGCAATTCAGCAGTACCCCATTTCAACATCACCTGAGATCGGCGCATCTTCCACCGTAAAAGTTTCAACGCGCTCTTGACCGTGGTTGGCATCATCCATCTCCAAGCAGGAAAGGCGCGTTTTCGATCAGGCCTTCAGTAACTACCTGTAATGTCTCAGACTTTTCAGGGGAAAGCTGGTCAACTGCAAATTTCTTCATGAAAACTAAGCCCGGGCGATCGGCTTTCTTCCAGGAAATCATCAAAAGGTAATGCTGTTTTGAACAACTGAAAGTATAGAAACTTCCGCGCATTGACAATAAATTCAGGCGGGACTTCAATATTTTTTGTGCTCAACATTTCTTCTGCTTTTTCCAGGTAGGCAGGGATGGTTTGCGGGAAAAATACAGTAGGGTAACTTGTGTACCTGGACTTGCCGGCTGATAATACCGCTGCCCCCATGATCGCTGCTTCAAGACCGATGCTGGAATTGTAAACCATCACAAATTTTGATTTTTGGATCAACTCATACGAACTGACATATTCCAGCGCATCAATGAAGTGAACGTTCTGTTGTTGATCAGCACCACTGGATTTCACCCAATCCCTTACAGTTTCACGGCTTTGTTTTGCTGTTCCTGGCCTTAACTCATCCGGATGAGCCCGGATCACGAACAATGTTTCCGGATGTTCTTTGGCAAGTTGGAGGACAGCATCCAACCAGGAGAACATATCAGAAAAAACCACATTGGAATGCGGTTGGCTGGTATCAAATATTACGTTGGTAAAAACCGGGATGGTTTGTTTATACTCCGCCATTTTATTGATCAATTCTGGACTTAATGGTTTCATTCCCTGCCAGAATTGAATTCCAGCCATTTTAAAGTTTCCCTGAAACCGCTTTTCAAGGTATCGATCCAGTTGTTGATTTTGCATTTGAGATAATTTGTAATCACTCGGAATATCGATCGGATAGGCCGTTGCATCTCCATCTGTAAAGAATGCTGTAAATGGCAGCAAGCCGACCTCATGCGCAACGGTGCGGATGCCGCGTTCACGAGCGATACATCGAACAACTGCTTCCGGAAAGAATTGTCCATTGAACACAACCACAGCTTGCGGAGTGATCTGTTCAAGCAATTTCATGAAATTACGAGCCACATTCCAGGCTGATAGAATAAACTCCCGATACAGATACCGGGTGACCTGGTCGTCAGAAAGGTGATGCTTACGGAGTTCCCAACGCAGGGCAGGCATTACTAATTTCCCTAACGGAATGGATTCGTATGAGAATTCCTCCAGCTCTATTATGGATAATTTCTCCAAATCTCTTTCCAGAACTGGATATGGATGATAGTCAAACCAGATCACTCGGGCATTTTCATATTCGGTCATCGATTGGGCAATGCACTTCTTACAGGGAGGCCGTTTTTCAATATTATCGCGGTATGTCCCCAGGACACATCGGCTCATCCCGCTCTTACATACAAAATGAATGACGGGAATTCCCTGCAGCCTCAATGCCCACGCAGTGATGAGAGAGAATCCGGCATTCAGGCTTAATCCACCCAACCTTGTTGATGCATTAAAAAATATGATCGGCTTTTGGTTTGCATTGATTACTGAGTTACCCGCCACTGATTGAGCCATCTCACGGATGTGTGCATCATTGACTCTCCTGGAGAGAGAGGTTTGTACTTTATTGCGTAGATCCGAAAATGATTTATTGATCATCATTCTGTTATTGGCAGATCCTTTTATTCTCGATCACTTCATAATCGTAAGGTCTTTTGGCTTTGGAAGCGTAATTTATGTCCGGCAAAATATTGAATTTTTCCTGAAAGTATGAATTATAGATTACTCTAAATGTGTTTACGGGTGAAATGGTTTGCCAGATCTTATCGTTATTTCCACCAGGTAGGTAATATGCATTGAGAATGAAGGACCGTTTTGGGTCAACTCCATGGTCACCCTGAACAATGATCACGGGAGGAGTCTTCGAGTTGTCAACAATTTCTTTTAAGATCGGTATCAAACGCAAATTAATGTAATCCAACTGGTGCCTGTATCCAATTGCATAATCCTTGGTGGCTGTTGGTCCTTCATCATCTGGTCTATAACTGGTTGGAAGGGTCAGATCTACACCTTCTTTTGTAAAAACAAATGGTGGGTGTGGTATGAGGATGTGCGCATAAACGAATTTAGGGCTTTTTTCTATGGCAAGTTTAGGTAACTTATCCAATAGGTACATTTCCCGCACAATGTGTTCTCTCCTCATATCGAGGGCATCTGTGATAGGATGAAGCCACTTTGTCTGTGCATCCGAAACAATCACAAAGGCTGTTGTCTTTAGTAATAGAGATTCAAATTCATTTAGCCTGCTTATGGTTTTCCCGGTTTCCGGGTCGCTATCCGGTGGGACGAGAAATTCATCAGCATCGCGGATCTCTGTAAATGTGAAGCCTGTCTCGAAATTGATAAAACGGTACCCCATGTTTTCAAAGATTTTCCGTCACTGCACTGTGATGGATCAAAGAGGGTAACCCGCTGCGGTCTGTATTTCCGGCTTTATACTGGCTTCCCAGCGTATCCAGGTAATTCATGTTGAAGGAAGAAGCCAGGGAAAGTTCTGTCATGTTGTAATTTGAAACACTGCAGCGTGCTACGACAAAACCTAACTCTTCCAGTGACGTTAGGAATTCCGAATTGTCATATTGGAAGCGGTCCTGCAAGACATCATCACGGCCGTACATATCCAGAATGATATAGTAAACATCCGGCTTCTCAGTTGTTGTATTTTGACCGTTCAACGTGATGGTAGATACAGAGGCAGCGTTGGTTTTTTCGTTTCGCAGGGTCATTATTGTATTACTGATAAGTTGATAAACCGGCAGAATGATCAATGCAATTGAAATGATATTCATAACATTGGTTATTGTCACCAAATTTCGTCGTAACCTGGATACTCCCCAAAACGCTAATGCACTGATGACGATCCATGCAGGCACGAGGTAACGGTGCCTGCCAAGGATATCCCCCAGTATCACAACAGGATTTAAAGCAGTATAGACTTGTCCATAACTGATAAAGAGTAAAATGAGGACTGAGCTGAACATTGCAGCCCGTGTCCAATCCTTTAAAATGATGCGGAATAACAGGTAAACGAATGCGCCTAAGAAGAAGAAAACCACTATTGAACGGATCGAATCAACCGGCCTGATCTGGAGAATGTTACTGGCCAGTAATGCTATTGGAGCATAAAGCGCGAAAAGTAAGGGGTGAAACGGAATCATCCCCTTATGTGTCTTTTCTTGCATGCCTTTTTACTTTCTTTCCAGTAAGTACAGGGTCCGCTTGGATCCGCCGATCGGCTGGGCATCCAGGATTTTGAATAATGTTGTGAATGCAGCTTCGAATCCCTGGATATTGTAAGTCGGAAATATATCTTCCCGAGTTGCCAACAATCTTTCCACCTGGGAGTCTTCCTTGGGGACAAATTCAATGATCAGGTATCTACAAGCAGACGAGAAGAATTGAGCCAGAATCGGCAACGGAACATTATTCGAAATCGAAAGGTGGTGAATCAAAGCTAAAGCCATGACACAATCCACCGGTCCACGCTGCAGGAATGAATCTCTCTCAGCATTATGCCAGCCAATCGCCGGGCTGGGATTGGTCAGGTCAAGTACCAGTGGAAGTAGGAATTTTTCTTTCTTCTCCTTCATCACCTGGTAAGCCTGTTCCACTGCCATGGGGTCAATATCAAAAGCTGCAGTAAAAATTCCTTTATCGCTGGCAATACGGCTGAAATACCCGGTGTTTGCACCCAGGTCCCATACCGTGGACGGTTTGATACGGGTGACGTATGCTTCTACCAGCTTACCCTTTTCTGCCAGGGAACTGTCTGAATAATTGGTCGCATCGTAATACTCTGCCCATTCAGTTTTGACGCCTTTAAGTGTCAACCCTTTAACCGTTGATTCGAGTGAATCCATGAGACCTAAAAAAGCATTTCGCCCCATTTGGCCTTTCATTTCTTTCTTGGCCACCTGTTTATCAGCATATTTAAGCTGGGCTGAAGCATGAGTATGGATATGTAAATTCAACCCCAGGTTAAACTTGGTGCTGCCGGGTAATAATTTACTTGCCAGATCCAGTGGGATTCCATCAATATATACCCGCATTAATTGGGATAAGCGAATATCAACCTGCGACATCAATGCCAACGGAGCTAAGAAGTGCTGGCAGAACTGCTTATAGGCTATCCAGGGTTCACCCTCTTTATAGGTCTCAAAAGAGAGTGTATCGATGAAGACTGGTTTTCCCTCGTAGAATTGAATGTTATAGGCGCTGGCGTCTTTGAGGGCAAATCCTTTGGCATACGCCCGTTTCTGGATTTCCAATGTGGCCAGTGCAGCATCTTTATATTGTGAGAATGCCCACTCATAGGGGTATGAGATTAATGGCAACTCTGTGGGTTTTATTATCTTGTATGCTAATTCAGGTAGAGCTGGTTTGACGTCCGCTTCTTCAGCATGGATTAATAGACCCTGCAGGGTTAACTCATCCAGCAATCCGGCCTGGGTCAGCCTATCGTATTCAGCTTGATAATGCTTATTTACCTGCCGGTAAAGCGTCCCATCCATGCGGAACATGAAACCACTGGGATCGCGAAATGAAGAAGCCAGGTTATTTTGGCTGCTCATCATCTGTTTCTTCCTTTTTACCTTTGAATAGTTTTACAAAGAAAGTAGTAATTTGACGCCAGAATGCTTTTATAACAAAGGCTCCACCCAACAATGTTGCGATCAGTAATTGGATCAAATAACTTCCTGATCCCGGGTCCAGGTAAGCTAATTTACTGCCGACAATTCCTGCCAAAACGCTAGAAGATAATATACTCATTAACATGGTGAATCCTCCAAAAATGTACTATTTTTCCTGAACTCTGCGGAGTTTCCGCAGAGATGGTAATTCGCTGTCATATACACGTTTTACTCCGTCACCTAACGATCTCTCGGTGACGCGAATATATTTTACAAGTTTTTCTACTCCAACCGGTTCCACCGATGCAGCCTGGTCGGTTCCCCACATGGCACGATCGAGGGTTATATGCCGTTCGATCAGGCAGGCACCCATGGCTACTGCCACTGCTGATGGGATCAACCCCACTTCGTGTCCGGAGTAACCTACCGGTACATCGAAAGTATCTTTCAAAGTCTGGATCGTTTTCAAGTTCAATTCTTCCGGTTCACAGGGGTAAGAA
Source organism: uncultured Chloroflexia bacterium (assembly GCA_963827895.1). GTDB lineage: Bacteria > Chloroflexota > Anaerolineae > Anaerolineales > Anaerolineaceae > PNON01. The sequence continues at coordinate 519,020 of CAWHCY010000017.1, read as the reverse complement.
CTGGTTGTGTGAGTCAGCAGAAGGTTATCCAATCCGACGACTGCTGTAGCTTTTTTGATCTGCTCCAAAGTCGACATCCCGGTGGAAAGGATGATCGGTTTTCCTGTCTTCCGTACCCGTCTCAATAATTCATGATCGGTTAATGATGCAGATGGGATCTTGTAACAGACCGGATTGTATCGTTCCATGAACTCCACGGCTGGGACATCCCATACGGATGCAAACCAGGTGATATCCAATTCACGGCAATATCGATCAATTTCACTGTATTCTTTTTCACCAAACTCAACCTTCTTGCGGTAATCCAGATAGCTGATGTATCCCCAGGGTGTTTCCCGCATTTGGGTTTGCTGCTCAGGTGGAACACATAGTTCCGGTGTACGCTTCTGCAGCTTGATCGCATCCACCCCATAACGTGCGCCTACATCGACCATCTGTTTTGCCAGGTTGAGATCACCATTATGGTTGATCCCAATCTCTGCGACGATGTATGTCGGGAACCCGTCTCCCACTTTTTTTGAACCGATTTGTATTGTTCGGGACATTATTACTCTCTCATTCTAATAATTTGATCCTATCAATTTCGATTGGATCTTTTACATCCTGATTTCATTAAGCTGACCAATGCCTCGTCAATTGTACTATAAGTCAAAATATTATATTTGATCGATCACTTTTGCGGATAATCGGTGGTGTTTTATCCCTATTTTGAAAATTTAGCGATCAAAATATCGCATAATTCCCGTACAGCGCCATGCCCGCCTTTACGGGTCAGGGAGATATCAGCCTGCTTGATCACATCTGGTTCTGCGTCGATCGGAACAACAGCGCAGCCAACATGCGGGAAGCAAACCAGGTCGTTGACATCATTGCCAATATAAACAACTTCGGCAGGATTAATATTACGCTCTGCTAAAAACTTTGCTAAGGTTGCATCTTTCTGTGTGATCCCTTGCAGCACCGGTACATTCATCTTTTTACATCGTGCGCTCACTACCGGATTGGTTTCCATTGATAATACCAGCGATTCGATTCCGGTTTTTTGGCGCATAATTGCCAGTCCCAGGCTGTCGCTGCGATATGCTGCTACAGTCTCTTTTCCTGATTCATCCACCCAAACCCGGTTATCAGTCAGTACTCCATCAAAATCCATCACCACCAGGCGTACTTTCTCGGGAAGTGGGCGAGGGGCTTTCCCGGGGTAAACCATATCCAAACTGGCATGCCACACCAGCCATTCTGCCCGGTTCCAATCTCTCGGGGAATCAATATCCACAGTAAACGCCGGATCAACCATGTAAGGTAAAATCACCTGACCGCTTAGGGATTTCAAATCCAATACTGTACTGGTCCGGATCACATCTATATGGCCTGTCTGCCAGTAGGTTTGCGGTAGTTGCTGCCTGGGTGCATTGAAAGGTTCAGGTACTCCATCCACATTTAACAATGGCTGAAGCCGATTGTTTGGAGCAATTGTCCACATCTTATACGGATTCTGGCCGGATGGGATCACCCCACGCACGGAATGTGCCTCCGGATGATCAAGCAGCATTTGTACTGCTCCATCCACCATTTTCATCGGCCGGATGGGAGAAGTCGGTCTCAGTTGAATTAGAATATCTGGTTGATATCCTTCGTGCTCTTTCAACCAGGAAAGTGCATGTTCGAATAACGGTAAATCCACTGATAGATCTTGTGCCAATTCTGACGGACGCAGGAAAGGCACTTCTGCCCCCAGCCGGCGGGCAACTACTGCAATCTCTTCGTCATCAGTTGAGACTATGATTCGGGTGACCAGGTGGGATTGTTTCGCTGCCGCAATGCTCCAGGCGATCAATGGCTGGCCGGCAAAACTGAGAATATTCTTGCGTGGAATTCCTTTTGATCCGCCTCTCGCGGGGATGATGGCCAGTACTTCCGGTCTTTCTACCATGCTGTCCAGCCTCCATCCACAACCAGGTTTGAGCCTGTCATATAAGATGAGGCGTCTGAGGCCAGGAATAACAAAGCCCCGTTCATTTCATCCTTTCTAGCCATACGTCCTAAGACCGTCCGTGCAGAATAATTCTGGGTAAAGGTTTCATCATGGTCATTATAGACACCGCCGGGTGTAAGCGCATTCGTCCTAATTTTTGTTCCGGCATAATATGTTGCCAGGTAGCGGGTTAACCCCAGTACTCCGGCTTTGGTGACCGAATAATAAACCGGTTTGACCCGCCGCGGCTGCCCGGGCTTGATGTAGATTCGCTGATCAGGTCCGACCAACCCATAGGTTGAACAAATATTAATGATACTGCCCTCACCTTGAATTGCCATTTGCCTGGCTGCTGCCTGGCAGCACAAGAACATTCCTGTCAGGTTGACATCCAATGCTGAACGCCACATCTCCAGCGGGAAATCTTCAAAGGTGCCATTCTGCTGGCTAGCATGCTGTGCATCGAATTTTGGATCCATAGCTGCGCTGTTCACGAGAATATCCAGATGCCCGGTGAGTTCGACAGCTCTGGCTGCCATATTTTGAACAGATTCGGCAGATGTCACATCCACGCCATAGCCTTCGGCTTTGTATCCGGCAGAGTCTAATTCTTGTGCATACAGCCTGGCCTTATCTTGATCGATATCAGCAATCAGGACAAATGCCCCAGCTTCGGCCAGGGTTCGGCAGAATTCTTTACCAAGCAATCCGATACCGCCGGTGACGATTGCAGTTTTTCCGGTCAGATTAAACTTATCCTGAATTTTGGACATCTCACCTCAGTACACGAACACCTATCTTAACTGATAAATTGATCAAATTTATCCCGGCAGTTTTTGTATTACTGCCGGGAAAACTATTTAGCTAATCAACCACACCTACAACGTCCGATAATAGGAAACCTTTTTCTTCCAGGTGCTTAATAATGATCCGGGCATTTTCTTCAGGGGTAATACCTACGGTCGTCAATGTGATCTCTGGGTTAACAGGTGCCTCATAAGGATCATCCACGCCAGTAAAGCCTTTGATCTCACCACGGAATGCCTTGGCATATAGTCCTTTAATGTCGCGGGACGCGCATACATCGATTGGGGTATTGACATATACCTCAATGAACTGATCTTCTCCTACCATCTTCCGGGCTTCATTGCGGATGGCAATATAAGGAGAAATGGCTGCACAAATGACCACACCGGCATGTCGGACGATCTCACTGGCAACAAATCCGATCCGCAAAATGTTCGTGTCGCGGTCTTCCTTGCTAAATCCAAGTCCCTTTGAGAGGTGTGTTCGAACAACATCTCCATCCAGTTGTGATACCTGTTTTCCATGTTCCAATAAAAGCGTGGTCAATACTTCAGCGGTTGCAGTTTTTCCAGCGCCGCTCAGACCAGTGAACCAGACGCAGAAGCCCATGTTGTGGCGGGGCGGGTACATCTGTCGCAGAATTTTAGCAGTTTCCGGTCGGGTAAACCAATCCGGAAGCAGCTTGCCTTTGGCAAGATAATCATCCCGAACCTGGGTGCCGGAGATATTCAACACCTTGGCTCCAGCAGGAACCTTGTCGGCTTCCACATATTCCTTGGTATCCGGCAGGTAGAGTAACTCCTGAAAAGGAACAGCTTTCATTTTCAACTCATCTGCATATTTTTCGAATAGTTCCTGTGCATCGTATGGTCCATAAAATGGCTTTCCGGTGCTGTCTTTACCGGGTCCTGCATGATCACGCCCTATGATGAAGTGATTGGCGCCATAGTTACGGCGGATAATGCCATGCAGCAGGGCCTCTCGCGGGCCGGCCATTCGCATCGCCAGTGGCAGCAGGCTGAGTGTGGTGCTTTCTTTATCATAATATTTTTCAACCAGCGCTTTGTAAATACGGACTCGGGTGTAATGGTCTACGTCACCGGGTTTGGTCAAACCAACCACAGGGTGAATGATCAAACTGCCGCCAACAGCGGCTGCCGCCCGTTTGGTTAGTTCTTCGTGGATACGGTGCAGTGGGTTACGGGTTTGGAATGCGACCACATTATCATTCCCCATAGCCTCTAGCTGTTTTCGAACTTCGGCTGGAGTTTGACGAAGATCCTTAAAGTCATAATACTTGGGCATATTCACAACTTTTAGTTCACCTGATATGCACAAATTACCCCAGCGTACCATTTCTGATACCATCGGGTGTTTGGAATCGTTCGAACCGTAGGCTAACAACGCTTCACGGTCTCTATCATACGGAAATGCTTCTTCAACTTTCATTACCGCAATCAGGTTATTCTGGTTATCCCGTAATACCACTTCTTCACCCAGTGAAGCATAAGCCTCTTTATCCACAGTCAGGGTGATTGGCAACGGGAACATGGTGCCGTCCACCAACCGCATTTCATCCAGGACACGTTCATAATCCTTATGTCCCATAAAACGGTCAAGCGGTGAAAATGCGCCGGTTGCCAATAGTTCAAGATCACAAAGATTTCGGGGGGAGATCTTTATCGACGGCAAATAGCTGGCTTTTTCGATCAATGCCAACCGTTCATTGCCTTCCACGACCAGATTGACCAATTTTCCGCCGTAGGGAGGAATGAGGTTTGCCTTTATATTTTTCATAGCCATTTAATAGTCTCCTTGAGATTTTTTATTAATACCTGTACCGATGTTTGAATTCGGGTAATGATATCTATATTTTTCCAGTTAACAACCGCTTGATTATACCCCATCGATTTCATCCCATAGTGTGCGATGCCTTGAATGGCAGCAATTTCCAGGGTAGTGAGCGTGTCCTTCCAGCGTCCGACGGGCGCAGCGCTGATCTGGCTGAATTGATCCGACCACATGGAATTGCCCTTCCACTCTTTTCCCTCCCGGGTAGGCTGCCGCAATGCTTCGTGATCACTGATGGAAAGGAAAGAAAGTAAACGAGCCAGGTTCTCTTCCGGTTTTAGTACAAATTCTTCATATGATATCAAAAGATAACGTTTTTTTCCAAATTCTTTTACGTTACGCAATCCCAAACGTGTACTTGATTCCCAACTCTCCGCAAAGAAACTGGCAGTCCAATCCGGATGCTTCCGGCGGTATGAGACAAAATTATCTCGTGGATCACGCACAACATGGATGCAGCGTGCCTCCGGCCACCATTGAAATATCTGCCTGGCAAAGCGTTCGTTATACGGAGTTTTCTCAAGCCAATATTTAGTGATTTCTGTCAAATGCCCGGTAACGATGCCAAAAGCAGCCATGGCCGCACTTAACATGTCGCCATCATGCACAAATTGAAGTGCAACCTGGTTGCGTAATTCCTTCCTTACTTGTTCAAAGGGAATATTTGAGTAATCCCTGTCTGGAAATCCTTCCTGATGCTTTGGCGGATGGACCTGGTTCCACTCAAAGATATGGATCAGATAACGATCAGCTAATTCCAGCTTCTTCTCCAGTGATTTCCCCTCTGAATTTGGCAGATAGCGACGGAAGAATCCGGTCTCTTCAGGATAAACAATAATTTCCGGGTGCGAATCCAGGATGGAACGTAGTAAACTGGTCCCTGACTTTGGATGCCCACAGATAAAGATGGGAGAGTCTCTTAATACTGCCATATTACCTTCTTATACCTATAATTCGTTTCTCATTTGCCGATTGAAGAACCGCGAGGGCAATTTTTAAAGCGGAAATGCCGTCTATAAAAGTACACGGAGAAGCCGCTTCTCCCCGCAACATTGCCAGAAATGCTTTCATCTCAGCAATAAATAGATCATTACGTTCAAAACCTGCTGGTGGAAAAAAGCTGGTCCATTCTTTGTTTGTTGCCCGGAAAAGTTTTAATTCTCCGGTAGCATTTTCCCAGTGAATGGATCCACTGGTTCCGATAATATCCAATGTATGAGAACCCGGCTGCTGGAGATAATCGAGATGCACTGATCCGGTAGCTCCATTTGAAAATTGCAGACCGATCTCGGCTATGCTCTCAACGCCGATAGCAAGTTCTGTAGACTCTGAAGTGAAAGACCATAAAGAATCAATTTCTCCCAAAATCCAGCGCAGGTAATCAAATGGATGGCTCAGCGTCAATACCACCCCACCACCCAACTCTGACCTGGCAGCATAACTATTGCGGAAATCTTCCCAGGGATGCCAGTTGGGTAAATATTCTCCCCAATGCGCCCGGCAAGAAACCGGTGAACCGATGACGCCTTCAGCCAATAATTCTTTCAAGCGTATTAATGTCGGATGGAATCTGTATTGAAAACCAACCAAAGTTTGGATATTTTTAAGTTTAAGCGATGCATCAAGCTCATCCACCCTTTCCATTGAATGCGAAACAGGTTTTTCAAGCAGCATCGGTACTCCTGCTTTTGTGGCAGGGATGGCAATATCCAGATGCATGGCAGTTGGATTGGATACAATTACGGCATCCGGTTTGGTATCCAACGCCTGTGGAAAATCAATTACCGTCTTAAATCCATCCAGATCTTCATCGGGAATGGTACTTAAATGGGTACGGTAAAGCAGAATATCCGTCTCCCCCAGGCTGACCAGATTGCGCAGATGTCTGCGACCAATTGAACCTAAACCTGCAATAACAAATTTCATACTATTACCAATTCATATCCTTTTCATAACCCCATTTGATCAGTAATTCACCTGCGATCTGTTTATAAATTTCTTTATCTCTTGAGGTGAATAAACTCTTCCAACTACCCTGCTGACTCTTGGGAATGTATTTTGCCAGGTTGCCGCTCTTTTCGTGCTGCCAATCCTTATCAGGGTTCGTTTTCATTTCGTCCTGCAAAGCAGTATGGGTTTTTTTATCCGGTTTTTTAGTACCCAGGAATTGCCAGATCTTGCACATTTCCTCCCAGGGCTGCGCCATAAGGTCCTCATAGCGGAACTGGTAAAAATGGCTGCCAAAAAGCTTCAATCCTTCTTCTTCAGTCTCTGTTACATTCTTTACCCAACTGCTGGCTGTTTCCACCATTTCTTTCTCAGTGAATAAAGATTTTTGTCCATGGAGATATGGCTGCGGGTCAATAATAAAATCTGCCCTGATCTTACGATCCTCATTGCTCATTTGTTCTTGCCTGTCAACAAATCCCTGGAATCTGTGTGATAGCGAGGTATCCCGGCCATCCCGGATGATGTTTATCAACCTGCCGTCCGGATAAACAGCAGCCATTTTTCGCACAGCTTCACCGTTAAATATACTGGATGGGCTTTTATCTCCAACGATCTTCTTTCCTACGGCGACAGCATCCCGTTCAAGGATGAAGTCCGCCGCAGCTCTTAATACCACCGGTGAAAGGTCTTTGCCCCTGTTCCAACGGTTGCTGTGATGTGAGAGCCATCTTCCAACTTCAGGATCAGAAACCAATGAACTTAATAATGGGGCACGCGTAAAAAAATGTGCCTGCCAGTTGCAATGAACCTCAGGATGTAACCGGATCAAACGCGCCAACAGAGTTGTTCCTGACCTGGCATGTCCAAAGATAAAGAATTTTTCTCGTTTAAAAAACATTCGTGCGTCTTTTACTTCTTCCGCAGTAATGGCAGGGATCTCCCGTTCGGCAGGTTTTACTACTGCTGTACCTTTGACCATTATTTTTCCTGCTAACTTGATTCGGGTGAACAAATTATCCATGAATAGAGCTCCTGTTACGCGTTTATGAACTTGTACAACCAGTTATATACTTTACGGGCTAATCCATTGATCAGCGGTAAGCGGCTTATTTTTTGAATCGAACCCGCGGGGCGGGAAGTTTTTATTTCATCACTGACTTCCAATCCCAATAATCGGGCTTCGGCTGCATTTTCTGCACTCAATACGTTTCCTAATAACCGGGTGACTGGTGTTGGAGTGTTTAGTCTTAAATAACCGAGTTTATCCACTGCGTCATCAAATTCACGCATTTTTCCCATCAACCTGCCTGTCCAGCTCACAGGCAGTGCTTTCAATAATACTTCTTTATATGCCATGAACTGGTGATGCCCGGCAGAAGATAATGCCTGAACACCATCATAGGTTAATTTTACATCTTCAAGATCTCGTGTCTCTTCACGATAGCGTTCCCAGGTACGACCCATATTATCCAGGTAGTGCTGTTCCCATTTAGGTTCTATCAACATGCCCCGTTCAGATTGGACGTCAAAACGGTTGGCAAATTCCAGCGTTGAATTGACGCTGAATGCCATTTGAGAGCGGATATAGAAACCTGTAACCATACCTGCCTTCGGGAAGGTAGTCAAAACCTTAAGGTGAGCTTCCAACCAACCGGGGAGAAATAAAACATCGTCATCCGAATAAGCAATAATTTCACCCGGCGCAGACCGGAAGATCATTTGCAAAGCATCCATTTTACCGATATTTCGACTGGAAAGCATTAAATATTGGATCTTGTTGGCAGCCTTCAACTCATTCAAATACTCCACGACTTCCGGGCTGCTGGCATTGTCAAATATCATCACATCCACTGATGCACCGGCTGTGGTGATCAGGCTTTCAATACATAAGCGCAGCACTTCAAAGCGATGTTCAAAATATCCTTCACCGTGGGGAACATGGGTAAGTATGGCTGCAGTGACCTTTGCCGGAGAAAACCCCGTGTCACGATTGCGCGAAGGATTCATCCCTGTTCTAGGCATTGAATCTCCAAAATTCGTTAATAATGGATATTCCTCTAACCATTATAAGTCTCATAAATCGTCGCCCCTGATCTCATCTGCTTTTCCTTTAATACCCAGTGTTTTTGCCAATTTGGGAAATTTGTGACGAATGAATTTCCGCGGATTAAGCAAATAGAACATGAAATTGTTGATTGTGGGAATATCTCCATGAAGAATGGGAAATATCTCCAGCTCCCGCTTTATTTTAACAGGGTTAAGCGGTGCATTTCGTATTTGACCTTTCCTGTCCAACCTGAAGTTTGTATCAAACAGGGTAAAAATATGCCGTTTTCCGCCCGCGATCCTTAAATTTTCATCGGATTCCGGCAGGGTGTAATGGATCTTCCCGCCTGGTAGATGGCTGTAATCGTGCTGTTGATGTATGACCGTGATCGCTTCTGTGGCATCGATCACCAACCAGCCTTCTTTCCGGGCGTGATAAATGGTCCAGTTGTCCCAACCGGCTCTTCCTATTGCAAATTTGGGAAAATGAGGAAATGCCTCCCGTGGAAAAATAAAATAATCGCTGCCCTTCGATTTATGTAGTTTGCCTTCCTGTTGAACAAACATGCTCAATTCTGAATGCCACTCTCCTGCAAAAGAAAGTGGTTTCCTTACATCCAGATCCCATCGTTGACCCATTAGCAGAAATGGTTTGTCTTGCTCTGCAATACTTTGTGCTGTTTTCACAAAATCAGGTAGCAAGATAATATCTGCATTGACGATCGCCATTAACTTACCTTGTCCATTTTTCATAGCTTGCTCAAACATCGAGCTGATCAATGGAGTCCCATCTGAGTTCTGTTGCAGTTCAGGGATCCATCTCACTCCTAATTCCCTGGCAATCTTTTCAAATCCTTCTTCTTCTCCTAATAGCAGCACTTCCACTGAGTCTCCCAGCGCTTTCCAGGATTGTATGGCATTTCGCTGGATCATCGCAATATGCGGGTCGATAAAAGCTTTAGGAGCTGAAAAAAGGGTGATCAATGGCATCAATGATTACTTTCTTTCATCCACATCGAGATAAGTCTTGTGTGGAATATCCGCATTCAAATTATTCAATTCAGGGCTAGTTAGCATCAAATCAAGGATGTCCTGCCAGGTAAAGTCCTCCCTGCCCAACCGTTGGTAGATCTGTCGGATCAATTCCAAATCCGGTTTTGTATCCACTGTCCAGCGATATTGCCCATAGTCTTTTTCATATGAACCTATGATGCAGCGGAACCGGTTTTCAGCATCGTATAGATATGGAAGAACATGCTCGCGCTCGTGCTGTGCTTCTGCTTCTTCCCAGGCTCGCTTCAAAGCTTTAAATGTAACTGCTTCCACATCCAACCCGATCGGGTAAGTCCGCTTCCAGGGTGGAGGTAACCGGGTGGCAGCATAATCCCACGGAATCTCCGGAACTGTTGGTGATGAATAAACCTCAGAATTACCTTGCGGTTTCCATAACCCGTTGCCCAGCGACTCACCAGTCATGACACCGATCGTTTCATCGATCAATACAGGGTCAATCACCGGACAATCAGCAGTGATCCTGACCACAATATCAGGAGAGTACTGGATGGCACATTGATAATAACGGTCTAAAACATCCTGCAGGCTGCCTCGAAACCAGGCAATATTCATTTTTTTACATAACATTGCAATCGGATCTTCATCAGTACCCGAAGTGGTGGCAACAATCACTTGATCCACTAACTTGGCTCTGAGAGTCCTTTCCACCACCCGTTGCAGCATGGGTTTACCGGCAATATCCAGCATCACCTTGTCCGGTAAACGGCTGGATTTCATCCTGGCTTGAATTATGGCAATGGTCTTATATCTCATCTTGTTATTGGTTTTCAGCGATCACAGGCAGTGGAAGTTTTTCCACCAACCCCTGCTCATGGAATTTATTCACATAATCATGAACTTCTTCAAATGTCAGCTTGGTGATCTCAGCAATCTCAAAGATAGAATCCGACCCTTCGAAATGCATCATGATCTTTTCGATCGCACGGTTCAAAGCCCAGTTCTTTCGCCAGTCCACCCACAAACCGTAACCAGAAAGGAATACCGGGCCGCGAAATGTACGTTTTGGTATGTAATTGGATGCATACATCCGGATGGTCTGTTCGACTATATCTGCCGCTTCCTGTAATTTATCCTCATGCATGATGGATGGATTGTCGTCAGAAGTATGGTACTCATCGTATGGCCAACGGCTGATGGATATGCATGGAACATTTACTCCCGGTCCATTGATGACCCTTTCGTCGTTTGCCACAACCTGGGCAAATTCCCCTTCCCGAAATTCATTTCCGGTCCGATTCAGAACGGTCCTGGCGACCCTATCGATCAATGCATTATCCTGCCGGCTGCGCTGCAAAATGAGGGTATTATCGTTGCCGGTCATTTCAATAAATATTCCTGCCCTGAAATCCGGGATCAAACTTTCGTGGTGTGCCAGATATGCAATACTACCGATCGTTTCCGGGCAGAATAAGAAACGCACACTCATTGAGCCAGCGGGGAGAGGGTTGGCTGTCAATCTTCTGGCAATCTCGATAGCGGTCACTACTCCAGCTGCATCATCATTGGCTTGATTGGGGTGGCACACGTGGGTGCACACAAGAATCTCACCAGCACCAACCACTTTGCCCCCGGCAGGGTGAACAACCCCGGCGCTTATCCGGAATCCCTGCTCTGCATCAGTTCCAAACTCCACATCGATGACAGCATGGTACTTTACCGTTCGGTCCAGACTATCAAATTGATCCTTGCTCAAGCAGAAACCCCAGTCTCTTTCATAATATTTGAATTGCCATGGTATAGCGGCAGGTCGTTTCTCACTGAAATATAAGTGCGGCTGTAGTTCATCCCAGGTTACTACCAAATTTGTTGGCAGCGAATATGAGAGCAGGTGCAAGGGATTATCTTGAAAATCCACGATCTTCTCACCCGCTTCGGTTTCCAGGATTGCCTTGTGGACAATATACCTCTCAGGGACTATCCAGGTCCAAACTTTCTTACCCGGAGAATAATTCTCGATCTGGTAATTCGCCGAATCAGGAAAATATTCGCCAACGATGCGAAGTGATTCATCCAATCCATCTGATACAATCGTTCGATGTAATGGGTAGATCTCCTCGAGGACTGATTTTATCGATGGATAATCTTTCATTATTTCCCTCTACTTTTCTATCCTGTACATTAATCCCGGTTTCTTTTTCATTTCTTCCGCGGTGACCCGATATACGTCGTTGGCCTTCATGATTTTTACATCCGCTTCGCCAATCTTGTGGGTGGTCACTACTCCCCGTTTCTCAAGCACTTCTCCCATCGGGTCAACTTCGGTTTGTACACCTTTATCAACATCTCTTACCAGCATTGTGAAAGTATCTTCGTATGTTTTTCCGTTCTCATCTGTTACCAAACCGGTAAATGCTTTGATAAAGCGGTAATCCACACCTTCCATTTGCTCAATATGATGGAAGAATGTCATTGAGTGGGTATAGCTCAATCCTATGACCATGATCTTCGCATCCAACTTGCGTAGCTGCATGAATATGGAGTCTGGACCATAACTATCTTTATAACGGACCTTGGTGAGTTTATCCTTTAGTTTGCCAAGAATTGCAAAAGAATAAAAAGGATGAAATACGCGCCGGCTGTTTGGATTCAACCGTATGATCTCGGTCAGTACTCCCATATGAGAAGGTGTTGTCCGCACATCCCAAGATTCGCCTTTGTTGAAGTTAAAATTGAATGTCGGTATGATCAATGTTCCAGTCGGGGTGATCACCTCCAACAGCGCATCCACCACGGTCTGAGGACCACCATCCACCGCGCCAAGTGATTTATAAGAACTATGCACAAGTACGACGTCTCCGGCAGTCAGCCCCGTTTTCTTGAATCCAACGACCAAATCATTTTTTGTTAACATGAAAACCTCTCAATCTTCCACCGGCTTTTGATAGATCACCGTATCTTTAACGCCATTTGAACTCCATATATATTCCCAATCCAGTACCTGGTTTAGGAATTCCTGCCACTCTTGATCCACTGGTCCATCAGAAATTTTTCGAGCCAGGGGTGCCCGGCTTTCACTGGGTAAGTAACGGTGAACATCGTCTATGACCAAAATTCCACCGGGCATTAATTTTGGTATGCTTAATAATGCGCACTTTGCCCGGTCTATTCCATCCACCAGGATAAAATCGAGACTTTCATCTCTGAATTGTTTGATAGGGTCTGTGTATATATTATCTGGTGAGTTATCCCTTAAAATCATATTCACATTTTGAATACCAGCTTTTTTAAGGAGGTTATTAACTTTGACAAACCATTTTACCGAGTGCTCCACGCTGGTTAATCGACCTAATCGGCGTGCGAACCATGCAGTGCTTCTTCCGCTGCCAAATTCCAGGCCACTCATTTGTTTTGTAAGGTGGCTATCCAATGTTTGAACAACAGCGGGGGTCAGCCAGGGTTCATCCGGGTGGAGACGGCGGTGTAGCTTATCCTGCAAACGGCTCCACAAATAATCAAGAGTCCAGTGCTTGAAGCTGCGTTTCATTTTTTCACCGCCATTTCATATCCTTTCAACATTTTTCGTTGATTGATATTCCAGTCAGCAGATTTTTCTGCTTTACGCCGGGCTTTGATCTGCATCACTGCCAGGTCGACCTTTTCCTCAACCAGTTTTTGCATGAGAAGTGATAATTCTTCAACTGACCCATCAGTAAACAGCCAGCCTTCTTCTCCTGGTGAGACCCATTCCTTATTGGATGGAATATCTGAAATTGCAGCCGGCAGCCCACACGCTAAAGCTTCCATAAGAGATACGGAAGACCCATCCGTATGGGAAGCGCTGATGTACAGATCCGCTGCCCGATAATAATCAGGCAATTCTGTATTGGGAACTTGTCCGGCAAACACCACCTTATTCTTTACATTTCCATCATTAAGAATTTGCTCAATTTTTTCCTTCTGTGAACCACTTGCAAGCAATAATAGGCGTAAATTCCCGTTAACTTCCGATGCTTTCACGAAAGCTTTTGCTACGATATCTACACCATACTGCGGTTCCCATGACCGATTGCAAAATACGATGGTATTATCTGTCCATTCTAGCTGCTTACGAAGCCTGGTACCATCACCCGGGGAAAAATGCTGTAGGTCCACCCCCCAGGGAAAAAATGAGCTTCGTTTCAGGTTATACCCGAATTTCTCTGCTTTATTTAATACTGCCTGACAGTCGCCAAATAGCCAATCTGATCGTAATAAAACATTACGGGTAACCCACCGAGAGTAAAGGTTTTTTTCAGCATCCTGCATCAGATCGAATCCCCAGGACATGGAAACAAGCGGATGAAATCCGCTAAGAACGCTCACCAATCCCACGCTTTGGATTGGTCCTGCATGGATCAGATCCGGTCTCACATCGATTATTACTTCCTTCAGGCTTAAAACAAGGGAGGGAATATTGTACCAATGGAATTTATTCATTCCACCGCGCCATTGCACCACCTGAACTCCTTCCGGTATCGGGCGGGATTCAAGCTTTCGTCCAGCATCTTCCAGGCGAAGATAATGAACCTCATGACCTCCTGCCACAATGGCAGACAATATGCGATGGTCGTGTGGGCAGTAATCTCGCGAGAAGTATAAGATGCGCATTATTTTCCCAACTCTCCCCATCGCAATTCTTTACCCATCGGTAGATCCATCAAAGCTTTTAGTCCTATAACGCTCTGGATATCATTAGGAAGGATTGCCCCCGGTGTTGCCGGGCGCAGTACGTCTATCATTTCCCGGGTGAGGACTTCACCAGCTTTGATTTCCCTGGCGGCGCGCAAACATCGTCGCTGGACGATCACCGTCTGTTGTTCGTTTTCACTTACTACCTTCTCCGCAGAACCAAGTGACTGTTCCAATTCGCGTGTTCGGTCAACCATTTCTTTCCAGGATGTTGGTGTCATCGAGAAGGGGTGATCCGGTCCAACCCGGGAATTATCATCAGTGAAATGCTTCTCGATAACTCGCGCGCCGAGTGTCACCGCACCTAAGACAGTTGTATGCCCATGTGTATGGTCCGATAAACCCAATATCAAGTCCGGGAACAAAACATGGTAACTGGCAAGTACCCGAAGGTGGATATGGTTAAAATTCTCGATACTGGCGGTGTAATTGGTGTTGCATTGCATCAGCACTATTTGGGGGTTGATCTCCCGAATAACTTGCACTGCATGCTGCACTTCACCAATATTCGATGCACCAGTTGCTAAGAGCACCGGCTTACCGGTTTTTGCCATGCGGATCAGTGCTTCATCCCAGGTGATATCCCCCGAACCGATCTTGTAGGCAGGAACATACTGGTTGAGCATATCGATCGCATCAAAATCATAAGGTGATGAAAAGTAATCAATTCCTGCTTTATCGCACTCTTCTTTAAGGATGGGTGTCCAATCGAACGGGATTGAAGCTCCCTGGTAGACTTCAAAGACAGATTTCTTCCAGTTTGACTGGTGTGAAACCTGCTGATTCATACTCTTAAATCCATAATCTGAAACGATCTGTCTCGCCTGAAAGTTTTGAAATTTTGCTGCATCTGCTCCGGCTTCTTTGGCAAGTCGGATCAATAATTTTGCCCGTTCCAAATCCCCGTCGTGATTGGCGGAAATATCTGCAATGAAATATGTCGGGTGGTTTTCACCTATCTGGTGTTTCCCTATCTTAAGTTCCATTCTTTCCTCCATGCCTGTATGGATTCGGGTCTTCTATTGAGTTATCCACCATCTTTCGTAATAAGTGTGGATAACTCTGTTGATATTGTGTGAAAAAATGATCCAAACCGGTGGATAACCGGGGGATGGACATGTGTAAAACTTTTTTCAGTTTATCAGTATTCAAACGAAGGTTATTACTCCTTGCAGCCTTCAAACCAAATTCTTCCACATGTATGGGAGTTACCATCTTCTCAGCAATTCCCAGTCTGCGTGCGATATCGCAGGCAAATTCATATTTGCTTACGCAATCTGCGCCTACTACATGGAATAACCCTGATAGGTTTTGGGACAGCATTTGGAACAGTACACTCGCCAGGTCATTCACCAATTGTGTACAAAAGAAGACATCAGTAAAACCTTTTACAGGTTTTCCTGCCTGTAAATTATAGAAAAACCACTCTGCCAGGCTGCGATTGCCATATATGCTCCACCCGAATAAATTGATGCGGGCAACAATAGCTTCCGGATTATTCTGCATCACATTCTGCTCGCCCGCAAGTTTTGTCCGGGCATAGACGCTTCGCGGATTCGGTGCATCTTCCTCGAAATATTCATCTCTGGTCCCATCAAATACTGCATCTGTCGAAATGTAAACCAGCTTTGCCCGGCCTCTACATGACTTTGCAAATATCCGCGGTAGTTCTGCATTTACTTTTTCGGCCAGTGCTGGATTATTTTCACAGGCGTCGATATCTGCCAGCGCAGCACAGTGAATCACCCAATCTGGTTGGGCAGTATCCAGCAGGGAATCAACAGCACCCGGTTTCAGTAGATCACCGGAAATCTGCTCGAAAGGAGCGCCTTTAAGGAACAGTTCATTGATTTGACCGGTAACGGTGTGATCCTTTGCCCCTTCCAAAGCCAGGTTAACTCCCAACAAACCGCTTGCGCCTGTAATGAGAACACGCATCAGGGTTACTCTATCTCCACCTGTTCCACTATCTTTTGGATTTCAGCAATATTCAACCATTCAGGGTTGGTATTGCTGGCATATCTGAAACCATCTTCCATCTTTTTACCTTTATCGTTCCACTCCTGTCCAAACCACATTTCCTCTGCCGGCTGGACGATATATTTGTCATCGAGTTCAATGGTGGTTCGGGCTTCATCCTCAGAGATCAAAACTTCGTGCAATTTTTCACCCGGACGGATACCAATGACCTCGATCCGTGCATTCGGGGCGATCGCTTTTGCCAGGTCGACCATTTTCATGGATGGGATCTTAGGGATGAATACCTCTCCGCCGTACATCTCTTCGATGCATTCAATAACAAAGTGAACACCCTGGTCCAGGGATAACCAGAACCGTGTCATCCGGTCGTCAGTTAGTGTCACCCTGCCGCTTTCTTTTTGTTTGAGGAAGACAGGAACAACACTTCCGCGGCTGCCAACCACGTTTCCATAACGGGTGCATGAAAAACGGGTTCGTTTGTTTCCGGCATAAGCATTCGATTGGATGAATAGTTTCTCAGCTGCCAGTTTCGTGGCTCCATACAAATTTGCAGGGTTCACTGCTTTATCAGTGCTTAAAGCCATCACCTTCTCAACTCCCGCATCCAGCGCTGCGTCGATCACATTGCTGCTGCCCAGAATATTGGTTTTAATGGCTTCCATCGGGTTGTATTCACAGGCTGGCACCTGTTTTAACGCGGCTGCATGCACCACAATATCCACTCCTTGCATGGCTCGTAGTAATCGGTCCCGATCGCGTATATCTCCGATAAAATAGCGTAATGATGGGTGGTCAAATCCTTTCACTCGCATCTCGTGCTGTTTTAACTCATCCCGACTATAGATAATGATCTTAGTTGGGTGGTATTCCTTCACCATAATATCAATGAATTTCTTCCCGAATGAGCCGGTTCCCCCTGTCACCAGGATAACTTTATTTTTCCAGTCCATAACTTCTCCTTCACTAAATAAACGTCAAAACGAGAGTCCTGATACTTAATATTACAATCAAAATTCCTACACCGATCATGATCCATCGGGTGGGCAGTTTACTTGTCAGCATCGCTGCAAAAGGAGCAGCTACCACACCACCCAGGATCAGTCCGGCGATATTTATCCAGTTCTTCAATAACCCGAGGGTGAGAAAGAATGTGATCGATTCCGAAACTGTCACAAAAAATTCGGCAAAATTGACTGATCCAATGCATTTTCGAGGATGATGACCATTTGCCAGTAAAGTTGTGGTGACAATTGGACCCCAACCTCCTCCACCAATTGAATCAAAGAAACCGCCTGCTAATCCCAGTGGAATGATAAAGCGGGTGCGGAAATGCTTTTCAATTGTTTTTTGATTGGATTTTACGATGATCACAATACCCATTATCAGCAGATAGGCAGAAATATACGGCTTGATCGCCTCTCCATCCACCCGGGTAAGAATATATGCCCCTGTTACTCCACCAATTATTCCAGGGATCAATAGCCTCATCACCAGGCTTTTATCCACGTTCCCGAACTTGAGGTGGGACAATCCCGAGACCATGGTGGTAAACATTTCAGCAGCATGAACACTCGCACTGGCAATAACCGGGGATACTCCCAGGCTTAATAAGAATGTATTAGAACTAACGCCATATGCCATTCCCAATGCTCCATCGATCATTTGAGCACAAAACCCAACCAGAACAAATAGGAGGAAGGAGAGCAAGCTAGGTTCCAATGTTCATTTCCCTTCAGTGAAATAGCTATGGTTTGTAAATGACGATCAAAGGATATTGACCATTTTCGCCGAAGTAATGTGGATACTTTTCTTCTAGCGCAAATAACCATCGAAGTAATTGCTTACCTGCCAATTTTTGGTGTATGAATGTTCGCAAAAAACGGACACTCGCACTTCGCCAAACCAGGATTTCAATGGGTACTTTTCCATTCAATTCCTTTTTTAACCAGGCTGCGTTATACTTTTTTACAAAAGTACCTTTATCTTTTGCCTGGTTGTCTCGTTTATCCTTTTTTATTGATGCAGAATTCTTGCCTAGTTTACGCCTGGTCCGGTTGATAAATTTCACCGTTCGATCCAGCCATCCTAGTAAAGCCGGGTCTGTCCAACCGTTGACCACCACCCCGGTGGAATTCGGTGCCAGCACGCGGTATAGCTCCTGGTAAGCCTGGCTATGGTCCTCCCATGGCAGGTGATGGATGGTGTGCATCGACATCACTCCTTCAAATACTTCACGCTTGAAAGGCAAATTGGCAATATCCGATACTACATATAGACCTTTTTCACCAAGTTTTTTTCTTGCTTCCTTTAAGGCAACAATGGAAATATCCGCACATACCCTGTATCCGTAGTCACGCAAATATTCCATATATTCTTCATACTGCACTGGTCCGGATCCGGCATCCAGCAGGTATTTTCCACTGGTTTTCAAATGCTGTCCTACCCGGCCATGGCAGCGATGAATATATTCAGCTGAAACCGGTCGCAGGTCTTCATAATGTGCGTTCTGGTACAAGCCATCGGCTTCCAACTGCCAGCCTACCTGGTCATAGAATTTTCTAACTTGTTGCTTCACATCAGGTTCAGTCATATTTTTACCATTCAATGGGATCTCCGGCTAAATACCGGAAGGTTTTTTCATATTTTTTGTATCCTTCGCCAAGCACGTAAGAAACCGGGCGTTCTTTAACATCTTCCCACAATTTGAATAACCTCCAGGGGAATGGAAGAGAAAATTCGAAGAAAAAGGTGTAGGCGTATCTCCAGGCCAGTTCCACCTGCTCTTTACCTAAGTGATACTTCGCTGGCTGCAAAAGGATATTATCCAATAATTCATAATATTCCGGATATGATTGCGGCTCGAATGTGAATCCATTATTTTTGTAATGTGTCACTCCAGCAACGATTACCGGTACACCACTCATCGCCATCTCCATACCGGTCGTGGTTGTATAAACCAGGCCCAGATCTGCCATTTCGATCAGGTCATAGGTATTCACTTTTTCTCGTGGACCAATCAGGTGGATGTGTTCAGGTAGCTGTGGAAGTATTTTATTCACAACATCCACCATGGATGGCCCATGGGTCAGAATTTCACCTGGATGTATGCGGATCACCAATTGCACATCTGTGCGTTTTGAAAAGTATTCCACACTTCGCTCGATCCAATCCGCCATTGTTTTACTGAATACCTGGCGGCCAAGCGTTAAACTGTCCCCTAACACATTCGTGGCGAGTAATACTATCGGGCGATCATCCAATCCCAGTGTTTGTTTTACTTCTTCTGAACCTTCACGTTTTGAAGCCTGCCAATGCCGAACGAAATTCTCGAACAAATCTCCCTGGACTTTCGCTTTATAGAGTGATTCGATCCTGGAACGCTGTGGTTTTGTCAGCGGTATGTTTTTTCGCGTTTCCCAAATCGAGCGGGTATCCTGTCGCATGACCTCTGAGTTCTGTGCCATCCAGATGCAGTCTTTCTGGTCGCTGAATTCATAAGTGGTGACGGGCACCCCCGCAAATTTTGCCACCCGGTATGCCGCTCCCAGTTCCTGGATCGTCCCGTTTGGAACGATGACAGCATCTGGTTTTACGTCTTCCAGAAGCGCGTAGAATCTTTCAGCCGCAAATAAATTTCGCTTCAACCGCATTTTATAGATATCAGATTCCAGATCCACAACTTCTACCTGCAGGGTATATTGTGCATCATAATAACTGACTGTTTCGATCTCTTTCATAAGCTCTGCAGGCAATTTTCTCTCTCTTGAGTAATCCAGCAATGGAGTGATCTGTAATAGCGGTTTTGTTTCTGCAAGTATTTCTTTTGCATACAGGTTGTTTCGCCGCAGGTCGAATTTACTTACTGGTTTCTGCCAGTCAAAATATGGCAGGTAGGCAAGATGCGGGCGATATCCAGCTCCAGCCATGGTCAACCCTAATAATGCGGTTTCTTCGATCCAATAATGCAATGAGGCAAATAGGATCACCCGCTTTCCATTTTGGTCCTTCCTGATATTATCATTTACCTGGGCAAGTATCTCTGGCAGGTGCTGCTGGAAATTCTTCAAAGAGAAGCGGCTGTTGAGTGGTTTTTCTTTATTCCGAAAGAACCATATTAGCTCTGCAGTAAAAGGTAGTTCTCCGAGAATTTCCTTCAGGAAACTTACATCAGCTTTTGCCATTAACGGACCTCGATCTCCCAGTTCAAAGCCGGTCGAATAGGTCCCATACGAACTTCGCTCCATTGCGTTCCAGGAGCGCCTGTAGCATCCACACTGAATACCAATGCCTGTTCATCCTGGAAATAGCGTTTGATGCGGTATGAGCTGGCATTCACACCAAGAACGATCCTGCCTTCGTTGAATGTATTTGCGGGGATGGTGCAGCGGCTAAAGTAACGGCCACTTTTGCGGGTAGATTGCTCTTCAAAACGCTGTGGATCATCAGTGTCAAAACTGGTAAAAATATGCTCTCCACGAGTGCTCATAAAATAGAGCCCAACCCTCAGCCCTGTCAGGGGTTGATCTAACCTGTATTCAAACTCCACCTGGAATGGTTCTGTCGAGCGTATAGTATCCACCTGCCTACCTTTGGCGTCCTTAATCCTCAGCGCTACAGGTTTGAAAGGAGCAGCATCTACGGGGATATCGTCTGCCAACCAGGTACGCTCTCCCTGGTTTGAGAAGCCGCTGGATAGGTAGTAATCCACTGCCTGCTGGGTAGGTGCACGCATCACCAGCTTGCCTTTATCCAGGACCATGGTTTCCTCTGTCAATCGTAGGATGGCACTCATGTTGTGGCTAACGAAGATGACTGTCCGCCCCTGTTGGGCAACATCGCTCATCTTCCCCATGCATTTGCGCTGGAACTCAGCATCACCGACCGCCAGCACTTCATCGACCACCAGGATCTCCGGCTCCAAATGAGCAGCCACAGCAAAAGCCAGGCGCAGGTACATGCCGCTGGAATAGCGCTTCACAGGGGTATCAATAAATTTCTCGACTTCAGAAAAAGCAACGATCTCGTCGAACTTGGCTGTGATCTCGGTCTTCTTCATCCCCAGGATCGCACCGTTCAAGAAAATATTCTCTCGACCGGTTAACTCGGGATGGAATCCTGTGCCTACCTCCAATAATGAGCCAACCCGGCCGTGAATTTCGACATATCCTTCTGTCGGTTCAGTCACCCGGGAGAGGATCTTTAATAGCGTGCTCTTTCCTGCTCCATTTCTACCCACGATACCCAGAACTTGTCCCTTTTTTACTTCAAAATTGATGTCCTTTAATGCCCAGAATCGGTTCTCTTCTGTTTTTGGGCTCTGGGTGGTTTTCTCTCCGGCATGTAGCAACGCTTGGGTGGTCGAAGTAAAGGTATCCACGAGGCTGTCACGCAGAGTACGGTAGTTGGTACCCAGCGCCCCGAGTTGATATTTTTTTCCTAATTTGGCAACATGGATCGCGATATCGCTCATGATTACACCGTATCCGCGAAGGTTTTTTCCATTCGCCTGAAATAGTAAAGCCCGCTGATCAATAAGATTACCATCACGGTGGCTGAGATCCACATTAATTCTCCCGGTGGCGTCCCCCCTAATAGTGACCAGCGGAAGCCCTGGATGATCCCAGCTAATGGATTAAGTCCGTAAATTAATTGCCACGCCCGGTCAGTGATCATCTTCGCAGAATAAGCGACAGGAGACGCAAACATCCATGCCTGGATCAGGAACGGGATCATTTGCTGGACATCCCGGTAGCGCACATTCATCGCAGAAAGCCACAACCCTACCGCTAACGCGGTGATCAATGTTAAGATCGTAAATGGGATGATCCATAATATGTTCCAGGTGGGATACACTTTGTAATAGATCATCATCCCGATTAAAATAACGAATGAAATCGCAAAATCCACCATGCCACCCACCACAGCGGATATTGGGATGATTAACCTTGGGAAGTAGATCTTTGTGATCAAATGGGCAGAACCCACCAGGCTTGTACCCGACCTCTGTAGTGCGTTGGCAAATAATTGCCAGGGGAGCAAGGCTGCGAAGGTGAATAATGGATAGGGAATGCTGTTATCTGTGGGGAGCTTGCCAAATTTACCGAAGATTACACTAAAAATGACCATTGTCAGGATCGGTTGAATGATCGCCCAGGCAACACCAAGTGCAGCTTGTTTATACCTGACTTTTATATCCCGCCAGATCAGGAAATACACAAGTTCACGGTACTTCCATAGATCTTTCAAGTTTAGTGCCACCCAACCACGTGACGGTTTGATCATCGTTACTTCATCAGTCATATTTCTCCAACATTACTGCTATAAAAAACTTAATTATTCACCACAGAGGACACCGAGATCACCGAGAGAAATACATTATCTTCAATCACTATATATTTATCCTATTATAAAATTATCCGTTTCAAACCATGCTTTAGTAATTTAACATTGAAGTTTATTATTAGTCCTACCTTGCACCCGGAAAGTTTTAAATATGTTAACAGTTGTGCTTCATGGATTGGGATTAAATTATCGATAGCTTTTATTTCAACAATAACCTGTTGATTCACAAGAATATCTATCCGGTAACCGCAATCCAACCTGGTTTCTTTGTAAATGACCGGTAATGGTTTCTGTCTTTCAAATGGAATATTAGATTTACTTAATTCATAGGCAAGACATTCTTCATAAGTTGATTCCAATAGACCGGGACCAAGATATTTATGAACCTCAATTGCACAGCCAATGATCTTTTCAGTGGTTTGATCGAAAACCATTGCTGTATTTGAATTACTTTGTAAGTTAATTTCTTTGCTTAAATTCATTTCTCTGTGTGCTCTGTGGTCTCTGTGGTAAAGATTAATCTTAAAGTGATGATTTCCGATTATTTATGTACCAGTCGATGGTTCGGCGTAGGCCTTCTTCGAAGGTCATCCTGGCTTTGAAACCGAAGTATTTCTCCGCACGACTCACATCCAAACCGCGCCGGGGTTGACCATTGGGTTTACTTGTATCCCACACCAGTTTGCCTTTGAAACCAGTAAGTCTTGCGATCAGCTCTGCCAGGTCCTTGATGCTGATCTCATTTCCTGAACCAATATTGACCGGACCTGAACCATTGTACTTTTCTGCAGCTGACGCAATTCCTTCAGCAGCATCTTCCACGTAAATAAACTCCCGGGTGGGTGAGCCATCTCCCCAGATCACTACTTCCTTATCGCCTTGGTCCACTGCTTCCACACATTTCTTGATCAAGGCTGGGATCACATGTGATGATTCTGGTCTAAAGTTATCCCCCGGACCATACAAATTCACAGGAATCAGGAAAATAGAATTATAACCATACTGCTGTCGGTAAGATTGTGACTGCGTTAACAACATCTTTTTAGCCAATCCATAAGGTGCATTGGTCTCTTCGGGATAACCATTCCAGATATCGTCCTCCCGAAAGGGGACTGGTGTAAATTTCGGGTAGGCACAAACAGTACCGATTGCCACAAATTTTTCCACGTTACGCTTCCAGGCTTCGTGGATCAATTGGACACCCATCATTAGATTGTCATAGAAAAACTCAGCCGGGTGCTCGCGATTAGCCCCGATGCCGCCTACATGTGCCGCGAGATGGATGATGAGATCTGGTCTGGCTTCATCCAACATCCGCTTGACATCAGTTACCTCCACCAGGTTGTAGTCTTCGATTTTTGGCACAAAGATATCTGTTGCCCCGCGGTCTTTGATATTCTTGATTAAATGCGTTCCTAAGAATCCGGCTCCACCGGTAACACATACTCTTTTATTTTTCCAGAAATTTTTTTCAGTCATTTATTCCTCAAATCAATCATTTATGGATTAATCTTCCATCTCATGGATCTTACTGGCAATATAACCATATCCATCATTCGCATAATTTCCGAATTGCTGGAGGTCAATTTTCTTTTCTTCAGCCATCTTAATGATGATATTTTCGCGGATCTCGTCCTTGAGGAAGGAAGCTGCTGATCCATTTATTATCTCGGCTAATCCGAGTTTCTCCATCGTTTTTTGAGTATGTCCCATTTCTGGGTCCTCAACAAAGGAGGTTTGTGCTAGGGCATCTGGCTTTACATTTGCCAGGCACTCCCAAATCGTACCCCAGCCACCACGTGAGATCACTCCTTTTAATAGAGGGTCACCGAAAATAGTTGCGTTTACATAACGGTATTTCTTCTCAGGAAAATCGCGATTCAATCCTTTACTTCCCAAAACAAGACGCTCATATTCCGGTGGAATTGAATCAGCGATCTGATGGAGTTTTTTCAGATCGGTCCGTGTTCCGGACGGTACAATTAAGAAACCCTCCTTAATCAGGATATTAACAATCGGACGCGTAAAAGCAAATGGAGGGGTATGAACCACTTTCGGTGCATGATAATTCTGCCTATAACTGAAAGCATTGATCCTGGGAATAAATTCAGTATCAAATGTATCTTCAACTTCTGCCCATAATTTCGCGTAGGGGAGCAAGTCAGCCACAGCATTCATGGTATCAAACGAATTATCTCCTTCCGGGGACAATCCGTATAGATCAGACATTTTAGCTGTAAAGAAAAAATAACTCCGCGGTAAGTTTACCCGAATGGGTAATGTCGTATTGATCGTTGCGGAAAAATCAGATCTATAAAAACGTTTATGTTCCATTCCATCCAATGAGGTGGCTGGAATACCTTCTTCCAATTCATTTGCCAGTTGATTTTCTATTGCTCTAGCACTAAATGGATTGTTGTCCCTTGCTAACGAGGCACCAAATTCTGAGAAACGCAGCCCTTTATCAGCATCCAACAATAACGGTTTGAACAGATCCCCTAACTCAGTCGATAGAAAGATCCTTCCACACATTTCCGGGATCTCGTCTCGTAGAATGGATATTTGCGTATCACCATAGTAATGTGGAATAACAACCGGGTAATCTCCAAGGGCTTTGGCAAATCGGCTGGCCATTAAATAAGGAGCATTACCATGACTGGTGATCGCCAAAAGAGCCGTAAGCTTCATATATGCGCCTGCTCTGGATAATCGACAAAAACCTTCAATCCATCCATTCGTATGAGCGGAGCGTTTTCATCTTCTACAACCGTTATTCCGTGCTCCAGGCAGGTAAGTCGGATTACATCTGCCATATCGCCAACCACGTCCAGCCGAACCTGGTGGTATCCACCTTCTTTGATGGTTGGGATCAGTTCCGCTGCTCTTCCGCGGATTAGTCGATAAAGGGAAAAAGACTGTTGAACAAAATCAACAGCTAATCTGGCTCGTAATGCAATTCCCTCGGGGGTGATAATATAACGCAATTTCTTCCGGGACGCCCGCTTGACTTTGATGGCACCTTTTTCGATCAATCTCTTGAGATGCCAGTTTACTGTCCCAACAGCTATACCCAGCTGATTAGCCAACATCGACTGGTTCACATCTGGATCTTTTTCTATTCCCTCAAGCAAGCTGAGGTCATGCGCAGTGATAGAAGTTTCATCCATTATTATCAATATTCAACAATTGAATTATAACCTTTTTTAGGGATGCCGGTCAAGGTGGATTATGATGGATGTTGGCTCAAGAAAGCCTGCGCCATCTATAATATCCTATAATTGATATAATACCTTGACCATATATCGGATAACTGGAATAAATTGGTGCCCTTGAAAAATATATCGATTTTCCTTCAAGACTTTTTGCAAAAAGCAGAACGCATCACATCTGCTAAATTTTTTCCTCCAACCATTTTTGCCCTATTTGCTGCGGTAAGTTATGCCTTATTTATCCCATGGTTAGGTTTCTATGGGGATGATTGGTCATATATTTGGCTTTTATTCAAAGCAAAAGATATCACTCCATTTTTTGAGAATAACCGGGTAATACTTGCCTTTTTCTATAAACTGATTGCACCGATTCTGGGGCCAATCCCCTGGCATTGGCAGGTATCCACTTTATTACTGAGATGGACAGGTGTCGTCTGTTTATATTATCTGATCCTTAAGCTCTATCCACAAAATCGGTCTCGGGCAATGTGGATTGCTCTTGTTTTCCTGGTTTATCCGGGTTTTTACCTGCAATTTAATGCAGTTACGTTTATTGTCGTTTTCTTTATGCTTACCTTTTTTATATTATCTCTTTACCTTACCATTCACGCTGTACAAGATAAAACCAATGAATTCCTCTTTCACACCTTTGCGCTAATCTTCTCTTTATTCAATTTGGTTAGTATGGAATATTTCTACTTACTTGAACTCCTCCGGTTGCCATTCATTTGGATAAGTCTCCCGGGTACCTTGACTAAAAAAGAAAAATTTAAAAAGGTTGGTCGAATATCTATTCCTTACTTAATCATATTTATTTCGGTCAGTTTTTGGAGAGTATTAAATCAGGCACAAATAACCCACCAATACCGATATTCCCTTTTGGAAAATTTAAAACTAAACCCTTCAAATGCGCTTCTCACCCTTTGGAATCAGATTCTTCATGATTTTTTGCAAGCATCATTTGGTGTTTGGTGGCAGTCTATCATCCTTCCTGAAAGGTATATACTTAACCCTCTCCTCACTGTTTTCCATTGGTTATTGGTTGGCGGTAGCATCATACTACTATTCATCCTCCTATCCCGTTTGAAAATCGTGGACAGTAATAAACGATTCAAAGTATCTCCTTTGCTCTGGTTTGGATTGGTAGCTTTCCTTTTAGGAGGAGTTCCAATTTGGATTACTGGATTACAACCAAATAAAGATTACTCAACTACTCGTTTGTATCTTCCCTTACTATTAGGTGCTGTATTCATATTCATCGGGTTTATTGAAACCTTACCCTTGAAATATATATACAAAACAATGATTTTTAGCATTTCAATAGGGTTGGCTGTAGGTACACAATTTACATTTGCAAATTACTTCAGGCAGGATTGGGTCTTACAACGAAATTTTTATTGGCAACTTGCCTGGCGAATACCCGAATTAAGTCCTGGTACAACTATCATTGCCGATAAGCTTCCTTCTCGGAATGGAGAAGAAAATGCCCAATCAGCAGCAATTAATTATATGTATTCACAGAATCCCCGGCCAGGATTGGTAGATTATTACATATATTTTATTCCGGAGAGGATTGAACTGCTTCCGGAATTATTCGAACCAGGAAAAGACCTGATTATTCCTCATCTTATTGGCACATTTGAAGGCACTTCAGATAAGATCATCGGTCTACATCTGGATGAACGAAACTGCATCCGTTTGATGAATCCCGATTTGGATTCAAAAAAGAGTGAACTATCTCCCTTCTTCCGGAGGTTATCGAAAAGCATCGACAATAAATCAATAATTCTCAATCCAAAGAATCCTAATAAAATTCTTTCGGAGGATGTTTTTGGGATTGAACCGGAACACAATTGGTGTTATTTCTATCAACAAGCAGAAATCTTCGGACAATCAGGAGATTGGGAATCAGCAGCAAATATTTCCCTCAAAGTACTTGCAATGGATGAGAGTTTACCGGATCTCGGGAAAAACATGCTTTTTATAGAGGCCTTTGCCAGAACAGGAAATTGGACTGCAATGAATGGGTTAATTTCCCGTCTTATGGACGAAAATCGCTCCAATCAACCGGGGCTCTGTGTTTTGCTAAGCTACCTGCAAGATCAAGAAGTCATAGATCCTGGGAGAAACATTCCATCATATTCACAACAGCTTAAATGCCCATAGTAAATTTTACGATCTACTTACCAAATGCTAAAGACTCACCTTTAATTGATGCATAATTAAATTCAATAATGAAAGCTTTCTATTGTTCGTTGAGATTTTTGTAATTGGGATATTCGTGAACCCGAGATAATTGTGATTGCCAACAGTCAAAATTAGTTGAGAGTTGCCATAAAATTATTGCTATTTCTGCATATTCATAGATGATTTCCCTCGAGAGTCTGGGTAACTCTGAAAATCTTCATTTAGCATTTATAATCATATAAGATCATACCTCCATTGGATCGAGGAAATGTGAATAGCCAATATCTCTCTATAGATCTTTTCAGGGATTCGATAAAGTTATGAATAGCACTTCAAAAGACTCATCCTTCGGGTTCAATTCGTATTCAAGAACTAGGTCGCAGCATTGGAACAACCAAGCTAATAACCTTGAAAATTGGAGAAATGCGGGAAAAGCATATCATTCACGATTATTGGAGATCTTTCAAAACCATATTCCATCTGGGTCTACAATTCTAGAACTGGGAAGTGGAACTGGTGATTTGATTTCGGGGCTAAATCCATCTATCGGTTTGGGGTTAGATTTTTCAGAAGGTATGCTTACTTATGCAAAAAAACGCCACCCGAATGTCAAGTTTGTACAGGCAGATGTACTCTCACTGGAAAATATAACTGGTCAATTTGATTATATTATCCTGTCAGATTTAATAAACGATGTTTGGGATGTCCAAAAAGTCTTCAGCGAATTGAAGCGATTCTGCTCACCTACAACTCGAGTGATTATTAATTATTACAGTCGATTTTGGGAATTCCCCATATGGTTATCAGCAGAGTTAGGATTATCCCTCAGATTATTGCCACAAAATTGGCTTACAACTGAGGATGTTAGCAATTTATTGCACCTGGCTGGATTTGAATTGGTTTATAAATCTCACGAAATACTTTTTCCGGTCAAGATACCTCTCCTATCAAGATTCTTCAACAATTTCCTGGTTAAATGTTTTCCATTCAATTTATTAGGATTAAGTAATTTTATTATCTGTCGCCTAAATATTGAGAACAATCTGAAACCACTAACAAGTGTAATTATTCCTGCACGAAACGAAGCAGGAAACATCGAAAATGCAGTTCAACGAATTCCGGAAATGGGTGCTGGTACAGAAATAATATTCGTTGAAGGAAATTCAACGGATGATACATATGAAAAAATCCAAAAAGCCATGGAATCGCATCCCGAAAAACACTGTCATTTATTAAAGCAGCCTGGTATAGGGAAAGCCGACGCTGTCCGTTTCGGGTATGAACATTCTACTGGCGATATTTTAATGATATTGGACGCGGATCTAACAGTATTACCAGAAGACCTCACTCGTTTTTACGATGCTTTGGTCACAGGAAAAGGCGAATTTATTAATGGGGTTCGCCTGGTATATCCAATGGAAAAGGAAGCCATGCGTTTTATAAATTTCCTTGGAAATAAATTTTTTAGTATTACATTCAGTTGGCTGCTTGACCAAAGCGTTAAAGATACTTTGTGTGGTACAAAAGTCTTATGGAAGCATGACTATGAACGAATCAAAGCCGGACGATCTTATTTTGGAGATTTTGATCCATTTGGTGACTTTGATCTCCTTTTCGGGGCAGCCCGATTAAAAATAAAAATCATTGATATGCCTGTCCGGTACCATGAAAGGACATATGGATCAACCAATATTTCTCGTTGGTCACATGGATGGCTATTATTAAAAATGGTGGCTTTTGCTGCGACAAAAATTAAATTCATCTGAACGGATTAATTAATGATTAGTGAGCGGAATCAACACGAAATTGAACATGGTAGAATGCTTGCTGGTAAGGGCGCCGAAAGTATTTGGGGATGGGAATCCCCGGCTGGAAAGGTCAGAGCCAAAAGAAGAGCTCACCTTATCCTCTCCAGGATTCAATCAGAAAATAACCAGTCATTTCTTGAGATTGGATGTGGAACTGGTGATTTTACCCGGTTGTTTTACCAATCTGGCGCATCAATAACAGCTGTGGATATATCTGAGGATTTGACAACAATCGCCCGGAAGAACCTTTTAAACTATCCAAAGGTAGTTGTTATCACATCGAGTTTTGAGAACCTGCCAAAAGAGTTCACATTTGATGCCGTCATCGGATCTTCCGTATTACATCACCTCGATATTCAGCCAGCTTTAACTCAAATCTATAACTTACTTGTTCCCGGTGGTACACTCAGCTTTGCCGAACCTAATATGCTCAATCCACAGATCATGATTCAGAAGAATATTCCATGGATCAAAAAGAAAATGGGGGACTCACCTGATGAAACGGCTTTCTTTAGGTGGCAGATGTTTAGTTATCTGAAATCAGCAGGTTTTTGTGATATTCAAATCACTCCTTTCGATTGGCTCCACCCGTTGATTCCCCCCTCATTAATCTCAACTATCAGTGCTATTGGTAGTGTTCTCGAGAAAATCCCAGTCGTTAAAGAATTTGCGGGGTCATTATTGATTTCAGCCCGAAAAGGTTGTGATAAATGACTGGTAATAGAACCTCCATTTCCCCCCTGAAACTTATGCCTGCAAGTTTTTACCGGGGTGTAAATTCTGATGACCCTATCCGTTTCTATTACTATCCAATATTTGGCCAGATGTATCGACACAGAGTGGAATTATGTTTAAATGAATGTAATGGAGGGGAAAAAATACTTGAAATCGGTTTTGGAACTGGTCTTGCATTTCTAAATCTAGCCGAGAAATATAAAGAGATCCATGGTATTGACCTAACCGCCGATATTAATAAAGTAGGCTTAGCATTTCAGCAAATCGGGTTAACCACTTATCTAAAAAATGGTGATATTCTTGATCTTCCTTATCCCGACAACACTTTTGACACTGTTCTCTTGATCTCCATCCTGGAACATTTACAACCAGGAGACCAAAAACGAGCGTTTTCAGAAATTTCACGGGTGCTCAAACAAAATGGTCAGGTGATTTACGGAGTCCCTGTGGAACGTCCTTTCATGGTCGCAATGTTCAAATTGTTAGGCTATGACATTAGAAAGGCGCATTTTTCAACCGAAAAAAACGTTCTGGATGCTGCTCAAAAGATAA
This sequence comes from uncultured Chloroflexia bacterium, assembly GCA_963827895.1. Classification (GTDB taxonomy): domain Bacteria; phylum Chloroflexota; class Anaerolineae; order Anaerolineales; family Anaerolineaceae; genus PNON01. Next base: position 487,836 of record CAWHCY010000017.1, on the reverse strand, counting down.
TGAAACTGGAAAAAATTGTCCAAATGCGATCAACACCACCATGGTTTGGCGTGGTATATGAAATCGGTCATTTTACGAAAACCTAGTTTTGTGCGCAATCGGTGATCTGGTACAATCGTCTGCCGCGGTCATTAATTTGAATTTTCTTCAAGAGCACTGCACACCCACTTTTATATTCTGCCTCTGTGCTGGGTGAAAGTTTTTCCCAATCCTGGAGATCGAAGTAAACATAGTCAAAACCAGCTTCGTGTAGTTTCAATGCGGATGGATCTTGTTTCAACGTCAGCCATTCTGGCGAATCTTTAAACCAATTCAGGCTGGATTTCGTCGCTCGGCCAAAAATCGTGACCGCTCTCTCGGGATAAGCATCATACACCAGTGAGTTTTCGGGTAATTTATTCCAGGTTTCGTTAAACATTTGCATATCTAGATCACCGATAAATTCTCCATTTGTTGGTCGTGAAATTCCAGCCAGGCTAATGGCAAAGATAACAACACCACTTAATATACTTGCACCATAGATTATGGCTATCATTGTTTTCAAAAGGGTGTTACATTTTTTAGCGATGATCCATAAATAAGGTACAGCTAATAAAGTACAAGTAAAAAGAAAAGATTCCAATAAACGTGTTGTCCCACTCACCCCTCCACTCCCCTGGTAAATGAGAAATATTGTTAGTAAACTCATTAAGGCACTGACACCCACCACTACCTGCGTTATTTTTCCACTTCGAAATCCGGCGCCAATAAAAAGAACAACAAAAGGAAATATAAGAAGAACCGGGCCAATCTCTATTAATCCAACAAATAATTGATAAATATTATTTATATATAGGATTCCAAGGTGGCCCGAAACAAGAGCCGGTGGGAAAATAAACTTTACAGTAGCATCGTAATATGAATTTGATGCAGTTTGCGCATTAATAATCGATATAAATTTTTCTGTTACCATACCACCTTGGAAAAGGGCAACAACCGCTCCTATGAAGGCAGGTAGAGCTAACGATAATACTTCATTTCTCCAAAGGGCTCCTTTTTTTAAGAAAATGCTCAATCCACTAAATATCAAGCCTGCTCCAAATAGAATAAACCAGACCTCATCCGCAAGTGCCAGGGCTGCTATGAGGATTGCGATCATTATCAATGAATACCAGCCTCGTCTGGATTGAAAGATCAATAGAATTAGCATGATGATTAACACTGCAGACGCGCCAATTCCACCTAGCGCCAGTATTAATGGTGGATTTATCCCGCTGGCAAAAGCAAATGGGAATGGAATGGGACCGGCTGCGATCATCCATGGTTTATAAATAGCTTCATAAAGATTATTTCCTGTGTCGAGACCTGAACCCCTGAGGTGAATTTGGGCATTAAGAATACTTTGAAAAGTTGGGGGAATTAGAAATAGCAGCCATCTGATACCTGAACTGAATAACAGGAATATCATTCCTAACATTTCTGCAATACGACTTTGTGTCATCCGTAATATAAATTTTCCACCTATAAAAACAGTCGTCACCATAAAAAATGCACGTGTAACATCCAGGGCTGCAGCCGGGAATAATCCACCAATTCGCACAAGCTGAGCCGCTACCAGCAACAAAAAGTAGTGGTATCCAAATCTAATTTCCGGATTTAGGGGAAAATGTGGAGCAATGTCGCCCGCCGCCAAACGCGAAATTGTGGGTAGATTTTGGAAATCATCAAAAATAGGTAAACCCCGACCGATAACAGTAAACAATATCAGGACAACCACGAACCAGAAAGATGAAGTCGTTAAGAATATCCTCCCATATTGTAGTTTTCGAAAATGCTTATATTTGAATTCCAATAAGACCCCAGCTAACAAAACCAGTACTGATGCCAGCCAGAATCCAATAATGGAATTGATGACTTGTCCGAGTATGTTTGCAAGCCAGTTTTCCAGGACTAATCCTGTGGCTGCACTTAGATATAATGTCTCGTTTTCATTAATTTCGAACAAATTGGAAATAATTAATAACCCGCCAATTAACCAAGATATTGTCCAGAAGAAAATGAATATCAAACCTTGAAATTCCATTGTCCCTTTATATTCAATTAAATATAAACTTGATCTGTAAAACAATGAATGTAATATATGATACCGCAGACCACTTGGGCACCAAAGACCAACCAGAGAATGATCCTAGCCGGGGTGTTATTTTTACCTATTGATCTCTGGCTTAGAAAAAAAATGATCGCTTGGAAAAATAGAATAAATAATGTGATATCTGTACTCCAGAGAAAATTACCGGAGTAAATTGATCTACCTCCTTCAGCAAGGAAATATCCGTAGAATGCTCCGATACCAAATATTACCCAGGCTATCACCATAGATCTATCATGAATGACTCTCTTTAAATAGATTATGGAGACACTCAAAGGGAATATGATTGAAAGAAGAAATTTTATTACAATTTTGTGGCTCATCCATCGAATTACTTTGAAAGGAGCAAGGATGATGCTGGAATCTCGAGCTCCTAAAAAAGCTAGTTGATATTGCCAGAGCAGTACAATGACAGCCGGAATAAATAACCCGAAGAGTACAAACCACCAGTTAATAGTTTGACCACGGATTTTCCGCCATAATAAAACCAACCCTATTGCCGGTAAAACACAAATTGTATAACTGGGTTTTGCCAGTGTTGAAAGAATTACCAGCAGAATACCTAAGAATATTCCAATCCCTGTATTTATTTTGGAAAAAGAGTATTTTAAGATTATGAGCCACAGAAGTATAGCAAACGGGCGGAGTATGAGAATTGTGGGGTTATGATATAAAGCAAAACCGGGATATCCAAAATAAAACTTTTGGTCAATCCCTACCAATAAGAATAAAGGTCCAGCGATGATAATTCCAAAAGAAATTATCATACTTTTCCAATCCTCATGAAAATCTGTTATCTTTTTTATTTGGGAAAATAGGATATTTCCAAGTAAACCATAACTTAATAGTATTACTACTATTTCTCCATATTCTAGAGAAAGCCCAAAGACCAGATGATAAAATATCATCCCAAAGGCATTCAATGGATGGGGTACCGCCGAACCTTCGGAAGATAATTTTCCTGTTGTGAGTATATACCTGGCAACATTAATATGTGCAAGATAATCACTTTGTTCATACATGACGACTTGTAAATATGTAATGGGGAAGAAGATACCAACAAGAATGAGGTTGACTACTATCAATCTGCTATTTCTTTGAAAAAAACTGCGAACTTTATCAACTATCGTAGTCATTCTCAATCGTCTTGGCGGATAGTTAGTGAGGATAAAACCACAATACTTACTACGCTATCCTGGCTTTCGTTCCCCGATTTAAATTCCTGCCTGATACGATTCTTTACTTCATTAAAGTGGTCCAGATCTCGCTCCAAAATAATGATCTGGTTATCTTTAAAATATCGATTGAAGATATTCCTGTAATCCCAAATTCGATACCGGTTCAAATTACTGGTTGGGTTCAGCCATTTTTTCCATATTGTTTTGCTGTAACACAGCATTTCGAAAGGAAACTTAAAATAGTGGTCCCGCAGATCGATATATGCCACAGAATGACCGGATGGCTTCATGAGCCTGCTTAAGGCTGCAGTAATACCATCAACATCATCAAGGTGTTCATAAACAGAGGAACTTACAATCAAATCAAAAGGTCCCAATCGAATAGAATCGGGAACTGTCCGTATGTCTCCGTGAAAGACTGTGATCCATTCTGGTTTTGGAACCACCAAATCTGCATTGATCTCCAGGTATAGTGAATACTCAGGAAGGAGAGAATCATCAATATGTCTATTCACAGGGGGGAAGAGATCGCATACTGTTACGTGTGCGCAGCCCGAACGAAGTAATTCAACTGCAACAGCCAGGCTCCCCCCGTATCCAAAAATCAGAACATTCTTACCCGTAAAAGATAGGCTATGTTCTTTTAATAATGCTTGATACCTTTCAACAGCTTTTCGAGGTTCCCGGGTCTCCAAACCCGGTTTGATAATCAGTCTTTTACGGAGAAGAGTTTTAACTACTTTTTCCGGCAAGTTACGCCGGATGAAACGAAGCAAAAGATATTCAAAATTCATATACTCCGACCATTAAGCTTTAAAAGTTGTAGCAGCTTTGACCACTCGCTGGAGATCTTCAGTGGAAATTCCGCTGTAGAAAGGTAATCGAACCAAGCGGTCGCTCATCATCTCTGTTACCGGGCAATCGCCTTGCTTCCCTCCAAAATTTATTCCCATCGGCGATAAATGCAATGGAAGATAATGAAAAACACACATTATTCCTTGATCTTTCATGTGTTTGATAAATGCTGTCCTACTCTGAAGATCTGGAAGTAATAAATAATACATATGATAAGGTTGTTCAACATAGGCAGGAACCAATGGACGGCGAATATTATTTTCTTCAGTCCAAGCATTCAGCTGTAAGTCATAATATTCCCAAATTTTTTTTCTACGGTCCTGAATGTCCTTACGACCTTCCAGCTGAGCCAGCAAAAATGCGGCTAGTAATTCTGAGGGTAAATAACTGGACCCTATATCCACCCATGTATATTTATCCACCTGACCACGAAAAAACCTGCTCCGGTTGGTTCCTTTTTCCCTTATGATCTCTGCACGGTCGATCAATTCTGGATCAGTGATAAGTAAAGCACCGCCTTCACCACTGGTAAAATTCTTGGTTTCGTGGAAGCTCTGCGTTGCCATGGATCCAAAAGTCCCAAGGTATTTTCCTTTATACTTGGCAAATAGACCATGTGCATTATCTTCTACAATCTTCAAGTTGTGTTTATCTGCAATTGTCTGAATTGCATCCATTTCACAGCCAACTCCGGCATAATGGACTGGAACTAGGGCTTTGGTTTTATCAGTGATCAGCGACTCGATCTTTGTCTCGTCCATATTTAACGTATCTGGTCGAATATCAATAAAAACTGGCTTTGCGCCTCTTAGAACAAAAGCATTCACCGTTGATACAAACGTGAATGAAGGAATGATCACTTCATCACCTTGCTGAATGTTCAATAATATCGCTGACATCTCCAGGGCATGGGTGCATGATGTAGTGATTAATACTTTTTTTACACCCAGCTCACCTTCCAATAGAGCATGACAAGCCTTTGTAAATTCTCCATCTCCTGAAAGCTTGGCAGTTACCAATGCACTTTGAATATACTGCTGTTCTTTCCCCGTATAGAAGGGCCTGTTAAATGGTATGTTTTCCATAAAACCTCAAGGTTTGTTGATCACTCTATTTTTTTGAAAACGAATAACTTTTGGGTACCAAAATCTCCAACTGGCGGAAGCTTGGAAAACCATTTATTCCAGTCCATATCCGGATTAGCAGGATTCACTTTTCCACCCAAAGCCTGGCTGAGCAGGACTTTAAATACCCGAGTTCCCACGTAATAACTGGAAGAAAAATTGTCAAGTTTTACCAACTCCATTTCAGGCTTCATGGCTTCAATAACCAGATTCTGATCAAGGTAATGGTTAAATGATGGCATTGGTATATCTGCTAATCCCCATTCATTTCGGAAATGGTTCATATTTTGCCACCCTTGCAGAGTTGCTTCAGAAAGCAGTAAAAGACCACCCGGTTTCACCATTCGGGGGAGCTCTCGAAGTCCTTTCCTCTGTGTTTCCCAATCAAATAGGTTGATCACCACACGGATAACGACTACTTTATCAAATGAATTTTCCGTTTCTGTGAGATGTGTAATATCACCTACATCAAAACAAGCTCTTCCCTTAAGTTTTCCCTCAAAATCAACCAGATTACTCTTGGCATTTTGAATCATTTCAGGAATATAATCCAACCCTTTTATTTCTATGTTCTTGTTTGCAGCAAATTCAAGGGTTGAAAATCCATTTGCACAACCCACATCTAAGACTTTATCGCCATCCTCTAACCAGTTGAGAATCGTCCGGATCTCTAAATCAATAGCTGACTGATCAGACCACGACGCAATATAAGATTGTCCATGTTGTTTCGCTTGTTTAGTCCAGAAATCTCTGATTTCCTCATAAGATAAACCTGTCATATGCCTACCCTCATTCACTTTCAAAAAATATTCTATTCGCTTCGAACCAAGATTCTGGCGTTCCAGCATCCATCCATTTACCATCAAATATTTCATATTCCATTTGATGTAATTTTATATATTCATTATTGAGGGATGTCACTTCCAATTCACCTCTGTCTGAATATTTAAGGTTATGTATGATATCAAACACTTTCTCATCATAACAATACAGGCCGACCACCGCAAAATCTGAAGGTGGTTCTTTCGGTTTTTCTTCAATGTACATGACCTGCTTTTCATCTAGGGCAGCAACTCCATAACGGGTCGGATCGCTTACCTTCTTTAGCACTACCCTTGCCCCTTCTTTCTGTTTTGAAAAATTTTCTACTATTTGCTTAATACTGCTACCAAATATATTATCAGCAAGTATGACCACAACTTTTTCACTGCATGCAAAACTACTGGCCAAGGATAATCCGTGCGCGATTCCGAGAGGTTTTTCTTGCACACGATAGCTGAAAGTACAATCGAAATCTTCTCCACTTCCCAAACACCGTACCAGGTCACCCATATTCTCTGTACTGGTAATAACCATAATTTCATTGATTCCTGCATCAACCAGCTGTTTTACAGCATGAAAGATCATTGGAACCCGGCCAACCGGCAATAAGTGTTTGTTTGTAGCCTTGGTTAATGGGTAAAGTCGGGTACCCTGTCCACCGGCGAGAATTACACCTTTCATTGTTTTTCCTCCAACCGCCATGAATAATTTTTATATATCCATTCTTTGTATTCTCCACTCTTTACATGTTCCACCCACTCAGGATGATCAAGATACCATTTTACAGATAGCTTCAACCCATCTTCGAAACTGACTTTTGGACTCCAGCCAATCTCCCTTTTAATCTTGGAAGAATCAATAGCATATCTACGGTCATGACCAGGCCTATCTGGTACAAAATAGATCAGATCCGAATACTGTTTTAATCCACGCCCGGCTAATTTTTCATTTGTCCAAGCAGGTTTCAGTTCATCCAGAATGGAACAGATCATTCTAACAACATCAATATTCTTTCTTTCATCACTTGCGCCTATATTGTAGACTTCTCCGGGTCGGTTTTTCTCCATGATTAATTCTAAAGCAGCGCAATGATCTTCAACATAGATCCAATCCCGCACATTAGCCCCATCCCCATAGACCGGTAACGATTTCCCGTCCAAAGCATTATTGATGATTAACGGTATTAATTTTTCGGGAAATTGGAAAGGTCCATAATTATTGGAACAATTCGTCGTTACTGTTGGAAACCCATAAGTGTGAAAAAATGCTCTTACAAAATGATCGCTGGCTGCTTTTGAAGCTGCATATGGTGAATTCGGCAATGTCCTTGAGGTCTCGGTAAATTTTCCAGTTTCTCCCAATGAGCCATATACTTCATCGGTTGAAACATGAATAAACCTAAACAATGGTTTCTTCTCAATATCGAGATTTTGCCAATAGTTTCGTGCTTCATCTAAAAGGTTGTATGTTCCCAAAACATTCGTCTGTAAAAAAGAAGCTCCATCAACTATTGATCTGTCCACATGTGATTCTGCTGCCAGATTAAATATTGCCCTGGGTTTATATTGTGTTAAAAGATACCTGACCAATTCTCTATTACCGATATCTCCCTGAATAAAAAGATGATTAGGATTTGTCGACAATTCATTAAGGGATTCTAAATTCCCTGCATATGTAAGCTTATCCAAGTTAATTACTACTTGATCTTTACTGGTAAGTAACCTATTAACCAGGTTTACACCAATAAAACCTGCCCCACCAGTTACTAATACAAATTTATCAACCATAGATTATCCTTATTAAAGGTCATTATGGTAAATCTTTCCGGACTAAGATAGTAAAATCATACAAGGTGTAATCGTGAAGTAATGCAACATTTCTTGAAAAGTGAAGCTTACAATAATCGAAAAAGAAGCAAGGATCAGCATAATACAATTGGGGTTTCATATATGCCGGATCCGAGTATTTGGTGAGCATATTAAATGAGAAACCTTTGGTGCTATGCTTGTCCATGACAGAAATACAATCAATAACAAGATCTGTCCAGCTTTTATTATCTGCTTCTAATTTCATATTGAACGTGCCACTCGCTGCTGAGTAGTCCACTAATGGGATATCTTTTTCGGTAGTATAGAACATACAATCAGAATCACCATCGTGTAAACGATAACCTTCATCTACCATTTCTTGAACTATATCTAATCCATAGTAAGTCAATTTGTGCCCACGAGAAACCATATAATCATACATTGCCCCATAACCTGATCCAAAATCTAAAAACGAAAATCTCAGATTTGGTTCAATCACTTTCATCAATTGGTCAAAACGTTTCTCCTGCGCGAGAGCAGAGTTATAGTCAACACCTTTAGCAGTTGGTCCGTGCTCTTTCAGGGTTTTAACAAAATAATCATGAATCGGGGTTAGATTAAAAGAATTAGTCACTAGAAATACTCCATAGATCGTGGCCCAGTCATAAATAAAAGATCAATAATCGATAATTGTGGATCAAATAAAGCATTAAGTTGAGGATATACTGGAAAATCATAACTGGCATATTCGACTTTTATTCCTGCTTCATCAAATTTCTCCTGTTCCACATAATCTTTTGCTGACGGTCCTGAAAGATATTCATCTGCTCCTACGCGTTGAAGGATTTGGATTAACCTATCAGTCTTCGTACCAGTGATTCCTTCTAACTCAGATGTTTTCATGAATTGTGTATGATTGTTTCCCATCAAACGAGTGAGACTGATCGTAGTTTCAATGTCAAAATCAGATAAAAGTATTGGGTGACTTTGAAAAAAACCGCTGATTACATCTTTATATTGATCAAAAAAAGGTGCATTTTCGTATTCTTGTTTAATTAAAGACCAGTGTGATTTATCCCACGCTTTCGTCCAACAGATCTTGATCTCATTAATTTTGGTATGGTTTGTTTCGACACCTTTTGAATAAACCGGAATGGATAACCACCTGCGACCTGTATCTGTTCGAATTCGGTTTCTGTTTCTCCAGCCATGTTTATCATATTTGATATCATCATAAAAAATAAAGAGATCAGCTTGTTTGATCTGGTAAAAGTAGCCTCGCCAGGGTATATATGAAGGTTGTAAAACCACACATTTCATAAAGGTTATTTATTTCCTCCAATTTCCTGGTTTATCACATACGGCGGGCGATCCGTCGAACGGTTAAAGATACTCCCAATATATTCACCAATAATTCCTAGTGTGAAAAGTTGCGCTCCGCTAAAGATAGTGATGATAGATGCCAGAAAGGGGAAACCGGGTAAGCTACCTTGAAGAATATAAATCGTGGTTACATATAAAAAGACAGCTACTCCAAAGAGGGTAACTGCAAAACCGAGCATACTGGCAAAGCGTAAAGGTACAGTGCTGTAGCCGGTTAGTACAAGAAATGCAGCAGAAGCCAATTTTGTGAAAGTATAATTTGATTTTCCATACATCCTTGGTTGTTCATCCACTGGTGTTACGGCAAATTTTGTGGTTGCCCATGATAGCAGGACGTCTATTATGACATTTGGACTCTGATAATTTGCAAATGCTTTCCGCAAGTCTGTCCGAAATATTCGAAATGGACCAATATTGATCACATTTGGTATTCCCATTACATACGCCATGATCCTTTTGGTGAATCTTGGAGGAAAAATTTCTCCAGAATTCATGTGGTAACTTATTGGGCGATCCATAGACCACATCATATCCTTCGTAAAATTTTGCCAAGAGTCTATGAATCTCTTCAGGGGGTTGTTGCAGGTCGTCGTCGAGGGTAATAATGATTTCGTATTTGGCAGCCCGGATTCCACAAAGCAAGGCATTATGTTGACCTGAATTCCGCATCAGACTGATCGCGTGAATCCATGAATATTTACTCGTTAATCCGAGGATCACATCCCAGCTTTTATCACGACTACCATCATTTACCAGGATCAGCTCATATTGATTAGCAATTTCCGACATCACATTTTCGATCCGGGAAACTAAAATAGGTAAAGACTCTTCAGAGTTATAAACTGGGACAACTATTGAGCAATTTGGTTTGTCTTTCACAATTGCAGATATATTTATTGGTTGCATCTTAACTCGATTTTTTGCTCAGCTAAAAAGGATCTATCAAAGGTACTAATAGTTTTCGTAGTTTCTATTCTACCCCATATTTTACAAATACTTTTCCGAATGGATGGTTTCTGGTCTATGGCTGATTGGATCAATAATACCATCTCTTCCAGTTTTCCCTGAAAGCCGAATCCTTCAATAAATGGAAGGTATTCTGCGGCTTCCGATGGTTTATATGACATATTAGTAGCCTGTTCCCACAAGCTCACAATTTGTCCGTAATCTCCCACCTGTCGCGCCAACTCTGCTTTTTCATAGTAATAACACCATGGCTTACTATTTGGTTGATCGAAGTAATTTGGAATTGGAAGAGCTGGATTATCAATATGGGTTATGATCCTATCCAAGTTGGATAATGCAATAGCTTTTGTACTAGGCGAATCATAATTTGGAATTGTTTCCTGTCCTGAGTATTTTTCGTCGAGAACTCGTAAACATCCAGTTTCAGGCTGGTAAAGAACGATCATATCAGAAGTATTACCGTAAAATTCTACCGCCCTATATTTAAGGAATATATTAATATTAGAATCCAACTGTTTCAGAACGCTATTTTCCCTTACTGTCAAATAGAATAATGCATATGGTAGGTTGCCTTTCTTATAATCTGGGGCATACGTCCAATTGATTGGTGCAGTAAGGGAATTATCACTGTAATACTGAAATGGTAATTCATATGCGACTAACATGGTTCCAGGTTTCATCCCCGGAATTCTCCAGGTCAATTGTTGTAGGAATGTCCCCAACTGTCTCCACTCTGAGCGGTATCTGTAAGCTGTTTGAAAGTGCCATCCAGCTGATAAAGCAACAATGACACAAATCAGCCCTATTCTGGCTATTTTGTATCTGATCATATAAATGATTCCCGTCAAAAGGAGGGCAGAGCCAAGCATCATAGCAAGCATAAAACGGTTGTATGGAAAGATGAGATCAAAAGGTAATTTTGCTGCCCAAACCGGAAGGCTTCCGACTAACAACATGATTAAGCCAAGGATCATAGATTGAATTTGCCAATTATCCCAAAACTTGGAAGACATCATATGATCAGTTTTTGACCTCAAGTATTTCCAACCAAACCAGGCTATTAAACAAATTTCCCCCGAAATTAATAACAGCATAATAGAATTTACTAATAGATTCCATTTCTGAATAGGGGGTAAAGAAAATACCTGAATCCAGGCCTGTATGCCCCCCTTATATGCATTTGAGACCAAGTTTGATATCAGGTTCCACAACAATCCAGGTATTCCCGTATTTGATGCGTCAGTAACATTCACATCATAAAGCGAAGACTTTACTATCCAAGCTCTCCAGACGACAAATATCATCACCACGGTAAAATATGGCAACCAATGCAAAATGCTTCTTTTTAATCTTAGCTTTATTGATTCAGGCGCTGTACTAATGACGATCCAGATAATGATTGGACGTGCTAATTCCAACCCGAAAAAATACTCTGACCCCAAAAGTGAAATTGTTCCAAACAAAAGCGATAATCCCAGAAAAACAAAGTATTTTTGGGGAGTTCGCAATGATTTGACCATGAATCCAAGCGAAAGCAGGAAAAAACACAAAAGAATGAATATACGGCTATAGATTGTCGAGATCCATTGTTGCCCAAACCCCGGATAGACCAGGAAGAGCAGTGAGACAACAAAAGCAGCCTCTTTTTTATCCGGCCAGATTAAACGGACTATCCAGCCCACGCATAAGGCACTCAACCAACGTAGGAGGATGGCAAAAACCTGCCAGCCTAGAATATTTTCGCCAAATATCGGGGCAGTAATATTGTATAAGACAGATAATAGGGGGCGTTCGTTATAAAAAACTTTATAAAATTGAGTTGTTCCAAGAACATGCCCGAACCAGGTATATGGAAAATCATCCCAGTAAAGACCCAGGTCTTTGATTAATAATCCATAGGTTAATCCGGCGATTAATAGCAGAAACCAGGGCGCCATAAAATCTAATCGCAGGTATTTTTTCAAATCTCTTCCTTTTACGTAGGATGAAACAAGTATATTTGAGATAATAGAGAAAATCAAGGAAAACTATTTGGAAGACCTTTGGGGTTGATTTCCTGGACAAGTAAAAGATATATAACTTATTGACCACATCGTAGTGCTATTTTATGTTCATCAATTAAGGTTCTATCCATAATCGAAACATTTGCTCCATTTTCGACCCTGTCCCATATCTGGCACAAACCATTGTGCAAAGATTTCTTCTTTTCATTTACCTTACGCGAAAGTTCAATAGCCTCTGCGAATTTACCTTGAATGCCTAAACCTTCGATGAATGGGTAATATTCCGATATTTCATCAGGTACCAGAGATTGCTCTTTTGTTTGTTCCCATAGATCTGAAATTTTCATAAAATCACCCACCTGCCTAGCCAACTCTGCTTTCTCAAAATAATAACACCATGGTTTTACATGGGGTTGATCAAAAAATTCAGGAATTGGACGAGCAGGAACCTCAGGATCAGAAATGATCCGATCCAAGTTGGATAATGCAATCGCTTTAGGGAGGGGATCTTTAAAATTAGGAATTGTTTCCGCACCGGTAAATATTTTATCGAGTACACGTAAACATCCCTTTTCGGGTTGGTATAGAACGATCATATTTGACGTATTACCGAAAAATACAAGTGAGCGGTATTCCTGTTCTATTTCAATACCATCATCCAACTGTTTCAATACACCATTTTCCCTCACAGTCAAATACAAAAATACGTAAGGCAGGTTTCCTCCCTTGTAACCTGGTGCATAAGTCCAATTGATCGGCGCAGTAAGAGAGTTATCGCTGTAATAGCGAAATGGTAATTCATAAGCAACCAGCATAGTTCCAGGTTTCATCCCCGGAATTCTCCATGTTATTTGTTGTAGGAAGGATGTAAACTGATTCCATTCAATCCGGTAATCGTTGGCTGTTTGATAGTGCCATCCGACTGAAAGGGCGACCATAACACATAACACCAAGATCCTTATTAATTTGTATCGTATCGAATAAATGATTCCTGTCCAAAATAAGGCAGAGCCAAGTATCATAACGAGCATAAAACGGTTGTATGGAAATATGAGATCAAAAGGGAGGTTTGCCACCCACATCGGAAGACTTCCGACAAGCAACATGATTAACCCCAGAATCACAAATTGAATTTGCCAATGTACCCAAAACTTGACAGACAACTTGTGATCAGCCTTAGATGATAAGTATTTCCAACCAATACCCGCGAAAAGGATAGTTATTATGATGATAAGAATAAAAAAGTTAATGTAAACTTGTTGTTGCCATTTCTGAACCGGAGGAAAGGAGAATATTTGAATCCAGGCTTGTATCCCTCCTTTATATGCATTGGTAATCATGCTGACGACTAGATTCAATAATAAGCCTGGTATTCCCCCGCTTGATGTCCGGGTGATACTCACATCATACAAGGTAGATTGCACTATCAGCCCCCTCCAGATGCCATATGCCAATGCACTGACCAAATAAGGAGACCAGTGTAATAAGATACTTTTTAATCTTGTGGTCAATGTTCCGGGAATTCTACTGATGATGATCCAGATGATCACCGGGCGTGCCAACTCCAAACCGTAATAATATTCAGTACTAAATAATGCCAATGCCCCAAAAATAACTGATAACCCCATCAATAAGAAATACTTTCGCGGGTTTTGCAGCGATTTGACCATGAAGACTAAAGAGAGCAAGAAAAAACTCAAGAGGATGTAGCCGCGGCTATATATTGTGGAGATCCATTGTTGACCGAAACCGGGATAAACAAGGAATAGCAATGACGCAATAAAAGCAGCTTCTTTTTTTTCCGGCCAGATTAATCGGATAAGCCAACCAGCACATAGAGCAGATAACCAGCGCATTATGATTGCAAATATCTGCCAGGCAAGAATATTTTCGCCAAAAATTGGAGCTGTGAGATTGTAGAGGATGGTCAGTAGCGGGCGCTCATCATAAAAAACTTTATTGTAATGGCTGGTGCCAAGAACATGCCCAAACCATGTATATGGAAAATCATCCCAATAAAGACCTAAACCCCTTATAAATAAACCGTAGGTTAATCCTGCCATTATGAGTAATATAACCGGAGCAATAAAATCAAATCGAAGTATTCTTTTCAAGATTTATCCTCAATGACCGAACGGAATAATTATTTTATATAAAAGATAATTGATATTGATTACCCGGTTTTGTTATAACAAAATACTGTAAAGCTAAATAATAATATTCTTGAAAACTATGACAAAATGATAATTAAAATCAGTAAAGTTTTTATGATTTATGGATAATTGGTCAATCATTTAAAACAATATTTTATACTATGGATTATAGAACATGAAACCAGATTCTAATAATTGATCCCCTCGAAAAGCCCATCCATTGATAAATCCTCTGCCGGAGGCCACAAAAACGGGTTTCAACCCATACGGGAAACCATAACCTTTTATGGCTGTTGACCGCATGATTAGATAATAATCATTGCGAGTGTATGTGTAATTTGCAAGGTTTTCTTTTGAATTAATACTTTTCAATATAGGCGTTTTGGGGAATGGAAAACGAACAATGTTGATAAATTCGTCGCCACCCAACCAATCACCAGCATAGATATATAGCCGTAAATCTTTACAAGAACTACCTGGCTCCAACTCAAGTTTACTTTCTTTACAATTATCAACTATTTGTTTTCCCACAATCATTGCTTCTTCACCGTAACCGACCCAGGAAGGATTGACTTGTCCTATCTTTGGTTCAATTGGATCAGGGTATGTAGACCAAATAGGCTGAAAACCACCATATAATGGTCCGAATGGCAACAATTCAGCCAAAATTAACAATGGAATAAAATTCATAGCATATTTATATATTTGGTTTATCTTGATAGGAAGGGATAAATATGCGTGAATAATTATAATTAATACCCCGATCGATAGAAATAACAGACCAATATTGAAATATTTATTTCCAGGTGGTAATTGGAATAAGCCAAAAACTATAGGGAAAGCCATTGCAAGTAACAGCATCGAGTCTATAACAAGTATTTCCATTGTAAATTTTTCGATATAGTCTTGGATGGAAAGCAAATAAAACCATAACCCTAATATGAACCAATAAACTGTAGGTATGGCATTAATAAAAATAGAGCATGAATACGATAAGGAATAGAATAAGTGCTGAATATTTGAGAATGCTCTAAAATGATAAGTTACATTATTCATAGAGGAAAATGCGTGAAATTCACCTTGCAATAAAGGACTGTAAGGAGCCCAATAGGCTTGAACAAAATAAGTGCCAAAAATTCCTAGACATAGTATTACAAGGAATAATATTAATATTGTTCTACTGCTGAATTGTGAAAACCTCACGCGATGTTTTGAAAATCTAGCAAGAACAACATAATCTAAATAACATAGGAAGATGGAACTAATAAAGCATAAACTCAATGAGATTAGTGGGAGAATTAAAGAATTAAAAAGTCCCGGAGAAAAAAAAGGGCCTGGTAATTCCATGGGTATGACTGACATTAGTATTGGGTAAACCCATAAACCAAGAGGTTCTGCTATACCATGCCAATACTCATTAGAGACATTCCCATGCCGGACGATAAATACAATAGCAAAACAAACGATGCCAACCATTAAAGAAAAGAGAAATCCTGTGGTGATTCCCACAAGTAGATCCACAACCCTTTTCTTTTTTTGCCAACTTAACCACCCTAATATAACGATCGTCACCAATAGAAAGGGAGCAGCATTTAATTTTTCCTGCGCCCCAAGATAAGCGAATAGTACAGCAAAATAAGCAAGAAGTTTGGATTTTTCTTTTATGGCTGCTAAGATCAAAACGAACGATAATACTGCAAAAACCATTGCATAAAGATCATAATTGAATATTTTTAAACTTGTTACCGTTGCTGGCATAATCAAGACCAACCATGGAAAAAGTACCACGAATATATTTTTACTGCTTTTAGGTATGAAATATTTAGAAACAACCAGGTAAATACAAACAAGAATTAAGAAACCCCCAAACCAGTGTAAGCACTTTAAAATGGATAATCCATAAGATTCATTAATGCCGGGTAGCTTACGAACAAGAGTTCCAAAAGGTCCAAGGAGAGTATAAGAAGTCCGCATGGCTCCTTTTGACCAAACTCGCATATTCGAATTGGCTAATAAATATACTTCTTGAATAATTTTATATTCATCAACAGTTAAGAATTGACTGAGGTGGGTTATTGATATATAAATTGGATAAATCCAGGATAATATTGCACCAACAAAATGAAACTTTGTAAATAATTTCGAAAAAATTATGCACAAAAAAAATATCGATATTATTAAAAAGATTATTTCAATATAGTTCATTTTATGATCACTTTTGATCTCTCATCTTTACTGCCATCTTAACCGCTCAAGGAATTATGATTGTTGATCATAAATTTAATAATTCAGTTTACTTGGGAACAAGTAATTGGATACCAAGTTTCTTAATCGTAGCAATTGGGACATAATAGTTTAAAAGCTCTTTTGAAACCCTTTTGACATATGCATTATTCTCCTCACTAAAGGCTTCCTCCTGCTTTTGTTTATTTGTTTTTTGAATATCGCTAATGATCAACTTGAATCTTTTATTCTTTAAATCTGTGTAAAACTGCTCAAAATACTGAGCATTATTCCCCATAGCCTGATCCATCATATATTTCTTTTCATATTCAGGAATCAATGGAACATCTTTGATATATCCAAAAGTTAATAACTGGCGTTGATCAATGAATAATACTTCCCCAAGCCCTTTAGCTTTATCTACTTCCTCTCTGATTGTGATTAAGCTTCTGCTTTCAAATTCCTGATTAATGGGTTCAGCAAAACCACCACTTCGGTAAGTGATCCAACCGGGGATGATCATGGTAATAATCAGGGCAACTAGCATCCATTGGGGTACTTTGATTTGCATTGGCTCCAACTGGGGATGCAATTGGGTAATTGCGAGAACCGCCAGGAATACCAATGTCAAAATAAACATATCCAGGTTGTGCAGGTTTGAACCGCCTCCTATTTTTGTGCTTGCTGCCAAACCGAACACCAAAAAGCCTCCCATCGATACGATTATTGCTGCTAATGCTAATTTATTCACTTTCCATTTTGCACTGCTTATCAACCAGGCCAGAATTGCGATCAAAGGTGCAAAGACCAATAACGCTCCAAGCAGTATTCCATCACCATAAGTAGAATTTGGAAGCAGCCGATAAAGAAGCAGGGGTTGAGTTGTGGCAAAGCTTTGTTCCGGAAAAAGTACGCTCCCCCAGGATCCAAGTACGCCGGGTAGAATTCCTGCCAACCCCAATAGTGTTGTTGGAACAAGTTTCTTGATCCAACTTCCATTCCGGTTTGGATATTCGACGATCAAATCAAATATGACCAGCCATGTCCCCGGGAGTAATGCCCAGGTCCACCTGCTGATCCCGGCGTAATAGCTGATGGCTGCCCCCACCACTAGCTTCACCCATAATTTATCTGACCACAAGAACAATACCAAAAAGATCATCGGAACCAGTAAATGAGGGTAAACCGGTCCTTGCATGATGAACAGTGCCCCCCATAGTGTTACTCCCCACTTCAATAACTTATTTTGAATTTTACGTGTCAGAAGTCCGCTGAGTAACAGTGGCATAAACCCCCACAGAAATGCATCCCACAACCTGTGTGCCCAGATAGGCAAACCGGGAATTAGAAATAATGACCCCCAGAGTGCATACCGACCTGGAGAAAAATAGGGAACATGTAAATCTCCGGCATAAATATATAAATTCTTGGCAAATGTCAGAGAATAATCATAAAACCGGTTGCCTTCGGACCATGAAAGTGAAAATGGAGTAATTCTTACCCCGGATAGATTCACCACTATTGAAAAAATAAAAGCGGATATTCCAAAACTGAGTACGAACCCCTGGATAGTCTTCCATTTGATTGTCTGCCTGGAATAACAACAATGCTGTAAGAATACTCACTAAGAGGTATGTTACAAACCGGAAGTATGCTCCGCTAAAGTAACTGCCCCACTCTATATAGATAAAGAATAATCCGGGAAAAATATTAAGTATGCAGGCTGTAATGATTTTTACGTTGATAGGTAATTTCGTAATCCGTGTTCGGATTACTTCTCCAAACCTGGTAAACAATCCAGTAAAAAGAACTGCATTCAGCAGGACGATAGTGAAAGAAAGAATATAAAAGATTACCTTCCATTTCATTGAATTGGGAGGTAAAGATTGAAGATCAATAATTGCCTTATACGAAATCCATAAGGCTGCCAGTTGGGTTAAAATCTTCCACAAATTTAGTCTTAATCCTGTGAACATATTACTAATCATTCGACTCTGCCATCTAATGTGGATTTTTCATATTGCGTTTTACGTGCCAGGGTTAACAAATCCTTAGCACCCAAAATCAACCATACACCGCCGAGTAAACTTACCGCTAATGTCACGATACGGATCATAAATGCTGCGGCGATCGCCTGGTCAGTCCCTGCCCCAAGGCTCACCAATAAATATGTAATACTGCTTTCTTGAACACCTAGTCCATTGATAGCGACAGGTATTAAAGCAACAAAGTAGGAGAGGATTGATACAGACATCGCCTGCCAATATGAGATATTGATTCCAAGTCCTTTCAGGATTAACCAAAAAGCGCCAAAATTAAAACTGACAGAGAGTATCGATAGGATAAGTGAATAGATGATGCACCCCGGAGAAGTAAACCATTCTTTTGCTGAATCCCATAGTTTAATTACTTTTAACCATGCAGTTTTAATCCAGGGAAGTATACCCACAGCTGATGAGGTAAATCCTGAATTGGTCGAACTATGAAACAACCCAACCTGGGAACCTATAATGGCGATTGCAGCTGGAAGCAGAACGGCCATCCCGGCCAGATTATATAAACGGTCTGCCACAACAGATGCTGCAGCCAAGCTTTTATCATTTTCCCTGTCTTTTGCTACACCAACCATTTTCACAACATCACCACCAATTGTAGTTGGTAGAAAATTGGATACAAAAATGCTAATAAATACATATCCAAGCAATTTTATATATGGTATGGAGATATTTTTTATTTGTAGTAGATAACGCCATCTGAAAGCAAAAATTAAATGAGAACAAAAAAATAAAATCGCTGAACCAGCTATTGTAAACCAGGAGATCTGTTTGATCAGTGGTAGTACGGTTTTCCAATCCACCTTGGATATCAGCCATAAAATTAAAATCGCCGGTAGAACGAACCTGAGTAGTTTTAAGGCAGCTTGCAAGTAATCTGTTTTATTTTTCATATGTCTTTATGGAGTGTGTAAGGCAAAGGTATTGCCTCACCCAGGATTTATCCATGGACAAAAAATTTTTTCGAGAAATGGCATATGAAGCCCATAATCGGATCACCGGCCGAAGCCAACTCTTACTTCCCCAAAATATTGGAAACACAATATCTATTTTAAGCCCCAACCGGTCCAGATCTTTTAGAATGGTTTCTAATTGGAATTTATTCCTCCACTGAGGGTGCTCTTTTACCAGGGCATTATGTTCATAACTGCTTGAGTTAATAAAACTGACCAGGCATATCCCACCTGGTTTAAGCCATTCATTAATAACCTTTTCGATTAATTCTTCCCAGTTATCAAGATATTCCAACAAACCTGAGATAACTACACAATCATAAGGAATTCCTCGGACTTCCTCGCCTATAGCGAGATTGTCAAAATCAAAGAAATCCACAGGTGGCTGACTTTTAGAACCACCTTTTTCTCCGGCAATATCTAATCCTCTGTATTTAATCCGTGGATCCAAAAGCTGAAAAAGCAAAGCTTCTCCTGCCCCAAGATCTAATACAGATTGAATATCAGGATTTCGGTTGATTTCTTCAGCGATCAATAATATTCGAGCGTGTTTCCATGTGAATTTCTTTGTCTCTTCCAGCCAGTAATTTCTTTTGTCTTGCATGGTTTAATTCTTCTTTAGTATCAACACGAAAGGAGTTTCCCAATGAGCCCGCTTACCCAACCAAATTACCAGATCTATCAGGCGAAGCCTATGCAGGATTTTTACCCATTTTTTAAGGGTTCCAAGTTGGGCATAATCTTCAATTCCAATTGAACGAAGCCGTTGTTCCCAAATTTTCTCACCATAATCCAGCACTTCCACCCTGGCGCCAAGATCTTCGACCATTGTAGAAAGCTTTTTATAATCAATCAACTGTAAGTGATTTACAAAGGTCGGATTGCGGCCTAGTAAGCGTAAATATATCCTGGCCAGTGGTTTGGAAATATGAGGGATCCATAAAATGGCATAATGACCTTCCCACCATGAGCCATAGTTTGGAAAGGTAAAATAAAGATGCCCCCCTGGTTTCAATACACGAATTGCTTCCTGTAATACTTTGGATGGGTCATTTACATGCTCAAACACTGTGAATGAAACGACCAGATCCATCGAATTTGAAGCAAAAGGTGTATTTTCACCAATAGACCTGACAACATGATCGTGGGGTGTACCAACTTCTTTTTGCACGTCCCGACAGACAGAAACAGATATTGGATTGGGTTCCATTCCATATGCATTAAGTCTTCCCCATTTGGAAGAGTAAGCCACAAAAGGTCCAAATCCGCTGCCCATTTCCAGTATGGTTCCTCCGGCTTTTGGCAGGAATGCTTCCAGTCTCTGGAACAGTTCTCGTGATCTATTCAAGTCTAAATAATCCCGTGCTAATTTAGCCGGGTCTGTTCGAACAACACCGCGAAGTGCTTCTGAACGGTGAGCTGTTACTCTGGATACAATTTCGTCAGATAAAGGCTTAATACGCTCGTTACCGATATTTTTTGTTTCATTTCCTAAAGTTGCCATCTATAACACTTTCATGAATTAGAATTACCGATCTGTATATTATAAACTGCTCCCGATGTTCCTAATAATTGTCGACAAAACGTCCATATTCTCCTTAATTGATCTTTGGGTATGCTGGGCTACTTCCAATCGTTCCTTATCAAGGTTTGCAATTACTTCACAGAACCTGTCATATCGCAGCAGATGGGTCAAGCAGAAAATCTTTCAAATCCACAACATTCTTCCCCAAACCCATGTACTCCAGGATATCCCTTCCTTTCAGGGTATAGCTGATATTGAGAGATGGAACACCCATACGTAAAGCAATCAATGAAGAATGCAGACGCATTCCGATCATTACGTCTAATCTCGACATGAGAGCATAATATTGCGGCATGGATAACGGTTTGTCTGTTAGGATGACTCCATCGTCTTCTTTGAAATGTTTTGCTAACTGTTCCAGCCATGGCAGATCATCTTCCCATGGAACCACATTAGGTTGATAAGCAGAGATAAGCAGGATTCGTGCTTTGAAATCCTTTTGAATTTTTCCGATGAATTCAGCCATCGAATGAATTAGCTGGTCCATCTTTTCCTGCGATTGATTCATATATGCTGCCTGGTTCATCTGATAAGGAATAATTCGGGAAGTCAGATGAAACCATTGCCTGATGTTTATTCCGACTACAGGACCACCGGACTTGTCCCCGATATACTCGTCTACCAATTGGTTCTCTTCCACAGTTATATTAGATGCTTGCTGTTCAAAACCGGGTAGGAAGATAGCATCGTGCGCAAGGATTTTTCTGGTACCGGGCGAAATATTCCCGATCAAACTATACGTGCCAGGGTCTCGTGCAATGAACAAACTTACTTGAGAAAGAGCTCTGGACGCCAACCACTTTCCTGGTCTGGTTTTCAAAGGTCCCGCCCCTTGGAAGAGGCAATATATCTTCATACCTGTTAACCTGTAAAGTGTGAATACTAACCAGAGGTAAACAAGCTTCGCCAAGCTCGAATCATCTTGAAGATCCAATCCTACTGCCCATAGGATCACATTTGAATTCCTAAAATATTTCCAATAATCCGGAGGGAGCACAATATTTCGGGCTTTTCCATAAGGCAATGAAGTAAAACCAAAGTTTGGAATATCTTCGGGATAGTTTCTGAAAACAACGACGTTTTCCAGACCCAGGTCTTTCAGTGCAGCTAGTAGTCCCCACCTGCTACCCAGGTCTCCACGATTACCAAATATTGCACGTGGGATAATAAACTTCACCTTTTACTCTCCAATAGTATTTTTTCATACGCATCCACGATCCGTTCAAGATCAAATTTTTTAGAAATTTCCCTGCTCTGTAACCGAAATTTGTAGAGTTGTTTGTGATCTTCCAGGAGTATTCTGAGTGATTGTGAAAACATATCTCGATCAGAAGGTGAGTGTAAGTATCCATTCTTCCCATCTTCCACCAGATCAATAAATCCACCTACTTTTCCGGCCACGAAAGCCAATCCCATGGATAATGCCTGAACCCCGACCACGGGTAATCCTTCGGATAACGATGGCATAAAAAGAATATCTCCTTTTTTATACCATTCGTGAACCTGGTCTGGAGTAAGCCATCCAGTAAAGGTGATCCGGTCGTTAATTCCCAGGCGAACTGATTCTGATTCCATTTCAGGTTTCATTGATCCATCCCCGATGATCACAGCATGCCATTCCAGATCTTTGATAATGGCTAATGACCTGATCACCTGAATTGGATTCTTCTGTGGGACGATCCTACCCGCAAAGATGATATTGGGCGGCTCATGTACAGATATTAATCCTGGATCGAAATCATTCGTGGAAACTCCATTGGGAATTACTTCGATCGGTACGTGGTAACTTTGCAAAGCCAGGTTTTTTGTATATATGCTGACTGCAACAACTCTTTTAGCTCGATTCCAGATGGGGGGAATAAATGGAGCCACCCAGTGGAACCATTTATCGGTTTTTTCTGGTACCCCTCCCGGGACATCTCCTAAATGAGCGGTTAATATATAGGGAACCTTGGTGAAAATGGATAACCACCAACCCAGAACCCCCGCAGGGACAGCGAAATGAACATGAATAATATCCGGCTTCCAATTGCGTATCTCCGACAGAGCATACCAAAAACCTGCAAAGATAAAAAATAACATCGCTGAGAATGTCGCTTTGTATGCAAATTTCCGCCCGGAACGTAATCGTATTACTTGGACGCCAGAGCGAATTTCATCGGGTGGCAGTCCTTTCAGGTGAGCTGTAATTACTCGGACTTCATGCCCGCGCTTAACCAACCCCTCGCAAATATCTTCAGCGACCTGTCCGCCACCTCCACCCACTGGTGGATATTCATGAATAAGGACAAGGATGCGCATCAGCTTCTAAACTTTGGTTCTGGAATAGGTTGATCTGAAATTATATATCGTACATTATAGATGGGTTTACCTTGGGATTCATGGTATGTCCTGGTTAGTAATTCTGCGATCAATCCCATCATTACAGATTGAAATCCCATTAAGCCGGTTATCGCACTGATCAGAAATAGAGGTGATTGTGTGACCGAGACTAAAAACCAGATCCTGCGAATAAACAAGAAGAGTAAAACAAGTGCTGCCATCCCCATCAATCCAATCCCTGCTCCACCAAAAAGATAAATTGGTTTACTGGAATAGCTGATGAGAAATTTCACTGTAAAAAGGTCCAGCAAGACTTTAACAGTTCTTTCCAACCCATACTTCGTCTTTCCAAACATGCGAGGGTGATGTTGAACAGGCACTTCAATAATCCTGGCACCAAACCGATTAGCATAAACTGGAATAAAGCGGTGCATTTCCCCATAAAGCCTGAATCCGGTGATCACCTCCCGGCGGTAAGCTTTTAAAGTGCAACCATAATCATGTAAATGCACACCGGTTACCCAGGAAATCAAACCATTTGCAATTTTTGAGGGTAATGTTCGGTTAATAAAGGTGTCCTTCCGATCTTTCCGCCAACCGGAGACAACGTCGTATCCTTCATCGATCTTTTCCAGCATCATGGGTATATCAGCAGGATCGTTTTGCATATCTGCATCCAGCATTACAATGATAGTTCCCTGGGCATGGTCGATCCCGGCAGCTAGGGCTGCTGTTTGACCGAAGTTCCGACGTAATTCCACCACTCGAACCCGAGCTGAATCAGCCATTGCAATTTCTTCAAGGACTTTGAGGCTGTCATCTTTACTACCATCATTGACAAAAACCACTTCCCAGTCCTTACTATATGTCTTCATTGCTTGGTGGATGGCTTCATTAAGCAGCGGTAAATTCTTCCCTTCGTTATAAACCGGAATAACTATTGACAATTCCATCTATCACCTTTTTTCTTACCCAATTTTGTTAATTACACGCCAAAATCTAAGCCATCTCTTCTTGCTCACTAAATTATAACCTGCAAAGGTGATAATTATTTGAAGATAATATTGAATAGAATTATGTATCTTATTTAGCTAGAACTATTTTATACAATTTGGTGCTGTTTCCTGTACTGAGGTTAAATCGTACGGAAGCTCGTAAGTGGATAAATAACTATGATTTTCAAGGATTGGGTATTTCCCATTAAAGAATTGGTTGAGTATGATCCGAAAGGTGTTGGCGGGGGTTAACGCTTTATCAATTTTCACTTTGTTGCCAGTGGAATAAACAGCATTTAAAATATCCAACCTGTTAGCATCCTTAATTCCATGATCACCCTGAATGATAATGACCACTGGCCTGGTTGAATTCTTGATAATTTGATCCGCAATTTCAGGGATGCGATTATTCAGGAATTGTATCTGGTTGATATATCCTTCTTTAAAATATTGCTCATTAACCGGGTAATCCTGTGGGCCACGATAAAAATTCGGGTCATCCACCAGGCTGCCATCCGGTTTAAATATGAAGGGAATATGAGGAACGTTGATATGGGCATAAACAAATTTCGGTCCTGCAACAGATGCCATCTTTTCCAGCCAACTTAAAATAAACATGGTTCTTTTTACATGCGGTTCGTGATGGGTTAATTTTAATGTACTAACTGCGCCGGAAAGAAAATTCTTATCGGTATCAGCTACAAGCCTGAGACCTGTACTCCGAATTAACATTTTTTCAAATGGCTGCAGTTCTGCCATTGATATAGGGTTTTTAGTCGGAGTCAAATACATGTCAGCATCTGTCCATTGATTCCAATCATAACCCGTCTCAAATGCCACAATTTTATATCCAATATTTTTTAGCTGCCTTCTGAGATAATTGTTTTGAATTAAAGCGGTGGCAATGGTAAGGTCACTGTTCCCGGCTTGCATTTTGGGGTTTAACTCTATCAAATAATTCAAGTTTAATGAGGAGGCCATGGAGACTTCAGTAAACCCATAATTGCTTCTACTGCAACTTGCAATTACAAAACCCAGCTTTTGGAGTTCTGTCGTAAAAGTGGAATTATCGAAATTAAAATCCCGTTGCAATGCATCTGCACGAGTATATGAATCGAGAATGATGTAGTAAATATCAGGAGAGTCTTTTGCATCTCCGCTGACGCTGATGTCTGTAGTTTCCTTACCCGGGAGATTATTCTTGGTTTTTTGCAGGTTGTATGAATAACTTACTATAGGGACGATCGATAAAATTATTATTGCTATCGAGATAATATTTAGGGCGGTGGTTATCGTCTGGAATTGGTGGATCTTTCGGAAGATAATTAATATTCCAATTACTAGAATAATTAAAAAGACCATTCCGAGAAATTTATGGTGGCTAATTTCAAATAATATACCATTGGAATTTAGTAATAACTCATGTACTTGCCCATAAGAGAAAAATAAGATCAAAATGAAGGAGGCAATTGTCGCAGCTTTTTGAAACGGTTTTATGAATAACGCCAGCAAACCCCAAAGAATAATAGCCCCACTGATTACTATTAGAAGAGATCTCCAGACCACCCAAATCCCTACCTGGTCAATATTAAAAGATAGCAGGGCAAGGACAGGATAAATTGCCACAATTATTGGATGGAAAGGGAATGCTGAAAGTCTTTTCATAGTTTTACCCTTATAGTAAAACCCTTTGGATTAATTCAACCTGATTGGAGCAATTTCAATTATCCGAAGGATATTTTGTTCAACTCTTTCAGCATAAAACCGTGTTTCATTCTCAATTGTTGTTAATATTTGATTTTTGTTGCTCCAGCAATTATTTATCTTGTCAATTAGTTTTTCATAGGAAATATCAGAGTAATTAATCAGATAATCACGGTATCCCAACTCTTGAATAATGCTCCATTTTCCACCTGCATCATATGAGATAACCACCAGCGGTGTTCCAACAAAAGAGGCAAAAATGGCGGAATGCATCCTGGTTGCAATTAGAAAATCGAGCTTTGAATAGTTAATTAATAATTCTTCAACAGTTGGCTCACCCATAATAATTGATATGTTTTCATTATTCTTTTGATCTTTGATGATTTCGGTAATAAGTGCATTGTTGTCCTCCCAGGTTTTTGTTACCTGTGGGATGATTACGATTCGTGAATTATGTTTAAGATAAAAACGAATTACATCTTTGATCGCTGTTTTATATTCTTCCCGAGCTTTATAACCATCTCCAGCCCAATCTACGATAGTAAATCCAATTACCTTTGGATATGTATTGTTAGAAATTGGTGCCCTATTATGTTTTATCTTCTTCCCTTCTTCATACATAGCGAATGAAAGATCTGGTAATAAGGCTAATTCAGTTTTACAGTCTCTTCCTAATAGAATTCGTGCTTCTTTATATGATAATTCTTCACGGAAAGACACAAAAAAACATTTATTGAAGGTATATCGCATTAACATTCGTGATAGTGGATTATGTAAATGCCACAAAGATGCTCCAACACAAGCAATTGGTTTTTTCAATGCAATGCAAACCAATGGGTGGAAAACTACATGAAGAGTTCGGTAAAATTCAATAAGGTGATTTTTTCGCGACCGAAAGTTCCGTCCGTTCCAAATGACTAGATCTGCATTATTAATTGCATCAATAGTTTCATGATATCCTCGTGGTACTATATATTTAATAAGCTTTATTGGTATTTTCAAGGAAATCAAGAGAAGAAACACGAGATCCACAAAGAACATTATTCCTTGCTTAAATTCAAAAGGAAAAAGAGAATCTACTTTGTGATTATTTATTGGAAAATAAGTGGGTTTTAATCCTCCAAGAATTTTCACGGGCCAATTTATGGAATGATCATACTCTTGTAATAATTCCCCTGATTGATTGGATCCAAAAACAGTAATAATTGAAATGATAGGCTCTTTAATAAATCGAAATACTAATTTTAATAAACCAACTTGCATTGCAGCGTCACCGCGGTTTTTTTCGGAACAATAATCTAAGAGGACGACTTTATTGTGATTTCCCAATTCAACCTTATCCCGATTCAAGTAAAAAGAAACTTTTGAATCCATCTTTTTTTATGACATAAGATGAGACTATTGTGTAACCAATACTTTTTAATGCTGCTATAAAACCCTTTAAGGAAATGCTATAACCAATCTCCCAATAATGTCTAGAATCAACCATTCCAGATTTATTATCCCAAATTGGGATTTTAAGACAAAATTCAAACTCTTTTAATAATGGAATCTTCAGCGTTCCGCGTATTGTGAACGCCTTATATGGAACACTTATGATCACAAAACTGGAAACCTTTTTCATCTGGGATAAAATATCCAGGGATTCTTTTAGTGGTATATGTTCGAGAACCTGACAGCATAAAATAATATCGAATTTCTTAGTGATGATTTTTTCGAGTTCAATCAAGTCACCGATGATATCTGGATGCAAATCTTCTGCAAAATCAAATGTCGTAATTGTTAAATTTAATCCTAACAAATCACTGTAGGTTTGTAAGATTTTCTCAACAATCCCGTCACCTTTTCCAGCGATTAGGATAGTTTTAGCACCATTTTGTTCAACGAATCTCATAACGTTATTTACTTGGTGGTAATAACTAATAAATCTTCTCTCAGATGAGTAGTTTCTAAATGAATAATGTTCTTTATCTACTTGGGGTGTATTTATTTTTCTCATTATTTTGATGATGAAACATTCATGATCTATTAATATAACAATAACCGATTATAGATGTCAATATGTGTTTGTATTGAAATTGGAGACCAATATGCTTGTTTAATAAACTCTTGACCTCGAAGACCTTTGTCATGCCATATATTGTCACTAAGTAAGTATTTTAGGCCTTTACCGAAATCACCATCTTTTACTTGATATCCATAATTTGATGCAAAACCATCGGGATCAACTTCACTTAGGATAGCACATTGGTGAGCTGCTGCCTCTAGAAAGGAATTGGGCAATCCTTCTCTAGCTGATGAATTAACCAATATCCATGCACTAGAAAGAATCTCGGAAAAACGGGAATCATTAAATTGGTCAATAAAATCAAACATCTTTAAGTTGGGTATGTCTTTATACTTGTTATTTAATTCAGAAATGTACTTACTATCTTGTCCTTTTCCAATCACACTAAAATCTACATCTGGAAATTGGAGTGCTAAATCATAGAATTTATCCGGTCTTTTCCGCCGATCCAGACGTGACACAAATACTACTTTTGGGGTTTTACATTTATTTATAGTTGGTGGTATCAGTACAGGAGTTGGTAAAAGCGTTGGGGGAATCTTGAGGTGATATTTACGTCTCGCCTTTTCTATGAGGAAATGAGCAGCAGCTCCTAACATATCGGCTCGCCTCACGCTAATTGTTGTAAATATACTATCTTCAAAAAGAATATTTTTTAATACTTGGAATTTTGATCTGGAGGGTTCGTTGAATTCTATCACCCAATCCTTAAAAATCCTCGTATCTCGAAAGGTGATTATATGTTTCCGATTAGGAAGTTTCTGTTGTGCGATATATGAAATAAAAGATGGTTCTTCCGAGTGATATATTTGAGCATCCGCTTCAATCAACAGTTCTCCAGCTCTAAATGGATTGCTCATCTCATAGCCGAGCACGTGGATACCATCTAGGATTTCATGTTTGTTTTGATCTCCGCGACGAGGAATTACTGCATAGACTTCATAGCCTAATTTAGCTAATTCCCTGCCGATTATTCGAGTTGCACGTCCAAAACCACCATGTTTTCCAAAAGCAAAGATCTCATTTGAAATAAAGCATATTCTCATCTCTAATTACGCACCTTAGTTCTAATAGTATCCACTATCTCAATTATACCGCCAGTGAGGCTAACCAAACTGGTACGCAAATAGTTAAATAAAGAAAAAGCGATTGCCATTTCAGCTGAAACACCATTTGCTGTCATGAGGAAGTATGTACTTATCTCTCGGACTCCCAAACCACCGATGGTATTTAGGGGGATTAATGATGATATGGCTATTACCGACCTGATCCAACCAAGTGTTGTAAATCCTAAGTTTATTCCAATTGCGCTGGAAAAGGTAAAGTGGATAGTGGTATTGATTAAATCATAAAATAAGCTCAGCCCGATTAGAAGTACTACTTTTTTGAGTTTGAGCGTTCTAAATAATACTAATGAAGAAATATACCTTCTTGAAAATACAAATATTCTTCTTATTAGTGGATTAATTTTCTTTGTTGAAATTATCCAATCAAGCAGGCGAATAGCTGGTCCACTTAGTTTGATAAAGGAAAACCATAAAGTTATGAGTCCTATAATGATACCTAGTATCCACCAAATATTTATTTGTTCAAGATATAGACTAATAAGAATCCATATTAATCCATCAATCAACGTGACAACCGTATCTACAAAGCGTGAAAAAGTGATTGCAGATAACGCATCTTCTAAGCGATGGTTTTCTGCTAGCCGGTATAATCTAATACCGCTACCGACTAAAGAAGTGGGGGAAAATAATGTGTAGAATTTAATCCCTAGATTAATCTTATATAATCTTATTAATGATATGGGAATTTTTTTTTCGTTTATAACAATCCAAAGGAAGAGAGTGTAGAAAAAAGCGCTTACGAAGCTTAGTAATACTCCAATTACTATTAACCCCTCATTAATATTCGATAATACTGACTTAAACTTATCATATGGGAAATTAATAAAGAGTAAGCAGAAAATCCCAGTAATGATAAAAAATTTTACCCATTTAAGAATAACCTTTTTATTCTTTACTACAATATTCGAAATATCCAAGGATATTATCTTGATTCTTTGCACTACCTACCTCATTAATAATTACTCGCGAAAGTAAATTAAACCATTTATTTTACATATCATAAAATATATTCAATTATCATTGATTTTTTCGATAAACGCACTTGTAGGGTTATTATTAAAAAACGCTAGAAAAAAACCATGTATATGTTCTACTTCCAACAGCTAAACAAACCAGACTCTCTTGCTCAAAATTATAATGTAAGGATGTATTTAATGTTATTCGATTATTATCTGCTTTATTGACAACGGGCATGCCATGAATCCAATATGTAACCTTAAATCAATAATTTCAACATTACTTGTTTACCTTATATACTTGTAAATTAGTCTTGTCAACACAAGGCACCAAATTTGAAGTTGTTAGCAGGAGCGTATTCTCTTTCTGTCCGGAAATCAATCTTTTATCATTTATTTCTTTTCCTTGACCTCTTGCAAGAACTAGATAATCAGCTTCTTCCATCCATTTCTCTGATAGGCTGTCGTTCCAATATCCATATTTTTCCAATTCCAGATTATTACCCCCTTTGCGATAATAAAAGTCTTTATTGATCAGGGAAGGAAAAATCCTGATATCTGGTAAATATAGTAATGATATTGGTGTTTTATTCAAATAATACACAAGGGAATTTTTGGGGATGACACTGGATAATTCTCTTGCGACCTTCTCTTGTGCAGTTAAAATGTCACCCGTATTACACATAATGATTGTTGAATCGCCACCAAAATTTTTTGTAGGCGTAGCAATAATTCCAACCAGTAGGATAACGAAAAAAATTGTCCATGTGTAGCTTATATGGGGGTATTTCTTTTTAACTCCAACCCAGGTTATCCAGGCAATAAATAGCAAGGTGATCCCAGCCACAAAACCGGATATACATCCAATCAGGTACCGCTGGTTTTTGTAAACCATATTTAATTTAGAAGTTAGGATGTTTGTTATTTCTATGGTACCCGGTAAGAAATGAAAATCTTTAAAGCGGGGAATCTGCAAATGAAGTAAATAATCTGATGTAACTTCAAAGAGACTAAATCCAAGGCCGGTAAAGAAAAACAGGGTAAAAAGAAATACAATAATTAAATATTTGTCGTTATTACGGGTAGTCATAGTAAAGCAAAATGGGATAAGAACCATACCCAAAGGCCAGAAGAATGCCAAATAAGATGGAAAATTATTGATGAGTGTATCGTTAAGAACGATGCCTAAGTAATGTAGCCCTATCATTCCAATATAAGATACTAATAAGTAGATACATGCTTTACCCTTTTTATTTGTGAGGACCGCTTTATATGAAAGAATGAATGTTAAAATTGCTGTCGCAATAATTGGAACAAAGAAATTTCTAATCCCCTGGAACAATATACCAATTACCGGGATGATACTTTTTGAACGAGCTAATATATAATTGCTAACACCAGGGTCATTAATTATGTTAATTCTTAAAAAACCAAATACTATTTTGCTCGTTTGTTCAGGCAAAAATGTTATTGCATAAGTAATAAATAATCCTGGCCAAAAAGTAAATAATGCTGTGATGAATAGAATAATACTTACTCCTGCTGCATACCAACCCTTTCTCCCGTGTTCCCAGCCCAAATAGATCAAGGTTAAGAAATACAATGGCAGTAAATTCTGCCGGGTGAGAGGAAGTAATACCGCCAAGATACCACCCAGATAAAGCTGCCAGGGCTTTCGATCTTCTCCAAGAATGAAATAAAGCATCCAGATAATTAATAACGATGTTACAACCTGCGTCATGGCTTTTGAAGAATACATGATCAATGCTGGTGATAAGGAGGTGAAAAGAACAATACCTGCTGCCCACCAGGCATTGAACAATCTCTTAATAGTTAACCACAGCCCAAGGAGGATACCAACACCAAGCAGAATTGCAAAATATCTTCCAGAACGTAACCCCGGTTCAACCAACTGGGAAATGCCAAGCGAATAAAAAGAAAATGGAGGCTTATTGGTTATAGGTCCATAATCCTGGTATGGGGTATATACACCCTTGAGATAATACATCCCTTTCAACAAGTAAGATCCCTCATCCATCATGGGATGCATGTGTATGGAATAGTTAATGCCTTGGACGAAATATAAACCAATAGATAAGATCAATATTGATAATGTTAAATATTTTTGATGAACTGAAAAGAAGTTTCTAATTGATTCATATTTCATATGTTGATACTCGCCTTTATCAGTCGCTCCAATGCCAAACGAAAAATCTTCCGTATTTTCCGACAAAATTCAGTTGATTTTCGCAGGGTGAATTTGCTGATTGGACATTTAATTTTTCACCGGTAGGACAGTAACTTACTTGCTGAATTTGAAAACCAGGGTTGACCAGACGTGAATCATCAACTACATAATAACCATTTCTATTTGTAGTAATAGCTTTTGATAACAAAGCTTCAAAGTTTTTATCTGTAAAGTGGATAAATATTGATTTAGTAAAGAGAGGTTTTCCAGTAAATTGTACATAATTTCCATAGAAACTTGAAACTAATACTGAATTATGGATATCTCTCCCTTCGAAATATCGATCGACTTTTTCAAACCCATACAAATTTTCTTCAGTCACCGGGTGAACATAACCGTCTGTGATTTGTTTTCCTTCCAAATTCCAAATATTTCTAGATAAATAGGAATAGATGCCATAAAAACTGGTTCCAATTAATATAGAAATTATTGTTGCAAGTAACAAATATCTCTTATTGAAAGTTGAGTAAATTAAAATAATACAGCTGGCGAGGCCAAAGGCATATAGTGGTAAAAATAAAATTTCTGCAAAAGTAGCATATCTTGGTTTGCTGTACTCCGGTAATAATACTGCAAACAAAATGAAATATAAGATAAATGAGGAAAATAAAAAAGCTACTAGTAGCTTTTTATTTGTTTTAATTAATAAGAAGGTTGATAAAACGACTATAGCTGGCCAAAATATTACCGGTGATTTATAGTACCATTGAGAAATGGAGTTGTTTAGGAAATATTTAAGGAATTGAAACCGGAAAGTCAGGTCGGTTGAAAAGATTTTTTGAACTAAGGTAGGTGCTGTTATTTTTATAACCAGTATTCCGATTAGTGTAAAAATAATTAATACGATTAAAGATATCCACCAATATTTCCTAAGCTTTGAGTAGGAAAATATAATTAAAAGTATTGCTCCTAAAAATAAACCATATAATCCCAACGTCGTTAGCAATATCGATTGTCTGTCCACGATAAAAATATAAAATGTAATCAGAAAAAAACCGATATAGATTCCTTTGTGTTTCAATAAACTTGATTTGATGCTTTCTTGGTGAGTGGAAATTTCCCGGAATAACTCGAATACCCTGGTAAACAAAAAAAGAACTGCATAAATCATCACTGGCAGGTATGCATATTCGCGTATCATTTGCGATCGAAAAACCATCCATGGACTGGTAGCAAACAGAAAAACGCTTAACCAACCAATTCGGTAATCAATTTGCTTCAAAAGAAAATATAGCGGTATAACCGCAGCCAAATTCAATAAAACACAATAAACCCTTCCCCAGTAAAGAGGGGAAGGAAGATATTTGATGATCAATGTAATAGGTAAAGTAATGGGAATGAGACTGCGCGTATAAATAATTGGCCTGCCAGCCAGTATATCTTTTGCTTGATTTAAGTGGGTAAGCTCATCAACCATTATCGGCAAATCACCCAATTTATATATGCGCAAGAATATACCAATTAGTGTGCATATACTGATGATAATCACCGTCATTTTTCCAGCTTCATGACCAGGGAAATTATATGCATCAAATTCTTTGTGAACAAACATAAAACCAAGAATGATCAACCCGATAATTACGCTTATGATCTCTTTAATTGGAAAATCTAACGGATAGATACTTACAAAAATCAATACCAATGTTGTTGTTGTGACTAAATTGATTCTGAGTATGCTGGATTGATGATCTGGATATTCCTTTTTTAGGTAAAAAAAGGCTATCTGCAACAATAAAATGATTGAGCATTGTAAAATGTAATTTTTTATTACGAATAAACTGGCATGGGAAAGTTGTAATACATATTGAATAGATATCAGCACGATCAGGATTGTTGTAAGTAAAAGCAGATACCTGTTCTTGTTAGAGAGCATATCTAATACTCATGGCAACCATTTTGAAGATATATCATTTTTGGTAATTGAGATTTCCCTAAGATAGCAGTACTGGGTGTTGAGTTTTTCAATAGATCAATATGCAGAGTATCCATCCCTTGAGGGATTATACTATTTTATCCTTCGATAAAGTAGTAATTCCCCGGCTTCAGCGCATTGGCCTAGTTTATAAGCATTTCCCACCATTTCAAAACTACCACCGACAAGTGTTTCAGCTTGCCATTTCTTCATCCACTCTTTCTCTATTAGGATAAAATCTGCTTCCCCAAACCATTTACTTGCAAGATGATCATTATATCGTCCCAGCCTTAATAGTTGAGTATCATCACCTCCTTGAAAATAACTGTGGATATGATTCAATTGTGGCGGGTAAAACTTAATTCCTGGTAAATATAGGAAAATTGCGGAGGATCTGCCTTCCCAAAACATAGATGATCCCTGGGGAATTTGCTTCATCATCGATGCGCCTGCGTCTTCATATGCTTTAATTACATCACCCTTGCAATCGAAAAAATTATTTCCAAGTCCCAATAATTTTGTTGGAGATAAAACTAGTCCAAAACATACAAATAGTACTAGCGCTCGAGGAGGGTCAATTTTATATCCCCAAGCTTTGGATTTTTTATGGAATAAAATAAAATAACCAATAATCAAGAGTATTATGCCTGCAATTATTACTGCAAAAGTTACGATACGAAGTGCAGGATAATACCTTATTCCAAATAAATCTTGCACTAGTTTTATTACACCTGAAAACAACCCGCTTCCAAGTTTTAATATATTGTTATCACTCTGCTGCAAAAATGGCCGGATAAAATCCTCAATGGCTGTATAAATCATTCCTACTAAGGATAAACAAATAACGATTACCATTAATGCTTTACGCCATGCCGGGTAATTCCAATTCAAAGACATTACAACAAGAACAAATGCGATCATTCCGGTAAAGTCAAAGAATGATGTATATAAAATAATACATGAAACGCAGTAATCCATTCCAAATGTGACATATAGATGAAAAATGAATAGTATAAAGAAAAGTACAATTAGAAATAAAGCGGTTTTACGCTTCCATTCATTTTGCCAATCACTAATCTTTGGAAAAAGTAAAGCCGCGGCAATTGCCCCAAAAACACCGGCGAAGTGAAGTCGAATAACCTGCCAGAAGTTTGTAAATCTTTCCGTAAAAGGATCTGCTTTGGTCGGTAGCAGGTATTGAAGAGAAATACCTTCAGTGTTTTTTCGCCAGGGATCAAGAAATGGCGTTATCGATTTCGGAAGCCAACCAGCCCATACTTGCAGAATTCCAGGCCAGAATAAAGCATGTCCGATACCTAGAATTATTAATCCACTAATAAAATAGACTACTGCATGTCTAAACCCATTCCGCCACCAAAAGAACAGCGCAAGCAATGGAAACACAATGATCATATTTAATCTGGTTAACACCATAACTGAGGTAATCAATCCTGCGATCACAGTCTTCCATAAAGATTGCTTTTCATTGAGGCTAAAGAATAATAGCCAAACGAACATAAAAGCGATACTACCTTGTGAAATTGCTATTGTATATATCTTAATGGAGGCGGGATTAAGAGCATATGCCCAAACAGTTCCTGTAGCCCACCAACTTCCTGCTATTTTCTTCACAGTCAGCCACAACCCAACCAACATCAATACTGACAGAAAAATTGAAAAATATCGGCCAGTTTGTAAACCAGGGCCAAACCATTCCTGAATTTGCCCAGGAATCAAGAATGCTAAAGGTAATTGGTTTGTTCGAACACCAAAATCTGCATAAGGGGTGAATTGGTCGGTAGAGAATAAATATCCTTTGAACAATAACAAGCCTTCATCCAGGAAGGATAATTTATTATGTGCATATTGGATTGCAGTATTGATGTAGGTAAGAACCCCAATGAAACCAATAATTACCGCAAATATTCGTTTGTTTATAAGCAACTTTCTAATATCATTTACTAATTGTAGAAATTTCTTTTCATTGCTTATCATGTTTTGGAACCTCTCGGGGAATCTTATTTCTTGAGTGGAAAAATTTATCCTTGACCCACCCCCCTACAATCACCGACATTGAAAGCGACATAATTATACTTATCATAGTAAAGAATGGCAATTTCAGGAAGATCCGATAGTACCTGGCAGCGTACCATTGCATGAAGAATAACAAGAAGATGCTCTCTACTAGGGCAATCCGTTTCAGCCAGATAAAATTTTGATTCCTGGCTCTTTCCCATGCCCAGGCAGCAAACATTACTATAAATACAAGAATGATCGTGCGGTAGCGGGGGTTATCCCACATGTCACCACCCGCCCTTGTGGAACATATAATGATCCAGGTCCAGATGACTAAAGCCAGCCAAAGCATTTTATTCCGGAGAGTCCTATCCTGTTCAAGAAACGCAGAAACCGACCCGTAAACAATTAACGGCAAAAGCAAATACCAACCAAATGCAAGATAAGTTGTAATCAATCGCCATATCCAGACAGAAGTATCCATGATTGTTGCTGGAAGGACGGGTTGAAGAATTCCATAAGTGATGATAAACGGAAGTTGCGTCCATTCAGGAATATATTGAAAAATAAACTCCAACCGGCCGGAAGCTTCGTGAGTTAGATTTGCATCCCAGGCTGCAGCATTTTTGAACCAATTGAGAACAATTTCGATGGGTGAATCTTTGGAAAAGTGTTCCTGCCGCGCCACTCCATAAGCCATGAGTACAGTTGCAATGATGATAATTCCCAATACAACCGGGAAAATCCACCATGTAATATTTTTTTTACTACGATCAAGCCATATCCAAACAGCTAGAATGATCAGGCTGAACAAAGCAACCCCCGGCGATATTAATAGCATGCCAAGTATTCCGGTTAATAGCCATGTCCAACTCGCTTTTATACCTGAATATTGCCACTCCGTTGCTGCCCAAAAAACGATCGTGACAAATGTGATCAGGAAAGGCTCCCGCATTTGAGATGCACCTAATAGAACAGCTTGAGGGTATAAAACATACCACCACCCGGCAAATTTATGCCAGGATCCGGTACCAGTTTTCAAACGGGATAATATCATCCACAGAAATGGCACTCCCATGGCTGCTACCAGAGCGGACAAGATCAGCATAAGGTGCGGGCGATAATCTCCTCCGGATAGAACACGGTAAACAAAGACGCTCAATCCCAGGTATCCGCCATACTGATCGGTTGCATATTTTTTAGAAAAAACGGAGGAGATCGGTTTATCAGATCGGGCAATATCCAATGCCTGCCATTCCCTCCGGAATGAATCATAAAACACATAACCTGCCTTTTGTTGTTCGGTGTCATAACCGACGACTGGCAGGGCTTTCATCAAAGTGATCCCCAATCCCAACCGCAGGAAAAAAGCAACTACCATCATCCATCCCAGTAATCTGGCAGATCCTGCTTTTCGGAAGAGTAAATATAAAATTATAAAGCTCACGAGAAGCATTAAACTGGAAATAAACCAACCATAAACCCACGAATTACGTTCCATTACGAACGTGATCAACGCCCCCAGAACGATGCTGGCACCGATAAGTAGAAGGACCTTTAGGTTTAAATATTTTTTCATTGCAGTTTACTGCTCACTCAGGAATTCCAGGATCATTTTTTGTCTTTTGATGATGGAGTAATTTTGAATTATATCTTTTGCGTGACTGGCAATTGAATTCCTCTTCAATGGGTCTGCAATCAGGTCGCCAACCGCTTGTATCCACGCTGATGCATCTTCGGGGGGGCAAAACAAAACCGACTCTTGGTCCAGGATTTCATGTAGGACCGGTAAGTCACTGCTGATGATCGCTCTACCGGCCGCCATATATTCAAACATTTTCATGGGACTGCATATATCCACCGAGTTGCCGCCACTGCTGCCGGCAATAGATTTTTCATATGGCATCAACAGGATCTCACACGCTGCCTGGTAGAGTCCAATTTGCGAATTATCTACAAATCCGGTGAGAACTACATTCAGTAATTGCTCCTGTTCCAACCTGCCTCGAACCTCTTCCAGTTCATTCTCCCGACCGCCGATCCATAGGAATTGTACTTCAGGATAGGCTTCCGCCAGGTTAAAAAGGATTTCGATCCCTCTCCCGGCATAAAAATGGCCGGTGTAACCAATGGTGAATTTTTGTTCTAAATTCAACGATTTGCGGGCAGAATAGCAATCCGGAATGGTTTCATAGCGTTTCAGATCCACCCCATTTGGAGCGATCACAACTCCATTTTCGGGAATTTGTGCAGAAATTTGCGTCTCCAAAGCTTCTTTTAGTGCCCTGGAAACCACAACCAGTTCTTTTTTATGATCAGAACTCAGGAATTTTTTCAACCAATAAAGACCAAACATCCCACTTGCCCGATCATGCATTTCCAAAACTGCCGGTTTCTTCAAAAAAGTCAACCCGCCCCAGGCTGCTTGTGGCAGCCAGGTGTAGATCAATTCCGCGTTCCAGGTAGAAGCTGCACCAAGTGAAGTGATGGCAAAATCATACCTTTTAAGACTTTTAATGGAACGCAGCCAGGTTACTTCGAATTTATTCTTCAGGCCGTATAGTTGTATCATCTTCTCAAATGGAACAACAGCAGTCCCGGGCACCCATAAATGCACCTGGTGACCAAGCTCTGTCAGCGCTTCACAAACCTTCATCACCTGGATGCTGTTTGCAGTATTTGAAGGAACAAGAGATGTGGATATACAGGCAATTCTCACAATGACCCTGCCTCAGCCTTCCTGATCTCGGATAACCCTTTTCCGGCTAATAAAATGACCGTCACACCCAGATAGATTGATAACAATACCGCTTCCCATTGATAACCTAGTATTGGAACTACAGTCACCGTCAAAAGAACTTTGACAACCATCGCCCAGAATGCAACTTTCAATGGATAATCTGGTTTTCCGAAAGCCAATAGTAATGACCTGTTCCAGTATAAACTATTTGCCAGGCCAAATCCTACCAGCAAAATGATCAACAAAAGCAGGGAGGGGAGGAATTCTTCCTTATATATTGCATGGAGCTGTCCCTTCCAGGGAATCCAGGGCGTGAAAAAGAGTTGCCTGCCAAAAAGGATGAGGAAAGTTCCCACCGCGATCGTCCAGCCGCCTGCGATCAATGTTACCCGCCGCAGCAAAGACTTCAGCTGGCTCCAGGCCTTGTTCGTGATGGACCGGATGATCTCCGGGTAAGTTGTGCTGATGAATGGGTTGATCGGCATGATCAACAAATTGATGACTGCCAGTGCTGTTTTATAATAACCAGCCACCTGGGTATTAAATAACCACCCGACCCAGAGCAATTCACTATCCCGCACGACCATGTTGATCGTCCCGCTCAGATTGGTGCTGACCGCAAATTTTGCCAGTTCTTTGAATGGCGGCAGCAATTTGAAAGAAGCCTTCCACCAATTTTTCCCGAGCATCTGGTTCAGCCGCATCAGAGCCATCCAGATTGGACCAATCCCGGCAACCAGTTTACCCGCCAGGTAGGCTACTAAAACAACCAGGATCCCGGAATGGGTAACATATGCATAGAAGATGATTCCTGCAGTCACCAGACTCTGGATAAGGTTGATCAGGGATTGACTGCGGAAATGATTACCGACCTGTAATACCCCGGTTGCAGTCTCTGTGGTCAACATTCCCAGTATGGAGATACCATATAAAAAGAATAACGGAGTTGTTGTTGGATCATGGGCAATATACTTTGCACCGAATGGGGCGGCAATTAAAAGCACAATATAAGCCAGAACTGAAGTTGCCGCTTCCATCAATCCGGCTGCTTTTACCAGCGCTCCGGCTTTATCCAGTTCGTTCCTGGTCATGAATTCGCTTAGGTACCTGACGACAAGATCTCCCATACGGAAGGATAGCAAGCGGTTGATGTTGGACCCGAAACTAATTACGATTCCAAGCGCGCCAAATTGGTCAACACCCAGCAGGTTGGCGGTAAGGATACTGAGTACAGCACTGATCACATTACTGGTAAATAATAAACCAGAATTCTTGACGATCCGCCCTAATAATCGATCCTTCGACCAGGAATGATAAAGGCGGGACAAAAAACTCATTCAGTTAACACCTGGCTGGCCCAGGTCCGTTCTTTAAAGTACCAGTCGACCAACCTGGAAACACCTTCATCCAGTGATACTTGTGGTTTCCATTCAAGCAGATCAATTGCCTTACTGGAATCTGCCCAGTTCGCCCGGGCATCTGCCTTGTGAATGGGCTGGTATTCCAACCTGGCCTTATTGCCTGTTTTTTGCTCAAACAAATGGACAAGGTCATTCATGGAGATCTGTTCATGCCCGCCAAGATTGATGATCTCATATCCAACCGGTTTCAGACCCTGGATCGTACCCCGGGCAATATCATCCACATAAGTAAATCCGCGAGTTTGGTTTCCGGTACCGTTAATTTTTACCGTCTTTCCCTCAGTGATCCACTGGGCAAAACGGAACATGGCCATATCAGGACGAGCCGCTGGCCCGTAAACGGTAAAATACCGGAAGATGGTCACGTCCAAACCATGCAAATAATGGTAAGTGTAGCTCAGGACCTCAGAAGCCTTCTTGGATGCGGCATAAGGCTGCAGCGGCAGGTCTGTATTGGCGTCCTCCCGATATGGCATCGGGTTATTATCGCCGTACACACTGGATGAGGATGCCTGCACAAATTTCGGGATGCCGTATTGCTTGCAGCATTCCAGCATATTCAATGCGCCGTCAACATTCGTCTGATAATAGACCCATGGATCGCTGACGCTGGATCGGACTCCCGCCCGGGCAGCCAAATTGATGACCGCGGCACAATCCCTGGCATGCTCCTTGAGCATTGGTATGATCTTCTTGTCGGAGATATCTTCCCGTACAAACAGGAATCCCGGGAGTTTTTGTAATCGCTCCAGCCGCCATTCTTTTAACCGGACGTCGTAAGCATTATTCAAATTGTCTATGCCGACAACTATATGCCCGGCTTCCAGCAGCATTTCAACTACCCTCGCGGCAATGAAACCAGCCGCTCCGGTCACAATGTATCTGGACATTAGAGCCTCACTACCTTCTTATTTCCCTTGCCGATCTTTCCCAGGGCATTGCGGGTAT
The DNA here is from genome assembly GCA_963827895.1 of uncultured Chloroflexia bacterium. Classification (GTDB taxonomy): domain Bacteria; phylum Chloroflexota; class Anaerolineae; order Anaerolineales; family Anaerolineaceae; genus PNON01. The sequence goes on along the minus strand of CAWHCY010000017.1, from coordinate 446,144 downwards.
CCACGATCAGAGCGGCATTATCCAAAATCATTTTATAGTCATATTGGGAATGGTTGGTTACGATGACCACACAATCCACCTCTTTTACTGCCTTTTTAAGGTCAGCTACGGATTTCTTTTCCCATGAGTCATGCCTTAAAACGGGAATGAACGGGTCATGATACTCGACCACTGCGCCTTTGGCCATTAATAATCCGATCACATCCAGGGCCGGGCTTTCGCGCAGGTCGTCGATATCCGGTTTATAAGAAGCCCCTAGGACCAGGATCCGGCTGCCTTTCAACGGTTTTGCCAGGTCGTTCAGTGCATCCTGCACCCGGGTGACAACGAAACGCGGCATATTCGTATTGATCTCAGATGCCAGTTCAATAAAGCGCGCATTGTAATTGAGCGATTTCATCTTCCAGGACAAATACAGCGGGTCGATGGGAATGCAATGCCCGCCCAATCCCGGTCCCGGGGTGAATTTCATGAAGCCGAATGGTTTAGTGCCGGCGGCTTCGATCACTTCCCACACATCCACACCTAGCCGGTTGCAGATGATGGCCAGCTCATTCACCAGGCCAATATTGATCATCCTGAAAGTATTTTCCAGCAGCTTGGTCATCTCCGCGACCTCAGCCGAACTGACTTGAATGACCGTTTTGAGAGCCTGCTGGTACCAGGTTGCTGCCACTTCGCTGCAGTCAGCGGTGATCCCGCCAACCACTTTGGGAGTGTTGTACGTGGTCCAGTCTGTTCTACCAGGGTCGACCCGTTCCGGTGAAAATGCCAGGAAGAAATCTACGCCGGCTTTCAACCCACAGCATTCGCTCAACCGCGGCAGGATCAACTCCCTGGTGGTCCCCGGATAGGTGGTGGATTCAAGTGTTACAACCATTCCTTTGTGGACATTCTTGGCCAGGTCATCAGTGGCATTCACAATAAAAGAAAGGTCTGGGTCGCCGGTTTTCTTTAATGGTGTCGGTACACAAATGCTGACTGCCTGGACGTCCCGAAGAGCCGAAAAATCAGTGGTCGCGGTCAACAATCCGGCATCCACCAACCGTTTCACATCTTCAGTTGGCACGTCCTGGATATAAGATACTCCCTTGTTTAGCTGGTCAACTTTTCGCTGGTCTGTATCTATCCCGATCACTTTGTAACCTGCATTTCCGAAAACCACGACCAGTGGAAGGCCTACATAACCGAGTCCAACCACTGCGACAACAGCAGTTCTATCTATTAATTTCTTTAATAATTGTTCTTTGATATTGTCTGTCATACGCTCTCTATTTTTTTATCTAGAAGAAAGTCATTTGCTTTGGGTCTTCGGTCTTTACTTCTTTTTCTTTGACCAATTCCGGGTAGGATTTGATCCCAGTGGAAGTTGGTACCGGTTTTTCTACAGTTGGATTATTGTGCAGCTTTAATAACCTGGGTAGGTTGCTAAAATCCTGCTCGATCGCCGGCTTAAGACCCGGTTGATGCAGAGCCGCAGCCGGGTGGAACATGGCAACCACCAGGCGTCCATCCACATTCGATGCTTTTCCGTGGATTGCCGATATTTTCGCTCCCGGCAGGAATTTTGCCATGGAGAATCTGCCCAGGGTGACGATCACTTCAGGGTGGATCGCTTCGATCTGCCGGTCAAGGTATTTCCCGCAGGCCAGGATCTCATCCGGCAACGGGTCCCTGTTGCCCGGCGGACGGCATTTGACAACATTGCAGATGAATACGTCTTTCCTGGCTAATCCCGCCTTGGTAAGCAGATCTTCAAGCAGTTTCCCGGCAGCCCCGACAAATGGACGGCCCTGCTCATTTTCATTGACACCGGGGCCTTCCCCGATGAACATGATCTTTGCATCGGCAGGTCCCTCTCCGGGAACTGAATTCTTTCGGGAATGGTGCAAGGTGCAATTCTTACAGATGCGCACTTCGCTTGCAATGGTATTCAGGGTGTCTTGAGCTTCCACAATTTACCTCTGCTCGAATTCTACCTTAATTTACAGTTTTGATGATTCCAGCCTCTGCCTGATGAGCTAAACCAACCATTCAAACTTACTTTTAAATGCGTGCCGCGTCGCGACCGGAGGTCAAGTACCATTCCATTATCTCATGGCATCCATGCCGGAAATCTTCCACCAGTAAAAATTTGCTCCTGGTAACCATCTGAAACGTGAATGACTTTTATCACTGAATATTTCTGTTTACATATAGCTTCAATACACTGATGTACCACTAACCACTCACTATCCGGTGACCAACGTAATAGTGGTGTAGATGTCTTCAAATCACCAAAATCTGAGTTGATGTATTTATATCTTACCAATAATATTGGTTGATAATCAGTAGAGTCAATAATTACAATACCTTCCGGTCCAAAATACGAAATTTTCGACCCATCTTTTGACCAGGAAGGGTTTAATCCTTCCCCGATTACTTCTTCTTTTCCTGATTCTATGCTAAATTTAATGATTTGGTAATAAGGATTATCGTATGGGTTAACGATCCGGCCAAACAATAGCGTTTGTGTTGATGGTTGGTATGAAATCCCATAGATATTATATGTACCAAATTGACCTTCATAGTTAATAAGGATTTTAACCACCTTACAGGTATCAAAATCAAAGGTAACAATTTCACCATTATTACTTAGCAACACTAGATGCTGGTCGTTCGTACTCTCGTATTCCTCAATTTGGGCATAATAAGGTTGGTTGTTCGAACAATCCTTAAATTTACCTTGCTTGATATCCCAGTATGCAGGATAACCGATATCTGAATAAGGGAATGTAAATTTTGGATTAGATAATCCGTATACCGTGTCACCATCAGCAGACCATACCGGTTTAATGATCTGCTGCTTTAATAATATATCCTGATGTCCGGAACCATCTGCATTTATAAAATTTAAGAGGTACCCCTGATCATCCTCTGATTGAAAAAATATATCCCCGTTAGGAACAGATTTTGGCCAGGTATTAGCCTGGATGTAAATGATACCTGTTATTGTCAGGATGATTATGGTGATCAGACCCAAAACAAAGGATAATACCTTAATTGAAGTATTCATTTCACCCAATCTAAAATCTGGTTGTCCTTTGGTATTTTTCCACACCCACCTCATACAATCTCGACAACAACTGTCTCACCCTCCTTGAAATATTCTCCGTTCACGATGGCCTTATCATCCTCGGAGCGATTAGAAAATGAATAATTAAGGCTTCGGTGAATAATACGTATAACCTCTCCATTGATACAATGCACCATCTTTTTTTGGTCCAAATTTTCCAAGTAGTTTTGGATTATTTGGATCCATGAAGTAAATTAATTTAACATTCATATTTTCAGTGATCTTGATTCTCCTGCAAAAATTACTATCTTGTAGGATTATTATCATGCCTTTATCTTGATAAACCAAACCGGGATAGCAAAACTGTTGTTCTTTGTAAATACCAAATTGGCTAGGATCACCAAAATTCTTTTGTATATCTTTTATCCGAATTTCAGGTTTAAAGTAATCAATAAACAGATAAATCTCAACAACAAAATCATCCGTTTCAGAATTAGTACAGATACTACCAACACCACCTGATCCTCCCTGAATATATTGAGCATCCCAAGTTACACATTTAGAAACCGGTGGTACAACTAATTCTGGTTCAGTAATATTCGAAAATCCTTCCACCTGTGATAGTAACTTGGGCACATCATCAATTATGGTTTTATTCGGTGTAATATTCTCCCAACAAGGTGGGGTACATACTGGTGTTTCTACCCAATTTCTTATCCATTTTTGATCTACTGTCGTGTTTGTTCTTTCTACATAATTTTTCATAATCAATACTAATGCCAGACAAATAGCCAATAGTATCAGAATTATCGGTATAACAGTTTTATTTGTTGGTTTCAATTAACTGTATTTCCTAGTGTCTAGGGTGCGTTGGGAACGCACCACCCGCAATATCCGATGTTCGATCCAGTACTCGTTTCCTTGTTGGTGGGCTTCAGCCCATCCTAAATGCTAAACAAATAGAATAAAGAAAGCATATACACCGAGAAGAACGATACATACACCAGCAATCTTAGCTGGAATACCAGTGATGGATTTAGTGCCTGTAGGTAATTCGTTATGGTAAAAAATCGAACAACCTGTAGATATCAATAAAATAATCTGAATACTAGCTATGATATTCAAAATCCACAAAGGAGGATGGATATAACCAATAAAGAAAACTAATATTCCAAACCACAAAGTAAATGTAATAATGAATAATCCTGGACGAATATTCTTAATTTTGGTAAAGAGGTTTAACAAAGTTCTTTTAACAATCATATTGATTACTAGCTTTCAAATATTATTATTCTATAAAAGATAGCGCGTAGGGTGTGTTCCCAACGCACCACCAACAATCTCTGTTTGCATCAATTACCACGCTTAAAACAACCGGGTACTACAATGCCTTGCCCGGGAAATGCTAATTTACCTTGCCTTCCCATTATTCTTCTCCGCCCATTTCCACCCTCAGTGGATCCTGTAGCATGATAATCGCATCTTCCTGGTTATCCACATAATATTTTTTACGCAGGTCAAAATCTATAAATCCAAGTTTCAGGTATAGATTGTGGGCAGGCAAGTTCCCGGCTCTAACTTCAAGAAATACTTTTTCCGCTCCCCTCTTCACCGCTTCGCTCAAAGCCGCCGAGATCAATAATTGGGCAACTCCCTTGCGGCGGTATCCTTCTGCAACAGCAATTGTGCCTATATGCGCTTCATCCTCGATCGCCCAGACGACGATGAAACCGGCCAATTTTCCGTTATTCTCTGCGGAAGTATCCAATGCCACCATGTGTATGCTGGTCTCGTTCTTGGTAATTTCAAAGATATAAGACCGTTCTGTCCATGGCAGTGAAAAACTCGCCTGGTCTAATAAAAAAACTGCTGGAACATGTTCTTCCAGCATGTCGGTGATGATGATTCCCCGCTCGTTGTTTGGACTCATTCAGGTATTGGGTCTTTATAATGCAGGTAAGACGGTGACAGGGTGACGACATCATCCACATCCATGGATAGCCACCTTTTCCAGGCCAGCTGCGCCAGGTAGGCCGGCCTCCGGATGCTCATGGCCGGTTCTGCCAGGCGGATATTTTTCCATCTGCGCGCCAGGGTCTTGCGTTCTTCTGAGTTGAGCTCCCCGCAGATCAACGTGGGTTTCTTAATGGATTGCTCCAGTTCACCGGGGGTCATGACCACCGGTTCCCCATGTTTTTGCCAGTTGTTGTTTTTTACCCTGTACCAACCCACTGCCAGGCGTCCCCTGCCTGCCTGGAGTACAGCAGCCAATGCAATTTCCTGGACTGGGACGGCGGCGACAGTGATATCCAACGATGGGATCCCGATGACCGGCAGGTTCAATGCAAGCGATAATCCCTTGACAAACGCCATGCCAATGCGCAGGCTGGTGAACGAACCCGGTCCAGTGGCAACTGCCAGGACTCTCAGGTCTTTTCCGGTGATCCCCGAACGGGTGAACAGCGATTCCACCGCCGGTGCGAGTTCAACGCTGTGATGGTTATGCGTCTGCCAGATGGTTTCGCCGATGATCTGTTCGTCATCGTATAATGCCAATCCCATCCACTGCGTGGAGGTATCAACTGCTAATAACACTAAACACCTCCATAAATTTGTTTTTGCAGTTTGTGGATCAAGGTCATGTACCTTTTCCCCACAGCCTTGAAGAGCATACCGCGCTGCTCATCGGCCAGCCAGCGCATGGATACCCACAATCTCTCACGGGGTAGAACCGACTCGATCCGCTCAGGCCATTCGATGACCACCGGGCCATTGTCGATCATCGGGTCCAGGTCCAGGTCTTCCGCCTCAAGCGCAGACTGCATCCGGTATGCATCCAGGTGGGATAGTGTGGTTTTATCCGGTCTGCGGTAGACATTCACCAATATGAAAGTGGGGCTCGAGACTGAATCCAAAGAGCCCCAACCTTTGGCAATTCCCTGCACCAGGGTGGTCTTCCCTGCACCAAGATCGCCGGAAAGGCAGACAATATCCGTTTTATCCAACAGCCGGCCCAGTCTGATCCCCATTCGGCGGGTTTGTTCAGGGCTTCTGCTGAAATAATCCAATGAATTCGCGTCTAATATTGGCATCTGAAATAATTATAAGGTTTTCAACCCGGCCGGGCAAGCAGCGGTTGATTTACCTGGTTACCCCGACTTGTTCTGCGATTATCCCTGCGATCTTTACGGCCGCTTCCGGTTTGGCGATCGCCAGGCAGGCTTCGACTGCTTTCTGACGTTTTGGTGGGTCGAGGATCCACTCCTGGATGGCTGCCACCACCCGCTCAGGGTGCGGCGCCCAGACCCCTGCTTTGTGATTCACTACGTAGAATACATTGCCGTCTTCCTGCCCGGGCAGCCGGGAATAGATGATGATCGGCAAGCCGGCGATCAACGCTTCGCTGATGGTGCCGGGTCCCGCCTTGGTCACCAGGATATCCGCTGCCGCCATGAAATTGGGCATGTCCCGTGTAAACCCGTAGATATGAGTGGGTATATTCCATTGGTAGGTCTCAAGCGTTGTTTTCAGCTTGGCATTCCGCCCGCAGACGATCGCCATGGAGGCCTTCAAACCCGAATCGTTGATGGCGTGTGCGATCTTTTCCAGCGGACCCATGCCTTCCCCACCGCCCACCAGAAGGATCACCGGCAGGTCTTCAGACCAATTCATTTCTTTTTTCACTTTTTTCTTATCAGTCGGCGGATGGCAGAATCGCTCTGCCACCGGCAGGCCAATTACATGTATTTTTTCGGGATCAACTCCATAACAGATGCCCCGTTCTTTCGCTTCAGCCGTGGGAACCACGACCAGGTCAGCCCGGTTGTCATACCAGAAGGCGTGCGTTGAGACCATATCTGTGACGACCGTCATGAAATTTTGATGATCGTTCTTTATGGCACGCAGTACCGGGCTGTTGGCAAATGGATGCACCGAAACGATGAGGTCGCATTTATTTTCCCTGACCAATTTCTTGGAAGCACGGCGGATATACGGCCATACCAGTGTTGTAAATGTTCTGGCTTGCCGGGCACCATCGCTCAATTTGTAACCCAATCCCCACATTTCCGGCATCCGTGATAATGGCGGGTATATGGCTGCTGCACGGTTGAGTGGTGTCGGAGCGTAATCTCGAAATATATCCACCAGTTCTGCCGTCATCTTTCCGGGAAATTCACTGCTCATCGCTTCCAGGATCGCTTCGGCTGCACTGCGATGTCCACCGCCGGTATCTGAAAACAGAAACACAATATGGGGTATTTTATTCGGGGGAATTTGCATGGTTCGTTCCGGGAATGATCTTCTTGATCCGTTTTGCCAGTTCACGGCGCTCCAGTAATACTTTATGGCCGCAAGTCTGGCAGACCAAACCAATGTCCGCCCCCATCCGGACAACTTTCCAGGTTGTACTTCCGCAGGGATGCGGTTTACGCAGTACAACCAAATCGTCCAATTGAATATCCGGGAGCATAAAATGATTATATCATCCACATGTTATAATCATTTGCAGGTAATCTTATGTTTAATCTATCCCCTTCCATCATCATTTCTCGAATTATCATCCTGCTGATCGCCCTGCCTGTGCATGAGCTGGCGCACGCCTGGACTGCCCATTATTTCGGTGATTCCACCCCTGAGCGCAATGGCCGGCTTTCTTTTAATCCGCTGGCTCACCTGGATCCACTGGGCGCTTTGATGCTTTTGTTTGCAGGTTTCGGTTGGGCAAAACCTGTCCCCATAAACCCGTATGCCCTTGAGAAAAGAGCATCCTTACGCAAATCTGCTCGTTTCACTCGCTGGAGTGGTAGCCAATTTCATTCTCGCGATCCTCGCAGCCATTCCTTTCCGGTTTGGATTGATCCAGTACTACTCCGTCCCCGGTTCCTTCCTCCCCTCTCCCTCTGAGCTTCTCCTGCAATTCATCATCATAAACCTGGCTTTGATGCTCTTTAACCTCATACCGCTGGCGCCATTGGATGGTGAGAAAGTCCTCAGTTATTTGCTCCCGCCAAAGTTATCCCGCTTTATGGATATCATTCGTCCGTATGGACCTTTGGTCCTGTTAGCCTTATTGGTTGCCGGTCGAACCATTGGGCTGGATGTCATCGGCTGGATCATGGGTCCGCCGCTCAATGCCATATTTGGTCTTCTCGTAGGAAGTTGATCATGGGAACTCAGATCACCATCATTGGAATGAATGTCACCGGCGCTTCCATTGGCCTGGCTTTAGGTGCATATAAGGAAGAAATTATTCGTGTGGGAGTTGACAGGAATAAGGATTTCCTGAAGAAAGCCGAGAAATCAGGCGCAGTCGATAAGATAGAAATGAACCTGCCTACTGCCATCAAAGGATCTGACATTATCATCCTGGCAGAGCCCCAGGATCAATTGCTGGAAACGCTGGATATCATTTGCAGCGATCTTAATCCTTCAGTGAATTTATTCGATGTATCCGGAATCAAGCAAGCCATTAACCTGCATCTGGCAAAAGTCTGCACCTGATTATCACAACCACGTGAATTGCTCGCTTGTCGTGAACCCTGACTACATGCTGGCGATGGCAGCCTCACTGGATGATGCCCGCGCTGATCAATTCAAAGCTGGATTAATGGTGATCGGCATTCCGGAAGGAACTTCAAAGGAAACAGTTGAACTGGTTGGTAAGTTCGCCGGGTTACTCGAAATGCGGGTAATGTTCTCTGAACCGGTTGAAATGGACGGATTCCAGTCTGCTGCTAATTATTTACCCCAAATGCTCACAACCACCCTCCTCAATGTTGCCGGAAGTCAAGCCGGTTGGCGGGATGCCCAAAAACTGGTCAACGCTCCATTTATGATCCCCGCAAGTTCAGCACAAATGTTACCGGAAGGAGCATCTGCAAGCTCCGAGTGGCTGGCAGACAAAGATAACCTCATCCGCTATATAGACCTTGTCACGCAGGAGCTGCTGGAACTTCGTTCAGAGCTGAAGTCGGATGAAGCTCAACTGCTCACTGAACGGGTAAATTTTGCGAAAGACACATATTCCAATCTTCTCAAACTGAGAATGAGGGGTGATCTGGCAGACAACGGACAGGAGAAGATCCATTTTCCTTCATCAGGTGAAGCTTTGCGTGACCTCTTCACATTCGGAAAAAAGAAATAAGGATATATGGGAACCGGGGGTAAGGCAGCTTATTTTTGTTATATCGTCCAATGCCTGGATAAGACGTACTACACCGGTTGGACCACCGATCCTCAACGCAGAACCAAACAGCATAATAAAGGTACTGGCGCTAAATATACCCGCACCCACCGGCCGGTCACCCTGGTTTATTTTGAAGAACTGCCGGGCAGGAGTGAGGCGATGAAGCGGGAGTACGCCATCAAAGCCATGTCCCGGAAAAGAAAAGAAGCCCTGATCCAATCTCACCCTATATCAACAGGAATGGAAGATGCCTAACCTTCAATACAAGTATCTGTCTGTTGCACCTGGCCGGGTGAATTTGCTGGGTGAACATGTGGATTACAATGGCGGGTCCGTTCTCCCTGTGGCGATCAACCTGAATGCCCGTCTTGAATTTTCTCCCCGTAAAGACAAACAAGTTCATATTGAAGCGCCTGACCTGCATGGAAGGTTGTTTTTGACCTGGACCACTGGATCAGAAAGTCGATCTCGCTGGTAATCCTCTGCCTCGCTGGGCTCAATACCCGGCTGGAGTGGCCTGGAGTTTGATGCAGGCAGGCTTGACATTAAATGGCTTGGACGGGAGGTTTACCTCCACTGTACCGATAGGATCCGGCCTAAGTTCGTCAGCGGCCATGGAAGTAGCTTTCGCCTCAGCCTGGAATTACAATATCCCGCCGGAGTGGCCTGGTGTTTGATGCAGGCAGGTTTAACATTAAATGGCTTGGACGGGAGGTTTACCTCCACTGTACCGATTGGCTCCGGCCTAAGTTCGTCAGCAGCCATGGAAGTATCTTTCGCTTCTGCCTGGAATTTGATCGCTGGGGGTAACCTGGATAACACCCAGATCGCACTGCTTTCGCAAAAAGCAGAAAACCAGTATGTGGGGGTGAATTGTGGAATAATGGACCAGTTCGCCTCTGCCAATGGGATCACAGATCATGCAATCCTTCTCAATACCCGAACGATGGATTTTCATCCGGTTCCTCTGCCTGCGAATACTGATATTGTGATCGCCGATTCCGGGGTGAGAAGATCCCTGTTGAATTCTGAATACAATGTCCGCAGGGCAGGCTGCGAAAAAGCCCTATCCATCCTGGCAACTCGAATTCCCGGCATACAATATTTGCGGGATGTGAGCAGTCAGCAATTGAACCAATACTATTCATTATTACCTGACCCGGTAAATGGTTATGCCCGCCATATCATCGAAGAGTGTGAACGCGTCGACCAGGGCGTGGCAATGCTGGAAAATAAAGATGCTGCGGGCTTCGGTGACCTCATGTTCAAATGCCACGCCAGCCTCAGGGACTTATACAAGGTGAGTGCTCCGGAACTGGATATCCTGGTCGAGATCGCGTCAAACCAGCCCGGCTGCCTGGGAGCCAGGTTGACCGGCGCAGGTTTTGGCGGCTGTACTGTCAACCTGGTCGAAACTGATGCAGCGTCTTCCTTTATTGAAGAAATAAAAACCGGTTACCTGAAGGCAACCGGTAAAGTGGCAAAAGTTTATCGCTGCACTGCCAGTGCAGGTGTTACAATAACCCCGCTCAATTAATCAGTAAAAACGGGTAAATGCCCCAGCGAGATGATCTCGCGCCATTTAGCCCTTTCACCTTCAGTGAAGATCGCTGCTTCAGCTACAATTTGCGCGCTGGCTTTTTGGATCAATATCCTCATGCCCTGCAAAGTGGAACCTGTGCTGATGACATCATCGACAATGACCACTTTTTTCCCATCCAGTAAACCAAGATCCTTTTCGTCCAGGTATAACGTTTGGTTTTGTCCGGTTGTGATCGATAATGTCTCTGCCTGAAGAGCTTTTCCCATGTATGGTTTATAAGATTTGCGCAGGATCACGTACGGTTTTTTTGTTTCAACCGCTAATGCATACGCCAGCGGAATACTCTTCGCTTCAGCGGTAACCAAGACATCATAAGTGATATGTTCCAGCTTTTTGGCCAGTTCCCTGGCGCAGTTTTGTACAAGTTCGGTATCGCCAAGAATATTAAGGATTGCGATCTTTAAGCCGGGTTTGATCTCGAATAAGGGTAGTTCCAGTTTAGTTCCAGCTACTTCAACAGCGTATGTCTTTCTCTCGCCCATGGGAATATCCTCCATAAAATGAGTTTACACCATAAGTTTAGCACAATTCTATAATTTCACCTTATGGTGCAGAACCAGCATTTTGTACGGGGGAGCTTGCTCCACCGGCTACAACCGGGTGGATTAACAAACAATTGGGTGAATATATGGATGCTGAATTTATGAATTTAAACCAAAATTCTGGCATTTGCCAGAATGATGAGAGCCGGGGACGCCGACCCCGGCTCTCAATTTAAGGAGGAGAAGAAGAAGAGAAGTCGCCCTTTGATATATAATAACAGCAGAAACTATGTTCTACTTGACGATTACCCTACGCTTACTCTACGATATTCGTATAGAAAAATAAAAGGAAGCCAAAATGTCGTTTATTGCTCCATCCGCGCAGTTGTATCACCCGGTTTTTGGTGTGATCAGCCTGTTTACCAGTTCCGACGGGTTGTTTAAAGTATCATTTAACCATCCCGGTAATGTCCCGGGTAAAGAGCTAAAAGAGCCTTCCCTGTTGAGCTCGGCCAATCGGGATGCGTTGGATATTTCTCAGAAGTTATTGAGTTATCTGACCGGTACAAAAGAGAATTTTGACATCCCGATAGACTGGTCAATATTTTCGGATTTTTATAAATCAGTACTCAAACAAACAAATGAAATACCGTTTGGAAAAATTCTAACCTATGGCCATCTGGCCGAACTCCTGGGTGATGCCAAAAAATCAAGGGCAGTCGGTGCTGCCCTCGGGCAGAATCCGATCCCCATCATCATCCCCTGCCACCGGGTGGTTGGTACGGATGGCAGCCTGCACGGATATTCTGCACCGGGCGGATTAGCCACGAAAGCCTGGCTGCTGACCCTCGAGGGACATAAATTCAAATCAGACTCGCCTTTTCTATTACAAAAGGATGAAAATGGAAACTTCTAACGAATTTCGAAGCGGATTTGTAACGATCGTTGGCCGTCCCAATGTCGGAAAATCCACCCTGCTGAACAATATCCTCAAGCAAAAGATCGCCTCCATCTCCCCCCGCCCCCAGACCACCCGCCGCAAACAATTGGGGATTTTCACTGACGAGAAGGTGCAGATCGTTTTTGTGGATACCCCGGGTATCCACACTCCAGTTCATAAGCTGGGTGAATATATGAACCAGGTCGCCGAAGATACCCTTCGCGACGCAGATTTGATCTTATGGCTGGTCGATGCCACCGTACCTCCCCAGGAGGAAGACAGCCTGGTTGCCCAATTTGCCTTGCGGGTGGAAACAACGGAAAAGGTGATCCTTGTCCTGAATAAGACCGACCTGGTGGACCCTGCCACCCTGCAAAAAAGAAAACTGGAATATGAAACCCTGATGGACTGCACTTCCATCCACATGATCTCTGCCCTGTCCGGAAAAGGAGTCAAAGATCTGATAGCCGAACTGACCAGTCGGTTGCCGGTCGGCTTCCCGTTCTATGACCCGGAGCAGGTCACCGACCTGTACGAAAAAGAGATCGCTGCCGATTTTATTCGTGAAGCGGCCATGATCCAGCTCAAGGATGAGCTGCCGCACGCTGTTGCCGTCCGGGTGGACGAGTACCACGATATCGGCGAGACCAATGCCGAGATCTCCGCCACCATCTTCGTTGAGCGGGAATCACAAAAACCCATTGTGATCGGTAAAGGCGGAGCCATGATCAAGGTCATCGGTGAGACGTCCCGAAAAGAGATCGAAAAGCTCATCGAGCGTAAAGTGTTTTTAGAATTACGGGTAAAAGTGTTGAAGAATTGGCGGAACGATCCCTCTGCTCTCAGGCAATTTGGCTACCAGCATCAGGATGACAAGTAATTGGCTGAAATTGCTACTTTGAGTGTGATCGTTTTCATTGCCATCCTGGATTGGCTGGCAGTGGCATTTGGCTGGCACCGGGCAAAATATATCACCAAGCCGTTGGTGATGATCGTTTTGATCAGCCTGGCTAAGCGTCAATGGCGGCTGGCAGTATCCGGCGTTGTTCTTCCTGGCGGGAGCGGTTTTCTCGCTGTTGGGGGATGTCTGGTTGATGCTTCCGGGGAATTATTTCCTGGCCGGGTTGGTTTCGTTCCTGCTGGCCCATCTGGTGTACATCGTCGGGTTTTCCGTGGAAACTCCCGTTTTCACCCCGCTGTTAATCCTTTTGACCATCCTGACGATCGGCATCGCCGTCTTCGTGACCCGCAAGATCCGCCAGGGTGTTTTCCGGAAGACAGGTGCCAGGCGGATACGCTGGTCGGTCACGTTGTATAGCATCGTGATCACGATCATGTTCCTTTCAGCCCTGGCGACCATTGGTAAACCGGGCTGGGAACCTGCAAATTATCTGTCTGTTGCTCTGGGCGGATTGTTATTTTATCTATCCGATACCCTGCTTGCCTATGACCGTTTTGTCACCCCCATCCGGTACGGCCGCTTGTTCGTGCGCATCACCTATCATGTCGGGCAGATATTACTGCTGACCGGGGCAGTCAACCATTTTGTTCACTAACTGAATTTCGATTTTAGCGGCCTGAATCCCTCTCCCAGTGCTTCATGCGCCTGGCCGATCACCATGAATGCCGATGGATCCTTTTCATGCACCAGCGCTTTGAGTTGGCTGACTTCAGATCTGGTCACCACACAGTACAAGACATCCCGTTCTGTTCCCGTATAAGCTCCTTTACCGGAGAGGAATGTTACTCCTCTCTCCATGACGGTCATGATCTCCTGCGCCACATCCTGCGGGCAGTTGGTCACGATCATCGCCGTGCGGAAGATATCCGTACCTTCCACGGTAACCTCCGCCGCCAGCCCGCTGACATAGATCATCACCAATCCATACAGGGCATGCTCCCAGTCGAATACAAAACCGGCCAGCAGAACGATCACCGCATCTGTAAGTAAATACGATTGTGAAATTGAGATGCCAAAACGGTGATTGAGGATCCTGCCCAATATGTCGCTGCCGCCGCTCGTCCCCTGCCCGCGGTAAACCAATCCCAGGCCAACACCCAGCATCAAACCACCGTAAAGTGAATTCAATACCAGGTCTTTGGTCATCCCCGCGGGTGGAATAAAGAAGGCGAACATATCCGTCATGACCGAAAACGCAACAATGGCAAATGCAGTCCTGAATGCGAAGCGCCTGCCGCCCAGGTATCGCCAGCCCAGGACGAATAGCGGTGCATTCCCTACCAGTACCATTACTCCGATCGGCCAGTGCGTCACATGGTTGATCAATTGGGCTGCCCCGCTGACTCCGCCGCTGACCAGTAATCCCGGTATCAGGAACAACCGCATCGCCAGGGCCTGCACCAGTGATCCGGCCAGGATGAGTGCGTAATCCCGTACAAGTTTCCACTGGTTTTTTCGTTTAACGTTTTCTGGTACTGAGTTTTTTACAATTTCAGATCCCATTTGGTCGTTCATGATCACCTGCTGGTCACTTCTTACTTTGATTTTTTCGAAAAAAAAGCGCCTCATTTGAGGCGCATGCTATTGATATCCCTGGTTACTTCGTGGAGGGCGCAGCCTCTTTTTTTTCTGGTTTTGGAGCGGGCGTGGATGATTCTGATTTTGTGGATGTTTCGCTCTTCGTAGAAGAATCAGTGCTGCTGCTTTTTTCTGATGTACTTTTCTCGCCTTCAGCTTTATCCGCTTTGGCAGATGCGGCATACGACATACCGCTCGAAGACCGGTGATCGGTGGAATAAAAACCGGAACCTTTGAACACGATCCCCACCGGTTGGAAAACTTTTCTAAGGGTCTTCTTCCCGCATTCCGGGCATTTCACCATGGGCGGGTCTACAAATTTTTGGCTTTCATCGAACTGCACACCGCAGTTCTCGCAACGATAAGTATATACTGGCATTTCTAAACTTCGATCCTGACACTGAATGATGTTGTTTGGTAAGAGGATAATTATAGTCGCCTTGAACTTGAATCGCAAGGACAACAGTCTATCCCCGTAAAATGTTGCTGAAATAGCATGAAACCATTATCTTTTTGGGGTAGAGGTAGGGGTAGAGTGGGCCTCAGCCTACCGGTGCGTAAGGCAGCTTCCTAAAGCGCCACCATCGAGAACGAAGGAAAATATGTCTTTCTGAGCGTAGCGAAGAATCTCTATTTATGTCTGAAAAAAACCGGCGCGTACAAGTTCGACCTTAATATATTGGATAAATGATTGCACTTATTAATCCATATACAAATACAATATTAAATATAAATACTATTACAACAATAGTAATAACCAGAATTATCAGTAATGTTCTCTTAGGGTTTTGTGATTTCATTTTTTACCCCGCCTCAACACAGTCTCCATCGCACCCAC
Organism: uncultured Chloroflexia bacterium; assembly: GCA_963827895.1. Classification (GTDB taxonomy): domain Bacteria; phylum Chloroflexota; class Anaerolineae; order Anaerolineales; family Anaerolineaceae; genus PNON01. The sequence continues at coordinate 430,500 of CAWHCY010000017.1, read as the reverse complement.
CTTTGAGAACGGCTTTTCCTTCTCCCGCTGGGGACATCGTGCCGTCAGGTAGAAGGCTGGGATGAGGGGCTTGCAAGTGCCGTGTGTCCCCTCCGTTTCACTCGGGGAAGCTCCGTAATCGCCGGTGCGAAAAATAAGGTTAAGGCGTAGGTGTTCACAGCAGCCGTTTGGGTTATAAGAACTTCAACGGTTTGCGCTGCTGAGGCTAATACAAAATCTATAAGAGAATCATTATCAGGCGTGGGAGATGGTGGTAAAAGACGGCTAAATGCATTTTCAAATATCAATCCACCAGGACAGACCATTCCAAAAGGCTCTCCCAAAGGTAGTTCCAGCTCTTCCATAAGTTTGCTCATTTTCATTGCAAACGCTGGAGAATATTGGATGTATGTCTGCCCATCGATTTTTGTTTGCCATGGACCACCAAAACCAATGTAATTCGAGGTAGATTCCAAGTCTAATTTTGTGCCGTCCGTGAAGGTGAGGGAAACAGACCATTCCGGGTAATTGTCGGTACAGTAGATAAGTTGTATTCCTGAATCAACGGGTAATAAATCATTTAAATCCTTGCATTAAGTCTTGAACCGTGTTTTTGTCCACGGTGATATTGGTATTAATTGAACCTGTATTTGAAGAGATTATTGGATTAGTGTTTGCCTGGTCGATGGATACAAGAGTATTCAATCTTGGATGGCTCTCCCAGGCCATTCCATTTGTAATTGATTTCAACTTTTTCTATTTCTTTCCCTGTGAATTGAGGCGTATTTACTAATGGAACTGAGCTGAAGTAATAATCAAATACACCAGTAGCTAATGCAAATCCATAATTTTTGGAAATCGCATTTTTGAAAGCTTCCAATCCTAACGTAGAGGGTGAACCACTATCATTACGAACTGCGTACCCAAAAGATAATACCGCCCAATCACAATCTGACACTGGAGGAAAGCTTTCCAGAAGGTGATCTGTGTCTATATTTTCCGGATACCGTTCATCTGCCAGTTCCTGGATATGGCAATCAGCCACTTCTTGTAATTTGTTCCTGACTCAATATAGGTAATGGAAATTCAACCGGGTAATTAATTGTTTTTAGTATTGTTTCTGCTGGAGGAGTTGCGGTTGCTGTCGGGGTCGTGGTTAGCTGGTTGAGCGTTGGTTACTTATACGGTGGAACTGCGACGGAAACCAGTTGGATCAACAGATACGTCCATAGTTGGGATGGTATTGGGCTTCGGCTTTACATGAAGATAGTAAGAATATTAATATTCCAAACAATACTAAACATTTTTTCATCCTTGTTTTCCTCCCGTTTGCACTTGCATGCAATGAATGTTCTTGACCGCAAGGTCTCAACATGAAGTATACCCCTTCCCCGCCGGTCTTATTCTCCTCACCCTGACCCTCTCACCCTATCGAGCGCCTGCTCCCTGGGGACTCGTGCCGTCAGGTAGAAGGCTGGGATGAGGGGCTTGCTAATTATTGTGCAATCATCCGCGGAGGATGGGGGCAAAGCCCTGCCATGTGTCCAGCTATGCCGTTATCACTTCGGGGATGCTCCGCAACACATCGCCGTAATACGTATGTTGCATAGAATATGTGTTCAATCCTACTTCAATTCGCATTTGACCAATGTTCACTAGCATGTGCCACCTGCGATGATTGTGAAGGTGGGCCGCTGCTAAACACACTATCGACTTGGAGGTTATCATCATAGGTTATTTTAATCACATCAGCATAATCATCGTTGATTTCTCAATATAGTAATCAACTTCATAAGTTCCACGACCATACGACTTCTAACAATTCTATTAATATCAGTGCCTCCATTCCTTCTTCTGATCCGTGTCCATATATATATGATGAATCATATGATTTTTCGAAATACCAAACCGAAGTTAGTATTGATAGTTTTGTTTCATCCTTGTTTGAATTGATCCAACCCGTTGAGAACGATTTTCCATTGCTCGCACTAGAGACCGCTTTAAAAGAAGCGACAAATCCCCGACCGACACCAACTGCAAAGCCGATGGATATTGCTTCAATGTTGAAAAGAATATGTAATGATTCAGATGGAAGCTGCAGTACGTACGCTATAGTCGACTCTACCAATGATGAATGGATGCCAGCCCTAAATTCGGTCATTGACGAATTTTATGGATTATCCACACTTGAATATGTCTTATTGAGTGAGCAGGTTGGAATATTTGGTAATAGTGAAGATTGTGATCTAATTCAGAGTCTACGGTCATGTATCAGTGAGAGGCAAGGTCGGAACACAGTTTGTTATATTTCTTATGATTGGCAGAGTAACTCTCTCACTCCCCTTCCCCCTGAGTGTGACGGTATTTACCTTACCCTACCTGCAAAGGGAGCAAATTCTGGCAAGAGCATTTTTGATCCCTCGACTTTTTCCATTATCAATAATCTATCTATAGATGTGTCTCGCGAAGAGATGCAGGAACAGCTCGCAACGGTTTTTCCGAAATAACTATTTGGATAGACTCTGTTCGCGCCGGTCTTATTATTCTTGTAGCGTAGTGGAAAGGACCCGACCGCGCGCGAGGGTTTGACCATTGGTCTCATCTTTTGCACAGTTCGCGCTGCTTTTATCATCCTTATAACCATGAGTTAATTATATGCCTATAAAAACCGGAGACCATCAGCTCACCACCGATTTGCGGAACGCTCCTCTCATCCCGGTTGTCCATTGATGTAACTCCGATTACAATAATATTCATTATGCATGCTTTAATCCCATCTCCAGCAAGAATAATTGACACCGGGAGCATGGCATCCATCTTCGAGGCTTTATAAATGGCAATTGATATCCAGCGCGTGAAACTCCTCTGTTTTGATGTCGATGGCACCATCAGCGATACCGATGATGTCATGGTCAACAAACTCTACCGCTGGATATCCTTCATCACCAGTGTTTATCCATCCCTGGATACGTATAACATCGCCCGGCGGGTCATCCTCGGGTTGGAAACACCCGCCAACCTGGTTTTCAGCATCCCCGACCGCCTGGGAATTGACGATGAGATCGCCTGGATCATCAACCGCTTCAATAAATTGGGGATCGGGAAAAGAAAACCACCCTTCTGGTTGATCAAAGACATCATCCCCACCCTTGATCAACTCTCAACCCGTTATCCGATGTCCATTATTTCAGCCCGGGATCAGTTTGGAACAGAAGCTTTTCTGGATTATTTCGAACTTTCACCGCGGTTCCACTCCATCATCTCCGCTCAAACCTGTGCGCACACCAAACCCTATCCCGATCCGATCCTGCATGCCGCCTCCCTGGCCGGGGTAAAACCCGAAGAATGTTTGATGATCGGGGATACCACTGTCGACATCTTATCCGCCCGGAAAGCCGGCGCTCAAAGCATCGGTGTTCTCTGCGGGTTTGGCGACGAAACCGAACTGCGAAAAGCCGGTGCGGACCTGATCTTGAAGCATACCTCCCAGGTGGCAGATTACCTGTTGCGCCCGGCTATCCAATAAATACGCTATAATTTTAATATCATGACAAACAAATTGAATTCCATTTGCGTATATTGCGGTTCTTCCGACGATATTCATCCTGTCTATTATCAGGCTGCCAGCCAATTGGGGAAACTGCTGGCTGAATCGAAGATCACCCTGATCTATGGCGCCGGGAAGACCGGATTGATGGGTGTTCTGGCCGATAGTGTGTTGAACCATGGGGGCACCGTTACCGGCGTTGTTTCTGAAAACTTGAACCAGCCGCAGCTCATCCATGCCAAATTGACCTCCCTTGAGGTCACAGCAGATATCCAGAGCCGGCAGCGCCGCATGCTGGATATCGCTGATGCGATGATCGCCTTGCCGGGTGGTTTTGGCACTTTCTACGAACTGCTCGAAGCCCTCACCTGGGCTCAGATCGGTATTCACCAAAAACCGATCGGGATATTGAATATTAATGGGTATTTCGATCCATTCTCGGTAATGATCGAACATGCCATGCTGGAGGGTTTTCTTTACCCTGAGCACCTTGAACTGATCATAAAAGCAGAATCTCCGGAAGATATTCTGCCAGCCTTGCGTCACTATTCTCCTCCTGCCGCCCTGGCTCGCTGGGTGGATCGAAAATAGAGTCTTTCCCTGAATCATTTAAAAATCTGCTGAAGAATTATTTCAGCAGATTTTTTTTATTTCCTGATTTCAAGTAAATTGTCGAATTTATATCGCCGCTTTCCTGAATTCACGGTTTGCCAGGATCCAGAGGATAAATAACAAGCCGCCGCCAATGAGGAAAGGATAGGATGGGCCAAGCAGTTGGAAGATCCCTCCGCCAATGACCGGAGCCAGCGCGTTCGCTCCTGAAAGCATGGCTGCTGAAACCCCCAGGATCCCGCCAATTTCACTGATACTAACGCTCCGCGTAAGCAGGCTGTTGATGGCCGGCTGCAGAACTCCCCCGCCGATTGCTGCCGGGATCATGGCTGCCATTAACCAGATGATACCCAACCAGCCCTGGTTTTTCTCCACCGGTAGATCTATTTTTAAGTTTTGGGTGGGAGGAGTCTCCCCCGGTAATGTTCGCGTTCCACTTAATTGAGCTTCAACAGCACTCCTGGAATACCAGGGTACAGGCTGTTTGGGAGTTAAACCTGAAATAAGTAAACCGGCTGCCAGCAAGATCAATCCCATTCGGATCAGCCATTTATCGCCAAATTTCTTGCTCCACTTTCCAATAAAATATCCCTGGACAAGCACAATGATGATTCCCACGAATACAAACAAAATCGAATTTCCCCGGGCATCCAAACCAAGCCGGTTGAGGGTGAAGAGTGATAAAAGCTGTTCGAATCCGCCAAAAGCCAGTTGGAAAGAGAACATTAAGATCAGTAAAAATCCGGTGATGGGTTTACGCAAACCTGCGATCATGGATTTGAATGAGATTTCAGCGTTGTGATTTTTACCCCTCTGCCCAACCGGAAGAGTCTCTTTCAGGACGAAAATGGTGGTTAGTATGGATACTAACGAGAAACCGGCTGCTACCCAGGCCGGGACGTGGAAATTATTCCCGCTGGCAGCCAGTGAAAGAAACGCGATAACCGGTCCGATGATAAAACCGAGGCCAAACGCCGCTCCCAATAAACCCAAACCCTGGGTACGCGTCTTTTCATTTGTACTGTCACTGATCACTGCCTGCGCTGTGGAGATATTTGCCCCGGAAATTCCGTCGATCATCCGGCTGAGGAATAAAAGCCAGATGGAATGTGCGCTTGCAAGCAGGATAAACCCTGCCAGTGTTCCCAACTGGCTGAACAATAATATCGGTTTCCTTCCATACCGGTCAGACAGCCTGCCTAAAATGGGTGATCCCACGAATTGCAGCATCGGGTAGGTGGCACCCAGCAGCCCGATGATGGCTGGTGAAGCTCCAAAACTGGCAGCATATAAGGGCATTAAAGGAATGATGATGGTCAATCCCATTAGATCGATCAACACGATCAGGAATACCGGGAGTACCTTTTTAAAATCCAGTTTATCGCTTGGCTCTTTGTTTTCAATAACATTTGCTTCAGACATGCATTACTCCTGTGGATTGGATAATCTTCCAATGATTTGATTGACCCACTGAATTTCCCGTTCAATGGTTTGTTCTCTGTGTTCGATGACCCATTTTGGTCCTCCGGAATGCGCTGGGATGGACCGGACTTCTGCAAGGTCATTTTCTAATTGTTGTTTGCGTTCATCCAAAAGAGTGATCGATTCCTCATTGGGAAGATCTTGAATGAAACCAAAAACGATATCTCCCCTGGAATCCATTTTCAATGGCGTCCGTAAACTTTCCCGTAAAATGGTCTGGTAGGCACCTTCTCCGGCTTCCGTGATCTGATATACCTTTCGTTCCGGTCGTTTTCCGTCTTTGATCGTTGTGGAGGTCACCCAGCCTTTTCCCTTCATCTTTTCAAGTATGAAATAGGATGTTGGTCGCTTAAGATCTGCACAAACGGACATCACTTTATGGATCCTATCCATCAGTTGGTAGCCGTGCATGGCTTGATTTCTGAGCAAACCTAGAATTAATAATTCATTTTCCATGCCATACTCCATAATAGTCAGTACTGACTATATTAACCGACTTATCAATTCTGTGCAAAGAGTTTGTACAAACTATGTAAATATCATTACTCTTTATCAAATTGAGGTTGGATCCTTTTTGGTGGATTTCCATTTGAAATTTCACTTGACTGTCCATTTTTTAATAATTAATGCTATTATTAACCGCATGGGAACGAATCGTGATCGTATTCTAATTGTTGAGAATGATGCTGATATTTGCGATTTGATCGGCAGGCAAGCCCTTCAGTCGATGGGGTATCAGGTACAAACGGCAGGTGATGCTCAAACAGCCATCGCCAAAGCCATTCAGTTTGTCCCTGACATTATGATCGTTGACCTCAATCTGCCCAGTTTGAGTGGAAAAGACCTGATGGTCGCCCTCTCATCCCAGGGAATTGCCACCCCGATCATCGCCTTGACAAAAAAAGGCGGTGAGGAAAACCTCGTCCAGTCATTCCGCCTGGGAGCTACTGATTTTCTACTTTGGCCTGTGCGCGAAGCTGAAGTGGTTGCTGTTGTGGAACGTGTCCTTAAACAGGTTCACGATCGCCGTGAACGGGAAAGGTTGGACAGGCAGCTCCAGCAGACCAACCTTGAACTTCAAAACCGGGTTCGTGAGTTGACCACCATATTTTCAATTGGTAAAGCGGTCACCTCGGTCACTGACCAGGGAATGCTTTTTGACAAGATCGTTGATGGCGCCCTTAAAGTTTCCTCCGGCGACCTGGGATGGTTCCTGGTAAGGGATGAAGGGGAAAAACCTTTTGTCCTGGCAGCACACCAAAACCTTCCTGTTTCCCTCCACTATAAGTTGAATCAACCCTGGGATGATGGCATTTCATCACTGGTTGCAATGAGCGGTGAGACCCTTGCCATACATGGCGAACCCCTAAAAAGATTCAAGGTAAATGATCTGGGTCAATCAGCTTTGATTGCACCGGTCAAAGTGCAAAAAAGGGTCATTGCCCTTCTGGTAATTGTCCGCAAAGCCCCACGGCCATTCAATGGCAGCGAACAAAAACTGGTTGAGGCAGTCGCCGATTACGCATCCATCTCCCTGGTTAACGCCAGGTTGTTCCGGGCTCTGGAAGAACGAGCCAAGTATATGCAGCGTGCTGCCGAAAACGCCCAGGCTGGTGAAAAATCCAAGAATGAATTCATTAAAAATGCCGGCAAAGAATTGACCTCTCCTCTTGAAGAAGCGAATAATTCACTTGAAATGTTGGCTGCAGAACTGAGTGGAAAACTATCAAAAGAACAGCTCGGCAAGTTGGATTCTGTTCGCGATAATCTAATTGAGGTGATCAACCAGGTTGAGAAAGTACTTAAGATTCCAACGAGTCCCTTACCAGCTCAAATGAAAGCGATCAATATTGTTCCGCTTGGCAATGAGGCCATGGAGCGTTTCAAACGTGCAGCCGAAGAGGACGATATCATTCTCACCGCTGACTTTTCTTTGGACGAGATTTTCGCCTATGCTGATCCAGGGCAGGTGACCGAGATCTTTGATAAACTATTAACGAATGCACTCCGCCGCTGTCCACATGGTGGACAGGTTTCCCTAAAGGTCGAAAAAATGATCGATGGACAGGTCCATGGATTTATTAAAAATTCTACTTCTGAGGTAGATACCAACCAGCTCTCCCCCCTTGGTGATGATGACAAACACCAAAAACGATCTTCTTCTGAAAAATCAGATATGAATACACAGGCATTAACCCAGGTAAAAGAACTTATATCAGCCCATGGCGGCAAGGTATGGGTGGAGTCAAGTCAGGGACAGGGATCAATTTTCCACTTTACTCTCCTCCCGCCTGCTTAATGAAAAAGTCAAACAATATTTTGGGGAACTAAAGCATGCCAGAAAACAGTAAAGAATCAGTCTTTGTGATCATTTCTGATAACCAGGCGAATTATCTATTGGAGCGTGTTTTACGGTCTGCCGGTTATGCCGTCACTTCAGCCAGGGATAAGCTCAGCTCTGAAAAGCTGATTGAGACCAGCCAACCATCCATTGTCATCCTCGGTGAAAAATTGACTGATGGTAATGGCTTGGACCTTGCCCGAAACCTCATCCGTCGGTTCCCGGCGCTACCTGTTTTACTCTTCGTAAATTCCGATTCTCCGGAACTCTTAAAGGAAGCTCTCCGGTCTGGTGTGACCGATTACCTTTGCCTTCCACTGCATACTGAAGATATCTTGCAGGCAGTGCAGCGCAGCATCCGGCAGGCGAAATTTCGTAAAGATTGGGTCATCCTGGAATCCAAACGGGCAACAGCCAGCTTGCAGCACCGGATGGATGAGATCGAAACCCTGGCGCAACTTGGCCGTTCGATCACTGCATCGTTAAATCTGGATTATGTTCTGGCTTCTGTGGTGGATGCTGCAGTGGATCTCACTGGCGCAGAAGAAGGCAGCCTGTTGCTTTTGGATGAAATTTCCGGGGAGTTATATATGCGCGCTTCCCGTAACTTTCAGGAAGAATTTGTGCGCACTTTCCGCCTACCCATTCACGATACGCTCGCAGGAAGTGTGATTCGTACCGGGCAGGCAGTGCTACTGGACGAGCAAACTCCTCAAAAAATTAAAACCTCCTATCTGGTCCATAGCCTGATCTACGTTCCTCTTCAAAGCCGGGGGCAGATCGTCGGTGTGCTTGGGGTGGATAACCGCCATAACCGTACAGCCTTTACAGACCACCATGTCAAATTGGTATCAACGGTTGCTGATTATGCAGTAATTGCTATTGAAAACGCGCATTTATATACAACCGCTACCTCGGACCGCAATAAACTGGAAACCATCCTGACAAATATTCAAGATGGTGTCATGGTTTTGGATCCGGATCAACGCTTCATGCTGGTGAACCAGACCGCCCGGGCAGCTTTTAATCTTGGTGAAGGTAGTTTTATCGGGAAACAATTTACGGATGTTATTCAAAAGACAGAATTACTGGAACTATTAAAGTCACCTGGTAGCGAACATTACCCCAATCAATGTGAAATCGAACTGGATGATGGCAGGGTTTTTTCCGCTCAGTTCACCCCCATCACGGATGTAGGAATAGCTATTACTTTTCATGATATTACCTATCATAAAAAACTCGATCGCCTAAAAAGCGATTTTGTGAGCACGATCTCGCATGATCTACGCTCCCCTCTGACAGCTATTCTGGGTTATATCGAATTGCTGGACCGCGCCGGACCGATCAACGACTTGCAACGGGATTTTATCAATCGTGTACAAACCAGCGTTCACAGCATCACTTCCCTGGTCAACGATTTGCTCAACCTTGGCAGGATCGAAAGCGGGTTTGATACCAGGAAAGAGACCATTTCTCTATCCGACATTCTGAATTCATCGCTAACTTCAGTGGATGAAAGGTTGAAAAAAGGGAGTCTCACCTTATCCAAGAACTATAAGAAAGATCTACCTCAATTGTATGGAAATCCAATTCAAATTCGGCAAATGGTCGATAATCTATTAGATAACGCCATTATATACACCCCTGAAGGTGGAAAGATAAAAGTTGAAGCTCAGGTGGATGGAAAACAGCTAATCCTGCTCGTTTCAGACACTGGAAACGGTATACCTGCTTTGGATATGCCGTATATTTTCGATAAATTCTACCGGGCCAGTAATACCTCATCCGATATTCCCGGCTCCGGGTTGGGATTATCGATTGTAAAATCCATCATCGAGACCCACCAGGGCAGGATCTGGGTCGATTCAACCATAGATAAGGGAACAAACGTAACCGTAGTTCTCCCTATTGCAGAAGGCGCAACCACTTAATAACTACAGAATACCCTTTTATTTACTGGGTGATTTTACCGTTCAATAACATCATTAATTGTTCTATGAACATGTGGATATTCTGATATTCGATCAGGGTGATCCGGGGGTGAGTATTCCCTGAAAGCATCTTGGATACCCGTTTTCCATGTTGGTAACCGCAAATCACCGGCTTATCTTTCTTCAAAGCATATGCGATCTCGTAACCGACACCGTGTGAAGGTGTGCTGATCTCAGCCACCACAGCATCACATTCGTTCAGCCAGTCAATGTCGCGTTGATATACCTCAACGGCTGATGTTGCTGCTTCATAATCCAGAATATGTGGATCCGCTAAAATTGCAGTGGGTACAACATGACCCGCAGCAATTAAAGCCGAAACTATTGCCTGATAATTTTTCTGGTCATTACGACCGCCTGTGATGGAACACGAGAAGTATATGTTCATCCGGCTTAATTGCCAAAGTAGATTCCCGTGTCATCCATCCGTTCAATGCATACCAGGGAGTGGATGGGGACATTCAGATATTCAAGGGCTTTACGGCCGCCTTCGAACGATTTCTCGATCAGGGCTCCGATTCCAACGATCTGTGCTCCAGCAGCTTGAGCAAGTCTGACCAGGGCGAGAATCGTACTTCCTGATGCAAGGAAATCGTCAATGATCAATACTCGTTCACCATGAGCCAGGTATTCAGGCGATACGATCAGGTCGGTCATGACACCTTTTGTATGTGATGGTGCCACAGTGAGATAGACAGTGTCGGGCATGGTGATAGGTTTTGTCTTTCGAGCATATACGACCGGAACGTTGAGATGCCGTGCAGCCATCAGCGCCGGGGCAATACCTGATATTTCAGCAGTCAATACGCGGCTGGCATTTACATCGGAAAAAATTCGGGCGAATTCTATGCCACAATCTTCCATTAAAGCAGGGTCCACCTGATGGTTGATAAAACTATCTACCTTTAATATTCCTCTTCCCAGGTAACAGCCTTCCTTGGAAATTTTTTCCTTTAGCGCAAGCATTTCGACCTCCATGTAATGAGTAAGTTGTATAGACGATTTTACATCACAACCATTTCAAATAACAAGTCGGTTTGTGTTAGAATCGATTATGAATAAGATGCCTCCGCTCATTCTTGCTTCCAACTCACCTCGCCGCAAAGAACTTTTATCGCTCACCGGTATGTCGTATATCATCTTACCCGTACAGGTGGACGAAACACCAATACCGGGAGAGGAACCAAAGGAATGTGTTTTACGTCTGGCTAAGTTAAAGGCAAAAGCTGCTCAACAACTAGCGGGCAGCTTGGGTTTCCCTGCGGGACAGTTGATCTTGGCTGCTGATACAATTGTGGTAAATATGAATAGTATCTATGGGAAACCTGTGGATGATCAGGATGCTCACCGGATGTTGATGGAACTCCGTGGACACACCCATGTGGTCATGACAGCCATATCCATTACCGGTGTGCGGGAAACTAAACAATCCACTGTACTTTGCGAAACCGAAGTTCCGATGCGTAATTATTCTGAGTTTGAAGTGGATGAGTATATTAAAACCGGGGACCCATCAGACAAGGCTGGTGCCTACGCTATCCAACATGATGGTTTTCATCCTGTCGAAAGTATGGCGGGTTGTTATGCAAGTGTAATGGGATTACCATTATGTCACCTGGTGCGAGAGTTGGAATCCTTTCAGGTTTATTTAAAAGAAGATATTCCTACAGCTTGCCAGGCGAAGTTAAATTACCAGTGCCCGGTATTTTCGACGATTCTAACCAGGCATCATGATAACCAGGAGATATAAAATGAAATTTTGGCGAATAGCGATGTTGTTGGTAATCATTACCACTGGCTGCAACGCCGCCACAGGTACCACTCCTCCACAGCCTGTTTTATCGACTAGCCAACCACTGCCTACACCTGTCATATATACTACTCGGGTTCCGGACCCGGAATCTGCTGCGAAGGCTTTCTTGGATTCATGGAAAGCTGAAGATTACCCCAAGATGTACAGCCTGTTAACTGCGATAAGCAAAGACGCCATCAGTCTGGAAGACTTCAATAAGAAATATACAGATACTGCCATCAATATGTCTCTCCAAACAATTGATTATTCGGTGATCTCCACTCTGACCAATCCAACCAACTCACAGGTGGCATTTCGAATCACTTACCATACGGTTCTGCTCGGAGATTTGGATCGGGATATAACCATATCTCTCGACCAGGATAAAGGATACTGGCTGGTTCAATGGGAGGATGGTTTGATCCTTCCGGAACTTAAAGGTGGTAATCGTCTATCTCTCGATTATAAGATCCCGGCACGTGGAAATATTTATGACCGCAACGAAAAAGCAATTGCAGCACTCACAGATGCAGTAGCTCTGGGTGTGGTACCTGCTGCGATCCTGCCAGACTCTGCAGATTCGGTCACCAGCATCCTGAATCGGCTCACCGGAATACCAGCTCCCTGGATCAGTTCGATAGTCCAGGGGCAGCAAAATTACTATGTCAATGTCGGGGAAACCACCGCTGATAAATACAATGAATTTGCCGGAGCCCTGGCTCAATTTGGCGGCGTGGATGTAACTCCATACAATACACGTTTTTATTACGATGGTGGTATAGCTCCTCAGACTATAGGTTATGTACAACAGGTCCCAGCAGAAGAATTGGATGCCTATCGAAGAATGGGTTACCTCGGTGATGAAAAAGTGGGCGTGTCTGGTCTTGAAAAATGGGGAGAGGAATACCTGGCTGGTAAGCATGGTGGTAATTTATATGTAATTGACCCCCAGGGACAGATCGTGACCCGCCTGGCTTCTGCTGAACCCTCTGCTTCACAATCCATTTACACAACATTGGATAAAGATCTCCAAATTGGAGCGCAGAATGCCCTGGCAGGTTTTGCTGGTGCTGCTGTTGTCCTGGAAAGGGATACAGGCCGGGTGTTGGCCATCGTGTCATCTCCGGGTTACGATTCAAACCTATTCGATCCATATAATGCCAACTTCCAATTTTTAGGGAGTATGCTTTCTGATACCAACCAGCCGCTGTTAAACCGGGCTACCCAGGGTCAATACCCTCTTGGCTCTGTGTTTAAGATCATAACCATGGCTGCAGCGCTTGAAAGTAAACAGTTCACAAAAGACTCAACCTACAACTGTACCTCTCGAATTCACCGAACTGGCCTGGTATCACTTTGGATGACTGGACTTTTACCAAAGGGTTGACCGCAAGTGGTATGCTGGACCTTCAAGGTGGTCTCATGCGTTCGTGTAACCCGTGGTTCTGGCATATCGGATTAAATTTGTACCAGATCGGTTTGACAACCGCTGTGACAGATATGGCACGAGGTTTTGGACTTGGTAACGGAAACCGGTATCGGCCAGATTGCAGAAGATACCGGGAATGTACCCGATGCCGCCTCTGAAGGTGATGCAACACAGCTTGCCATTGGGCAGGGTGAATTATTGGTCACCCCGTTGCAGGTAGCTCACTTCGTGGCTGCTGTCGGCAATGGTGGTACGTTATATCGACCTCAGATCATCGAAAAGATAACACCACCTAATGGTGATCCAACCCTGGTCTTTCAACCTGAAGTTCAAGGCAAGCTGCCGATTTCTGATGAAAACTTGAAAGCCATCCAGGAGGCCATGTATATGGTTGTTGAAAACAACCGCGGTACAGCATATCGTACATTTGTGGGAATGGGGATTCCTATCTACGGAAAGACAGGGACCGCGCAGGCTAATCCTGGTGAAGACCCCCATGCCTGGTTTGCAGGCTATACCGATGCCCGCAATCCCGGAAAACCGGATATTGCAGTGGTCGTACTTGTCCAGAACCAGGGTGAAGGGTCAGACTGGGCGGCACCAATTTTCCGCCGGATCGTAGAGCTATACTTCACCGGTCAGATCAGCCGCCGCTTCCCATGGGAATCAAATTTTTACATCACCGCAACACCTACTTCACCTTTGGATCCCACCATAGAGGTAACAAAGACTCCAAAGAAAAAGAAATAACGATCCGATGGATATTACAAATGGCGTAGTGATCCGTTCTCAATCTGGTTTTTACCATGTCCATATATCCGCGGGAAGGATCATCTGCCAGTTACGGGGGAAGTTAAAACGTAACCGCTTTGATGGCGATGTTATCGCAGTCGGTGACAAAGTGGATATATCCATACACGCCGAAGGTGTGGGGATGGTGGAGACAATTCATCCACGCACCAGTATGCTCGCCCGCCTTGCTCCCACTCCGAAAGGTATCTACCGGCAGATCTTGCTGGCCAATGTGGAGCAGATCGTGCTTATTTTTGCTTGTACCAACCCTGAACCACATCTGCGCATGCTGGACCGCTACCTGGTAATCGCTGAAAAACAAAAGCTTCCTGTGGTCATAGTCTTCAACAAACTGGACCTGGTAACTCCTGAAGAAGCCGAGTCAAAGTTCGGGTTCTATAAAAGTATTGGTTATCCTGTACTATTTACATCCAAGATCATGGAAACAAGCATTGAGGACCTGAAGCATCGATTGACAGGAAAACTGAATGCGTTTACCGGACCTTCAGGTGTGGGAAAGTCTACCCTGCTTAACTTGATCCAACCCGGATTGGGATTGGCTGCCCGCGAAGTGAGCGACTCCACCAGCAAGGGTCGTCACACTACAGTTGTTCGTGAAATGTTCAGTCTGCCTGATGAAGGCTTTGTTGTAGATACCCCGGGAATCAAAGCCCTCGCATTGTGGGACACTGAACCGGAAGAATTGGACGGTTACTTCCCAGAGATCGCCCCGCTTGTACAATTTTGCAAATTCAATGATTGTACTCACCGAATGGAACCCGGCTGCGCAGTCCGGAAGGCAGTGACTGAAGGCAGGATTCATCCAGCCCGCTACGATTCGTATTTACGTTTGCGCTACGGAGAATGAACCAGATGGACCTTCAGCAATTTATTACCATCCTCAATCCGACCCGTATCGGAATGCTCACCGATGGGCCAACAGAATTTGAAGAAAAAACTGTATCCGCCCACTTTGAATACCTTAAGGAACTTGAGAAAAAAGGAATTGTCCTGCTTGCCGGCCGTACACTCACCGAAGACGAAAAAACATTCGGAATAGTTATTTTCCTGGCCGAGGATTTGGATGCGGCGAAGCAAGTTACAGTGAACGACCCTGTGATAATAAACGGAGTTATGCAGGCTGAACTATTCCCCTTTAGAATTGCCTTGCCTCAAAACGGCTAATTAAATTCCCGCTTTTATATATTTATCCCTAAATACAGAACAGTCCTTCAGAAGGAGTCTTTTCCCTCTGAAGGAATTAAATCAGTAAATCTTGAATACACTTTTAAGCTTAGTCAGATTTCTGACTGCGTTTTCGGTCACCCACGAACAAGGAAAGCACAAAACTGACAATGCTGATGATCAATGCGCCAACCAGTGCTGTCCAAAAACCGTCCACCTTGAATTGTAATCCAACCCACTCGGCTACCGAGCTGGTAGCAAGTAACATCAGAGCATTTGCGATGAAAGTGAATAATCCAAGTGTAACAATATACAGACCACAGGTCAGAAATGAGAAGATCGGCTTAATTACGGCATTTACAATACCGAAGATGAGTGCCACCAATAAAATGGTGACCCATTTATTCCCGCCAATGGTAATCCCAGGCAAAAGCCAGGCCGTCACTGCAATTGCAGCTACATTTACAATTAATCTGGTCCAAAATGATTTCATTTTTTCCTCCATATAATAATACGTTGATTTTCTAGAAAAGTTACACGGAAGTATAATGAGTACTATAAATTGAGCAATTCTGATCCTTCTCATTAACTCACGTGCAGGTATTGTATTCGTATATGGGAAGGGTTATAAATTGATATGGGTGTTTCAGGAGGAAATATGGCAAAATGGCCAAATAATCCAGTGATCTATGAGATAAACACATGGGTCTGGTTGCATGAACTTAGCAAAAAATATGAATACGAAATCACCCTCGGAAACGTACCCACCCAGGAATGGGAAATGATCAAGAAAATGGGTGTCGATGTTGTCTGGTTCATGGGTGTTTGGGAACGCAGTCCTGAGAGTAAAAGTATATCGTCAATCAATGAGATGCTCCAACAGGATTTCGTCAATGCCTTGCCAGATTTTGAAGAAGATGACAATTTGGGTTCCGCTTATAGTGTTAAACGCTACGTGGTGGACGAAAGGTTGGGAGGAAAAAAGGGTCTGGCAGCAGCCAGGCGTGCGCTGCTTGCCCGCCGTATTCTGATCATGCTGGATTTCGTCCCGAATCATGTTGCCCGTGATCACCCCTGGGTGATTCAACACCCGGAATATTTTATTCACGGTTCTGTTCAGGATCTCTTGACGTCATCTGGAGCCTACTTCGAATCGCGTGGCGAAGTAATAGCCTGTGGCAAAGACCCGAATTACCCCGCCTGGCAGGATGTTGCCCAATTGAATGCTTTCCATCCAGGTTATCGAAATGCAGCATTAAAGACCCTGGAGGATATTGCCCATCAATGTGACGGAGTTCGCTGCGATATGGCAATGCTTATGCTCGATTCAATTTTTAGTCAGAATTGGGGCGTAAAAGCATCGGCTCCACTTTCACAAGGATTTTGGGATCAGGTTATATCCTCAGTTCATTTGACCCATCCAGATTTCCATTTTATTGCTGAAGCTTACTGGGGAACTCAATTGGAGCTAGCACAATCCGGAATTAATTTTTGTTACGATAAGGATTTATATGATCTTCTGGTTTTTGCCAAAGCTCCAACCATAGAACGGCATCTGGAAGCTGAAGTAGAAAAACAACAGCAGATGTTGAGGTTTATCGAAAACCATGACGAGCAGCGTGCCGCAAATATGTTTAATACGTCAAAAGCGATTGCAGCCGCAATTATTCTTTCAACTATTCCAGGAGCAAAACTTTTTCATCTCGGCCAATTTGAAGGTCGGAAAGTAAAACTACCGGTTTTTCTTCGCCGGTGGATGGATGAACCGGAAGTGGTTGAATGGAAAAACATATACAGTCTTTTAGTCCGACTGGCATCTTCTCCATTACAAAAACTTGGTGAGTGGAAACGATGTCCACACTATGGTTGGGAAGACAATCAAAGTCATCAGCAGCTTTTAAGTTGGAGTTGGCATCGTCCCAATGAGACCCTGTTGGCTATAATCAACTACTCAGACCAACCCGCGCAGGGAAGAGTGATCCTGCCGTGGAAAGATCTGGATGGTGCCAATTGGCGGCTTGTCGACCTGATAAAGGGGGATGCTTTCATCCGCCCAACCTCAGAATTAATTTCCACCGGATTATTTGTTGATCTGCGGGGGTGGGGTTTCCACCTGTTATGGTTTGCCCGAAAAATGGATGAACAAACAGGTACACCATCCAAAGCAAATTAATTTTCTAACTACAGACCAACTTTATACATATAAAAAAATCCCTTTCCAGTCCCGGGATTGAATTATGATTCTAGCTGGAAATGATATACTATCTCTATCATGACAAATGCAATCATCATCCTGGATTTCGGATCTCAATATACGCAGCTGATCGCTCGTAGGGTACGGGAGCTGTCGGTTTATAGCGAATTGCTTCCATGGGATGCTGAACCCGGAAAGGCTCTATCTCTCCAGCCGGCAGGTTTTATTTTATCTGGCGGTCCGTCATCAGTATATGAGATGAACGCCCCGCAGTTGCCACAATATGTGATCGATTCAGGTCTGCCAGTACTGGGAATCTGCTACGGGATGCAGGCATTGACTCATGCCCTGGGCGGCAGGGTCGCTTCAAGTACTCAACGTGAATATGGTCATGCAGACATTCAAACAGAAATGAACAATCCCCTGCTTCCAAAGGGCTCACACCAGGTTTGGATGTCTCATGGCGATCGAATAGAAGAATTACCTCGAGGTTTCTCAGTGATCGCATCCTCAACTAATAGTCCGATCGCAGCAATGGGAGACTACCATCGCGGGTACTATGGAGTTCAATTCCACCCTGAGGTGAGACATACACCGGATGGCCTTGAAATTCTCCGCAGGTTTGTGCTGAATATTTGTCGGGCTGTCGCCGATTGGACTCCCGAATCTATCATCCAAACCAGTATCGACAATATCCGCCACCAGGTAGGTAGCCAAAATGTCCTCTCTGCCGTGAGTGGAGGGGTCGATTCAAGTGTTGCAACTGCACTGGTACATAAAGCGATTGGTGATCAGCTTTCTGCGGTTTTTATTAATCACGGGATGCTGCGATTAAATGAGCAAGAACAGGTTGAAAAAGCATTTCATAACAACCTGCATATGGACCTTGTAACTCTGAATTCGCAGGAATTATTCTTATCTGCATTATCAGGTGTCACCGATCCTGAGCAGAAACGTCGTATCATTGGTGAGACTTTCATTCGTCAGTTTGAAGAGCATGCCCGTAAGTTGGGCTCCCCTCCGTACCTTGTACAGGGAACGATCTATCCCGATGTGGTTGAATCAAGTGCTCCTGATAGAAACAAGGGTGATCGCATTAAGACGCATCATAATGTAGGTGGCCTTCCAAAAGAGATTAATTTCAAGCTGGTTGAACCTTTGCGCTATCTTTTTAAAGATGAAGTCCGCAAAGTAGGTGAAGCCCTGGGGTTGCCACGTGAATTGGTCTGGCGGCAGCCATTCCCTGGCCCCGGGTTGGCAGTCCGCTGCCTTGGCGAATTGACTGAGGAGCGCCTGGATACTCTCCGACACGCTGATGATATTTTCACATCTGAATTACAATCCGCTGATCTGCTTAATCTGGCTGGTGGTGATGACCTGTCAGCTGCCCAGGCGTTTGCTGTTTTGCTTCCTGTCCGTTCTGTGGGTGTGATGGGGGACCAGCGCACTTATCAGGAGACGATCGTTCTGAGGGCAGTGTCGACTGACGATTTTATGACAGCCGGTTGGACCAAATTGCCTTATGAGTTGTTAGCCAGGGTATCCAACCGGATCGTAAACGAGGTAAAAGGGATTAATCGGGTGGTTTACGATGTAACCAGTAAACCGCCTGCAACTATCGAATGGGAATAATAAAGCGAGGAAAATATGGATTACGGTGAAGTTTTAAGCAAAGCCTGGAAAGTTATTTGGAAACATAAAGTTCTTTGGATTTTCGGAATTCTCGCCAGTTTTGGGCAGGGCAGCGGCGGAGGTGGCGGTAGCGGTGGAGGTAATAGCAGGGTCTCTGGTGGGGGTAATTCATCTGGTTTTGGCAATCTTCCCCCGGAATGGGCACGGCTTCTCGAAAATGCCCAACATTATATAGAGAATGTCCAATGGTGGGGCTGGGTCCTATTTGCCCTGGCGATCATCCTGTTAATAATCTTCTTTGCTGTGCTTGCCACGATAGGTAAAACAGGGTTGATTCTCGGAACACAAAAGGCAGATAAAAGCGACGAGAAGATTCCCTTTGGAATATTGCTCCGTGACAGCATGCATTATTTCTGGAAGGTTTTCTGGTTCAACTTTCTAGCGGGTTTAGCAGTTGCTGTTGTCATTCTGGCTTTTATGCTGCCTTTGATTCTTCTGGGTGTCGTAACCGCCGGTGTCGGATTACTTTGCCTTATTCCTTTCATATGCATCATCGTTCCAGTGTCTTGGATCCTTACAATTCTGTTTGAACAATCCATCATAGCCATCGTTGTTGAAGGAACAGGAATATTCGCCGGATTAAAAAGAGGCTGGCAGGTGGTCAAAAAGAATCCCTGGCAATTGATTCTGATGAGCCTGATCCTCGGAATCGGCGGCGGGATCATCAATTTCATATTGGCCATTCCAGTCTTCCTGGCCATGATCCCGGTGATTATTTCGCTATTTTCCGGTCCAACAGACTCCCTGAAAACCACCGGGATCATCTCCCTGTCACTTTGCTGTGTTTATTTACCTGTTCTTTATTTATTAAGCGGAATCTTAATCGCTTACATACAATCTGCCTGGACCCTGACATTCTTACGTTTGACAGAGTCCCCTACAGAAGAATCTTTGGCGCCTGTTGAAGTATTGCCTGAGGTACCGCCATCGGTATAAATGAAAAAAATAGTAATAATCATCTTACTGTTATTATTGAACCTTCCAGGGACGGTATTTGCCGCGGAAGGTTCAACCGTTTTTGTGTCTGCTCCTGACACGACAAATTTTCCATATAATGTTACCAGCCTGGATCTGCATGCAGCCGATGGCACATTCATTAATGGCTTGACCAAAGATAGTATATCAATCCTGGAAGATGGTAAGCCTGCATCCATCACTGATCTACAGGAAAAACGGATTGGGTTGCAGGTCACCGTAGCCATCAACGCTGCCCCCACATTTGCCAACCGCAACACACTCGGGATCACACGTTTCCAGTATCTTGTGGAGTACCTGAATCTTTGGGCTGATCAGCAGCGGGAGATTACGATCGATGACCTCAGCCTGATCACAAATTCTGGATTGCACCAAATCCATCTGAAGGATGTGACATCCTGGCAGACCGCCTTTCTTTCATACCAACCAGTATTAAAGGATTCAGTCCCCTCACCGGATTTGTTGGGACAAGCCGTGGATATTGCCCTTGGATACACTTCTGATTCTGTTGTTGGGAAAGCGATCTTATATATAACCCCTCTTCCCGAAACCGAACTGGGGCCAGTATTAAAAGATGTTGTGGATAGGGCAAATCAGGCTAAAACCAAAATATTCGTTTGGATGATCACATCCAAAGCGCAGTATACCGATCCCAAGGCTGAAGAACTTCGCCAGCTTGCCATCCAGACTGGTGGGCAGTTCGTCGCTTTTTCGGGTACCGAAGAAATGCCATCGATCAGTTCCTTGATTGAACCACTTAGATCCATTTACCAGATCACATATAAGTCCAGCCTCAACCAATCCGGGCAGCATAACCTGGTGGGACAGGTTCGGTTGAGTGATGAAACCATAACTTCTCTGCCTATATTATTCAACATCAATATACAACCGCCTAACCCTATTTTTGTGAACCTACCCGGCCAGATCATTCGTTCCACGTCAGTTACTAACAAGGATCAGATAGATTTTCTGGCGCCTATAGATCAGTCAGTGGATATACTGGTAGAGTATCCGGATGGATACGAAAGGGTCCTTTCTTCATCCAGGTTATTGGTGGATGGTGAAGTTGCTGCTGTTTCCAGTCAACCCTCATTTGATAGATTTAAATGGAATATCATCGGGTATAAAACAAACGGGAAACACCTTCTCCAGGTTGAGGTCACCGATGAATTAGGTCTTACCAACCGTAGCGTGGAGGTCCCGGTAGAAATTGTGATCATATTACCTGCTATAAATCGTTGGGCAGATTTTTGGAATGGTGGAGGAATTTATATCCTGCTGGGATTGATCTTTGCTGCAGGTGTCCTTAGCACTGTATTGTTCCTGAATTGGCGCAACCGATCACAGACAAAAGACTCACTACAACCTCCTGGTTCCCGAAAAGATCCGGTATCTCAACCGGTTAAGATCCGACAGGACAAGGCAAAAAAGAATCAAAAACCTTCAAGGTCACAGCCTTTCCCAAAATACAAAACTGTCGCACTAATCCAGGTCAATAGGGACACAGAGTCAACCCCGGGATATGATATCCCCATAGGTGAAAGAAAATTTACCATCGGATCAGATAGGCAAATAGCAGATGTGGTGTTAAATGCTGAAGGTGTTGCTCCACGTCATACACTGATTTGGACAGACCACAATGGAAATTATTTCGCCGCAAACGCCGTGCCGGGTGTAACAACCCTGGTAAATGATAATCCTGTTCCTGACGAAGGTGTAACTCTATCTCAGGGAGACCTGATTAGAATTGGCGCAATTACTTACAGGTTCCACGAATACCCTATCCATAATTGACGATAAATCCTGAATACGTTTTATAATTATCTAGATGCATACATCAGAACCTAAACACATGCTTCAGGCAACGGGAACTCATCCTGGAATGACCGGTAAGATCAATGAAGATCGTTTCAGCGTAACTTCATACCAGTTGAGTTCTTCAAACACGACTCCTGTAACATTTGCAGTGGTCTGTGATGGCATTGGTGGGCATCGTTCTGGTGAAATTGCCGCCGAATTGGCTGTCAATATCATAACAAAGACTGTGGGCAACAGCTTTGGGGACAGGCCATTAAAAACAATGTTGCTGGCTGCTCAAATGGCAAATGAGGCCATTTATGCCAAAGCACAAACATCAGAAGATTTTCGTGGAATGGGAGCCACCTGCGCCATGGTTTTGGTGGTAGGCACGCAATTATTTACCACTTCCATTGGAGATACCCGCATATACCTCATTCGCAAGCATATGATAAAACAGATAACCGTCGATCATACTTGGATTCAGGAAGCTCTCGAAAAAGGAACCATTACCCATGATCAGGTTGTTGGGCATCCGAATGCGCATGTGATCCGCCGCTACCTGGGTGCCCCGGTTGTTCCCGAGGCAGACCAACGACTGCAGTTGCGGCGTGGGGAAGATGATAAGCATGCCCTGGCAAACCAGGGTATCAATCTGCGGCCGGATGATATTATCCTGCTCTGCACTGACGGGTTGACAGATTACCTGAAAGATAAAGAGATCGTGAACATCATCAACAAACATACAGACTCGGTGGATAAAGCGATTAATGAAATGATCCTCCTGGCTTGTGACCGGGGTGGGCATGATAATATTACAGTTGTAACCTTGAAAGTACCGGATGGAAAACCTAAGGGCTTGTTTAACAAGTTGATCCACCTGATCACACACTTCGGCTAATCCTGTCTGGGTGGAGTTTTCCTTGACCATACCTTTCAACTGGGGTAGAATCGAAACGCTAAAAAGCCCTGCCCCCGTAGCTCAATGGATAGAGCGCCTGCTTGCGGAGCAGTAGGTTGGGCGTTCGAGTTGCCCCGAGGGCACACAAAGATGGAGCGGTTTTCCGCTCCATTTCAATTAGTTGGGAATGATGATGAACAATACACCAATACAAATTTTATTAACAAATGATGATGGTATTCAATCTCCAGGGTTGTGGGCTGCTGCAGAAGCACTTTCCTGCCTTGGTTTTGTCTCGGTAGTTGCACCCCTTGATCAGTGGTCGGGGGCTGGACGAAGTCATCCAGCTACATCAGATGGGGTGATCATTCCGCAAACCCTCAATGTCCATGGTAAAGAATGGACGGTCTATGGGGTCAATGGCACTCCTGCCCAGACAATTGCTCACGGAATAATGGAGATCTGTCCCAGCCGTCCGGATCTGGTTGTCTCTGGAATTAATTACGGTGAAAATGTGGGCTCAGGAACCACCGTGTCAGGCACTGTCGGTGCAGCCTTGGAAGCCGCCGCTTTTGGTATACCCGGCTTGGCGTTATCTCTGCAAACACCTGAAAGTTATAACCTCACATATTCCCGCGATATCGACTTCTCTGGTGCAAAGTATTTCACTACAATCTTTGCCAAGGTTCTCCTGGAAAAGAAGATGCCACCGGATGTGGATGTATTAAAAATAGAGATTCCTGATAATGCAGATAGCAGTACCCCCTGGTGTATCACCCGGGTGGCTCATAATCCATACTACCATTTGCATCTGAATAAACGGGAACATTGGGATGAACCGAACCCGCTCAAATACGTGATCAGCTATGAAGATGAAGAGCTTGACCCCGAATCGGATGTTTTTGCCTTACGGATAGCTCGAGTGGTATCAGTGACCCCCATCAGCATCGATCTCACCTCCCGCGTGGAAAGATCACTTCTTGATTCTCTCATCCGGTCCCGGGTGGATCTCGATCTGAAAGCCTGCGACCCGGAATAAACCAGGCACAACCCTGGTTATTATTTGACTTTCCCAAAAAATAATTTAAATTCTTGGTAAGTAATCAATTTTAAATGAGGTGCTGTTTATAATGGACGATGCAAATTTATCACATTTCAATACGCTGTTAACTCCAAATGAAAAAAAGATCATCACCGGGTTGGATTCTCCTTACAAGATTTTTCAATTTCTGGATACAGTTAAATATTATTCCGGGGACCGCAATCGGAGTGTGATCAACGTGTTACGCGATCGACAGGCGCACTGCCTGGATGGCGGTTTGTTCGCAGCAACAATGCTCTACAAGCTCGGTTTCCCCGCAGTCATTATCGATTTGCTCCCTGAACCGGGAACTGACGAAGATCATATCCTGGCAGTATTTCAACAAAACAACCTCTGGGGATGCGTTGCCAAGTCCAATTTCACCGGTCTGCGCTATCGCGATCCGTTATATGGTTCACTGCGGGATTTGGTTTTATCCTTCCTTGAGGTCTATTTCAACCGTGAAGGGTTTAAAACCCTAAGGTCCTATACCCGTCCGATAAAATTAAAATACTTCTATCAACTTAACTGGCTGGTGGATGAGCATGCCGTAGATGAAATGGAAAACCACATCAAAACCTTGAAATCCACCCCTCTTCTATCCAAAGCAATGATTTCCAGCCTGTCACGTGTGGATAAACGTACATATGATGCCGGCATTTTGAGTGCTGGATTGGATTGGGTGTATATGGAGTAGCACTTCATTTACACGTTTCATTCGAGAATCAGAGAGTAATGTACCAATCATAACCACCCGTAAAACGGGTGGTTTGGTCTTAGGCTATAAGCCTTTAATACCGGCCAGCGTCTCAAGACGCTGGCTTTCACTTTGTTCAAGCCGTTTCGCCGTTGCCGCTTTCGCTCGCCCCTTAAGGGACTCTTCGTTACCAGCTAACCCCTAAAGGGGTCTTCATATTCTTTCACGCTCAACTTATCTAGCGCGATATCCTGTTTGTCCTGTTCTTCTATGTATTTCTTGATCGTTGCTTCATTTAGACCTACTGTACTTACGTAATACCCTTCTGCCCAAAAATGACGATTCCCAAATTTATACTTCAGGTTCGCATGTTTATCAAATATCATCAGGGCACTTTTCCCTTTCAAGTATCCCATAAAACTTGATACACTGATCTTGGGCGGTATGCTCACAAACATATGTACATGATCTATCATCAGGTTGCCTTCTATTATTTCTACCCCCTTATATCCACATAACTGCCTTAGTATCCCCCCAATGCTCTCCCTGTATTGATTGTAGATTATTTTCCGCCGGTACTTCGGCGCAAATACGATATGGTATTTGCACATCCATTTCGTATGCGCTAAACTATTACTTGTATTTGCCATCAAATCACCTTTCTTTGCTTTTATAGTGGCTTGAACAATCACTATTCTAGCGGAAAGGTGATTTGTGGGTCTAACCCTTTCTCTCCACCCGCATAGCGGGTGGTTTATTGTTTCCTTCGCTTCGCTCCCTCAACAGACTAAAGTCCATTAATTAATAATACGACCGTACCAAAAGTTACTGGTGCGGTCGTATTATTTTCGATTGTATTTTTGAAAATTAGAAAATTTTATTCAAACCTGGGATTCGGCGAAGCACATCAGCCATCAAGTAGGTCAATGGAACTGTGGCGGCCATTGCCATCACGAATTTAAGTAGTCCTGGCAGGGTGATGAAACTAATGGCAAAGGTGATCGGTACAAGTATGAGGGGGTGGATGAAATAAGCCCCAAAGTTTGTTTTTCCAACCACTACAGCCAATTTTGATGTTGAAGCAATTCGGTTTCGCAGCCAAAGTGTCAATGTTACGCTGAATGAGATGCAGCTGAAGCTTAACCATGTGCTGGTTAAGAATGCCCAAATATTCCGGCCACCCAGGAATAAATTAATCTTGCCATCTGCAGCTCCACCTCCAAACAGCAAGATCGGCAGGGCAATGACCAAACCAAGAGACATCCAATTCCAGAAGCGTTGTACTTTCTCATCGAATTGTTCCATCCAATTGCTGCGGAAGGCAAGTATGCCGGCGACGAAGAAAAGGATATAAGAGGGAAAAAATGACAGTCTCATGGAGAATATCCCAAAGATATCTACTGCCTTGTCCACACTGACGAATTGTGCAACCAGAAATAAGGAGATCGATAAGAAAGCAGCTGCGGTGATGAGTGTCAAATTACCAGGTACAACAAGCTTCTTCATCCAGGTATTGTTCACAAGCAATCGCTTTCCAGCTTCACGGCAAAAAAAGTAACCAACACTGAAGACCAACAGGACAAACAGGAACCAGGTAGGGCCTTCATCCGGATGCAAAATATAGTTTGAGAAAAAGATCCAAAATCCGCGATGATAACCTTCATTAGCTGCAGCATCAATATAATTGGGGATACTGCCAAGGAACCAGGTATAAGCAATTAGCGGAAGGCCCAGACGCAGGAAACGATCTTTCCAGAATCCACCCCATCCTTTGCGATCCACTGAACCGGGAGTAAAGTAACCAGCAAAGAAAAAGAGCAGTGCCATAAAGAAAGCCTGGCTATAAAACACAAGGAAGGAGAGGACGATACCGGATAACTCATCCTGCCTGGGGTCTTCATACGTCCAGTCCCCGATGGAGCCGTAAGTAACAGCAGCATGTACAGCTATCACCAGGATGATGAGGACAAAACGGAGAATGTCGATATATGCGGTCCTTGATAATACTGCTGTTTTGGCGATTGTCCTGGTTTCTGATTCCGTCAGACTACCTGTTTGATAAGAGTTGCTTGTGATCATTTTATTTTTCCTTTCAAATAATGAGTTGATAATTTCCGAAAATTCAGATTAATTGCGCCGAGAAGTGAGTATCTCTGCAGTCCGTTTGATCGGGTATAGGATATTCTCTGCTTCGAATAGCTTGTTCGTAGGAACGAGTATGCTTAGTCCGGGTTCGTTTAATGAATTGGCTACCTTTGAGGGTATTCCGGCATTTTCAAGTCCTGAGCGTATGTACATGGCCTGGAGCATTCCACTCACTTTATAAACTGTTTGGTAATCACACATTTTTTCCTTGCCTTTCTTTCTATTGGTTTCCATCTGCCGGTATCAATATACGGTTGTCGTACTCCATTTCCATCGACCGGGAGAATGAGATATGAATAAAAAAGACCGATCTTTTCGATCGGCCTGGAGATGTAGAATATAAGACTTAAGACCTAAGCCTAATCTGTATTGTTGTATCCTTGCTTGACCGCATAGATCGCTAGTTGAGTTCGGTCTGCCAGGTCAAGCTTGGATAGTAAAGCGCTGACATGCGTTTTCACAGTCTTCTCGCTGATCACCAGATTTGATGCGATCTGTTTATTGCTCATTCCGGCAGCAATCAATCTCAAGACTTCCATTTCCCTTACTGTAATAGTCACCTTTCGTTCATGGGAGTGTGAGACAGGCTGCGGCATGACTTGGTCCATAAGTTTACGGGCAACTGATGGGTGCAGGCGGGCTTCTCCATTGTACGCAGCTCGCACTGCGTCACACAGATCACCTGGAGTGACGTCTTTGAGCAGAAAGCTGGTGGCTCCAGCCTGGATGGCTGGAATTACTTTTGAATCTTCCGCAAATGAAGTTAGGACAATGATGCGCGCTTTGGAACCTTTTTCCTTTAGCAGCTTGGTGGCAGAAATGCCGTCCATGTCCGGCATTACCAGATCCATTAAAATGACATCCGGTTGCAGGGCAGCCGCTCGTTCTACAGCGATAATTCCGTTTGAAGCTTCTCCGATGATCTCAAAATCATCCACCAGTTCAAGGTATGTACGCAATCCCTGCCGTACAATGGCATGATCATCCACCAGCATTACTTTGATCCTTTTCGTTTCAACCATGAATTTCCTCCTCTGGCAATGGAATTTGAACATCCACCAGTGTGCCAGCTCCGGGTGCGGATGTGATCTTAATCATCCCACCCATTGATTTGACTCGCTCTTGCATACCTGCCAGACCCAAATGCTCCTGTTTGCCTGAGTTATCGAAAGGGTCAAATCCTACCCCGTGATCTTGTACACACAACCGAATCGGGTTGCCACTCATATCGAGGGTTAGCCAGGCTTCCTGTACCTCGGCATGCTTGATGATATTGTTCAATGCCTCCTGTGCGATCCTGAATAAGCCATTTTTTAAAGCCTCCGTCAGCGAATGATCTCCGAGTATCTCCAGGTGGACAGTCAATCCGTCCATGGTCTTTCGTTCCTCGACGTGCTTACGCAGCATCCCGGCCAGGTCAAGCTCATCAATTTCGACAGGTTTATTCTGCTGAATGAGTGTCCGCATCTCCGCAAGTGCATTCCTGCTGAGCGTTTGAAGTCGGTCCAACTCCTGTGGAACCCGGGATGGATCGCGATCCAAAAGAAGCCTGGCAGCCTGGGCGGTGAGCGTGAGACTGAAGATGGTCTGAGAGACCGAGTCATGTAGTTCCCGCGCCAGGCGGCTTCTTTCTTCCACGATCGCCAACTGCTCCACCTGCATGGAGTATTCTTCCAGCTTGGCATTAGCAGCCTGTAATTCTTGCAGCAGCATCTGGGTCCGGTTGCGAGCTTCATCTGCGCGGCGGGTCACTGAACTAAATATGGCTACCAGTATAAAGATCGATACGTAACCCAGGCTGTACCCGACCCCTTCCCAACTATGTTCATAAACCACGAAATAGGAAGTTAATAAACCAGCTGTGATCAAGCACAGGACACCGACCCAAATCATCCCCTGATTTTCTGGAAGATACCACATGGCTTGCATGCAGATGGGCACCAGTAAAAGCGCAAAAAAATCCAGCGGAGCGTCATCCAGGAAGATGGCTGTCATCATAACCAGGGTGATGCCCATTTGAATTGTTGCATATAGATGAAAATACTCTCCACCCAGTCGTCTGGTCACTATCCCCCTGGTTGCAAAGAGCAGTAAATAAGCCGCCAGTAAGGCGATCATTGCTCCTGCCTTGGATGTACCGATGTAGAACGGCAGCATTCGCCCGGCGACCGCTCCGATGAGCAGCAGGGCAACCAGGTTGACCACAGATAGACGGTTGGAGACTAGACGATTGAGCATTTTACCCCTGATGATTATGTAAATAATATAGCATTTTAATGAATTTGAAAAGCAGGAATCAATTCTGATTTATGATTAATTCGAATGCATTATCTGCTATTCTACGCATTGGTGAAATCTATAAAGGATACTCACCTCTGCAGTTGGGGATAAAATGATACTTGCGGGTGGTGGATTGTGGGGCGTTTTATGTGATAATTTTCCAAGGATGATACTTTGAATTTCTTATTGCATGAATTTGGAGAAAATTGCAATGAATGATCAACCCATCTTTTATAAACGTGTGGACCCAACTCTTATTGCTTACGTCAAAACCCGGGTCGACAATCGGGAACAGATCATGCTCCTAATCGAATCATTACGCTCAACCTGTGGAGATTCCATTTGTGGAGATCCAATGGTGATTTTCCATGGTGGAGCTGTTAAGGATGGGTTCCTCCTCGAGGCAGCTTTCCCTGTTTCCCAACCGGTCAAAACAGATTTCGTCAGCACTCGTAATTTGGAGGCAGTCCCGGTGTTGAGCACCTTGCATCATGGACCTCATCAGACTATCCGCGAGACTGTACTGAGAGTGTACGATTACCTCGATCAGCACGCATGGACAACCTCGCTCTTCCGCCGAGAGATATACCATTTGATCGATCCTATTTCACCCGAGCAGAATATAACTGAGGTACAGGTCGTCATACACGAATGGGACCACCTGTTGGGTGAAGGAGCTGAACAATACCTTGGGGTTGATGCCCGACACACCTTGATGCAGGGAATCGAATCCATCACCCCAAATTCGACATTCGCTGAATATACCACCTGGATCACCGGCGCCATGCAGCGCCTGGATGCTTTAACCGACGACCAGGAGAAGAAATGCCGTGTTTTGGCGAATTGCGCGCATGTATTCCCACAGGAACGCATCGACCATCTGCGAGAGGTCTACATAAACGGGGAATTGGATGAAGTTCTGCAGGAAATGTACAGTGATGATTTCTGGTATGAAAAGCCGATTCGCAGGGGTAATGTACTCTACATGCGTAAAAATCCATTCGACCCAGAAGGATACAAGAACGCAGCTTCCCCCGCTGAAAAACGCAGGGCTTACTGTCACTGTTCCTTTGTACACCCATTCCTGGATGAAATTCCCTCCAGGCTTTCACCGACTTTTTGCTACTGCGGAGCCGGCTGGTACACGCGCCTGTGGGAAGGGATCCTGGGTGAGCCGGTGAAAATTCAACATGTGGAGACATTATTGCGCGGCAATGACCAGTGTACCCTGACCATTACTCTGCCACTGGAACTCAGTGGGGAATGCTCTCCGGGGCAATAAATAAGTCCTGTCATCGCGAGCCCTGAGCCTGTCGAAGGGCGTGGCGATCTCTGCCTTTGTTGATTTCTGTTCCCCCAAATGTTCCTGTCATTTCGACGACCGCAGGTCGGAGAAATCTTAATAATAACTGGTAGACCAACTGTCATCGCGAGCCCTGAGCCTGTCGAAGGGCGTGGCGATCTCTGTCTCTGTTTATTTCTGCCTCCTCGTATCACCCTGTCATCGCGAGCCCTGAACCTATCGAAGGGTGTGGCGATCTCTGCTCTGTTTATTTCTGCCTCCTCGTATTATCCCGTCATCGCGTGCCCTGAGCGTGTCGAAGGGTGTGGCGATCCATTTCTGCCTCCCAAAATATTCCTGTCATTTCGACGACCGCAGGTCGGAGAAATCTTAATAATAACTGCAAGACTTCCTGTCATCGCGAGCCCTGAGCCTGTCGAAGGTCGTGGCGATCTCTGTTTATTTCTGTCCCCCTAGATGCCTTTAGCACATGTGCCCGTCAGGGTATTTGGGGGGACCGTAGGGGGGCCTTCTCCTGCAACCTTGTCCGAACGTTTGCGTACATTAGTTAACGCAATACTTTATCTAATAGGAGATATTATGGAAACTGAACAAACTTATCACGAACACGAACACCATCATGACAGGGCCCGAATCATTCATCGCGGCGGATCCGGAGCTGTCTACGGGTTGGGTTTTATCGGTGCAGCGGTGTATTTTATCAGCCAGGCTACCACCTTCTGGTTGGGCGTTCTGGGTTTTCTCAAAGCCATGGTGTGGCCGGCCTTTCTGGTATATGAGGCGCTGAAATATCTGAAGTTGTAATCCACCTGTAATTTTATTACCCTATCCATCTCATTGGGGCGGACCTGCGTACCCTTCGGGTATGATACGTCCGCCCTTTTTTCGACCTATCAGCCAATAACTCCCGGGTTAATATACTGGCCCGATAAAATTCATACCAATTGCTTACTTGTTTGAATTGTTTAATTAATGTATGATAAATAATCTTTCTTAACACACAAAGTGGGTGTAAAAAAACCAGGAGGGATTATGGGGTGGAAATTTCGCTTATCCGAGGTATTCCTTTTTACTATTTCCGGTTTGATCTGCGGATTAATGATCCTGGCGTTATATTCACCGGCAAAAGCCAGTCATAACTCTAAACCATTGATGCTTCCTAGTTCCTGGACAGTCTTACCAGACGGTGGATTGGATTATACAGTTCATGCGATCCTCCCTGTCGGAACGGATGTCTATGTAGGCGGAGCATTCACTACATCAGCAGGCGGAGCCGTAGGAAACCTGAATGCAATTGCCCGGTTGGATACACTTACCAATACCTGGCTTCCTCTCTCCAATGACGGATTGACTGAAATAGGTAACCCTTACCCCCAGGTGCGCAGCATTGCACAGGTGGGTGACGACTTGTATATTTCCGGCTATTTTACCCAGACCGTAGCTCCAGTCATCGCCCTCGATCATATGGCTCGTTACAACCTGACTTCTGGCACCTGGTTCCCCCTGGCTGTTGGAGCCGGGATTGGCAGCTACGCTCAAAATATGTTGGTGGTTGGGACTGATATCTACATGGTTGGT
Organism: uncultured Chloroflexia bacterium; assembly: GCA_963827895.1. GTDB lineage: Bacteria > Chloroflexota > Anaerolineae > Anaerolineales > Anaerolineaceae > PNON01. Next base: position 398,707 of record CAWHCY010000017.1, on the reverse strand, counting down.
TCTTTTTCAGAATCTATCATCAGGTATGATACAACCGGAGGAGGTTCCTGGCACTCCCTTGCCAATAATGGGCTGATTGGTGGAAGTGGCGCTTCTGACCTTGTCCGATATGGCACATATCTCTATGTAGGTGGAAATTTTTCTTCTACCGGCGATGGTACCGTGACTAACCTGGGTGGAATGGCGCGTTATAATTTGACTACAAACACCTGGAGCGGTCTGCCAAATGAAGGCTTGAGTGGTGTCGTGGAAGCACTCGAAATTATTGGTGACGACCTTTATTTAGGCGGAGCTTTTACAGGCACCCATGATGGAGCTATCCCGAACCTGATAAATGTAGCCCGCTATGATATTTCCGCTGATGCCTGGAACCCGCTGAGTCACAATGGTGTTCCCCCGGCCGCCCACCTTCATGAATTAGGGTCTGCTGGAAATATGCTTTATATCGGTGGCGAAAATTTTTCAGCCACCAATGATTGGGTGGTAACCAATCTTAACAATATCGCTCAATACGACACACTCACAACCACCTGGAGTGCATTTCCAAATAATGGCGTTGTGGCTTTCGGCGGGACGGGTGTGCTCTCCATTGTTCAAGGCGGACCATATCTATATGTTGGCGGCCGGTTTCAGAGCACTGTTGAACTACCCACAATTCCTCTGGCAAATATAGCCCGTTTGGGTGGAGATAGCGGTCCAACGGTTGTCAGTAGGACTCCCACCGGAACAACCACCAGTAGTATCACAGAATTAACCGTCGAGTTTAATGAAGATGTCCAGGACATGCCCGGCAGCTTGACTGCAAATGATGTCACCAATCAATCCAGTTACCTGCTCGTCCGCAGAGGACCCAATGCCGTGTTCGACACCGTTGGTTGTAATCTCGGGTTGGCAATCGATGATATTGCAGTTCCAATCGGTCCAGTCTCCTATGATCCAGCGACCTTAACCGCTGAACTGATTGTGAATGGTGGGAGTAGCCCTGGATGAAGAGGTTTACCGTCTGTTTGTTTGTGGTACAGGCCCTATCCAGAATTATGGATTATTTTGACTTTGCTCTCAACGATGGAGCAGATTTTAGCGGAGATTTCACCGTTGCCGGAGCGGCTGCAAACCTGCCAAAGACCGGATTTACACCGGGTCATGTAACCCGGCTGCCTGCCCAACCGGATGAATTAAAATACACCTCCTATTCGGACCTGGAGTTGGAAATCCCCAGCCTTGGGGTGAAGCTTCCCGTAGTGGGTGTACCCCGAAGTGGTGATAGCTGGGATGTCTCGTGGTTAAACGATCAGGCAGGGTGGCTGGAAGGCAGTGTTTTCCCCACCTGGGACGGTAACAGTGTCCTGACCGCCCATGTCTGGGATATCCAATAATCTTCCCGGACCTTTTTACCAACTGAAATCACTTCAATATGGTGATCAGATCCGCATCCAGGCCTGGGGCCAAGTGTACACTTATGAAGTCCGCCAGAACCGGTTGGTCGGATCACGGAGTATGTACACCGCGATGAAACATGAAGATAATGCCTGGTTGACACTTTTAACCTGCGAGCAATACGATGGAACAGTTGGCAGCTATGACTTCATCCGTATGGTAAAGGCAGTTTTAATCGAGGTGAATTGACCTTTATCGGTTAGGTTTCTACCAACATAACCATTTCTCGCAAATATTATTAATGTATAAATAATTGTAGGGGTGAGCCTGCTGGCTCACCCCTATGATGAAATTCAGGTTTTACTGATCCAGGGCTTCTACTTATGGCCAGGGGATCTTGACTGCCTTGGAATAGCCATGTTTTTCCACTGTCCGGATCTCTCCACTGGAAGGCTCGCCGCAGCCGGTATCATCCTGGACGGAGTAGGTCGTTTTGTTTTGCTTATCAAGGGAAACAGTCCACCACAGGTAAGCACCATTCTGGCACACCCAGGCTTCGATGAAATATCCGCGGTCATCATCCTGGGTCATAGCAACTTTATTCCAGGTGATCGTCACCTGGTTTCCATTACGGACTGCGTTTATATTATTCGGAGGACCATAATTGTTGTAGCCAACCTTTAACAGGTCTGGCTCTGTTTTATAAACCCTCGTGATATCTCCTGAAACATCCACAACCGAAGCTGCAACCCAGCAAAAATATTTCAACTTATCGAACTTGATCTGCAGCCAGTTGCTGTATTCAAAACGGCCTCTCACTTCCCCTTTGTCTCCGGCATAGAGATCCGCTGCATGCAGGTAAGCCACCGAAGGACCATAACGGCAGTGTGCCTGTTTATTCACGGTCACCTTCGGAAAATCGAAAGTCGGCGATGGTGTAATACTCGGTGTAGGGGTGACGGTTGGAGTGGAGGTGCTGGTAGGTGTATGGGTGATCGTTGGAGTGGATGTATTTGTAGGGCTGCTGGTTGAGCTTGGCAGCGGAGTAAATGTAAATGGGACTGGTGATGGCGACGGTGTGTTGGTTGCTGTCGGAGCAAGTTGCGCCGGGCTGCACGCGCTGATAAAAAGCATCAAAAGGATCAGGCACTTGGCAGGAAGAGTCGTTTGCATGGATCCATTGTAGCATACGTGCTGATGTCTCACTAACATTAATTTTGGGCTTCTGCCTGCGGCCAGGGGATCTCACGGGGTTTGGTGTAACCATGCTTTTCCACACCATACACCCGCCCGAATGATGGCTCGCTGCAGCCCGGTTCATCCACAATTGTTGTTTCGGTGTAGTATGCGCCTATCGGTACAAAGGTCAGCTTTCCATCCCGGCATACCCAGGCTTCCACCAGGTAGGGTTCCTGCTCGGAATCATCACCCGGGCTCATGCCCAGCTCTTCCCAGGTAATGGTTACATCGTCGCCGCTGCGGGTGGCTTTGACCCACGTCAGCGCACCGTAATAAGGCGATTGCGGAAGCTTGACCTCCAAGGGATCGACCGGCTGCACCAGGTTAATGTCTCCCTGCACATCCATCCACTCCAGGTTCATCCAGCATGGATTGCTGCCGCCGATGGCCTGCACTTCGATGTAACCTGTATCCGCCATGTACCCGATGATGTCCAGGCGGTTGCCCTTCAATAACCCATATTTATACAGGTAAGTTTTCGACGGACCATAGAAACAGCTCACATGCTTCTGGTTGACCGTGCCGCGCAGCACCACATAGGTTGGCTCTGGCGTGACGGTGGGTGTGGGTGTGCTTGTGCTCGTTGGTGTGGGGCTGGAAGTATTCGTCGGTGCCGGGGTCAGGGTGGCTGTTGCCGTGCCGGTCGGGTCGGGCAGCGCTGTTGGGGTAAAGGGTTCTACTGGCATCTGCAAAACGTAGCAGTTGGGACTTCAGCAGGCTGCGCCGGGCTGCACGCACCGAGGAAGAGTAACACCAGCAGCAAACTTTTCACTTGAAAGGATCTGCCCATAAGATCATTTTAACATATCCAAATTGTAAAGACAGGAATATGATTAAAGGAGACCTCTCGGTCAAAGACACGCGCGCGGTGTGGACACCGGCGCGTACGGAGTGTAAAACAAAACCAAGAGCCACTTAACGGGTCAATTCACCAGCCATCCTTATTCCTCGCGGAAAGTCTTCACCGAAATAATGACCCCCAGCATGAGCATACCGGCCAGCACACCAACATCCACCCGGTTACTGCCCAAGGCTTAACCGACCCACAGTCCGCACACAAGTTGATAGTAAGATTCGTTTTTCCCCTGGTACATCCAGTGTTATAAACAGAGAGCGGCGAAAGCCGCTCTCTGAAGGGTCTACTCCTCATCCACCACCCGGATCTGTACCGCCCTTACCACCGTTCGCCAGCGGTAGGTCCCGGTTTTCGCATCATACCCGGTGCAAGTGATCATGGTCACCCAGGGCAGTTCCTCGTGCTTTTCAAGCATCCTGGTGTCTTTGGGATTAGTCCAGCGGTCCACAGACCGTATCTCATAGATATATTTCTGTCCGAAGGCGTGGATGATGATCCGGTCACCCCATTTCAATGTTCCCAGTTGCGCAAACGGGCCGGGATCACCGTTGCTATTCGTGACATGCCCCGTCAGGACTGAGTTACCGGCCCAGGTGGGATAAGCGGTTCCATTCAGATAACCGATCTGGTCTCCGAGCCAGCTCACATCCCATTCGTCCAGTTTGGGTATCCCGACAATGGGTTGTTCAATGCCCAACACCGGGATTTCCAGCCACATATCTGCTTTACCATAGGCTTTGCTTTCCGGCTGCGCAGGCAGAATGGTCACCCGGTCAGGAGCGAAACCGGTGGCAGGCAGGCTGGCCCTGGCGGCGATCACCCTGAAGTTGTAGGTGAAATCGGAGAGGCCGTTATTGATCGCATTTCCGGCCAGATCGACAATGGAGGTGGTTCCACAGACAAACAGCACATAGCTGCCCACAGGTAATGCTGTTCCGCCATTGATGGCGAGTGTTGCAGTGAATGTGGTGTTATCGTAATCGACATGATCGATGGAAATATAGACATCATCGTATGGCATCATTGGTTTTACATCACAAGCGGTTCGTTCACTGACGCCATTGGGGCCTTTTTCGAGCAGGAAATAGTTCATCGGATTGGTTACATCATCCATTCCAGCATCACTTAACGGATCGTCGTACACAGCCTCATTGAATTTCACGGTGATGTTGTTTGGACCGGGAGAGAGTGTCGCTTTTAAGTTCGTACTGGAAATGGTTGGAACTCCGGGGTCATACGTCACACTGTTGTCCGTACTGGTGCTCGCATCATTATCATTGGTTGCCGGGTCTTGAACCCTGCTTGCCGCGATGAGAGCTGTGACAGTACCGGTTCCGGTCATTCCGCTGACGGCAATATTGAAAGTTGTTCCATCGTTGGGTGCAATTTCGGTGATGACTGCCGTCATCGTACCTGGTGCAGTTCCGCCCAGAGTAACATCCACTGATGTGAAGGTGGCAGTATTGATCGGCCGGCTGAACACTACCGTAAAGTTGACCGGTAATGAATTTGTCGGGTCATTCTGACCGGTTGCCTGGTTGACGGTAACATTCATGGGGCCGGCGATATATGTTACCGTGTTATCTGTGGATGTCGATGCTGTGTTTGGATTGGCGGCTGCATCCAGGGCTGCCCCGGCCGGGATCGATGCGATCACAACTCCATTCGCGGTCATACCACTGACCGCGACATTGTAGGTGGTGCCGCTGCCGGTTACGACCGCACTGAGTGACGCGGGAGCAGTGCTGGCACTCAGGTCTACATCGGTACCGGTAAAGCCGGTGACGGTCTCGCTAAAAGTTGCGGTGAAGTTGATGGTGGTGGCATTGGTCGGGTCACCCTGCCCAACTGCCTGTTCGATTGTAACTGTTGGGCTGACGGTATCGTAAGTGATGCTGTAAGTAGCCGAATTTGTATTATTGTAATTCAGGGGAGTCACACAGTCGCCATCATATACACTGCCAGACACGAGATATACGCTCACAAGTCCTTGCCCGCCGGGGGTCATATTGAAGGTGTAGACAGTGGAACCGTTGCTGCCTGATGTCAGGGCGCTGGTCGTGCCATAGTTCACAGTTGAGATCCACACCGGTAGGATCAAAGCCACAGACCGGTTCATTAAAGGTGATCGTGACCGGAATGGGCGAAGTATGGGTTGGATCCGTTGCAGAGAAAGAAATTACCGCTGTTGGTACAGATGTATCCACGGTCCAGGTGTAAGACGCGGGGGTCGCATCGGTATTCCCAATAATATCAATTGCGCGCACCCGGAAGGTATGGCTGCCGTCGGCCAGGCTGGTGTAGTCCCTGGGGCTGGTGCAAGTGCTGTAGCCGCTGCCCAGGTCGCACTCGAAACTTGCAACCCCAACGCCGCTGCCATCGTTACCAGAGAAGGTGAAGGTGGCACTGGTGCTGTTGGCCGGGTCTGGGCGGGTTACTCAGAATGGTCGTATCAGGTGCGGCTGCGTCCACAATCCAGGTAAAGCTGGCAGGAGTGGCATCGTTATTTCCGGCATTATCGACAGAACGCACCTGGAAAGTGTGACTTCCGTTGGCCAGTCCGGTGTAAGTCTGCCCGGTCAAGCAGGTGCTGAAACCTGCGCCGTCCAGGTCACATTCGAAGCCTGCCACACCGCTGCCACCCGTGTCCGCGCCAGTGAAGGTAAAGGTGGCGCTGGTGCTGGCTGTTGGGTTGGACGGGTTGCCGGTAATGGTAGTGGTTGGATTTACAGTATCCACGACCCAGGTGTAGCTGGCTGGAGTGGCATCTTTTATTCCAACAATGTCGACAGCCCGCACCTGGAAAGTATGGCTGCCATCCAGCAAGCCAGGATAAATAATCCCGCTCGTACATGCACTAAAGCCGCCCCCGTCCAGGTCGCATTCGTAGCTCGCCAAACCGCTGCCACCTGCATCATTACCGGAGAAGTTGAAGGTGGCACTGGTACTGCTGGTCGGGTTGGAAGGATTGCTGATAATGCTTGTGTCTGGCGCTGTCGTATCCACAAGGACAGTAACCGGTGAACCGTAAAGCACAGATACATGTCCATCAACATCCTTGGCCCACGGGTAGAGTGTATACGACCCGTCCACGGAGACTGAATATGAGGATGGTGCAGTTCCCATCCAGCCGGTATCGCCCGAATTTGGCGCGGTGGAAGATTGGGTGATCATATACCCGGTAACCCCCACATCATCTAATGCGGTGAACAAGGTGATTGGTATGCTTAAGTTATTCGAAGGTGAAGTGGCTGAAAAACCGGTGACAAACGGATCGGGGGATATGTCATCGTTGGTGATCGTTCCAAGCCCCTGGCCATCTAAAACGACCGCGTTGGTCACATTGGAAATGTTTACAGTAAAAGTCTCATCTGGTTCGTTTAGTAGATCACCATTGACGGTGACATTAAAAGGTGTGGTCGTATTCCCGGCAGCGATGGTTGCTCCAGTTGTAGACTTGCTCACATAATCATTATTTGCTATCGTTGCAGTACCATCCGCAGTGGCGATATCAAAGGTAACCCCGCCTGATGGTGCAGGTGAATTAAGGCTGACTGTAAAGGCAAAAACAGTTGTTCCGGTATTGCCTTCATTGGTTGTAACATTATTGATGGATAACTGGGGATAGGTATTTGTCAGGGAGAAATTCACCGAACTGGACACACCCGTTGTACTGGCTGTCACATAATATGGGCCACCGGCTGTGTTGTTGGCAGTGGCAGAGACACTGGCATTTCCTCCTGAAATTGTTGCCGGGCTGCCGCTTATCGCGGCACTGGCTCCGCTGCCGGGAGGCGTAAATGTTACCTTGCCGCCATTCACAGGTTCGCCTGGATTGACTGCGGTGACAGTCAAACCCAATGGATTGGTAAAATCAGTAGTAACCAAAGTACTCTGGGGCGTGCCAGTCTGACTTCCCAGGTTAAATCCATTCGATTCAAATGCGCCGATATCACAGGTCGACCCGACCGGTCGGGTGACCCCGCGCTGATCGGTAGCGGGGCATCCGGCGTTATTTCCCGTATTGATCGCTATTGAACCGGGGAGTAAAGCAAAGGTCTGCGTGCTGCCGCCATAATTGCCAAGCGTGGATAAGAGTGGATCTCCAGACAGGCTGGGGCTGCAGGTGTTATCCTCGATCAGGGTATGGTTGGATGCAGTGAGGGAGGCGATATTCGTACAATCCGGACCGGAACTGTTGGCAATGATCGAGTTGATCAAGGTCGCTGTTCCAGCTCCATTGTATATACCTGCCCCACTCGGTCCAATGTTTCCGCTGATGGTATTGTTCGTCATGGTCATGATACCGTAATTGGCTATACCTCCACCTAGTGTAGCCGCGGAATTGTTTGTAATGGTATTGTTCTGGAGAGTTAACGTATGGTCAGAGCTGATGCCGCCGCCTATACCACTGGCTGTATTACCGGTGATCAACGAATTCTGGATCGTGACCGGAGTGATTGCTGTATTTCGGATCAAAGCGATTGCAGCGCCTTCACCGGAGTTGTTCCCAGAAAATATGGAATTGTTAATTTGAAGCGATCCCCCATTGGTCGGCCAATAAAATATCGCCCCGCCCCATCTGTTGGATGGGCTGGAATTACTCTGGAAAGTACTATTCGTGATGTTGATCACCGGCCTGTCACCTTGTAGATTCAGTGCTCCGCCACTTGATGTAGATGAAGTGTTCAAGGTGTGATTGTTCTGGAAGGTCACATTGGTGATGGTGACCGTACCTGTGGCAGGAGCCACACCATCCACATTCAGACCACCGCCGTAGCCATACTTATTGGTGTTATCTGATACGACTGAATTGGTGAAAGTGAAACTGGCAGTTCCCACGCCGCAAAAGTCGAGCCCTCCTCCGGTTTGACTGAAATCACCAGAACCAGCAGGCTGAGTATTATATCCATAACGAATAGTGACGCCATCAATTGTGGCAATCACAGGGTCGGTACAATAGGGATTAATTGCCAATACTTTATCAATTCCATTACTTGTTGTTGTCCCTGCCTGAATAATTGTAGAACCTGATCCAGCACCTGAGATGACCAGATCCGCGTTGATATCCAGGTCTCCAGTCTCATTATCATCTTCGTTCGATCCAATATTAGTCCTGGCTAAAGTGTAAATACCCGGAGGCAAAGTTATTGTATCTGGGCCGATACCTGCAGGACAGCCGCCAAAAGCTGCATCATCGTTCGCTGCTGTGATCGCTTCACGCAGGGAACAACTGCCAATGTTCTCACCAAATTCATCTGCAATCGTTGTCACTGTGATCGAAGCAGCCATTACCGTACCGGCTGGAGCGGTGAAGAATCCGGCGATGGAAAGGATCACTGCCAAGCTGATCCGCGTGGCAATTTGTTGGAAGATGGTTGGAATGAATAATCGATGCTTCATATTTGTCCCTCTATTGGATATGGATACCTGGATTTGTTCCCCGAACGGATGGTAAGGAAGGCAGATGCGTCAATGTGTTTCCTGTTTGTCATGTGTCCCTCTTTATAAACCCACAAGCCGAATCCATTCTGTGGGAAATCATTGAGCTATTACCACCCCGAAATGAAAATGGCCGGAATGTTTTCCGTGGATGAATATAATAATTGCAGGTTAATTTTACACACAACCGAAAGAATCAACAATAAGATTCTGCCAGTAGTTTAGATTACTGAAATGGATTGGAAGGGACACCGCGAGTTGGAGTGAAGGGGAGATCCCGGTGTATTGTCCGGGGAGGCTCTTGACCGCAGGTCTCAAAAATTGTTAATTTTATAACATCCCAACAGCATTACCGGTTCAGTTCGCCAGCGATCCCGCTGTTGTCAGTGGGACGGGACCATTATTAGTACAAATGACGTATACTACTATTCCGTATACCATGGAATAGTAGCATCCTTATTATAAAAAATCGTCAAGGATATGTTATTGATTTTCCAAAGGCACCTGTCCCAGCGAATATCCGGCTGCTTATCCATGGGAGCGATAAACGAGAAATCAATAGCAGGTAATCCTTTCAATTTTGCCATCAACACCTGCTGGGTGACATCATAGTAATCTTCGCCTTTCCATAATGAATTAGTAATCGTTTCGGTATTGGATTCTGATAATCCATTATAAGTAGCTTCCATGGAAACCCCACAGTTCGTTTGGGTGAGCAAATCTCCGGGTCCACTGGTGACGTACTCCTCTGTGCTCCAGTTGAGTCGGGCAAGCTGTATTCCCTGAATATCCGAAATGTAAAAATGAGCAGTCCCGTTATACCAGCCTTCCATATATTGGCCGTTGGAACAATTATTGTTGCAGATAAAAGCATAACCCAACAACATCTCATCCGGAGTTACTCCTGCTGTAGTAGCCCAATGGGGAACAGAACCATCATAATTCGATACTCTCCATCGTCTTAGGTCAATATTAGTTGGTTTTAATGTCATCTCGGTAATTGGTTGTGAATTGAAGACATGATTACTGTCTGCCGATTCCCCAACTGTATTATTAAAAAGAACGCACAAAGTAATCCCCGTTATAGTAAGCCGGGTAATAAGATATATTGTCACCTACGGCATCATTCACAGATTGAGTATGACCATCGATAACCGTATAGATATTAAAGCCTTCAGCGGGTTGCAGATCCTGATCGCAGATCTCAGTCGCGGGATTGCAGTCACCAAAACGATTATAGGTCCAAACCAGTATATGATGCCCTATTGTCTTTTCAATGGCATCCTTGCAATCCTGTTCCACACTTGGGAAGATATGAGGGAACATGATCCTTACATACATTTGGGTCATCTGTAATTTCTACATTGTAGGGGCTGGCAATCAGATATTTGGGTGGTTCTCCATTAGTCCCCCCTTGATTACCTTCGCCGCCATAAGGGTAGGTGATTGTCTGGTTTCCCAGGGAGACCAGGGTACCGTCCATCCAACCCCAGCATTCCAGATTAAGTGTCTCTTTCTGCGGCGTGAGATCAGGTGGATGGATGGTGTTCCAATACGAAGCCAGATCAAACTTGCCATTGACCGGGAAGATGAAGGTATTATCCCCATAAGGCAGGCGTTCCCATGGCAGACCCATTGGTTGAGTTATAACAGTAGGCATTATCCACCGGCTGAGAGAATTCAATCGGAATACTATTCACACCAATGTTATTCTTCATTGGCGGGCATTGGGGGTCATCCACAGTGATGGTTATGATATTGCTGGCAGATTCACCTTCAGAATTGAACGCTGAGAGATAGTATAAATATTTCCCTGAAGCCGGGACTGTATCATGATATGAAATGGACAGCTTTTCCAGCTTTGCTCCCCCAGGTTAAAATTCGGCTAAAAGACAGATGTCCAGGGTCTAGCCGGTACAGGAAGAAACCGACTTCCATATCGGAATTATCCTGCGCCGTCAGGACAGTGTCGCAATTCGAGGCAATCCCCCATAGTTTTGGAGCAGCTGGCGCCTTGCCGCCAAAGATGTCATTCAGAGACCTTGTGCCCATAATGAATACTTGATCGGGATGAGGCTGCCGCCTGGCTTGCTCTGATGGCCCGGCTAGGTGGTTCCTGGCTGGGTGATTCCTCAACCACCGGTTGGGGTGCATTGATCAGCTCGCCCTGTTCGTTGAAACCGGGTGGAGGGGGAGCGGTTGTCCCATCATCGAGATCAGTCCTGGTATTATCAAATTGGTATCGTCGTGGATAATCAACTGTTCGGCTGTCACTTTCAGGACTGGCGGTTGGGGAATTTTATCTGCCGATAAAGCGTTGATATGGACAGCATTTGAGATGCCTGCCTGGCCGTTCTGGGCATTGGAGCGTGCCAACAATGTATGCTGACCTTCCTCAACGGGTGTCCATGTCCAGGCGGACATCATCTTGTTCGCACCCGCCGGAGAAGAATTTCCGACCGGCTGCTGGACTCCGTCCACCCAAAGTTGAATATCCTGAAGTGGAAGATCACCAGATGCCTGTACATATACACTGACAGGTTTCCCGATCGGTAGTGTCTGCTCCGTTCAGAGGTAGGGTGATGTTCACCAGGTTTGAACGCATCCCTTCCGGAATTTGATGTTCCACTTCTGGAACGCCTGTGGCTAATAGAATACCCGCAACTGCAAGAGCACCCAGTACCAGAATGACAGCGATTCCACAACCTAAAAGTAGTTTACGTGATTTCATACAGTATGCCTCCAATGGATTGGCATTATCTGGTTATCTGGGCGGGGGAATCAGGGTCGCTGGTGAAATGGTGATAATTTGCGGACCAACGAAGAAGGGAGGCAGTGCCGGTGATCGTGTTTCACCACAACGAGATAGTGTGATATCACTGTATACCGCACTCCGTCCGATGACCTTACCGGAACGGTTGGTGGCGACAAACTGGAAGAGCAGCCAGGCATTTTTATAATTGGCAGCGCCTGTCACATTCCTGGAAGAAACCGAACGGGTGAACCAACTACTCCCCTCTGGGTTCATGGAAGTTCCCTCATCCCAACCGGTTGTTCCGCCTCCTGCCTGGTCTTGCAGATGCGTAAAGAGGACTACACTATACACAGAATCTCCCGGTACGAATACCTGGATGGTCACCTCATTTGGATCACAAGAACCGTAATAAAATAGTGCTGTTGATATTTGCGGAGAAAAGGACAATGCAGCAGCCGTACTGGAAGCGGTCGGTGTGAGCGTTCTTGTGGTTGTAGGTGTCAGCGTAGTTGTTGGAGTTTCTGTGGGTGTGGATGTCCAGGTAGGAGTAACAGTGATGTTAGGTGTCAATGTATTGGTAGGTGTGATTGTGACGTCGCTGACTGTGACTACAACTCTAGCTTCACCGCCCCATGTACCACCGGCATTTTTGGCACGGGTTTGTAAAGTGTAATTACCCGGACCTGCTGGCAGCCAATTGTATTTCAACGTGGACAGTTGTTTTCCGGAATCTGGGTTGGATAAATTGGCTAGCAGGTTTCCGTTGGCACTGAGTTCAACCTGAGTTACTCCAACCGGATCATAAGCATGGATGACAATTTCATAGGATTTTAAGGGGATTGTACTACCGTCCAGAGGCGCATCGATCCAGGTTTGTAAGGCGCCAACCTGATAACTGGCCGCATCCACTTTTCCGGATTGTGTATATGAACAGGCAGTGAGAAGAATGACCGTAAACAACAATATGAAACCCACTGTTGCACGAATCTTCATAATTGACCTCTGCAAATCAATATTCGATTGTACGATGACTATAAAATAATCCAAGATTAAGGACTACCCCAAGGTTGGCCACTATGGGATTGTTCTAACAGGTGGGTTGACTGGTTTATTGTTTCAAGTTGATTCCATTATATAGTTCGCCTTAAGGTTGTCAACTATGCGGCAGTATTATTTTTTGAATAATTACATTATTGTCCGAGCAATAATCAGTTCACTCATCTGTTCGCGCCGGAGTTTGGGTAGCAAGGTTGGATTGAGCCGGTTCCTGAGCCTGTCGCAGGACATAGCGAAATCCAACTACTTTTTGTCGGGTCAGCCCGCCAGTCATCCCTATTCCCAGCGGAAGGTCTTTACCGAGATGATGACCCCCAGCAGGAGCATGCCGGTCAACACGGCAACATCCAGCAGATGGCTGCCCCAGGGTTGGTCGACCCACAGCCCGCGCAGCAGGTTGACCACGTATGTCAACGGAACAAAAGCGGAGATCTTCATCATCGTCGCGGGCATCAATTCGCGCGGCCAGGCTGCCCCGGAGAAGATCAGCATCGGGTACAGCAGCACCATGGCGATGATCTGGGCGGTTCGGGCAGTCGGCATGGTGCCAGCCAGAATGAATCCGATCCCGAAGAAGCTCAGGCTGCTTAAAATAAATCCGGCCAGCATGCTGAATATGTTACCTGCGAACTGCACATGGTAGAAGAGTCTCCCGGCAGCAATGAGCAGCAGCATACCCAGGCCGGTCATAGTGAATATGACAACGACCTGTGCTCCCATAACAACCAGGGGGTTGACCGGAGTGGTCCGCAAGCGGCGCAGGACTCCGTTCTCCCGGTAGGTCGCCATCGTGATGGTAACAGACATCAGTCCGGCCATCCCGATGACCATCGCGGAAAAGGATGGTATCAATGAATTGATTGCTCTCATGCCGGTGGGTGTTGGCGGGGGATTGCTGCCATAGATGGTGCCGAAAATGACCAGCATCATAAGCGGGAAGATCAATGTAAAAAATGCGCCAACCGGCTCACGCAAGAAGAGCTTGGTTTCCATCCAGGTCATTTTTAATAAGCTTTTCATTGAACGCCTCACTCTCTCATCTCGCGGCCGGTCAGGCTTAAAAAGACATCTTCCAGGTTTGGCTGCTCGGTGCGCAGGTCGCGGAATTTGACGCCTTTCTCTGTCAATAGGATGACCACCTCACTTACCAGTGGAACCGTGCGGCCATTCTTCCCGTGGATGACCACGCGATCACCCTGGGTCTCCAACCGGACAGTTCCGGAAAAGGCTATTTCGAAGCCTTCCGGGAGGATACCATCCAGGTTGAAGACGACCCGTTCCTCGACCTCCAATCCGCGGATCAGGGCTGCCGGGGTATCCAGTGCAACGATCCGTCCGTGGTCAAGGATGGCCACCCGGTCGCACAGGCGTTCAGCCTCTTCCATAAAATGAGTGGTCAGCAGGACGGTTTTACCCCTGCCGCGTACATCGCGTACCAGGTCCCAAATGGCGTGGCGCGCCTGCGGATCAAGGCCGGTGGTCAGTTCGTCAAGGAAAACCAGCTGCGGATCTGGCAGCAGAGCCAGGGCAATGAACAGGCGCTGTTTCTGCCCGCCTGAAAGCTTCGAGAAGGGAGTATTGCGTTTCTCCTCCAGCCCCAATTGGGGGATGAGTTTTTTCCAGTCAGCCGCTTTGGGGTAGAACGAGGCATAGGTATCCAATGCCTCCCATACCCTCATCCGGTCCGGCAGGTTGGACTGCTGCAATTGGATTCCGGTGTGTTTCCTGATAATATGGCTCTCCAACTGCGGGTCTACGCCCAAAACGCGAATGATTCCCCGGTCCGGTTTGCGCAGGCCTTCCAGACATTCGATGGAAGTGGTCTTTCCGGCGCCGTTTGGACCAACCATCCCGAAGATCTCGCCTTCCTTCACCTCGAACGAGACTTCATCCACGGCAATGGTTGCCCCATAGGTTTTGCGGAGTCCTTCAACTTGAATGATAGTATTCATAACTTTCCTCACTTGCTTTTCAAGATCGATTCGAGTGCTGCCACATGTTCCCGAAAAACTTTACGTCCCTCATCTGTGATGGCAACAAAGGTGCGCGGTTTGCGATCTACGAATGCTTTGCTGATGGTAATATAGCCGGCTTCTTCCAGCTTGCGCAGGTGTGCGCCTAGGTTGCCATCGGTAACATCCAATAAACCGCGCAGATAGGTGAAATCCACCTCACTGCCCGCATCCAGGGTCACCAAAGTAGCCATGATGCGCAATCGCACCGGTTGATGGATGGTTTCATTTAGCTCAACCATGGCCTACCACCTTGTGCGAATGAAGATGCCAAGGGCGATCATCCCACCGCCGCCCAGAACACCCATCCACAGGTAGAATATCCCCGGGAACAGGAAATAGCCGATCAGCGCCAGGGCAGTGATCGGAATCGCCCACCAGACTGATGAGAAAGAAAGCAGCAATCCCATGGCTGACTGGCCAATCATGATGAACACAATAATGAACATGGTGATCTGCTTCCCGTCAGTGGGCTTGGCAATGGCGATCGCAGCAATCGCATAGAAAATAAGCAGCAGCCAGAACAGGCTGGCTCTTTTTGTGGATGTAGCTGTTGAAGGTCCACGGACACGCGGTCCCATTCGCAGACCCAGTAGGATGGATAACGCGGTTCCGAGGATGCTCACACCTGCCCAGATATAGCCAACGATTGCACCGTTTAGGAACTGGGTGGCGAGAAACCCAACCAGCCAGACGGTGCCGGTAACGATCAGGAAGATGTACGCGCCGCTGTTAGCAATGTTGTGCCGGGTCTTTTTTCCCATCTCCTGGATGAGATCCAGTGCTTCTTCAGCTTCTTTATGTGTAATATTCATCTTACAACTCCTTATAGAGTACTCTGCAATATAGAGTATTCTAGACAATAATCTTTGATTTGTCAAGAGGGTGTTTTCCCTGTTGTAGAGGTGGAGCTGTGTGTCCACCCATGGATGTAGTGGGCTTCAGCCCACCATCAGGTATTCTTTAGACATTTGCACCGGTGTGTGGGTATCCCCCCGTAGAGAAACGAAAAAAGGCACCGAAGCAGGCATTGCCTTCAGTTGAGATCTTTAAAGTCGATCCCATCCTCTTGTATGTTGGATTTCGCTCTGCATAATCCAACTTCAATTTGTCAGATTTCGGAAATAACGCCTCAACCCTACCTACGTTTAATGGGAAGCTATTGAATAGTCAGGCTTATAAGAATAACGGTACCAGCAGATATACTGCAAGCGCCAAGGACACTATGATCAGGACAATATCCCAAACATTGATCTTTTCCAGGACATTAATATGTTCCTTGGGATTTTGCGGGTTGTACCTCAGCTCGATCGTATTTTGTACATTACTCATCGCGCTCTCAGCATTTTTTTCGGAATACGTGCCTTTCAACCGGGTCTTTTTTTCGAATACCGTTCCCATCACCGAATACTTGTAGGAGATCTCTGGAAAATAGGATATCATACCTTTGGAGGTCATTGTTTTTGTAATTCTTTTAGAAACCACCTCGCCGGCGATCACTGGCCATATACTGCTAGCCGATCTCCTTCGATATAATTCAACTAATTTCCAACCTTTATAAACGCTGAATGCCAGGATACCGATACTCAATATGATAGGTAAAAGTGAAGCATTCATATCATCCTCCTTGATTAAGCAACCTCGTTTACACCTGACAGAATTAGAAAAAGACTACATTGATTATATAAAAATTCACAAAGGAAGGGCAAATAATTACAGAGAATTGTTCTCCGTTTGTGATGCTATTGTGTGCAATAGTCGACTGAACGGTCTATGTTGATAGTTGACCCGATAAAAATATCAACACCGGAATCGTTACTCCTTAATATTTAGTGGAATGGGAGGGTTATCAGTCCAATATAATGTGTAGGTTTCCGGTAAAGGTTGGAATACCGTGAACCCCATTACAAACTCATCTTCAGTAAACCATCCGCCCATCCCGCTATAGAATAGCTGTGAACCATCATCTTTTAGTACATAGATTTCGTCACGATTGTCCAGGATCAAGTTTCGAAAATCTTCCAAAGGAAACTCGCCCATCATTAGTTTTTCCATTCCTGGACGAGCCAATTCCACAAGCAGAAATTTATCTCCTGGGGGGGCTACAGTACCATGAGCTTCATCAACAAGACGCGTGGAAACAATAATAAAATCCCCCATTGTTGTCTTTAATTGAGGATATTCTGGATCTGTATTGGATGGAGTCTCCGTACTTAATGATGGCGTGTTAATAGCTTTAATTTCTTCTTTTACCGGTGGTAAAGTGGAAGTTGACAATGGCTTGCATGATGCTGTGAGAAAGGCAATCGTTATAAAAATCGATATTCCTTTAGTTTTCATATTTCTCCGCTTTTCAGAAAATCCTATTTGATTGAACAACGTTATAGAAAACATGAATGTGATGAAATTGACTCGACCGGGAAAAGAAAACCCGATTATTCAATGAGTGTCCTAATTCTAATCAAACCTCTCTCCGCAACGAAGTGGAGAGAGCCCAGGTATAGTTACTCCTCAACTTCAATACGATCCACCTGGACCTGCGAACCATTGTAATCAGGTACATTGCTCAGTAATATTCCATAAAGATGAACGATCCTACCGCTGTCACGCAGTGTTACGATCTGACCCTTTACTGCCTGCTCCATCGAATCAATACCAAAGTAGATCACTCCGCCCATGTCTTGCCGTTCGAAGTAGTCATCATATTGTGCACCAGGTTCTGTACTCTTGATGATTCCCCACCAGTCTGAAAATTCTTCCGAAGTACCAGGTGGCATGTAACCTCCCGTGCCGTTATTTCCTTCTGCTCCAGGTTCTTCTGGTATTCCGGTTGCCTCAAGTGCTATTGCAGGTGTTGGGCTTATTTGTTCTGCTTCTCCGCATTCTCCCCGGTAATAAGCCCATTCGTCACAGCTGTTGCCATCCGGAAAGATACATATACCGCTTTGACTACCATCAGCAGCAGTACGGATTTCAAGTTTATTCCCGTTCTGCTCACAATTAACCGAAGCAGGATTTGGCAATCCCGCCTGAGGGATGTCCGTCGCCGAGTGATCAGGTGCCTGGGTTGGTGGCGTAGTGCAGGCAGCCAGTGCCATGATGATGGTGAATGTAAAGAGCTTTTTCATTTTTTCCTTTTTTCGCTTGATCCATTGCATGAGAAACATATTTCACTCTGAAACTATTATGAGTGAGCCCTCACGGCTTGAAAATTCTATAGTTACAAGTTAACGATTTTTTGGGACATCATAATGATCAACGGAATAATGTGGCAAAGAGATATAACTATAAATGCAGATAACATCCCGTACTGAAGACCAGGGTAAAGTGAACCTTGTGGATAAATAAGCTGAAATATCGACCGCGCCACCCATAGAATGCTTGTCGCGACAAGCATCACAATAACTGAATATCGATTTGACCTGCCCCCGTAAATGAAAAGGATATTTACTATTCCAAACAAAACCAAAGATAAAGAAAAGAACACATTAATCGCACGAACAGCAACAATGAGTTCTGTCGCGTTAGAATTGATGTATGAAAACCATTTCCATACTTTGGGCACAAAAAAGTGCCATAATCCAAATCCAATGGAAGCAAAACTGCCAAAAATCACCAGGATCTTTACAAGTTGATCCAAAATCACAACTCCCCAAAATAATTGATTATGCGCGACCACTTTTTAGAAAACATCGTGCAACTGCAAACCCAAGCAATATAAAATCACTGAGTACTTTTATTGACGATTAACTTTCGATTTTGTTCCCCGCTCGAATCTCTTCCAATACAGCGCTGGCAGCCGATGCCCACGAGCTATATCCGCCATTTACCATTGATTCATATTGTTTTTCCAGCTTTTGACAGGGATATTCTACACAATAGCCGCAATTAACAGATTGACGCTCAATGCTGCATTTTCTTACCTCACATTGCCCGCAATAATCCACGCAGGTAATGCCCAGGCAGCCTTCCTGGCAGCTGTTCTGATATTGAGGGCAACGGGAACAATCGATCCCGCAATAGGCAATATAGCGATTGGCTGTGTTTATTGTTATCTCAGGCATGGCTTAATATCCCGGCGGGTAGCCCGTGATGCTGCGGATCTCCTCATACAGCGGCTTGAGGGTGCCGTACATGCGCCGGTACACCTTATGGAAAAGTTCACCGTAAGTTTTGCTAGCTTCAAGATTGGGTTCAAACACCTTGCCGATGCGGGTCATACCTTTCACACCGCTGTCAAAATCGGGGTACAGCTTCAATCCCACAGCTGCATCGATGGCTGCTCCCAGCCCCGAAGCTTCATATACATGTGGTCGCGCAGTTGGCAGTCCGAAGATATCCGCGGTCAACTGCATGGCAGTCTCGCTTTGGCTTCCGCCGCCTGCCACGCGTATTTCATTGATCTTCACTCCGCTGCGTTTTTCAGTCCGCTCTGCACCTTCGCGCAATGCATAAGCCACTCCTTCGAGGATTGCCTTGTAAACATGTGCTTTGCCGTGTACATCCCCGAAGCCGATGATAGCCCCCTTGGCTTCCGGTCCCGGGTACTTCAACCCTGGTGACCAGAACGGCTGCAGCATCAACCCCAATGAACCGGGAGGGATACCTTTTACCATCTCTTCCAGCAGGATCTCTGCTTCCACACCACGCTCATCAGCGGCCAGTTGTTCCAGAGCTCCAAATTCCTGCTTGAACCAGCTCACCATCCAATAGCCTCGGTATACCTGGATCTCCATGCTGTAGGCATCTGGTACAGCAGACGGATATGGCGGTATAAGTGGGATGACTTCCACATATTTGCGATGGGTGGTGTTGATTGTGGCTGTCGTGCCATAACTCAGACAGGCTATGTTCGGGTCGATACAGCCCGCCCCGATAACTTCTGTGGCTTTGTCGGCTGCTGCAGCGATCAACGGCAAGCCAATCGGGATACCGGTGTCACGGCTGGCTTCTGGTGTGATCTCACCCAGTGTCGAGCCAGGAGGCAACAGATCGGGCAGGATGGATTTATCCATTGGGACAGCCTGCCACTTCCAATCCATCTTACTGCTCCACTTTTTCGCTTTGTAGTCGAATGGGATATACCCCACCTGGCAGCCGGTGGAATCGACCATGCGGCCGGTCAACTTATAGGTCAGGTACCCCGAAAGGAGAACATATTTATGAGTTTTCTTCCAGATATCCGGCTCGTGGGTGCGGATGTAGTTGCATTCCGCTTCAGCCTGAAGGTAGGAGACCGTCTCGGTCATCCCCGACAGTGCAAACAACACTCCCCAGAGACCGCTGACGGGTTTTAATCCGAAGGTCCGGCGGTTGTCCATCCATGTAATCGCCCTGCGCAAGGGCTGCCCATCCTCGCCCAGATTGATGACCGTGGAGCGCTGCGTGGTCAGGGCAACACCAACCACCCTGCCCTTGTCTATGCCCGGTTTTTGCCACAATTGCTGGCACGCCTGGCAGACTGCATCCCAGAATACCTGCGGTTCCTGTTCCGACATACCCGGCTCGGTGGAAATATACGCCGGCAACGGAATACGGACTTTTTCCACCAGGTTGCCCTGCAGGTCAAATAACAAAGTTCGTACGCTTTGGGTACCATTATCGATCGCCAGTATCAATTCTTCAGTCATACAGCCTCCAGTGGTTGCCGCCTAAGTAACCTATTCAACGGGTAAAGAATAACACTCTTTCCACAATTTACGGTATCTGTCCACTTCAAAATTCCAGGTAGCATCATCCCATCGTAGTTCGGGTTGGGCGATCTCCCGGATGCGATCCGTTTGCCCTAATCCACCGTCAGCGATGGTCAGACCCATTCTCGTCCGGCGCAGAAGCAAGTCATCCAAATGATTTACCCCTTCACTGCGTGCCCCCCAGCGCAGCTCCGCCCACAGTGCCGGCAGGCTTTCAACGTTGGTTAACTCTTCAGCTGGGCACGTATCAGCCAGTTCATTCGCCACCTGGCCATAACGCCCCAGCAATCTGTGCCAGGTCGGGTCATCCACACCTTTTACTTTATGTACCAGTGTCTGATTAAGCAGAGGTTGGTCTTTATTGAAGATAGGTGCGCCGCTTAAAACAGTACGACAGCTTTCCAGGGTTTCATTAGCCATCAAACGGTAAGTGGTCAGTTTCCCCCCGGTGATGGTCAACAAGCCACGTTCGTTCCATAGAACATGCGCCCGCGATTCTTTTGATGGGTGCATCGTCTCTCCTGTGGTCACGATCGGACGCAGCCCGGATATGGAAGAAAGGACGTCCTCCCTGCCAAGTTGGCTGTCCGGGAAAAGGTAAGTGACTGCCTCCAGAATATATCCGACTTCGTCAGTCGTGATGGTTGGTTCAGGATGCTGCATTTCCAACTCACGTGGGTGGTCAAGGTCCGTCGTGCCGATGACAGTGACTCCCTCCCACGGGAAGACAAACATTGCGCGTTTATCCCGCGGGTGCAGCAGGGTGATAGCCTGTGCCAGGGGTAGTTTTGACCATGGGAAGATAAGATGACTGCCGCGCTGTTTTCGTATCCGCGGTGGTTGATCGACCTGGCTGCGTAGTTCATCCGACCAGGGACCTGTGGCATTGATCACTACCCTGGCAAATACTTCAGTTGTCCGACCATTTCCTGAAGGTGCATTATCCCGCAGTAATGCACCTGCCACTTGTCCGTTTTGCTGAAAGAGCAATGTCTCTGCACCGGTGTAGTTTAACGCCGTTCCGCCAGCTGCAATGCCTTCCTGTATGACCCTCAAAACCAGGCGGGCATCGTCCACCTCAGCATCATAGTAGTAGAAACCGGCATTCAATCTGTCGTTCGTTAATTGCGGACATATTCTATGGATCTGCTTCGAGGAGAGATCTCCATGCTCCCACTTGGGAGCCAGCAAGTCATAGATGGTTACACCCATCCGGAATACCTGCCGCGTTGCCCGGCTGAATCCCAGGCTGGGAAGCAGGAAATATAATGGTGTAACAAGATATTTTGCCTGGCGTAGCAGCCTCTCGCGTTCTCGGACTGATTCCCGGGTGACATTGAACTGCCTGTTCTTTAAATACCGGAACCCGCCATGTACCAGCTTGGAACTCCGGCTGGATGTGCCAAAGGCATAATCATGTGCCTCCACTAACAATACTTTCAAGCCAGCTCTGGCTGCCGCATTGAAGATTCCCGCCCCGGTGATTCCGCCGCCGATGATAAGGATATCCCAGGGCTTCTGCAAAGCATTCCAGATCTCTCCGCGTTGTTCAGGTCTATACATCATATTCACCACCAGATATTATTTTTTGGGAGACGTTACTAATTTACCAGGGTTCATTATTCCATCAGGATCGAAACTGCTGCACATGTTCTGAATAAGCTCTATGCCCAGTTTCCCCTTTTCTGCAGGAAGATATGGAACGTGATCAATACCCACACCATGCTGATGGCTGATCGTCCCACCGTGCTTGACAATCACCCGGCTGGCACCGGTCTTCATATTTGTCCAGCTTTGCAAGGTTTCGTCCGGATCAGGTGACCTGCGCCACAGATAAGTTATGTAACAACTTGCCCCCTCTTCATACAAATGAGACAGGTGGGCAAAGACCAGGATTTTCTCCTCTTCCTGCTGCATACTGCCAGCAATAGTAGCTTTTATCTCACGCATACATTCCAGTACCCTGCTCCAGCTTAAGCAGGTTTCAAGTGTGTCCAGTGCATAACCTGCTTCCCAGAGGGTATTACGCAGGTAAGGTGTTAAGAATCTTGATTTTTGCCATGTGTGTCCAATGAAGAAATTCACCGGGAAACCTTTGTGTTTACGGCTGATAGATTGTACCTGCCGATATGCCAGGTGGCACGACTCAGGTCTGCCAGTCACTCCATAGATTAATAAGCAGCGATCTGCGCCAATACCAATCAGGTTTAATCCTTTGTTAGCAATGTCAACCATTTTTTCTTTGCCGGATAATTGCAAGGTAGTGTTTGTTTCATCGGAATCTGCCAGCCGCAGCATGGAAACATCCACCCGGTTTTGTACGATCTCCCTGGCTGCATCGGCTCCGCTCTGCCAATTAGGGAAGAAAACCGAATAGAAATGCTCCTCTTCCGGTAGTCGGTGAACCTTCATCGTCGCTGAAGTGATCACTCCCAACCGCCCTTCGCTCCCCAGGACTACCTGCCTCAGATCAGGGCCGGCGGCGCTGGCTGGAATAGCTGGAAGATCAAATGGTCCGTGCGGTGTTTGCATCTCGCAGCCCAACAGCATTTCGTCGATGCGCCCATAACGATACGATTGCTGCCCCACTGAACGTGTGGCCACCCAGCCGCCCAAAGTGGAATACTCAAAACTCTGGGGAAAATGTCCAAGGGTATAGCCCTGTTTGTTTAACTCAGTTTCAACCTGCGGTCCTGATGCGCCGGCTTCGAATCTGGCAGTTCGGCTGACTTTATCTATATCTGTCAACCGATTCATCCGGCCCATGTCTATCGTCAATACTGGCTGATCTCCGATGGGGTTGATATGTCCGATCACGCTACTTCCCCCGCCATATGGAATCACGACAAAATGATGGCGCTTCGCTATTTGAAGCAGATCTGCCACCTGCTCCCTATCTTGCGGATAAGCAACCCCATCTGTAAAAACTGGTATTCTGCCATGCCGTAACGTCACCCAGTCAGGCAGGCTCTGTCCGCGGCTGTGAGTTACTCTCTCCTCAGCCGATTCATTGATCAATACATGGTGCGGCAGTCGGCTTGGAGGTACCTTACGATTAACATCTTCCAACCTGGCATCCGCAATGATTTGTCCATCCCCGACGATATTGGCTAAGTATCTCGCAGCACTTTCAGCTAACGGATATGTCTTTTCGGAGTTTCCCCACCCATTCCAACGTTTCAATGATACCCTCCTTAAATATTCTTACCCTCTTGGTTGTTGATGCATTCCTGCATCACTCTGCGTGTAACCGCCTCCGCAGCATCCGGTTCTGATGCCCGGGCAGCTTTATAGATCATTCGAAAATACACCCTGGCCTGTTTTCGAGCTTCAACATCCTGATAGATACTGGTCATGGTTTTGGTATACAACAGTTCCAGATTATTGATGGTCAGGGCAAATATTGTATTTTTGCTCAGTCGGCTCAACAGCTTCTGAACCAGAAAATCAGTGTTAGCCAGATTGACCGGGTCCTCGATTCCTTCTTCTCTCTTTTGCGAGAACTTTTCAACTTCTTCTGGCGAGTACGTAATCGCGAGACGGGTGTATGTAGGAGCGAGCAGCAGACGTATATTTAGTACCTGATCGATCAGTTCCACCGGGATCTCATCCATTTTTTCAGCCAAGGTCGAGAGGATGGTCAGGGTTCCATCTTCCAAATAATTTCGGACTTTTGTGGGTCTTCCATGGTGAATATCCAACCAGCCATCCCTGGCGAGCCGTTGCAACACTTCTCGTAAGGTAGGCCGGGTAACTTTCAGATCAAGAGCCAACTCTCTCTCAGGTGGAAGGTTACTGCCAACCGGGTACAATCCAGACTGGATCCCTGCCAATATTTGTTGCTCTGCTGATATGGATGGTTTTAATGTCATAATTGTTACCCTGCCACCTATAGTATGAACCATATTGCATTAAGGAGAGTCAACTATATATCAATAAAAAATACTCGTTACCTGTGGACCATAAGTGAACCATGGAAACAGATCATTTGATTTCAAGAGATTGGATCATCAGGCTTTGTTCCTGACTGACTGCCAGGTAACCGACTTCAAATTCTCCATTCGGCTTGACAGTAGCATAATTGTTATCGATCCACGCGACAAAAGCCAATGGAACACTTACTTTCACCCTCGCAGCCAATACCTCCTCACCATCAATCCGAAAGTGGATCGATTCAGGCAGCCAGTGGATCTCAAAGTCATGCCATTCGGTAAAATCCCATTCCTCGAGGGATTTTTCTTTCGCAGGCATTCTTACACCTGTCAGCAGTCTCCCAAGCAGGGGTATCTTCATAAAAGTATTGGCGGCAGACATCGCCCGTTCCCCGCCTTTTCCTCCATACACAGCAGAAGCTTTCCAGCCATTGGCAATCCCGTTCGTTAATGAAATTGTGGATTGCGGTGAAGCATAGTAGTACCAGATCCAGTTGGGATTGACTTCCATGTGGGTACCCCAAAGGGGTGCCATATTATTCCAGAACCCGAAACCGGCTGTACCCAACAACTCTCCTGCCGGGTGCGAGACTCGCGCCTTGAGACGAAAGATCTTAGGCGGCAGCCACAAGTAATCACTGCGCGGTCGATTGATATAATCATCGATCTGAGCTACCGAAAGTTTATTTGAAGGAGCATCACGCAGGGATAATCGCAACCCGAAAGATTCTTCGACCCAGGCTGAACCTGCAGCCAAACGGTTCCAGTGAGCGCTACGAGTCTCGCCTGAAAACTCATCTTGTACTTGCACCATCTCTACCTCCTGCTCCGGATCACCGCCGCCGTCTACATATATTATAGACAAAAAAAAGGATCCAGGATAATCCTGGAACCCTGTGAGATCATTATTGTGGGATGCTTTCAAGTTGCTTTAGCGTCCTTTCTTTGAACCAGGTCCAGATACTAACTATGATCCCGAACGCAAGTAGAACTACGACAACGATCATCGTGTCGCTCAAAGCTTGCACCTGGATCAAAGGTGCAGCCTCAGAAGATGAAGTGACCAGAACCGGAAAACTGCGGGAAATGATCCTTGCTGACCAGATCGCTCCTAAAGTAGCAATACCAGTGATCTGTCCAAGCGTGCGGGTCAGAGAGAGCAATCCCGAAGCCACACCCAGGCGGTCACGCGGCGCCTGGCTCATGATGGCGCTGTTATTCGGAGATTGGAATATTCCCATACCTATTCCAACCGGAAGGAAGCGGAGCACATAGCCCCATGCAGAAGTTTCAAGTGTCAGTGTAGCGACCCCAATATAACCAATCAACAGCATCACCATTCCGGCCAATGTCAAAGCCCTGGGACCCCATTTATCAGAGAGCACACCGGAAATGGGTGAGAATATCCCCATTGCTACTGGTACTACAGCCATCAGTATCCCCACCATGCGAGGAGGATATTGCAGCAGATTCTCAAGGTAGAAGGGCATCAGGATCACAGTCCCTGAAGAAGCAATAAAGGTGATCGCCCCGGTGATCAGGTTGACGCTGAATAAGGTGTTTCGGAATAAAGCCAGATCGACCATCGGCTGCGGACTCTTCTTCTCCACCCGGATGAATACCACCAGAAAGAGGATGAAACCAGCCGCCAGGAGGAATACAGGCAGGGTCAGGAAACCATCCACTTCCCCGACAGTCAATGCCAGCAACAGGCATATCAGGCTGACAAAGAGACTGACAGCACCGGGAAAATCGAACTTCTGCCGGATTCCCGGAATGATATCCGGCACGAATTTGATCACCATGACAATACCGGCAATTCCAACCGGCAGATTCACAAAGAAGATCCAATGCCATGAAAACGAGCCGAGGATCAAACCACCCATCGTAGGGCCGGCGATGATGCCGATGGAAACAATTAACCCGGTTATCCCAAGTGCCTTACCCCGCTCTCTTGGAGGAAAGTTCTCCGTCACGATCGCCATACCCAAGGCCATCATCATGGCCGCACCGATCGCCTGAATCACACGAAAGGTGATCAACATAAAAACATTTGTGGAAACACCACAGGCCAATGAACCAAGAGTGAAGATGACAAAACCCCAAACATAGATACGTTTTTTACCGACCATATCTGCCCAGCGTCCAATACTAAGCATCAAAGTCGTGATCGTTAACAGGTAACCAAGCACTACCCATTGGATGGTAGTGAAGTCTGTATTTAACTCTTTTACCAGGGTAGGAAGGGCGATGTTGACGATGCTGCCATCGATGGTGGCCAGGAATATTCCCATGGATACCGCTGCCATCACGAACCATTTGAGGTGATAATCAACCGATCTTGATTGTTCCATAAATCTTTCCCTACTCCATGCAGTTCTGGCCTACGTTGTATAATTACATCAATCAGGGAGGCTGCTAAGTGTCTAGTATAAACCAGAATGAACATCTTAAAAACTATCGATTAGACAAGCTTCTTTCATTAGCTGGCATCGATGCGATGGTTTGTATGCTTCCCGAAAATGTGGTGTACCTGACCGGGACGTACCCGGTCCATGGCGTGTCTATCGCAGTATATATTCCGGATGTGGGCAGCTTTTTATTGCAGCCGGAGTGCGAACAATATTGGGTGGAAGCAAACACTACCCGGGTTACACTCTTCGAGTGGGGGCACTTGCGAGATAACCCGCTGGAAAAAACCTATGCCGATTTTCTTTCCGGGATTTATCGCCACTATGATCTTGCAGGGAAACGGATCGGCGTTGAAAAACATTATAAGACCTGTGCTCCTGCTTACCGATCCGCAGAAATGAACCTGCCCGATGCAGCCTGGTTGGAAATTGTTCAGGCAAATTTACCGGAGTGTTCATTAGTGGATTGTGTTCCTACGATAGAATCCGCCCGTGCAATAAAATCACCCCATGATATTGACAAATTAAAACGAGTCAACCAAATCGCTCAAATCGGATTGGATGAGCTGAACGACAAAATCCACCCCGGAATGTCAGAGGTAGAAGCTGCGTCGCTTGTCGAAAATTCCATCCGGGTAAATGGCAGCGGTTTTCAGGGAGCCCGACTTGTACGCGCATTACGCTGAAGTAACCAGCGGACCGGAAGGCAGCCTGCGCCAATCCATGCTTATCCCGGCTGGGCAGAGAAAATTCGACCCGGGTGATCTGGTCATTATTGAAATGGCAGTCGTAGCAGATGGTTACTGGAGTGATCTTACTCGGGTATTTTGCGTGGGAAAACCAAACGAAGATCAAAAACGTATATTCAATACTGTGCTTTCAGCTCAAAAGGCGGCTGCAACACAACTGATCAGAGGAAATAAATTCTCCAAACCAGATGTGGCTGCCCGAAAGGTTATCATGGAAGCAGGTCTTGGTGAATACTTCATCCACGGTACCGGGCATGGTGTCGGTTGGCGCTATCATGAAAGTGTTCCGCAACTTGGTCCAGACTCAGAGGGGATTCTCGAAACAGGTATGGTCACCAGTGTCGAACCGGGCGTCTATATTCCCGGATTCGGCGGCATCCGCATTGAAGATAATCTTGCGGTTGGAGATAATGCTCCGGTATGGTTATCCAATCCCGCTGAAGAGTGGTAGATAACCTCAACTAAGATCTGGATATTTCGCGTCTTGAGCACGGAGGAATCAAATGGAAGACTATTACAGCCTCAAATGGATGGGGCATTCACTAAGTATGATCGACCAACGCCGGCTTCCGCTCGAAGAAGTCTATTTGGAATATACCGAACCAAGGGATGTGGCTGAAGCCATTCGAACCATGGTGGTTCGCGGCGCGCCTGCCATCGGATCTGCTGCCGGATTTGGCATGGCGTTGGCAGCCTTACAGGCTCAATCAGGAAGCAACGAAAGCATCCTTCGTGATCTGGAAAAAGCAGGAAATATTCTGAAAGCGTCCCGGCCAACTGCAGTCAACCTGGCCTGGGCCGTTGACCGGATCTTATTGGCTGCTCAGGATGCCAAAGATATTCGGGAAGACGGTAATTGCCGAAGCGAATAGCGATTTTTGATGAAGATGTGCAAGCCAATATCCAGATCGGACTGAATGGGTTGGAACTTGTACCCCAGAATGCCAGGTTTATTCATCACTGTAATACCGGTGCCCTGGCCACTTCCGGATATGGGACAGCGCTGGGGGTGATCCGCACTGCACATGAACATGGGCGGAATGTGTTCGTCTATGTGGACGAAACCCGACCGCGGCTGCAAGGTTCACGACTGACTGCGTGGGAATTACAAAAGTTGGGTATTCCTTTCAAAGTGATCGTGGATGGTGCGTCAGGGCATGTCATGCGCACCCGCGGAGTGGATCTTTGCGTGGTGGGCTGCGATCGGGTTGCTGCTAACGGAGATACTGCCAATAAGGTTGGCACATTCAACCTCGCTCTAGCTGCCTTGGCACATAATATCCCCTTTTACGTGGTAGGACCTACCAGCACTCTCGACAAAAACTCACCTAACGGTAATGCTATTCATGTGGAAGAACGCAGTGCGGAAGAGATCATCACAATTGAAGGAAAGTCGATCGTGCTTCCGGACACCCCGGTATTCAACCCGGCATTCGATGTCACTCCCCATCAGTACATCACCGCTATCATTACAGAGAAAGGGATTTTTAGGCCTCCATTCAGTGAAAGTATACAAATGGGTAATATGTAAATTATTTATATTGACAATATGCACAGTATGCTTAAAGAGTTTTAAGCTATACTTAATTGACGATACTTTGTAGGAATGATTCAATTATGTTTATTGGGGGTAAACCCTGGTAATCAACTTCACAATCTAAAAGAGAGGGAAAATGAAAAACGCTGCAATTCTGATCGTATCGGCAATCATCCTGGCCGGCTGCCTGGTTTCCAGTCCCGGTAAACCCACCTCAAACACCAACCCCACTGCAAGCTCAACAACTCTCCAGCCAACCAATACAACCATCCCAACCAATACCATCATTCCTAGTCCTACAAATACCCCTGCACCAACTAAAACTTTAGCGCCTTCAGCTACCCCTACGCCAGATCTATTTTCAGTTGTAAGTGACCAGATAAAAACATATAAAAACGAAGAACTTGTACTTGTAATTAATGAATTCTCTAAATCAAAACCCCTGGTTTTAGATAATTATTCTTATAATGCTGCCCGGACACACACACTCTTTCCCAGTTATACCGACCTTCAACCGGAAGAATTTCTGGTCATCAGCAAGGTAAAATGGACACATGCGCCGGGTAGAATCGCCAATGCAGCTGCCAGTTGTGGTTTTTCTTTCCGAGAAAATACTGTTGATAATAGTTATTTTGCGGTTATTTCAGCCGACGGAAATACACGTTTTATAAATGCTGATGATAAGTATTGGAGGGGTATCGACCATAAAATGATATTATCTCAAGAATTCACCCCCACAACGGATGAGGTTGAATTTATTATGGCGGTCATGCCAGAACGTTTTGTATTGGCTATAGATGGCGAAATCATCCTGGATAATCCCATGAAGTGGGAATCAACGGGATATTTTGGTTATGCGCTGATCTCAGGAACCAACCGGGATTATGGAACTCGTTGTACTTTTACTGACACAACTCTTTTTATCAACAAGATGGCCGATAATGCAGAATTACCAAGTGGATAGAATTTAATTACCAACTTAAACAGCAATAGATTCGCGGATCTTCTTAACGAACTTCCCGAATTGATCCGAATAACGCATCTCCTCCACCATAATCGCTGGATTTATTGATCAATAATGATTCGGGTTACTAACTCTTACATTTGATCATCTTATTAATATAAAGTAATTTCTATCTTACCCTGGATTCAACCAATTTACTGAAACAGACTTGTGGTGACATAACCAACCAGGCAGCATAAATGGAGATGAAGAAGTAATAAAAACCTGGGAGTAATGGATAAATTCATTACTCCCATAATAATTTTCTCTCGATTTATGGGTTTGGATTATTTTCCTGATACAAATACTGAATCTGCTCATCAGATAATGGTACATTCCAGAATCCCAATTCATCGATCAATCCAGGAAACCCCTTCCCGTATGTTGATAAATACGGTGCGCCGCCTATAGCATAAGGGCAGTCGATCGTACGGGCTCCCTGTCCTATCCCTCCAGGGGTAGAGATGCTTGATATTAAATCACCATTGACATATAGGTTCCATTGATTAACAGCGGAAACATGTGTAACCGAGATCATGTACCACTGGTTCACTAGTAATTGACCGGTGAGAGCATCAAGAGTGACTGAATTTGCGGGATCATGTACCGTTTCCTCAGAATAGGATCCGGCCCAGAATTGAATTTTCTCATTACCAGGGGCTACTGGGTTATCATGTTCATTACCGGGAATATTTGCAAATCCCAATATCCAATGATTTATGGAACAGGCATAACTCTCGTGAGGAGACCCGGAAACAATAGTTACAGCACCACTTGTATGTGAATTGAGCGCCAGGGCATTCACCCAGACATTGATAGTACCATCAGCATACAGGAAGTTTTTGTACGTACCACTCCCTAAACCAATATAAGTGTTTTCCATATCTGTCGGGATACTTAAAGCGTTCCCGACAAGTCCTGGAATATAGCTAACAGAACCATACTGGGTTGTGTTTGCGAATCCCTTACTGTCATTCTTATCATCCAAGCTGAAGTAGGAGTAAGGCTCCGGGATGGCAGGAACTGTTGCAGTCGCAGTGAAGGTTGGTGTTAAAGTGGGAGTGTCAGTGAATGTGCTGGTCGGTGATGGAGAAGGGGTCTCCGACGGTGTTAACGTATTGGTAGGTGTCGTGGTACTCGTGAAGGTGGAAGTAAATGTTGGCGTGAAAGTACTCGTATAAGTGAACGTCATTGTCGGAGTAAATGTACTCGTATTGGTGAAGGTTAGTGTCGGTGTAAGGGTGGCTACCTCCGATATGACGATCGCATCCAAAGCGATGTATATTCCTGATGCATGTCGCAGCACTAGAGTATGTGTTCCATTGGTTAGTGTTGGACTAGTCCAACTTTGATTCTGTATGGTCGCTATGTTTGTCTGGCTAACAGTAGCAGCCAACCCGCTGTCGATCCACACTTCCATGTTGCCAAACACTCCCGCCTTCCGGAACCTCACAGTAACTTGATTACCAGAGAACGTGAACCCGGCTGTGCTGCCTATCACTGTGGAGTATTTTTCTGTATTGGCGTAGTTGCCGGTCACAACCTGCGCCGCCCACGAACCCGTATAAACAATATTCACGTCCCGCTCATCGTAGGTACCTACCCCGGATGGAGCTTTGGTATTGGTGGGTGAGACTGTGTTGGTTGGTGATTTCGTTAGTGATGGTGTAAAGGTCAATGACGGTGTTAAAGTCAGGGATGGTGTGGTGGTACTGGTAAAACTTGGCGTCGCGGTCGGTGGACCGCTGATGATGATCGCATCCAGCGCTATGTATATTCCTGATGCATGTCGCAGCACTAGAGTATGTGTTCCATTGGTTAGTGTTGGACTAGTCCAACTTTGATTCTGTATGGTCGCTGTGTTTGTCTGGCTGACGATGTCAACCAGCCCGTCGTCGATCCATACTTCCATGTTGCCAAACACTCCCGCCTTCCGGAACTTGACAGTAACTTGATTACCGGAGAATGTGAACCCGGCTGTGCTGCCGATCACTGTGGAATATTTTTCGGTATTGGCGTAATTGCCGCTAACGGTTTGTGCAGCCCACGTACCCGTGTATACAATATTCACGTCCCGCTCATCGTAGGTACCCACCCCGGATGGAGCTTTGGTATTGGTGGGTGAGACTGTGTTGGTTGGTGATTTCGTTAATGATGGTGTAAAGGTCAATGACGGTGTTAAAGTCAGGGATGGTGTGGTGGTGCTGGTAAAACTTGGTGTCGCGGTCGGTGGACCACTGATGATGATCGCATCCAGCGCAATGTAAGTTCCTGTGGCATGTTTCAATACGATCGTGTGCGTCCCGGCAGAAAGCACCGGACTAACCCAGCTCTGGTTCTGGAGGGTCGAAGTATTCGTCTGGCTGACGATATCAACCAATCCGTCATCGATCCATACTTCCATGTTGCCAAACACACCCGCTTTGCGAAACTTCACAGTAACTTGATTACCAGAGAACGTGAACCCGGCTGTGCTGCCGATCACTGAAGAGTATTTTTCAGTGTTAGCGTAGTTGCCGCTAACAGCCTGAGCCGTCCACGTACCCGTATAGACAATATTTACATCCCGCTCATCATACGTACCCACCCCGGATGGAGCTTTGGTATTGGTGGGTGAGACTGTGTTGGTTGGTGATTTCGTTAATGATGGTGTAAAGGTCAATGACGGCGTCAAAGTCAGGGATGGTGTGGTGGTACTGGTTAAACTCGGTGTCGCGGTCGGTGGACCGCTGATGATGATCGCATCCAGCGCAATGTAAGTTCCTGTGGCGTGTTTCAACACTATCGTATGAGTCCCGGCAGAAAGCACCGGGCTGATCCAACTCTGGTTCTGGAGGGTCGTAGCATTCGTCTGGCTGACGATGTCAACCAGACCGTCGTCGATCCATACTTCCATGTTGCCAAATACACCCGCTTTCCGGAACTTGACAGTAACTTGATTACCGGAGAACGTGAACCCGGCTGTACTGCCGATCACCGTGGAGTACTTTTCTGAATTGGCATAGTTGCCGCTAACGACCTGTGAAGCCCATGTACCCGTGTATACAATATTCACGTCCCGCTCATCATAGGTGCCCACACCGGATGGAGCTTTGGTATTGGTTAAAGTGGGCGTGAGAGTCAGCGTCCATGTTGCAGTTGGCGAAGGAGTATTCGTCGATGATTTAGTAGGACTCGGGGTGTTAGAATTTGTTGGTGTAAATGTCTGTGTCCAAGTGGATGTTGCTGTCAGGGTATTTGTAGGCGACCTAGTCAACGACGGTGTGATGGAATTGGTTGGGGTCTTAGTTAATGTCGGAGTAAACGTCAACGTTGAGGTAGGAGTAGCTGTGGGTGGACCGCTTATAATGAATCCATCCAAAGAAATATACATTCCAGTAAGGTGTTTGAGCTCTATGGTATGGGTACCCATTCCGAGATTGAGCGAATTCCAACGGTTCTGCAAAGTTTGGGTGGGGGTGTTCTGATTGATCGTGTCCACGTATGCATCATCGATTCGAACTTCCATGTTACCAAATGCGTTCGGGTAACCGCGGTAAAGAACACTGATTGTTTCACCTGTGAAAGTCAAGCTGGCCGTGCTGCCGATGACAGTGGAATACTTCTCAGTGTTGCTATAGTTGCCACTCACAGTTTGCGCCACCCATGAACCGGTATAAAGAATATTAGCGTTCCGTTCGTCATAAATACCAGTTGGTACAGGGTTTCTTAAATAATGTACTTTTACCACTAAGTCAGTAGCTGGCATTATGGCTGAATTCGTTAAAGATGTACTTGAATTATCCATAGTGCCTTCCCATCTAGACACAAAATTACCAGAAGCCGGGTGAGCTGTAAAATGAATGATTTCCCCCGAAATGTAATAGCCTGGCTGACATATTGTTGAATTCGATGGACTAACTGAAAGATCTTGTCCTTCCCCAGAAAAAGTATGACTTAGCTGATAACACTGGTTTTCCTCAAATTCTTTCAACCTCAACAACCCAAAACCAGCACTATAAGTATCATCAACATCATAACCTGCTACAATAATTGCCCAGTTTCCAGATTGAACAGTTGGGGAGAATGGGTCTCGAATAACATGTATCGTCGAATTGCCAGATTGAAGCCATAGACCCTGTGGTATTAAACCACGATTGACGATCGAAGCCACTAATGGATTGACTTGATCACCACCGACGAGTATTAGGTTATTTTTCTGCATAACAGGTAACAATTGCTCGGCAGTTAAACCTTCAAGTATTAAAAAACGGGATGGAGGAATGTTTAATGCTTCTTGTAAACGTCGAGAAATTTCATCGTCAGCCGAAGGACTTACTATTGCAGCATTACTAAAATCGAATTCTTGGATATCTCCTGTTGAAATTGGAGATAAATATGATATAGCTGGGAAATGATAAACATATTTAGGACCATTCACTTCATTAACTATCACGTTAATAGAATAAGTTCCTCGTGGTGAATTTTGTGGAGGTACTACCCAAGTAAAATTGGCAACATTTGGTTGGTTTGCAGTTAGAGTAATTGATAATCCGTCCAGATCTTGACTATACAAGTTACCGAATTTTATTGTTGGAGATATATTGACAGTAACATTCTTTTTTGATAACAATTTCATGCTAATAAAAATTGTCTGGTTTGCTACAGGGTATAGAGTGCTTGGTTTGATTTCGAGTACACCAAAGGTAGGAGAAATATTAAAAAGGAGCTTTGATTGTCGCTCAAGATCAATATTCTCGCGTGTGTAAGAAACAATCGAATTGATTATTAGTTTTGCATCACTATCTTCAAACGTGGAAGGTACATTTATCAAGCAAACTAATGAGCCTGTTGTTTTTGGGGCTAGCGATATCATTTCACATCCAGTAATTTCTAAACCACTACTATCCCCATCCTGAACACGAACCACAATATTACTAATTGTTTCGTTAGAAAGGTTTTTGATCTTTATTGGAATCGAGTTAGTAATACCCGGGAAAATGTCTTGGTGACTTTCTTCCACCGACAATTTTATATCAATGCTTCCATAATTATTAATGCCCAATTCTTCATAAGCATTTGTACAAGAACCTGTAAGGTAGGCAAATTGGTTTTGAAAAGTCTCTAGGCCACTAATATATCTTTTATATTTTTCTTGCCTAATGACCCACAGATCCTTCATCTGTGCTAAATCATCTTTGGAAAATTCATATTTACATTTATTATTTCCATTTATCACGCACCAATTTGCCCGACGATAAATTGAATAAACAATTTCCCTTTCGTTTTCTAATATTAACTTCTTTGTCATCGCAAGATCAAAGAGTTCTCGATTAAATCGATCCGATTGAGAAACATCTTGAAAGGAATCAGCTAATCTAGTATAGATATCTGATTCCTTTGAATATAATTCTGACAAAATGCTATAATGATTTTTAGCGGATTGTTCAATTAACGCTTGAATTACTGAAGCTTCCATGTTCAAGTTAGCATCAGGTATGGCCGTTAAATCTGCACCAGTTGAAAATGCTAATTCTGTTGAAAACAATGCTAACTCTTTAACACTTCCAACAGTAACTGCAGACAAAACCTTTGTTGTTGTGTCTGTATAAAACTCTAAATCTTCAAAAGTTGTACCTGCTTGTTCCCACTGCCTTGATAATAATTGTGCATCGAGATATTGTTGGCGGGTGTTACGTGAAATTTCATCTCCCTTAAGGTAGGTTAACCCGTTGAAATAAGAGGTATGCTCATCTAATAAATATTGATCCCCTCCCATAGCGGCATGTGTATGAAGAATATCATGTGCTTCACCAAAAGCAAGAGCGGTTGCTCCACCTGCAATTACTATTGTCCCAATGCCAACAACCCAACCAACAGGACCTCCTACGGCGCAAATAGCCACACCAGTTAAGATTACACCTACAGCAAGTACACCGAACTTAATTAAATTCTTGTATAAAACCGCTCCGACTATATCCTTTTGTGCCTGTGTAAGGCTAGTTTCTTTTCCTTTCATTGCTTCAAAGTAAGCAACACTTGAACTCGCCGCATCTTGACTACCTAAATGCATATTTACGGATGTATCAATATTTGTTATTGAATCGCTATTGATAAAAGAGTGATACTCAATTACTGCATTATAAATTGTTTCATCGATAACAATAGAAGTAGTATTATTCGCACCAACCTTTGCGACAATGATTTTATTACCCTCAAGGTAACTTTCAATGCGATACATGTTATTGAACAAATTATAAGTTGCCAATGTTGTACTTTCTCCCCAGGAAGAGGGAATAACAACATTACTGATAACGTCAAAGTATTCGCCAAATGCATTCTGGTCACTTGCCACCCAGCTGCCATCACTCTTCTGGGTCTCCACCTTGTAATACACATAATATGTCCCCGCGGTGCTGATCGCTGGCGTAGTGCAAACAAAGGTCGTTCCGGTCGAACCCAGGTTGCTGTAAGTGTTCGGGGTGCAGCTGGTGTAGGGTATGTTGTAGTCATAACTGGAGACTTTATCCCGGTCAACGATCAAGCTCACTCGCGCGTTGTATGACCCAGAGATCGAATAAACCTTCAGTGAGATCGAGGCTGTCGAACCGGCTGCGACTGACGTCGGCAGGGTCAAGGCCGCTCCTGACCTGGTGTCCGCGATCGACCTCATCCGGTTAAAGGTCACCGCTGTCGTCCCGTTGCTCGCTACAAAATTATAAGTCTGCATTCCCCACAGCTCGAGTGCTGTCGGTGTCTGTCCCGTCGGTGTGTATTCCACCTGCGCATTGTACGAACCGCTAGCAAGACCCGGGAAGGACACGACTCCGCTCGAATTTGTTGTTTTCGGAGACCCACTGACCTGGTTCACTCCGCTGGAATCGAACAGGTACACCACTGCTCCGCTCCGGTTGGTCCCATCGATATTCTTCACTGTGATGTCCAGCTGCGGTGTCACCACCGAGAAGCTCGTCGAGGACCAGGCATTCTGGTCACTTGCTACCCAATTACCATCACTCTTCTGGGTCTCCACCTTGTAATACACGTAATATGTCCCCGCGGTGCTGATCGCTGGCGTGCTGCATACAAAGGTCGTTCCGGTCCTGAACCCAGGTTGCTGTAAGTGTTCGGGGTGCAGCTGGTGTAGGGTATGTTGTAGTCATAACTGGAGACTTTATCCCGGTCAACGATCATGCTCACTCGCGCGTTGTATGACCCGGAGATCGAATATACCTTCAATGAGATCGAAGCTGTCGAACCTGTCAATATAGAAGAAGTTGGCAAGGTCAGTGCTGCTCCCGACCTGGTGTCTGCGATCGGTCTCATGCGGTTGAAG
Source organism: uncultured Chloroflexia bacterium (assembly GCA_963827895.1). GTDB lineage: Bacteria > Chloroflexota > Anaerolineae > Anaerolineales > Anaerolineaceae > PNON01. The sequence goes on along the minus strand of CAWHCY010000017.1, from coordinate 361,330 downwards.
GTCACCGCTGTCGTCCCGTTGCTCGCTACAAAATTATAAGTCTGCATTCCCCACAGCTCGAGTGCGGTAGGTGTCTGTCCCGTCGGTGTGTATTCCACCTGCGCATTGTACGAACCGCTAGCAAGACCCGGGAAGGACACGACTCCGCTCGAATTTGTTGTTTTCGGAGACCCACTGACCTGGTTCACTCCACTGGAATCGAACAGGTACACCACTGCTCCGCTCCGGTTGGTCCCATCGATATTCTTCACTGTGATGTCCAGCTGCGGTGTCACCACCGAGAAGCTCGTCGAGGACCAGGCATTCTGGTCACTTGCTACCCAATTACCATCGCTCTTTTGGGTCTCCACCTTGTAATACACGTAATATGTCCCCGCAGTGCTGATCGCAGGCGTGCTGCATACAAAGGTCGTTCCGTCCTGATCCCAGGTTGCTGTAAGTGTTCGGGGTGCAGCTGGTGTAGGGTATGTTGTAGTCATAACTGGAGACTTTGTCCCGGTCAACGATCATGCTCACTCGCGCGTTGTATGACCCGGAGATCGAATATACCTTCAATGAGATCGAAGCTGTCGAACCTGATAATATAGAAGAAGTTGGCAAGGTCAGTGCCGCTCCTGACCTGGTGTCTGCGATCGGTCTCATGCGATTGAAGGTCACCGCTGTCGTATTTCCGGATACAACTGCATAAGTTTGCGATCCCCAAAGTTCAGTTGCTGCCGGTGTCTGACCTGTCGGTGTGTATTCGATTTGAGCAGCATAATTTCCAACGGCTAAATTTGTGTAATATACTTTCCCAGATGAATCTGTTGTCTTCGGTGATCCGCTGACCTGGTTCACTCCACCCGAATCGAACAGGTACACCAGTGCTCCACTTCGACCTGTTCCACCCACGTTATTTACTGTGATAGTCAAATTACCTGTCGATGTTTGGGCACTTACTAGCATCGCCTTCGATGAAAATACTATGCAAGCAATCATAGTAATAAGAAATATTTTGAAAAAATGTGTAACTATTTTTTTCATAGATATACCCTTATACATCTGTATTTTGAGTATTAATAAAAACAAAAAAATTTTATATAATCTTGAAACAAATAATGAAGTATTCTTTATTTATTGATTACATTAAAATGTGGGTTAAATTTTATGTAGCAATGAGATTTCAGTTTCTACGGTGGAGATTCCCCGCACTTAGATATAATTATAAATAACCTTATCAAGCAAGACAATCGGATTTTCTTACGAAATTATTATTAATCCCCCATAAAAAACTTTCTTACCGCTCAATAGCCCCTTTGATCTTCCGGGCAAGCTTCCCAAATTGATCCGAATAGCGCATCTCCTCCGCTCTTGGGCGGGGGAGGTCTATTTTAAGATCCAGGTTGATGTTACCAGGCCGCGAAGAAAGCACCAACACCCGGTCTGCCAGGAAAACTGCTTCACTTATGGAGTGGGTCACCATAACTACTGTCTTTTGCCGCACTTGCCATATCCGCAGGAGTTCGGTGCCCATGCGTTCCCTTGTCAGGGCATCCAATGCACCAAACGGCTCATCCAACAGCAGCAGGTCCGGATCATGGATCAATGCCCGGGCGATCGCCACTCTCTGCGCCATCCCGCCGGAAAGATCTTTGGGCCAATTGCTTTCGAAACCCTGCAGTCCCACCAGGTCGATCAGGTCTGTTGCTTTCTCTCTTGTCTCATCTGGTGGTGTATTTGATAATTCCAAAGGCAGGGTAATGTTTTGCAGTACGCTGCGCCAGGGCATAAGATTGGCGTTTTGAAACACAAAACCCGTCTCTGGTAATTTTCCGGTATGCTCATGAAAAGTAATCTCACCCGAAGTCGGCTGCAGTAAACCAGCTAAAATCCTCAGGAGGGTCGTCTTTCCGCAGCCTGACGGGCCTAAAACGCATAAAAATTCCCGGGGTTGCACTTCAAAACAAATGTCCCGCAAAGCTTCCAAACCACCATTCCCGTTCGGAAAGGTAACCGAAAGATTGCTGAGAGTAAGTGCTGCAGATTTTATAGAACTGTTCATTTATTAATAAACTGACTGGTATATGCAGATTGCAGATCTTGAGGCGCAGTGATCAATCCCATATCCAATAGCACTTTCTGCATGTTCTCCCAGCCAACAGGTTGGGGAACCCCGGGTTGATCTGTTTGCCACAGGCTGATGGATGTCGCCAGCACTTCTTTTTGCACAGCCTGATCTGCCTGGGATAAGTTCGGTACGTATTTTTTTGTGATCTCATATGCTTCGTCTGGATTCGCTATGGTATATTCGATCCCTTTTAGGGTGGCATTTGTCATCCTGCGAACCAGGTCAGGATTGTTCTTGGTCGTAGTTTCATTGGTGATCATCCCGTTGGAAACCAATTTTAAATAATCTGCCACTTTGATCACGTTGATCTCATAACCTTTGGATCGAAGTACTGCTGGTTCATTGGCGACATAGATCACCACGGCGTCTTCCTGACCGGCAGCTAGTGCTTCCACCTGATTGAATCCGATCACGTCGATGGTGACATCCTTTTCTGATAATCCGCCAGCATTCAGCAATGCTATTAAACCGATATAACTTGCTCCGGAAAGCACTGGTACACCAATTCGCTTACCCTTCAGATCTTCCGGTTTACTGATCCCGGATGACTTCATAGCTGCAATCCCCACGGGATACTGATCGTACCAGGCAAGGGTGTAAACGACCGGCAGTTGCTGTGCGCGTGCCAGCAGAACCTGTTCACCCGATACGATGGCAAATTGCAGATCATTCGCCCCAACCAGTGCCATGGCATCAGTCTCGAAACTATAATCAATTTTGACATCCAAACCGACATCTGAGTAATATCCCTTATCCAATGCTACGTAAAGGGGGGCAAATTGGACATTGGGAATATATCCCACTGGCAGCATGATCTTTTTCAACTCAGGAGTGGCTACCATTGTTGGGACAGATGCACAGGATGTTAAGAATATTCCCAGAATAACGATCAATAACCCTCGTTTAATCATGCAATCTCCCTAAAAAATTGAAAAATATATACAAAATATCTAATATTCATCTTTTACCTTGTTCCATTTCAACATTCGTTTTTCCACCAGAACCACCGCATAATATAATCCCAGCGCCAGAGCGATCAGAGTGAAAATGGCTGCAAAAACCAGGGCTGTATCATACTGACCCCGACCGACATTGATCAAGAATCCAAGCCCACGGTCCGATCCGACGAATTCACCCACTACAGCCCCGATGACCGATAATGTTGCTCCCACTCTCAACCCGCCGAGAAATACCGGCAGTGCAGCTGGCACCTCCAATAAACGCAGAGTCTGCCATTTACTTGCATGCAGGCTCCGCATCAGGTCTCTCAGGGTGTCTGGTACTGCTCGAATTCCTACGATCGTATTGATCAAAATGGGAAAAAAGACGATCAGCGAGCAGATGAGTATTTTTGAGAATAAACCCGGCCCAAACCAGATGATCATTAATGGCGCAATTGCAACGAGTGGAATCGCCTGACTGGCGACGAGATATGGTGAAAGAAATCTTTCAGAAGCAGGAGATTTGGCAAGCAGATACCCTAATATGGTCGCGAAGACAGCTCCGACGACCAGTCCCGTTAATACCTCAAAAAGGGTGATCAAAAAATGGTGTAAAAGGCTTCCATCGATGACAGCTCTAAAGAATCGAATCGCAACCAATCCGGGTCCCGGCAGAATGAAGGCGGGAAACTTCCATATCAAAATGGCAGCTTCCCATATGCCCAATGCGATGATCATGGAAAGGATGAAGAATAACGTGCGGTGTTTACTCAGTTTAATGAACAAAACAAAAACCCCGATACATGATTCCTCGGGGCGAATTTGCAGACAGGCGGTTTACATCCTTATCAGCAGCCTTCTTCTATCCGGACTATACCGTCGGCCCCGGAATTTCACCGGATCATGTCCAAACCTGGACTCGTGGGCTTCTCTTGCGAGTTACCACCGATCGGGAATTGGATCTTCCGATCCGCACCCTGCCCCGAAGGTATTTATATTATACATGTTTTTTGAGTTTTCGTTCATAATTTATACTACCAGATGAAATGAATTTAACATTATATTCATGAAGTTGAAAAATGACTCCACGATAAATCCCCTGTGAATAGATATTTGTTAGATATAACTTTTATGATTAATTAATTAGGTATAAAATGACAGCGTGGTATAATATTTTACAATTCAGAAATTCAGATAAATTTACTCCTATTCGGAAAAAACAACCATCATGTCATCATTAGACCTAACATTTTTACACGCCCCATCTGTATATGACTTCAGGCGGGAATCCATTCTCTACGGCCCGGTAAGCGATCTTGTTCCGTCCACCCCGGTATTCGAGATGTATCCGATCGGGTTCACCACCATGGCGGAATACCTCGAACGCAACGGATTACGCTGCCGAATCGTCAACCTGGCAGTCCGGATGTTGGAGGATGTTCATTATGACGTTGAGAAAACAATTACAAAATTAGATTCGGCAGCCTTTGGTATCGACCTGCACTGGATGCCGCACGCGCACGGATCAATTGAAGTAGCAAAGATCGTCAAGCGCATCCATCCAGACCGCCCTGTTATTTTTGGTGGATTCTCGGCTACATACTATCATAAAGAATTGATCATGTATCCTGCGGTTGACTTTGTCATGCGCGGGGATTCCACTGAAAAGCCAATGCTGCTATGGATGCGTTATATCCGTTCAGGTGGAAAAATTCACCCCTCTCCACAGTCTGTTGAAGCGCTGGAGTTGGATAAAATTCCCAACCTGGTATGGAAAGATTCCGAGAACAATGCACATGTAAACCCGATCACTTACAGTCCTGAAAACCTGGATGGAATTTTAATGGATTATTCAGGTGTACTCAAGTCGGTGGTCAGATACCGGGACCTGGCCAGCTATATTCCTTTCCGTGCCTGGATGCGTTATCCCATTACAGCAGCTTTAACAGTTCGCGGCTGCCGCTACAACTGCCTCACCTGTGGAGGTGGATGCAGTGCATTCAAGAATCTGCACAATCGCGAACATCCAGCTTACCGTAAACCCGAGGATCTGGCTAACGATATCAGGCGGATCGGCTCATTTAGCAGCGGCCCGGTAATGGTGTTGGGTGATATCCGACAGGCCGGGTGATGACTATGCCAACCGGTTCCTGGACGCAATTGACGGGTATAAAAAACCGATCTTCTTTGAGCTTTTCGATGCGGCGCCAAAAGACTTTTATAAAAGAGTCGCCAAGGCTATCCCTAATTTTGTAATTGAAATATCCATGGAATCTCATGACGAAAAGGTCAGGCGGGCTTTTGGCCGACCATACTCCAACCTGGAGATTGAACAAAGCATCAATGACGCTTTGGATGCCGGCTGCCAACGGCTCGACCTATTCTTTATGGTCGGGTTAAAAGAACAGACTTACGAAAATGTCATGGAAACGGTGGATTACTCCAAAAAAATGCTTGAAACTTATTCTTCCGGCGGAGAACATAGAGTTATTCCATTTATTTCTCCACTGGCTCCATTTCTGGATCCGGGTAGCCGTGCCTTTGAAGAACCGGAAAAGCACGGGTATACATTATTCGCTCGTACCCTTGAAGAACACCGGCAGAGATTACTTGAGCCAAGCTGGAAATATGTATTAAATTATGAAACTAAATGGATGAATCGTGACCAAATTGTGAACGCCACTTACGAAGCTGGTCGCAGGTTGAATCAGATCAAAGGCGAGAACGGGGTGATCAGCAGAGAAAAAGCTGAAGCCACAGAGATTAGAATTACCCGCGCTGTCGAATTGATGGCCGAGATCGATCAGGTAATGCTCATTCCTGATACGGTAACCCGGAAACTAAAACTTAATGAATTGAAACATCATGTAGATAATTCCAACGAAAGCACCGTTGTGGATAAACGCGAACTTGAAGCTCCAATAAAAGGGATGAAGATCAACTTTTTGCGAGCTGCAGGTGTGGTAATGCAGGAGTGGTGGAAAGACGCTATGCGTTCTACACCCGGTAAATAACCATTACGAGATAAGAGGTGGCTTGAGCCACCTCTATTTATAACCGCCAGTATTCTCCTCCCCCGCCCTGCCTGTCCATCAGGTGATACTCCACCATACTCCTTCGTAAGGTAGCCGTATCATCATTAAACCTGGAAAGGATCTCGTTCACTTCTTTTTCTTTATAACGTTTCCCGGGTTCAAATGCTTCTACCACATGCCTGAGGACCACCTGGAATTTTTTATCCTGCGCCGGAAAGGCTTTGATTTTGCCTTCAGAAGTTAGAAATGCATCCAGGACCTTTTTATCATACCCATCCATATCCACAGAGTTGGATAGCTGAGGCAGGTCTTCTGTTTTTAACAATTTCTCAGCCATCGTTTTCAAGACATCCGTTTTTAGCGAATAGTAATAAAAGTGGCCTTCTGCCCGTGCAGAAACCAATCCGACATAGGTTAGCATTTGTAAATGGTGGGATACCGTTGATATGCTTATACCCAATAAGCCGGATAACTGTTCCACACTGCATTCGTTTTGTGCCAGTAATCCGATGATCTTCAACCGATTTGCATCGGATAAGGCTTTAAAAAAATTCAATAGCTCTTCAAATACTTCATCTTGAGACATAGTCACCTCTTTTATAACGTTTCGATAGATATAGTAACGATTCTATCAAATAATATGATTTTGTCAATAGTTAATAAACATTGGAACTTTTATTGCATTAACTCGTCTGATTATGTAACAATTAAAATAAATGGAGGAAGAAATGAGGAACAAGAAATATCTAATCATTACTGCAGGGATCATAATGATCCTGCTATTAAGTGCATTTTCAAAAGCAGGGGGCGGCTCTGTCACCGATATTCCGCGCACCATCTCTGTTACCGGGACCGGTAAAGTTACACTGGTTCCAGATATAGCCACCATCAATGTAGGTGTCCATACAGAGAATGAAGATGTTTCAGTGGCGCTTGCAGAGAATAACACGAAAGCCATGAGCGTACGGGATGCATTGGTTAAATTTGGTGTGAAAGCTGAAGATATCCAAACCACCAGCTTTTCCATTTACCCCAATCAGCAATATGGTCCTCAGGGAGAAATGCTGGGGGTAAAGTACGCAGTGGATAACTCGGTCTTCATCACTGTCCGCGATCTAACCAAAATGGGCGAAGTTCTCAGCACCATTGTCAATCAAGGCGCCAATAACATCTATGGCATCAATTTTGATGTCTCGGACCGCGAAAAAGCATTAAAGGAAGCTCGCCTGGCTGCCATAGCAGATGCCAAGGTTCAGGCTGACGAACTGGCTGCAGCAGCCGGAGTCAAGGTTGGACAGGTCATGTCGATCAGTATCTATACCACCAACCAGCCTGTGCCGATGTATGCAGATTATGGAAAAGGCGGCGGTGGTGCAATGGCAGCCGCTCCCGCACCGATCTCTGGCGGACAACTGATCATATCGGTTGACGCCTATCTCTCTTACGAAATTAATTAATTACTACTCATAAACAAGAAGGTAAAAATGAAAAAAACAATTCTTATCATCGTCACTGTAGTTCTGGCAGCCGGATTACTTACTGCATGTGGAGCTTTTGGTACAAACCCAACCGGCAGCGCCAACCAGCCACCCCAGCGTACATTGAATGTCACCGGAAGCGGTAAAGTAAACTTGACTCCTGACATCGTCTATATCAATATAGGCGTCCACACCGAAGGTGCTGATGTTGCCGAGGCATTAGCCAGCAATACTGCGCAAGCACAAAAAGTTACTGATGCGCTCAAACAATACAACGTTGAAGCAAAGGATATTCAAACAACTGCATTCAATGTGTACCCCCAGCAGCAATATGGCCCCCAGGGTGAAATGCTGGATATCAAATACATGGTCGACAATTCGGTTTACGTGACTGTTCGTGACATGACTAACCTTGGTGCGATCCTCGATACTGTTGTAAAATCCGGGGCAAATAACATCAATGGAATTCAGTTCGATGTAGCCAATCGGGATGCAGCAATAAGTGAAGCCAGGAAAGCAGCTGTTGCCGATGCACGTGCACAGGCCGAAGAGCTAGTAGCTGCAGCCGGAGCAAAATTGGGTGATGTTCAATTCATCAACGTATCTTCCTACACCCAGCCCATTGGTCCAACATCTCTAAAGGGTGATGGCGGATTGGCAGCCAACAGTAATGTACCCGTCTCCGCCGGGCAGATCCAAATCAGTGTGGATGTCAATGTTACTTATAACTTGAAGTAAGAGATTTTCCCAACAACCACAATAGATGGATTGAAAGATCCATCACTGAGACAAATATTACCAATCCTCCGGAAATTCTTCCGGAGGATTTACTATTAACTTCGACCTGATTACCAGGTTCCTAAGGTGGTTATTACTTCGATTGGTAGATAAGACTGACCCTATCCAAGATATATACGCTTTGTCCTGCAGTAACATTCTAGCATGTGGTATATTTTCATAACTATATAGATAAGGAGAAGTCTTAATTCATGACTACAACAACGATCCATTTTGTCAGACACGGAACCGTGCATAATCCGGAAAATATTTTTTATGGAAGAATACCTCGTTTTGGATTAAGTTGTTTGGGAATTCAACAGGCAAGTAATCTGCATGCTTTTTTTTCCGGAAAACCTGTCTCCAGAATATTTTCAAGCCCGCAATTAAGAGCCAGACAAACAGCCGGAATTATTGCCAAATCTTTCAATAAGATCGATATTTCCATAAGTTCCAAGATATCAGAAATACATTCGCCTTACGATGGCCGTCCAATTCCCGAGATGATCGAAAAGAATTGGGATATCTATACCGGCAATCTGCCGCCATATGAGCTGCCTATGGATGTTTTTAATCGCACCTATAGTTTTATTCAGAAGATCTTGCGCTCATATACAGGACAACAAGTTATAGCGGTAACCCATGCCGATTTGATTCTATTTGTTACTCTTTGGGGATATGGACATGAAATTAGCTACAATAACAAATTCATGGTTGAACATAATATGATGGATATACAATTCCCTTCTCCTGCTTCAGTGACAACATGCACATGGGAAGATAATGATGTAAAGCCAAATATTGAATATCTAGACTCGTAACAAGGGAAAGATGGCGTTTCGAAAAGTTTTATTAGCCGTCCTTGCGCACCCTGATGATGAAACATTTGGTGTAGGTGGAACATTGGCACTCTATGCAAAACGTGGAGTGGATGTATACCTTATTTGTGCCACTAGGGGAGAAGCAGGAACAGTTGAAAAACAATATTTGGAAGGATTTGCGTCTGTCGCTGAATTACGTGAAGCAGAACTGCGGTGTGCTGCAAAAAAGCTTGGTCTTCAAGATGTGATCTTCCTGGGATACCGTGATTCTGGAATGCCCGGATCACCCGATAACCAAAATCCATCGGCTTTGATCAATGCAGAAATTTCTGAGATTGCCCTAAAGATAAATTGCTATATTCAAAACCTAAAACCGCAGGTTGTGTTGACATTTGATGAGATTGGCGGATATATGCATCCAGACCATATTTATGTTCATCAAGCAACCCGTAAAGCCTTTTATGATGCGGTTGATCCGGGTACCACCTCTACGGAATCTCTCAAGTATAAGCCACAGAAATTATATTATTACACCATCTCCAAGAAGGTCATGCGCTGGTTGGTGAAAGTCATGCCAATTATTGGAAAGGATCCAGGCAGATACGGACAGAATGAAGATATTGACCTCCGTTCGATCTCAAAAGCAATTTTCCCGGTACATGCTAAGATCAATTATGCAGAAGTAGCTGATATTCGTACTGAAGCTTCTTATTGTTATGCCAGTCAGGGTGGAAAGCTGGTCAATAAAGGTGCTTCTGGATTACTGCGGGGATGGTCTCAAAACAGTGAGATATTTGTGCGTGATTACCCGACCCCGGTCAAAGGTCATATCGAGACCGATCTCTTTGAGGGGGTTACAGGTGTGGAATGAAAGGGTTAGATTAATTAAATTCTGAAGTCTTGAGTAATAGTTCCTCGTACAGGCTTTTAATTTTAGCGGCAATGTTCTCCCATGAATAAGAAAGTGCATATTGTGCAGCCTGTTTACCGATCTTTGTTTGAAGTTCTTGATCAAAAAGCAGTTGTGATACACGCCTGGCCAGTGCCTTATCGTTTCGATCAGATACGGTAAATCCCGTGACACCATCTTGAACCAAATATGCTAATCCTCCGATATTTGATGCAACTACTGGTGTACCACAAGCCATGGATTCCAATGCCACCATCCCAAACGATTCATAATAGGATGGCATTACCAGCATTTCAGCCGCAGAATAGTAATACGGCAGAGTAGTCTGATCACGCTTTCCGAGGAATATGACCGTCTCGTCCAAACCCAGGTCATGGCAAAGTGATTTCAGCCGGAATAATTCAGAATCAGGATCTACTATCCGTTCATTGGAATCGCCCCCGATGATCACCAAATGATACGGGCATTCTTCGAGATTACAATCTTTGCGCATGATCGAAATAGCACGCAGTAATGTCTCCACGCCCTTAAGCGGTTCAATTCTACCCACAAATAAGATCATCCTGGAATCCGTTGGAATACCTATGAAGGCTTTTGCTTCATCTTTGGGGATTGGATAAAAATGGCTGCAATCCACACCTGGAGGGATGACAGTAATTTTTTGTTGGTCAACATGGTAATGGGTGGTCAACTGTTTCACTTCTGCCGGGGTGGCAGCGATTATCTTATCAGCCAGGTCCATCATTTTCTGTTCACCAATCAACCGATAAGGTCCTTCAATTTCAGTTGAATTCTGGGCTATCTTATTTTTCATATACCCAAGGGTATGGAACATTTGGATGATGGGAATATGCCACTCTTCCTGGAGCATCCCTGCAGCAATGCCTGACATCCAGTAATGGCTGTGGATCAGGTCATAGTGAATTCCCTTTCGCCTGGCAAATTCCCGTATGCCATTGTAATAATCTGGAATGTACTTTACCAATTCACTCCTGGGTAATGGGACTTCTGGTCCAGCATTAATATGGATAACCCGATTGGAATACCCAAGGTCGTGAAGTACATGCGCTACGTGCTCATCTTGTGATCGTGTAAAAACATCCACGTGGACGTTGATCTGTCCCAGAAATCGGGTCAGTTCCCGGACGTAAACATTCATTCCGCCGGTATCTTTTCCACCCAATACCGCCAGTGGACAAGTGTGGTATGAGAGCATTGCAATATTCAAAGGTGTCTGCCTGACAATAAACATTATTAGTATAAATCATTTAATTATTATCGGTTCGACAACATATACAGAGGTCTAATGCCCCAGGATGGGGAAAACTGCAATCGTCAAAATGTGGTTTTGGTAGCCTGGCATGAAACAGCAATGATTGTGTCTATGAAGTGTAGATTTACAATAGATAGATATCAAAACAATCTATAGAAGAAGTAAGAACAATTTTGAATTAAATAGCGGAAATGATAACCAGAAGTTATTATTTTCTAGTTATCAGAAGGAATGGGCACTTGGGTGGAGCGTATTTTACCAGGATGTGATCCAGGAGGGAGTAAGCGGTATCAGCCAGGAGAGGTCATATTTGGCTTTTATCTCTGAATTCCAGAAGCTATAGATTTTTTCTCTGGATAGTAGAATTGCCCAGGTTTGCGGTAAATAAGAGGTACTCGCCTCTTTACCTGTCAGTAGGATGGTGGGTGTGGGTGTAGCTTGAGGAGCAGTTGACAAGTTGATGTTTGATATACCGCAAGATTTATTCAAAGCAGATTGCATGTGAACCGGAAATCGGGAATAACCAGAATAAGTCAGTCAGGCTGCATAATTGATCGTTTACAGGTAAGGTTGTCTCCCAGTGTGCCAGGATCATGTCCACCGATCGATCAGCATTTAAATCTGATGGTTTGGAAAGCTGGGTGATGGTAATATCGATCCCGAGTTTACTTAGTGAGAGGGTTAACTTTTCCTGAACATCTACAGGTAACTGGTAATTCGGGTCAACATGCCAGAGTCAAAGGACTAATCGTCTGACCCAGGGGATCTTTTATTGAACCGGGAATGATGCTGCCATTTCGTAAATAACTCCAGGTGTATAGATTTTTATCCAGCATCATTCGCATATAGAGCAGCCGGTTTTTGTATGAACCAGAACAACCGGGCAGATCCAATGTTGGACCAGGAGCTGCTTCGTAAGCCTGGAGTGAGATGGATCCGGTGATAGAGCTATCTTCCCACAAATCCGGGGATGAATATATGCATGCAATGGCCTGACCCAGGATAGGATTAACTAATTTATCGGAAATTGGATTGAAAATAATTGCAGAAACACGAGCGACGCCTTCCGGGCTCTTTTCTACAGAAAAATCGGTATTTGCATTAGAGAATATTGTGTCAAGGTTTCCCTGCTGGAAGTTACGAACTAAATCATCACTTGACATTGCCTGAAATGCAATGTTATTAGGGCTGGATACCTGATCGGTAAGTGCATTAATCTCAACAAAGCTTTCTGAATTGGTTTTGATGCGGTAAGGGATGGCAAGCGGTTCTGCTCCCAGATCCAGGTCAGGTATTGACTGGGTGGTTTCTTCCATCAATCCAAACAGACTGTCTTCCAACTCCTGCTGCTGTTGGATCGATGCAATCACCTGTGATCGGATTCCATCCAATTGAATTACCTGGCTGTCCAATACACCCTGTAATGCTGAAATTTCGCCGAGCAAAATGGTAATCTTATTATTGGTTTCAACTAGATCTTCACCATCTTGAACACCATTCAAGTTATGAGGTGTCTTTCTTCCACTTAAAAATACCTTAAGGTCACCCGCCTTGGATTGCTTATTGTTTATCTGAATTCGGATGTCTTTCAATTGTTGTAACAGGATATTCAATTCCTGCTCTTGTTGAATCCTCGTCGCTGCTAATTGATCTAGATCCGAAGTTATTGTTTTTAATTGTTCGGAAGATTGATTTTCAAATAATTGAATGGTGTACTTTTCCCAATAATTTTTCTGTACGATTGGGAATGTGAGGAGAGATTGAGTCATACCAGGTGAGGCGATGTCGCTTTTGATCTTGATTATTATCTGGCCGGTAGATCCGACCTCAATGGATGAGTTTAGAAGAATTTCCCGATTGGAGCCTAAATGTAATGAAGCAATATTCCGCATCAGGTTAAATGAGTAAAGAATATCATCTGAAGTGAGTGTAGATCCATCACTCCATTTCATTCCCGGCTTTATTTCAACCGTTTGCTCCAGAAACTCATCCTTTTTAATCCACTCATCCCACGGGAGAATTGGCAATCACCGGAATGAGGCTTTCATCATCAGGGTTCAGTTTAACAAGCCCGGATGAATTACTGTCTGGAATAGACTATCTGAATAGGCAGGGTGATCATTGAACAAATAGGTCAAGACGTTGGGTTGGATGGAACTGCCTTCGATTCCGATATTCAACCATGTGGCTGGTAAAGGGGTAGCTGTTGGGATGGGAGTAGCTGAAGGTAAAGGCGTTCTTGTAGGTAAAGGTGCGTTTGTCGGTGTAGGTATAGGTAAAGGAGTTTGCACAGCACAACCTGCAAGAAAAATTATACAAAACAAAAAAAGAATTTTCTGAATAAAATATTTAGCCATTTTCTACCTTTAGGTTTATCCAATTACGGTTGCAACTGAAAATTGTAACATGATAATTAACCTTGTATTAGTCATAAGGGAACACCATTTCCCATGAATATATTAAGTCTTTGGTTGATAATAATTCAAGACATCGAATTTTCACCAGGTAAAGACTTCTGGCAGATGATTAAGTCTTTTATGGCGTCATCACCGAATTGTATAATTCTCAAATTATTAGATTACAAAAAGAATAATTTTTATTATGGATAATAAAATGGATTTTTTGGGTTTTATCTCCATATCAAGGCACATACGGCAAGCTTTTTCTACTCTTGGGGTTATAATGGATTCAAGCTGAGTTCACGTCCGATCCACAGGTATCCTACGAAAAAGTCATAGGGCATATGTAAGCTGTTAACCCATTCCTTTGATTATGACAAAAGAACCTAAACCAAACTCACAAATATTCCGCTTTTTGTTCATAGGTGGATGGACAGCGGTGAAAAACGCCACAATAGGAAGCGTTCTTGCCGTATTTGTTACACTTGCTGTTTTGAGAATTTATGGTGCTTGGGCAAAATGGTTTGCATGCATTTGAACTCTACGACTTTATAACTTTCAACCTATTGCTACCTGCTGTTGCGTTCGTTTTGCTGGCGGCAATCTTACTCTCAGCTGTACCAGCCTTCATTAGTGGTGTTTTTCTCGCTTGGTTGTTGCATCATAATTATTCCAGAACGTCTGTTGCAAATCAAAGAAAAATAAGTTTCGGTGCATTGGTTGGTGCATCGGCTGGTGTTGTATTGACTTTATTGATCCTCGATTCCAGCGGAATTTGCGAACAGGACTGCTCATAATGGATATGGATACAATTTCTTGAATAATTTACCAATATATTTATTTTATGCCGTTGAATTAATTACGATTTCAACAATTGCAGGTATATGGACAGACAGACAATTAAGAAAATATTTAGAGAATACATATTCCACGAGCACAGGCCAACAAAGCGTTTCGTAATATCATTGGAATGATGTGCACCTGCCCCGTCCGCGGGGGTTACGCCCGCTGATCTACACACTGAAACCAGCTGGTGGAATACCAAGTGCTTGAATTAACCGTGCCCAATAATTCACCTGGGCTGCAGTGCTCGCGATGATAACAATCTCCCTTTCAGTGAAGTTATGTCTTTAAATCTGAAATAAACTCAGGAGGAAATTTAAGGGGAGTTTGTGATATTAATTTTGCATAGTCAATCGCTAATATTTCCCTGCCGGTTAAGCTGGGCACCGACTTTATATCCTTCCTCCCTTGCAAGGCCAACATTTCATCCGAACTTATGCCTGATTCCATTGAATTGGCGCTATTCATATCGATACAAAATGCGCAGGATGCAGAATAAAGATGCCTGAACTCTCACAAGTTTTAATATCCTCTCATCAAGATTTCCGTCTTTATGCGCAACCATCGCTTCCAGCACTCCGGAACCAATTGCCGCTTTCGGATACCAGGCTAGTAATTTGGCAGGCAGCATCTCATGCCCGAGTAACCCGCTCCGAAAACCAGATGCCAATTCGCAGCCAAAATGGAATATTTTTAGGTGTTGATATAAATGCAGCCATTTGATTTCCTTATTGTTGTATTAATAGATGCGAAAATGAGGTGATTAGTTGCCTCAAATCCACGCAATACTATTTCACTTTATAAATATTGGGCTTTACCATTTTTGTATATAATTAGTGGATATTACTTAGGAGAATAAACATGCGGCCAGATTGGGATTCATATTTTATGAAGATCACTTATGCGGTGTCTGAACGCAGCACATGCGACAGGGCTTTTGTCGGCTGTGCCCTTGTTCTTGAAAAACGTATCTTAACGACCGGATTTAATGGTTCACCCGCCGGACAAGCACATTGTGACGAGATCGGACACCTAATGGTGGACGGGCACTGCGTTCGGACGATCCACGCTGAAACGAATGCCATCATCCAGGCTGCATTACATGGAGTCTCCACCCGTGGCAGCACTTGTTATGTGACCCACTTTCCATGTATTAATTGCACAAAAGCATTGATCAACGCCGGCATTACCCGCCTGGTTTATAGTTCAGATTATCGGGTGGATCCTGTGGCTGTCGATTTCTTAAAATCAGCCAATATAGATGTCGAGCAAAAGGTATTGGATATCCCTTTACCGGGAGCTGATTGATTTCGCGCGAGAGTTCTGCATAATTCAATTTGAAAAATGCTTTAATTGCCCCAACCGCTGATCCAAACAGGGGAAAGGGTCTGCAGCCAGGAAATATCAAATTTCGTCTCCAAACCGGGTATCCATGCCAATTCGGGTTGGCTGCGATACATAAGGGTCAACCATGGCTGTGCCAAACCTTCAGATTTTGCTATCTTACCGGATACCATCACGGGAGGTGTCGGTGAAGGTGCTGGGCTGATATCCCTTTCTGCTGCATCCGGCTGACATGTTGAATTAATATCATTTATCAGATATCCCGGAAAACCTGAATTAAATAGTTGTGGAATAATCCCGCAAAGACTCGCTTCACCTTGCTCAGTGGATATCCATTGAGCAATAATAATATCAGCCGAGTTAGATTCGGAAATTATCATTTCAGCAGCATCAACGGGATCTGTCTGAATTGTTACTTCTATACCCAAATTTAAGATAGACCCCTTGAATTTTTCCTGCACTGCAATAGGTAGATCTACTGAAGGAGATACATTGATCTGCAATGAAGGGATCAGCTTTCCGCCTGGATCTTTAAAAGTTCCGGGAATAATCGCACCGGTCTGGTCAATCTGCCAAGAAAAACCGGATACTTTTAGCAGGTCTAACATGGAATTTAGCCGGGTCGGGAGGTCCCCGTTGCATTCAATTGCATCTTTATCTGTTGAAAGGGGTATAAATGGAGTCAATAGTATCAATTCTCCTGGTTTAGGTTCGTCTGCCCATATTTCGGAAGATGAATAAATGCAGCTAATAGCCGTGCGGAGAGCAGGAAAAAGAAGCTGGTCTGACTTCGGATTAAAGAACATACCTGCCACGGTTGGAAAAGATGTATATAAGATATTTCCAGATGCCGTACCTTGATTATTATTGGTAAGAATTGTATCCAGTTCTCCCCTGGAATATAGATCCAATAAACTGGCTCTTTGGTCAGGGATGAATGAAATTACATCAGGCATTCTTTCGTTGTGTGTTAGCGTTCTTAATACAATCCTGTTTTCCTGAGAAGATTCTTCCTCGTCAAATTGATAAGGAATCAATAACGGTTCTAACATTCCATTTTCTAATTTTATTTTTGTAAGACCGGACACCAGGACTTTTTGTTGTTGAATCAAATTCGTTTGCGCAGTACGAAATTCATCCAATTTCGCCATTATGTCAGCTAATTGAGACTGCAGGTCAATTTGGATATCGCTTATCATAACGACCAGGTGAGTTAATCCGGGAATTTGCTTTGTGTATGATGAGGCTATCTCAGAATCTTTTACACCATTATCGTTCACCCAACCTTTATTATCCACATAGTCTTGCATATATTTCAAGGATACTTTTGTTCCGGATAACACAACTACTGCGTCAGAGAACTGTTGGATGAGGATATCCTGCCGGTGTTCAAGCATTAATTGGTTGGAGTGATTCAATTTTATTTGATCAGAAAGATTTCCGAGTTTACGAAATTCTTCACTTTCGGTCAAATCATCCACTTTTCCCGTCCAAAATTCCCGGTTAAGGATAGGAAATGTAAGAACTGATTTCAATCCGATCAACATGGATGGGTCTTTAGACAACGATAGTTTCACACTTCCGGGTTGTGCTGAAGTGATGGTTAGCGATTCAACAATACGTGGATTAATTCCGGTCTGATACCTGGTAAGAGATTTTATAGTAGAAAAAGAAAAAACAACATCTTCTGATGTTATTGGACTACCATTTGTCCAATTAATCTCAGGATTAAGCGCAACTTCCATTTCCCATGTATTACCATTTGGCAGCCATTCCTGTAATTCACCGGTTGCTATACCCTTAATTATATTTCCTGTCGATGGTTCGATCTTGAACAGTCCGGGATGAGTGAAACCAGCCACGATGCTATCTCCAAAGGTAGGTTGGTTGCTTAATATGAATTCCAGGATATTGCCCGTCAGATTCGTGCTTTCTATACCGATATTTAACCGGGTGAGAGGTAATGGGGTTGATGTTGGAAGAATGGTGGGTGTTGGAACAGGAGGTGAAGGAGTTACGGTAGGAGAAGCTGCCATTCCTGAACATGAAGCCAGAACGGTACTTAATATCAGGACAACGTACAATTGTATTGGTTTTATTCCTGGCACATAGTGCCCCCAACCCGGGGTTTTTACTTTACGTTCCATAATTTTTTCGAACCTGATAGAAGTTAACCACTTCTTATTTGAGTAACACCTGAGACCACTGAAGCAAGTAGAGAGCTGCCATACCTGCGGCAATGGTCAGGAAAATATTGCGCGTCTTCCATCCCACCAGAGCAGCAATGATGCCTGCAATTAAACGAAAATTATTCAGGCTGACATCCATAATTCCTGAGTGGATGAATAGTTCAGGGAAGATGATGGCACTCAATACAGCCGGTGGCACAAAACGCAATGCCCGTAGCACAATGGGCGGCAACTGCCAGCGGTCCATCAATGCAATAAACGATAACCGGGTCAGGTAGGTCAGAGTCCCCGCAATGACAAGTGTCAACCAGATTTGTGCCATAGCCCCTCACTGACCAATCCGGAAATGATCCCGCCAAAAGCGGCTGCGATAAGTCCTAATTTATAAGGAAGTGGATAAGCAACCAATGCGATGATCCCGGCGACAACGGCAGCCACTACCGCCGGGCGATCCTTCAAAGCTGGAACTACCAATGCAATAAACGTTAATGCCAGTGCAAAATCCAATGACCAGGCTGCCGGGACTTGAGCTCCCAGGAATATACCTGCGGCGGTTGCAATTTGCCAGCCTGTCCAGAGTGTGACCCCGGCACCGAGGAAATACCAGTGCTTCCTCTCCAACGGGGTATCTTCGTTATAGTGAGCAATCGCAATAACGTAAGCTTCATCGGTGAGGAAATAAGCTAATACTGCTTTCCATGTCCGGGACAAATGCCTGGTGTAAGGCGCAATGGACGCACTGTAGAGCATATGCCGTAAGTTAACGATAAAGATCGTTCCCACCAATATGACCAGTGGAATGCCCTGTGCTAATAATTGGGTGGATATAAATTGAGCAGAACCCGCAAAAATAATACTGGACATGGCTTGGGCAGCAGCGACAGGTAACAATGCCTGTAAAGCCAATACGCCATAGATCATGCCAAACGGAAAAACTCCCAGTAACAAGGGTAACTCATTTACTACCCCTGAAAAGAACTCGGCGCGATTTGGATGGCTGGGTATGATCGATGAATTTTTCACTTGGAGATTATTTTATCATTTCGTTTGAGATTGGGTGAAATTTGATATTATGGGTATTGACATATATAGGATATAGCATATAATAGGATTATCCTATATTGAGGAACGAAAAATGTCACTGGAACATGCAATCTTAGGGTTTCTGAACTACAAACCTCTCTCCGGATATGATCTAAAAAAGGTGTTTGATTCCTCAGTGCGGCATTTCTGGTATGCTGACCAGAGTCAGATCTACCGTACCCTGGCGCATCTGACTGAGCGGAATATGGTGGAAATGGAGGTCGTCGAGCAATCTGAGCGACCAGACCGGAAGGTATATCACATCACCGGGCTCGGTCAAAAAGAGCTTCGCGATTGGTTGACCGGGCCATTCCCAGTTCAACAGCCGCACAGTGGCCCATTGGTGCAGATCTTTTTTTCCGGACAGCTTACAAACGCAGAACTACTTGAACGTTTTGAAACAGCCGCCCAGATCTTCCGCACCATGCTGGCTGGATATGGTCAGGTGCCAGATCAAATATCTGATTACAAAGGTATCGTAAAATCCAGCCGGGAAGAACAGATCGGATTATTGACACTTGATCTGGGGAAGAGGACAATGCAGGCTCAACTGGATTGGGCTGAGGTTGCAATTGATATGATCAAAAATGGTCAACTTCCAAAAGAATAGTGCTGATAAATTGGAGAAAAATGCTTAAATCCACTAAAACACGTCAAAGAGTACGTCGGGGGTTGATCATATTCATGTTTTTACTTTTTCCCATCATTCTGAATTATTTTTCCCCTTATGTCATCATCGATGGGGCTTCGCAGGGTATCGCCAATGGCAGCCTATTCGTATTTGCGGGACTGTTCGTATCTTCTTTATTTGTCGGTCGATTATGGTGTAGCTGGGCGTGCCCGGCTGGCGGATTGGGAGAGATCGCCTTTCTTGTCAATAACAAACCCGTCACGGGACGAAAGATCGATTGGATCAAATGGCTCATCTGGGCGCCCTGGATCAGCTTGATCGTCTGGCTGGTTATATCATCTGGCGGGTACCATTCAATTAACTTTTTCCTGGATACTGTTAATGGCATATCTGTGGCAGGAGATGCGGACAGACCAGCCTTTATTGCATATATCATTTATTATGCTGTCATCGGTCTTTTTCTTACATTGTCACTAACTGTCGGTAGAAGGGCTGGCTGCCATGCGATTTGCTGGATGGCGCCGTTCATGATCATTGGTCGAAAAATCCGTAATCTCTTGAAATACCCCGCCCTCCAATTAAAAGCAGATGCCTCCAAATGTACAGACTGTTTGACTTGCACCCGAAACTGCCCAATGAGCCTGGATGTGAATGGCTTGGTAAAGAGAGGAAATATGGAACATAGTG
The DNA here is from genome assembly GCA_963827895.1 of uncultured Chloroflexia bacterium. Lineage (GTDB taxonomy): Bacteria > Chloroflexota > Anaerolineae > Anaerolineales > Anaerolineaceae > PNON01. Next base: position 340,812 of record CAWHCY010000017.1, on the reverse strand, counting down.
AATGTATTTTGTGCGGCAATTGTGTGGATTCCTGTTCCAGCAGCGTTATCCGCTATAGTCTCTAGTGTGATGGTTAAACCAGTATAATTAATCCGGAAGTGGCATAACACATCCGGATTTTGTTCAATATGGAGGGTCAAATGGAAGATTCAGTCGAGATCATTGACGTCAACAGTGAAAATGTGGACAAAACAGGATTTTTCTGCTTTATGAGCAAGAAGAAATCTCCCGGTTATGCTTTGAAATTAGCCTGGCTAAAAGAGCGCTTTTCTGAGGGATTGCAGTTGAAAATGCTCAAGCTGCCTGAACGTGGATTTATTGAATACATCCCCGGTCAGTATGCCTGGCGGGCAGTGAATGCTTCTGGTTATATGTTCATTCACTGTTTGTGGGTGGTCGGTAAAAGCAAGGGGAAAGGCTTTTCACGTAGGTTACTTGAACTATGCGAACAGGATGCCTTGGACTCAGGCATGCATGGTGTGGCAGTGGTTGCCAGTGAAGGTAACTGGCTTATCGGCAAGAAGTTGTTCCTTGAATCTGGTTACACTTCTGTGGATACTGCTCCACCCACATTCACGTTGTTGGTCAAGAAATTCAAAGATGCACCTGATCCATCTTTTAGCGGCAACTGGGAACAAAATCAGAAGGAATCCGGAGATGGAATGACCATCTTTCGCACGGATCAATGTCCATATATCGAGGATTTGACCGGTATTTTTACTGCAGAAGCGAAAAAGCAGGGAATCCCCCACAGAGTGGTTCAATTGAATACAGCAGAAGAAGTGCATACAAAATCACCTTCAGCCTACGGAGTCTTTAATTCCACGTTTAATGGCAACCTGTTCAGCTACTGCTATCTGACAGAAAGTCAGGCAGAAAGCAGGTTCAAGGAATTATCAGGGGGATAACAGTACCCAATCAATTGGAATAATTACGACAAAGTTAATTGAAGTAAAACGCGGTTAATCCGGATCTTTTACTATTTCAGGTACGTTTACACCTGGAATATTTGGTTTGTTTAAATGGGTCAACTTCCTGGTTTTCAGGATGATCAGATGTAGACTAACCCCCATAGCAATGCAGATCAGCAATACTTTCACCCATCCGTTTTCGATAAAGAAATATGTACTTGACCCGATCGTCATCCACAAGATGATCATTGTCAAAAGTTTTTGGCGCAACGGGATTCCACGCTTTTCCCGATAATCGCTGATCATACCTCCCAACCAACGGTTATTCATCAACCAGGTATAAAAGCGCTGAGATCCGCGGGCATAGCACGATGCTCCAATAAGCAGGAATATCGTGGAAGGCATGAGCGGTACAAAGATACCAATGATGCCGAGAATCACAAAGATCGTACCAAAGACGATATATATTTTGTTCTTAATTTCTCTCATCAGGGAATAGTTTATCACAACAACAGCGTGAAATATGGAGGATAACTCAGTCTGCATAAACTTACGGTGTTTGGAATTCCGAAAATATATTCATCACACCTGATTTACCGGGGACATTTACAGGCAATTCCATCGCCGCTATTAATCGCCCAGCAGTTATTGGCTGATAAGCAGGCGGATCTTTCTACATTTCCTGCCTTTAGCATATTAGGAAAGTTGGGTTCTCGGATCAAGGGCCGACAAATCGAAATAAAATCGGCGTCACCCGAAGATAGGATCGATTCCATCACATTTCTAGAGCGCATTCCTCCGACCAGGGAAAGGGATAACTTTGTAGATTGTCTGGCCAGTTTTGCCAGCGGTCTGAAGTAAGCCTCTTCAGCTTCGGTACGGACTCCCTTATGGATCGAACCCACCCCCGGCTTACCAATTCCGCTGCTGATCTCAATAGCATCCATACCCATTGCTTCCAGGGAAGCAGCAATTGCTGCACCTTCTGCAGCGGACAATCCATTTTCGGGGTAATCTTCCATCCCCAACTTGACCAACACCGGAAAATCAGGACCCACATTCTGTCGTACGCTTGCATATACTTCCCTTAGGAAATTCAACCTCCGATCGAAATCACCACCCCAATGGTCCGTTCGTCGGTTTGTAATCGGAGATAGAAATTCGCTGATCAAATATCCATGTGCCGAGTGTATCTGTACTCCATCGAAACCGGCTTCTTTTACCCGGCACGCAGCCTGTCCAAAATTTCGGATCGTACCTTCTATCTCAGCGATGGTCATTTCCCGCGCAGCACGCTCCATTCCAGCCAACTTTACCGATGATGGCGCCATGGGATCGTGCCATGCGCTGGCATTCATTCCGCCATGGTTGATCTGAGCGGCGATCAGACCACCTTCCTGGTGGACTGCCTCACTTAAGAGAGTTAATCCAGGAATCAAAGCATCAGAATAAACGCCCGTCATCTCAGGGTGGGCTTTCCCGTTTGGGTGAATATAGAAATGCCCGGTGATGATCAATCCCACTCCGCCTGCTGCCAGATTCCGATATAACTCGATCAGCGAAGTTAGTGGAGTCCCATCCTCAGACGCCATCCGTTCAGCTGTAGCCGAGCGAATCAATCGATTTGGTATGGAGAGAGAACCAATTTTGTAAGGAGTGAACAAAAGTGTCATGATGTGTCCTGGTTATTGATAATAATGACGAATGACTAATGAATGGAAATTAGTGTTCTTGCCCAATCTTGAGCTCGCTCCAGTTCGCCAATAAATAATGGACCTTCCCTGTCTTCTACAAAAAATCCTTCCGGGTTAATGGTCAGTTTACCACCTTTTCCCTTAAGTCCGTTGGCAATGGGTTGTGCAGCATAACCGAAGATATTGACCATAAAGGTGAGAAAAGCAGAGTTTACATCTGTTATCCTGATCCGGGTATCGAAAGCTGCAACCTGGACATTCTGTAATCCTCTGTCAGGTAAGTATCTGATAAACTCAGTGATGGCTTTGGTAGGTCTGAAGCCTCGGGTTGGTGAACCAACTATCAACATATCAAGGTCTTGAATGTCCTGCGGGCCTACTTCATTCACCGAAAGCGCTTGTGTTTCAAGGGCTTCACCAATGGCACAGGCAATTTTTTCTGTATTTCCAAAAATCGAATCATATAATACCAGGCATTTCATGTGTCTTTCTCCAGTAATTCTTTGAATTATATTCGCCTTTGCCTAATCTGATATAAGGAATATTTAGAATCTTTTGGTCAAATTCCAGTTGAATTGACAAATTTACCATCTTGCTTCATCCCCCTGAGGGGGATGTAATAATCAAAATTATATACATATCTTCTATTTATTTCAATTAGTTATTCTTTAAATAATATTAATTAGTGGTCATTCCAAATTGAGTAATTAAAATACAGCTGTGGAGATAAGACATGGTAAATGAATTTATGAAATCGATCTGGTTGATCCTTCCAATCTCAGTCATCACGATGGTCCTTGAAGCAATCGCCGTGAAACATATGCAGGGTACCAAAAATTCTGCTATTGCTGGAACAATGTCGAGTTTTCTTATTTCCGGATTGGTCTTCGGATTTATTGCGATATTTGCATATCACAAGATTCAGATCCGTTGGCCTGAAAATACCACGCAAATGTATCTTTGGATCGCCTTGGCTATCGCCACTTTACTGACGATACTGGCTGTGGCTTTTCGTACCATGGTCAAAGCAGATTGGGTTGCGGTAGCCATGTGGGTGATCATGAACTTCTTATGGTCAGCAGGATATGGCATTTACCTTCCACAGATCCTGAACGCAGTTAAATAATGTAGATCAAATCCAGCAGCCTTAGGTTGGTAATAATTCTATAAATTTCTTGATTCCATTTTTGATAGACCTCTTTCACTAAAGAGGTCTTTTTATATGTAATTAATTAGGACAATTGCAGAAACAGTCTTATAATCCAAACTAGTCACGACAATACATCTCATAGGAGCCTTACATGAAAGCCCATCACAGCTTATCAAGACTGTTTGTTGTTGGTATTGTTATTATTCTTCTCCTGGTAGCCTGCACACCATCGCCTAAATCACCTGCAGCATCAAATCCGACCGATACTGTACCCAAGGAAGAGGTTTCCACTTCAACTCCAACGGTGGCTCCCAGCCTGGTGCCGACTGCCACCAATACTGCTACTCCACTGCCTACAGCCACACCATTACCTCAAGCGAATGTCATAGGTGAGATCAAACTCCATTCAGGGCCAGGATCTGCTTATGTTGTTATGGGTACTGCTGCTGAAGGCGATTCTATCACGGTCATGTCGTTGAATACAGACAGCACCTGGCTGGAGATCCAAACTGGATCAATAACCGGGTGGGTGGCTGCAGAACAAGTGGCCGCTGCCAACCCTGCTGCCCTTGCCGGTCTCCCAATATTAAGTGATTTTCCTGAGCCGCCCCTGGCAATACCCGGATGGAAAGGTGACCCGATTCTCAAAGTGTGTTTGGATGCGCAGCCAAAATTCAGCGGCAATTATGCCGGGAGTCATGAGGGAGAAATTCCTGATACTGGTCCAATTTATATGGCTGCTGCCAGTATGCTGGTTGAGGCAGGACTGGAACCTTCCTCTGCACCTGATTGCGATGCGACTTTGCTGATCGTGACGGATGTGAACCAAACTGGAAAAAAATATGTGCAGAGTGGAACCAGGAACACATTCTTCTGTTATGACGGTGTGAACGTGAACACTGCATTAACACTTGAGCAAGATTCCAATAAACTGGTGAAAAAAACCAATAAGAACCGCGGAAGCCGGAATACCCTATCCTATTGTGCAGACAGTTCTGATTACTTAGAAGAGGCAGGGTGGTCTGTTGCAGATGGTATGTACAAAATTTGGGGTGCCCCGATCTTGCCTGCTGCGTTACGATCCATGGATGCGCCAAGTAATAATTTTGCCATCCTGACAATTGGAACCCTGGGTAAAAAAGGATTGCCTTACGTTCCGGACCTGCTCGATTTTTGGAAAATTAACTCTTCTTTCGCTGAACAGATTGAAAAAAGTTTAAAAAAGGTTACCGGTCAATCCTTGGGTTCGGATGTATACGCCTGGGTGGATTGGTGGCTTACACAGGATCCAACCTACGAGACCACTGCACAAACCGATAACAATCTACCCATACCCTCCAGTGATGATACATCAACTTCCGGACCAGAAGCTACTACGGTTGCTCCTCAACAACCGGTAAGTCAGGCAACACCTGTAACTACTCTTGATGGTGTAATTAATGGAACCATAGTGGGAGATGCCAACGGTCAAGGCGTTGAAATCAGGCTGGTCGGATATCAATCATACAATGGCTTTGAGGTGGTCGGTGAAATTGAGAATCAGATGGGTAATGCGATAGACCTGGCCAAAGTCGATATCGAGATCCTCGATTCAGCGGGTAGTGTGTTAAAAAGTAGAACGATCTTTACCTCCGAGTATAAAATTGACCCCGGAAAGTCAGGAGGGTTTAATTGGTCTTACCCTGAAATATCTACTGCGGTCAGTCTGAGAGCTACTGGCGTCAACTACTTTGAAGCACAAGAATACGTCACCAGTTTTACAGTCATCTCGGATAATTTGGTCAGAGAGAATGGAGCCATGATCGTTTCCGGTCAGGCAAAGAATACTGGTCAAAATCCCACTAAATCAGCCCAGGTTCTGGTTCATTTTTACGATGCCACCGGTAGAATGATCTACTTGAATTACGATTTCTTTTCAGGTACCACCATTCCGGTTGGCGGGGTAATCGACTTTAAGATCATCACCGATGAACGTATCCCGATCGATCATTACATGGTTATTGCGGAATGTACTGAATAAACTTGCATATACAATAACAAAAAATGCTGAAGGGTTAAAGCCTTCAGCATTTTTTTATGCCTGATAACGTTTTTTACCATTCCCATAATAATGATGACATGTTACATACCGATCACACATATTTTAAAGATGAATCTGGCCGGGTGATCCTTCTGAGGGGTGTAAACCTGGGGGGAAGCTCAAAAGTACCCCTGACACCTGATGGTGCAACCTGGAATTTGGGTAAGTTCTATGATCACAGGGAAGTCTCTTTTGTGGGACGACCATTTCCGCTGATCGAAGCAGATGAACATTTCAGCCGGTTAAAGCAATGGGGGTTCAACTTTCTGCGCTTTCTGGTTACATGGGAAGCAATAGAACCCGCCGGTCTTGGAATCTACGATGAGGAATACCTGGATTACCTCCATGCGGTCGTGAGTAAAGCCGCAGAACATGGTATTCTAATGTTCATAGACCCGCATCAGGATGTTTGAGGTCGTTTTTCTCTGGAGGATATGGCATTTACCTCCTACAGATCCTGAACGCAGTTAAATAACGTAGATCAAATCCATCAGCCAGAGGTAGGTAATAATTCAATAAATATCTTGATTCCAATTATGCTAAACCTCTTTCACAAAAGAGGTCTTTTTATACGTAATTAATTAGGACAATTGCAAAAATAATCATATAATCCAAACAGGTCACAACAATACATCTCATAGGAGTTATTCATGAAAGCTCGCCATAGCTTATCAAGACTGTTTGTTGTTGGTATTGTTATTATTCTTCTCCTGGTAGCCTGCACACCATCGCCTAAATCACCTGCAGCATCAAATCCGACCGATACTGTATCCAAAGAAGAGGTTTCCACCTCCACTCCAACGGTGACTCCCAGCCTGGTGCCGACTGCCACCAATACTGCTACGCCATTGCCGACAGCTACACCGTTGCCTCAGGCGAATGTGATTGGTGAGATCAAACTCCATTCAGGACCAGGTCGTGCTTATACTGTTATGGGCACTGCGATAGAAGGCGATTCTGTCACGGTTATGTCGTTGAATACAGACAGTACCTGGCTGGAGATCCAAACTGGATCAATAACCGGGTGGGTGTCTGCAGAAGAAGTGACAGCTGCCAATCCGGCTGCACTTGCAGGTCTTCCAATATTGACTGATTTTCCTGAGCCACCCCTGGCAATACCTGGATGGAAAGGTAACCCGATCCTCAAAGTATGTTTGGATGCGCAGCCAAAATTCAGCGGCAATTATGCCGGGAGTCATGAGGGAGAAATTCCTGATACTGGTCCAATTTATATGGCTGCTGCCAGTATGCTGGTTGAGGCAGGACTGGAACCTTCCTCTGCACCTGATTGCGATGCGACTTTGCTGATCGTGACGGATGTGAACCAAACTGGAAAAAAATATGTGCAGAGTGGTACCAGGAACACATTCTTCTGTTATGACGGTGTGAACGTGAACACTGCATTAACACTCGAGCAAGATTCCAATAAACTTGTAAAAAAAACCAATAAGAACCGCGGAAGCCGGAATACCCTATCCTATTGTGCAGACAGTTCTGATTACTTAGAAGAGGCAGGGTGGTCTGTTGCAGATGGTATGTACAAAATTTGGGGTGCTCCGATCTTGCCTGCTGCGTTACGATCCATGGATGCGCCTAGTAATAATTTTGCCATCCTGACAATTGGAACCCTGGGTAAAAAAGGATTGCCTTACGTTCCGGACCTGCTCGATTTTTGGAAAACTAACTCTTCTCTCGCTGAACCGATCGAAAAAAGTTTAAAAAAGGTTACCGGTCAAAACTTGGGTTCGGATGTATATGCCTGGGTGGATTGGTGGCTTACCCAGGATCCAACCTACGGGACCACTGCACAAACCGATGACAACCCACCCATACTTACACCAACCCTGGAAACCACGCTGGTTCCTTATGAGATCATTGATCCTGCATTCCTGGTGAGTGTCGATATGGATTGCACTTTGGATGTCATCATCAATTCCGTGAACGGTGATCACTTTAATTTGACCTTTAAGACAGATTCCATTATTGGTGTAGGCATATTCTGCAACGGTGCGAAGCACTCCTGGGAAGGTACACAGACGTATGAAGGATACACATTTGCCAGCGATGAGAACGATCCGCTGCAATTCACAGTCTTGCGGGGCCGCGGTTATGTGTATGAGCAGGGCAAGGGTGTCATCACCCTGCCTGACGGGACGCAGATCAGCCTGCCACAGGATACTATTAAAAGTGGAACAGTCGGAAACCTGCCGTCGGGTACCCAATTCTTCGACGATTTCAATGATTCAACATTTGATGGTAGTTTCAGTACAAATTTATGGTCATTGTTTGATGGGGTTCAAAATACGACAGTCGAGCAAAAAATAGGTATCATGAGTTTTACTAAATCGTCTGCTGCTGGTGGCGAGAACGGAAAGCTTAGATCCCTCCAAACATGGTCTCTTGGGGAATTCAACAGTGTACAAGCAGAAATGAAAATGGATCCACCGACTGACGGGCAGATGGGTAATATGGTTCTGGCTTTTGAAGCCGTAAACCCTGTAGTAAGGCAAGCTACTTGGTGGACCGGTTGTGGAATTGGGCTGTCCACACCCAACCCATATTTCTGGTGTGCGCAGGAATCAGATGAAACCTACCCGTTCGATCATGACAGCCCTCAGGTCGTGCTCGAATACGGGCAATGGTACACCATAAGGATCGATTTTAATGCCAACACTGGAGTGATCACTTATTACCTGGATGGGAATGTCATCGATCAATGGCAACCCGATTATGTTGATAAATTGCTGACCAACCAGTTTTATCTCAATATTGGAACCTGGGAACAGAACGGCACATCCATCACCGGATACATGGACGATGTAAAGCTTTTCAAGTAAAAAGGGTTTCTCTGAGTTCAAGAAAACGAGGGCTGCCTGGGCAGCCCTCGTCGCTTTACTTTTTTCTCTGTTCGCGCCGGTGTTCGCGTAGCATCCCAGAAGCACATCGGAGCGGACACCACCGCGCGCGTGGGTTTGACCGCCATGCCTCAGCTGTTCAAAGTCAAAAAATAATCTCATTTCTCGGCGATGTGTAAGAAGAGACGGAACGAAAGGGATACTTTTCACTCAGTATAATCAAAACCTCCTGTACGAGTGGTTTGATCTGACGTTGAAAGCCTTTAATACCAGCCAGCGTCTTGAGACGCTGGTTTGCCACTTAAGGGACTCTTCGTTACCAGCTAACCCCTGAAGTGGTCTTCATATTCTTTCACGCTTAACTTATTAGGTGCTATAACCTGATTATCTTGTTCTTCTATGTATTTCTTGATTGTTGCTTCACTCAGACTATTGTACTTACGCAATACACTTCTGCCCGAAAATGCCGAAGGCTTTAAACCATCAGCATTTTTTTATACCTGATAACGTTTCTTACCATTCCCATTATAATTATGACATGTTACTTACAGACAAAACATATTTTAAAGACGAATCTGGCCGGGTAATCCTTCTGCGGGGTGTAAACCTGGGTGGAAGCTCAAAAGTACCGCTGACTCCTGATGGTGCAACCTGGAATTTGGACAAGTTCTATGATCACCGGGGAATCTCTTTTGTGGGACGACCATTCCCACTGAGCGAAGTAGATGAACATTTCAGCCGGTTAAAGCAATGGGGTTTCAACTTTTTGCGCTTTCTGGTTACCTGGGAAGCAATCGAACACGCCGGTCCCGGAATCTATGAAGAGGAATACCTGGATTATCTGCATACGATTGTGAGTAAAGCCGCAGAGTATGGTATCGATATGTTCATTGATCCGCATCAGGATGTTTGGAGTCGCTTTACCGGAGGTGATGGCGCCCCGGGTTGGACGCTGGAAGCGGCCGGTTTTGATGTTTCCAAACTGCACAGTACCGGGGCAGCATTCACACACCAGGAATGTGGTGATCCATATCCAAGAATGTTGTGGCCGACCAATAACAATAAACTGGCTGCCGCTACCATGTTCACATTATTTTTTGCCGGGAATGATTTTGCGCCAGAGTTAAAGGTGGAAGGGATCCCAATCCAGGAATTTCTTCAAAGTCATTATATAAATGCAATAAAAAAGGTCGCCCTCAAATTGAAGGGCATGCCAAATGTGATCGGTTACGACACTCTGAACGAACCATCGCCGGGGTATGTTGGCCTGGCGGATATTTCAAAACGGTTGGAAGCTGTAAAACTATTAAAAGGTGAAACACCCACAGTATTTCAGGCAATGGCCGCTGGGGCAGGCTTCCCACAGAAAGTGGATGTATTTGACCTGGGTCTCACCGGGTTTGTCAGAACCGGAAAAAAGACGCTTAATCCCGGTCGCGATAATGCCTGGCAAAATGGCGCACAGGATGTTTGGCAGCAGCATGGAGTCTGGGGGTTGGATAATAGCGGGACACCTGTCATAAATCAAGCACAGTACTTTTCCAGGGTGAATGGTCATCCAGTGGATTTCTATCGGGATTACTTTAAGCCGTTCTTAAACCGGTTTATTCAAGAGATCCGGTCAGTGGCACCAGAATCGATCTTTTTTGTGGAAGGGGTACCCGGAGAAAATGGATTAATCTGGGGAAATGAGGAATCCAGCAACATTGTTCATGCGGCCCACTGGTACGATGACATCACCTTGGTCACCAAACGTTTTGTGAATTGGTTTACAATGGACACCCGAACCGAGAAAGTTGTCCTGGGTAAGCGGGCTGTGCAGTATTGTTTCAGTGACCAGATCGCAGATACAATCAGGCATTCAACGAATCACATGGGCGAAGTTCCAACATTGATCGGCGAAACAGGCATCCCGTTTGATATGTATCATAAAAGTGCATATCGAACCGGTAATTTTAAACGTCAGGAAGGCGCGATGGATGCCACCATGACCGCCCTTGAGGATAACCTGGCCAACTTTACCCTGTGGAATTACACCTCAGATAATACAAATGAGCATGGTGACATGTGGAATAATGAAGATCTTTCCATTTTCTCGCGAGACCAATGCAAGTTTGATGGGTCCGCTTACGATGGTGGACGGGCCATGAAGGCAGTTGTTCGTCCTTATCCACGGAAAACTGCTGGTATTCCCGCTCACCTATCTTTTAATATGGATACATCCACTTTTGAATATGAATTTGTTCATTCAGATAATCTGAGTGAACCAACTGAGATCTTCATTCCAGTTTTGCACTACCCGCATGGGTGCCTGGTGGAGGTGTCTGACGGTACCTGGGAACTTGATCAGAAGGAACAGATCCTGTGCTATCAACATACCCCTGACCGGCGAGAACATACCATCCGAATTACCCCCGCACCAAATGCAGAGAAAAAGCCCTAATCCTTCCTCATTGTACATAATTAATTGGATGGCCTTATGCCATTGCCAATTGACGCAAATATGACCGGAAAGGTGGAGTTCCTACCGGTGAATGCTCCATCATCACAAGATTTGAATTTTTTGGAATTATCAGCTAACTACGATCTCCAATATAAAGCTGGCTGCAATTGCACTGCCCAGGTTCGTATGGCATTCCAATCTCGGTGGTCTCCTTCCTTCCAAACACCAAGCATCACACTCATTTTAAATTTGATCCGGTCACTTAATGTTGGTACTTTGCTGACGTCCAATGCGCCGGCGAAAATACCTTCGCTGACAGGGTTTACCATTCCACGGACAGGTTGTACCCAATCAGCAACACCCTGCCGGTATTTCTCTCCATTCGGCATAGCAAGGGTCATACAGACTGAAAACATGGCAACAGGTACATTTTTCAGCGTGCTTTGATGGGTTTGTATAAATTGCACCGCTTCAGGTAACCATTTTGCAGCCTGGATGGCGCTTCCAACGATCACTGAAGAATATCCAGTCAGGTCATTTACATCCTTCATCGGCAGAACATCCACCTGACTGCCATTTTCGGACAATGTTTTTGCGATCTCATTCGCCACCCCGGCGGTTGTCCCGGTTCGGCTGGAATATGTTACAAGGATACGCTTGGTCATACTTTATTCTCCATCTATTTAATCTGGTTTGGGTCCCGCCACATCGTCCACACTTTCGATTTCCCATCGCTGGTGATGATCTCCTGTCGGATTGTGAAGCCCTTTCTGGAATAAAAACCCACATTTGACTCGGTCTCTGTCTCCAGGTAAGCCGGAATACCTTCACGATCACACAGCTCAAGTATTGGCTGCATTAATGCGCTTCCAAAGCCTTTGCCCTGCATTTCAGGTGCCACAGCCAGCAGACTCAGATAGTAATGCGGTTCCATTGGTCGGGCTCTTTCAACATCAATGAACAGGCGGATCTTCGCCAGCGTTCGGCGGGAGAGCTTGATGGAGCCGATCATGGACCAAACCTGCCGTATGCGATTACCAATCGTAACGCTGGCTCCCGGCGGTTTCCAGACAGCCACACCTTGCCGGTCGGAGTCAGTAAAGATCAGGTCATATTGCTTCGAAATGCGCCATTCTGCCAGGAACATCTGTCGCTCTGCTTGCAGCGCATTACTTTGGTCTTCCACCAGCCAATCGGTGAGGGGATCATGTTCAAATGCCCGGGCAGATACTTCCGCCAGTAGTTCCACATCTTCGGTTGTAGCTTTTCGAATGGTAAATTGTCCCATACTTACTCCAATATTTATGCCGTCTTGAATCCCCGCCCATCCTGCTTGCAAATTCGTTTCATGACCTCACGGGCAGTCATCACCCCGCTGGGTAGCCCGCCGCCGGCCTGTACCCACTGCCCCACCATATAGAAATTATCCAATCCGGGTAGTGTTTTGGAAATGGGTTTCATCATTGCCTGGGGTGTTGGCAGCCAGCCTTCGAAGTTACCCTGGTAATTGCCGGTGTAACGCTCAAAAGTCAGCGGGGTGGCAACATCCGCCATCTCAACATCAGCTTCCAACCCCGGGAAGCGGGAGGATAACCCCCGGATGACGTTCATAGCCACCTCTTTCTTCTCGGCATCATATTTCTCGTGGTCGGCAGAAAGCTCCTTCCAATAGGTATAGCTGGTGGGGAACATAACGGTTAAAGCTGTCTTTCCGGCTGGAGCCATGGATGGATCAAAGTTATAGATCATCACTTCCAGTTTATCAACCACTTCTCCACCGGCTACAAATGAATCCTTCAAAGGAAACGTGAGTCCGGAGGTCAATCCAAAATACTCGGGAATCTCCTTTTTTACTCCCAATCCGATGAAGAGAAGCGAAGGAAATGGCCTGCCATTATTATAAAGGTCAGTTATTTTTTCATCCACATATTTACCATCCAGCAAATTGAAAATGGTCGCCCGGCCATCTGCTGCTGAGATGACCATATCCGCTCGTTCTTCAGACCCATCCTCCAACCGGATGCCAACTGCCTTACCATTTTCCACCAGTATCTTTTCCACTCTGGCGTTGTAATTGATCTGCCCGCCCAGTTCCAGGTATCGTTTTTCAACAGCTTCAGCCATCGGGAGAGATCCGCCCATTGGGTAGCCGGCAGCTTTGCGGTGCAGCATTGCCAGCGTCATTAACAAGCCAACCATTGAGATATCCGGGAACCACAAGGTGGAGAATGTCTCACGCAGGAACGTATTATGAAAGCGGCTGGCAAACTCTTTCATCGTCAATTTCCCCCACTTGATCAAAGCCGGCATGACCGATGCCATGGGGATGATCGACTTCATCGTATCTGCCAGGCTGTTATTAATGCTCGGATTCCATTTTGTAAACGATCGGATGGCACTGCACATTTCCCGGATCACCTTTTGGTCTTCCGGGGATATCTCCAGTAAATGTTTTTCCAGCTTATCCACGTTGGTGTATATATTTAACACCTCACCATTGCGGCCTTCCACCCGGTTGAATATCTCCGGGTTAAAAATCTCACGCCCCTGGATCAAGCCAATCTCTTCCCAGTAGTGATAGTAATCGTATTCCTTGCTTGACCCGGTCAGCCAATGGATACAGCCGTCAATGGTGTATCCTTTTCGTTTCCATGCAGTCATTAAACCACCCGGTTGGGTATGCATTTCATGGATCCGGCTGGTGTATCCATTTAATTGGGCATAAACACCCATCGATAAACCGGCGATCCCTGCCCCAATGATGACCATTTTTCTTTGCTCAGAAGCAACCATATCATATCCTTTCAACGATTCATGCTAAATCAATACATGAATTATATCCTCATACAATTCCCCTAATTAATAATTATGGGACTGCAATATCGGGAATGCTACATATTTTCTTTCACGTGGAATTTATCTGGCTTTTTTTAATTATTTAGTCAGTCTAAATAATCTCTACATAAACTATTTTTATACTGTAGATAATCAAACAACTACTTTTAATAAAAGAAAGGAAGGGTATATGGTCGATCAAATTCAAGGTATGGGCTCAATGATGGGTGCAGGAATGTCGTTCAAGTCGGAACCGTTAACTGCTGATCAGAAGAGTCAAATTAAATCGATCTTATCACAGTATGATCCTGATAAGATCACCAAGGAAGATGCCAAATCCATTTTCCAGGCTTTTAAGGACGCTGGCATTAAGCCTTCTCCCGGGATGAAGGAAGCCATCGAAGCAGCCGGGTTCGACGCTGAAGATCTGCGAGCGAAAGGTAAGCCCGAAGGGCCGCCACCACCTCCACCCCAGGGAGCGGGGAATAATAAAAGCTCCGGGGTCAATCTAACGGCATTAAAATCTTTGCAGGACATTTTAAGCGAGTATGACCTCACCAATATGACGGATGAAGACGAGAGTGGGTTATTGAGCACTCTTCAACAGCAGGGTTTCATGAATCCCGGCATCATGATCGATTTAAAATCATAAGAACTGTTTACTACCCTGGGCCGTGGCGGGAAACACTTGCCACGGTCCAATCTTTCCTTTCATTCACCCCCGATATAGCCATCCCGTTGGTATTGATTAAATAAGGCTCCCCAATCAGTCGTTTGTCTCCAGTTGGCAGCTATTCTTCGGTATTTCAACGGCCAGAACATATAATCCTGCTCTATCTCACCTATGAAGGTAGGTATAACTGCAAACGGTGTTCGGAAGATGGCTTTCTGCAGGAAGCGTGTCGGCCCATACCAGGACAGCCATGCCAGGAAACTATGCGAGTTATGTCCAACGTGGAAACCCCAGTTTTCCTGAGCGGCATCGATGTCTCCGATGATGTCGATCTCTTTTGGATCACCACAGCCTAATTTTTGATCATTCGCCAGACGGATATATTTGATTCCGAGCGGGTCAAAGCCCATCATCCGGGCAGCCACCGCATCTATCGCCACCTGGTCAGATGACGCCAGAATGATATTCTTGCTGATCGGGCGGATCATGCGCGGACCAGCCCCATCGCCCGCTGTCGTACCATCCATCACTGCAAAAATACCAGGGTGAATTTCCTTCTGAATTGCCAGCAAGTCTACAAGGGTTTCATGGATCCAGGTGTGTGTATAGTGGCGGTATTTGCTTAGCAGCCCACCGAAAGCATTCTTCATAGCCCCTGTAGTAGTAGTATACATGTGGGTTTTGACCGTAGGTAAGTGGACAATATTCTTGCCAAAAAAGAAATCCGGAATCTGAATGCCTTCAGGGTAGATATGGTCCAGGGCCAGCATTTTGGCTTTGGGTTTATATTCCACCCATTGCATATCCCCTTTGCGAAAATTGTAACGCACAGGCAGATTGTAATGCCGGAAGATCGGGACATAACCATTTAGATCTTCCCCTTTGAACGCATTGGTCACCACGGTTTGATTCTGAACGCAAACCAGATCATTGAAACCCGCCTTGCGTAAAGCCAGGATGGATCCTTCCAACTGCCAGGGAGTTGTATTCGCTCCGGGCATTGGAAAGTGCCAGGTGATATTATCTTTAAGGATTGTCGCTAGCTGGTTATCCATGACTCTGGATGCTCCTGATAATTCAAAGAGCCTCTGGTAATCTGCCAGTATGGTTTGGGGGGTTGTTCTAAGAATTGCTACTGTTGATTTCATACACGGATCCTATTTGTTCTGTAATTGAAATCTAATTACACTTTATAATATCTCTAATTAATAAACTACGAATCTGCTAATTTATCGTATTAATTCTAAATAAATGGTAGCATCTCGACCAGCGATGAAATGTTACGGTTCGACAGAAAGCAGGCATACTTCATTCGAGTAGTTATCTGATATTGCGACATATACTCAAGGGTTTCTCCACAACCAACCTATTAGTATGAATGCTTAATCACCACTTATAAATATCCCTATGGATAATATTAAGTCCATAGATATTTTATAACGATAATGCCTTTCTAATCCGTTCACCTAATTCGTTGAAAGCTAAAACAGTTACAAAAATAGCTGCCCCAGGAAATGTGGAGATCCACCAATAATCCAGCAGATACTTGCGTCCCTGGCTAACCATGGAACCCCATTCAGGTGTTGGGGGTTGGGCACCCATCCCGATAAAGCTTAAACTGCTGGTTGTCACCATTGCCGGACCTAGGTCCAGTGTTACCTGGATGACAAGCGGGATGAGAATATTCGGTAAAATATGGTTGAAGAGAATTCGGAAATCGGATGCTCCCAGTGCTCGGGTTGCCCGGACAAATTCGCGTTCTTTCAAAGTCAATACCTGGCCGCGAATCAACCTCGCATAACCAGGCCACCAAACAACCGCTATCGCAATCATCGCATGGGTCAGGCTCGGACCCAGCGCCGCAGAAATAGCTAATGCAAGGACAAGCCCCGGAAAAGCGATAAACACATCGGTTATTCGCATCAGGATTTCATCGGTCACACCTCCGTAGTACCCCGAAGCGATCCCGATAACCGTACCAACAATAATTGCGGAAACCAGGATCAGCAGGCTGCTTTGTAGAGCCAGCCTCGCCCCCGCTAGAACCCGGCTAAATATATCCCGTCCCAGGTTATCTGTTCCCATCCAGGTAATATTTGTGGGAGGGGAAAAGCGAGGCGCGACACTCAGTTTTAATGGATCATACGGTGTGACCGAACTGCCTGCCACAGCGATGATCACCAGAACCAGGCAGCCTGCCAGGACCAGCCAATTAATCTTGTTACGGAAAAAGTGACGAACGAAGCTGCGGGTCATTTATTCATGCCTGTTGGATCCTAGGATCCAGAACACCATAGAGGAGATCAACAATAAGATTGACAGTTGTTGCCAAAACGGCGACAACTAGTGTGATGCTAACGACTGCCATGTAATCAGAGGCCAATATTACGCGGGTTGCATACCAGCCCAATCCTGGCCAGTTGAAGATCGCTTCCACAATAAAGGTACCAGCAAGGAGTGCGTTGAACAAATTACCTGTCAATGTTACAACTGGTAATAAAGCATTCCGCAGGATATGTTTGTTCATTACTAATCGTTCGGGTACTCCCTTCGCCCGGGCAGTCCGGACAAATTCCATCTTTCTTATTTCCATTATGCTGCCGCGAGTCATGCGGATCACACCTCCGACAACAGGCAGGCCGAGAGTCACTGCTGGCAAGATCACATGGTACATGCTGGAAATTAGACGCGGCCAGTCCGCCAGCAGCAAACTATCCAAAATATACATACCTGTAATGCGTGCGGGCGGACCCAGGATCAGATCAATTCGGCTATCAAAAGGCAGAATGTCCAGATTGCGATAAAATAATAATTGAAAGATCAGCCCGACCCAGAATAAAGGCAGGGCAGTACCAAAAGTGGCGAATAATTGGATGAATCCATCAATGATCTTGGATTTTGTCCTTGTGGCTGCGATACCCAGCGGTAACCCAACCAGCAAGGAAATGGTCAGGGTAATCAAAGCCAATTCCAGGGTTGCGGGGAGATAGTCATTAAGGTCCGTCCTGATCGGCCGGCCGGACCAGATGGAGGTGCCCAAATCCAGTTTCAGTACTCCGCCCAGGAAGCGAATATATTGCACAGGCAGGGGTTGGTCGAGGCCATACTCATGCCGCCAATGGGCGATCGATTCAGGTGAAGCTTTGGGTCCGAGCCGTAATGCGACCGGGTCAACGGGTACAACATTGGCAATAATAAATGTAAGGATGGTCACTCCCACCCAAACCAGCATTATGCTCAATAATCGGCGGATTAAATACGCACGCATTAGCTTATTGTAACTTGCTAACGCATAAAATAGTAAATATTTGCCAGTATAAAATATGCTATAAAAATAATGCCCCTGTCTTTGACAGAGGCATTATTTGATCGAATTCTGTTATTCGAGTGACATCTGCGCCAGCGGAAGATAGTTCCCGCCGCGGGAGAAGAAGTAACTGTAACCTTTCACCTTATCGCTCATGGTCACAAGATCAACACCCTGTCCGAGCCATATTGCACCTGAATCAGTGGCCAGCGTGTCATATAGCTGTTGGAAGAGTTTTTGTCTTTCAGCCGGGTCGGTGGCTGCCGGGATTGTCACATTCATCAGATCGTTGACAATCTGGTCATCCACGTACAGGGCAGAGCATTTGGCACCACCTAGGCGTGGATTTGGAACCACCTGTGCCAGGAGCTCCCAAGCGGAAGGATAATCGCCACCTACGCCCAGGGCAGAGATCTGACCCATATTCGGTGCGGTTGGCGCATTGCAGTCTGTGAACCACGCCTGACCCCAAACACCAGAATCAGCTTGTTGAATCTTGAGGGTCACACCAATGGTAGCCAGGTCTGCCTGCCAGTATTCCAAGACAGCCTGGTCATTTGGCATCGCACCAATCATATTGACGGTGATTTCAAGCTTATCTGCACCTGCTTCTTTCAACAATGCTTTCGCTTTTTCAAGGTCATAGGTGTACTGGGTTGCAGCGGGATAAACATCTGGGTAACCAGGGCCAGCCGCAGCCTGCATCTTCACCAGATTTCCACCAAAGATTTCATTTATCACCGCGTCATAATTGAAGCTGTAAGCCAATGCCTGTCGGATCTTGACATTATCCGTCGGAGCCATCTGGCCATTCAGAGCCAGGTAATATTCCATGATGCTGGGATATTTTGCACTGACAAAACCGGAAGTTTTTTCCATGGCTGCGAAATCTGTGGTGGGTAGATTGATGGCGATATCCGCATCACCTTTTTCCAACTGCGGGCGGGCATTGGAAGATTCTGCCAGCCAGCGGAAGATGGCTTTATCAATTGGCTTGGTATTTGTCCAGCCAGCCCAGTAATCGGTCGCGCGTTCCAGGGTGATCGTGTTATTTGCTGTGTCATAAGAGGTCATCTTGTATGGACCGGAACCGGCTTCGTTTGCCATCAGGTAAGCATGACCCCAATCACTGTCCTTTTCATTGGCTTTGCAGATGGCGGGGTTGACGATATAGTTACCCCATACGCTGCCAAGTGCATTCAGGAAATCGCCAAATGGGCTGTCGAGTGTAATTTGAACAGTAAAATCATCAACTTTCTTAAGCGCTTTCATCCGGTCGGCTGCGATACCGTTAACACCCAGCTTGAGGGCTTTAGACCGCTCGTAGCTATAAATGACTGCATCGGCGTTAACCGGGCTGCCATCATGAAATTTAGCGTTCTGCACCATTTTGATGGTGTATACCAGACCATCTGCAGAAATACCACCATTGGCCACTGTAGGAATTTCAACTGCCAGGTTGGTCTCAATGGTAGGTGATTTCTCACCGACAAAGCGGAACAGTGTGTCATATACATTGGGCAGATAAGATGCACCGCCGAAGTTCCAGTTCTCAGCCGGGTCAGCTGAACCAGGCGAGTCAGAAGCCAGGATAACAAGTGGTCGGACAGCGGCTGGTGCCTGGGTTGCTTCAGGTTGTGCTGGGGCTTTGGTCGGTTCGGGCTGAGCGGGAGCCTGAGTAGCTACATTTTGTGCAGGTGCAGCAGTTGGCGCCGGTTGTGGCGCGCAAGCGGCTAGCGCCAGGCTAAATATGGCAATTATAATGACTAATTGGGTGATCTTTTTCATAATCTTCTCCTTATTACGATTGTATTATGGATTATCAAGGGATCGATTCTTACATTTTCCCCTGACCCTGTTCCATACAGGATTACCATGAATTCATTGTACTCCAAAATATTACTGTTTTTACGAGGCAAAAAATTATTTGGTACTGGCCAGGAAAAAATATTATTCAATAAATAGTCTCATTACATCGAGCGCTGAATTGATCCGGGTCGAAAGATAGTTGATATCTTTCTTTCCTGTGTATTTCTCAAATTGTGGAGAATATTCAAGCGTGTCTCCACCTCCAGCCAGGAAAATTCCGTCATATCCCTTGATTCGGTGGAGAATGGAACTGTTCAAGAGGTTTCTCACTGCCAATTCGTCCTCCCCGGCAACGACAAAATGCTCGTTGAAATCCGGTTCTTCCGGAAAATCAAATATGGTCATTTGGTAACCAACCGCCCATGAGATGACTTTATTGGCCAATTGTGCCAGCATTCCCGGCATGGATAACCTGGCAGAGATCACAAATCGTGGGTATTGTCTTCCAGTTACAACAAGCGCCAGTGCCCGGTTTTGAATCACACTTGACGAATCTCCGCTGGTATCCCAAAGATCATACAGGTACAGATCGCCCTCAGGGATGTGCTTGATAAATACATCCCTTAGCTCCTTGGAATTACTGCCATGTTTCGGGTTTATATGAGCCAGGCGGGATTTTAATTTCACTAAGTCTGGTTTGAGAACTGGCTGAAAACCAAGCATCGCAGCCATGTCAGCCCGTTCTTGTTTTTGTTGTTTCGTGCTTCTGGCCATCCAAACGATCATCCACCCAAAAAAGAGGATGAAACCCAGGACGACCAGGATGCCGATCAGTGTATTTGTATTCAATGCACCCATGAACACCTCCCTTTTTTTGGAAATCAAAAAATAAACTAAACGAATTCTTTTAGTTCGGATGGCAGCGGCTTGTCTTCAATAAATGCCGCGATCGTCTTTGAAAATAACTCTGGTGCAGTCAAAGCCCAATTATGTTCCTGGGCCAAAGTAGCTTTACTCCCCAGATCTACAACCACTCCGTGAGCATGCGGAAGAACACTTAGCAGGTCCCGGGCTGATTCTTTCATTTGCTTATACTCTTTGCTGCCTGTCACCACCAGTACGGGATTTTGAAACTGCTCCAATCCTGCAGGCAGCCGGAAATGCAAATTAGCCAGCAGCATATGGGTAAAGCCATCTTCTGTAGTGGATTGAAAACTGCGTTTGAAATCATCAAAATAATCATCCGGGATTCCTGCCGCATACTGCATGTTGAGCTTGATCCACCAGTTATTGTTTTTTAATGGCTCCACGAACCAGCGGTGTGAAGCTCTGATCAAACCGGGTGTATAAAACTGCATCCCCGGCAAAGGGTGAAGGATTGCGCTGCTGATCACTGCGCGGTCGATCACCTCCGGGTGACGGCTGAGCATGGCAACAGCCACCTGAGCCCCTTCGGATAGCCCAACGATATGCGCTTTTCGCTCGTGTGCCTGATTGCTGATCAATTCAGCCACAAGGTCTGCTGCCTTTTCCATTGAAAATGCCCCGGAGTTCACACTCTGCCCCTGTTCGGGAAGGTCCGGAACCAGGCAGTGATAACGGGTGGAAAGGGCTTCAACCTGCTTTCTCCACATCCAGCCTGCAGCCCCACCGCCATGCAGAAAGACGATCGTCTGGGCGTTTTCAATCCCGGTTGATTCAAAAAATAAATGTGTTGAATCATTCATCTGATGCGGTCTCCCTAGTTCTTATTATTAAGTTTATCATGCGAGATCAATTTGAATAATAAATCGGGGAAATATTTCCCGTCGACACATTTGTGGGTAGAGGTCGGGAAAAAACCTTCACAGAATCTATACATTTTTTACACTGGTTACATGAAACTCATCGGTACTATTCTATTTGATGATCAATAAGCTCATCGATCAATTTCAAAATACATTGAGGATATAGAATGAAAAATAAAACGAATTTACTGTTGGATTTTGGTGTTTTTGCCGCGTTTCTGATAGCCATGGAACCGGACTTAACTGGAATAGCCATTCATGAGTGGTTAAGCCTGGCTGTAGCTGGAACAATCATCGTCCACTTGCTTCTGCATTGGAAGTGGATCACTACTGTTGCGGTCAGATACTTCAAGAACCTGTTCCATTCATCCAGATTACAGTTTCTGGTGGATGCTTTATTCTTTGTAGCATTCACAACCGTAATGATGAGCGGAATTTTGATCTCACGCAGCATTTTACCAGTGCTCAATATTCAACTGGCGGAAAACCACAGTTGGAGAATGGTTCACTCCCTGTCAGCGAATATATCACTGGCAATGCTTGCACTGCATGTTGGGCTGCACTGGAAATGGATACTGAATATGATAAAAAAGTACATTACTCAGCCTCTTTCATCTTTACGCATGACCAATAATCGTCCTGCCCTCGTTCCGGTAAAAATACGGAATGAAGATCAAGAGCATCTGAGAGGCTAACATGTTTAAAATAATCGTAAGAATCGTACTCATCCTTTTAGCCGCCGCGATCGTATGCGCAGGGATCTATCTGGTCGTCAATAATTCGGCTACTTCAACCACCCAACCGGGATCATTTAGTGAAGGCTTTCAGAATGATCAATTGCGTAATTCAACCAGGATTGGACAATCACCTCCATCTGGAGGCACATTCACCGCAAATGAAAATTTCGGCGGCAGAGGTCGAGGATCGTGATGGTGGATCTTCCCGGGGATGGATCGGAATAGGGACCAACCTGGCTATCATTGGATTGGTGACTTTCATGGTCATCGGTGTCCAGAAAGGAGTAGAAAAAATATTTGGTAAGAGAAGGCGTAACTTAAGAACAACTGCATAATGTAACGACAATCAGGTTTCTGAAAGTATGCTTATTCTGGTAAGGACTCAAATTATCGAGTCCTTATTTCGCTATGATGAATCCTGTAATTATTCGAGGTATGATAGGGTTTAACAATCAATTCGGGTAAAGGGGGAATATAGGAAATATTTATTTGAATTGCTTAAATTGACGTGATTTGGTAAGTTGCTACTTTTGATTTTGTAGATACAATAATTGTAATTGTCCTTAATGGGAGGAATGATGAAAATAATTATAAAAGACCTCTCTCGAAAAGATGTAATATCCTTCTACGTTGAATATGATCGACGTAAAAAACCTGCTGAAAAGGACATCAATCTCACCACATGGCTATGGGACGACCCAGTAGAACTTGATAATGTGCTTAAGGCGAATAAATTCAAAAGTGGTGTGTTACCGGCATACATGTTATGGAATTTAGTTGAGCTTGATTTCAACGATATTTTAGATTGTGCAATCGTTAATCACATTTTTCCTGACCTTCCTCAGGCTCTTAATCTTATCCAAGACAAAGGTGTTATCGAAATATGGAGACCTCCTAATCTACCAAACTCAAGTGAGCCACCTGAGTGGTGGGTGCCATTATCTTCGGGGAGCAATCTCCCACGCGAGTGGGCACTTATTTTACGCCCCTCCACTCTCACCGAAAAGCCAGCAAAGTGGTATGTTGAAGACGGAAGTGGACGAGTTCTTGCTTTAGCGCAACATGTTCTTAAATATGGCGATAAAACGAAAACAGCTTATGCATATTTGGGAGTTATTCCAGATGAAAACAGCCCGTTCATCAAGTCAAGGCCAGAATTGAGTAGGATTCAAGAATTAAGGGACTAAAATAGGTAGAAAGATTCGAGAATTGTTTTATATTGAAAATAATTCATTCAACAAGCTTATAGTGTGAACTAATTGTGATTAACTAATAACCAAAAGAGAAATAAAAGTCACTTCGTTATTACATGTTAAGGACCATGTTAAAAATCTCTCACTTGAGGACCTCTATCAGAAACTTTAATATCTATAAATTCTTTTCCGTGAAAAAGCTTATTTTAAAGGAAAAGCGGGGATGGTGGTATGCTGTATTGATACAAAATTACTTGAGCCTGTGATTTAGTATTTTGTTTTCACCACTTGGATAATTTTAATAATGGATATAATTATGGAAAAAAAACAATACTTATATCATTACACAACCATCAGTACACTTGCTCTTGTACTGAAAAATCGAACGATACGCTTTAATCGCCTAGACCTTGTTGATGACATAGGTGAGTCTAGTAAATATGGTGAATTCAATTTATCAAGGTATTTGTTTGTAAGTTGCTGGACAGACTCTGACGAGGAGAGCATTCCTTTGTGGTCTATGTATTCTAAAGGAATGACTGGCATTATGATATCACTACCTATCGATCCATTTAACTATAAGCCAATAGCTCCACATCCTCTGCTCGGTGGTGAAGTAAATGGTCAATTATTATCGTTTCTACCTATTGAGCAAATCATTACCAACGAGTATTTGGTAAATGCGGCTTGTATGTTCAATAAAGATACATTTATCAAAAAAATTGAATATGTTAAAGATGAAAAGCTCGCAGAAATACGTAAACAAGCAGTTCAGGTTAATTTTGACGAAGAAGGGAAACCGTGGACAAAAATTGCAGGTCCAACAAAATTAGCAGGATTCAAATCCGTTAAATGGGATTTCCAAAGAGAAACACGTTACGTTCTTATGATTTACCCATCTCCCCCTCTTTCGTTGTGGAAAGAATCTGTTGCTGATTGGGTAGATACTTTCCCTAAGTTTTAATAAAATCAATACAAGATGGAACCGGACCGAATATAGAATATATTGATATTGGTTTAAATCAGGATGCCATTGACAATATAAAAGTTACTCTCGCACCATTAGCGACTGAAGCAGATAAAGTAATTGTAAATGCATTACTTCAAAAATATACAAAGAACGGTACATCATCTGAGAGCCACCTTACTCATGTAATCAGACAACCAGCACGATAATCTATTTATAGTTATAACTAACAAAGGAGTGTGGTGTATATGCTTTTAGAAGCTCCAAACAGGATAACTTAATATTATTGAGGAGCCTTATATCTCAAATCAGAGGACGAATATTCGTTAAGTTATCAAAATTACGAAATACCTTCAAGGAAATGGTCGCAATTATTCAGTATTTCTCATCTTGCACGTAGACACAAAAATGCGAAGGCTTTTATTCAGGCATTTTATAGCAAAACGTACCAGAAGCCTATATCTCTCACTTGAAAAGGATTAAGAATGAAAATAAGTATTTCCGTTTTTGAGCTAATATCTTGGGCAATAACGATAATATCATTAACACTTTTTATACTCGAACGAAAAAAGAATAGTCGTTTGCCTTATTACATGGCAATTCAAGGAATATTGCGGGCATGCAATACAAAAGCTGGGTTCTATAGCTCACACTTGAATGACTTAAAAACTCGTATAAATAGTAAAAGCGCATCATTCTCATTTGATGAATATATACTATTTACAGAAACCGTATACTCTGATTTTGCAGCTCTGATGGAACACGTTATGGGTTCTTTGAAGGCAATTGAACCTCATAAAGATTTACCGTTTGATACAATGGCTTTTACTCAAAGAAATAGTTCAAACGATAAAAATCAATAATATTAATTGGGTGACGCCTAGATTAGTGATTAGAGATGTTGACCTCATAATAAACGTTGTAAAACCTATAGATAAAACGCTAAAAATAATCTGATGCCAAAAACTATTTTCCTTGACACAAATATATTTCTACATTATCAAGATTTTGATCAAATCGATTGGCAAATAATTCTAAAAACTGACTTTGTAAAGATTATTATTCCTCCGATAACGATACGTGAATTAAATAAAAATAAGGACTCCAATGGGAAAACTCGGATTCGCAAACGGGCAGCATCAACTTTAAAAAAACTTAGTACTCTGTTTCAAGAAGATACCCATGCTTTCTTAGTAGATTCTGTTGAGATTTTTCTTGAAGGGCGCGATCCACTTATAGATTTCACTACCTACCAACTCAATCGTGAAGTTCAAGATGATCACTTGATAGCTAGTATGATTGCTTATCGAAATGAAATACCCGATGAAGAGCTTATATTGTTTACTTCTGATAATGGTTTGATCCTTCTTGCAAAAGCAAAACTTTTTGGAATATCAACAATTAAGCTGAGTGATGATCTAAAACTTCCAGAAGAACTTGATCCAGAACAAGAAAGGATAAAGCAACTCGAGCGAGAAATTAGTCAAATTAAATTGTCAGATACCAAAATTAGCTCTCGAGTGTGAAGGCGGAAATCAATTCATAAGCTACACCTTACATCTCCCTAATATTCTCACTAAAGAAGAGATAGATAGAAATGTGGATGAAATAATGGATAAAAAACCCAAATTGGATATTGACCATTATTCATCTATGTTAGAGAAAAACAATAATTCGAAGGACCTTCCAGATAATAAGCTTACATTAGCTGAATCCGTGAAAAGGTTTGGGCCATCACTAAGAAATGTAATAAATCCTGATGAGATATTAGAATACAATAGTGACCTAGATATTTATTATCGAGACTACAAAGAGTACCTAATTAAGAAAGAAGAATACGAAAATATAATACTAAGAACTATCAAGATATCAATTTGGTTGGTAAATATGGGAACAGCACCGGCGGAGGATATTGATATTTTAATGCACTTTCCAGATGGATTTACTTTATTAATTGAGGAGGATTTTCCCACACCTCCAGAGTCACCATTACCACCTTCTCCACCAATGACACAAATAGATAAGCTTTTAAGCCATACTAATTTATGGGGCGATTCATTTCTTTCGCCCCAAATCAACCTTCCTCATTTTATTGACCACCTGGAGCCCCCCCCCAATGTAACAGTCCCAAGAATAAAACGAACAAACAGTTATGATGTTAATATACATGTACAGCGTGTAAAACATTTGCTTAAGGTAAAATTTGATGAATTAGTTATTATGTTCAATTCTTATGAAGATGCTCAATCTTTTCGTCTAAACTATGAAATTCTTGCCGCTAATCTGCCCCATAAGACTGAAGGAGCATTGCATATAATAATTAAAAAGGATTCCGTTTAGGTTTTAATTCATACTATCCTGAAAAACTCTACTTATTATCTCTTGGTTTACTCAAACCCTTTGGGCAAGAGAATGTAATTTTCTGCCCGAAGTAAAAAAATTAATAAACCACCAATGCGCCCACTTTATAAAGATCAATAAAGCAAAGATTCGCTCATTCGAGACAATAGCTTATTTATTTACCTGTAGTTTAAAAGTAGTCTTTTCTTTGCATTTCCTTCTTCAATTTTCGGGATTTATTCGTGTCAACCGTGGCTAAATCGCCTGCTCCAACTGGAGGATTGGTGACATGCCATTTTGGCACGATCATATTCTCGAATTTTGCCAAAGTAACTAAAAGGACACGACGGTGTCGTGTCCCATACAAACAAAAGGCGGGGAGGGTGGGACTTGAATTTAATCCCCTTCCGGGGACGCGCGGCTGTATCATTTGGCCTGAATTAAAAGGACACGACAGTGTCGTGTCCTTACAAACAAAAGGCGGGGAGGGTGGGATTTGAACCCACGGCTGAGTTTAACCCCAGCACTCACTTAGCAGGCGAGCCCAATCGGCCACTCTGGCACCTCCCCAGTTTTATAGAGGTTTATTATGATGGCGGAGGGGGAGGGATTCGAACCCACGGTGAGTTGCCCCACACTTGTTTTCAAGACAAGCGCCTTAAGCCGCTCGGCCACCCCTCCATTTATCATAACCTCTTAAGCCCTTCGATTTTACCACAACCGATTGAATCCATATAGATTTTCTCCCCGGCGTGACACCGAGGATGAAATTCCGGCGGCAATTGACAGCCTGACCATCCTTACGGTATCCTTATGCGCGAGTGCCGGATGGGTCCGGCGCGGCGGAACGCTTCGAACCCCGTCAGGTCCGAGAGGAAGCAGCGGTAAGGAGCTCATTCCGGGTGTCGCCGGGAAACCTGTCCGCACTCACTTTTAACCATGGAACATAAAACTCCTCCAGTTTGCAGCTACGAAGATTCCGATTACCAGACCAGTTTCTGGGATGAGAGCGACCGTGCTTATGAAGACGCCGTCGAAGCAGTAGCATTAAAACGCCTGCTGCCAAAATCCGGAGACTTAATGCTGGAACTGGGCGCCGGCGCTGGTCGGAACACCTCCCGCTATGCTGGTTACAAACGTGTGGTGCTGGTGGATTATTCCCGTACTCAGTTGGAACAAGCCCAGGCACGGCTGGGGACGAGCGAAAAGTTCATCTACGTGGCAGCAGATATTTACCACCTGCCTTTTATTGATCATCTTTTCGATGGTGCAACCATGATCCGCACGCTGCATCACATGGCAGACGCACCACTGGCTCTTGGGCAGGTAAAACGCGTCATGCAGCCGGGTGGAAAATTTATCCTGGAGTACGCAAACAAACAGAATTTAAAAGCGATCTTACGCTATTGGTTAAAGAAGCAGTCCTGGAATCCATTTCCCTGGAACCGGTTGAATTTGCTGCACTCAACTTTGATTTTCACCCACTGGCGATCCGCAACTGGTTGACTGAAGCCGGCTTCAAGATAGACAGGCAACTGACTGTGTCTCATTTGCGCTCACCATTCTTCAAACGCATGCTGCCTCTTGCCGTTTTGGTTCACCTGGATTCGGAATTTCAATACACCGGAGCCCTGTGGCAGTTGACTCCCAGTGTGTTTGTCCGATCGCATGTTGATGGTATTCCAGATAGAATTCCCTCAACCGGTTTCTTTCAATGCCCTTCCTGCGGGAATAATGATCTGCAGAAACAGGAATCCGGACTAATTTGCACTGGGTGCGGCAGCCAATGGCCAATCGTCAACGGGATCCATGATTTCCGGATCCAAACTCATTCCTGATCAATTAATTATCAAAGGGAATTATTTATCGAGCGCCAGATCTTCGAGAAAATCGATGGTCTCTTTTTGGTCCCGCAAACAGGCTT
Organism: uncultured Chloroflexia bacterium; assembly: GCA_963827895.1. Taxonomy (GTDB): domain Bacteria; phylum Chloroflexota; class Anaerolineae; order Anaerolineales; family Anaerolineaceae; genus PNON01. Next base: position 312,107 of record CAWHCY010000017.1, on the reverse strand, counting down.
TGACCACATCACTCAGCGAGATGATAGCCAAAAGTTTGTTTGATTTAACCACAGGCAGGTGGCGAATATTTTTCCTGGTCATGAGTTCCATGGCTTCATCATAGGTTCGCTCAGAATCGATCGAAAAAATATTCGTGTTCATGATCTCGCTGACGCTTGTTGACCTGGAATCCCTGGCAAATAGGTCTACCTTGCGTGCGTAATCCCGCTCAGATATTACCCCCAGCATTGAACGTGCCACTCATCACCACCAGAAATCCAATATCATGCTCTGCCATAATTTCCAGGGCAGAATAAACAGTGGCTTCCGGTGAAATAGTAAATGGTTTACGCCTTCCCTTGAGTAGATTCGAGATTCTCTTTTCCATTTTTCCTCACATCCAGAATACCGTCAAATGAAGGCGGTAGTGAAAACCTTACGCAGGAGGCAACAAAGAAGACTATTCTGTTGTATATAACAAAGTATCAGGTTTTATTATAACTTTCCATAAAGGAAGTGTGAATCTTTGTACACTTCGACAGTGATACTCTCTGATTATTATTGGTGGCTATTTTGTTTCAGTTACTTTTTGAATGATGCGCGGGTTTTCGGCATTCAACCCTTTATGGTTGGTAAGGTGATAACAAAATAATTGGGCTGGAATGATGCTGATGATAGGTGATAACCATTCCGGAATACCTGTCGGCAGTGGGATCGGAATTTGTGACATTTCCAGGGCCTTAGAGGAATCTGATATGATCGCCAATTCCACATTCTGTTCCTTACGTATCTTTTGCAGGGTATCAAACAATGTAGTAAAAACAGCACCGGACGGCAATACAGCCAGCACCGGGAAACCTGTTTCCATCATGGCGACCGGGCCGTGTAAGAAATCTGCAGAGGAGTACGGTTCAGCGACGACGTAGGACATTTCTTTCATCTTCAAAGACCATTCAAAAGCAGTGCAGTAGTTGAATCCACGACCCAACACCACACAACGCTGCATGTAACGATACCTCAAAGACAGTTGTTTTATGTCATCATCCAGGCGAAGAACCTGATCGGCCCATGCGCTCACACGTTCAAGCTCATCCCACTGCTTGGAGTTATTGGATAATGCGGCAGATAACATGGCAATAGCCATCAACTCATTGGTGTACGTCTTGGTTGCCGCAGTGGATTTTTCAACCCCGGCAGAGATATCGATCACAAGATCAGATATATTAGCCATATCTGAATCTGGTTCATTGGTTATGGAAACAGTCAGGCAGCCCTGCTTTTTTGCTTCAGCTACAACACTGACAATATCTGGTGATTTTCCTGATTGCGATATCGAAACAACCAATGCGTCCCGCAACTTCGGCGGCTGATTGTATATGGAGAACAAAGACGGTGTAGCTAAAGCTAACGGTAAATGATTATTGGCGCCCAGAAGGTAATTTGCATATCTCCCGGCATTATCAGATGTACCGCGGGCAGCCAGAAATACATAGCTCGGATCCCTTTTCAATATTTCTTTGGCTGCCATTTGTATGAATTCTTTTTGCTTGTTAAAAATATTTTTTATGCTGGCAGGTTGATCAAATATTTCCGAGTGTAATGACATGAAAAACTCCCTCTAATCTGAGATGATTTTGAAACGCATTGCCGACCAGGTTGCATCCACAGAAAATATGGCGACCGCATCATAGGCCATAATCTTTTAATCGTTTCCAAAGGATATCACGATTCAAATCTGTTTTCACTTTGGATGTGCCTTTGGGATACGTGATCCAGAGTATACCTTTTGGCTTTAGGGATTTTTTCCATACTTCAACATTTGGGAGAACTTCATCCATGGTTTTCACAAAAACCTGGATGACATCTGCAGGCTGAGTATTCAATTCAATATAATTTGTAGATTCCGGTAATTTGCCGATCCGATCCAGATAGCCATCTGGCGGATTAATGATAATCAGCTTGTAGCCAGGTTTTACTACTAACTTCTGTAGAAGGGACATTTCAGACATAATAGTTACCTACAGATCAGGATATGAATATTTTAATCCTGATATGGGATTTTATGTTCAAAGCATGTATGGTTTGCTTGGGTTTTAAAGTCATTTCCGGTAAATCTACAACCACCATGTTTCGTCCATTTTCTTTGGCTTTATACATGGCCATATCTGCCGAAGTAATTAAAGATTGTAGATCGATATGGTTGTCGCATAAAGTCGCCAAACCGAAACTGGCTGTTATTGTATCGATGATGCCATCCTTAATAGGGATCCTTATCCTTGAAATCGCCTGCCTTAGTCTTTCTGCAACCAACATTCCATTTTGCTGGTTAGTTTCAGGAAGCAGTACAGCAAATTCCTCACCCCCGAGTCGTCCGGGAATATCTATTTTTCGGAGTGTGGTCCCAATGGTATTAGCAACTTCCACCAGTATTTGATCACCAACAGCATGTCCGCATGTATCATTAAAGCTTTTAAAGTGATCCAGGTCGATCATTAATAATGATAGCGGGCTTCCATATCTTCTGGCCCTTTCGATCTCTTTCCCTCCCAGGTCGGAGAAATGTCGGCGAGAATACAACCCGGTCAAAGTATCTACAACTGCCATTTGTTCCAGTTTTTCAAACATACGTGAATTTTCAATTGCCACAGCAGCCTGATCTGCAAAAGCCATAAGCCGTTTACCATGATTACTGGTGTAATCATGTGGCTGGGTACTCTCCACATTAATGTAACCCATGATCTTCCCTTTAACGAATATGGGTACACCAAGGTAAGATCTCGTTCTTTCCATACCCGGCGATTTAACCCAGTTTGAATCGGAAAGCGTATCGGGGATAACGATGGGGCTGCCCGACAAAGCCATTTTTAAGAGAAAAGGTGTTTCTGACACAGACAACTGTCCAATTTGAAACAGGCTTTGCAGTTCCTTTGCGCCATATCCATGTGCACGGACAATCTTCACGTCACCACCTTCGCTTACCAACATAATGTTGGCGACATTGTGAGGGATCACTTTTTCAAGATTGGTAAGTATCCGATCCAATACCTCGTCAAAATCGAGAGTACTATTCAGGGCAGATGCACTATCTATCATAGCTTCGTTAAATTGCCGCTGCTCCTTTTCGGCTTCTTCCATCAGTTTCCTGGATGTAATATCATTGAACGATACCAAAATCGCTTCTTCGTTGGCATAAGGAATAATGCTTGCTGACATCAAAACCCATATCTTATTTGTGAGATTAGAAAAAACCCGGGTTTCATAATCAGTCACAATCCGCTTTTTTAATATTATTGAGGATAAACGGGTGTACTCGGTCGGATCACAAAACAGATTGGCTATCGTGTAATCATGACCATTGGAAGAATTAGCCTCGAATAATGTTGTTGCCAATTTATTTTGATAGATCACCGAACCAGTTTGTAAATCACAGATCATCAAGGGAAATGAAGCATAATCAAGTAATTGTCTGTATTTCTCCTCGCTTTCCTGTAAGGAGTTTTCGATGTTTATTCCTTCAGTAATGTCGGTTACATATAATGCATACCCCTCAACATCCTTGTTTTGAGTAATTGGAATTTTTCGAAATCCTAATGTTTTCTCCCTGACATTAAGTTCCAGCTTGTACTGGCCTTCTGTTACCGCTATTGTTTTTATTAAAGTCATTATCGCAGGAAAGTATTCTTCGATGGAATGACCAATTTCAGGCTTCTGTTCCAAATTGAACATGCTCACGATAGCCTGGTTAAAATCCAGGATACGGTGCCGGGAATCAGCGATGATCACACCATCAGTCATGTTATCAATGATCGTATCCCGTAAAAAGGGAGTGATATCCAAAATTCTATACTGAAATAACCCCCAGGCGAGAAATATCCCAGTAACTGCGAATCCGATCGGTGTAGGGTCCATTCCCGGAATAGGGCTATTGCCAGTGATATAAAGTACATTCCCCAATATAGGGAAAATGGAAGAGGCTAAAACAAGGATGGCTTGTTTTCTGTAAAGCTTATTAGGATTAAAAATAAATATCAGGAATAAAACATTCCCGGCTATAAGTAAGGAATAAATAATGGGTATGATCACCCAGAATAGCGGTCCATGCTCATAAACCATGATATTTGTACCTGGAATGATACTAAATCCAGACCAGAGCAGATGATGGAGATCATTTGTGTATGCCAGCAGGATAGCTATTGTAGGAAAACCGAGCAGGAAAGGGAACATCCATTTCTTGATCGGATACTGGTGGTATTGAAATGCGAACCACAGGAATAGAACTGGTGAACTCATTATTCCAAAGTAAGCGAGCTTTCCCCAAAATATCTTATCTGGAATAGTATAGGCATTCATCTCCAAAGCACCGGTTATGGACCACTCAGCTATGGCAGCCATAAATAACGCCAGGGGGACAGCGCCGGGCGAAGATCGACGCTTAATTGCAACAACAAAAATAATAACTGCGACTATGGCAGATAGTAAGGTAATGTGACCGTATACTTGGGTTGAATCCATTATTTCTCTGATGGTCAGGATGAAAAGTTAACCAAGTATACAGAGTTATGTATAAGGAACTGATAAGGATGATGTAAAAAATCTATAAAAGAGAATATATAAATATTGGGATACGAAATAAATGTCCCGCCCAGGTTATTATCTTCTTATTTCATCCTGCCTTCGAGAGGTCTTTTGTTGTTCCCCCGGTGACAATATTCTCAACCTGATAATAGACAACAGATGGCAGTTTTTTATGCAGATACCCCAGAATAACTTCAATCGCTTTTCTGGCAGAAGATTCGGGAATGGCAGCTTTTTGTGCTATCAATTTTACTAGTTCGTCCATTGTGATTTCCTTTTCAGATTACTTGGATAGATCCGATGTGCAATTGGGGCAGCGGGTGGCCTGGATGGCAATACTTGTAAAGCAATATGGACAGTCTTTTTTGTCAGGTGCTGCCACTGGCTCTGGTTTCTTCATTTTGTTGGCTGCTTTGACAACCAGAAAAATTACAAAACCAACGATAAGAAAATTGATGATCGTATTGAGAAATAACCCGTAATTAATGGTCGCTGCACCGGCAGCTTTGGCATCCGCCAGCGAGTGGAAATTCATTCCTGATAGATCGATGAACATATTGGAAAAATTAACTTTTCCGAGGAGTAATCCAATGGGTGGCATGATGATATCATTCACCAGGGAGGAGACAATGCCTCCAAATGCTCCACCAATGATCACTGCGATTGCCAGATCAAGAACATTACCACGTAAAACGAAAGCTTTAAATTCTTTGAACATATAATTTCCCATCCACTTTTTTTAGTCTTTAATATCATAGTATCGCATCAGAATTAACAATGCAATAGGATTACTATACAATATTGAACTTGTAACACTTACTCATAAAAATATACGGATTGAAAATTCCAATCACCATCCATTTAGTTCGCTTGCAAAATCATTTGTAATCCGCTAAAATCTAAAACATATGTTCGGTATACTATTCGGGGAGAAACGTGCCAGTTAATTATCAACAAATTCAGCATCAAATCATCGATTACGCCGCAAAGGCTCAAAAATGGCAGCTTGACCTGGAAGCAATCAGCAAGCAGAGTGTGGATCTGCTTAATTTATCTGCAGAATCCCAGGATAGGCTGATCGAAAAAATATTAAATGCTGCCAAAGTAAATTCCGGTCTCAGATGTGCCATGCCTGCCATGGAAAAATTGAATGCGGTTTTCCCGATGCCAACAGAACATATTCCTGTGACAATGCTGGCCGCAGATGGATCTCAAATCATCCCCAGCCGACACCGACAGGTCGAGTTTGGTGTGATAAACATCAGTACGGTTTCAATGCGGACTGGCAGTGGAATGGCACCTAAAATCACTGTGGATAGCGAAATGTTGGATTTGGATCTACTGCATTCTGAAGCTGAAATGGCAAGCGAAGGATATATCGCGCTAATACGCGATGTTGCTGAAAGATCCGTCCTGGCACGTGAAGCAGATCTACAGCAGGCTCCTGTCATCACGTTGACTGATGGCGGGTTGGAACTCTTTCGCGAACCAAAAATTACTGAAACATATACAAAAAAACTTCTGGAATACATTCAAGTGTTGGGCGACTTGATGAACACAGGTGCAATTACCGCTGCCTATGTGGATAAACCCGGCAGCGGATTGGTGATGCAGATGTTGGACCTGGCTGCCGCACCCGCGGACGCGACCCGTGGCACCGACCGTTTTCAGGGCTTTCCAGACAGACTGCTCTACTCTGAGATACTCATCCACCCTGGAGACCGATCTGCAATATTCAGGATCAAGTCGAACTCCGCTGACAATTTTACCGGTGAGCTTACACTGCATTTTTTCTACTTGAATATTAGCAAAGATCATCACCCTGATATAGTTCGCGTTGAAGTCCCAGCCTGGGTGGCTGACGACAAAGCAAAGATGCGGCTGCTTCACGCCAGTCTGGTGGAGCAAGCCTGGCTGGTAGCAAATCCTTACCCGTATGTGCTGCATCGCGCCCATGAAGAAGCAGTTGTTTCCTTTGAGGATAGCAGCCGGTTGGAAGAAATGATCATCGGGCAATTATTGAAAATTGGAGTGAAGGTTGGCAGAAAATCCAACAAACAAACCCACAAGGATAGTGGTGGAAGACGGAGGATGTAAGCATGAAAGCAATTGAGATCGGTAAACTACTACGGGCAGGCACCACCGGTTTTGTGTTTGGCTGCCGGGTGAACCAGTTGGAAGCCCCTTCTTTTGCTGCTCTGGTTTCTGCTGATATCGGAAATGGCGTCCAGGTGTTTGGATTGATCACAGATATTCATATAGACGATGACGGCCTGGTCCGCCAGTTGGTCACAACAGAGAACAGTTCGCCTGAAGTGATAGAAGATAACCGGGTCAATCGCAATATCCCAGTGGAGATCAGTGTCCTTGCAGTAGGTTATATACAAAATGGTCAAGTTTCCCACTTATTACCTCCCCGCCCTCCGCTCTCATTGGATACGGTTTACCTTTGTGGTGACTCCGAAATCGCCGCCTTTACCAGCCCGGAAAGGTTTGGATACTTGCGGCACATCCTGACCAACAAGGACTTGCCCACCGCAGAATTGATCGCCTGCCACCTGAAGCAGGCTCAGGCTGCCCATGCAGGTCTGGGTAACTCTGGATGGATCCAGTCCGCTTCACAGGAATTGATCACCCTGTTGAGGGATGATTATCCCCTGTTGATGAACGTCCTCGGCGCCATCGCTGATATCGACGTCCGGTTATAGGGAGGGAAATATGGATGAAAAAATGAATAATACTAACGAGCCCATCGGTTATATCGTTGGCGGTGGTCTCAAAGCCAACCTGAATGCACGTCTGACCGTCCCGCCCGAGACAGTTCAGGAAGGCGCATTTGTGATCATCGACAGCGATCAATGGCGATATTACGGGCTGGTGACGGACATCTTGCTGGGGGCGACCGATCCAAGATTCGCCGATGAGCAATCCGAGAAACGCTTTCCACCGCATCTTTCCAGCCTGCTGCACGGTCAGACACTCTACACCAACCTGGAAATAATGCCCTCCCTGATGCTGGATCGTGGTCCAGAGCCAGTCTCTCCTGAATACACACATTGGAATGAAGAACATCCCGAGGAGACCCGTGGGGTGGTTCCGGTTAAAACTGTGCCATCGCATCACTCGCAGGTTCACATGGCGCAGGAAGGTGACATTGCTGAGATATTCGGTAAAGAGGGTGAAAAAGGATTCTTCCGCATCGGGTCCACCCGGGAGCAGGGGCACCCGGTATGTGTCAATCTCGACAAACTGGTACAGCGCTCTTCCGGCATCTTTGGTGCGACTGGCACCGGCAAGAGCTTCCTGACCCGGATCATCCTGGCCGGATTGATCAAGCACGACCAGTCTTCGGTATTGATCTTCGACATGCACAGTGAATATGGCCCGGATGACACTTCATCCGATACGGGGCAGATCGTTCCGGGTTTGAAATCCAAGTTCTCCTCTAAAGTCCGCATGGTTGGGCTGGGTAAGGGCACCATGGTGCGCGGACAGCAGCCGGATTACAACCTCGAGATCGCCGAGTCAGACATTCAACCGGGCGACATCGAAATGTTGAGCAGGGAATTGAACTTGAAAGAGACCACTTCCACCACCCTGGAAGCTCTGGTTGGAACTTTTCGCAATCGTTGGTATAGCGAATTCCGCCAGATGAAAGTCGGGGCGATGGAAGTGGACGAAGATGGCAAAAAGTTCCCGGCAGATGACAGTGTGGCTGCCTGGGCGAATGCGGAAGGAGTGAATGTGATGGCCGCAGAAGGGTTGCGAAGCAAGATGGGGCGACTCTTCAATCGTCCTTATATTGTCGAGCAGCCTGCGCAGGATACTCTGGGTGAGATCATCAAACACCTTGAAGCCGGTCAGCATGTGGTGCTGACCTTTGGTGAGAATGAAAAAGACCTCGACTACTTGCTGGTGACCAACCTGCTGACCCGTAAGATCCGTGAAGCCTGGGAAGAGAAGACCAACAGCTTCCGCTCCAGCGGCAAGGATGAGCCGCGTCCGCTGGTCATCGCCGTGGAAGAAGCCCACCGCCTGCTCAACCGTGAAATGGCAGCACAGACATCCTTTAGCCAGATCGCACGCGAAATGCGCAAGTATTATGTCACATTGCTGATCATTGACCAGCGTCCATCGCAGATCTACGATGAGGTCATGTCGCAGCTCGGAACGCGCATCTCCGGTTGGTTGGGAGATGAAGCCGATATCGGCGCTGTACTCTCTGGTCTGGCCGGACGTGATGCCCTGCGTGGAATGCTGGCTCGTTTGCAGCCCAAAGAAGAAGTACTGCTCCTTGGCTGGGGTGTGCCCATGCCGATTCCTGTCCACTCCCGCCGTTACGACGATACCTTCTGGAAAGAACTGCTGGGCAAGGGAGTGAAGGATCGCTCCACAAATGATCTTTTGAAGGATATTGGGTTCTAGAGAGAATTCACCTCAGATAGATACGAAGACCACAGAAATATAACTTTTATATCTGGTCTTTACAGGAAGATGCCTCTCGGTTGTGGATGAGTGGTGAAAGCATCCAAGCTGGTTCAATATTTGGTAATATCTCCTAAATTACTATAGAATTTAATATAATGGTTTCAACGAAACATTTTCGGCGGGGATAAATGAAAAACATTCAAACTATTCTAGTGAATGCTTTTGTGGGCATAATAATTGGTCTTATATCCTTGTTACCATTTTTAGGGTGGTTGTCTTTTGGACATGGAATGGTGGAGATCTGGTGGACTGAAAAATTTATGGTAGCAGGTAGTATTTGGGGTGTTATTTGTGGAATAGTCTTTAGCATTCTTCCTCAAATTTCAAAAATACCACTCTCGCGTAGGATTATGGTTGGAGTTGTGGTGGGCGGATTCTCAGGAATTGTGTTCTTTTTAATCGGTGATATTGCATTCAACTCTCATGATAGTATATGGTCAATACTTACAAGATCATTGCTCGGCTTTGTTTATGGGATTATCGGTGGAGGGGTTTGCGCGCTTGCTTTAGGAATTATTTACCGATTATTCACGTGGATCAGGATCAAAAAAGATACACAAGACTCAATTAACCAGAGCCGAAAAGTAAATTTCAAAGAAAGGATTCTGAATGCTTTCATTGGATTTGTTATTGCAATGTCAATTGGTTGGTTTATGCTTACATTGGTTGGGCAAATTATACTTTTTAGGGTTGGATTTATGTATCTACATATGATCATTTGGTTTTATCCTCTTCCGATTGTTTTTGGGTTCATAACTGCAATCATAGTTTTTATTAAACCTTTTCGGAAAGAGCTTTTAGAGAAATCCATGGATGGATTAAGAAATGGAATTTCTTTCAGTTTATTATCCGTTCTCTATTACATAATATTAATAGGCATGACTTTAGCTTTTCCTTTACAAAAACCGGAAATATTTAATACGCTTGGCCTTACAGGTTTTTTTCTGTTCATAATCATAGTTTTCACAGTTTGCTTTGGAATTATTGAAGGCATGACAACTGCTGTATTTGAAGAAATGTTTATAAATATAAAAAACAAATTAGAATCCGATTCCAATAAGATCAATAACTAATAGACGAAATTCTTTTATTGTGTGAATAAGATACGTCTGTTGAACGTATAGGTGGACCCCGCTAGCAAGGTCTGTTGATTATTATTTTTTAATCCATTTATTTGTGTTCATATTCACTCGTCACAGTCAAGACCATCTGTTTTATGCTACAATTCGCATATTCTATCCGTGAGGTGATCCATGTCTGAAACTCCCATCCTGGTGGCCGTCGCCTGGCCATACGCAAACGCTGAGATCCATGTCGGTAACCTGACCGGTTCCTACTTACCGGCGGATATCTTCGCGCGCTATCAGCGCCTGCGTGGACGGAAAGTGCTCATGGTCTCGGGCTCCGATTCGCATGGTACACCCATCACTATCCGGGCGGATGCAGAAGGAACCACTCCCTACGAAGCCTACCAGCGTTTTCATAACAGCTTCATCGAGGTGTTCCAGAAATTGGGATTGACCTATGATCTCTTCACCAGCACCCATACAGATAATCATTTCGATATTTCCCAAAAGATCTTCCTGGCACTGAAGACGAATGGCTTCCTCTATACCGATAAGACAAAACAATGGTACGCTCCCAGTCAGCAGCGCTTCCTCCCTGACCGCTATGTGGAAGGTACCTGCTATATCTGTGGTGATACCAATGCCCGCTCCGACCAATGCGACAAATGCGGCAGCCTGCTTGAAGCCGATAAATTGATCAATCCGCGTTCCAAAGTGGATGGTTCCACCCCTGAACTGCGTGAGACCGAGCATTACTATCTGGACCTCGGCAAGCTCCAACCGGATGTGGTGAATTTTCTCAAAACCAAACAGGATTACTGGCGTCCAAATGTGTTGCGCCAATCGCTGGGGCAAATGGAAGCCGATGCACTACGCGGGCGTGCGATCACCCGCGATCTTGACTGGGGTATCCCGGTTCCGCTCGAAGGCTGGACAGGCAAATGCCTGTATGTCTGGTTTGAAGCGGTGATCGGTTATCTTTCCGCATCCATCGAATGGGCGCAGCTTGGCGGGGATGCAAAAAGCTGGCATGATTGGTGGTACAACCCCGAAGCCAAGGCATATTACTTTATCGGAAAAGATAACATCCCCTTCCATGCGGTCATCTGGCCGGCGCAATTGACGGGTGCAGGGGAGGAATTCTCCAGGTTGATGGGGGATACTCCGCACAAACTCAACCTGCCGTATGACGTCCCTGCAAATGAATTCATGAACCTGGAATCCCAGAAGATCTCCGGCAGCCATAACTGGGCTGTATGGGCGTTGGATTTCCTCTCCCGTTACGACCCTGATCCGCTGCGCTATTATCTCACCGTCAACATGCCTGAATCCAAGGACACCGATTGGGATTGGGATGATTTCTTTCACCGCAACAATGACGAATTAGTCGCCACATGGGGCAATCTTGTCAATCGGGTGTTGTCTTTCACCTATAAACACTGGGAAGGCGTCTTACCTGATCCTGGAGAATTACGTCCCGGGGATAAAGAACTATTGGCATCCGTGAAAAAGGGATTTGATACTGTTGCTGAATATTATGAATCTGTTCATTTACGCGCTGCCCTGAGTGAGGCAATGAGACTGGCTTCGGAAGTCAATAAGTACCTGGATACTTCCGCCCCATGGTTTGAGATCAAAACGGATAAAGCTGCTGCAGCCAAATCGGTGTATACAGCCATTCTTGCAGTCGATTCGATCAAGACCATGCTGGCACCTTTCCTCCCCTTCACCTGCGAGCAACTTCATGGTTTCCTCGGATATGATGCTCCACTTTTCGGGACACAATTTGTGAAGCATATTACTGACAGTCTGGGTGAGCACAATGCTTTGCAATATAATTCGGCTGAAGCCAGTGGGGAATGGAAAGCGGGTAATTTGAAGCCCGGCAGGGTTTTACGTCAGCCAGGTCCACTCTTTAAAAAGCTGGATGCAGAGATCATTGAACAGGAACGGGCACGCCTGGGGAAGAACTAGTTTTGTTTTGTCATCGCGAGGAGTGCAGCGACTAATGTGTCATCGCGAGCCGCGAAGCGGCGTGGCGATCTCAAGCATCAAAAGTCAGATTGCAGCGGTCATAAAGAACGTTCTCTCGCAATGGCAGTCGTATAATTGTGTCATCGCGATATCATACCCGGAGGGTAGGAGGGTAGCGACGTGGCGATCTTAGTCATCGAGAGTTAGATTGCCGCGGTCGCAAAAAACACTCCCTCGCAATGACAAAAGCACCAAAATGAGCGAAACGTAACGATCTCAGTTAATAATGAACTAAACAAAGCGTCAAATGCAAAAGCAATACTATATCTATATTCTTACCAATAAAACAAATACCGTTCTCTATACAGGTCTAACGAATAACTTGGCGAGGAGATTGGAAGAACATCTCCATGCCTTACCCTCCAGTTTTACGGGAAGGTATAAGGTAACAAAATTAATATATTTCGAGGAAACATCTGATATTAATGCTGCTATTGCAAGGGAGAAGCAAATCAAAGCAGGTTCACGGCAAAAGAAAATTGATTTAGTAAATTCCATAAACCCTGAATGGAAAGATTTGGTGAGGGAATAAGTTATTTTTAATCAAATCTGGTAAAAATTGAGATTGCAGCTTTGATGTGTCATCGCGAGGAACGCAGCGACGTAGCGATCTCAGGCATCCAGTCTCAGATTGCCGCGGTCGTAAAGTACACTCCCTCGCAATGACAAAAGCACCAAAAGAACAAAGCATGGCGATCTCTGTCATCAAGCTTCAGATTGCCGCAGTCGGAAAGAACGCTCCTTCGCAATGACAATCCGGTCCTCACGGGAACGACATACTCAGGGTTCGCAGTCACTGAACTCAGTTATGTTTTATAGATTTTATAAATTCCTGGAATAATATAACCAATTCCTCCGGCCGCTCCAATGGAAGCAAATGGCCACCATCCAATTCAGCAACTTTCGTGTTCGGGATCAATTCCGCCAGGTGGCGTGAATAAACCGGGGGAATAAACCTGTCCTGTTTACCCGTACAAACCAGGGTCGGTACGTGGATATTGCCGCAATCACCTTCCAGGTTGGTATGTAAACAGGCATACAGATCTCCATACAAAATTCCCTGGCGGGTTTTCATTAATGCCTGCCTGGTCTGATCCACCCATCTCTGACCATCCCCGGGAGAACGTAACTTTTCACATAACCAATCAACAGCCCTCCCCATCATTTCTGGGTTGGATAAGCTGTGAACGATCTCTTCCGGGATATTACAAACCGCTCCACTTGAAACCACGATCAATCCACTTACCCGTTCCGGAGCTAGTAAAGCAGTTTGGATGGCAATTGCTCCCCCCATGGAATGTCCGGCCAGAATAACGCGCGGTAACTTAAGCGCATGGATTAGATCATAGATATCACAGGCGTAATCATTGATGGATTGCCTGCCTGCGCCATCCGATTTCCCGTGCCCAGGAAGGTCCGGGGTAATCACATTCGCTCCAGGCATGCGTCTCAGCAGGGTGTGCCATCCCAGACCGCTGCCCCCGGCGCCATGGATCAACATCAATGGAATGGATTTACCGTTTCCTAAATCGCTGACAGAATAGTAAATTCCATTCTCAACGGGCAATTTTAACCCCCAGCAGTCGCCGCTTTACCGCTGAAATCAACATCCCCACTTCCTCAGTTCTTATAATATACAATGTTGCTAAATATACTGCTCCTCCCAAAAGGATCGCAACAAGGCACAGGATCGCATTACTGGATCCCCTGAGAATTTGTAAGACCCCAATGATCGATGCAGTCATCAAGAGGACTCCAACCAATCCCTGCCAAACCGACTTAACAATCCGCGTTCCTTCGATACCTGAAAGTTTTTTTCGGATTATGATCATCAGGACAACCATTTCCAATGCGGTTGCAGTGGAATTTGCAAGGGCTAAGCCGCCGTGCGGCATCCACCCGATGGATGAAAAGAGCCAGATAAAAAGAAAGCTCAATCCAATATTGAGACCCATCGCCGCAGCACCCACAATTACCGGGGTCCGTGTATCGTGTAGGGCATAAAATGCCCGCGCCAGTATTTCCACCACTGAATGTCCCACCAAGCCCGCTGCATACCACAACAACGCCCAGGCGACCAACTCTGTGGAATGAGCATTGAAAACACCGCGTTGGTAAAGCAACGCAACTATCGGAGTTCGTAATAACATCAATCCAACTGCGGCCGGCATGGAGAGTAATAATACCCCCCGAATGGATGCAGCGAGTGAAGCGCGCATTTCATTCAACTTGCCAAGTGCTGCCTGCGCCGAGAAAGTAGGCATGGCGGCGATAGCAATGGATTGTGCAATGGCAGCCTGCGGCATTAACATAAGCTGGAAAGCATACACAATCCCATTCAGGCTTCCATCAGGCAGGTAGGAAGCCAGCAAGGTGTTCACCCAAAAATTCAACTGGACAATAGCCGCACCAAACAACCGTGGCAGCATCAATCGACCTACCTGGCGGACAAGAAGATTTTCCAGTCCAAAAGCCGCAGTATATACACCATCAAGCTTGAGCAATGATGGAATTTGTAGTAATAGATGTAAAGCCGCACCAATAACAGCTCCCCAGGCCAGTCCAAAAATTCCCTGTGATGGACTGAGTACGACGACTCCAAATATCATACCCAATGCGTACATGGCTGGTGTCAGTGCTGGAATGAGGAACTTCTGATGTGAATTCAATATTCCCATCACCAGACCACTTATGCCGAAGATCACCACTGATGGCAGGAGCACCCGCAGCAGCCGGATGGTGAGTAGTTGTTTTTCCGGTTCGAAACCTGGTGCCAGCAGGCGTTGAACAATGACAGGTGCGAATATGGCTGCTAAAAATGCGACGAATATCAAGGATGCATAATAAGGAGATTTGCTATCGCACTGGCCAGTTTCCAGGCGCCGGTTTTATCGTCTTTTGTCAGCAAACCGGTAAAAGTTGGTACAAATGCCGAAGCCAGTGCACCGCCCGCGGTCAGGTTGAACAATACTTCCGCCACCCGGTTGGCTGCGTTGAAAGCTTCCACCTCACTCCCGGTGCCGAATGCATGCGCAATGACGATCTGTCTCACCAACCCGATCAGGTTGCTGATGATAAAGGCCAACATCACTGTACTGGCTGCGCGTGCGATCTGGCGGTTGGCTGTGGGTTTTTCCATGAAAGTCATTATAATCTCGATTTGATGGATAATTATTGCGATCCCATTAAAAAGAATGAGCAGCGAGGATTTCGCTGCTCATTCTTTTTGTTAACTAATCTTATTGAATTTCAGCGTAAAAACTCTCAAATTCAACGACTGACCCCTTGATATCAAAATCATAAACTCCGAGGCCAGTCTCACCTTCAAGAAGTTCTCGATCCGTGACACTGCCAGCTTTTTCACCATTGATATAAAAAGTCAAATCAGAGCCGATGCATCGCGCTTCCAATTCATTAGTCTCATTTTGCATCTTAATTAATTTTGAGGCAGCTCTTTTGAGGGTATAGTAGTAACCATTATCTCCAGCATTAGGATCCCACTTCCAGATCTGGTAAAAACCACCGGATTCGATACTGAACTCGTACCACCCTTTGTCTGACTTTCGGCAGATCAGGCTGACATTCATACGGTTTGGACCAGAAACTTTGGTTTCCGTCGTTCCAACGATCACATCAGCACCGCTGAGGTTTTGATTGAATGCATAGATTCCTGATTGTTTAGTATTTACAGTGATCACCATTCGTCCCGGTTTTTGTTCCACAGTACCTTCTGCCTTTTTGTTATACAGGTCAAACAAGTATGTATACCAGCCTTCCTGGGTGAGGTCACCATCAAATTCGGTGTTGATACTTGTTGAACTCCCGGATGTACCTGAATTGCCTGAATTATTGCTATTGTTACCACTCAAACCGGCATACCCTGTAGAAACCAGCTTGTCGCCATTTAATGAACCTTCCAAGCAGTTCATCCGTACCAGGACGGTAAACCATTACTTTTAACGGTTCACCTTCTTTATGACCCCGCAGGATGTCACAATAATCTTTCATTGTGCCATCCGTAGCGATCAGGATGGTTTCGACTTCGTGAATGATATCTCCGGGTAAAATACCAGCTTTATCCGCAACACCGCCGGTCGTGGTAGATTCAACCCAAATACCAGGGTACTCACCATTTGGACCGAAGACAATAGCGGTTCCAGCCAGGCCAACCGAAGCAATATTCTGCCCGTCCTCAAGCTGTTTCAAGAGTCGACATTGCTAAAGGAGCTGGAATCGCAAATTGTTGATCAACCGACGACCTGGTGCTGTAATTGATACCAACCACTTTTCCGTCTTCAGTCACAAGAGGACCACCAGAATTGCCGCCGTTGATCTTGGCATCGTGTCCATAAATATAATCCAGCGAAGCCCAGGTAGTCTGACCATCTGCATCGATCTTGGAGAGAATACCTTTGGTGAGATTATATTCAGGTTCCACCAGGGGGAATCCCGCCGCATAAACATCCAAGCCGGATTTTTCTGTGCCATCATACCACTCCAGGTATGGGAAATCGTTACCTTGTACCTTAACCACGGCCAGGTCTGCACATTCAGACGTCCCTAAAACTGTGATATTCCGAGGCTTGGTTTCACCGTTGATATAGGCTTTAAGCAAAGCTGCTCCAGCTACTATATGATTGGCGGTCACTCCGATACCGGACGAATCGATAAAAAATCCTGATCCACCCCATTCTGCATTGAGCTGTTGTCCATCCGTCACATCGTTATAAGTACCTGTTCCTATGATCTGAAAAACTGCACCTTTGACATCGTCAATATTATTCACTGCTTCACCAGTAGAACTGGATGGTGCTGATGGCTTTTCCTGCGTTGAATCACTGGATTGCGGTTTTTCAGGTGCTGCCGTTTCAGTTTTATCACCTGAGTTGAAACAAGCTGAACTAACAAGTGCAATTAATATAGCAAGAAAAATAAATGGTTTTATGGTTCGATAGATCATAGCTTTCTCCTCCTAAATGATGCACTGACCTTAAAATAACTTAAATTAATTATAATCATATTTTAATAATCCCAACATTTGTACTTGGTTTGATTTCAATAAATCCTTGGTTTGAAGCAGCTTTAAATTAGTCCATTTCTGTATGATCCATTAAAATAACAAAAAACCGGTTCAACATGAACCGGCTCTTTGGAGTAGTCAATCAAATATTATTCTCCTGGCTCTGCGTACAGGTATTCAAACTCCACCTCGGCACCTTTCATATCAAATGTAACCGCGCAAATACCCACTTGACCTTCAGTTAAATCACGATCTGTGGCTTCACCTACTTTATTTTCATTTACCCAAAAAGTAAGATTGGTGCCCACACAGGATGCCTGGAGGATATTGGGGTCTGATTCAACATTAATGAATTTGGATGCCCCATCATTTAAGAGTTTCCAGGTATCTTCGTATTGTTTCCAAATCTGCCAGTAACCACCGCTGGTAATACTGAATTGATACCAACCAAGATCAGAATAGCGGCAGATCACACCTACATTCATCCTGTTCGGACCACTTACTTTGGTTTCTGTTGTTTCAACATAAACATCCGGAAGCCAATAACCATCTTTCAATAGGATTGTTTCTGTGTTTGGAGTATTTATCTCCATGTATACCCGGCCCGGTTTTTGAGTAATTTGATAATTACTTCCATCTCCAAGGATATCTGTTGACCAACCACCGGCGCTAATATCACCATCAAAATTTTCTTCAAGTATGGTTGCCTGTGAATTATTTGACCCGTTCGAACCATTATCAGTGGAGGCACCACTCAATCCGGCCACCCCGGTACTTACCAGCTTGTCGCCGTTCAATGTACCTTCAAGAATTTCATCCGTGGTTGAACGGTAGATCATCACCTTTAATGGGTCACCTTCTTTGTGTCCGCGCAGGATATCACAATAATCCTTCATTGTGCCATCCGTTGCGATCAGGATCGTCTCGACTTCATGGATAATGTCCCCGGGTAAAATACCGGCTTTATCGGCAACACCGCCAGTGGTGGTGGATTCCACCCATATACCCGGGTATTCTCCGTTTGGGCCAAAGACTATGGCGGATCCTGCAAGTCCTACTGAAGCAACATTCTTCCCGTCTTGAAGCTGCTTCACAATTGGAGTTGCCAGGTCACCTGGAATGGCAAATTGCTGATCCACTGATGCACGGGACATATAGTTGATTCCCACTACTTTACCATCTCCAGTCACCAATGGTCCGCCAGAATTACCACCATTGATCTTGGCATCATGCCCGTATATATAATCCAGTGATGCCCAGGTTGTTTGCCCATCGGCATTCACCTTGGAAACGATTCCTTTGGTAAGGTTGTATTCGGGTTCAACCAGTGGGAAGCCCGCAGCATATACATCCAATCCAGATTTTACAGTTCCGTCGTACCATTCAAGGAACGGGAAGTCGCTCCCCTGGACCTTAACCACTGCGAGGTCTGAACATTCGGAGGTTCCCAATACGGTAATATTCCTGGCTTTAGTTTCCCCGTTCACATATGCTTTTAACAGGGCTGCACCTGCTACCACGTGATTATTCGTGATTCCAATTCCAGAAGAATCGATGAAGAATCCTGTTCCACCCCACTCGGCATTGAGGTGTTGACCGTCAGTTACATCAAAATATGTTCCTGTACCAATGATCTGAAAAACAGCACCTTTGACATCGTCGATATTATTCACCGCCCCACCTGTAGCGCTGGCAGGTGCTGAAGGAATTTCCCTGTGTTGCTTCACTGGGTTGCGGTTTTTCTGGTGCAGCAGTTTCTTTTTTTCCACCTGTGTTCCAACAGGCAGTGCTAATCAGGACAACTAGTATTCCAAGAAAAATGAATGGTTTCGCGAAACGATATATCATTGTTTTTTCCTCTCCGTTGTGGTCTCTGGCCCCAAAAAATATTTTACTTAATTATATTCATGTTTCTTTAATGCATAGAATTTTATAAGAGTAAACAAGCAGAAAAGGAATTATCTTGAAGACAGCCGGGGTAAACCTATAAAGAGTTGGCAAATATCAAAAAAATAGAGCCGATTCAAATTGAATCGGCTCTATTTATTTCTGTCGAACTAAATCTTAAGTTCCCGGTTCTGCATACAGGTATTCAAACTCAACCTGTGCACCTTTAAGATCGAAGGTAGAAACACTGACACCTACCTGACCTTCTGTCAGATCACGATCCGTAGCTTCACCCACTTTATTTTCGTTTACCCAGAAGGTTAAGATTGGTTCCAACACAGGACGCCTGTAAGAGATTGGGGTCTGATTGAACTTTAATATACTTGGATGCACCTGTTTCAAGTTTCGACCAAGTACCACCATAATTCTTCCAGATTTGCCAAAGACCACCACTGGTAATACTGAATTCATAGAAACCTTGATCACTCGCCCGGCAGATCACACTGACATTCATCCGGTTGGGTCCGCCTACTTTTGTTTCTTTTGTCTCAACATAAACATCTGCTGCCCAGTAATTATCGTTGTAAAGAAATGTCTCTGTGTTCGTAGTATTTATTTCCATGTAGACACGACCTGGTTTTTGAGTGATCTGGTAATTGCTGTCATCACCAAAAACAAGGGTAGTCCAACCGCCGGCGCTGATATCTCCATCAAAATTATCTTCCAATATTGTCGACTGGGAACCGCTGGTTCCGGTCGAACCGCTATTATTGGAAGCTCCGCTCAATCCGGCGACACCGGTTGATACAAGCTTATCCCCATTCAGAGTACCTTTGAGGATCTCATCGGTACCTGGACGATAAACCATCACCTTTAATGGATCGGTATCTTTGTGACCTCTCAAAATATCGCAGTAATCTTTCATTGTATCCGTCAGTTGCAATTAGATATTGTTTCCACTTCATGGATGATATCACCCGGTAATATCCCGGCTTTATCAGCAATGCCACCCGTCGTAGTGGATTCAACCCAGATTCCCGGATATTCTCCATTGGGACCAAATACGACAGCCTGTCCTGCCAGTCCAACAGACGCAACATTCTTCTCTTCTCGCAGTTGGTCAACAATTGGCGATCGCAAGATCACCTGGAATTGCAAACTGCTGATCGACAGATGCACGCGACATATAGTTTATACCGACTACTTTTCCGTCTGTCGTAACAAGCGGACCACCTGAATTTCCGCCATTGATCTTGGCATCGTGTCCGTAAATATAATCCAGTGATGCCCAGTAAGTCTGCCCACCTGCGTCTACTTTGGAAACAATACCTTTGGTAAGGTTATACTCGGGTTCTACAAGCGGGAAACCTGCTGCATACACATCCAGACCTGTCTTGACCGTGCCATCGTACCATGACAAGTATGGGAAATCGCTCCCCTGGACTTGAACCACTGCCAAATCCGCACACTCAGAGGTGCCCAAAACGGTGATATTTCGAGCCTTGGTTTCGCCATTGACATATGCTTTCAGCAGGGCTGCTCCGGCAACCACGTGGTTGTTGGTAACACCAATGCCGGATGAATCAATGAAAAATCCGGTTCCGCCCCACTCAGCATTTAACTGTTCTCCATCTTCCAGCGTATTTAATGTGCCTGTACCGATGATCTGAAAAACTGCACCTTTCACATCATCGATGTTATTGACCGCACCACCAGATGAACTTGGAAGGTTTGTCTGTAGCTGGTTTCTCCTGGGTTGGTTGGTCTGTTTGCGGTTTTTCCGGCACACTCGTTGGAGTACTTGTTCCATTATTAAAACAAGCAGTACTTACCAATGCCACCAATATTGCGAGAAATATAAATGGTTTCATCACTCTAAATAACATTGTTTTCTCCTCTTCTAAATATTAATTATCAATTATCCCTCATTAATTATAATTACAATATTCCCGGAATCAAATAATAATAAATTCATGTATCACCTTTGTATAAAAAAGACCGGAACATATCAATTTGATAAGTTCCGGTCTTCGTAGAATTCTAGGTTGATTAATAACGCAAGATTGCAGCGATCTTTCCCGGCTTCTTCCAATGCTTTACTCTCGTGAACGATTTCGACATCTCCGCCAGATTGTAATACAGAGCGGACTGCGAAATCAACCACATCCAGAATTCTATCCAAATTTGAACCGCAAACCGGGCAAATATCCTGTACTTTTTCTGTCACCAAACCACACTCAGGGCAATGAGCTCCCGTGGAAAAAAAACCTTCCTTTACCAACAAAGTTTGCACTCTGTGGGAAGTTACAACCTTTAATGTTTCTTCCAATCCAACCGCCCCATTCCCGGATTTTGCTGATAATGCGATAGCTGAATCGACCAAACCCGCTTCCCGGTTTTTTTCCGCTTCCAATCCAATTTCATAGGCCTTTGCCTGCACCTCATTGGCATTGGCTGTCATTGCCGCCGGGAAAGTACCAACCACCAGGCTTTGCCATGATTTAGGAAGAAAAGACCTGAAACTGGCAATATTTTCTTCTGTGCCACCTATTAATACCCTGCGGATATGGTTGTTTTCAAAGAATTTTGCTGCAAACTTGGCAGCCTCTTTCATATTCCGCCCTATGACTTCTTCATCATAACCTGTCTGCCCGACTGTTCCTCCTCGCATTCCGGCAACAGAGGATGCTCCCCCGC
Source organism: uncultured Chloroflexia bacterium (assembly GCA_963827895.1). Classification (GTDB taxonomy): domain Bacteria; phylum Chloroflexota; class Anaerolineae; order Anaerolineales; family Anaerolineaceae; genus PNON01. The sequence goes on along the minus strand of CAWHCY010000017.1, from coordinate 290,359 downwards.
TTTTTGTATGTTTTACTTCATCACCCAGAAATCCTTGTTGCTCTTCAAGTTCACCCAGTGTGAAATGAAAAAACCTGGCACCCTGTTTATCTACCAGGGCTACACCATAACCACCAAATGCATCCCAAAGATCCGCCAGTGGTTTAAAATGGGGATGATCGCTCACCCTTACCCGACTTCGGATGGGGACTGCCAGGGGATATGCTCTAAAATACTCCTGGTCTGCGCAGGAAAAAACTGCTACACCACGGCCTGACCAATCATATTCATGATTAAAATACTGTTCTATCCGGGCATTATCCTTTGGGGCATCCACTTCTTTTAGCATATTTCGTAATCGCAGACGGTAGGCGTCGGCATTACCCGCTGATGGTTCGGTGTTAAGGTACAGACTCAATACTGGTTTGCCGTCAGAGTAATTTAGAATCTCCCGCAAATCTTTCTCGGTCAACATAATACCTCCTGAGTTGTAACGATAATGTGAGTAGTTTAAGGGCGTGTACCTAAAGTAAGTGTGAAATCCTTCTCCAGCCCATCCCGTAGAACAGTTAATATCACTGTATCATTCGGGGATTTTTGATTGATAAGGTACTTCAATAAATCTCCAAATGTAAGAATTGAATGATCGTCAATGGCGATGATCAAATCACCTCCTTTTAATAATCCCGGTATATCTGTTTTTGTAGTGCCGGATATTAACCCAGCCTTATCGGCAGGTCCTCCCGAAACGATTTCAACCAGATAAGCCCCTATTGCACGGTCCAAACCCAATGCCTCTTGAGCTTTAAGGCTGATTTCCGGTAGACTGGAAAGACCAAGATATGGGTAATCATACTTCCCGTTTGCTATCAATTCGGGGACAACCCTCTTGACAATATTTATCGCTATCGCAAATCCAATTCCGATATTTCCCGGTTCTGTACCAAAAGTTGTATCACTTGAAGTCCGGATGGCACGGTTGATGGCAATTACTTCACCATTCAGATTCAGTAAAGGTCCTCCAGAGTTACCTGGATTAATTGCTGCATCAGTTTGAATCAGGTCACCTGCAGTATAGAGTGTGCCATCAGGAGAGGTATGCTCTGATTGGAGGGTTCGGCCAAGGGCAGAGACAATCCCCATAGTCATGGTGCTATTCAACCCGAATGGATTCCCGATGGCAACGACCGTCTGCCCGACTTTCATCTGATCAGAATCACCTAAAGTTATCGGGTGCAGTTCCGCTTGGGGAGCATCAACTTTTATCACAGCGATATCCGAATCAGTGTCTGTTCCAACAACTTTTCCAGCAATCTTAAATCCGGACGGAAAATCCACTTCCAGTTCAGTTGCACCATCTACTACATGGAAATTGGTGATGATGTGTCCCTGGTCATCATAAACGAAACCTGTGCCAAGTCCACTCCCTGCATCAGTCATTACCTGGATCGCCACCACTCCAGGGCTTACTTTGTCATATAAACTGACCAGGAGTTCTTGAGAATTGGACACAACAACTTGTCCCGGAAGGCTCTGTACAGTTGAAGCCACCTGGGTATTCTGAACCGTTGGTTCAGTTGTGGGGGCTAACACAAGAGTAGGGGAAATCGCTGGAGCTGCACAGGCTAAAATTGTCATTGCAATCACAAATACCGGTAAAAGAATATTTAACTTCTTCATGCTTTCCTTTCAAAATTACATAGGCAGATGGATTACAATTTTCTGCCGGCTAATTTTCTAAATGTCTCCCGTTCACTATCATTCAGTGTTCGCGGTATCATAACTTTTACTCTCGCATATAGATCACCTGATTTTAATGGATCTTTCAGGTGCGGCATTCCACGTCCTGCCAGGCGGAAGGCTTGCCCCGGTTGTGTTCCTGCTGGAATAGTAAGGGTAACATTTCCTCCAGGAGTAACCACAGCTGTCTGCCCACCGAGTAAGGCGGTGTAAAGGTCAATTGTGACATCGGTATATAGGTCATTTTCCTTGCGCTCAAAACGGTTATCTGGAATTACTTCGATAACAAGGAAGAGGTCAGAAGGTAAGGCAGATGAAGCTGTCCCGCCAGGTACACGAATACGAGTTCCTGTTTTTGCACCACGGGGGATCTTGACTTCCAATCTCTTATTTCCAATCTGAACTGTCCGTGTTGTTCCACTAAACGCCTCTAAAAAGCTGATCGATACAGGCTGCTGGACAGCTTGTGGTGCAGTTGCCCGGGAAGGTCCGCGACGAACCTGGTTAAGATCCCCGCCCATTTCTCCAAATATAGTCCGAAAGAAGTCTGAGAATCCACCACCAAAAGCACTCCCCAGGTCATCCATATCCACCCGGCGTGCACCGCCTTGTTGCTGCCTGCCCCCGGCGTACCATTGTTCCCAATTGAATCCATTGGGGTTTCCGCCATTTTGCTGGTAGTTGAAATAAGAATCACCAAGTTGGTCGTATCGGGACCTTTTTTTAGTATCACTTAAGACCTGGTACGCTTCATTAATATCCTTGAACTTCTCTTCCGATTGTTTATTGCCCGGATTTTGGTCAGGATGATACTTCATCGCCAGCTTTCGATAAGCTTTCTTTATCTCTTGCTCCGATGCACTGCGTTCAACGCCGAGAGTTTTATAGTAATCTTTATAATCCATAGGTCTTTTAATTATGAACCTCCAGGCCGGAAAGTCAAGTAGACTCTATACACATCTAATACACTTCTAATAGATTCCTTAGAAATAATTAATGTCGGCGGGAATATCGGTAACAATTTAAATGAGTTATGGCATTCCATTCAGTTTATAATGAATCATCGCCTAAAATTAGATTCATACGGTATTTTATTAATGCACTCCGTCGCTGAAGTGGAGGAAATATGAATAAATAGTCTGGTCAAAGCTGGTTTTGCAATCACCATCCTAATAATCTCTTTAGCCTGCGCATTGTCTCCATCCATTTTACCAGCCAGTGAGCCGGTAATACTTCCAACAATTGAAATAATGCCTACTTCAATTCCTGGTTGGGAAAAATTTGAAGCCAAAGGTGTGGAATTGTGGCTCCCTGAAAGCTACGATGGTGGAAATGTCAGTGAAGACCTGCAAACTGTTGTTGAAAAAATTAGATCACTCGGTCCTGAGTATGAAAATATGGCTACGGTTATTGAACAAAATCCCGATATGTTTGCCGTTTGGGCGTTCGATTCGAAGATTGGTGCATCAGGCTCGCTTACAAGTGCTGCGATCACCTTTGAGAAGGTTTTATCAGTGATAACCGTCGATACCTACCTGGATTCTGCCTCATCTCAACTTCCTGCAAGTTTCAAAGTGACCGATCGCCAGATCACGAAACTAAACAAATACGATGCTGGTAGATTGGTGATCGAATTCACGATTTCAGGCACCAATGGAAAAGAATTGATGTATGCTGTCAAAAATGGAAATATGTTCTGGGTGATCACATATGGTACCAGCGCTGATGAGTTTGATCAACGGCTTCCGGAATTCGAAAAAAGTGCTCTCACCTTTAAGGTAAATGATTGAACAAATTGTAGAAACAAAAGAAAAAACAATTCATAATATTGATGGTGATTTTCGAAAGCGATTGAGGTGAATTTTCTCATCCATGTATCTCAGCAATTATGGGAGTGTTATTCCAAGTAGAATCTGAAAATAGCCAACGAAAGGGGTAACCATGTCTGAATCTCAATCAAAGAATATATTAACTGAGTTGCTGGCATCTGCCGGAATAACGGTCAACGGTTCAAATCCGTGGGATATCACCGTCCATGATCCGCGGTTTTATTCACGGGTGTTGAATCAACCTCACTTAGGTCTGGGGGAAGGATATATGGATGGTTGGTGGGATTGCCCGGCGATCGACCAATTCCTTACCCGGGTGTTTATCGCCAAGTTGGATAAAAAAGTGCTGGGCAACTGGCGGATTAAATGGCATATTTTTCGATCGCAATTCATTAATCTGCAGAGTCTTGCCCGTGCGTATCAAGTGGGTGAACAGCATTATGACCTGGGAAACGATCTATACAGGACGATGTTGGACAAGCGCTTGAATTACACATGTGCCTACTGGAAAAATGCTCGAAATCTTGATGATGCCCAGGAAGCCAAACTGGAGCTCGTTTGTCGCAAATTGGGGCTTGAACGTGGTATGAAAGTCCTTGAACTGGGCTGCGGCTGGGGAAGTTTTGCCAAATATGCTGCCGAAAAATATGGTGTATCCGTGCTGGGCGTTACTGTTTCCAAAGAGCAGGTTGCATTGGGGTCTGAATTATGCAAGGGACTGCCTGTGGAAATCCGTTTGCAGGATTATCGGGAAGTGGAAGGCAAATTCGACCGGGTGATTTCCATCGGGGTCATGGAGCATGTGGGTTATAAGAATTACCGCACCTATATGCAGGTAGTAGACCGGTGCCTAAAAGAAGATGGTCTGGGTTTTGTTCATACCATCGGCGGGAATATCAGTTCCACCCTGGCAGATCAATTCACGCATAAATATATCTTCCCGAATGGAATGCTGCCGTCGATTAAACAATTGGGGGCAGCCATGGAAGGTATTTTTGTTATGGAGGATTGGCACAACATCGGTCCAAATTATGATCCCACTCTCATGGCCTGGCAGGCAAATTTCGAAGCAAGTTGGCCTGAGTTGAAAAAGAATTATTCTGAACGCTTTCACCGCATGTGGAATTTTTACCTGTTAAGCAGCGCTGCAGCATTCCGATCCCGCAGCCAGCAGCTCTGGCAGATCGTTTTCACGCGCACAGGTACCCCACAACCAGATTGCAGGATGGTGTAAGAATGATTAGAAAAGAGGTCATCATCGTCGGAGGTGGTCCTGGCGGTTCAGCCTGTGCCCGGCGGCTTGGTCAGGCAGGAGTGGATTGCCTTTTATTGGATAAGCAGGTTTTTCCGCGGATGAAACCTTGCGCTGGATGGATCACTCCACATGTTCTTTCTGACCTGGATCTGAATCCTGCCCAATACCCGCTCAGTATTTCCACGTTTACCTTCTTCCAAATTTCGCTTCGGGGGTTGAAATTCAAAATACCCACTCATCAGTTTGCCATACGCCGGATTGAATTTGACGATTGGTTATTAAAAAGGTCGGGTGTTGATGTGGTTCAACACCAGGTAAAAGAGATAGTCCGTGAAGGAGACGGCTATGTAATTGATGGAGAATACTATTGCAAATATATAGTTGGAGCCGGAGGAACATATTGCCCGGTCAGGAAAATCTTATTCAACGAGCAGCCCGGTCATCGCCCGGAGAATCAGGTGGTCGCCATGGAAGAGGAATTCCTTTATCCGGATGCCGACGACCGCTGCCATCTCTGGTTTCTTGAAAACGGACTACCTGGCTATTCATGGTATGTCCCAAAAGCCGGTGGATATGTAAATGTTGGTGTTGGTGGAAAGGCATCTGCATTAAAACAGAATAAAGACATCATTCGCCGGCATTGGGATTTGATCACAAAACAAATAGACCGGATGGGTTTGGTGCGGGGACACGATTACCAACCACTGGCGCATACTTATTATCTTCGCAATTCGTTGAAGGAACTTCGGAACGGGAATGCTTTCCTGGTGGGTGATTCGGCCGGATTGGCTACACCTGATATGGGAGAAGGAATCGGAGCTTCGATCCGCAGCGGGATCGAAGCAGCAGAATCGATCATGAACGGAAAAGAATATAAATTGAGTGGAGTTCCGAAATTTTCTTTTTGGTCGATCCTCACAGCCAGAGGTTGAAATGAATGGTATTAAACAGGTAGCAATAATTCCCCATAAACATATTTTGCCAACGCATAACCCAAGGTAACTGACTGATCATTCACCTGCAGCCTGACAGTCTGGTTGAAGGGTAAATTCTCTACCACCGTTACATTACTTCCAGGTTCTATGTGATTGTCCTCCAGAAAAGTAAGAACATCCCTGGTATCTTCAGCTAACTCATGCACTCTCCGAATTGTGCATTGTGCCCCTTCTGGCAGGTCTGTCAAGGCGATCCAATCTCGCACGAGAGCTTCATTTCCTGGCAGGGGATTACCGTGGGGGCAAAGTTCGGGTTGGTTTAAGTCATCGATCAGGGTGGCTTCCACTTCTTTGGAAATTGCATGTTCCATAAAATGAGCTTCCTTATGTACCTTTGACCAGGAAAGCATACGGCTGAGCATCCATTCAGCCAGCATGTGCCGGCGCATGACAGTTTTTGCCTGTTCCAGGCCATTGGCGGTAAGGTGGGTTCCGGTTTCTGTGCTCATTTCAAGCAGGCCATCCCTGACCATTCGTTTCAATGTATTTGTCACAGTCGGGGCGGATACCCCTAATAGTTCCGCCAGATGAACACCATGGATGGGTTCCTTATCCCGCTCCAAAACGTAGATCACTCCAAGGTAATCTTCAATCGTCGTACTAAGTTTGTTTTCCATGGCTATCCCGGTAAAAATCCATCCTGATTATTTGAATAAATATGTTATACTATTTTTATTATTAGTATATACTAATTATTATGTTAGCGTCGCTTTAGCTATTATACTCCGTCGGATATCACTGTCAAGGAAAGGCACTGCTATGACCATTTTGCAGCAAACCACACAATTAGCAGAACTCGCAGCCGGTGAGCGCGCGTCCATTATTCATTTGGGATATGGAACTGGAATTGCCAGCCGTCTCTCCTCGCTCGGGTTTACTCCCGGGGTGGAGATTATTATGACCCAAAATTATGGCCGTGGTCCGCTGGTTGTCACAGTCCGGGGAACGCGGGTAGCCCTTGGCCGGCAGGAAGCGCGCTCCATCCAGGTGCAAAGGTACCAAGGATGAGCGATTGTCACCCCAGCATGGATTCCCAAATTAGTAAAAAAACACGGTCGGATACTGCCATCATTGCATTGGCTGGCCAGCCTAATATGGGAAAATCCACCCTGTTCAACTTATTAACAGGTTTAAATCAACATGTTGGCAACTGGCCGGGTAAAACGGTGGAGAAACGCGAAGGTCTTTTTGAACGTGACCATCAAGAATACCATTTGATCGACCTGCCCGGGACCTATAGTCTCACTGCGAACTCACCAGAAGAGGTCATCGCCCGTGAATATATCATCAAGGAACAACCGGATATCGTCGTGGCTGTTGTAAGTGCGGCAAACCTTGAACGTAGCCTGTACCTGGTCTCTGAGCTGATCGCATTACCCACAAAATTAGTCGTTGCCTTAAATATGATGGATGTTGCAAAACAGGAAGGCATCGAAATCGATACTAATATTCTCGAAGCTGCCCTGGGTGTCCCTGTCGTGCCCCTTATTGCAACCCATGCGCAGGGTGTACATCAATTATTGGATATTGTAAATAAAACCTTGATTGAAACATCACAGGACACACGGCGAATACCTGTAATTCGGTCGGATCATAAGGAAGTACAAAACCAAATTCGCCAGTTGATCGAGGGCTTCCTACCTTCTGCCTATCCGCTGGATTGGAGTGCTCTCAAGCTCCTGGAAGGGGATGTTGAGATGGTTCATCTCATCCAGCAGAACATCCCTCCTGAACGTTGGGAATTGGTGATCGAAATCCAAAAGCAGCATGAAGACGCCTTCCTGGCAATTGCATCCGGTCGGTATGAATGGATCGAGCGCATGATGCGTGCTGCTGTACAGCGGCCCCGTGCCGGTCAGATCGGTATGACAGATCGCCTCGACCGCTGGGCAACACATCCAGTTGCCGGATTAGGGATACTTGGAATCATTCTTGGCTTGGTATTCTGGTTGACTTTCACCATCGGTTCTCCCGTACAGAACTGGTTGGGAGCACAATTGGTAAAGCCCCTGGGGAACCTGATCGGTACCTTGCTCTCGACTGCGCCATTTTGGATCCGCGGTCTGGTTGTGGATGGGATCATTGGCGGCGTGGGTTCAGTGTTGACGTTCATCCCGATCATCATGATCTTTTTTGCAGCTTTTGGTCTGTTAGAAGATATCGGCTACATGGCCAGGGCAGCTTATGTGATGGATAACTTCATGCATTGGATGGGTTTGCACGGTAAATCCTTTCTGCCATTATTCCTGGGCTTCGGATGTAATGTGCCAGCAGTCATGGGCACGCGAGTCATAGAGTCTCGGAAAGCCAGGTTGCTGACCATCATCCTGGCTCCTTTAGTCCCATGCACAGCCAGAATGGCAGTGCTCGCATTTCTGACGCCAGCGTTCTTCGGAAACCATGCAGTGTTGGTCTCCTGGGGACTGATCATTTTCTCGCTCTTTCTGTTGATCCTTGCCGGGGTCATATTAAACAGGTTGCTATTCAAAGGAGAACGTTCTGCTTTTGTTATGGAACTTCCCCTGTACCATATTCCGAATTGGCGCACGACCGCATTAATGGTCTGGCAAAGATCGCTTTCTTTTGTTAAAAAAGCAGGCACAATAATTTTGGGTATTTCTGTGGCAGTCTGGCTGCTTTCTGTGCTCCCTAACGGGAATATTGAAACCAGCTTCCTGGCAATGGTTGGAAAATTCCTGGAACCCGTCGGACGCTGGATGGGGCTGGATTGGAGATTGACCGTCGCGTTGCTCACCAGTTTTATGGCAAAAGAAAATTCGATTGCAACGCTGGGAGTGTTATTTGGCAGTGCCCATGGAATAGGATTAGCTCAGACATTATCCACCACCTATTCAGCAGCGACCGGGTTGGCGTTTCTCACGGTTTCGCTGCTCTTTATCCCATGTGCAGCCACCGTCGCGGTCATTCGCCAGGAAACAGGTTCGTGGAAATGGACTGGTCTGAATATTGGTATGATGTTGTCGTTATCGATAGCGATTGCGTCAGGTGTTTATGCAATCGCTAGGGCAATAGGGTTATAAAATGTTGAGACAAATGCTGGACCTTATTCAAAAAAGCGGTACCATCTCGCCTGCCGAACTTAGTCATAAAATGAACATTGACACGCGTATGGTTCAAGTCTTGCTCGAGGACCTTCAGCGGCGTGGATTGCTGCATAATTTTGTGATTGAATCCAGTTGTGGTAATGATGGCTGCGATGGCTGTCAACTATCTAGTGGGTGTAATCATAACCAACCGCGAATTTGGGAAATCTCCAATAATTAATTTACTCGCCTGGCACGGAGAAATCTAAAGATCAACGTTATTCGGCAGTTTATTGCCTCTCAACTTAATATCATTTCCCTTTACAACATTTATATTATTAGCGGATTGTTTTACAATAGCGAAAAGGACGGCTGCTCAGACCGTCCTTTTTGCATGAGGAGAATAATAAGGATAATGTTAGTGAGACCGCGCCGAACGGATCTGGCGGGTGATCATGATCAATGCGATGAAAAGAACACCCAACCCAACCATCGATGGAATACCCATACCATCAGCAAATCCGGTCGTCGGTAACGCTGTCGCAGCCACAGTAGGATCACCCTCTTCAGTTGCTTCAGGCTTTCCACCGGCTGCCTGCGTTAATAATGCTGAGACTGTGGCAGTCATTGCCATATCTTCTGTCAATCCACCACCGGTACCAAGTTCTGGTGTGGCTGTGGCAGGTTCTTCAGTCGGAAGGGGTGTAAATGTCGGTTCGGGAGTGGGGGTATCGGTAGGCAATGGCAGAGGTGTACTGGTAGGCGCCATTGCAGTCAACGCTGATGAGGTTGCAGCCATGACTGTGGCAGTATTAGCCGCATTCGCAATAGCTGCCCTCTCAGCGAGTTGAGAATTTCTGCCGGGGAGAACCAGGAACGCATATGCAGCCATGGCCACCAGGGCCAACAGTATTACTGCTCCAAGAATTCCGGCAATTACTAAAAACGTCCGGTTATTTTGTCCCTGCGGTGGTGGTGTTTCCTCAAATTGTGAATAATCAAAATCAGACATGGTGACCTCTCATTTTTTCAAGCAAGTTGTTCCAAATTTGCCAGTGGAACGATCGTGTTCTCTCCATTTTCCAGGTGGATCATTGCTGCCGGGACTCTGAGTCCATTATTCAATGTCGCCTGTTCTGTACGAAGTGCAATAATCTTGCCAATTGAACCATCTATCAGGTTTGTACTTATGCGAACTTTTTGCCCGGGAGCCAGCATTTCAGCTGGTTTTGGGATATCCACATCACTTGTAGCAGGAAGAGGAATGATTACTTCCGGTCTGGAATCGGAGTATCGCTCCCAGCCATTCGCATTGACTGCAATCTCCCTACCCGCGTTGGTGGAGAGGATTTTAAAGGCCATCGAATTCATCGGGATACGTCCGAATCCATCCAAAACAACAATGGGAAACTTACACTGGGCTGCCAATGGAACCAGATTAGCTGAAATGCTCGCCAGGATAAGTCCGCGCACATACAAATGCTGTAATGCTTTTAAGGTTTCTGATTTAGTGATATGTCCACCGAGTAATATCACCCCGCGCATTTCTGTATTAAGCATCTCGGTGGTTATTTCATCTTTCGGTGATTGCGCAAGTACAGTAAGCGTACCCTGATCGATATGCCCGTTTCCCCATACACCCTGAATTAATGCTCCTGTTGTTTCTAGTATTGCACCACGTTCTGCAATCAGACCTTTTATCACGCCTTCCATACCTGCCCGAAGCTGGAAGGGTTGGGTTTCCAACTCAAACAAGAGCTGACCATCGTTGAAATGTATAATTCTTCCATTTTGAGGGGCACGAACTAACCTGGGTATAATGCCAACTGGTCCAGCGAGAATATCTCCTTCTGCTACCACTTGATTAACACTTACTTTCAGAATTCTTTCTACCTGCTTGGGGTTTATTCCTAGAATACTAGAAATATCCAGAAGCATATGTTGGTTAACCAGCTTTGTCTCAGCGATGACATCTGTCGCTATTACTTTTTGCCCGGTATGCACCAATACTCTCCCGGGGATCGGAAGAAGGCGTTCTCTACGAATTTTGGTTAGTGGTAAGAAATGAGTCACAGGTACAAACATAGTCCTCTTATCCTAAGAGGACTATGATGCAAGAAATATACCGTGTAAAATCAAACTTTTAGGGAAAGTAGCCAGCGGTTAAGCATTTCCTGGCGTTCCAATGTGTCTGTAGGTGTAACAATCGGCCGACCGCGCGCATCAAAAACGAGACCCATAATCCCTGCCGAAATGCGAAAACTACCCCCCTTACCTGGACGTCCCAGACCAAGGTCGGCATTATTTACTGGTTCGATGTACATTTTTGCTGTTTGCCCCTGCGCCAGGGGAAGTAAGGTAAGATTTCCCTGCTGAATTTCCAGGTCGATCTCTTCGTTTGTATCCAGAACAAGGTGAGCATATAGGATGGTAGTACCAGGCTTGCGGTTGCTTACCGGTGAGATCACTGTGCACAAATTTTGCATAACCCCGCTTTCAAGTACTTCTACTGGCAGGGCAGGCACTAATTGTCCACAGGCACCCAATACCGGTAAAACATTATTATTGTCCAGAACCAATGTGGTTACACCAATCGGCTGCAAACCATCCAGAATGATCATTAAACTGTGTGCCAGGGATGGTGCGCCATTCAAAGTAGTCCCTGATAATATTACCGGTTCAAATCCAGAATTCAAACCTTCTTTATATAGCATGTTCAATTGAGGATAATTCTTACCGGTTGAATTGATCGCCTGCTTAATTCGATACCGGGCTAATGCATATTCAACTGCCAGATCTTCATTTGACGTAGGAATACTTGCGGGAAACACAGCTTTATTCATCAAGTATTCCTGGATATACTCGTCTGAAAGTGAGTAATTTATCCACATCTGCAGATCTTGCGGTTTTATCTTGTACATGGACTCAATAAAACTGTCCTTTTCTGTCCCGCAATGAGCAACTTGCATCGTCAACCCGCCAGATTTCCCAATTGCAACTGTAGTATTCGATGTGCCAATATCAATGCCCAGTACCCCATTCTGGCTGTTATACACATTGCCAAGAAAACGGATCATCCGGCCAAATGAAGCGGCGGTTAGCATTAAGCGGTTGCTAACCATCTGGTTGAGTTCATACGCGCCACTGATCTGGCGATACTTTACCCGGGTTACGATCTCAGCAAGAGAGAGTTGTGCTGGATCCATTCTCTCGGTTTCAGGGTTAGGGCGGATATTGGAAGTGTAAACTACCGGTGCATGCACCTCAATGGATGATTTGACATTATCCTTCAACGCTCCATTTCCGGCAAACAATATTTCTGGCCGCAATTCCTGTGGCAGAATGGAACAAGTGATTCCAATTGTTTCCAACATTTTTTGAATGGATCGGGTTGCACCGTTTTCTGATCCTCCAGTTAAAATGATCACATCCGGCATGATCTTGAGAATCGAATCGATCTGGGTATCTATTTTTCGTGAATCTGTAATAAACAGCCGATCACTCACCCGGGTATATGAGGTTTTCGCAAGATGTTCTGCGCTCTCCAAGGACACTTCGGCCAATAGCCCAGCGCAGATTGTTTTTATTGCCGGACCAACCGAAATAGTGGCGATCATGCCATCCACACCGGCTCCTGTGGGTAGTGATGGGATCACAAATCGTCCATCCGGACCGATGATCACTCTTTCAGTTATCATCTCCAGATTCTTGATAGCCAGTAATATCCCCTCACCAATGTCTTTGGTAGGTGCTTCAGCTGTAGTACGGGTTATTCCCTGTGCAATAAAATGAAATTTATCGTCAGTGATTTCAAATAAGTATGCCCGAGTATGGACAGTACCCACATCAATTGCCAGCACAGATTCGATTTCCGCTGAGGAAAAGCTCATAGTATGATCACTTTAACATCCCAAAGAGAGTCCAAACTGAATGCATCCGTTCAACCAGAGCAGTAATGGCAGTGATATAAACACCAGCATATATTGATCCGAGGGTCACAAAAAGGAATATCTGACCCACTTTTGAGATTGACTCTATCCAACCTGCTCTTTTGATCGGTTTCCCATTTTCAAACTTGGCGCCAAAATAAAAATACATCAAAGTTGACACTGTGCCTACTAAAATGACAATCCCTTCCAGTAAGAAATTCTCTCCTGGTTTATTGCCAAATAAATTAATCGTAGCTTGACTTTGAGGCAGGATAGTTCCCAGTACTGCTCCACTTAAAGCAAAAGCTGCTCCGGCTGCCACAAGTAATGCCAGAGGGATACTTCCCAGAAAAGACAAATTACGAGAAGGTTTGAAAAAGAGGAGCACCGATAAGGCCAAAGGGACGAGCGTAAACGATCGTTCCATTATGGAACCCGTAAAGAATGGATAAACCAGTCTGGGAATGATAACCTGGTATAAAAGAATTACCGCCGCATATCCGGCAGTTACACCAATAAACAAACTGGCTGCAAATCTGAATAGAGGGTTATCCCCGATCAAATAACTAAAGATCAGCAGAGAAAGTATAAAACCAACCATCGCCCAGATTATATCCAAGGTATTCATGGTAATTTCTCTCTCTTAATGCGGGCACGTAAGATTGAAAAACCAATGAAATTCACAAAACCACCAGCGATGATCATGACCATCGAAAGTAGGAGAGCGGTATAGTAACCATTCCAGATTTGTGCAGCGGCGCCAGGTTGTTGAATGATCTGCTCAAATGAGGCTGCTCCATACACCCCCGAGATCAGTCCATCGATCTGACCGGAACGAACATAAGGTCTGACCAGGGTGATGACCTGGCTGTTAACAACCATCCAGATCGCAGGCTTTGTCAAGCTGGGCCCTACCTGTTCCACCCAGATCCTGGCTGTATCAGGATTGTCGGTAAGGATCATGATCGCTTCGAAATCATTCAGCGTTTTGATCCCCGTCAGGCTGGTCATTTCTATGGACTTCTTCAGATTCAATCCAACCGGCAGGCTACCTTTAAAATCCCTTAAAAGGTTTTGCATGCCTGATTGCCCACCAGGTAAATATCCAAGTACCTGGAACTTTTCCTTGGTGACATATTTCTCCGCGGCGGATGGGTGCGTTAAGCTAACCGACTTGAGCAAATTATCCGCCAGAAAAATATTGGTGGGAGCGGTAGAAAGTGTAAACAGGTTTGCTTGCTTGACCATCATCAAGCTGATGGGAGCATTCACTGCCACTTCGATCTCACCTGAATATGCAGGGTCGTAATCCAGCACCAGGAGAATATTGGCACCCTGAGATAGTGCTGAAACAGATCTGAAGAACGCCATTGTCTCTTCTGGAAGATTTTTAGGAAGCAGATCAGGTGGATTTCCACCAACCTGGATCAAAATTACCACCAATAACAAGATTACAGCGATGATCCACCGTACGACATTGGAGGTTTTGCTGCGCTTATATATGGGTACTTTTTTTTCTTCGGTCTCGGTCTTTAATGTATTTTCAAAGAGGGAGATATTTGTTGGGCTGGTTTCCCGGTTCTCTTTCAAGTTTGGTTGAGAATAATTGAATTCAACTTCTGAAACCGGGAGAATTCCACGTATTCCAGCCAATGGTCCACTTTCTTCGAACCTTCTATCCGCTTCTTTTTGGGCTTGAACATCTCCCTGAGTTTGCTCAACTGGACGCATAGCCTTTACCCAGGATGGTATTGACCCAGGTTCGATACCATTCCCACCAGCCTCTTCATCCAAACCGGTTAATAAAGCGGATTCAGGGGTATTTTCACCTTCACCCACGCCGATAAATGACGACAACCAATCTGGCAGACCTTTTGTGGTAATTTTTTCGCTTGGTTGGTCACTGTCGTCGAACATCGCTGATGCAGACGGAAGAGTTCCGTTATCATTTAATTCCATCCCTTCGGGAATGTCTGTTTCTTCGAGAAGGGTTTCATCCTGACTATTTGTATCTTCAGTGTCTTTCATTACTAACGAAAGAACCGAATCGGTTGGATTTTCCGGTTCATTATTGTCAGGGACGGAAATGTCTGGTTCCAATTCCGGTAACCGTGACTCAAGCGAAATATCTTCATTGCCAGCATCTGAAGAAATACCCGGCGAATCTTCACTTTCAGAGGTAAGGGAAAGCTCTTCTGTTTGTTTACGTAGCTTTGTTAACCAGTCAATCCCCGGGTCTGATTGACTAGATTCTTCAGTGGGTGGGTTTTCAATATTTATCTTTGAGCGTATGCTTGACAACCAGGCAGGAGTATCAACACCCTCACTTTCCTGGTTTTCATCTGCGGGTGGCTCTTCTGGATTCGAAGGTGTAGAATCCGGTTCCGGACTGCTGCCACGTAGTTTTTCCAGCCAGGAATCCAGGTTTGACTTTTCCTGATCTGACTTGCTTTCGGTTTCTTCGGGAACCGGTTGATTTAACCCATCCTTTTGTTTTTGATCCCGTATTGCAGCCAACCAATCTGGAATTGTTGGTTGAGTTTCACCCTGAACAATAGGTTCTACGGACAATGGCGAATTATCAACTGGATCACGTGGAAGAAAAGTGACCAGGGGAGTATCACAATACTGGCAGATAAGTGCATCTTCCGGATTTGTTTTTCTACATTTCGGACAGGTTAATTCAGCCATTTTATTCACTCACCTGCTGCTCTGTCCGGATCAATGTCCTAACACCGACTGTTAAACTTCCCAATCCCACACCGATTAGAATCCCCCTGGCACCACCAATTGGGAGGGTATTCAAGAAAGATAATAGAGATTGTGTGAATTTTTGATCCTGAAATGGTACAAAGCCAGAGCCTGCCCAGAGAAATATAAGCGCAGATGCTATGAATAATATGGATGGAATACTGATACCAGGACGGATGGCGCGTATCAGCGCCACAGCCAATGTGACACTAAGTAATGCCAGCAAACTGGTTTCAACTGGTACGATCACAGCGCTCACCATGGAATTAAAAAACGGGTGATCCGGTTTCAGAAGTACGCCTGAAATGAACACAGCCGCAAAAGCAATGATCAAAATTAGACTATTTCCCCAATCACGTCGCTCAGCACGCACTTTTCCGGTATGAACAGAGATCAGGTTGATGATCCCTAACACTCCCGCTACACCGGCTAGTGTAATGATCCAACTCAATAGCCATCCCCGAACTGAAGCCAGAACCGGATTCTGAATAAAGTAACCGGCTAATAGGATTAGTCCCACTATAGTGATGAGTATTTGAATTGGCTTGATCTTCAAATTGCACCCGCCATCTTCAGAATCGATCCGATCACTATACCTATTACAAGTATCACCCGTAATATATCCTGGGTTTTCAAACTGGCGTTTTGAATAGGGGTTCCCTGAGTATACGCGCCTGCTGCGAAGAATTCCTCGCCTATTAATGGGGAACGGCTGGTTGCATAAAGTACAGCCTGAGCCAACAGGTTATCGGTTCCTGCAATTGTGTGAGCCTGCATGCGTTCAGAAGTATCAGCCAGAAGGCCTATTTCGGGTCCAAAACTGCCCATGGCTACTGTAAGGGTCCGGTTTTCATCACGTTGTGCGAGCATTGCCCCAACAACATAGGAATAAGCCGATACACCGGCAACCTGTCCTGAAAGTGGATGAAAGCGCTGCTGTAAATGGACAGCACGGTATGATTTTCGCAATGCATCAATCGCGAGCAGATTTACAACTCCATCTCCGCTGGTGGAAAGAGGTGGAATGTCGCCATTCAAACATAAACGGGAAAGATACGAAAGCATTTCCACGGCCGCGAGGGTGGATCCAGCCTGGGGCGATAAAATGCTGCCTCTGCCTACCGTAATGTGTGCACCCTTACCACTCTCCACGATAAGATTGATGGCTTTTTGCAGTTGTTCAAAGGATGGGATCACTCGCAGATTTCCACTCACTTTTTTCCGGTCCAGAAACCCAATGGAGAGGAGAAGGAGAAGAGTGATTATGATGAAGAAGAATCCGCTATTTTCCAGACTCATCTGATTATTCCTTTGAATGCAGCATTGCCATAAAATGATCCAGCTCGCCTGAATCGTCCATCAGCGATCCGGCTGCTTTGATCTGAGATTCAGGAAATACGAACTTAAGCAATGGTGTTCCGGAATAGATCAACTGGGACGAGAAGAAGGTTAACGGTTTAAACGCCTGGAGCATAAATAATACGATCTCCGTCAATCCATTCTGCCTCAAAGAATTGACCCATTCCTGATGAATGGCACTTGAATTTTCATCCATTTTTTGGCCAGCCCAATAAAGAAAAGCACTATTATGATTGTATATGAACGCGAATCAAAGGTCAAGCTAAGGTGGGCGTGGATCCAGTTGATAATTAACCGAAGTGGTATAAACCAATTGTAATTTATGGGTAGTTATCTAAGTTATTTCTTTTCTTCCAATTCCTGTGGATCATGTTCGGGGATGGTAAAGCTGATCTTTGTCCCCACTTGTTCTTCGCTTTCTGCCCAGATACTTTCACCATGTGCTTCAATAATCCCGCGTGAGATGGTAAGTCCCAACCCTGTACCCCCGGTTTTACGATTGCGTGACTTATCTCCACGGAAGAATCGCTCAAAAATATATGGCAAATCTTCCGTTTTGATCCCGTCGCCATTATCGCTCACCGCCACAGTCACTTTTCCGTTTCCTCTTACAGCAGAGATGTTCACTGTACCTCCCGGTGGTGTGTAACGGATGGCATTACTGGTCAAATTGTTGAGTACTCTTCCAATTAACTGCGCATCTATGTATACAAGGTCGATCCCCGGGTGAATACTCCCATCCAAATTGACACCCTGCTGATAAGCCAGTTCTGTAAAACTTTCCAGCGTATCAGAAATCAGATCCGCCAAAGGAATGTATTGTCGGTCAACCTTCATTCCACCGGCGTCAATTTGTGATAGATCAAAGAGATCATCTATTAGTCGCGAGAGGTAGCGTACTTCTTTCTGTGCCATATCCAGATAGCGCTGAACAGTGATGGGATCTTCCACAATGCGGTCCGCAAGCGCTTCCAGAATCGCACGGATGGAAGTAAGCGGGGTACGCAAGTCATGTCCCACCCAGACAATCAGATCACTGCGCATTTTTCGTAATTCCTTCTGGCGGATATCCATATCCTCCAGTTGACGGGCCATATCATTGAATGTATTCCCAAGCATCGCGAGCTCATCACTCCCGGTGACAGGAACCCGCTCTGTAAGGTTACCCTGGGCGATTTCCCGGGCTGCCTGGCTGATCGAGTTAATCCGGCCGGAAATCGTTTCCGCAAGGATATAACCAAAAGAAAGGAAGATGCCGCTTCCAAACAAGAGCAGTATTCCGGTTAAAAGCACATCATTTATACTGGCAAACACCCATTTAGCGATGACAGTAATAACAAGGACAACGACCAGCATTGAAATACTATATCCAGCGATGATCGTCCATCGCAATTGTCTGGAACGGAAGATCCATCCTAAACGATAAGCAATATAAACCAGGATCATGGAGAGGATGGCTGCCAGGCTCATGATCACTGCGATAAAAACAAAATTGCTTAATGGGATTTTTAAAGTGTAATATAGAGCGCCAAGTGAAATTTCGAGCGCAAAAAGGATACCAATAATGAATCGGATAAACCCCAATGTTGTCTTATCGGGTGGTTTGATGCCGAAAATCGTTTTAGGATTCAAATTTGTACCCTACCCCCCAGATGGTTTGAATATGCATTGGGTTAGATGGATCCTGCTCGATTTTTTCTCTCAGTCGGCGCATATGTACTGTGACTGTCCCGGGGTCTATATATTCCGAGAGACCCCATACACGTTCAAGCAGTTGCGCCCTTGTAAAAACCTGTTTTGGGTGCCTGGCTAAAAGGAGCAATAGATCAAATTCTTTTCCGGTCAAGTCAACTTCTACCTCTTTTACCAGCACCATTCGCTTCCCGGCATCTATTTTGAGATCGGTGAAGACCAAAGGTAATAACTGATTCGCCGGTGTGTCATTTCGTCCCCGACGTAATACAGCCCGTACCCGACTGACCAGTTCCTGTGGGCTGAATGGTTTGGTTATGTAATCATCTGCCCCCATTTCCAGCCCGGCGATACGATCCCTTTCTTCACGTCTTGCGGTTAATACGATGATGGGGACATTGCTGCGCGCCCTGACCCAATTCAAAATCTCCCATCCGTCTGTCGATGGCAGCATCAAGTCAAGTATGATCAATTGAGGAAATTCGCGGTCCATGATCTCCAGAGCGTCACGTCCATCTTTCACAATGACAACATCATACCCCACCCGACGCAGGTACAAACAAACAACTTCACCTACGCTGGGTTCATCTTCAACAACAAGGATCTGGTTAGCTTCCATCAGTTTTCCCGTCCTTGTTAAATTTTATTACATATTCCAGAAAATGCTACCGGATAAGTGAGTGGAGAATATATAAATACTTGATATATATAATATGTGGCGCAACGGCATATTATCCATCCACAACATCAGCTTCTCTCCATGATCATCTGATAATGTTGGGACCTTTCATCAAAGTGGGATAATAGTTTTCTTGCCTTTGCCGGAACAACCGCTGCTTCATAATCCTCCCCGGCAAACTCCCTGACAGCGTTAAGCGAATCAAATAACATGATCGTGACAAATTCAACTTCATTCCCTGCTTCTCTACGCATAAGTTGAATACTTCTAAAGCCATTAATATTTCGATCATGAATTCCCACAAATACTTCTTCTTTAGCAGAGCTTCATATAGGTCAGCGTTTTCGGGAGCTGTCCATCCATGCCAGATTCGATTGATCATTTTCTTACCTCCATTTGAAGGGTTAAACTAATTCCATTCCATTATTTTAACAAAAATTATCAGAAGAAGGTGTGCTTCAAATGTTGCACTCAATAAAAACACATATAATTAAACCATCATTTAAGGGAGGGTGCTATGCCTGAAATGCTTTCTCTACCGTGGAAAAAGGAATCTATTCAATTGGGATTGCCGGAAAACTGGCACGTGAAAGGAACGCTGGAACCTGCTTCGCTGCCGCCTGTGACTGATCCAAAAGCTGAAGTTGTCAATGCCATTTACGAACCTATCGGCTGCAGCCGGTTGGCTGACCTGGTTTCCCCCAGCTGGAAGGTTGCCGTCGTGATAGATGATATCAGCCGGCCTACACCGGTTCCGGTTATCTTCCCCGTGATATTAAAAGAGCTTCTCTCAGCAGGTATCCAACGCGAAGACATCACCATCATTCCTGCCTTGGGTGTCCACCGGGGAATGGAACCGGATGAGATCCTTAAACGCTGCGGATTGGATGCATTTGATGGTATTCACTGGGAAAATCACGACACCGATGACCTCAGCAAGCTGAGTAACCTGGGTATGACCAGCCGGGGTACACCGGTATTATTTAATAAAACTGTAGCTGAATCTGACATGATCGTTTCCATCGGATGTATCGAGCCGCATATCATTGCCAGTTTTGGTGGTGGATATAAGAACTTGTTGCCGGGAGTTGCCGGTAGAGCTAGTATTGCCAATAACCACGCGTTGAACTGCGCTCCATCTACGTTCAATATGGTTGGGCAGCCGGTCGAGGACAACCCCATGCGGATGGATCTGGAGGAAGCCGGGCGGATGCTGAAGCCACCGGTCTTCATTGTTAATGCCATCCTGGATAACCGGCAGCGATTAGTAAAAATTGTCAGCGGCGATCCGATCCTGGCACATCGCGCGGGCGTCCAGGTCAGTTCCAGCCTGTATGGTGTGAAGATCCCTTCCGCGGCGGATGTGGTCATCACCGATTCGCATCCCATGAACTCAGACCTGCGGCAGGGAGTCAAGGCGCTGGCAAATACCGTCCGCGCTTTGAAACCCGGTGGTGTGTTGATCACACTGGTACAGGCGGAAGAAGGTGTCGGCGTATTTGGTCTGGCAAACAAAAAGCTGCCGGTTGGCAGGAATGCGCTCAAATTGCTGGCACCCATCCTGCTGCCACTGGTACCCAAGCTCAAGCTGAAAGGCATGGGGGAAGAAGATAAGTTCTTCCTGTATTTCGCCCTGCAAGCCATGCGCCGCGGTACTTTGCTGTTGTATGCTCCGACCATACCTGCTGAGATCCATGAAAGACTGCCCTTTGTAGAATTCATCTCCTCACCTGAAGAAGGCATTGCCCGAGCTGCGAAACATTTCCAGAATGGCGCAGATGTGCTCGTCTTTCCCAGTGGTGGTATAACTTATCCCATCATGTAAGCGGTTCCCTCACCCTTCCCTCTTCCTTCCGTTCTACTTCAGGAATGTTTCGCAATCCCATTAGGAGAGGGGTTATCAATAGAAAACAAAAAGCGCTCAATTGAGCGCTTTAGTTATGTACTACCAGTAAGTATTATGCGGGAACGCAGGCATCCACCGGGCAAACTGAAGCGCAAGTGGCGCAAGCGGTGCATTTATCCTGATCGATAACGTACTTGCTATCGCCTTCAGAAATCGAGCTCTCGGGGCATTCGGGTTCACAGGCTCCGCAGGAGATGCAGTCATCAGTAATGATATATGTGGCCATTGTTTATCCTTTCAGCTAATTAGCTAATCAAACTGAGTCTAGGTTATCATGCCTATAATTTTGAGTCAAGTTCATTTGTCAATATTACAGGATGAAGTTTGTCACATTAGTCGTTATCGGCATATAGCTCGATGATCTTCAGTACAACTTCCACCGCTTTATCAAGTGAGTTGACCGGCAGATATTCATATTTTCCGTGGCCATTATGCCCACCCGTAAAAATATTGGGGGTGGGTAATCCCATATAAGATAACCTGGAGCCATCAGTTCCACCGCGGATGGGAATGATGATGGGTTTTATCCCCACCAATTCCATCGCTTTTTTCGCCGAATCCACGACATGCATGAACGGCAGGATCGCTTCCTTCATATTCTGGTATTGTTCGGTTATCTCCAGCTTGATGCGGTCGCTGCCAATGCGTTGATTCATGTAATTGACGGCTTCACGCAGCACCTGCTCTTTTTGCTCGAACTTGACACGGTCGTGGTCGCGGATGATGTACCCGATGGTGGTCTCTTCCACGGTGCCTTCGAAATACATCAAATGGAAGAAGCCTTCATATTTATCGGTGTATTCCGATCTTTGATCCACAGGCAGCATGGCATGCAGATCCATCGCCAATTGGATCGAGTTGACCATCTTATTCTTGGCTTTCCCGGGGTGGATGTTGCGTCCCTGGATGTGGATCTTCGCCGCTGAGGCGTTGAAACATTCGTATTCCAGCTCTCCGAGCTCTCCGCCATCGATGGTATAGGCAAAGTCAGCGCCGAATTTCTTCACATCGAAGAAATCCACACCATGCCCGGTTTCTTCATCGGGAGTGAAACCAACGCACAGTTTGCCATGCTTGATTTCCGGATGGGTGACCAGGTGCTCCAGCATGGACATGATGACTGCCACACCGGCCTTGTCATCCGCACCCAGCAGGGTCTTGCCATCGGTGGTGAGCAGGGGCTGGTGAATGTATTGCAGCAGATCGGGAAAATCGACCGGAGAAAGGATGGTCTGCGTGGCTGCATCCAGCACAATGGGTTTCCCATCGTAGTCGGGGATGAGCCGCGGAGTCACATTCTCACCGGATGCATCCGGGCTGGTATCCATGTGAGCTAACCATCCAATGGCGGGAATGGCTTTACTGGTGTTTGCCGGCAGGGTGGCCATGACGTAACAATTCTCATCCACAGCGGCATCTTTCAGACCCAATCCTAACAGCTCCTGCACCAGCATTTTGGCCAGGTTGAATTGCTTGGCAGTGGACGGATGGGACTCGGAATCATGGTCAGATTGGGTATCGACCTTGATGTAACGAATGAAGCGATCACTTGTTTTTTCCATTGGGTTCCTCGGAAGAGAAGTATTTTTATCGAAATTATTTCTGGTTCTATTCTAAACCAAATATTGAATTGCTGGTAATTCACGGCCGGGGATCAATTCCGGTGGTGAAGAGCCACGACAGGTCATGGCCGTTGAATTCCATTGATTCGCCCTGCCGCATCAGGTTCAGAGCGTACATCTTGAGTGAGGAAAATAGCTCACCATAGCCGAATAATTGGACCGATAGTGCCGCCTTGAACAACCGCACCGGCCACTGATGCCAGCTTTGTCCGGTGCCGGCATGGAGGATGTAATCCTTCTGCAGAAGATCCCAACCCCAGGAAGCCGAGACCAGTTCCACACCCCTCTGGTATTTCCGGATGAATTGCGCATCCTGTTTTAGAATGGATACTTCACCTTCATAAACCGTCCATTCCAGCCCGTAGGCGCTGGGTTTGTGGATGGGGAATACCCACCAGTCATAGTGGCTGGAGTGGAACAGCTCCCACTCCCCGCGTGCCGCCCATTCTTCAAAGGCATCGATCTGTGCTGAATGGGTGGCTTTTAGTCTTTCAAGCCCGGCAAATTTAGGGTCGACGTTCATTTTCATACTGGTAACCCCGATATTTATCGCTTTACTGTAAATGAAATTTGATGATGCGTACATGGACGAAATTAATTAAAGAAATATTTTTCCCGGCAATTATGGTTGGTTTATCCAAAGGGTTTGGTAAGGATCCAAAGAATAGCTGCCGGCAGATTGGGTCCGGGGTGTAACATTTTGAAGGCACAGGACTTTCTGATCGCCATCCGGTGAACTTCGTAAAACCGCAAACACACCGGGGGTAAGGTCCAATATCTTTTGTCCACCATGTGGATGAAATGCAGAAGAAGATGAACGGCGCAACAATAGTTGGGTATAACTGCGTAAATACTTGTGACCTGAGTGATAAAGGATCATTCAGGTCATTTTCCAGGAGCTCAATTTCCAGTTTTTGACGGTTAATAGTCCGATTGCGTCCGGTTTTCTGTTACACCCTCGTTCCAATTCCGGGAACCAAACAAACTATGAAAATATATTCCCGGAATTCCACGTAGTGACAGCATAATTGCCTGGGCTGCCATAAAACGGCTGACTTGAAAATCAAGCGGCTCATCACTGGTGGGATCAGATAGAGCATCAAAATAGTTGATGTTCATTTCATAAGGACTTTGGGTGCCATCCGGATTTTGCTTATAAGAGATCAACCCGCCGTGTGCCAATGTTTTTGCAACCAGGCGATCGATATCTGCATCAGTTAATAACCCCCGGACAGGGTTCAATCCGATTCCGTCGTGTGAAGCCAAAAAATTCAAGAACGTGGTACGGTTTGATTGTAAGTTCAAACTGGATGCCCACTTTGTGAGCACAGTTGCATCCCCAGTATGAAATGTGTGCAAAACGAGAGGGGGAAGCGCAAAGTTGTACACAATCTGGGCTTCATTTTCTCCATTACCAAAATAGGAGATGTTATCTTCATGCGGAACATTGGTCTCGGTAACAATTTGAACGTGAGGGGCTACTTCATCGAGGACTGATCGCAAAAGCTGGATGATTGCATGGGTTTGTGGCAAATGTATGCAGCTTGTCCCTATCTCTTTCCATAAATAGGCTATTGCATCCAGCCGGATAAACTGTGCACCTTTCTGAGCATACATCAACAAGATATCGAAAATATCCAGCAAAACATCCGGGTTATGAAAATCGAGGTCTGCCTGGTCAGTACTGAATGTCGTCCATACTCGCTTTACACCTGTCGCGGTTTGAAACTCAGTGGTCAAGGGAAGTGCGCGTGGACGAACGACGCTTGAAAGATCGGGGTTACCATCGATGGTAAGGAAATAATCACTATATGGCATTTCACCACCCAGAAACTTCTTGAACCATTCACCTTGAACGGAAACATGATTGATCACACCATCGAACATCAGCCGAAACGATTTCCCAAGCCTTTCAATATCCTGCCAATCGCCTAAGGCTGGATCCACTTTGCGGTAATCTTTGACCGAGAATCCATCATCAGAAGACCAAGGAAAAAATGGCAGAACGTGGATCGTATCGACAACACCCCGCAGATGTGATTCACAAAATTCTGCCAATGTTTCCAGGTGTGGATGATGTGGTTTTTGAAGCTGGTCTCCATAAGTTATGAGGATGGAGCTCCGTTCAGATAATTCCCTTGTTGCTGGAACTGGGATCCGGCCTCGATAACGATCCATTAAGTTTAATACCCGCTGTTCGATGGGACCCGCACGTTCATCGCCATATATGCTGGCTAAATGCATATAAATAGAATTAGGTTTCATCCCCCTTATTGTACAGTATCAGTTTCGGGGTAATATAAGGTATGGAGAATGATATGACAAATTCCAGGAAGATCGGCTTTATATCCACTCGCTTTGAAGGAACAGATGGCGTTTCGCTTGAGACCGCGAAATGGGCGGAGGTTCTTCAGCGGATGGGCCATGAGTGCTATTATTTCTGCGGTCAATGCGATCGTCCACCTGAACGCAGTTATGTCATCCCGGAAGCGTTTTATCGGCATCCCGTGATCGATGCCATCAACGAGGAAGTATATAACGGAGACTGGGGACAATTGCACGAAAATCGCAAAGCGCACCCGGAAATTGAATCTCTGCATCAGGATTTCTTTTCAGTCTTTATCCGTCCTGCCAGAATAACGAAAACCATTGAGGAATTTAAAAATTACTTCAAGGAGCATCTTTATCAATTTGCTCAAAAATTCCAGCTGGAAGCGTTGATCGTGGAGAATGCTTTAACCATTCCGATCAACTTACCGCTTGGTCTGGCGATCACTGAATTTATTGCTGAAACCGGCTATCCTGTAATCGCTCACCACCATGATTTTTACTGGGAGCGGCAGCGCTTTTTTAACAACTCAGTTCGCGATTACCTGGCTTCAGCATTTCCTCCCAGCCTGCCTTCCATTCGCCATGTTGTCATAAACTCGGTCCAGGCCCATCAACTTGCCTCAAGATTGGGCTTGAATTCAATGGTTATTCCCAATGTGATGGATTTTGATTCTCCTCCACCACAATTGGATGAATATGCACTTACTGCCAGGGCTGATTTGGGTGTGGCGCCCGATCAATACTTGATCTTGCAACCGACCCGGATCATCCAGCGAAAAGGGATCGAACATGCCATCGAATTAACCCGCCGGCTTGGATTGCCTGCAGAACTGGTAATTTCGCATGCGTCGGGGGATGAAGGCAGTACATATGAACAGCGTGTGCGTGAATTTGCCGAATTATTGAATGTTTCCGTCAGATTTGAGTCTGATATTGTAGGGGATAAACGAAGATTAACCGCTGATGGCAGGAAGATATACACTCTGGCGGATGTCTACCCCCACGCAGACCTGGTCACCTATCCATCCTCCAAAGAAGGTTTCGGAAATGCATTTCTTGAAGCGATTTACTACAAACGTCCTCTGATCGTGAACAATTACTCCATCTATGAAGCAGACATTAAACCCAAAGGATTCCAGGTGATCGAATTTGACGGGTTTATCAGTGAAAAAACCCTTGAGGATACACGGTATATCCTTACGCATCCTGAAGTAGCGCTTGAACAATGTGATCATAACTATGAACTGGCTCGCCGCTATTTTTCTTACACCATGCTGGAACGCCGTCTCGGTTTATTATTGGCTGATTGTTTTGGTGAGTTGATATGAGAATTGCCCTGCTTCACTATTCATCTCCGCCAATTGTGGGCGGCGTGGAAAGTGTGCTGGCGCACCACGCCAGGCTGATGACCAAAGCCGGGCATCAGGTGACAATTATTGTCGGGCGGGGAAAATCCTTTGACGAAAGAATTCCCGTCCATGTCTTTCCCCGGATGGATTCCCGCCACCCGGATGTGATGCAAGTGAAAGCCCTTCTCGACAAAGGCAGCTATACACCCGCATTTGATACACTTCGGGATGAGATCAAAAATGAATTATCAGACGAGTTAAAGAAATATGATGTGCTGATCGTGCATAACATTGCCTCACTGCATAAAAACCTGCCATTGACTGCGGCAATTCATGAAGCGAGTAAACAGCCGGGTTTTCCGAAGCTCATCCTCTGGCATCATGACCTGGCATGGACTACTCCACGCTACAGGCATGATATGCATGATGGTTACCCCTGGAATCTGTTACGGACGCCCTGGAAAGGAGTTAAACAGGTTGTGGTTTCTGAGATGCGCCGGCAGGAATTGAGTGCTTTACTCGGAATTGATAAGGAGGAGATTCAGGTTATTCCAAATGGAGTCAACCTGAACGCTTTCTATAAACTGGAAACCCGAACCATCCAGATAGTCGATCAATTGAATCTGTTTGAAGCCGACCCTCTTTTTCTGTTGCCTGTTCGATTGACACCGCGTAAGAATATTGAACTGGCTTTACGGATCATGGCTGAGCTGGTGAATGATTACCCCAAAGCCATGCTGGTGATCACCGGACCTGAAGGACCTCATAATCCCGCCAATAAAGGCTACAAGGAAAAACTGTTACACTTACGAAATGAGCTTAAACTGCAGGGAATAGTGCATTTCCTGGCTGAGAGTTCCCCGGGCATGTTGCCCGATGCAGTGATCGCAGATTTTTACCGGCTCGGAAATGCTTTGCTCTTTCCCAGCCGCGAGGAAGGATTTGGTATTCCAATTATTGAAGCCGCATTCAGTTCCATGCCTGTTTTTTGCGCTGATATTCAAGTGCTGCGTGAACTGGCCGGTAAGGATGTCAGTTACTTCGACCCGGAAGGCGATCCAAAAGAAATCGCCAGGCTGATCGTGAATCGGATGGAAAGTGAAGCGACCTCGCGATTGTCGCGCCGCGTAAAACGTAGTTATACCTGGGAATCGATCTATTACAAATTTATTGAACCGATCCTAAAGGAGGTAACTTAATGAGCGCTCCCCTTGGACAAATAATGACAGCGCTGGTGACTATCGAACCCGGTGATTCCGGGTTGACAGCCCTAAAGCTGGCAAAAGTGATCGCTCAGGAAGTGATCCTGGTAGGGGTTGTGCCGATCAAGGAGGGCGAACCGGTAAGCGCTGGTGCGCTGATCGCCCGGAAGATCCGCAAGCGATTGCTTTCGTTAAGTGATTCGACTACTCACTTTAAATCAACAGTGATCGTCTCTGAGACACCCTGGATCGACCTTCAAGAGGTGATCAAACTCGAAGAACCGGATCTGTTTATCATTGAATCGAAGGATGGGCAGGTATCCTGCGGTATCGACCTTTCGGAGGTGTTGTCAACTTCACATTGTAATGTTGCCATCGTGCGGGGTGCAGCGATCGTAAAACTGGACCGGACCCTGATCGCAGTCAGAGGCGGACCGCACGCAGATCTTGCCCTCCAGGTCTGTATGCGATTAAAGCCGGCCACCCAGGATGTCTTGCACCTCGATATAACCGGCGGGGTCAACGATGCACCCTTCAAAGGTATAAAGCATATTCTGGAGCAAATGCCTGAGGTTAACTTACGCTCGATCGTTACAGATGATGTCGCGAAAACTATTTTTGAAGAATCCAATCACTATGATTTTGTTGTTCTGGGTGTGACAGCCTCCAAGAGGATGGGTAGTTCTTCCATAGGCCCGGTAGCAGAAAAACTGTTGCGTGATTCCAAAGCCACGGTCATGGTGGTCAAAGCCAAAAGACCCATCTCGGAATCGATGTTCGATGAAACCGCCGGTGCCCGGGCGATCTCCATCCTTGTGGATAAATGGTTTGCAGAAAACACCTTCCATGCCGATGAATTCGCGAATCTAAAGCAGCTCATGGAGTTGAAAGAGAAGCAGGGTTCTACCATCAGCCTGGCCTTGCCGGCATTGAATGAGGAAAAAACTGTCGGCAAGGTGATCTCAACCATAAAAAAAGCTCTCATGGACGATGTGCCTTTGATCGATGAGATCATACTGATCGATTCTGATTCAAGTGACTCAACCCGCCAGATCGCTGAAGACCTGGGAGTGCCTGTGTACATTCACCAAAAAATATTGCCTGAAATGGGCGCACGGGCCGGAAAAGGCGAAGCCCTATGGAAAAGTCTTCTGGTTACCACGGGTGACATCATCGTCTGGATCGACACGGATATTGTGAATATCCATCCCCGTTTCGTGTATGGCATTCTTGGTCCGCTGCTCCTCAATCGTAGTATTCAATTCGTAAAAGGATTCTACAAACGGCCGCTCAGGATGGGTAAGATATTGCAGGCCGGCGGCGGTGGACGGGTGACCGAACTCACTGCCCGGCCATTGCTAAACCTCTTTTATCCCGGCCTTTCCGGGGTGATCCAACCGCTATCCGGGGAATACGCCGGCCGCCGGGAGTCCCTGGAAAAGGCAACCTTCTTCTCGGGATACGGGGTGGAGACAGGGTTGCTGATCGATATCTTTGAGCAGTTTGGCCTGCGTTCCATTGCGCAGGTTGACCTGTTGGAGCGTATCCATCATAACCAGGGGCTTGAAGCATTGAGCAAAATGTCTTTCGCCATCATCCAAACGGTATTGCGAAAACTGGAAGCCCGCTATGAAAGAGCCATTATTGAAGATGTAAACAAGACCATGAAGTTGATCCGTTTTGCCAATGGCGGATATTACCTGGATGTTGAGGAAATCGCCGAACACGAGCGGCCGCCCATGATCGACGTCCCTGCTTACATGGAGCGCTATAAAAAATGACCCGTTTTTGTTTGATACGGCATGGACAAACCGATTGGAATTTGGAAGGACGCTACCAGGGTCAAAGTGATGTAGCCCTCAATTCGGTGGGGAAAACACAGGCGCATACCCTTGCCAGGCAATTGAGCGGCCAATCATTTTCAGCCATATTTTCCAGCGACCTGATCAGGGCCAGAGAGACCGCCGATATCCTTGCCGCTGTGCTGAAAGCACCGGTCAATGTTGACCCGCGCCTGCGGGAGATCAACCAGGGAGAGTGGGAAGGACAGCTGGTTGAAGTGCTGAGAGCAAAGTATAACGGATTGTGGGAAATGCGTACCACAGACCCGACCGGTATGCGTGCGCCTGGCGGGGAAACGGTCAGTGAAGTGGCTGCCCGCATGTATGCCGCCATGGATGATATCGCCAACCAGTTCCCCGAAGGTGCAGTGCTGATCACCTCGCACGGGTTTGCCCTGGCTACCGTGATCTGCAAAGTAAAAGGGATGGATCTTGGGCAGGCATACCGCGTGATCCCCGAGAATGCTGAACCGGTCTGGGTTACCTGGCCTGTGCCTGGTTGATAATTTTTAAACTTTCGTCTTCAGTAAAACCATTACTTCATTCGACGGTGTTTTGCCCTTGTGCCGGCCATCCTGCGGGTTAAGGTTCCACGGTTTCTGTTGGCGCGGGAACAGGCTCGAAAAAGGATATAAAATCCAGCACGGCTTCAAAATAGGGACGCAATTCCTCCCACTTATCTGCCGGTGCGAACGCTGCGATCGTGAACATTTGTTTAGGGGTAACCAGCGCACCAACACTTCGACCCTTTATCTCAACCCCCTCCAGCGTGCCGCTTGCATCCAAACTCACCGCGCTCACCCCGTCCACTTTAATATTCTTCTGGTTGGAGTAAGTCAGGGGAGTATCTTTCATCGCCTTGATCAGGCCATCCTGTGTGAACCCTTCATCCGGAACGCCGCCCGCCAGCAGAATAAGTGGACCTATTTTCTCGTTTGCGCCAGGAGCTGTCATTGTTATTAAGACTTCCCAATCATTATTAACTGTGTAACCGGGAACTTTTTTATAGGAAAATCCGCATCGTTCACAGCGCACTTCATCCCCAGCTCCACCCCGAACAGGCTGGGCAGCTCGACGCTCGGCTGTGGAATATCGGTTGATGACCTGCAATTGATCGTCTGCATCTCCCCCGGTACTGCCTTGCCCCGAGGGATTACTTTCAAACATCTCTCCGAACCCGGTGCCGCTGCTTTGCAGAAATTGATAGCCGCCATATCCGCCGACACCCACAACGACACACAGACAACATAAGACTACCAAAACGATCACAACGATGATCCAGACCTTGTTGGATTTTTTAGGTGCAGGAGTATTCTGTTGGTAAGATAATGTGCTCATGGGACCTCTTTTATGGTTCCTGAATAAGATGATTTACCGGAGTAAGTTTAAATATTAGTTATTCAATTCAGTATACAAGTATTTCGGTTTTATTTATCTTTTGTAATCAAATACTTAACAAATCCCCGGAGACCTGCAGTCAAAAAGCACGCGCAGTGAGGACCCCAGCTCAAACGAGAGTCTTCTAATAGTTATTTATGGGTGTATAATAGATTAATTTAACTATAGAATTGCATATATCACAAATACTTGTAATGTATTTGTAACTTTGAAGTATTGACATATATATGCTATTATGCTAAGCTCGTCATATATGCTTATGAAATTATCGATTTTGAGGGAATTTTATGACTATCAAAACCAGTAATAAAATTGTATTAAAGAAAAAGGGTTCATCCAAGAGTTCCTTTTACTTGCCTAGTGAGTTACCAAAGAGGCTGGAGGATGCTCTTCGGTATTCTTTAGTAATTAAGGGGGTCGAACCTACTATTGATCCATCTTCGACTGAAAATAAGTAAATAAATTACTCTAGTATATTTATAACCGGAAGCAAATCTATTATTCGATAGATTTGTTATCTTTGTATTGGGGAGATTTAATTTGTCAGCCAGTGAAAAAAACTATAGCGGTTATCTTATACGGTTATTTAATAAACCCCCCGACAGCCTTTGTTTTTCTCCAAATTATCATTTCCACGTTCTTGGCTATTATGACGGCTTAATAATTCAGAATGTTTCTGAATTACAAAGTTATTATATTCATCATAAACACGAAATTAGCTCGAATAACGCCGATGAAGATGATTTATTCGATTTTGAAGAACAGAGGATGTGTCTATATTCCCCAAAATCGGCAGAAAAAACATCAGCAATATTTAACTATAATTATGGCAAACCGTTTTTGATGATAACTGAGATTAAAATTGGAGCTGCAAATAAGCAGGTCACTTTTTCCAAAATTGAAAATTTGATTTACCATAAGTTGTCAAAAGTTCATGGAGTTGATTTGGAACTTTTTTCATCTTTAGGCTTTTCGGATTATGTGTTAGTCGCAAGACTTGAGAGTTTTGAACATGTCAATAAAATGATATTGATGATTAGGGGCATGAAGATAAATGGAATAAATATACATTCCACTTATTCAATAGCTGGTTTTTCTAAGAAAATCATTTTAGATAATGGGGTTGTTGAGGAAAAGATAAGAGCCTCTCTTTAGTCGGTTAAAGAATAGAGAATCATACGGGAAAGTATACTCTATTATAAATTCATCATTGGTGAATAACGATAACCACGTTTCACATTTAATGGGCCGGTATGATGAAGAGATTGAATTAAAGGAAATTTTATTAAGTGAATTTATTAATCTTTTCATATCGAAAACCCCTAATGTTCTCCCGCTTCTTGATCCAACCAATCCCTTCTATCATGAAAATATTAAATATACCAATACAAGATTATTAATGAAGAATGATTACAACGAAGACAATGTAACAGAGCATAGGATTTCCAAAAATATAGTAATAAAACAAAAACCAATTACTCGAGGAAAAAAGAAATTAATTAATCCAATTAATTTTATTGAGGACAACAATTTATTGCCAGAATCTCTAGTGATTTCCCTTAATAGATTAATTAGAATGTACTTTCTAGCCAGTCGTTCAACTTTAACAGATTCACGTGTCGAGAAATATCTACAAGCAGTCATGGAGGATCTTATTAAGTTAATTTTGTTCGATTTAGGTTTTTCTAAAGCAGAAATTAGAATAATTCAAAACGGAGAGCTGTTAATGCTGCATGTTAGTCGGAAAACTCCGGATTTAGAAACTTTTGAAGATGCGCTATTAGATATTTCTGCATATATTCAGGCCCAAACACAAGCTTCTCCCCATATTTTCGAATCTCCGGCTTTTAGTTCAAAATTTGTTGGTTCTTTGCGAGGGATTTTATCCGTCTACTCGATAATAGTCGAAGAATTCCAAAATGTTATTAATGAAGAAACTAAAAGTTACACAAATTTTTTAACCACAATGGACAACTCAACGAAAATTGTTTCTTATGTCTTATTTCCTAGCGCTTCATATAATGCAAAAATAAAACTTACAACCATCCGCTTAGATATATCTTCATTCTTTAATTTAGAGTTTGGAATACCATATGTTGTACACGAAATCGGTCATGGATATTTTTATGCTGAATCGTTAGATTATTCATGCCAAATGACTTGCGAGAATTATTTCACGGATTTCTTTCTTAATGCCAATCACACATTAAATTCTGCTATTGTAGACTTGTTTTCTAGCCATTTTTTCAATGCAATAGATTATTTAAATAAATTGATATCTCCCAAAATATATAAAATCATTAAGGATGGTAGATTTGA
Organism: uncultured Chloroflexia bacterium; assembly: GCA_963827895.1. GTDB lineage: Bacteria > Chloroflexota > Anaerolineae > Anaerolineales > Anaerolineaceae > PNON01. The sequence continues at coordinate 257,139 of CAWHCY010000017.1, read as the reverse complement.
TTTAAGCCATTTACAGAATCAAAATGATGCTATTGCAAATATAGCTTCTACTGTTTTTGAAGATACTTTTATAAAAGAAGAGGATGCTTTTGATGAAATCGTAAACCACATATTTAAATATTTTGATATAAGTGAAGATGAAATATCAAAGGTCAATTCCCAAGGGAATGTTCTCCAATTATATGAATATTTAAGTGCATTTCGTCTGAACGAATTAACCGAAGAAAACGTTAGTTGGTTTAAAGAATACTTAAAGCAGTTTGTGTTTTCGAATTGCCAATTATTTTCGACCTTTTTTTTACATGCGATGCAATATGTTTCAGAAACCTGCGCTGATTATTTAATGATAAAAACATTAAGGATTGGGAAGGAGGAATATACCAATTTAGTAAATGATAATCTTAATAAACAATGCATTAATCGTGAGGGGAAAAATATAACGGAATTGGAAGCTCGAAAGGATTTCTTATTTAATTCTGATTATCAAAAGATACAATTAACAAATTTTCATAGTCAAGACGCTTGGGTCTATAGTCTAATTAAGTTGGGAGCAATTACTGCGTTAGATGAAAAATGTGAAAAAATTGTTAGCGCAATGCAAAATTCTATGGTTGGAGCAACTTTAGGAAAATTTAATAGTTATTTTCCCAGAGAAAGAAGTTTTTCTTCTTGTATGGCTTTTATTGATGCAGTTCTACATAGATAATATAAGGATGAAATTATGTCATTTTCGAATTTGATGTGTATACATTCATATGACGAATTTCTTAACATACTAAGTCAACCTCATGACACTGTTTATAGTAAATTTATAGATAAGCATAAAAACGAAAAACTTTGGTTCCGTGGACAAGCATCCCATAAATGGCATCTATTGCCTAGTTTGTATAGGAGTATTGACGAAGAAGCAAAGGGGAATTGGTCTTCTGTTGCTTGGGATAACCTTAAACTTAAAGAAAAGTTGCGTCTTAAATTATTTAGAGTAAGAAATTCGCATTTAATGAATTCAGACAAACCGGCTAACGATTATCTATGGATGTGTAATATGCAACATTATCAGATAAAAACAAGGTTGTTAGACTGGTCGGAAAAAGCAGATGTAGCATTTTATTTTGCAATTTATTTCTATTTCCTTGAAAGGAAAAAATGGAAAAACTTTATTGGACCAAGCGGAGATAAAAGATCTTTTGTTAATTTTGGATTACCTTCGGTGTGGGTGTTATTACCGAAAATGTTGATGCATAACAAAATAACTGAGCATTTACCTACATGGGATAAGGAATATATACAAGATATATATAATGAAAAAAACTCAAAATTTGATCAACTACCACCGACACCAATTATTGCACCTTATAATAATGATCGTATTAAAGTACAAGCAGGGACTTTTGTAATTTTCCCTCTTCAAAATTCTACAAAAAATGGGGCAATTATTTTTAATGGAACCCCATACCTTGATACACTGAATGACTCGACTGAGTATTTATTCCAGTTTGTAATTTTACATCCAGAAAAATGCAAAAAAATTATACGGGATATAGGGTTAAGGCTCAGTTTGTTATATCCTGAAATGCCCATCATTGACGAAGAGATAGAAGAAGATATCACTGATTTTGGCGGAAGGATATAGGTAAGACTGTTTTAGTAAGATAAAATCAGCCTTTTCAATGAAAAAAAATCATAATTGTAAAAGTCTACAAAAAGAAACCGAAGGTTATCAAGAGTTGCTTAAAAGTTACATAAGTCTACTACTTGCTATAAATTAAACCAAATGGTCAATAAGCCTTCGTGTCGAAGAAGAACAAAAGGCTGAATATCATACCTTCTCCCTAGTGAAAGAGAAATAATCTTCGATCTTGCAATACAAACAGAATCGAAGAGAATAACAACCTATTAGTTTACGACATTAAGCGAAAGTGCGAATTTATATGTTTTCAGGCCAACATTCGGGAAGCCCAAGAATTACTCGTATGTCTTTACCGCTATAAGAGCAAATTCTCCCATCACTATTAATATCAACATGCGGAAGTTGTCGTAGTTCCCCGTTATACGGGTGACTCGCCCAAGGATTTAAGTATAAAGTTACATTGCGTTGAGCAATTGTCCATGGATTAATGTTTTTAATTATAAGAACACCGCTAAGCCGTGTTCCTTTCATGAACCATGCACCATCCATTGCTCTACTTGGTACTGGAGTCGCATTTAATTCATCAATGTTAAAAGTAAATTGTTCAGTTCCAAATAAGGCATCGATTACATCATCTGTATCACAAAAAGCTGATATTACATTTATTGATAATATATAAGGAATTTCTAAAGTGCCATACCGGCTAGTTTTCTTTTTTATCGCGCGCCTAATGGCTTCTTTAGTATTAATTTCATTATATCCTTCCATTCGTGAACCAATTAAGCGTCCCGGTTTTCCCCTTTGCATGTTTCTTGGTATTGGTTTCGCTATTAATTTAACGCCATTGTATTCGAATACTTTAAATGGAATCGCATTTTTCCGTCCTCAGAATAATAAATTCCCTTAATTTCTTCATAATTAAGGGAATTAGCCCAATCTTGAATTTCTCTTTTTATTCTTAGGCTAGGTAGTGGAGAATCGGCATTTCCCCTGATTTTTATATCTATTAAAAAGTCCTTTGAATATATTTCATCGACTTTATCAAAAGTCAAATTAACAAATGATTGACTTTTTCGTATTTTTTTTGAAAAGCCATTAGCAATAACAGATTCAAGGATAAATTCCTCGTTATATCCTTGAACGAAAAAATCTGGTTTTTTAGATAATTTTGGATTAATACTTGGATGAATTCTCAGAGAATACCCTAAACAGATTAGCAATTCAAATGAATACAGTTCAAAAAACGCTGAAATCAATTCTTGATCATCACAAGATGTTAATCGTGGAAGTAAATCTGTTTGTTCTACTCTCGGAACATGTCTAAACCAAGCTTCAATCAATTCCCGTATTCTACAAGATGAATCTCGTGCAGATCGATTAAGAAATGAATATATTGGTTCAGCATATCCGGAAAAGTTCAAATCATTCCTAATAATATCTGGAAATACCATTTGCCTCCTTATGATGTAACCAAAATGGTGTTATCTCTCCCCTTCGACCCACATCCGGCGTCCATCGGTGGTCAGGGTGACCCAGCCATGCTGAAGGGTGCTGAGGGTTGAAACAACATTCCCGCTTCAGCATTTTCGGGTAGCCCGGTTGCCTGCACACTTTCAGCTATCTGGCGGGTGGAAAGCTCTGCCAGGGCAGTAAAGATCAACTCGGCTTCGCTCATATGGTCGCGCAGATTCTGATTTTGCAGCCCTTTTATGTCTTTATGCTCTTTCACCGACACCCCCGTCCATTCCTGATGAATGATATTGGTGAGGATGGCAAATTCATCACTGCCGTTGACTTCATGAGTCTTCCAATAATCGGTAAGTTTATTGCGGGTTTCCTGTCCCATCATCCGCTGCTGGATCCATTTTTCGCTGCGACCGTGTTTTTGCCAGGTCTCACGGGCACGGTTAAGTGAACGGGCAGGGTCTGTCATCTCTTGCATGCGCTCATAACCGACCTTCGCCAGCCAAAGTTTGATCGGCTCTGCTTTGGGGCTGGGCACAGATTGGATCAACCGGAGCAACGTTTCCGGGTCGGCAACATCTGTAAGGTATTTTTTTCCATCGGCGGCTTCCAATTTCAGTTGGTGACATTTTGTCACCGACTGACTACTTTCTTTATTCAAGCGTTCTTTCAGTTTATTCCAATACTTTCTGGCAGTCTGAAAATCCGGTTGCTGTAATAAGACCTGCAGGATATCGACCACCGAGAAATACCAGGTTTCGGTCTTATCATCATAAAGCCTGCGGATATTGGTTCCTTCGAAAATGACCAGATCGTCCTTCATGTGATTCTCCCGGTTGTTGAAAATGATCGCAAAAAATGGGCAATGCATTCTCGCCTGTTTGAATTAAATTATATAATATATAATTTGTTTTCCCCTCCCATCTGTCATCAATGACGGCTGGAAAACCTGTTTTTGGTGCTAATACCTCCCCAATTGTTCAAATTGTTACTCATTTGTTTCAGGCCCACCTGTCATTAATGACAGCTAGACAACCCCGTTTTTGTGCTTATAATTTAATTATAGAACAAATATACTATAAAGTGAAGGAGCGGAATTTCGAAGAATCACAACATTACATTACAAATAACTAGCAAAGCTAGTTATGCAGCCCCGTTGCAAACCGGCGAAGACGGGATGCAAGCGGGGCAAATGAGATGACGAGTGCAACGAGGAATGCAGTCCCGATGCGATACGACGTAGTCGGAGAGCAGGCGGGACAAAAAGTAATTAGAGAATGGAAATCAGTGATTTGTAAAAACTCAACCATAACAACCTCCCGACGTAGGAGGGACGAACTAAACTTTACCTCTCCCCCTCGACCCACATCCGGCTTCCATCGGTGGTCAGGGTGAGCCAGCCATGCTGCAGGGTGCTGAGGGTTGAAACAGCATTCCCGTTTTCCATCCCATCCACCACAAGCATCTGCGGCGGGAAGCTCTCAAACTGCACTTCGTCCCCTTCTGCCAGGTACACCACCCCGGCGGGCGGCAGCGCAGCCGCATCCACTTCGCCAAAACCGAACAGCATCGAGAAGTCCTGCCAGGCGATCTTCAACAGCTTCCAGTCCAGTTCCGCGCTTTCAACGGTCAGCACCGCGCCATCGCCCAGGTCCAGCCGGTCACCCACGGCCATGCCCTGAATGGTCTTGCCCATCGTGCCGATGGTATAGTCCAGGTTGGTCGCCGCTTTGGAGGAGGGCAACGCTCCCACCTGCAGGATATTTCCCGCTTCAAGCTGGGGCAGGGCACCCGGCAGCGCCAGCAGGTCCGAGGATGAACCCGGCGCCAGGATCAGGAAATCCAATTGCCGGAAATGGATGGGTAAGCGTTTATCGATAGCCGAAACCAGCGCGTTCTTATCCTCGCCGCCGTTGATTAGTATATATCTGCCGGTCGGGGTCTGGATGAACACCGTCCCGGCGTTCTTGCCGCCCAGCAGGGTGATGTGCAGTTTTCCGTCGGGAGCATCCAACCCGATGTGCCATAACAGCACGGTGACCAGGATCGCTCCACCGAAAACCGCCGCCGGTTGGATGACTGGTTTTGACCTTCAGCTTCCATTCGGGTTTATAGACAATGACCGCCAGCAGCGCGAAGTACACGAAGATGAAGGCCAGCGGGATGCTGGCAGCGCGGTACACCGGCAGGTTCAGCCCGGCCGCCCACTCCACGATGCGGATGGTGTAGGTCGTGAAAGGCACTGCCACCAGACCGACGATCCTGCCCAACGGCAGCCAGATGAGTCCCGCGGCCATGGCTGCGGCCGAAAAGCCCATCAACGGCGGTTGAGCCGGCAGTACCAGCGGATTCGCGATCAACAGGGCAAACGGCACCTGGTGGAAGTGATACAGCAATACGGGCAGGGTGGTGATCTGCGCGGCGATGGTGAACAGGAAGTACTCACCCGTCCAATCTGCCACGCGCTGCAGGTGTTCCTCGGGGATGTAACGTGCGGCGAAATTCTTGAACGCCTCCTGGAACGGGCTGGCAAACCAGACCAATCCCAGCGTGGCAAAGAAGGAGAGCTGGAAGCCCACATCCCACAGCAGCATGGGGTTGAACAGCAGCATCACGAAAGCGGTCAATGCCAGGGTATTCAACCCGGCCTGCTTGCGCCCGATCTGCTGCGCCATGATGGCCAATCCACCCATGATGCTCGCCCGCACCACCGAGGCTCCGCCTCCGACCAGCATGGCATACAGGGCAATGGCAATGAGCGCGGTGATCGCTCCTTTCCAGTGTCCGAACGCGCGCAAGCAGATGGCCGAGATCAACGCAGCCAGGATGGCAATGTTGAACCCTGAGATGGCGATGATATGCGATGTACCGCTGTTGCGGAAGGCATTGTACAGGTCATCGGAAATGTTGTTGCGCGGACCCAGGATGATGCCGGTGATCAGGCCGCTTTCGGGTGCGGGGAAGATCCTGGCTGTGATCTCGATCAGGTGCGCCCTGAAGCGATACAGCCATAGCCCGGGCAAAAAGCCGCTGGCCGGAGTGCGCGTTTCAATGCGCGGGTAAGAGAGGATGGTGAAGATCTGTTTGGTAGCCAGGTACTCCCGGTACGAGAAATCCTCATCCTCGAAGGGTGTTTCGGGTCGGGCATACAGGGTGAGGCGGTCGCCGTATTCCAGAGGAGTATTGGCCGGCATCATGGACATCACCTTTTCCCCGCCCGGGTAGGTCGTGCCATCCACGCTGAAATTGATGATCTTGAGCACTGCGAGCGTACTGCGGGTGCGGTAATCCGGCGGTTCGGTCACCTCTGCGGTGATGGAAAGGGTCCGATCGGAGTCGTTGTAATAAAACAGATCCCCGGGCTGGCTGTGGGGCTGCACCGCAAGATACAACACTCCGCCCAGCAGGATGAAGGTGGGCAGCAGGCAGGCCGGCAGCTTCGTCGCCGGGATGATCCATCCAAGCTTTGCGATGGCCGGGTATCTTTTCCCGATCAATATCCCGACGCCAATGAAAAAAGTAATGCCCAACCCCGCCAGCCACCAGCCGATACTTCCGCCCAGTTCCGAGGCTGCAGCGATGCCGGCGATGAAGGAAAGGGCGATCCACAGGAATGGCATAACGGTTCCGGTTACTTCTCCAGGATTTTCCGGATATCGGGGATGAACATGGGAGTGGCAGCTTTGTAGCGGGCGTATTCCTCGCCGAATTCCTGCAGCATCTTGCGCTCTTCAAATATGGCGCCGATCAGCAGGTAAGCCGTGGCAGAGGCAATGAACGCCAGGCGGTTGACCGTCATCCACGGCAGCAGCCAGATGATGATCAGGCTGAGGGTGTAGAGCGGGTGGCGCATGTAGCGGTAGAATCCGTCGGTTTTCAAGCGACCCGGTCCTTCGTTCATTCCCATGAGCTGGTTCAACCCCAGGAACGATCCAGCTCCGGTTCCGCTCAAAACAACCAGTACCCCAATGACCGGCTAATCCCTGCACCATTAATGTAATCATGATGAAAGGATAAGGAATATTGTACAGCACCTTGTCCGGCAGGAGTACCACCAGCAATCCGGCCGGGATGAGTGTGACAAATCCGATAAAGTTATAGATCAACCGGTAATAACGGGCATAGAATGCGGGATTCTGCTTTTCGATGTTATTTTTTACCAGGTTCGATGCCAGCAGGGAATGCAGTACCCCGTAATCCGCCATGGCGAAGATGATCCACAAAAATGAGAAGTCCATGCAGATAATTATATGACAAGACAGAGAATTGAAACTAATTACAGAGCTTATGTAGAGTGGTTTACTTTAGTCTTTTTATCAAATCACTTTTTACCCCGACCCATGTATCCCCGGAAAAAATAAATGATGTAGTTATTGATCTGCCTCGCAGATCAATAACTACAAATACAAAAAGCCCCTTCCCGGATTGGGAAGGGGTTGGGGGATGGGTAATTATTTTTTCATCCGGGCAGCGTACTCGGTCACTGCTGCAAGCATGAACTCTGCCAGGCGTGGATCGATCTTATCAAAATTGGCTTTGAAACGCGGATCATCTATATACAGATGTGCCAGTCCCACCAACTGTTCCGGACTGGGCGTCCAGAAGTAATCCATGTGTTTGCGCCAGTGATCCACCCCCACCTGTGCCTCTTTGGATGCCGGTCCAAGCGGGATGGCAGCAACGATCTCACGGTAGGCAGCGTCGCCTTCCTCGCCGATGCGCTGCTTTTCCTCTTTGGTATAGCTTTTCCACTTCCGGTTCGAGGCCTTCACCACCTCGGGGTCATACATCTGCATGGCTTCTTTTTCGTATTCAGCCTGTTGTTCTTCGCTGAAGGGTTCGAATAATTGTTTTTCGCTCATTTCCTTTTTTCCTTTCATATACAGGATCGTATCTTCGACGGTGGTGATCAACCGCTCCATTTGAACGATCCGTTTGTAAAGCTGTTCCTTGTGGCTTTCCAGCGCGGTCAACACGTCAAAGCTCCGGCGTCCCATGATCTTTTTGATGTCTTCCAGCGGCATGTCCAGCTCGCGGTACAACAAGATCTGCTGCAAACTTAACAGCGCCTCATCCCCGTAGAAGCGATAGCCGTTATCGCCGACCTGGGACGGCTTGAGGAGGCCGATCTCGTCGTAGTAGTGCAGAGTGCGTGGAGTGATGCCTGCCATTTTGGAAAGCTGCTTTACTGTAAACATGTCCCCAGTATAAACTATAACGTTACGTTAATGTCAAGGGGCTGTAAGGATGATTTTCATCCCAACCACCGGATTTGCTACTATAATTTGATTGGAAGGTGCATCCATCCAAATGATCGATCGAAGAACCGTGGTGATCATAATTGTGGTAATCGTTGCCGCACTGGCAGCCGGTGGATACTGGCTGCTTACGCCAAAGATCGTATCCATCCTTCCGGAACAAGACGCCACAGATATATTTCAAAACTCGCCCATCCAGATCACTTTTTCCACTGCCATTAAACCGGAGGGAGTGGAAAAACTCCTGGTGATGGACCCCAATACCACGGGGATTTTCCAGGTGATCGGGAATACCCTGGTTTTCACGCCTTCCGTTCCCTGGGATCAGGACCAGATCGTCAAGGTGACCGTCCGGCCCGGGATAAAATCCACCCTGGGAATGCCGCTCATCACCGGACGAACCTGGCAATTCACCACCAGGCATCCCTGGCTATTATTCCAACTCGACGACAACTCCCACAGCGATGTATATTCAATCGACCCCAAAGGATTGGTGGTCACAAAGCTGGATACTGAAGCCGGGTCAATCCTGGATTACACCATCACAGCGGATCATCAACTTTATTATTCGACAGTCCTTCCACCCGATGGCAGTATCATCCGCAAGCTAAATCTGCTCGATCAATCCGTGGAGGATATCAGTACCTGTCCGAATGCAGTTTGTACGCAGCTGCGCATATCACCTGACTTGAACACCCTGATCTATCACAAAGCTGATCGTTCTGGTACTTCCGGGACGGCTCCTGCTTTGTGGATGCAGAAATTATCTGGCGGAAAACCGGAAGGAGAGCCTGTTCTGGCAGGGATAAAAAACCATATCACCCGTGATCCTTCCTGGTCTTCCAGCGGCTGGCTTGCATTCTATGACGAGACATCAGTGGCTTTTCAGTTCTATAATCCCGCCAGCGGCCAGCGGGTCAGCCTGGCAAATGGCACTGGCGAACCCGGCAGTTGGTCGGCTGATGGTACAACTTATGCTGCGCCGGATATCAATTATTCTACCGGGCAGGCAAATACACCGCTGTACTACAGCCAGATCATCTTATATGACCCTCAAAAAAGCACTACCAGCGAGCTTACCAGTGATAACCGCATGGAGGACCTGCTTCCGACCTTTTCACCGGTCGGAAACCAATTGGTTCTGGCCCGACGCTTTCTCAACCCGGAGAACTGGACACCCGGCAGGCAAATTTGGGCTATGAATGGCGATGGTACCAATCCGCGGCCACTGACCAAATCACCGGTGGATAATCATCTCGGGTTTGCCTGGAGTCCGAATGGCGATCTGCTGGCCTATCTGCGATTCAACACGGCTTCACTGACCGGCGGCCGCGAATTATGGTTGATGGATATGGCTAAAGGAACCAGCGAGAAAATCCTGATGGATGCTTACAACCTGCAATGGCTGCCATAATAATCCATTAAACCGAATCGCAAGGCAGACCTGCTGACCATTGGTATAATTACCTCATGGCCTTGACGATTGATGAAGTCTCCCATATAGCAGACCTTGCCCGACTGTCCCTCACAGCAGAAGAACTGGCACTTTACCGGGAACAATTATCCGCAATTCTGGATTATGCATCACGTTTACAGCAAGTCGATACCAGCGATATTGACGCCACCTCGAGCGTTTTACCCACAGAAAGCCTGCTGCGTGAGGATATCCCGATTCCAGGGCTTGAGATAGATAAAGTTCTCCAGAATGCCGCCAAAACTGAAAAGCGGCAATTTAAAGTACCCCCGGTGTTTGATCAATGACAACAGACCTGCTGGAACTTGGAATCGCTCAGGCTGCTGCGCTGTTGAGATCGGGGGAGATCAGCAGCCGCGACCTGACCAAAGCCTGCCTGGAGAGCATCCAAAATCAGGATGCTAATCTGCATGCTTTCCTCACCCTCACGCCGGAAGAAGCCCTGTTCAGAGCCAACCGGGCAGATTACTTTTTCCAGCAGGCACAAGCATGGCCAGGAACAACCACTCCATCCTATGTTGGGTATCCCGTTGGCGATCAAAGATGTACTGGCTCTTTCAGGGGTACGCTGCACCTGTGGATCCCGCATTCTCGAAAATTATGTCCCGCCATTCACTGCTACTTCCGTGGACAAGCTGTTGGATGCGGGAGTGATCATTTTAGGCAAGACCAATACTGACGAATTTGCGATGGGTTCCTCCACTGAGAATTCCGCTTATGGCCCTACGCATAATCCATGGAATCTTCTACACACACCGGGCGGGTCCAGCGGCGGCAGCGCTGCGGCGGTTTCAGCCAGGATGGCTTTCGGTGCATTGGGTACTGATACCGGCGGCAGCGTTCGCCAGCCGGCTTCGTATTGCGGTGTCACCGGATTAAAAACCACCTACGGACGTGTCTCACGTTACGGCTTGATCGCATACGGTTCATCCCTTGATTCGGTGGGCTGCCTGGCGCGAAGTGCAGAAGACGCCGCCATGATATTCTCAACCATGGCCGGGTTTGATCCGCGTGATGCAACTTCACAAAACATACCCGTCCCTTCGATCGACCTTGATAATGGCTCTGGTTTGAAAGGGCTAAAGATCGGTGTACCGGAGGAGTATTTCATTAAAGGTATTCAGCCGGAAGTGGAGAAGGCGGTTCACCAGGCCATCGCACAGTTTGAATTATTGGGGGCAGAGGTTCTGCCCGTTTCGCTTCCACACACAGAATATGCCTTGCCGGTTTATTACATCATCGCCCCGGCAGAAGCCAGTGCCAACCTGGCACGTTACGATAGCGTGCGCTTCGGTCATCACCACTCCATGCCGGGATATATCGAGCAGTTCAAAGTTACCCGGGGAGAAGGTTTTGGCCCTGAAGTGAAGCGGCGCATCATGCTGGGCACCTACGCACTCTCTGCCGGATATTACGATGCATTTTATGGGCAAGCGCAGAAAGTACGCACCCTGATCAAGCGCGATTTCGACCAGGTCTTTGAAAAGGTGGATGTGATAGCCGCACCCGTAGCTCCAACCACCGCATTCAAGCTCGGCGAACACAGCGGAGATCCACTGGCGATGTACCTGGAGGATGTTTTCACTCTGCCCGCCAACCTGGCTGGTGTCCCCGGAATATCCTTCCCGGTCGGATTTGATGATCAACACCTGCCGATCGGGATGCAATTGATGGGCAGGCACTTTCAGGAAGATGTTCTACTGAAAATGGCGCATGCATACCAACAGGCGACCAACTGGCATAAGATGGTGCCGGAATAAACTTATTTTGTTAGAATCAGAATGAAAAAGGATGGAACTATGACTTTTACTCTGCCAAAAACAAGTGAAGAACTGATCGGGTGGGAATGGTCCAATATTGAACCGGGATACCAGGAACTTGAAAAAACCGCGATTACTGCTGCCAATGTTGAATCCTGGTTGTCCGGATGGTCCCGCGTTTCAGAATGTGTAGATGAACTCTATAACCGCCTCTACATCGCCGCCTCCATTAACACTGTTGATGAAATTGCAGAGAAAAGGTTTGCCAACTTTTTTGATACCATTTTCCCCAATGCCCAAGCGCATGAACAGAAACTAAAGCTGAAACTGCTGGAAAGTAAGCTGGAACCAGCCGGGTTTGAGATCCAATTGCGGAACTACCGCTCTGAGGTGGAGAATTTCCGCGAGGAGAACCTGACATTATTAGGAGAAGAGCAAAAGCTGGGAACCGAATACGATAAGGTCACAGGAGCTCAAACAGTGGATTGGGAGGGAACCGAAACGACCCTCTCCCAACTCAGCCCATATTTACAATCCCCCGACAGGAAGATCCGCGAACGTGCCTGGGTTGCCCAGATGCAGCGCTTCTACGCTGACCGGGATGCCATCAATGCCATCTGGGTGAAAAACCTGGCTCTGCGTCAGCAGATCGCAAAAAATGCGGATAAAAAGGATTACCGTGCTTTTAAATGGGCGGAGTTGTACCGTTTTGACTACTCCCCGCAGGATTGTCTCAATTTCCATTCTGCCATTGAAGCTGTCGTCGTCCCCGCCGTGCGCAGGTTACTGGAGCGGCATGGCAAACAGATGGGAATCGAGTCCGTCCGCCCATGGGATATCGACATCAAAAATTATGTCGATCCATTCGGCCGCCCGGCATTGAAGCCGTACAAGACAGTTGAAGAACAGGTCGAAAAGACACAGACCATCTTCAACCAGGTGGATCCTGCTTTAGGTGCTTACTTCAACCAATTGATCAAAGACAAACTGGTGGATATACCCAACCGCAAGAATAAACGCGGCGGGGCATATTGTGCAAATTTAAACCTTGTAAGAAAACCATTTGTGTTCAGTAATTCCGTGGGAACCCATAATGATGTCCAAACCCTGATCCACGAGAGTGGACATTCGTTCCACACGTACGAAACTGCCCACCTACCATATATGCCGCAGTTAAATGTCACCAGTGAAATAGCAGAAGTTGCGTCCATGACCATGGAACTATTAACCTCGCCATACCTCGAAAAGAGCAAAGGCGGTTTCTATTCTGCAAGAGAGGCTGCCCGCGCCATCAGTGAGCACCTGATCACCTCATTATTGTTCTGGCCATACATGGCTGTTGTGGATGCCTTCCAACACTGGGTTTACCTCAATCCCCAGCAAGCCATGAATCCGGATAATTGTGATGCAGAGTGGGGCAATTTATGGGACCGGTTCATGCAAGGTTATGATTGGTCTGGTTTTGAAGATTATAAAAAGACCGGCTGGCATAGAAAGTCCCACATCCACCAGGTGCCGTTCTATTATGTGGAATACGGCCTTGCCCAGTTGGGGGCAGTCCAGGTCTGGGGCAACGCCCTCAAAGACCAGGCCAAAGCCGTTGCTGATTACAGATATGCGCTTTCATTAGGTGCCACCCGTCCTCTGCCAGAGCTATTCAAGGCAGCCGGCGCTAAACTGGCTTATGATGTCGATACCTTGAAGAAGGCCGTAGATCTGTTGGAGAATCAGATCATGAAGATGGAAACCCTCGCTGCCGAATAGGTAACCATTTGAAATTACTCTGGGATATTTTCGTACTATTTACCCGGGTGGCCCTTTTTTCGTGGGGAGGCGGACCGGCATCACTGGCGTTAATGCAGCGTGAGGTTACTGCTGTTAGCTGGGTCTCCACTGCGGAATTTGCAGACGCAGTTGCGTTTGGTAATGCCCTACCCGGACCGATCGCCCCACAAGTCTCAGCCTATATTGGCTATAAACTGGCTGGTACTGGCGGCGCAGTAGCTGCGGTTATTGGAACTGTCGTACCAACCACGGTACTGATGCTGGTATTGGTTGTCTTTTTCTTCGGGATCAAGGACAGCCCCAGGATCAAGGCGATGCTGACAGCAGTTCGACCGGTCGTTATAGGTCTGTTGATGTGGACAGCTTACGATATGGCGCTTTCAGTGTTTAATGCCCGAAAAGCCCCACTCCTCCCGGCATTAATTCAAGGTTGGGACAAAGCATTGATCGCATTAACGGCATTTGGTCTGCTCACATTCACGAGTGTCAATCCGGTTTTCATCATTCTAGGTGCTGCAATTTTGGGCTTATTTATCTATCGATAGTAAAAGGAGCAAGAATGGCAGGAACACTGAAGATCATCATTCCGATGGCAGGGTTGGGAACCAGGTTAAGGCCGCACACCTGGAGTAAACCCAAACCACTGGTGCAGGTCGCCGGAAAAACTGTTCTTGCCCATCTCATGGAGAGTTTTAACACTCTGCCAGATCCAACTAATATCGAACTGGTTTTCATCATCGGTTATCTCGGGGACCAGGTCCGGGATTATATGGCTGAGTATTACCCAAAAGTCAAGACCCATTATGTGGTTCAACCGGAGATGAAAGGCCAATCTCAAGCGTTGCACCTGGCAAAAAAATTTCTTCACGGACCAATCATGGTTGTGTTTGCTGATACGCTGGCTGATACCGATTTTTCAATGGTAGGCAAGGAAGATCTAGATGGATACGCATGGGTTAAATCCGTCCCCGACCCACGTCGGTTTGGGGTGGCAGAAGTGAACGATAAAGGATATATCACCCGGTTAATTGAGAAACCCACAGAGATGGACAACAACCGGGTGGTAATCGGTCTTTATTATTATCGCCAGGGTGAGATGCTGCTCAAGGCGATAGAAACCCAACTAAAACGCGGTAAAACATTCAAGGGAGAATATTTTCTGACGGATGCAACCACCATCATGTTAAACGATGGTGCCAGGATGAAGACCATCGAAGTTGATACCTGGTTGGATGCGGGTACTTCTGAAGCCATACTGGAAACGAATGCCCATCTGCTGAACAGGTTATCGAAAAAAGAATCCATGCCTGATTTTGGAAATGATGTGAAGATCATTCCTCCGGTCACAATTCATCCGAGTGCAAAACTAACTCGCTGCAAGATAGGTCCACACGTTTCCATCGCAAAGAATTGCATCATTAAAGACAGCACCATCGATAGTTCGATCATAGATGAAAATTGCGAGGTCACGAATTCCAGATTATCCAAATCGCTCATCGGTCGGAAGGTGATCATTACGGGAGTGAACGGAGTCGGTCGACCTGGGAGATAATTCTGTGGTGAAATGCAAGAAACCTTAGTGGAGTGCCGGTCTGAGTTTACCTATGCACAACAGCCGGTTCGATTTCTGTGGCAGGAAAATTGGCAGGAAGTGGTAAGTATTCTGGACCAATGGAAATCGCCGCAATCCAGTTGTTTTCGGGTCATGACTACCACTATGGTAATTTATGAGTTATATTATCTGGAAGACCGGGATATCTGGCAGGTAAAATCAAACTAAAAGTTAAGGAGTCGGGATGCGAGAATCGTATATTAATCAACGTGTGGCTGGGTTAAAACCTTCTGGAATACGCAAATTCTTCGACATAGCGGCGACCATGCAGGATGTCATATCATTGGGAATTGGCGAACCGGACTTTTTAACTCCGTCAGCGATCAGCGAAGCCGGTATCCAATCGATAAAAAGAGGCGACACCCATTACACCTCCAATGCCGGTTTGATCGAACTCCGCCGCGCGCTTTCCCGTCATCTTGAAAAGAAATACCAGGTTTCCTACGATCCAAATACGGAACTGATCCTGACTGTAGGTGTATCCGAAGCTCTTTATTTGGCTTTTTCTGCCGTCCTTGAAGTGGGGGATGAGGTGATCATTCCTACTCCGTGCTTTGTCAGCTATCAGGCTGAAGTGATCCTGGCGGGCGGTATTCCGGTAGAGGTGGCGAGTAAACTTGAAAATGATTTCAACCCCGATCCTGTTGCCATTGAGGCTGCCATTACTCCCCGCACCAAGGTGCTATTAATTGGCTACCCAAATAACCCTACCGGGGGAGTAGCCACTCGGGAGACGTTGATAAAAATTGCTGAGATCGCAGAAAAACATGACCTGTTGGTTATTTCTGACGAGATCTATGACCGCCTGGTGTACGGTTTTACGCATGTTTGTTTTGCTGGTTTACCGGGTATGCATAAAAGAACACTTTTATTGGGTGGATTTTCCAAAGATTACGCCATGACCGGTTGGCGAATTGGTTATGCTGCCGGACCTGTGGATCTGATCAGAGGACTAACCCGCATTCACCAGTACACAGTGATGTCGGCTCCAACCATGAGCCAGGTCGCTGCTCTTGAAGCGTTGGAACACGGGGAAAGTGCTGTTCTGGAAATGGTTGCAGAATACGACCGCCGCCGAAAACTAATCGTTAAAGGACTCAATAACCTTGGATTGAAGACTTTCGAACCGCATGGTGCTTTCTATGCCTTCCCGCAAATCAGTGTCACCGGTATGGATGAAGACTCGTTCGCTGAAAGACTTCTCCAGGAGGAGAAAGTTGCGGTTGTGCCTGGATCTGCCTTTGGCCTGGGTGGTGAAGGGTTTGTGCGCTGCTCTTATGCTACATCATACGAAAAGATCGAAGAAGCCCTGCGGCGTATGGAACGCTTTATGCATCGAATGGGCTAGTATGCATTTGCCATGAAATACATTCCTGTCATCGGCCTGGAAGTCCACGCGGAGCTCAGCACTGCAACAAAAATGTTCTGCGGCTGCCGGGTGGTGGATGTTACCCAATCCCTGCCAAATAGCTCCGTCTGCCCGGTGTGTATGGGTCTTCCCGGTGCATTGCCGGTGATCAACAAAAAAGCTGTGGAGCTTGGTTTGCGAGCCGGATTGGCTTTGGAATGCACCCCCTTACCTTACAGTATATTTGCCAGAAAGAATTATTTCTACCCGGACCTCCCAAAAGGTTACCAGATCTCTCAATATGAGACTCCGCTGGCAGAAAATGGCCGGTTGAAGATCAAGACGTCGCAGGGGGAGAAAATCATCCACATCCGACGTGCCCACCTGGAGGAGGATACCGGTAAGCTCACCCATGTAACCAGTGAAGGTGAAGCCTATACCCTTGTGGATTTGAATCGGGCTGGAATACCTCTACTGGAGATCGTCACCGAACCGGATATGCACAGCGTGGAGGAAGTAAAAGCTTACGCAGCGTCTCTGCAACAAATACTACGTTACATCCGGGCTAGTTCATGTGACATGGAAAATGGTGCAATCCGTTTTGAGGCAAATGTATCGGTGATGCCTGAAGGAAGTAAAACCTTAGGTACACGGACCGAGATAAAGAACCTCAATAGTTTTCGCTCGCTGGAAAGAGCAATTGAATACGAAATATCGCGCCAGATCCGGGTGCTGGATGATGGGAGCCGCGTGATCCAGGAAACGGTCGGTTGGAACGAAACCGAAGGGGTTACTTTCTCTCAACGTAATAAAGAGGAAGCGCATGATTATAGATACTTTCCGGAACCTGACCTTCCCCCGCTTGTAGTAGACAAGGAATGGGTGGAAAGCATTCGGAAACGACTGCCGGAGCTGCCTGATCATAAAAGTGTTCGGTTCTCCAGAGAATACAGCCTTAGCGAATACGATATAGCGATCCTGATCAGCGATATACGCATCGCAGACTATTTTGAATCATTAATTCATTCCGGGATAACCCCGAAAATTGCTGCAAATTGGATCAACGGTCAGCTCTTTAATGAGATGAATATATTGACTTTGGATTGGGATCATGTTCCGGTAGCCGTTGAAGATCTGGCAGATCTCATTCAACGTGTGGAGCGCGGAGAATTAAATTTGCAGACTGGAAAATCCGTACTCGGTGAGATGATACGCAAAGGAATAACTGCTGCCCAGATCATAAAAGAAAAAGGTTTGGTTCAAATCCATGATGTTCAGATTATTAAAAAAGCCATCCAAACTGTCATAACTGAAAATCCCAAAGAAGTGGCATCATACCTGGCAGGAAAAGAGGCCTTGCTGCAATGGTTTTTTGGGCAGGTGATGCGAAAAACCGGCGGTCAGGCATCTCCGGAAGCCGTAAAAGCAGAATTGGAAGCTCAGCTAACAATTCTAAAGAACGATCAATCATCTGATTAATAAAATGAATCAGGAGTGGTATCATATCATTTATAGTACTTAATCATATTGACTCAATAATTAAATAAAAATACAATGTTAGTATCTCTTCAAAAGGTGGCATAAGTGATTATCTTCCAGCCCATTCAGAAGGAAAACCAGCAGATTTAAAGCGGACAGCCGTAATGTCCGCTTATTTTTTTCTTAATTGTGAAACATCAAATTTAAATAGAATAGGAGAAACCGATGGCTGTATCTACCAATGCTTTTGAAATGGCACAACGACAGTTTGACCATGTCGCCGGATTATTGAAGCTGGATTCACAGGTATGCGAAGCTCTCCGCTGGCCTGCCCGGGAATTTCACTTCCGCATCCCGGTTCGCATGGATGATGGGACTCTACGCTTTTTTAGTGGATACCGCGTTCAGCACAACGATGCACGCGGCCCGAATAAAGGTGGTATCCGATTCCACCCGTCTGAGACGATTGACACTGTCCGTGCGCTCGCCATGTGGATGACCTGGAAATGCGCCGTTGCAGATATTCCTTTGGGTGGTGGTAAAGGTGGAATTATCGTAGATCCCGCGACACTCTCCGTTGGAGAAAAAGAACGACTTGTCCGTGGATGGATCAATGTCATGTGGAGAAATATTGGTCCCCGCCAGGATGTACCCGCTCCTGACGTTGGAACAACACCCCAGATGATGGGCTGGATGATGGATGAGTACTCCAAATTAGTTGGCGAGTTCACTCCAGGCGTTATCACTGGTAAACCCCTTGGCGGTGGCGGTTCACTTGGCCGTACAGAAGCAACCGGATATGGTGTGGTCTATACCATCCGCGAAGCCATGAAACACCTCAAAATGGATTCTTCCAAGTGTGTAGCTGCCATTCAAGGTTTTGGAAATGTTGCTCAATATGCCGCTATCGGATTTATTGAACAGCTTAAAGGTAAAGTTGCCTGCGTTTCTTACTGGGACCGTGAAGACAAGGTATCCTATACTGTCAGTCATAAAGACGGTGTTGACCCAAGATTCCTGATGACCATCACAGACCAATATGGTTCCATTGATAAGAAGAAAGCCCGCGCTGCAGGCTATGTCATCGAAGACGGCAACGCCTGGATCACCAAGGAAGCCGATGTTCTCATCCCGTCCGCCCTTGAAGGCCAGATCAACGCAGAAACCGTACTGAAGATCAGTAAACGTGTTCGAATTGTGGCAGAGGGCGCAAATGGACCCACTACACCAGAAGCGGACGAAGTCTTCAAAGCCAACAACGTCTTTGTTATTCCAGACTTTTTAGCCAACTCTGGTGGTGTTACCTGCTCTTACTTCGAGAGTGTTCAGAATGATATGAATTACTACTGGACGCACGAAGAAGTAATCAGCAAGCTGGATACAAAAATGACCCTGGCTTTCAACGGTGTTCTGGATATGGCATTATCTCAGAAAGTTTACATGCGCGATGCTGCATATATGGTGGCAATCGCACGGGTAGTAAAAGCCATGGAACTTCGCGGCTGGATCTAAATCAACATTACTGGATCGCTTCTCTCCTTCCGTAAAAGACCCCCGACAATCGGGGGTCTTTTCATTCAAGAAAAGCTACCAATCTTTGGAGTATTCTTGTAGATACATCCCTAGATTCTCGCGCCAATAAGCCTCGCTGTGATTCCCGTCCAGCATTTGCCATGAATGATCAATGGAGTTTTTAATGAGCAATTTCTCAAATATACCCGCGTAATTGAATTCCGGATCCCGCGTGCCTACATCCAGAATAACCCGAATTGGTAATTTTGAGCTTGAAAAATCGGTTAGTAACGTTGTCATGTTACGCCTATCCGCTCGAAAAAAAGCCGGGCTATGTATACCTAAGATCGAAAAGAGTTCAGGGTATTTCAAAGTAATATGGAACGCCCAACCGGAACCCCTTGATACACCCCCAATTGCCCTGAATTCACGTTCTTCTTTCACTGAATATTGGCTATCGATCCATCGTATCAATGATTCACCGATCGCCCGGTCGTATTTGCCTGTGTTTGGATCTTCCCAGCCCGGATCATATGGCATCACAACTATGAATGGAGGTAATTTACTACTTGATATCTGCTTATTCATAATATCCGCCAAGCCCAAACGGACCCATTGATCATCCTGATAACTTTTTCCATGCAACAGGTACAGCACCGGATATTTGCTTGAATCGGAATAACATGGAGGCAGGTAAATTGTAAAATAAAGCCTGCCTGGCAGTTCTTTCGTATTAATATAAGATCGGGACACCAATCCCCGGCTTTCAGGACACTTAAATTGAGGAATGCCTGTTGGTTGAACAGATGTCTCTGTGATGGATATGTCTGGTGTGGTTTGGACTGCTATAGTAGGGGATATTTGGGGTTGAATCACCTGGGTATTCAGCGGAACAGTATTTGTTGGTAATGGTTTCGTTCCCACGCATGCGCTTAAAACAATAATGGCCAATAAATGAATCAATATGCGACGACTTATCAGATAAAAGGATATTTTAGGAGTGTCTTGACGGTTATGCATACTTCGCATTATACTCTCTCTCGCCGGGGTGTAGCGCAGTTGGCAGCGCACCGCGTTTGGGACGCGGGGGCCGGCGGTTCAAGTCCGCCCACCCCGACTATTTTATTTGATTACAAACACTTCCTTTCCAACAGTGACATCAACATTCAATACCAGCGGGTAATTATACCTAATTACCAGGGAAATTCCTGCGGGTTAACGTTTTCTAATTTATAATAAAGATATGGCTCAAACTAAATTTGATTACCTCGTGGAAGCAATACATTATTCTCCCACCGGCGAATTGGAGAAGATCCGATTGTATGAACGGAGAGGTCCTTCCTTCTCGGACCGGATCATCGTTAACCGGGATGAATTAATTCATTATCTCGTGGCTGGTAAAAAAGTGGCTGCCGGGAAAAGAGTATCATTCCTGGCCAGCACATTTAACCAGACCGGTGTAATTCAGATCGCAGGGCCTAAAGAAGCTCCTGTACTTGTCATGGGGGGAGAGATCGCCTCAAAAGATTCATTATCAGGAATTCCGGTTTATTAAATAAACCCGGGGCTTTTTATAATCAAATGGCTACATCTTCAGTGTATTTATCCATTATTTTTCCTGCCCATAATGAAGAAGAACGAATCTCTGCAACCCTCGAAAAAGCTATTTCGTATTTAAAAACTCAACCTTACAAATCAGAAATTCTGGTCATCGAAAATGGCAGCCAGGATAATACTTACCAGCTTGCCCGTTCATATTTGCCAGGCAATCCGGATCTACGTGTCATACATGAAGAAAAACGAGGCAAAGGGCTGGCTGTCCAAAGAGGGATGCTGGAAGCCACAGGTGATTTTCGATTTATATGCGATGTAGACCTTTCCATGCCCATCGAGGAGGTTAATCGCTTCATCCCTCCGCAATTAATTGCTGATATATCCATTGCCTCACGGGAAGCTCCTGGAGCGAAACGGTATAACGAACCAGCCTACCGGCATTTTATCGGCAGGGTTTTTAATTTGATCGTCAGAATCCTTGCCTTGCCGCGATTACAGGATACCCAATGCGGTTTTAAATGTTTTTCTGCCCGGGCTGCCCGTGAATTATTTCCATTGCAGACTATCACCGGATGGACTTTCGATGTTGAGATCTTATATATCGCCCGGAAACACGGGTACTCCATCACAGAACTGGGAATCCCCTGGTATCATGATCCACATAGCAAGGTAAAAGTATTCCGCGACTCGTTCCAGATGCTGGTGGACCTGATCAGAATTCGTTTTAACAATATACGCGGAAAATATGCCAAAAAAGTTTGACATCAGCCAGTTACCCCCGCGACCTGATATATCATTTGAATTAAACTTATGGAACCAGGGGATAAACTTCATCGCAGGCATTGACGAAGCAGGCCGGGGAGCCTGGGCCGGACCAATTTATGCTGCAGCCATAATTTACCCAAACGATCACAACTTACTATTCAGTTTGCCCGGTATCGATGACTCCAAAAAACTGACATCAAAGAAGCGTGATGCATGTGCAATTCAGATCAAACAGGCTGCCCTTGCATGGCAAGTTGGTTCTGCGTCTTCAGTTGAGATAGATCGATTGGGGATACTCCCAGCTACCCGCCTGGCTATGGAGCGGGCGATATTCGGATTATCCATCCATCCACAGTACCTGCTGATCGACTTTCTCACTTTACCGGAAATGTTGATTCCCCAAACCCCTTTGGTAAAGGGCGATGCCAGGTCATTATCCATTGCCTCGGCATCAATCCTTGCTAAAACCAGCCGGGATGACGAGATGGTTTCCCTCACAAAAGATTATCCGGGATATGGATTTGAGCAGCATAAAGGATATGGTACTGTTCATCATCAGAAGATGATATCTCTCCATGGACCGTCACCGATCCACCGGATGACATTTGCGCCTTTGAAAAAATACCTTCAACCTTCGTTCTGATAAAGCCTGGAAATTTTTTTACAACAAATTAAATGAAAAACAACTCAACCCCTTTTCTGCAAGGTTGAGCTGTTATATTCGAATAGACTTGTTATATCTTTAAGGATTGTTTTCGGGTGGGAGAAAATAAGGCTTTTGTTACTTCTGCTGAAATAGAAGGGACAAAAAGGAGGGGTACGATCACTTCCCATTGAGTTAACCCTAATGGCAGAGTGTCAAATACGTTGTTTAAAAATGGTAAATAAACCACCGCAAGGATCATAACCAATGAGGAAGCAACAGCGATATTCATCCATTTATTCGAAAAGACTCCAATTTTGAGCAAGGGGAAGTATTCTGACCGGGCTGTATAGGCTCGCAGTAATTCTGAGCAGCTCAAGGTCACAAAAGCCATTGTCTCGTGCAATTTCAACCTGGTCGGGATAGGTGTTCAATCCAAGGAAATAAGCACCCAGTGTCACGGAAGTAATAGCTAATGTCTGGATCACCACACCAATTTGCATATACTTATTGATAATATTTTCCCTGGGCGGCCGGGGGGGCTGTTTCATAATATCCGGGTCCCCTTTTTCTGTTCCCAAGGCAAGTGCAGGAGCACCGTCTGTCACCAGGTTCAACCATAACAGTTGAATAGCAGTAAGCGGGGATGGCCAGCCAAATAACGTTGCCAGGAAAATGATCATGATCTCGGCCATATTGCATGAGATCAGGTAATAAACAAATTTTCGGATATTGCTGTAGATGACGCGCCCCTGTTCCACCGCAGATACAATGCTGACATAGTTATCATCCGTCAGGACCATATCAGCAGTTTCCTTGGCCACATCCGTTCCGGTGATGCCCATGGCAATGCCGATATCTGCCAGCTTTATTGCTGGAGCATCGTTGACACCATCTCCAGTCATGGCAACCACGTCACCGTTCGCCCGTAGTGCTTCAACGATCTTCATCTTATGCTCTGGTGAAACCCGGGCATATACATCGGTTACCCGGGCTACTTCCTGCATTGATTCTGCGTCAAGGTCCTGAATATCGACCCCGGTTTTGACCGCTCTTCCAGGCAGTAATAGTCCGATACTCTCCGCTATCGCCCGGGCGGTATTTGGATAATCACCGGTGATCATTACGGTACGGATGCCAGCCGTTCGCGCTTTATCCAACGCAGGTTTCACTTCCACCCTGGGTGGATCGATCATCCCGATCAGACCGGCAAAGATCAGATCTTTCTCCAATACATGTGAGGATATTTCTTCCGGCACTGTTGGTACTAATCGAAAAGCCAACCCCAGCACGCGCAATGCTTTTTCTGTCATTGCGTCATTGGCCGCGAGCACTTGTGAGCGCAACTAAATCATCCAATACCCGGGCACCTTGATCATCCATTTGTTGAATATGGGTGCAAAGCTTCAATACCTCATCGGGAGCGCCTTTTATGGCAACCGCATACCATTGCTTTTTCCCGTTTCCATAAATTGGGGACAGATCTTCATCCTTTGGATCTTTTATACTATGGATGGTGATCATTCTTTTCCGGGTGGAATCGAATGGTATTTCATTTTCTCTTGGATATGCAGCCAGAAGATGGTTTGTATGTGCACCTGCTTTAACCGCAGCCACCAATAACGCACCTTCAGTCGGGTCTCCAACCATGCGAAAGCCATTTATCGTGTCAGATTTCTCAAGTAATGCATCATTATTTAGAACGCTCACCCACAAGGCTGTTTCAGTACCCGGGTAATCTACCAGGTTAATCGACTTTCCATCGATGAAGAATTCACCCTCAGGTGAATACCCGCTGCCTGAAATATCTATAAATTGACCGTCAACCCATAGCCGGGTAACTGTCATTTCATTCTGGGTAAGAGTTCCTGTTTTATCAGAACAAATCACGGTTGCTGAGCCAAGAGTTTCCACTGATGCCAGTTTACGGATAAGGGCATGCTTTTTGACCATTTCCCGCATACCCAGGGCAAGGCTGATGGTTACAATGGCTGGTAACCCTTCAGGTACAGCAGCAATCGCCAGGCTGACAGCTATCATGAATGTATCCACGATTGATTGCACATATTCGTGATTGCTGAATATCAATAAAATGTTCTGATTTGGGCCATGAGCAACGATGATCCTGGCTACACCGACTGCGAACACCACCGCGCAGATAATGAGGGCTGCTATCCCCAATAATTTCCCCAGGTCTTCCAACCGCCGCTGCAATGGGGTTTCTTCCATGCCCACTGATTGGAGCATGGTAGCGATCAGACCTAACTGGGTATGCATCCCCGTGCTGACTACAACTCCCTTCCCACGACCATAGGATACCAGGGTGCCCATGAATACTGTGTTTTTCCGGTCTCCCAGTGGAATATCCTGTGCCAGGGAGGCTGCAGCATTCTTTTGAACTGCTAAAGATTCCCCGGTGAGGGCTGCTTCTTCGACCTTCAGGTTAACTGCTTCAACCAGGCGAATATCTGCAGGTATATAGTTGCCAGCCTCCAGGAAGACTACATCCCCCGGTACCAGTTGTGGTGCGGGAACAGATACACGTTTGCCATCCCGCAACACCTGTGCTTCGGGCGCTGCTAGCTTTTTAAGGGCCGCGAGAGCCTGCTCAGCCCGGCTCTCCTGAACAACTCCTAAAACTGCGTTCAACACCACGATGGCCATAATAGCTGAAGCTTCAATATAATCACCCAAAACAGCTGAAATGATCGAAGCAACAATTAATAAGATGACTACAAATCCTTTTAATTGGTCGAACAATTTGGCAAAGAAACCCGGCCGAGGTGCTTCTGCCAGTTGGTTAAATCCATATTCAGCCTGGCGTCGGGTTACTTCTTCGGTGCTTAATCCGCTAGGGAGAGGAGTTTGAAGTTTATCGATGACCTCGTCCTGAGACAAAGCGTGCCAGCTGATTTGCAGATCATTGTTTGCGGGGGTTTTTTCAGTGTCTGTCATGTGACGATTTCTCTCCTCGATCTAAAAGTTGAACCCATGCGGGGGGAGTACGATACGGCAGAAGCTTATGCAATTTGATAAGTTTATCAGAAAATTCCAACAATACATACGGATTCAATAATCTGACACGGATTCAATAATCTCCTGTGGTAAATCCTTTTACCTCATGAAAACAGATATTTTTTAGCCTTGAATTGCCAATAAAATGGTATATTATATTTAGCATAATAAATCTATTAAGATTATTAGAATCAGGAGGTTGATATGAAAGGCTCAGAAGTAATAATTCAAATCTTGAACGAACAGCTTGCAGATGAGCTGACAGCAGTAAACCAGTATATGGTGCATGCCGGAATGTGTGCAAATTGGGGCTATGAAAAACTTCACAATTCCATTGAAAAACGGGCCATAGAAGAAATGAAACATGCAGAATCATTGATCGACCGGATACTATTTCTCAATGGAACTCCTACAGTAAGCAAGCTTAACAAGCTTTCCATCGGTGCAAAGGTGGATCTGCAGCTTCAGAACGATCTTCAATCTGAATTGGGTGCTGCAGCTACGTATAATGCAGGAATTAAGAAGGCTGTGGAAATTGGTGATAATGGCACCCGGGAATTATTAGAATCGACACTCAAAGATGAAGAAAGACATATCGACTGGTTGGAAGCGCAGCTTGACCAGATCGAACAGATGGGGTTAGGCAATTACCTGGTGGAGCAATTGGGGTAATTGTTTTCAACTCGGACATATTTATACCCACGATGAGCGTTCGGTAACACTCAAGTGGGGCTAAAATAATCTGAAAACGAAACCGCTGCCAATCGGATAATCTGGCAGCGGTTTTTCTCTCATATGGGTTTTACCGTGGCAAACTGAGGATAAACTCTGCTCCACCTTCTGGATGATTTCTGACGGTCAGGTCGCCATTATGCGCCCGGGCGAGCTGCCTTGAAATTGCCAGACCCAACCCGGTGCCGCCCTCTCCCCGGCTGCGTGAGCGGTCAGCCCTGTAGAATCGTTCAAAGATGTTATCCATTTCTTCCGCCGGAATACCATCTCCCTGATCCTTAATCGATAGGACGGTTGCATTCTCATGATTCTCTATCTTCCCCAGTACTGTAGAACCATTTGGAGAGTACCTTAAGGCATTATTGATCAGGTTTTTTATGATTTGTTCGACCCTGAAAGGATCAATTAGAATTGGTCGTTTTTCGCCGGGAAGTTTAAGTTCCAACTTGATACTTTTTTGTTCAGCTTGAGCCTGAAACTGTGTAAAAGTTTTCTCAAGTAATCCGCTAATATCCGTTTCCACTTTTTTCAATTTAAGCTCTCCTGCATCGGCCAAAGCAAGAGTACGGAGGTCATCCACAAGATGGGTTAAAGATTGGTTTTGATCGTAAACCTGTTGGATCTGTTCCAGATCAAGGGGATAAACGCCATCCTGAATGGCTTCCAATATCGCCCTTTGTATTGCCAGAGGAGTCCTTAATTCGTGGGCAATATCCGAGGTCATTGCCTTGCGGGTCTCCTG
Organism: uncultured Chloroflexia bacterium; assembly: GCA_963827895.1. GTDB lineage: Bacteria > Chloroflexota > Anaerolineae > Anaerolineales > Anaerolineaceae > PNON01. The sequence goes on along the minus strand of CAWHCY010000017.1, from coordinate 230,366 downwards.
GGCGTTTTCGAGGGATTCAGCCATCATATTGAAAGCCTTACCCAGGTCTGCAAGTTCATCTTTCCCTTCCACGGGTACCCGTTGGCTGAGGTCTCCGCCGGCAATCTGATTGGCAGCCAGTGTTAATCGTTTTACCGGCCGCAAGATCAGATATCCTAAAAGCATGGCCAATAAAAGTGCAACTCCCCCGGCAAGGAGGGCTGCATTTTTGGCAGCCGAATTAAGCTTTAGGAGGAGAGCGCGTTCTTCTCCCGGCTGAAATTGAACACCATTTGCAAAAAATAAATACCCTATCAGGTTGCCCTGGCCATCTTTAAGTTGAATTGATGTGCTTTTTTCCTGAGCAGCCAGTTGTGTTCCAATTCTCTGATTGTCAGTATCGAACAGAATAACCCCCGATTCCTGTGCCAATAAAAGATGCTGCTGAGTCAGATCTCTAGCCCCTCCCGGACCGGCCTGACCCATCATTCCAGGTATATGGTTATTTGAAGAGGGTCTTTCAGCAAATAGGGGAGCCACACCCTCCCAGGAATTGTTCAGTTGATGAAATTGCTCCAGGTTATTCACCAGTACATTCAATCCAGCCATTCCACCGCGGAACATATAGGTGTTGATCTCCCTGGCGGTGGAAAATTGTGCAAAACCCACTACTGCCAGTATGGAAACAACAGCAACAAGGATCAATGAGATGGCAAACCTAATTCGCATTCCAGCTAATTCCTTCGGAACTTATATCCAACACCAAAGACTGTCTCTATACACTTTGGATTATGTGTATCATTTTCAATTTTCGATCGAAGGTTTTTGATATGAGTATCGATTGTACGCTCATAGCCTTCATAGGCCGTTCCCTGGGACATTTCGAGGAGTTGTAACCTGGTAAAAACCCGACCGGGTTGAGAAGCCATGCTGGCGAGGAGGCTGAACTCTGTCGGGGTTAAATCCAGAACCACGTGATCTTTTTCTGCTCGATGACCATCCAGGTCGATCATCAGGCTGCCTATTTCCAATATTTTGCCATCTGTGTCTACGGATTTACCTGTCCGGCGCAGCACTGCTTTCACCCTTGCTACAACTTCACGCGGGGAAAATGGTTTCGAGATATAATCATCCGCTCCAAGTTCCAATCCAATGAGCCGATCCATTTCATCCACCCGGGCAGTCAACATGATGATGGGGATATCAGACTTTTTCCTGATTTGCCGGGTAACATCCAAACCATCCATTCCGGGCAGGTTTAGATCAATGATCAACAAGTCCGGTTTGCTCTGCTCCCAGAGGGTCAAACCCTGGTCACCCCTGACAGATAGCAAAACTGTATACCCCGCCTTCTCAAGGTAGAGTTTAAGAACCTTTACCAATTCAACTTCGTCTTCGATTATTAATACTGTGGTCATTCAGCCATTATAGCATGCTGACACTTGCTCGTTTCATTTCTTCATGAAATCCTCACAACAGTTACACACCGACTTCACAATTGGTAGATAAGATAAGAGATATAACCAAACTTAACCAAGGAGTAAACATGAATAAAGTAGTAATTGCGGTTTTAGCAGTCGTGGCAGTACTTGCCATTGCATTTGGAGTGTTTAGTTTTGTGCGGGCAGAACGCTACCAGAATCAGAGTTTTGCGGGTGCACGGAGCCAACAAGGATTTGGCCCAGGAATGATGGGCAACCGGTTGGGGAATAATTATGGCCCTGGCTTAATGAACAGGCAGGATGATGATTTCGGCCCCGGCATGATGGGTGGCAGAAATGGCGCAGTCAGCAACCGTGGTTTTACTCAGATGCATGATTATATGGAAGAAGCAATGGCAGAAAAGTTGGGTGTTACTGTAGATGAATTGAATACACAACTAAAGGATGGAAAATCCATACTCGATATTGCTGCTGAAAAGGGAATGACAGTAGCTGAATTCCAAACGATGCAGAAAGACGCCATGACATCCGCAATTGATAAAGCTCTTGCCGCTGGTGAAATTTCTCAAAACCAGGCAGACGCAATGAAGGCGAACGATTTTGGTGGGATGATGGGTGGATTCGGTCCCGGTTGGCGTAAATAATACAATCAACACTTTTCGTAAAGAATCCCCTGATGGGGGTTTTTTACTTTTAAGGTATAAATAGTATGTCGGCGAATGTTGCTGAGGAAGGAAGTTATGACAAAGGTGGAAGATTACAGTCTCGTGCTTAGCACTTTGAATGATTGGATCCCGTTTCTCAAAGCGAATTCAAATTTGCCGGGACCGAGAGGTAACCTTGAGCTGGCTAATGCAGCAGCTCACACCTCAACCGCTCAACAGATGGAATTAATGCTCGCTCAAGATTCTACAGCGGTAGTTGAAAATTCACCCGAGGTTTTCGTTGTCTTTTGTGGTGTGGCTGCTCTTGGTGTCCATTTCATCCGGGGCAATAAACAGCAAATTTCCACTTTAAAACATTATGCCAATGACTCACGCTGGCGAATTCGCGAAAGTGTTGCGATGGCTCTTCAGGAAATAGGAAAAAGGGATATGCAGCTTTTGCTTTCGGAGGTAGAGAATTGGATGGATGGACCATTTTTACAACTGCGGGCGATTGCTGCCGGTTTATGTGAACCGATTTTATTGCAGGAACTTTCGGTGACTGGCCGGGTGCTGGAAATACTCGACCAGATTACTACCCGGATTCCGGATGGCTCCAAGGACGATAAAGATGGATTTATTGCCCTTCAGAAGGGATTGAGCTATTGCTGGAGTGTGGCTGCATGTGCTTATCCGGAAAAAGGTAAAAGCTTGATGGAAAAGTGGATGTCTTCCAACCAACCTGGAATTCGGAAGATCATGGTCGAAAATTTGAAGAAAAATCGGTTAATGAAAATGGATGCAGTTTGGGTTGAAAACTGCCTCAAGGTTTTGAATAAGTAATTGACCCTAATATTTCAACCGGCTGATCTTATCTAATTTATCCAGACGGTGGACTGCCTGGATCTGACGGACAGTACCGGTTAAGCCGCGCATTACCAGGCTGTCAGTTTTGGCTCCATGGGGGATATAATCCACACCATGTAAAAGGTCCCCATTCGTGATCCCCGTAATTGCGAAGAATACATCATCAGACGATACCAGATCATCAATAGTCAATACCTTATTAAACTCTGCTACCATTTCACGGCTATGCTTTTCTTCGGCTGCATTTCGGGCATAAAGCTTTCCTTGAATATTTCCTCCCATGCACTTTAAGGCACAGGCAGCGATCACAGCTTCGGGAGTGCCGCCTATCCCCAATAACACATCTATTCCTGAATTTCCCCAACAGGTCATTAAAGCACCGGCAATATCTCCATCCGGTAATAATCGAATGCGTGCGCCGCAGCGACGGACTTCCTTGATCAACTCTTCATGCCGCGGGCGGTCTAAAATGACCACTGTTACATCCTCAATATCCTGATCGATCGCCCGGGCAATCTTTAAAAGATTGTCCTTTACAGGTGCCTCAATATCGATCACATCCTTTGCTGCAGGTCCCACAGCAATTTTATTCATATACATAAATGGACCGGGATTGTACATGGTACCACGCGGCGCCAGGGCAACTGAGGCAATGGAATTAAGTGCACCATTGGCAAGCGGACGGGTACCATCGATTGGATCAACAGCAATATCCACCAGGGGAGGACTGCCATTTCCCAGATGTTCACCATTGTATAACATAGGTGCGTTGTCCTTCTCGCCCTCACCGATTACGATCACACCGTCCATTTGGACTGTATTTAAGACCAACCGCATCGCATCAACAGCAGCTTTATCAGCTGCTTCCTTATTACCACGACCCATAAATCTGGCCGCAGATAAAGCTGCGGCCTCAGTCACACGAACCAATTCCAAAGCCAAGTTCCTGGTAGGAGTAGTATCCATGTTTTCTTTCCTTGTATGATTCAGATCCAAAGAAAACTGATAAGGTAATAACCAATCACTCCAGCCCAAAGCCAGGAGTCTATCCGGTCAAATATTCCGCCATGCCCGGGAAGAAAATTACTCGAATCTTTCACCCCAACCTGCCGTTTAAAAACGCTCTCGCCTAAATCACCCAGGGGTGTGATGATGCTCATTGTTAACCCTATGACGAGGCCTTGCACCCATGTAAGTGATGGCATCCGTAAGCTCCACAACAAGGTTAATCCAATGGTGCCAATCGTACCAATAACAATACCCCCAAAATATCCTTCCCATGTTTTTCGCGGGCTGAGGCGTGGAAAGAATTTTGTTTTACCGAAACGGCTGCCAATGAAGTAAGCACCTGCATCGGCAAACCAGGCTGCTGGGAGAGCAATCATGAACCACCACAATCCGTTTGGCAGCTCGCGAACAGAGATCAAATAAGAACCCAGCCATCCGATATAAAATATGCCGCCAAGGGTAACTGCAAAATCAGTACCGGCTTTATCCCTGCCTTTTTCATAATCAAATAAATGAACAGCCATGGCAATCAGGATGACCAGGCTAAAGATCAGATCTGCATATTTGAATTCATAAAATGCACGGGAAATGGCAATTAGTAATGTTCCACCAATTACCAGCCAATCGGCAGGCTGATAACCACCCTTACGGACGAGCTGAACATATTCCCAGGCAGAGACTGCCAGAATTAATGCAACAAACAAGTTGAAGGTGATTCCACCCAGGGCGACCAAACCGATGCCGATGGGTATGAGAAAGACGGATACTAGTAGACGTTGTTTAAGCATGTAATGTTTTTTCTATTTTTCATTTTCGTTATCTTTTTCATCCAGGCATCCAAAACGACGGCTGCGTTGGCAATATGCATCGATCGCCTTTTGCAATTCAGCTTTATCGAAGTCCGGCCAATATGCGGGAGTAACATAATACTCAGAATAAGCAGCCTGCCATATCAGGAAGTTTGAAAGGCGCATTTCACCGGAAGTTCGGATGATCAAGTCTGGATCTGGAATGCCAGCCGTGAACAAATGTTGTGAAATTAAGAGCTTCACTGACATCCTCAACTTTTATTCCTTCCTTGATCATTTTTTCAACCGCATAAACTATCTCATCACGCCCCCCATAATTAAATGCAACGACTACAGTTAATGTTGAGTTGTCTTTGGTAAGTTCAATTGCATTTTCTACTTTCTTACGCAAGGCTTCCGGTAGTTTCTCCAAACGTCCGATATGCCGAAGTTGGACTCCCTCCTTGTGTAATTCATTTAATTCTTTTTCAATGACACTTTCAAGGATCCTTAATAACCCCTCAACCTCTTCCTTCGGCCTGCCCCAATTTTCAGTTGAAAAGGCATATATGGATAAGTATCGGATACCTAATTCCACGCACGCCCGAATAGTTCGGCGAAGATTCTCGGTTCCGGCCTGATGCCCGGCCAGCCGGGGAAGGCCACGTTGTTTCGCCCAACGGCCGTTACCATCCATAATGATGGCCACGTGCGCGGGTATGGAAGGTTTTTTTATGGAGTTATTCTTTTTGTCCATCTAATCCTTCACTCATACTTCCATGATCTCTTTTTCTTTCCTCACTCCTAAAACCTCAATCATTTCAATATATCGGTCGGTGAGATTTTGAAGTTGTTCTTCGCCGTCTTTAAGTTCGTCTTCAGAGATCAGTTTTTCTTTCTCATATTCACGCAGGTCTTTGATCATGTCCCGGCGGATGTTGCGGACCGATACGCGGCTTTCTTCAAGATGACCGTGCACCACCTTGACCAGGTCGCGCCGTCTTTCTTCGGTAAGAGGGGGAAGATTTAACCGGATCACCTTTCCATCATTATTCGGTGTTAACCCCAGTTCGGATGCCAGAATTGCCCGCTCGATGTTCTTGATTGAGGAAGCATCAAAAGGCTTAATAAGCAATTGGCGTGGTTCAGGGATACTGATGCTGGCAAGCTGCATCAACGGAGTCGCCATACCATAGTACTCAATGGGAAGCTTTTCAATAATTGCAGGGGAGGCTCGGCCGGTTCGTATGGTTGCCAGGAGATCTTCCAGGGCTACGATCGCACCCTTCATGTGTCCTTCTGCTTCTTTAACAGATTCTTTGATCATAGTTCCTCCTCTTTGGTAATCAGCGCTTTATCCTATTCAAGTATTATATAGTATTTTTATTGTTGGCGGTTCTCAATAATCCATCACCATCCTTGAATTGTTTCAGTAATTAATTTAACTGCATTTTCAACACCGTTTTCCGATTGAATTAGTTTACCAATTTCTTGAGCATTGGCAGACATGACCTGGTTGTCGAATACTGACCTTATGGCTCCAGCCAGATTTTGTTCTGTCAGCTTTCCGCGGGAAATGGGTTTTGGACCTAATCCTTTTTTGGCAACGAGATTACCCCAAATATACTGGTCAATGATGTGCGGTATAACGATCTGCGGAATTCCAGCCCGAAAAGAGGCTGCTGTGGTTCCAAATCCGCCATGATGCACAATGGCAGCACATTGCGGCAGCAACCAGCCGTGTGGAATTGAGCCAACCCCCAAGATTTTCTCGGGAACGCTTATCTTCTTCATGGCAGTTTCCCAGCCCTGGATGATCATCCGGCACCCTGCCTGGCTGGCTGCATCGATCATCAATTGAACCATTTGGTCTGCATCATGAGTGCTTAGACTCATGGCACCCAGGCTTACAAGCACAGGTTTTTCACCTGAATCCAGGAATTTAACCAATCCGTCCTGAGGCAGCCAGTTTTCAGGTTCCGGTGAAAACCAGTAACCTGTCATTTTATTATGCGGTTCCCAGCGTGGATCCGGCGGTGTGATATGAGGGGAGGATGCAATTAAATTAAGTTCTGTCGAGGATACCCCGTGTTCTCCCAATGGTGGCATGCCATACTTCTTCCGGAGTTGATTCAAGGGCCGTGTCATGAACAGACCGATCACACCTCCCATCGCCCTGCCGAATGTCTTTTCGACCAGGGTTTGCTTCGATCGCGGTATCGGGATGATCTGCGCAAACAGGTTGCCGCTGATGATCCGCTTCCCCAGCAGCTCTGCTTCAATGCTGCCAGTGGATGTATGGGTGATGATGACCAGGTCTGCATCCGCCACAAGCCGCATTAAATCCTCATGCGATTTTTCAAGTAGATCGAACGAGTATTTCATGACTTTGATGAAATTTCCGTCAATAGCATGTTTATTTTCACGTAGCTTTGCTGTATCCACACCAAGGTCGATATCCGGACCGAACGAGGCATACTTTAATCCATAGAATTCCACCAGACTGCGAAAGGTTGGATGAGTCGCAAAAGTGACATCATATCCAGCTTTCTGCAGCCCGGATCCAAGTGCAATGTAGGGTTGAATATCACCACGGGAGCCAATTGTGGGTATGAGTATTTTCATGGTGTCTGACTCCGAACTTTGTTTAAATTGATGTAAGTAATAATATTAATTATTAAATTTACAAGGGGTGATCGATTTGCTCTTAATTAGGGAACAGACCTGTGGTTGTTAAATTTGTTGAAATGCTAATCCGTGACCAGCGTTCCGGCTGGTTTTCCTACTAATGCATTGGTCAGCGCAGCTTCGTCCCAGAGGTTCAAGACCAGGATCGGCAGCTTGTTTTCCATGCAAAGAGACAGCGCAGTGCTATCCATGACTTCAAGGCGGAGATTGAGCGCATCGATATAGGTCAATGTATCAAATTTTTTAGCGTTTGCGTTAACTTTGGGGTCGCTATCATAGACGCCATCCACCTTGGTGGCCTTGATCAATACGTCAGCATCAATTTCCATCGCCCGTAAAGCTGCAGCAGTGTCGGTTGAAAAGTATGGATTACCTGTTCCGCCGCCAAAGATCACTACCCGCCCTTTTTCAAGGTGGCGGATTGCCCGGCGGCGAATGTATGGTTCGGCAACCGATCTCATTTCGATGGCACTCTGAACTCGGGTCATGACACCCTTGCCTTCCAGGGCATCCATTAGTGCAAGGGCGTTCATGACGGTAGCTAGCATCCCCATATAATCGGCAGTCGCCCGGTCCATCCCGGAGTCGAGACCTACTTTTCCACGCCAGAGGTTTCCGGCTCCGATCACAATAGCCACATCCACACCCAGTTCACGGATATTCTTTACCCGTAAGGCAATATCCTGGGCCCGGGTCGGGTCGATCCCAGAACCGTTTATTCCGGATAATGCTTCCCCGGATAGTTTCAAGAGAATTCGGTGGTATTTTAAGGTTTCCATAGCAATCCTCCGTGTCTATTTTAACAAAAAACCAACCTTTCGGTTGGTTTTTTATGTCATCAATCTTGTGTGCTTTCGCCCAGTTCCCAGCGGTTGAATCGCCGGATAACAATATTTTCGCGCATGCTTACGATCGCATCGTTCAGTAATGACTGAATGGTTACATTATCATCACGGATGTAAGCCTGTCGCAGCAGGACAGATTCGTTTTTGAACTTTTCGAGGGAACCTTCCACTATCTTTGGAATGATCGTTTCCGGTTTTCCGTCTTCGCGTGCCTTGGTCGTGGCAATACCGCGTTCGCGTTCCATGTCCGCTTCGGGGATGTCTTCTTCTTTGATATAGCGTGGTGCTGCAGCTGCAACCTGAAGTGCAATCTCATGGGCAAATTTGCGGAAATTTTCGGTTCGCCCAACAAAATCTGTTTCACAGTTGACTTCCACCATTACACCTACACGGCCATCACCGTGGGAGTAAAGTTCTATAACGCCGGCTGAAGCGGTTCGGTCAGCACGTTTTGCAGCGGTAGCCAGACCTTTTTCACGGAGAAAATCAACAGCTTTGTTATAGTCGCCATCAGCGCTTTCCAATGCTTTTTTACAATCGGAGATTCCGGCCGCAGTGGCTTCGCGCAGTTGCTTGATCATTTCAGTTGTAATTGTTGCCATTTGTATTATCCCTATGTTTCGGTAATCGTTTAATTAATTCTCTTCGGTTTCTTCAGCTTTGACAGTTTTTGCTGTTTTTTTCACTTTTTTTACAACTGGAACATCAGCAACAACTATAGGCTCTTCGACAGCTAATTCTTCTTCCGGTTTTGGCTGTACTAGTTTGGCCAGGGTCGCATCACCGAACAGGTCTTTATCTTCCAATTCCGGGCTTAAGTCGACGACAGGATGACGAACGGCAGCAGCCGCAGTCTCTTCGCGTGTGGAAGCATCTTCCACCATATCAGCATCTTCCTTGCGGCTGGCTTTTCCTTCAATAACTGCATCAGCAATCTTGGCAACCATCAATTTGATGGCACGAATGGCATCATCATTGGATGGAATTACATAATCAACCCCTTGCGGGTTGCAGTTGGTATCCACCATGGCGATGACCGGTGTGCCGGTAAGATTGGCTTCATGAATGGCGGTTTCTTCCCGAGAGATGTCAACGACAAAAACCAGGTCAGGAACACGTTTCATTTGACGAACACCGCTCAAACGGATCAACAAACGGGTTACTTCGCGGCTGATCAATAGCAGTTCTTTTTTGGTCAAACGGTTGGTATCACCGGTGTCACGTAATTTTTCAAGATTGTCCAGTTCGTTAATACGGGCAAACATGGTGGACCAGTTGGTGAGCATACCGCCCAGCCATCTTTCGGTAACATATGGCATTCCGCAGCGTTCTGCTTCTTCTTTGATCGTTTCCTGCGCCTGGCGCTTGGTACCAATGAACAGGATGAACCCGCCGTTGGCAACAGTATCTCTTACCAGGTTGTATGCAGAGTTCAAAGCCTTGACGGTTTGCTGCAGATCGATAATATGGATTCCATTGCGCTCGGTAAAAATATACGGGCGCATGTGTGGATCCCATTTATTGGTGCGATGCCCAAAATGGACGCCGCTTTCTAGTAGTGCTTTCATTGAAATCACTGTGGACATAATACTCCTTTGCGTTAGGCCTCCGGTCCTTCATTCCTGGCTGTCGCTCCCAATAGGGAGCACGCGCAGTCAGCTCGGGTACCGTGTGAGATAAGTTACACTTGTGTTTGCACACAAGCCGGAGGCAAGTATATCATAAAATCAGAAAGAGAGGGAAAAGTGATTAGGTAATAGTGATTAGTCAATAAGTTGATCAGTATTTAATTGCAGATTGACCTATCAACCAATCACTTGAAAATTTATACGATTCATCAGTAAAGTCTTCCTCTTTATTGCTGACAAAATATATAGCGGAATAGTCTCATGAATAAGGAGTAGGACGCAAGGACGCGACCATTAAAAATTAATGCAGACAACAATCTTAGTAACTGGCTGCGTATTATTTATAATTTTACTTAGCTTCGATAGTCAATCCAAAACAGTAATCACTCCACTTGATCCATCCACTCGTACCCGTTGCCCATCCTTCAATAGGGTTGTGGCCATATTAACACCAACCACCGCAGGTATGCCATATTCACGGGCGACTACTGAACCGTGTGTCATCATCCCGCCAACTTCCATTACCAATCCGCCAGCCGTCAGGAACAACGGTGTCCAACCCGGGTCTGTAGCCGGACAAACCAAAATTTCGCCCGGATTAATCTGTATTCCATGCGGATCAAGGACAACATGAACAATTCCTTCAACTAATCCTGGTGAAACAGGACTCCCCCTAAATGTATTCACTTCCTCCACTCCATTTGAAGGAGGAGCATTATAGAAAGCCGTTCCATCGCTTAACATAATGCGTGGAATATGTTTTCGAAGCAATTCGCGCTGGTAGGTTGTCCGTCGTTCGGTTATTAATGCATTCCAATCGCGCGTTTCTCCGTTTGCCAGTGCTTTCAACTCAGATATATGCAAAAAGAAAACGTCCTCGACATTTGTCACCAGGCCAGTTTCCACCATCTTTTGACAGGCATTCAATAAAGCTGTGCGTGCATGGCCAAACAGGCGAACGACAAAGAATTTAGGTGTTTCGCGCAATCCGCCTAACTCTCGCACTCGTTTTATCATTATCTTTGCTATAAGAGATTTAAACTTGCCACCGCGAGTTTGCATGAACGCCTGAATAAGTTGATCTTGAGCCAGGTAAGCCTTCTCTGTGCCACGCAGGAAAACAGCTTCCGGTGAGTTTTTTGGGTCAATTTGCAGGTAATTCTTGAGCATCTGGAAGATGTGTATTGGGTCATCCCGCCAACGCGAACGACCCAAATCAATCTCACCAATACCGCGCATACCGTAATTTGCCATGAAACGGGTAATGTCTGTCTGGATGGAAGGAGGGAAATTTCCACTCTGGTAGGTGGATACCAGATCCAGATTGTTTGTCTCATTGAAGTATTTTTCCATAATGCCGTCCGCCCGTATGTCTTGGGCAGTCCGCCAAAGAGCCAGATCCATTTCTGTTGTGACGTTATGAGGTAATCCGCGCGTGAGTTCCAACACCAAATCGGTGCCACCAGGCAGATTAGCTGCTAAACGGATGAGCAACTGAAGCGGCATTTGTCCGGAAATTACCCCGGACAATAAATATGGCATAATTTCTCTCGGTAATTGCGTTGCCGTGGAAGCGATTCCATCTATCAGGTCAGACAGGTTCGTTATGGCTTTAAACTTGGATTGAACACAATCCAATTCCTGATCAATCTTTCGCTCCAATCGGGCTCGTCCACGTTCTGGTGAGAACAAGTTAAAAAGAATACTATACAAAAGGGGAAGTAATCCGCTTACCAATCGGAGTTTAGCACGCAGGTTAGTGCGGTCAGGGTTTGGCAGTTTTACTTCTTTTAATAAATTTATCAGGATGGCACTGCTGATCGGGTCTATTGAGGATAGGAAGACAGCCAATAGTTCTCGACCTTTAGAGGATTTCAGAAGTCCAGTGATATTTACAAACAGACGCTCACCAGCATTCAAGAGGACACGCTGATCTTCTGCTTTTACTTTGGTACCGAACATTAGTGCAAATCCGGTGACAACTCCGGAGAGCATATCCTGACCCAAAGGGGTGTACGGATCCAACATGCCCTGCCAGACACCGAAGGAGAGCAACACCTCGAGGGGACTCCCGGATACCTTCGCAGGCAGTGGGTACAACGACGTGATAGGACGAGATTGTACAACATAGATCTGTCCATTAGCGAAAGCCCATTCCATATCCTGTGGACTTCCAAAGTAGGTTGCAGCTTGTTGAGCAAGTCGTGTCAAAGCCACGATTTGCTCATCGGGTAAGGCCTGGTGTTGGGAAGCGTTCTGCTCGACAGTAATCGTCCCACCTCCAGCTTGTCCCTGGATTGAAAGTGCTTTTGCACCCAGAGTCTTGCTCACAATGCGTCCACTGTCAGTATCAACCACGTAATGATCAGGTTCAACCTGGCCTGAAACGAGTGCTTCGCCCAGTCCAAATATTGCGTCTATGACGGTCTCGGACCGTTTTCCGGTCAACGGATTGGCTGTAAATAATACGCCAGAGGCTTCACTCTGTACCATTTGTTGAATGACGACTGCCAAAGCAATGTCTTCATGGGAGATTGCGTTGCGAGCTCGATAACCTATAGCCCGTGCAGTCCAAAGACTGGACCAGCATCGGATGATTTCCTCTAATAATAATTTCTCACCAATAATATTCAGATAAGTGTCCTGCTGGCCGGCAAAAGACAGGTCGGGTAGATCTTCAGCTGTGGCAGAGGAACGCACTGCGACTGCCAGCGGCTGGTCACTCAGAGATCGATAAGCCTGGCAGATTTCGTCAGCCAGATTGATGGGAATCTGCCTGGAGCGGAAACAGGCGCGAATCTGATTAGATCCGGACTCCAACGAACTGGGATCATCCATTTGAATGGACTCCAAAATCCGTTTCAGTTCCACTTCCAGTTTGTTGGCTGAAACAAAAGCCCGATAACCATCAGTTGTTACCACAAATCCACCGGGAACTGGCAATCCAGCCCGCAGCAACGCACCCAGGTTGGCGCCCTTTCCTCCAGCAATTGGCAGGTCATTTCGATCCAGTTCAGCAATTGTTTTGACAAACGACATTTATTCCTCCATTTTTACAAACGATTATTTTAACTTAGCCTTGACACTGGATCGGCGATATTGCAGCCAAATGATACAAATTCCCGAAACAATTGCCACTGATCCGCTGATCATAAATGCGGCATGAGTTCCTACTTCCCTGGCAAGTATCCCTATCAGTCCCGCTGCCAGGAAGGTGATGCTGCCTGATATGGTTTGCCCCATGCCAAGTACCCGTCCGCGCATCTGTTTTGGTGTACTCTGTAAAATGGTCTGAGCATTTGCCTGGACAGTGATCAAACCCAAACCAAGTGTAAGAGTGCAAACCATGCAGAGCAAAAGGGTCGGCATCCAGGGCAAAATGGTAACACCTAAACCAGAGACAATGGCGCCGGCTGCGGCCAATTGTTTATATGAGAAACGTCGTTTCAATAAATTCTGAGCAATCGCCGCAATAAGCATTCCCACACCCATGAATGACATCAGCGCTCCTAAACCAGCAGCACCAATTCCCAGTTGTTGATCAAGAATGATGATTCCCAGCACAGCTAGGCTGGCAATTTGCATCATGGTGACTCCAATTAATATTAACGCATCATGAGTATCGGTATTGTTGCGTACAAATCTCAGACCGTCCCGCCATTCACCTGTCAAAGCTCTGCGGGCGGATATATGCTTTGCCCGGGGAAGAGCCAAACAGCTTACAACGACAGATGGAACCAGGAAAGTTAATGCATCCACATTGAATGCCATATCCATACCATAAAGGTCAATTATCCAGCCACCAAGAGCTGGACCAATAACAATTGATACTACAATTCCTATGGCAAAAATGGAGTTTGCTGCCAGAAGCATTCCATTCGGGACCAGGTCAGGGATCGTGGCTGAGCGAGCTGGGGTAAAGAACTGGCTGATAATGGACATACCCAGGTAAATGGCAAATATGACCGGTAGAATTTTTGTCATGGGGATTAGCAATACCAATAGACCCTGAAGCAAATTAGCAACGACCATTGTCCATTTATGTGACCAGCGATCAATAAACACGCCAGCGATGGTCCCCAGCACAAGAGCTGGCAAGGCCTTGATCATGGACAACAAACTAACACTGGTGGCTGATTGAGTTTGCTGGTAGATCAGGTCGATCAAAGCTACTAACAAGATGCGATCACCAATTAACGAAATGGTTTCGCTTACCCATAGCAAAGTGAATTTCGGATATCGTAAGACACCAGGAAGTTTGCCATGGTGGGCTGGTGATGTCGATAGTACCCGGTTTGTCATCTACTCTCCGTTTTAGACCGACCGTTCGGTCGAAATAAGAATTAAAAAAAGATGCTCACCGAACATCTATACCATTAAAAAAGACGTCCAATAGAATTGCAGCTGCCTGTTGAGGTGATTGGGCACGCTCATTGATGAGATAAGCCATGGCAAATGTGCCCTGGATCATGGTCATCAGGACGCGAGCTGCTTCTGCAGGATTTACCTGGCGGAAAATACCCTGGTCCTTGCCACGCTGGATGGCATCAGTAAGTAAAGTTATATAATCTTGAAAGAAATTGTAAAAACCGATTTGCATCTGATCCCTAACACCAGGGACTTCACGACGGACAATTTGCATGATATCTGCTGCGACGAATAGAAATTCGACACTATCCTGTGTAGCAACCTGGATGCGGAGCCGGGGATCATCTACGGAACGAACATGCTGTAATGTCTCATCCATACGGGTGATATTGTTGCGGACTAGTGCCATGACAATCGATTGTTTATCGGAGAAATGATGGTAAATTGTAGCTTTACCTATTCCGGCAGTCTCAGCCACCTGCCGCATGGACGTTGCTGTATATCCATGTTGCATGAACAGATTACGGGCAGTGGAAAGGATTTTATCGTATGTCTCAGTGGCCATGGAGTTCCATTATCGACCGACCGGTCGGACTAATCTAAGTATATAACCGAGTAAAGAGGTTGTCAATAGTTATCACAATCAAGGATTGAAATTTCCTCTACCGTTATTGACCTTATCCCCTTAAAGTCTTACTCTATTTTGCCGACAGTATAATTAGCATAACTATCTCATGGATGAGGAGAAGGACGCATGGATGCGACCATTAACCAGAATTTGCAGGATTTAATCGCTGTCCGGCGGCTATTATTGCATGCCAGCGAACTGGAAGCACGGAAAAAAGATCCCCACACCAAAGTTAAATCTCTGAAGGATGCTTACGAAGAAGACCAGGTCTCTTTAAGCGGTGAGAGTCACAATATTGATGCTCCTAAAAATATCCCAGGCAAAGTGGAAAATGAGAACATCCAACTGAAAGACCTGATCCAGCAATTGGGCTTGATCCAAAACAGCCAAAAGGATACTGGTGGGCAGGGAACCCGGGTTACCATAAGGGAGAAAGTATCCATTGTTGAAGAGTTGGAGGTCAATTATGACGCACTGACTCCAGTCGATGGGCTTGTGGTGAGGAATTCACAACTGGCAGAGACAGACCGCTACCGGTTTGAATTCAGTGATGGAACAACCTTGAAAATTGTGGACAAGTGGTCTGGTAAAAGCACCACCATCTGGGGTGACCCGCATATTGATTCATCGGACATCGAAGGTAACAATGACGGCGACTTTAAAGACCTGGCAACCAGCGACAGCCATACTACATTCATGCTGCAGGATGGTACCCGCCTGACGATCACAGCCAGGGATGCCGGGATCATCGAGGCGGTGGATATTTTCAAGGGCGACCAGCACGTGACAGGTACCGGGGCAGGTTCAAAATCGTGGTCAGAGAAAAATGCCCTGTTTAACCTGGTAGTGGGGGCAAATGCAGGGATTTCTGCACTTGCGGTAGGTGACATAGTATACGCCGGGGGGGATGGCAATGACTGGTTCGATGCCAGTCATAATCTGGTCTGGGGAAAAACGACTGGACCAGTGATCACCAGCCGACCCACAGCCAGGCTGCAGGTGAATTATCGGTATTCAGAAACCCGGGAAATTGAAGTAAGTATCAACCAGAGAGTTTAAATTACAGATTCCTATATTGAAATCTCTTCTCCGGGTAGCAGCACACTTACTTTTGCTTCTGTTTCGCTTTCAACTCGAATCTTCCAGGCGTTTACATCCTGCTTCAACAGCGGGAACGTATTGTAATGGATGGGGATGACCATCTTTGGCTGGAGAAGTTTCACCGCTCGCAGCGCATCCTCCGGACCCATGGTGTAGTTATCCCCGATCGGCAGCATAGCCAGATCGATGCCCTCTTCTCCTATCAGGCGCATGTCGCCAAATAGGCCGGTGTCCCCGGCAAAGTATAATTTTACCCCAGCTAGTGTCGTCAACAGGAAACCACCCGGGTTCCCTCCATCGCTGCCATCCCTGAGTGCTGAACCATGCAGCGCAAAGGTCATCTTTAAGTAGCCGAAGGGGTAATTAAAGCCACCACCCAGGTGCTGGCTATGGGTCTTTAATCCCTGTTTATCCATCCAAT
The DNA here is from genome assembly GCA_963827895.1 of uncultured Chloroflexia bacterium. Lineage (GTDB taxonomy): Bacteria > Chloroflexota > Anaerolineae > Anaerolineales > Anaerolineaceae > PNON01. The sequence goes on along the minus strand of CAWHCY010000017.1, from coordinate 213,959 downwards.
CGCAAATTTCTGCATTGCTTATCACCATTGCCCCACTGCGTTTTGCGATCTCGACCGTGTCACCGACGTGATCCCCATGCCCATGGGTCGCTAAAATATAATCGGGTGTCACTTCGGAGGGCTTGACGGATGCTTTGGGATTGCCGTTCAGAAACGGGTCGATCAACAGGTTTTTCCCACCAGTCTCCATCCAGAAAGCGGCGTGCCCCAAAAATTTTACTTTGGTAAGCATTTCTACCTCACAATTGGTTGGATTATTTCTTGTGCCCGTTCTTTTTCGGGCAAAGATGGCCGGCAGGATCCATGGGTTCGCCGCACTGTGGGCAGATCATGCGTCCACTGTTGATAACCGTTTGAGCATAATCAGCAAATACTGCCAGTTGAGTGCGGTTTACCCATAAACGGACAACGCGCAAGTCGTCCTGTCCCTCCTGCGTAGTCAAGATCTCTTTGAGCAGGATAATCGCCATATCTTCGTCTTCAGCATAGGCTAAACCCACTTCACCCACCCGGTATAGCGGGTCCACCGGCGGATCCACCGTCATGGAACCGGGATTGTATTTCAAATCAGGCTCCGCGAGATCGGTATATTTTTCTTTGATCTCCCCTAGAAAATCATCGATCCCCTGCACCAGGGACTGCAATTGGATCTTTTCCAGCAGCAAAGACACTTTCTGACCATTGCCGCGCGCCTGGATAAAAAATGTTCGCTCTCCCGGCTTTCCTATTGCCACACTGGAAACCCAATCCACTGGTTTGATCTCGATATCTTGTTCTGGCATGTATGGTCCTTTCAACGCGCCAGCATGCGAGCAATATCATAATACTCGCTGCTCATTTCCCGATTTTTTCCGACAATTTCGCTAAACGGAACAGGAATGATATCCCGGCCGCTCAACCCAGTCATTACACCAGTTCTGCCTTCGATCAGGTATTCCACTGCCCGGACGCCAAATCGGGTAGCCAGCCAGCGGTCATACGCGGATGGTCTTCCACCGCGTTGGATATGGCCCAATATTGAAACACGGGTGGTAAAACCCACATCAGCGGCCTCAATCATTTCTGCCAGGTCGGTGATCTTGGTTTTAAATCCTTCAGCGACAATGATGATGGCATGGGTCTTCCCGCGCAAGTAGGCATCCCCGATCGACTTGACCACCTCATCAGCCGGTATATCCACCTCAGGGATGAGGACCATTTCTGCACCGCAGATCAGCCCGGTCATTACCGCCAGGTAGCCGCAATGCCTTCCCATGGTTTCCACCAGGAAAGCCCGGTTATGGGATGAAGCTGTATCGCGCAGCTTGTCGACAGCATCCATGATGGTATTGATCGCGGTATCCACGCCGATGCACATATCTGTGCCAACAATGTCGTTATCAATACTGCCCGGAATCCCGACCACCTGGATACCCTGTTCGACCAGCTTGTTGGCACCAGTGAGGGATCCGTCCCCGCCGATCACCACCAGCCCGTCAATGCCCTCATTGTTGAGCATACGGATGGCTTCACGCTGGCCGGCAGGTTGCAAAAATTCCATGCTGCGCCGGGTTTGCAGGATCGTACCACCACGCTGCAGAATACCCCCAACATCCCGCAGCCCCATCTCTTGGAAATTGCCGTGCATCAGCCCATCGTAAGCCCCTTTGATCCCGTAGACTTTCACACCTTTGGCAATGCCAGTTCGCACTACTGCCCGAACGCAGGGATTCATACCCGGGGAATCGCCCCCGGAAGTCATCACACCTATTTTTGTAACCTGTTTATCGCTCATTCTTTTTCCTGATCTTATTGAACTATTATCGGATCGATCCGGTAATTTGATTTGCCAACCAGTTTCTCCAGGCGGTTCAGCAGTGACGGAGTAATGCCGGTGGTATGGTTTGGAAATTCTATCAGACAACGGCGGCCATCTTCAATGATATGGAAGGAGAAATGATCCTTCCCCGGGCTGGACTGCATCAAACCCTGGATGGATTTCATCCGGCGGACGTCCTTATCCTGGTCATGCGTGGAGCGCAGGATCACAGATATCATTCGCGTTCCGCTATCTTCCAAACTTGGATTCAAGATCGGCTCAGCGGAGATCTGGTATCCCGGCAGCACCAACCCGGTAGAATGGTCGAGCTCTAAAAGTTCAGTATTTTCCTGCTGAATTTCTTCTCGGGTGGTGCCTGTTACTGCTGCTGTTTCCCCGGAATCAGCCACCTCGAATGTTTTTGAATATTCATCCAAAATTGGTGGATTTTCCGCGTCAGCATCCGGCTCCCAATTGTCATCAAAGAAAAACACCGCCGGGTCCATTTCGATTTCAGTTTTCACAGCTACTGCACCCATGGCAATATTTTCGTCGTTTGGCCGGTTGGTAACTATGGGTTCAATAATCGATTCTGCCTTTACCGGGACAGTTTCGATGGCAGGGGTTGGAGGGAGGTTTTGAACGTCGTCCAACTGCACCAGTTCAAATTTATCAGCCAGCAGTTTGGGGGTGGCGCTGGCATTATCCACTTTTCCTTCGACCACCAGGACTGACTCCACCTTGATCATCTTCACATATTTTTCCCATACGCGCGGGAAGAGTACCAGTTCGATCTCACCCTGGACATCTTCGATGGTGACAAATCCCATTGGTTTGCCATCTTTGGTGAAATGCGGGCGGAGTTTGACCACAATACCGCCGATGGCTACTTTTTCCCCGGAATTCAGGTCGCCCAACTGCCCGATGAGGTGGGTGGTCTTTTGCGTCAGCACCGGCAGATAGGGAGTGAGCGGATGTGCTGAGACATACAGACCGATCAGTTCTTTTTCCCAACCCAACAATTCCTTGCGGTCAGGTTCTTTCACGGTGGGCAGATGGATCACCTCGGATACACCGGTATCGCCGCCAAAAAAGCTCAACTGCCCGCTGTCTTTGGCGCGGAAATGCGCGGCAGAGACGTTAATGATCCGATCCAAAGATTGCAGCAAAGCCAGGCGCGCACCAAAACCGTCCAGCGCACCTACTTTGATAAGGCTTTCCAGCGGCCGTTTGCTGACAGTACGCAGATCCAGCCGGTGAGCCAAGTCTGTCAGGTCTTTATAGATGCCATTTTCGCGTCCGGCGATGATCGCTTCCACCGGGCTGACACCAACATTCTTTACTGCACCCAGTCCAAAGCGGATGGCAGAAGTATTGTCTTTACGGTCTTCGATCGTGAAATCCCAACCGCTGGAGTTGATATCCGGTGGGAGTACATCGATACCCATAGAACGGCAGTCGGTGGCATAGAAAGCCACTTTCTCAGTTTCGTTCTTGACCGCAGAAAGCAGGGCAGTCATATATTCCACCGTGTAGTGTGTTTTTAAATACCCGGTCTGCACCGCGATAACACCATAATCCGCGGCATGCGATTTGTTGAAGCCATACCGGGCAAAATTTTCCCATTCCTCGAAGATCGCTTTGGCAGTCTCCTCGGCAATATTATTCTTCACGCAGCCATCCACGAACATCTTGCGATGTTTGGCAATGGCTTCCGCTTTTTTCTTGGAGATGGCGCTGCGCAGGTTATCCGCTTCGGAGGGGGTGTAACTGGCCATCTGGATGGCGGCAGACATCACCTGCTCCTGATAAACCGCGATCCCGTAGGTCTCCTTCATAATGGATTCCAGCGCGGGATGCTTGTATTCCACGCTTTCTTCACCGTGCATGCGGCGGATGTACTGGGGGATGAACTCCATCGGACCCGGGCGGAATAAAGCCACCATGGCGATGACATTGGCAAGCGTCTTGGGTTTCATCTGGACTATCCAGCGGGTCATGCCGTTGCCTTCCAGTTGGAACATGCCGGCGGTATGGCCTTTGCCAATGAACTCATATGTAGCGGGGTCATCGGTGGGAATATTGCTCAAATCGAAATTAATATTGTGGCGTTCCTTGATCAGTTTACATGCACGCTGCATCACAGTCAGGGTAGCCAGGCCTAGGAAGTCCACTTTAAGCAGTCCGAGCTTATCGACATGCGACATCTCATACTGCATCACCGATTTGATGGGCGATTCTTCCGAACCGTTGGTCGGGCGGTGCAGCGGAGCATATTCCACGATGGGTTTGTCCGAGATGATCACCCCGGCGGCATGCGTACCCGCATTGCGGACCGTGCCTTCCATCTTGGAGGCAGTATCCACCAGTTCTTTGATGTAATCCACATCGTTATAAAGCTGCAGCAGTTCGGGTGAATCCTGCATGGCCTCCATCAAGTTGACGGATTTATTCGGGATGATGTTGATCATCTTGGCGACCCGGTCCACTTCAGAGAGCGGGATCTCCATGACGCGGCCAACATCGCGCAGGGCAGCCCGGGCGCCCATGGTTCCAAAGGTAATGATCTGGGCCACCTTATCGGAACCGTACTTGTTGGCGCAGTATTCCATGATCCTGGCGCGCTTGTCGTCCTGGAAATCCAGGTCGATATCCGGCATTTCGTTGCGGCCGGGGTTGAGGAAGCGTTCAAAGATCAGGCCATGGTCGATGGGTTCCACCAGGGTGATATCCAGGGTGTAAGCCACCATCGAACCGGCTGCCGAACCACGCGCGTTGTACCAGACGCCTTCCTGGCGGGCAAACCGGCACAGGTCCGAAACGATGAGGAAGTAGGTGTCGAAGCCCATCTTGTGGATGATGCCCAACTCGTATTCCAACCGGTCGCGGACCTTCGGGTCTTTGACGCGGACACCGTAGCGGCGGATGAAATCCTTCTTCGCACAGGTGGCGCAGGTAGGTTTCGGAGGTGAATCCATCGGGAACTTCAAAGAGGGGCAGATGGTAGGATTTGCGCTCCAGGTCGATCGAACAGCGGTCGGCGATCAAGCTGAGTGTTGGAGATCGCCTCAGGGACTTCAGAGAAGATGCGAGCCATTTCCTCCGGGGTGCGCAGGTAATAGGAGTTGTCGCCCATGCGCATGCGGTTGGGGTCGCGCAGGGTGGTGCCGGTCTGAACGGCCAGCAGCACATCCTGTAATTTTGAATCTTCCTGGTTAATGTAATGCACATCGTTGGTAGCCACGTAACGGGCCTGGTAGCGTTCACCCAGGCCGAGCAGAGCCTTGTTGATGCCCGGCAGTTCGGCAATATTGTGCTCCTGCAGCTCGAGGAAGTAATTATCCTTGCCGAAGACATCGTAATACCAGTCCAGTTTCTTGCGGACGATATCCATATCCCCGGCCATGATGGCGCGTGGAATTTCAGCGGCCATGCAGCCGGAAGTGGCGATGAGACCCTCGGCGTGTTTCGCCAGGTAATCGCGGTCGATGCGCGGGAAGTAATAGAAACCCTCCACCTGTGCGGCGCTGGCGATCTGTAGCAGGTTGTGATATCCGACCTCGTTCTGCGCCAGCAATAGCATGTGATTGGAATGCTTGTCCAGCTTGGAGTCGCGGTCTGTCATGCCGCGCGCGGAGAGGTAGGCTTCAAGCCCGATGATGGGTTTGATTCCGGCAGCCCGGGCGGCATTGTAGAACTCGATCGAGCCGAACATGGTGCCGTGGTCGGTCAGGGCGATGGAATCCATCCCCATGGATTTGGTAGCCGCGACGAGCTTCTTGATATCGCTGAAGCCATCCAGCAGGGAATAGGTGGAATGGACGTGCAGGTGGACAAATGACATGGGTGATATTTAACCAATAAAATGCAGGGTGTAGTTGATTCATTATAGCATGTTGAATCGTTCAGGGCGATTGACGCAATCCTTAAAACATTCACCATTTTTGTAAAAGGGTGAATCGGCGAACCCCCTCCTGCCTCCCCCAAATTCCTGAATTTGGGGGGGGTTGGGTGGGGGCGCTGTCATTTGGAACGAGCGGATTACTTCGTAATCCGGAGAGAGAAATCTTTTCACCTAACTCCAGATTTCTCCTCCTTCCTGTCGTCGAAATGACAAATGGACAGTTAAGCCTCGAGAATTGCTGCCTGTTGTCTTTGCGAGCGTCTCTCTCCTCTATGGGAGATTGCCACGGGCGAAGGGCATGCCCTCGCAATGACAAATAGGACATTGTCCCCCCTTCTGCCTGTTGTCTTTGCGAGCCGTTCTGCGGCGAAGCAATCTCTCTCCTGTATCGGGAGATTGCCACGGGCGAAGGGCATGCCCTCGCAATGACACGATGAGTTGTACGTCCCTTCTTAACCGGGTCTTCGTTGTGCTCATCTGAATGGCAAATGAGGAGGTTGCAACGTGTGGGTTAAGTGGGGGTCAAATAGTATAATAAGATCATTCATCCCGCCCCAAACCCGCGGCAAAAGAAGGAATCCATGATCCAATATAGTTTTCAAAATGATTATTCAGAAGGCGCACACCCCCGCTTACTGGAAGCCCTCACAAAAACCAACCTTGACCAGCAGCCCGGCTACGGCGAAGACCATTATTGCCAGGAGGCAGCCCACCTGATCCGGCAGGTATCCGCCAGCCCTGATGCAGACATTCATTTTGTGTCCGGTGGAACGCAGGCTAACCTCATTTTATTATCTTCCTGCCTCAGGTCATTCGAATCGGTCATCGCGGTCGATTCCGGGCATATCCTGGTGCATGAAACCGGCTCCATCGAAGCAACCGGGCACAAGGTCCACGGCATAAAGGGACAGAACGGTAAGGTCACCGTGGCGGAGATCGAAGAAGTGGTCAGAGTGCACGGTACCGATGAGCACATGGTCCACCCGCGGATAGTATACATCTCACATTCCACCGAGATCGGCACCATTTATTCCGCCCAAGAATTGAGGGAAATCTCAGCTGCCTGCAAAGCATTGAACCTTTACCTCTACCTGGACGGCGCCAGGCTGGGCTCAGCTTTGACCTCCACCTCCGCGGACCTTGATATGAAAGAATTATCCACCCTCGTGGATGCGTTTTACATCGGCGGCACCAAAAATGGAGCACTGTTGGGTGAAGCATTGGTGATCAATAACCCGCGGTTAAAGCCCGATTTCCGCTATTTCATTAAACAACGGGGAGGGTTGTTATCCAAAGGCCGCGTGCTGGGCATTCAATTCCTGGAGCTGTTCAAAGATGACCTGTTCTTTGACCTGGCGCGCAATGCCAACACCATGGCGTCAAAGCTGGCTGCCGGGATCTCGGCGCTGAGATACGGTTTCCAGAGCGATTCCCCCACCAACCAGATCTTCCCCATCTTCCCCAATGTGGTGATCAAGAAGCTGAACGAATTCTACCTGTTTTACGTCTGGAACAAGGTCGACAGCAGCCATTCTGCTGTGCGCCTGGTGACCTCCTGGGCCACTCCGGAAAAGGCGATCGACGGATTCCTGGCTGTGCTTAAAATGATTTAACGCGATATATCGCGAACACCTTATTTAACCGACCCTCCTGGTTAGAGCCTTGAGCAGAAGGCAGGAGATCTAAGGTTCTATTACGATAAAAAGGTGGCAGAAAGAAGGCACAATCAATGAGGTATGAAAAACATCTAATTATTCAAAAACCCAGCCTCCATGAATTTATCACCACCCCCAAATTTTCGTTAGTTGGGGGTATTTTTTTATTCGTGATTTCAAGGTATAAATAATGCAAACCTGTCAGGGATCGTTTATTAAGGAAATATTATGGAAAATAAGCCCATCTCTCCTGTTGTTTGGATATTCACTTTGTTTTTTGTTATTGTCATTCCGCTCTTGCCTATATTGATTACTTCACGTTGGGACTGGTGGGAAGCCTGGATATTTGCAATTATCAATGTGCTGGGATTTGCTATAAGCAGGATCCTTGCTGCCCGCCACCATCCAGATATTCTTGCTGAACGTGCTAAGTTTTTACAACATGAAAATACCCAGCCTTGGGACCAACGCCTGGCCCCGATGGTCGGTCTCGGCAGCGGATTATTACCCCTGGTGGCCGGTTTGGAAGCTAAGTTCGGAAGGTTATTCACTTTCGATATGTCATTAAAAATCGCATCGCTAGTGATTATCCTGGCCGGATATGTCCTGGCTTCGTACGCATTGATTGAAAATCGCTTCTTTTCAGGAACGGTACGGCTACAACCGGAACGCGGACACATGGTAGTATCTGGTGGTCCATACCACTGGATACGTCATCCGGGTTACGCAGGATCCTTACTGACATTTATAACCATCCCTATTTTCTTGGATTCTTTTTGGGCTTTCATACCCGCAATATTGGTCACGGTCTTTTTAGTGATCCGCACCAGGTTAGAGGATAGGTTCTTACAGGAACAACTGCCAGGGTATCGTGAATATGCAAGGCAAGTTCGTTATCGACTATTACCCGATTTATGGTAATGATACTCAGATTGGATTTCAATTATGAATTCGGGAGCGAATCATATGGGTGACTTGATCTACACGGAAAGACTTCTCATCAAACAAAACTGAGTTACTCTTCCTGTCACTTACTTTTGTCTTTTTGCTTTTATCCACGAGCCGGGTGATCATCGGTAAATTAGATACGCTTTTTATTGTTTGGATTGCCTTTTTCTTATTATTTTGTTTTTATTCAATAAATTATCGGACCCTCACCATTCGTCTAACGAGGTTGAATCTAATGCTCAGGTTTGGCATATTCACCTGGACCATTCCCGTAGATAATATTGAATCCATCAACCTAGATGAACTTCCTCCAATTATGAAGTATGGTGGGGCAGGCATCCATTTTATGACAATTCAAAATCGGTACAGAGCCTCGTTTAATTTTCTTGAATATCCAAGGGTGGTAATTCAACTCAAGAAGAAACAGGGGTTAGTGAAAGACATTTCATTTTCGACAGAGCAGCCAAGCGATATTCTCGGGAAGATACGTGAAGCTAAATCACATAATCAAGGCAGAAATTAATAGGAAATTAGATATAAATAAAGATTGGGGGTAATTTGGAATAACCATCATTTTCCAATGATCAGCTGAATTGATTTGGTAGAAAATTTATCTGGTAATCCTGACCAGATCCTGGAGGTCTATCTTGATCTCCAGGATCTTTCCTCGTCCCCTGATTTTCCCCCTGAATAGTTGGATAATTATTTTAATCTTATTATTTATTGAATCGTTTCCGGTCCTGGTAGTTCTGGTTGTGACTTTGTTTGCGGTCAGTTTCCTCCATACCATGCGCCATTCGCTCCGACATATTTCGGTATATTTCTGCACTGGCAGCGGGCATAAATGCACGGTTTGCATTCACACTTTCCAGCAACATGTCATGCGCTTCATGCTTTCTACCCTGCCGTTCCAGTTTAAGGGCTTCATTTGCTGCTTCAGCAACTTCAACCACTGAGTACCGTTTCAGCATGGCATCATCCAGTGGAGCTTGATCCACAATGGCATCATCTTCGTAGACAAGGATCAGTTCATCACTTACAGGTTTGGGGGCATCAGCTCCTTGCGAGGATACTTCCACTTTCAGAGTAATCTTTGCTTTGGCCCCCTCGCCAGGTACATTCAACTTGAGATAGAACTCCGACTCCTGCCCTGAATAGAGATCCCCTGGAAAGATTGAAAGGATTGATTCGGTGCGTCCCACTTTCCATCCGCCGGGAACCTGGGCTTCGACTCCATCCGGAAGTGTGGTTTTGATCTCCACCCGGTGAGCAACAGCTGAGGTCAACTCAGACAATTCTTTGGCAAAGATAACCGGAATCTCACTCGGTTTGCCAATGTAATAGAACTTCCCGCCACCCTGGTTGGCTATGGCTTCGAGCAAATGTTCATTGAAACCTTCGCCAACCCCGAAGCAGGATGTGGATACTCCACGGGTGTGCAGTTCGCGGGAGTGCATGGAGAGTTCTTCCTCATCGGTGATACCGCGGTTGGCCAGACCATCTGTAAGCAGCAGACAGCGGTTGGTTTCTTCCATATTCAGGTTGTCTGCGATCAACTGGCACCCACGCATCCACCCGCCTGCCAGATCCGTCATGTTTCGTGGAAACAATTTATTGATGGCCGCTTTGACTTCATCGCGGTTGGTTCGCGTCATCCTCACACCCTGGGCGAGGGTTTCGATCTCATCGTCATAAGCGACAACGGATACATGGTCCTTTTCGTTGAGCAGGTCCAAAACATGCCCGGCAGCCTGTTTGACATATTCCAGCTTTTCATCAGCCATGGAGCCGCTGCGGTCGATGACAATTGCCAGGTTGACCGGTGTTCGCGTTTTACTGGATGCAGCAACCGGTGCCTTGAGGGACACTTCTACTATCCGTTTGGTCTCAATGGTTCGTTTTACCAGTATAGAATCTGGGGACAGCTTTAATAAGATGGCTTGTTCAGTCATTTGAATTACCTCCTTGTGCCCCTGTTGGTTGGGTCAGGAGGATAGGAGCACAGCGCTCTTCCTGATCAGATTAACTTGAATAGCTGGCGAATGGTGATAATGATGTCTGCTAATTTCCCGCTTGATTGCTTTTCCACATCACCGCGAATATTGAGTTCCACTCCTTCCATAATTTCGTACCGCTGCCAGGTGTTGAGGTGTACCTCCTCATTGAGTACCTGTTGTGCTTTCATTTTCATTTCATCAGAGACCTTCTCTGGTTTTCTTTCCATTGGTGCGGGTGTTGCGCTGGGAGCCTGTGATCGCTTCCTTATGAATGCCGGCTTCTCAAAGGAATCTGCGTCGGTGATCCGGGGAGCGCTCATTATCAGGTTTTCTTCCTGGAATGCAGGTGGCTGTTCATAGTTGACCAACTCGTCTGAGACCCGTTTCACAAGCCGGCGCTGCATCACGTGATTAATATACCCCTTGGCAGAGTCATCTTCTGTTTCTTCCGCGTTCTCTGCATTGAACCCGACTTCTTGTTGGAGTCGCCTTAATGTTTCACTGGATCTCAACAACTCCTGTACTCGTTCCGGTGAGATATCATGCACCAGCAGCTTGATCTCCTTCAATGGCAGGAAAGAGTCCTTCAACTGGCGGATCAGGCGGATGAGGTCAATGTATGCCGGATCGTAAGATGCATATCGGCCGCGGTTGGAAGGAGCAGGCAGTAACCCTTCTGTGATGTAATATCGAATGGTGCGGGTTGAAACACCGGCTTTTTCAGCCACCTCATGGATCAGGTACTGCTCATCCATCAATTATGAACCTTTCTCATCTAACCAGTTATACTGTCATTGTAACAGTAGTACGTAATAATGTCAATAGGGAAAAGAATGATAATTAGGTATTTGTGATCAGGAATTAGTAAGCAGTAACTAGTCATTGGAGGACGGGATTTTGATATTTGGGTTATTGCCTGACTAACTAATTAACTGATCAACTAATCACTGATCAACGTTCTTCCCACTTTCTTTTATGATTTACCTCCAGCTTGTCCAGCACTGCCTGCTCCAGGTCGATGCCGCTGACCATGGCGAGCTGCAGCAAGTAAAGCGACACATCCGCCAGTTCGCTGGCCAATTCTTCCTGGTTTTTGGAGTCGTCTCCCCATTGGAAATGCTCCAGCACCTCGGCTGCTTCCAGGTTAAGCGAAATAGCCAGGTTTCGGGCAGTCTGTGGTCGTGGGCTGGCGGGATCATACCAACCTTTACTGCGTACAAATTCATCCATTAATTGGGTTAGGTCTTTAATTTCCATGTAATTATCATAGCAGTTTTTGTGGAAGGTAGGTGCAATGAAAAAAATGCCTGCCCCAACCAGAGTATAATTTTAATTGTGGAGGATGGCCGGGATGAAAACTTCAATCATAAGACTCAATTCTAAGAAATTATGGTGGATCAAAATAATCCTTCTGATATTTAGCCTGACATTATTTGGATCACTCATTTCCACTACTTCGCAGGCAATGGGTATTGCAGGACAGGCTACACCCACTGCGATGGTAACTCCCAGATGTCAATCCACGCACGGAAAGATAACGCCTACCCAGTTTGACTCAACCGTCTTGAAAAAACCATTCATCTTCCGGATATACACGCCACCCTGTTTTGATCCCAACGGTACTGTAAAATATCCAGTCTTGTACATTCTGCATGGACAATCCTCGAATGACGATCAATGGGACCGCCTTGGCTTGGATGAGGCAGCTGATAAACTGATCAGTTCCGGAACTATTGCCCCGCTGATCATTGTTATGCCCCAGGAAAGCAATTACCTGGAAGACCCACAAATTTCCAAGTATGGCTATGCTTTAGTGGATGAATTAATACCCTGGATCGACACGAATTACCCGACCAACCCCGGTCGACAGACCCGGGCAATTGGTGGATTGTCACGTGGTGCTGGTTGGGCGATGCGGTTGGGGCTGATCAATCCCGACCTTTTCGGCAGTATCGGCGGTCATAGCCTGGCTCAATTTAAGGGTGATTATTTCAGTGTACCAAGATGGCGCACCCGTACAGATGACGAGGATCTTCCAAGGATTTACCTGGATATAGGATTATTGGATTTTGTTAAGGACACCGCCCGGGTATTTGAGACGCGTTTATCAGAATACTCATACCCCCATGAATGGCATCTCAATACTGGCAGCCACACTGAAGACTACTGGTCTGAACATGTCGATGAATACCTGATCTGGTACAACCAGGCTTGGGACCCTTCCTCCATTGTTCCATAATTCATGCTGGAATGGATTCACTGGATCAGGGGGTATCCATCGTCTTTGAAGAAGATTTGTGGAATATATAGATGCTGGAATTAATCTGCATTTACAGCCAGGTTGTCAATCTGACAGTACATAACATTACTCCATATCCGGTGCATAATGCGTTTTCGAGATAACCGGACCAGTGGAAGTATAATTAGCACGGGGGTTAAAAGACATTCTTAGAAAGTTGGTGCTTATGAGTTCAAATCGACAATTACCACTCATCCATTTATCTGGTTCTCATAAAGAGATCGGTCGTCAGATGGGAGAAGCTTGCCGCCAGCAGATTACGCATTCAATTGAAAATGCCCGCATCTTACTTGATGAAGCTTATTATGATCTTGAATTAACCTGGGAAGGCGCACAAATCCAATCCCACAAGTATTTGCCTTTTGCTGAAGAGAATTATCCACAATATGTTGAGGAAATGGCCGGAATCGCCCAGGGAGCAAATGTCCCCTTCGACGAGGTTGTTGTCCTGAATGTCATGGAGGCCGTGGCCAGTGATGCATTACATTTAACCAAATGTACGAGCATGGCTGTCAATCAACAACGTACGGCCAACAATAAAGTGCTGGTTGGCCATAATGAAGATTGGATTCCAGAGGATGAGCCGGATGTGGTATTGCTGAAAGTGACTCCAGATGATGAACCCGCTTTTCTGGCAATGACTTATGGAGGGTTATTGCCAAATATCGGGATTAACGAACATGGCATCTGTCAATGTTGTGATACTGTTTATCCCAAAGACAGCCGCGTTGGAGTTCCCCGGGTAATCGTGTCGCGAGCGGTGTTATCTGCTACAACGATCAGCGATGCCATCCGCATGACGCTCATACCAAGACGGGCAGCCGGTTACAACCACCTGATCGCCCACGAGTCCGGTGAAATTTATAACGTGGAAGTTTCATCACGCCAGTTTGCCATCCAAAATGGTGAGACAGGCTATATCGCCCATACGAATCATTTCCTAGACCCGGTTATGCAGAAAATCGAAGATGAGCCGGAAGTCCTGGTGTCCACCCGTGTTCGTTACTTTCGGGCATTAAGGCGACTCAAAGAAACCGGGGAACATACTGTGGAAACCATCCAATCCATTTTAAAGGACCATGTTAATTTTCCTGATTCTGTATGTAATCACATTGACCAGAGAGATAAACCACTCGACCGTGAAAAAACAATTACTTCCCTTGTTTTCGATCTTTCCGAACGCCTGTTACATGCCAGTTGGGGAAATCCATGTGAAAACGCATATAACACTTATCAACTCTAAATTTTTCTTATAAGTGACTTTTGAAATCTGATAGTAACCAAGTGATCTGGTGGTCCCGGTTTTTTATTTTAAGAACACGGTCATGCGTGGAAATCAGCAAAAAGGGTCTGTATAGGGTATAATTGTAAGGTTAATTAACCCCGATTGGATGACCATTTTATGGAAATGAACCCAGTACAACAAGTAGATATCGACCAGCAGATGCGTTCTGCTTACCTCGATTATGCAATGAGCGTCATCGTTGCCCGTGCCTTACCCGATGCCCGGGACGGGCTCAAACCCGTTCATCGCCGAATTCTGTATGCCATGGACGATCTTGGCATGCGCTCGAATGCTTCTTACAAAAAATCCGCCCGTATCGTCGGTGAAGTGCTCGGTAAGTATCATCCACATGGTGACATGTCGGTGTATGATGCCATGGCGCGTATGGTACAGGATTTCTCCATGCGCTATCCGCTGGTGGACGGCCAGGGTAACTTCGGGTCTGTAGACGGCGATTCTCCTGCAGCCATGCGTTACACCGAAGCCCGCTTAAGCAAGATGGCGGAAGAGATGCTGCGGGATATCGACATGAACACCGTGGATTTCGTCGATAACTTTGACGGTTCATTAAAAGAACCCGTGGTTCTTCCTTCCCGATTGCCTAATCTACTATTAAACGGATCCTCCGGTATCGCCGTGGGTATGGCGACCAACATCCCACCCCACAATTTGAAGGAACTGGTCAATGCACTCCTCTTTTTGATCGATCACTTCGATAATATCGAAGATGTCTCCACCGAACAGTTGATGGAATTCCTGCCCGGACCAGACTTTCCGACCGGTGGCATCATCATCGGCCGCGAAAGCATTCGGCAGATGTATAGTACCGGGCGCGGCAAGCTCACCATCCGCGGTGTGGCGCATATCGAAGAACAGAAGAACGGTAAGAACGCCATCATCATTACCGAATTACCCTACCAGGTAAATAAATCGGTTTTGATCTCGCGGATTGCCGACCTGGTTCATGAAGGCAAGATCGATGCAATTTCCGACCTGCGGGATGAATCCGATCGGCGCGGGATGAGCATCTACGTGGAACTGAAACGCAGCGCTCAACCAAAGAAAGTCCTGAACCAACTCTACAAATACACCTTATTGCAAACCACCTTTGGCGTGCACATGCTGGCACTGGTGAATAATGAACCGCGTGCCTTATCCCTGCGGCGAGCCTTGCAGGTATATGTGGAACACCGCCAGGTGGTCATTCAACGCCGTTCTGAATTCGAGCTGTCAAAAGCCCGCGCCCGGGCGCACATTTTGGATGGCTACCTGATCGCTCTTGCTAACCTGGATGATGTCATCAAGACTATCCGTGAATCTCCGGATGCAGAAACAGCCAAGACACGTTTGGTGGACCGCTTTCAAACTTACCGAAATCCAGGCACAAGCCATTCTCGACCTGCAATTACGCCGGCTGGCAGCCCTCGAACGTCAAAAGATCGAAGACGAGTACAAGGAAGTGATGGCTCGCATCGCATTCCTGGAAGATCTGCTCACACATCCCAAGAAGATCCTGGATGTGATCAAGGAAGACCTGACCGAGATATCAGAGAAGTTTGGTGATGACCGCCGCACACAGATCACCGTGGAAGCCAGGGAAGATTTCAAGGAAGAAGACCTGGTGGCAGATGAATCGGTGCTGATCTCCATCACCCAGCGTGGATATATCAAACGGGTGGCTGCCGGCACCTACCGCAACCAGAACCGCGGCGGCCGCGGCATCATCGGGCAAAACGTCAGAGATGAAGACGAGATCATTACCATCATCCCTGCACGTACACTGGATACGGTGCTTTTCTTCTCGGATCGCGGTAAAGTATATGCCGAAAAAGCGTACCAGATCCCGGATGCCGGAAGAACAGACCGGGGAATCTCCATCAGTAATGTACTGGCGGTGGAATCCACTGAAAAGATCACAGCCGCTGTGAATGTGGCTGATTTTAATGCTTCAGCTTTCTGCACCCTGGTCACCATCCGGGGTCGGGTGAAACGGATGAAGCTCTCTGAATTGAGCAGCGTTCGTCCTTCCGGTTTGATCGCCATTAACCTGGGTGAAGGCGATAGACTTGCCTGGGCAAAACTAACCAGCGGCAAGGATGAGATCATGCTGGTCACTGCCAATGGCCTGGCTTTGAAATATTCTGAGAACCAGATGCGTCCAATGGGACGGAATGCCGGTGGCGTAACTGGTATCAGGCTGCGCCCTGGAGACCAGGTGGCCGGTGCTGAAGTAGTTGAAGAAGGCGCCGATCTGCTGGTGGTAACCGAAGGTGGATTTGGTAAACGAACTCCAATTGCGGAATACAAACCCAAGTCCCGTGGATCGCAAGGTATGGCGACCATTAATCAAAGAGCCATCCCCGAGATCGGGAAGATCGCTGTCGCCAGGGTGGTCACTGAAGACGATGAGCTCACCCTCATTTCAGCCGGCGGTATTGTGATGCGCATGCGGGCAGCCAAGGTTTCACAAACCAGCCGGGCTACACGCGGGGTCAAACTGATGGATCTGGAAAAGGGGAACAAGGTGGCTTCGATTGCCCGAATCTCAGCCAAGGAAATTCCATTAGCCGCGAATGGCAACGGGGTGGAAAACGGGAATGGTATCGAAAATGGAAACGGGGTTGAGGATGACCATGAAGATGTACCGATAGAAAAGGCAGAAGATTAGACAATAAGAGACCCGCGGGATGTCCTCCGCGGGTCAAATTATTTATGGAAATTTTAGAAAAGAACCACTTTGCCGGTGAGCAACAGGCACATGCTCCCCAGCACACAGGTAAGAAAGAATATCAGCAACATCACAACGAACCGTTGAATCGCGGTCATGCCAAATAGTAATCCTTCTCGCCGCACCGGTTTTTGATCGGTTTCAGTGGTCATCACCACTGGTTCTTCAGCATAGAAGGGTGAGCTGTTGTTTGAATCCTGCGGATCGTTGAGCATAACTTCACCTCCCGTTCAATTCACAATATCCAATATACCACAAGTTAATCATTATGCAACCTTAAATGCACATCGCCTATGTTGATGGGTATCAACCTTGAATCTGATTCTATCAACAAAGCGCCTGATGGATCGATCCCCGCCAGCTGCCCATGTAACTCTGCTCCAAAATTCTCAACTATCCGCACCTGCTGCCCCTTATAAGCCAATCTCAAATTGATGTAATCGATCAGCGATTCATGTCCAATTTCCAACCGCCATTTGTTCGTGCTATTAAGGATGGCTGAAAGCAGCTGCCAACGATCAACGATGTGGCTAGCGGCTTCCTCCACACAGGTAGGCTGAAGGTTCAGATTCTCAACCGGAGGCAGCGAGACCGGGGTGATATTAACCCCGATCCCGATCACCACCGATACATGGCTGGCATCTTTCCACACCGATTCCACCAGAATGCCTGTGGTCTTCTTTCCGTTGAGCAGGATGTCATTGGGCCATTTGATCTGCGGCTGGAGATGGTAGAGTTGTTCTAGCGCTGATGAAACACTGACGGCAGCCAGAAACGGGATCAAACCGGCATGGGGAACCTCTTGAGGTGTGAGGTGCAGGATGAGGCTGAACGCCAGAGCAGAACCCGGATTAGTGACCCATTTGCGCTGCATGCGGCCTCGTCCGGCGGTTTGCTGGTCTGCAACGACCATCGAGAAATCAGATGCACCCGATTCTATCCATTGCATGGCCATGTCGTTGGTCGAACCAACAGCATCGAAGTATCGTAACCCTGTAACGGGAGTGTCTTGCAATAATAATTTCAGGGATTCGTGATCCATGCGGTGGATTCTACCCGATAAATACGGATTTGTTGTAAGGGCAGTTCGCGAATTGCCCTTACAATTTGAAATCCATCCGGGGATATAATTAATCATCTCGTTAATAGGGAACTTACATGACCAAGTCATCCAAAAAAGCGTCTGAAAAGGGTTATCCGATCGCGTTGTTGAGCGCTGTGATCCTTTCCACCTCTGCCATCTTTGTGCGTCACCTCACTGAAACATACGGTCTTCCGCCGATCATCCTATCCTTCTGGCGTGATCTTTTCGTGGCAATCGTTCTGCTTTTCATTTTGGTCCTGATCCGACCTGGATTACTCCGCATAACAAAAAAACATCTCTTTTACCTGTTCATATATGGGCTTGTACTGGCTGTTTTCAATTCGGTGTGGACCCTTTCGGTGTCCTTAAATGGCGCCGCTGTAGGCACAGTGTTGGCGTATTGTTCCGCCGCATTCACCGCACTTCTGGGTTGGTGGATACTGAAGGAAAGCCTATCCTGGGTCAAGGTTCTTGCTGTTTTGCTCTGCCTGGGCGGATGTGTACTGGTTGCTGGCGCTCTTGATCCGGCCGCCTGGTCGATCAACCTGGTCGGGATCGTTACCGGTATCGGGTCGGGGTTATTCTATGCCATATACACCCTGATGGGCAGATCGGCCTCCAACCGCGGGTTGAACCCGTGGACGACCCTGCTGTACACCTTCGGGTTTGGCGCTTTATGGCTGCTCGGTATTGACCTGGTCGGAAATGGTGTTCTACCTGGAACAGCGCCAGGCTTGAGCGGATTGTTGTGGCTGGGTTCAGATTGGCTGGGTTGGTTGATCCTGTTCATCCTGGCTGCGATCCCAACAGTTGCCGGTTTCGGGCTCTACAATGTCAGCCTCAGCCTGATGCCATCCAGTGTGGTCAACCTGATCGTCACCACCGAACCCGCTTTTACAGCCCTATGGGCTTATTTTCTTTTGGGGGAAAGGTTTACGCTGGTGCAGGTGGTCGGAAGTGGTTTGATCGTGACCGGGGTGATCTTTCTGCGGTTATGGGAGAACAGGTCGAATAATCCGAATTGATAACCAAAGCAATTAATTATCGATTTTTATTGAATAAGGATACTATTCGTAATCTTCATTCCGACTGGCTTCATAAGCGAACCGGATCATCTCCAGATCTTTGGCGGCGTCGGTGCATAATCGGCCTGGATGCGGCTTGATCCCCGCCCGGCCAAGATCCAGCCGGTCAGAATCCCAGCAGGTCATCACAGTAATATCGGCTTTTGTCATACCAAAGGTGTGGCGTTGGACGGCAAATTCCAGCATTTTGGCGTCTTGTTCCGAAAGATGCAGAAAATCTGGCTGCAGTACATCTTTGATCATTCTTGCTGCGCGGACGCCGTGAAAAAGGTCAATACCATCATCCTCACGGCAGATATCGTGCAGAAATGCGAAATATTTCACCACTTCAATGTTAGCCCCGGTGACCCTGGAAAGGGCTTCGCCGTTATTCCATACCCTGATCCAGTGCTTCAGGCCGTGTGTGCCATCCAGATTTAAAAGATACTGATCCAGGATGGCATTTGCCAGCGGTTCGGGTAAATAGTCGGTCAAAAAGGCCACTACCGGGCTACCATTCCCACTCTTTGAGTATATCCAGCATGTGATGGGCGGTCAGGTCCAATTGGATGGGGGTGATGGATACAAATCCCTCTTTTAAAGTACCAAATTCCGTTCCTTCATCAGCCAATCCGGTCGGGCTGTCGCCGCCGATCCAGTAATAGGGCCTGCCGCGTGGATCCTGCCGCCGGACAAGTTCATCCCGGTAAATTCTCAATCCCTGCCGGGTCACCCGAAAACCCTTGATCTCGTCATCCTGACCGTACGGAATATTCACATTTAACACCACATCCGCCGGGATGGTGTTCTGCTCCACCAGCTTTACCACCCGGGCAGCGATTCTTGCTGCCGGTCCGTAGTCGATATGGTTATGGAAATTTTCAGGACGGTCGAGGGAGAATGCCAACCCGACAATCCCTGAAATGGCTGCTTCCATGGCTGCTGTAACTGTGCCGGAATAAGTGACATCATGCCCGATATTGGCATTCGGGTTGATGCCCGAAACCACTATATCGATCTTCTCAGGGAAGAAACCGAGCGATGCCAGGGCGACGCAATCTGACGGTGCGCCGTCACAGCACCAGGCCGGGGTGCCATCTGCCAAATGGGTTTCACGGACACGCAGCGGCCGGTCGAGCGTTTTCACATGCCCGGAAGCAGACCAGTTGCGGTCTGGGGCAAGCACAGTCACCTTACCCAGGTTCTTCATTTCCTGCGCCAGGGCCAGCAAACCGGGTGCGTTGATCCCATCGTCATTGGTCACTAAAATATGTTTTTCTTCCATTTCACATTCTTTCCTGCCACCGGATAAATTCGGGCTGCATCTTCAGGGGTTTGAATTCGGTAAATTTGTAATCTGCCAGTTCTTTTTGAATATATGGACCATTGGCGAAAAATTCGACCAGTTCATCAATGGAATTAGCCTTTACAATAGCTATCCCACCAATTCTCGGTTCGCGTGGTCCTGCGGCCAGCACCCAACCCTCTGCAATTCCGTCATCCAGAAGCTTGCGATGCTCCAGGATCTCCGCTTCCATCTGCTGCCAGGGGACTCTATAGGTGATTTCTACTATGAAATATTTCATAGGATCATTGTTTAATGACGATGACGTTTTTTACCTTTACTGATGGAGGCGGCTGGTTGTTCGACAGATTCAGTCACCTGGGGAGGAGCCTGGGTTGCATCACCTTCCACGGTTTGAACAGCCTGGCGTGGACGGTAATTGAAAGCGCGCATGATCACGCCCGCGCGGATATCACGCAGCAGGTTGGTGAACAATTCAGATGCCTGGCTTTTGTATGCCACCAGCGGATCGCGTTGGGCATACGCTTCAAGTCCAATCGAAACCCGCAGCGATTCCACCCGGGTCAGATACTCAACCCATAGTTCAGAGATCACTGAAAGCAGCAGGTGGCGGTTGATCTCATTCATCACCTGGTCACCAATTACCAGTCGGGCTACATCTTTATTGTCTTCAGGCCATTCGGTGAGCGGCAGCTGACTTAACCGGGTTGCTTCTTCTTCTCCAACTTCCACGGCAAACCGTTTTGTAAAGGTCTCACCGGGCAATAAACCCAATTGTTGGATGCGATTCCATTCGCTGCGTCCCCACATCTCCCGCAAGGCATCCAATCCGCCATTGAGGTGTTCAAGAACATCCGCGGTGACATTGGCTGAGGTTTCACCCTGCAGCATACTTGCAGCGAGGTAAATGTAGTGCAGCCGGGTGGTGGGCTGCCAGGCTTGTTTGTGTGTTTTCTTATCGAAGATCATCCGCACGCCGCGAGTCATCACTTCCATCAATTGAATGGCAAGGTCTTCATTGACAGCCGGATGGTTGAGGCGGTCCAGCATGGTGTTGATATCTCTGGCGATCTGCCCATTTTCGCCAAACAGTTTCACCTGGTTGCGTTTGAATAGTTCTTCCACCTGGTGCATCAGTTCATCGGCTACATCCGCCCAATCTTTATCCTGGAAATCGGCAGCCTTCACAGGCAAGGTATCTTCCAGGCGGCGTTCAAATGCCATGATCAGGCGGGTGATTGTCAAGCTGGTTAGCAGGTTGACGATCTGATTTTCCAGTGGTTCTTTCAGTTTCTCAGGATCGCTACCGAGCATCCGCATCTGATCGTTGGTCAACCGCACCGGGATACCAATCGCCATTCCAAGTTCTTCGACCAGTTCCACGGGTTTGCGGGTGTCTGTTTCATCACGGTCACCCAGACCGCTGATAAAGTTCTCCAGTCCATCCGTGCGTTCAGTGATCTGATTTTCAAGTGCGGCACGCTGGGTTTCGATAATATTCCTGGCCGAATTCGATCAATCGTAACTGTTCTGCATTGAAAGCATCTTCTGCTATCTTGATCAGTGACGCTCTTCATTGCTGTTTCGTCACCGCTCAGATCGATCTTATCCAACAACAGGCGCTGCGTAAAAGTCGGGTAGGATTTGCCATCAAAGTAGATGGCCGGCTGAACGCTTTCGAGGTATGCCAGCAAGCGCCAGGGTCCTTCTTCGTCTTTTAGGGATTCCGGTATCCGTTTTGAAAGTTCATCCCGGAAGATCTCAATGATATCCTCACTGAGATCATCCTTGGTAAACGCACGGTTGCGTTGTCCGTAGATCTTTTCACGCTGACTGTTCAGAACATCATCATATTCCAGCAAATGTTTTCGGATGTCAAAGTTCGAGCCTTCCACCCGGGTTTGTGATTGTTCCACCAGCCTGGCAACGATACCGCTCTCGATCGGGAGGGATTCATCCAACTTCAGGCGGCCCATCAGGTCTTCCACCTGGCCGCCGCCGAACAAGCGCATTAATTCATCCTGCATTGAAAGGTAAAATCGGGAAGAACCGGGGTCACCCTGCCGGGCAGCACGACCGCGTAATTGGTTATCGATACGGCGGGCTTCATGCCGTTCCGACCCGATGACGTGCAGTCCACCCAGGTCGCGAACCCGTTCCATGTTATCCATATAGTCCAGTAAAACATGGACTCCCTCTTCGTAGAGGCCGAAATCCTCCGGATTCATCTTCCGCAGGGCTTCACGCCGGGCTTCCATGGTCATATTGTATGGATCGTCCACCCCGGCTTTGGAAAGCACCCGGTTGGCATCCCGTAGAGCGTCATCGGGAAGTTCACCACCCAGCTTGATATCGACACCACGTCCTGCCATATTGGTGGCGATCGTCACCGCACCAAACGCACCAGCCTGGGCGATGATCTTGGATTCCTCATCGTGTTTGCGGGCATTCAACACCTGGTGGGGAACGCCTCCCATAATGATTGTGGAGAGGCGCTCAGCTTTATCGGGGGACAGTTCAAGCAGTTTGAGCAGCGTAGCCAGGTTTTCCGGGTCCTCAGGGTTGAACGATAATTCCAACTGCCGCGCCAGTTGGCGCATCTCATTGGTATTCAGTTCGTCTATGGGTTTGTTCAGGAACAACAATTCCGGGATCTCACGTTCATCTTCCAGGCGATCGTTCTTCACCAGCCATATATGGCGCAGCAGCAGGGTTAACAATAACCTTCGAACCGGTTCCGCTTTCAGTCGGAGAGACAAGCCGTTCTGAATGTTCCACTGAGGTCGTCCCTGCCAATTGCGGCCGGCCGATTACAAAGAAGCGCAGCACTTCCTGGGATATTGCCCGCAGTTTGGCTTCTTCCGTGCGGTAAACCACATCGGGGAAGTCCTGCCTGCGCCAGAACACCGGGACTTTGTTTGGGTCGTCCCGACGTGCGTAATACGAAAATTTATACCCCTTCGCGTCTTTATCCTGGGCTTCGATCAGCGGACTGTTATCACGCATGGCGTTATATTCCAGGTTCATCGGAATGGGGAGGACATCCAATTTGTAGATCTTGTGGAACTCTTCGGCTTCCGTCAGGGCGGTACCGGTCATGCCTGAGAGCTTCTCATACATACGGAAATAATTCTGCAGGGTGATCGTGGCATAGGTGACGTTCTCCGGTTCCACCTTGACACCCTCTTTGGCTTCCACCGCCTGGTGCAGACCATCGGACCAGCGGCGTCCGGGCATCAATCGCCCGGTAAATTCATCCACGATGACGACCTTGCCAGCCTGGACGAGGTATTCCTTGTTCTTCTTATACAGATATTGTGCGCGTAGGGATTGTTCCAAATAACCCAGTAATGACTCCTGTTCGGGCGTGCTGTCTTCCGGCCGTTCCGGATCCCCGAGCGATTCTCCCAGGATCATTTCCACATGCACCAGGCCGCCTTCAGTCAAACTGACGGCATGGTCTTTCTCATTGATCTCGTAATCTTCCGGGTTGAGCTGTTTGACTACACCGGCCATGCGTTGGTATTGGACGGCGCTTTCAGCAGCCGGTCCGGAAATGATGAGTGGAGTTCGCGCTTCATCGATGAGAATATTATCCACTTCATCGACAATGGCATAATGGTGACCGCGTTGGACACGGTCTTCCATCCGCATCGAGGTGTTATCACGTAAATAATCGAAACCAAATTCGCTGTTGGTCCCGTAGATCATTTCCGACAGATAAGCTTCCTGCCGTGGAACCATTCGTAGTTGGTGCTGGTCTTCATGGGGAGATACTACTTCCGGGTCAACGATGAATGCCATGCGGCCGTTCTCAGTTCGCGACGCCATTTGCAGAACACCGACGGACATGCCCAATGCCATATACACCGGCGCCATCCAGCGTGCATCACGCCTGGCCAGGTAGTCGTTGACGGTAACCAGGTGGGTGCCTTTTCCGGTAAGCGCATTCAGGTAGAGCGGCAGTGTCGCCACCAGCGTTTTACCCTCACCGGTGCGCATTTCTGCGATCCGGCCACTGTGCAAAGTGATTCCGCCGATCATTTGAACGTCGTAATGGCGCAATCCAATGGTACGTTTGGAGGCTTCACGCACGGCAGCAAAAGCTTCTGGAAGGAGGTCATCCAGAGTCTCGCCTTCTTCCAAACGCTGTTTGAATTCGGCTGTCTTGCCCTTTAATTCTTCATCGGAATACTTTTCAAAATCAGCTTCCAGCGCATTGATCTCGTCAACCTTCAGGATCATGCGGTCAATTTCTTTTTTGTTCGGGTCGCCGCCCAAAACCCGGATAAAGTTCTGAAACATAGGAGTCCTTAAGTTATGTGGTTAAATACAGGTGGATTATAGCATAGCGGTATTAACGGAATATAAGCGCGGTGAAGGTATATCCTTCCGAATGTCCCTTATCAGCAGTGGATTGCGTTATATAAGATAGAGCAATTCATTCCACACCACAGAGGTGCAAATGTCGGAAAACTTAATTCATCTACAAGTTGACAGGGGTAAAGAAGAGGAGCTGGCTTATGCGGATGCTGCCACAAATCCCCGCATGATAGAGGACATCTATACCCGCTGGGTAACCCCGGTCTATAAATATCTGTATTCCCGGACAGGAAATAAAGAAGATGCACAGGATATCACGTCATTTACTTTCCTGGCAGTATTAAAAGCCCTGCCCCGCTACCGCCACAAAGGGCATTTTGAAGCCTGGCTGTTCACCATCGCCCGGAATCAGATGGTCGACTTTGTCAGAAAACATAAACATGAGAGCCAATTATCGGATACCGACGAAACTGTGCAGAGCGATACCTTCTCCGACCGTTGATGTGACCCAACAGGACGACATACACACACTGCGCGGATTGATCAGCAGCCTGCGTGAAGACGAACAGGAACTGCTGCGTCTGCGCTATACGGCCGGTCTGGCATTTGCAGAGATCGGGTTACTTTTGAACCGAAATGAAGATGCCATCAAGAAATCCATTTACCGTTTGCAGGAAAAACTGCAAAAGTTGCTGGAGGGTGAAAATGAGTAATTTACAGAATATGACGATTGAAAATAAACTCCTATTGGCGATGGCAGCTCCGGAGCCGGACCACGATATTTGTGTCCTCTCTTCAGGCCAGCCTTCGAAAATCTGCACCACCACGCTATCCTTTCCAGGTGAGTCCCTTGCAGAGGATCAGGTTTGCATGGGCAGTCCCTGTGATCATCGTATTCATCGTTACCATTGTCACCCTGGTGATCGGACCGCAAAAAGTCTGGGCAGCAGTTCGCTCCCTGTTCGGGATCATACCCGGGTATGGCGTGGTGGATTCCAGCACCCAGATACGGGGTGTGGAGACCCCGGTTTCCCAAACAAGGGATGGGATCACCATCACCATCGACCAGGGTATCGCAACCAATGAGTGGACCGTGGTCCAATTCACAGTGGAAGGATTAACCTCGGCAAACAAAACCAATCAGTCAGAAAAACCCGGCTGTATGGGAAACGCAACACTTGTATTACCCGATAATACAGTTTTAACCATTAGTGCAGCAGAAGGACGTGGTTGGGCCAGCGGCTATCAATTCCGCAGCACTTTTCCGCCGATCCCTGCAACTGTTGACCATTTCTCTTTACTCATACCCTGCCTGCAGGAGACCATCCCGGGAAGTGCGCCTGAAAATTGGATCTTTGATCTTAAACTGGGTGCAGCCCCGGTCGACCTGAAGATCATTCCTTTGATCGATGTACCGACTGCCACTCCTGAACCGGCTCAATCGACATCAGTTGTACCGTCTGACCTGAATCCAACGACCTGGGCATCCAGATGGTGTTGGAACAGGTGGCTGACCTGGGAACCGGTTACCTGTTGAATGGGTATCTGACCTGGACTGATCCCAAAGTGTGGATCACCGCAGGTGGACCGTATGACATTGTACTGAAGGATGCAAGCGGCCAGGTTTTACCCATGGAACCCTACATTGATCTTTCGCGTAAAGAATATGACCCCGCCAAAATTTATCCCTTCAGCTACCAGACACAGGGAAAAGGAAACGGTGCTCTCACCCTGACGTTGGACCGCGTTTCAGTTTACCAGAGTCTGGATATCCCGTTTGAGGTTGACCTGGGCGAGAATATTCAGGCAGGACAGGTATGGGAGCTAAACCGTGAGTTTGATTTTCATGGGGATAAATTTACAATTGTCAGTGTGACTGCAGATGCAGCCCGAACTGAACTTGCGTTGAGCTTTGTCATTGAAACAACCGGTAACATTACTGCTGCTGCAGTCTCGGATACTGTCGTAATGACCGACCCAATCCAGGCTGGAGCGCCAGTTGGTGGGGGGCGGGGGGGGTGGAGGTGGTGGTGGCGGGGGGGGTGGAGAGGCTGATTCCGGTGTAAACGTCATGACTGAATCGATCATCTACAACCAGCAGCTTCCCAACCGGGAAACACACTTTCAAGGTGTCAGGCAGTCAATTATGATGTTGTTCGGACCCTGGCAGGTAACCTGGGACCAACCCGCCGGAGCTCAAACCGTCACAGAAGAGCCTGCCGTAACAGCAGCCTGCCTGAATGATGGCAACATCGGGCAAGTTTCAAGCGGACTGCCGGCAGGATTGAGCGGCAAGGTGCTGTTGGAGGTTCCCAACACCCAGACCGGGCAGCGTTTTCCCTCGCTGGTCGTCATGGACCTGACCAACAACCAGCGCATTGATATCGGGATCGGGAGCTGGTCATCCTTTTCACCGGATGGGAGCAAAGTTTTCTATACCGATGACAAAGGCATCCACATGGTCGACCTGGTCACCCGGGATGATACGATACTTTCCTGGGTAAATGAACTGGATTATCGCCCGTTGCTTTCGCCTGACGGGCAATGGCTGGCCTTCATGCGCGGAAATGAGGGCATCCACATCGCCCACCTGGATGGCAGCGGTTTACGTAAGATCCCCAATACCACCGCGACGAGTGTACTGGTCAGTTGGATGCCGGATGGCAGCCGGATTCTGGCGGCAACCCTCGGCCAGTGGGGCAGCCAGGTGCACAGCGTGAATATCAATACAGGTGAGTTTACAAATTTCTTCCTGATCGAGATACAAAAAGGCGGATTTGATTCGGCTTCGAATGATGGCAGTCGGGTGGCTTTTGCTGAAAGGGCCTTTGGAAAACTTTCCTATGGGGTTTTCACATCCAACCTGGATGGAACAGGCAAGAAACAAATTGCCGACCTGACAGATACTGCCCTGGTTGGAGGTGTGGAGTCCTGACAGGAAGTGGGTGAATGTAACCACATCCATCTATAGTGGCTCAACGCCAAACTACACATCCTACCTTATTCAGCCGGATACCTGCCAGGTATACATGGTCCCCGGTTGGGGCGGGGTGGTGACCGGTTGGGTGAAGTAATGAAATAGTATATTTACTTAGTAATTTCAATATCTTCCAAAGACTGGGTGAAGTAATCACCCAGTCTTTGCTTTAGTGCCGCTTCTCACCCAATCCCCTTTCAGAATCTAGAAGAATATAATTGACCCCTTGACATAATTAGAATAGTTTCTATAATTAGAAATATGTCTACTTATAATATCTCACCCCAACCCGACCTGGTAATACATAACGACGAACAAATCCGTGCATATGTCCACCCGACCCGCATGGTCATTCTTGACCTCCTGGCGAAGGAAAAGATGACCGTCACCGGTATTGCCCGTCAGCTCGACACCCATCCAGCCAACATCACCCATCATATCAAACAGCTCGAAAAAGCCAACCTCATTGTACTGGTCGAAAAACGCGAGACCGGTAAAAATCTTGAAAAATACTATCGGGCAGTCGCCTACCATTTCACGATCAGTTCCGGGGAGGTCGAAGGGACAGATAAGGGTGTTTTGGCACTCTCAATCCTTCGTGATAACCTGAATACAGCAATCAGAAACCTGAAAACAGGCAGCTCAAAAGAAGGAGAACAACCCCTGGTATATGGATTACTCCATACCATCCACCTTTCCCGGACTGACCTGGAAACATTTGCAACCAAGCTTGGCGCACTGATCGATGAATTTGATCAGGCTTCGTCGCCGGAAGGACAACTCTATAATTTAAACCTCAGCCTGTACCCTGGTGAAACGACCGCCTCACCCGGCAAGGAAGTTTACATTCGGGAAAGTGAGTAATTCAGCCACATAATACCTTTGCCAAATAAGCATGAAACTTACAAACCCACACTAGGGCTGTGTCGGGTGAATTTACTATTGGAGAAAATATGAAAATAAAACCAGCAATAAAAATAAAAAGAGTGATTAAGATATCTGCTGCATTGGTTTTCGTTCTGATTGGGTTGGGAGCCTTGTACCTGGTTTATAGCTACCGGCAAATTAATGCTGAAATGGCCAGCCTTATCCAATCTCTTCCTAACACCGGAGCTCTGGCTGTCTATTCATTTGACCGCCAGGGAGAACTGATCGAGGACGGCAGCAATATTTTCCGTAATGCAGATACGCCTCTGGTGTTGGGCTCGACGATGAAGGTCGTGATACTTGCAGCCTATGCCGATGCAGTTACAAGCGGGGTGCTTAACCCGTCAGAACAGGTCCCGGTGAAAGACGTGGAACGCTATTACCTTCCACTTACCGACGGGAACGCCCATAAATCTGGGTTGGAAAGCACCGGGCTGGCGGTTGACGAATTGGGTTATGCGAAGGATCCAATATATCGTCTGACGATTGATGATATTGCCAGTATCATGATCCACTTCAGTGGGAATGCCGAAACGGATTATTTGATCGAGCGGATAGGAGCAGAACGAATCTCATCGGTCATGGAAAGAATTGGAATGCGGATCCACAGCCCGATCACACCTTATTTGGGTATAACACTTGCCATGCTGAATCATGAAACATCAGCGACTTCGGAATCGGAGCTGAATGACCCTACCCGTTTGCAACAGCTTTACCTGGAAGATCCTGCCTGGCGAAAAGATCAAATCGATTATCTGCTTTCCGGGAAAGTTCAGACATCAATGGAATCACAGGCTGCCTGGATGGAAAAGTTAAGCGTCAGGGGAACCGCCAGGGAGTATGCATCTGTAATGGCAAGGGTGGCCAGTGGGACGCTGATCTCAGCCGAAGTGAGCCGCATCATGCAAGAAAAGTTGACCAGTATGCCAGCCGACTGGCCGCTGCGGCTATTGTTCTATAACAGACTTGGCGACAAGGATGGCGCAGCCCCCGGTGTACTTTCGCTGGCCTCATATATGACACCCAAGTGGGGCATAAATTACGGTAAATCCCGGGTGGTGGTTGTTATCTTAAATCAGATTCCTTTGGAAACCTGGCAAAAAGCGTTCCAGAACAATGGGATCTATCTCTTTTCTGCTGGCCTTGCCACCCAGGCAGGTTCTTATTATAAGTAACAGTAAGTACGTGTACTAATTCTCAAGGAAAGTACGCTTTAGATATTAGCTCTTAACAATCCCTCAACCTACCCTCTCCTAAAGGACATCGTGCCCTCAGGGTAGAGAGTCTACTCCTTCCCCCTTGGGAGAAGGTTGGGATGAGGGAATTCCTTACTTCTCCAGCTCGATCTCTTCCAATGATTTTGCGATAACGTCCTGCAGTTTCTGCTTGTCCGGCCGTTTCTTTCCCAATCCCTTGAGCGATTCAAGCAGCTTTGCAGTCACCGTGCGGGTCATCTGGTTGAGGGA
Source organism: uncultured Chloroflexia bacterium (assembly GCA_963827895.1). Taxonomy (GTDB): domain Bacteria; phylum Chloroflexota; class Anaerolineae; order Anaerolineales; family Anaerolineaceae; genus PNON01. The sequence continues at coordinate 184,198 of CAWHCY010000017.1, read as the reverse complement.
TTCTTTTGAGACTTTTTCGCCCTTCTCAAACCACTGCGCGGCTGCATACCCCATCACCACCGTGGTGGAAGAAGCGATCGCAGCGGAAAGCAGCCACCCGGGCAGGCCGCCAAATTTGCTCAACTCCTGGAACAGCACCCGCCCGAGGAATCCCAGCCCAAAGGTGACCACCAGTTCGCGGGCGCGTTGGAAGTTGATCTTATAATCGTAGATTCTGGCCAACCCCAGCACCATGGTGGCCTGGTTGATGACCAGTGGGGCAAAGTCGATCACCGGCAGGGGAATGAGGGCGATGACCGCTGATAGTGACGCTGAACTGATGATGCTGCGCCAGGCCAGCCGCCAGCGGAATTCAGGCAGAGGCTTTCCCCAGGGCGGCGACGATCCTGGGCTCGATCGCAGCGATGGCTACCAAAAGTTGATCCAACCCTTTGCCACTTTTTGCGGATATGGGAATGACCTGCTCCACTTCCAAACCCAGGTGTGAAGCCACCAATTTTTGGATCCCGACCTGGTCTGCTTTCACCAGGTCCACCTTATTCAATGCCACAACAAAGGGTTTCCCGAGGGTGGAAAGCTCCTGGAAGATCTCAATTTCTGTTTTCTTGATACCCTGGATGGAATCAAACAAGATGATCAGGAAATCCGCCTCCCTGGCAGCTTTGAGCGCCTCTTCCTTTTCTTTTTCCCCCACTTCTCCCACAGCATCTGCACCTGGTGTATCCACCACTTCGAAAATGCCGGCATCTGCTTCCTGGTTCACGCGGGTGGTGCCCGGCAGCGGACTCACTTTGGCAATGTCACCGCGTTCGTGGATCAGCTGGTTATATAAGGTGGATTTTCCTACATTGGCCGGGCCAACGATTGCCACCCGGGACAGGGTTCCAAATGTTTGTTTTAACTGGGCAGCCGATAGTTTTATCAACAACTTTGCCAGATTGGAATTCGATGGAAATCCCTTGACCAATGCGGTAAAGGTATTCTTTTCGGAGGGCGACAGGCTCTCCCAGACGGTCTTCACCGTGCCTTGAACGTCATTTGGAAATTTCGCGATCACTGAATCTATAACCGGTTTATCCATAATATCCCTTCCGAAATTGAGCAATCCATAGCATAATCAGGCACTGAGCCTGAACTTCTTTGTTTTATCATTATACGCGATGAAACAGTACTAAGTTTCGCGTTGATTAATGCGGCTATTATCTTATAACAAGGTGATTTAATGAACTTTACTCCTGGCAGCACTTTTTCAAAAATTAGACCCTCTGGGGTATTATGGGATATGGATGGGGTCCTCGCTGATACGGCTGAAGGGCACTACCAATCCTGGTCGGATGTCCTGGCTCCCTATGGGATTGTATATAACCGGGCTATATTTAATTCGACTTTTGGGATGAACAACCAGTCCATTGTCAGCCGACTATTTGGAAAAGATCTCCCCGACGAAGAATTTGCCAGGATCAGTGATGAAAAAGAGCTGGCTTTCAGGTCGGCGATCAAAGGCAAAGTGAAACTTCTCCCGGGAGTGCGTGAATGGCTGGAGTGTTTTTACGCCAATAAGATCCCCCAGGCCGTTGCCTCATCTGCACCAATGGAAAATATCGATGCTGTGTTGGATGCAACCGGGATCAGGTCACATTTTCAGTCTATCATATCCGCGTATGGCATGCCTGGGAAGCCGGATCCCTGGGTCTTTTTGGAAGCCGGAAATCACCTGGGGGTGGACGCCAGAACAACGATTGTGATCGAAGATTCACCTGCTGGTGTACTTGGAGCGTTCCGCTCCGGATATCATTGCATAGCCATGTCAACATTCCTGACTCCCGATGAATCAAAAACGGCCGACCTCCTGGTCGACCGTCTTGATCACGTAAGTATAAATGATATTGAACGCATAATCGCAGAGTTAAGGTTACTTCTCTGGTTTGCCCTTCGCCAGATCCAGTAATTCACGCGCTGCCAGTTCAGGCCCGGTATGTTCACACCCGTTGATGCCCAATTGAGTATATAACTCACCAACCCTGGTTCCATTCTTAAAAAACGCACTGAAGTATTCTTTGGCGATTTTTTCGTGTTCTTTTTGATATTGCTGTGGTCCGAAAACATTGGCAAAGTAGGTGGCAGTCAGCCCGGTGGTGGTCGTGGTTCCCTTGCTCATTACGGTACCATCCCTGAAAACCTTCAATGCATCTGCAGCCTGGTCGAACCAGCGGATGGTCGAACTGCCTTCTGGCACGGGTGTGTAATTGTTGGCATAAAGTACCACATCGATCGGATATCCGCGCATGATGGTATTGTAAGTGGTCACCGGTAAAACCACCCGGGCATTCACCTGGTCAGGGCTCATGATGATGGTACGATCGATTTGACCAAAAGCATACCCTGTCTGCAGGTCGTCCAGGCGGATAAAAGCCCCTGTTTCGGTTCCATACCCTAACACATCGCCATCCGCTTGATGCACCAAAGATCCCATATCGTCTGCAATGATCGTGATCTGCTCGATCTCCCCTGCACCAATCTGGCGAAATGCCTCCAGCGATTCAGATTTTCCAGCACCTGTATCCCCCATGGTCAGGATGGTCAACGGTTCTCCGCCGCGTACCTTCAAGGAGACCAAAGCCCCATGGAAAGGCATGCGGCCGCGTTTCATCATGACAATGTTATGCAGGGTGAGGATCATTTTCTTCAGGTAGCCAAAGTATCCGAAAGCATCGGAATCAGGTATGGCTGCCATGAGCATATCATTCTTCTGGTCATCATAGAAAATCGTTTTTCCTGTCCCCATATCCGGGAATTCATCTGCCGGGACCCCAAAAAGGAATGCAGCGTCTGGCTTTCGCTGAATATCCTCTTCTTCTGCTAATTCAAATAGATTACACAATGAAAATCCAAGTTCTGCAAATCTGAGTGAGAAGTACACCATGATAAGCAGAGGACCCACCTTGGCGGGATAACATAGCCAATTTTCTTTTTTGAGCAGTAGTCCTTCCAATGGGTTCTTGTCCACTTGTTCGAATGTTCCATTGCGCTTGTTCATGGGTGGATTGAAGATCAGCGGCGGGTAGATAAGGATTTGCCGGATGACTGCAATATCATTGAGTGATTTGTATAACGGGGTGGGGTATGGGATATCCCTTGGCAATGCAATGGTTGCTATCTCTGCCCCGGCTGGTACCTGGCGGTAAATGCGGGGATGATTCCCGGATAGATTTTCCTGCAGGTCACGGTATGTGCTGCGAACCACATTTGTCAATGTTTCCACTGTTCTGTTAAATGTTTGATAAGGGCGGCGGTCAAAACGGTTACCCTCAGAGTCACAAACGATCACCCGCGCAAAATGACGCCAATAGTTGTATACATATTCCACAAACTGGTTCAACAGATCACGGTCTCTCAAGAACTGCTCAGCGCCTGGCAGTACTTTTGGTATGATATCCACCTGGATCTTCAACGTATATTGAAGGGTATCCACAAGGAGTTGAATATCCTCATCTGATATTACATTGTGATCGAAGATCTTCGCAAGTGGTGAGTTTTGCCTTGCAAGATCATGTACACATCTACCGATGATCTTGTAACATAATTTACTGGAGAGGAGTTCATCTGCATTTTCGCAAACCCGGTCACGGGTTCGGATGACAACTTTATCGCCTAAAATCTTGTGCGGCCAATGATTCTGCATACTTACCTGCCTGTTCATGTGATTAAAGAATTATCATAGCATGGATTTGAAATAATAGTCCGACAATAAGGCATCAATTTTAATTTTTATAAAACTACACGTCCGACGAGGGGGGCGCCGGACGTGAGTATGAATGGTAAACCATCCACATATATATTTTACATATTTTTTGACTTTTCGCAACTAATTCATATATGAAATTAATGGAATTTTCAATCTCAAGATAAATTGTGTCATGCCGTAGGGGTTGCTAATATTTTAGAAATTCTATTCCGAAGAAAATAATATTTAGAATCAGTGGCCAAAAAAATCGAGGTGTCTTTCTTAATATACCTAAGTGTATGGAATGGAAACCGTGAAGGAACTTGGGATAATATATTCTTCATTTTTAGCGATTACACATTCATGCCTTTTTTACTCCCGCTTGACTTCATTTTTTGATACATCTATAATTCTTTTCATAGAATTAAGTGAAGTTACTGATAGAAATCCCGAATCCAGTTTGTAATTTGATGCAATGTTATATTAAACCCCATAACCATCTTTCTCTGAGGTATCCATGGACCAAAAAATGACACTCGGTAGTAAGTTCCGGTATGGTTTGGCTGATATGGGTTTTGCCCTGATCACTTCAGCTATGCAGTTTTTCCTCCTTTTCTATTACACTGATGTGGCTGGAATCGACCCCGGGCTTGCCGGTCTGGCTTTAATGGTTGGCAAGTTAACCTGGGATGCGGTCAATGATCCTCTCTTTGGATACTGGTCGGATCGTACCCGCTCTCGGTTTGGCCGCAGGCGGATCTATATGCTCATCGGTGCTGTCCCGCTTGGGATTGCGGCATGGATCATGTTTTCGCTGCCAAAAGGTTTGACGGGGGTAGGGGCTTTCTTTGCAGTTCTGCTCAGTTTCTGGCTCGTGGATACTTTCCACACCATGACCACCACTCCTTATTACGCCCTTACTCCTGAACTGACCCGCGATTACTCCGAACGTGCCAGCCTGACTTCCATCCGAATGGTCTATAGTGTTTTTGGTTACATCCTAGGTGCTGCGTTAACCACACTCCTTGCCGGGATCTTCCAGGGCACCGGATTGAACTTGCAGCAAGCCTGGAGTGCCACCGGGGCTGTTTTCGGAACAGTTGCCATTATTACCACGTTGGTGACTACCATCTCGATCAAGGAACGTCCCGAACTGACCGGGGAACCATCTCACCTTCCACCGATCAAAGCTGTACTGACGTCATTCAAGAATAAACCATTTATTATCCTGATGGTGGCCTTCATCTTAAGCAGCTTTAGTTTCACCATTCTGACTGCTCTGGTACCCTATTTCATCCAATATCAGTTGAATATGCCGGACCAAGTGTCCTTTGTGCTGCTCGCCATGCTGGTGTCAATTGGACTCTTCCTGATTCCAGCCAAGCTCATTTCCGATCGAATTAATAAGGGACCTGCTTATGCGCTCGGATTGTTCATCGCTTCCATGGCGGTTATGACCAGTTTCTTCCTGCCACGTGGCGAAACTCCTCTCATTTATGTTGTTGCTGCTGTAGCCGGGATGGGTTTCTCTGCACAGTGGGTTTTTCCGTGGAGTATGCTGCCAGACGTAATCGAGTATGACGAAAAGATGACCGGGGAACGACGGGAAGGTATATATTATGGCCTATGGGCATTCCTATCCAAATTCACAGGTGCCCTCGGTATTGCAGTCAGTGGCTGGGCATTAGGTTTGTTTGGATATGTACCCAACATGGAACAGACAACGCGAGCGCTGTTCGGCATCCGCTTATTCTTCGCCATCGTACCAGCCATTGTGTTGCTGATTAGCTTGCCTTTCCTGATCTGGTATCCCATCACGCGCCAAAAACACGCAGACTTGGTCAAAGAACTCGAGGAGAGAAAGGTTATTCATCCTTAGGAGGTTAATATGAAGGTGGTCATTATCGGTTCTGGTATGGCCGGGTTGACTGCTGGAGCCTATCTGGCCAAAGCCGGGCATGACGTTACTGTGTTTGAGCAGTTCTCCACCCCCGGTGGAGTGACTGCCACGGTGAATCAGGATGGCTATGGCTGGGATATTGGCCCATTGCTGCTGGAAGGATTTGCCCCTGGTGATAAAGGCCGTGCCATCCTGGAGGAACTGGGGGTTAGCGGGCAGGTAAAAACCATTCACGAAGACCGCGGACTTTCCATGTCTGAATTTACCCTCTGGCATCCAAAAGACTATGAGGGTCCTTATTGGCGTCGGGAACGACTGAAAGTGATCTTCCCGGAGGAAAGCGGGCACCTGGACACTTATTACCGCTTCTATGACCAAATGATGAACCTGGTGTCCCTTTCCCGCCGGTTGGAGTCATCTGTCGGATTGACTGCTTTGTGGCTCAAACTGCGCCTATTCCTGGCTTTCCAAGGGGTGAAGGATAAGGTGAAATGGAATGCCGCACAATTGATGGATCGCTATTTTGAGTCTCCTGTCCTAAAGACTTTTTTCCTGGGAATTCTTGCCGATTTCGTTACCGCGCCAAGCGAATTCCCTGCCCTAGGAGTCCCATCGATCCACCTTGAAACCGCTTTCGATAAACGAATCCCCACTTTTCCTGGAACAAAAAGTGCCCAGACCGCCTATTCCTATATTCTTGGCGGTTGCCAGGTGCTGGTAAAAGCCGTTATGGGTGTGATCCTGGAACACGGCGGAAAAGTGGTTACGAATAGTAAAGTAAAGCGGATCGTGATTGAGGCTGGCCGGGCGACCGGGGTAGAACTGACAGACAGCCACATCGAATCCGCAGATGTGATCTTGTCTTCGGGCGGGATGAACGAAGTATTTTTTGATCTTATTGGAAGAGATAACCTGCCAGCCGATTTGATCACCCAGATTGAAAGCAACCGGTTGATGGAATCGGTTCTGATGGTTCAACTGGGTATCGATTTTGATCCTACCGCTTTTCAACCAGCAGCCCTCTGTTATTACTACAAGACTCTGGACCTGGAAGGTGTTGTTCACCGGTTGCGCTCAGGGATATACCACGAGGGTAAGGATGGCTTCCTGATCTATGTACCCTCACTTCATTCACCGTCACTGGCGCCAGCCGGGAAGCATGCTGTAACTATCTATACCATAGCTCCTGACAGTCTATCCGAGGGATCCTGGTCAACGCGTAAAGGGGAATTGGCCGATAAATTGGTTGCCGAGGCTGAAGTATACCTACCCGGTCTACAAGAGCATACCCAAACCCGTTTGATCCTGACACCGGATGACTTCCGCCAACGTACAAACCTGAAGCACCATTCGTTTGGCGGTATACCACCTATCATAGGCAACAAACCTCCAGCCCATAAAACACCCATCAAGATTTATGGTTCATCGGTGCCCAAAGTGAGAGTACCGGAGGGATTTTGAACGTAATGGTTGGCGCTCAAAAAGTAGCTAAACGGATTATAAATAATACATAATTCAAATTAAACTATATAGCCCTCCCGGGAGTTATATTGGAATTTTTTACTCTTCGGGGAAGGGGAGTGGTGAAATTTTGAATATAAAATTGGGGCAATTCCCTGTCATTGCACGAATTTCTCTGCAGTTCCACAGATTACAATATCATCCTTTAACGGTTCCTCACCATTGAAAATGAATTTCTAAGTTGTATAATCTAAGTATGTTAATGTTGTATTAATGTTCTTTCAATTTGTGTCTAGAACTTTCAGCATTATGGAGGGAATTATGCTCAACAGGCGTGTCCGAATCATTTTCTTCTTATTCATCATTCTTTCTTTAGCATTATCTGCCTGTCTTAGACCGGATGTGGCGGCTTCTCCAGAAGTTCCCGCAGCTCCACCAGTTGCCAATACCAATGCTCCGGCAGTCGCCGCAACTGCTGTCCCAGCCAGCCCTACTGCCACAGCAGTTCCACCGGAATTGCCGTTATATCAATTTGTTCCAGGCGGCCAATTTTCCATGGGCAGCAAACCGGACGACCCCCTCGCCAAAGAGGATGAATTCCCAAAACATGATGTTCGGCTGCCTGGATATTGGATATTCACTAATGAAGTTACCAATGAACTTTACGCCGAATGTGTTGCAGCCGGAAAATGCACACCTCCAGCTACCGCAGAAACAGGCCCAAAAAGCCATTATAACGACCCGGCGTTCAAAAATTACCCTGTAGTCGGTGTGGTCTGGAACCAGGCGGATGCATTCTGCAATGCTCAGGATGCCCACCTGCCATCTGAGGCAGAGTGGGAAAAAGCTGCCCGCGGCTTCTTTGGAAATACCTATCCCTGGGGAGCTGCCGAAGCAGACTGTAAGTTGGCAAATATCAATGGCTGCGTGAAAGATATCGCCAAGGTTGCCTCCTATGATATTGGCAAATCCCCATTCGAGGTCAGGGATATGGCGGGTAATGTACGGGAATGGGTCAGCGATTGGTACCAGGCTGATGTGTATCAGACTGCCATTCTGTTCATGCCCAATGGACCTGAAACAGGGAAGATGAAAGTGGTCCGTGGCGGCAGCTACCTGGATTCCGCCCGAGACTCACGATCCAGCGCTCGTTTTGCCTATGACCCCGAACGTGAATTCGACGATGTCGGTTTCCGCTGTGTTCCCAACACCCTTATCTACTCTCCTTTCTGCTCTACTTCTTACAGGTCACCCTGCCGACCTCCCCGGCCTGGAAATCCGCCCGATAATTGCGATCCAGGTACATTGACTGGAGAAGGAGCCAAGTCAAAAGTAAGTATCAGTTGCCCGAACACAGACGGTTTTGGCACTGTTCAAGTAGATGTAAACGTTCCTGTGAATGGTGTAAATGTAACCGTTAACGGAAATGGAACTAATTGCTCAACTGGACCAAACACAGCCTTCGAATGTGGAGGAATGATTCCACCTGCAGGAACGCCTGTTACGGTTGAGGTTTGTATTGTATCCGGTATTACCAGCTTCAACCCTGATTTTGGACTTCACCTGACAAGCTGTGAATCATTCAACATGGTCGCTAGCATAGGTGACACGATCACGGTGAACGAAACTGACGAGAACCCCTACTTCCTGGCGGGTTTGGCTTTAATTCCAGGTAAAATGCCACTTAATGGCGGTGGATGCTTTGAAGGCACAACCTGGGATCCCAAGTTACAGCAGTGTGTGAAGGACACACCGACTCCCATCCAGCCAGCTCCTGGTACGGAAGGGATGTGCATGGATGGTTATGTGCTGGATCCTAATCTGTTATGCTGTGTTCCAGGAACAGAAGATAACGGGGGCTGCGAGCCGGGTTATTACCACTCGCTGGCTGCGGACCTGTGTATCCCGATCGAACAAAATGGCTGCCCTGCGGGTTGGGTTTATGACCCATACCAGGGTTGTATGCAGCCAGTTCACCAGGGAAACGGTTGTCCGGATGGGACACATCTATCCAATGATGGCCACACCTGCATCTCAGATCAACCAGCCGGTGTTGGGGATATTACCTGCCCTCCAGGATCAACATATGTTCCGGGGCAAGGCTGTGTAACCAGCGATATTGGCACTCCCCCGGTGCAATGCAAGGATGGTTATTACTATGATTATCAAGCTCAGGTATGCGTTCAACTCACAGAAAACGGTTGCCAGGCAGGAACTTATTTTGATCCGGAACAGAAGGTTTGCCTGCCGTTGACCGGACCCTGGACAGGGTGCCCTTCAAATTACATGCTCAACGCCCGCAACAGATGTTGTGTACCGGTTCCGGGAACGGATAACACGGATTGTATTGGCGTTCCTGATGGTCAAACCCAAAATCCATTACCCGGAACGCTTGCTGCCGCACCGGGTTGGGATCCGGGTTCTTCTGATTGCCCGCCACCCATGGATTTGTTCTGCAACCCCGGTTACCATACAAACCAGGATGGAACTGCATGCATCCCCAACACGGAATGTCCCCCAGGTACAGGGCCAACACCCAACAACCCGAATGGCTGCTTCCCACAAGGCACCGAACCATGTCCGGATGGCTATGAGATGTCCAATTCAGGGTTGGGTTGTGTACCCATCATGATGGATGGCATCCAATACCAGTGCGCTCCATCACAATACTGGGATCCATATATGGGTATGTGCCTGGACCGTACGGACGACTGCTGTGCACAAGGTTATTATTATGCCATTGAATTCAAACAGTGCCTGCCATACCCTGTTGACCAGAATTGCCCACCCGGTTATGCATTTGATGGAAAGGCTTGCATCCCGTTTGTTCAGCAGGGTACGAATTGCACCAGCTATAATCTGACCGTGCCTAGCTGTACTGAAGAGTGCCCGCCCGGTACGCACTGGGATAAGGATCAGAAGCGGTGCATAAAGGATAAAGAAGTTAATCCCTGCAGAAATGTTAACTGTAGCCTTTATAAACCAGGGAGCTGTCCAGCATGTTGTAAAAATGACCCAGCGGGTGGTCCGGTTTGTGTTCCCAAGTAATAATTGTAGGTAACATTAGCGGCTCGAATTTTTCGAGCCGCTTTTTCTTTATCTTTTCAAATATTATTCTACCGGCGTTACCGCTGGTTTCCTGCGGGCTTTGATCACTTCGACCACCGCTGGAAGCACAGAAATAACCACGATGGCAATGACGACCAGGGAAAAATTTTCCTTTACAAACGGCAGGTTCCCGAAGAAAAAACCGCCAAAAGTAAATAGTGCGGTCCATACAATACCGCCAAAAATGTTATAGCTGATAAAGTAGCCATAAGGCATTTCGCCTATTCCCGCCACAAAAGGGGCAAAGGTGCGGATGATGGGGACAAAACGGGCTAAAAAGATGGTGATCCGGCCGTATTTTTTATAAAATGCCTGGGCTTGTTCCAGATATTCATGTTTTAGCAGACGTGATTTTGAGGTAAACGCCTTGGGACCAATGAATTTGCCTATGGTGTAATTGACCGAATCACCTAAAACTGCCGCAATAGCCATAAGCACCCACAAAAGCACAATATTTAGTGGTGATCCTGTCAGGGCAGCCAATGCCCCGGCTGCAAACAGAAGCGAATCTCCAGGTAGGATGGGAAAGATCACTATTCCGGTCTCAATGAAGATGACCAGGAAGAGGATCACATAAGTCCAACTTCCAAATTGTGTGATCAATTCAGTCAGGTGAACATCCATGTGCAGGATAAAGTCGATGAGGTAAGTAATAATTTGCATAATTAATCCGCTTAAAGAGAATTTATTTGGCGATTATAGCATGAATCAGAATGGTCTATTATGCCTGTGTAACGATTTTCGGCCGCAAACGTGCATTGATCATTAATAGCATGATAAAAGCAATCAGAGTCCAAATCCCCAAGCCCCATAAGGCGATCTTTCCACCCGACGGGATTATATTCACCGATTGTTCTGGCGAGATCTGACTGGCAGCTAATAAAATGGCCAACCCGTTCCAAACGCCATGCAGGATTACCGCGGCCAGGTAAGCACCTGCCAGGTGCAAGTATTTACGGTGCGTCCAGGCGCTTGCCAATCCCCATCCAACGAGACCTGAAGCCAGCATGTGCATGAGGGTTGTCCCGAAGCGCATCGATGAAACTAACAGCCAGGTATCATCTGCTAGTTGAGCAGTATTAAACAGGCTTTCGAAAATCGCGAAGCCTGCTCCGCTAATAACACCTCCCACGAAACCTTCTGAAGGTGTCAGGCTTTTTCGAGCCAGGAACCATAAGCCAATCGGTTTTAGTGCTTCTTCCATTAATGGGACTGCAACGGAAGCTGAAAATACCAGGGTAATCACAACTGCGGGTCTTGATAGATACGGAGTCAGGATCCGCATCAAGGCGTCAATATCATTTCCAATACTGGAAATTTGGTTTGCTAACCTGGTTACCTCATTTTGCAACGATGGGATGAAAAAGACCAGCAGGATAAAACCGGATATTAGGATAATCACGCCGATAACCTCTGCAATCATGGAAAGCAATGTGCCACCCATCATTCCCGCAGAAAGCAGCCCCCAATTACGTTGAGGGCTCATTTTTTGCAACCCCATCCCGGCAACCAGGTACATCCACATCACTATGAGTAAGACTGCCAGGACCTGAGCAACAGGGAAAAGGACGACAGCCCAACTTCCGGCATTGATCAGCTTCCATCCCAAGTAAAGGATCAACGGCCATACCAGGAGTATTGCGAGCCATTTACGTGAAGTAGTTCTTGTGGTTGCTTCTATAGGACGGCGGATCAACCTTAAGAAACTAAAGTATGTGGAAGGTAATGCAAGAAGTCCAATAACACCAAAATCACCTCCCACTAGAAACTGCATTGCAGCCGCAGACATTTGGTCGCCATTTGCCAACTGTAGGATGCCAGATAGCACATTAATTAAAGCTAACCCCCACAAAAAAAGCATACCCAATCCGCTGAATGCGAATTGGAATATGCTTAAAATGTGAGGTTTTGGCTTATTTAAGATCATTGAACAGCGATGGTTACTTTGATTATCTTGGTTCCGGGTGCCATGTTACCAGCTGCGTCCATGGGCGTAACTGCAAGTTTCTGAACCACATCCATTCCTTCTATCACTTCGCCGAGGACGGTGTAACGACCATCCATATTAGCTAGAGCGCCGTAAGTGATGAACAATTGGCTGCCATTCACAAAACCAACCATTCCAGCTTTATCAAATTTAAGGTCAGGAACTATTTCAGGAGAAATATTAAACCCTGCAGTTCCATATCCTGTTTCGGTACGATCGCCGGTCAAGGCAACCTCGACTTGCGTCGGGTCTCCTCGGATCACATTGAAGAACGAAGTGTTATCATACCAGCCCTGCTGAACCAACCATACAAACGCGTTCGTAGACAGGGGAACCTTATCGGTTTGAAGTTTCAAGACAATATTACCTACTTCGGTTTCGATGGTGGCTGTATATTGTTTTCCTTTTTCAAGGACTGTTAGTCGGACATTCTTTGAAAAGGTTCTTTTCTTCCCTGAGAAGTTTGATCAGGATACGCATATTGGGGAGGTCAATACCCTCCCATATACGACCATTGACCATGATGAATGGGGTATAACTGACCCCTGCATCGGTCGCCTGTTTTTGATAGTCGAGTGCTTTTTGAACAACAGCTGCACTCTTCATATCGGTCAGGAATTGGTCTTTATTTAATCCAAGTGGTTCTGCCTGAGAAACCAGCCAGGTTTCAAAAGCCGCAGAATCCATGGGACTCCAGGTGGCTTGCTGTGACAATATTAGATCTGACAATTCGTAAAACTTGCCTTGCATTCCTGCTGCTTCTGCTGCCTGAGTGGCCAACAACGAATTAGGGTGAGAAGGCAGTGGGAAGTGGCGGAATACTGCACGTAAATCATTCGGGAATTCTTTGAGAAGTTGCTCCAACACGGGAGTAAACTGGGCGCAGTATGGTCATTGATAATCGCTGTATTCAAGGATGGTTACAGCTGCATCTGCCGGGCCACGAACCAGGTCGGTTTCATTCACCGGCGGGATATTGGCAACCAGGGCAACTTGTTCTGCCGTTGGTGGTTGAATGGCGTTTAATCCGGGTTCACATACAGCCGGACCCATTGTTGGCACCACGGTTGGTTGAGCGGCCGTTGAATCGGTAGTTGGTTGTTGCGGTACCGGTGTGGCTGCCTGGGTTGGAACCACTGTGATCACTGACTGGCTGGGTATGCAGGCAGAAAGTATCATCGAGGTAACCACTAATAACAATAAAACTTTTGGTAATGTATGTTTCATTTTGTCCTTTCAGAAACAGGGATGGATAATCGTTGCGTCACAATTCTCCTTAAATCAGTTTGGATCGTATCTTTGGTTTGCCGGGCATCGATCACTTCCCAGCGCTTTGGTTCAAGATCTACGAGCTGATGATAGCCAACTCGAACTCTTTGATGAAATTCTACATCATAATCGTCCAAACGGTTCCATTCTCCGCCGCCTTTTTGTCTTCTGTGTAATCCTTCTTCCACTTCCAGGTCCAGGAGCAGCGTCAGATCAGGTTTCAATCCACCTGTGACAAAATGCAGCAGTTTCTTTAAGAAATCAAGGTCCGTCTGGTGACCATAACCCTGGTATGCCAGGGTGGAATCGGCATATCGGTCGCAGATGACCACCTTTCCAGCTTGAAGCGCTGGACGGATGACCTGTTCAACTATCTGAACTCGTGATGCCTGAAAAAGCAAAATCTCGGTACGCGGATTCATGCCCTTGTTTCGCCAGATCCATGATGACTTTCCGCACCTGGTCGCCGATTAAGGTGCCACCTGGTTCACGGGTAGTCAGAACATCATAACCGCAAGAGCGTAGATATTCTGCCAGCGGCGTGATCTGTCCGGTCTTTCCACTCCCGTCCGGGCCTTCCAGGGTGATAAAGTATCCGCTCATTCTCTAAATATCCTCACGCGGCGATAAGGTTCTTTCCCATAGGATTGAGAGACGAGCTGATTCTGTTTGGCAAGTTCGTGCTGAAGTCGTCGTATCGTCGCCGCTGCCGGTGGTAGATCCACATACCGCTCACCATTCATCACTGCACTGATCGCAGCCTGGGTTTGCTGGACGGTCGCATCCATCATCACAGATGTACCGGTATTATCATCCAGGTTAAAAATATCTGCCATGAATTGCTCCATCTGGCTGACAGTATTGGCTCTCAGAACGTAGACCGGCATTCCCCGATCTTCGGCATCCATGATGGTCGCCTGACGGTTGCGATAATATGCCCGGAGTGTGATCAGCGCCTGCGCATCAGCAATATCCCGCACAACTACCACTGGAACTCCCAGCCGCTTGGCTGCCTGAGTTAACCTGTTCCGCGCAACTCCATACGGATAGATGCGAATGGGCTGGTCGGGGCGGATCTTATCAATTCCGTTACCGGGTTCCTGCTGTCTCGATGATCCGTTCGGTACAGCTACACCCGATGCTTCCTGACGGCGATAACCCTGGCTGGATATCTCCTGCCCAAAATCGCCTCCCCTCCGGATAGGTCTGCCTCCCGGACGGTTTGAAGCTTGCGGCGGTGGCGCCTGCATTTCGGTACCAATGCTGCCATCATCCTTCCGATAGCGAATTTGCGCCGGCTCGGGGTATCCACGCACCAATGCATCCACTGCACCGGCAACATCCGGATGAACTGCCACCCGATCACGATCCAGGATCTCAATCAGTACATCGAATGTGGGTGGAGCACGGCGCTCCAGCACTGTTTTCTGGGTTCCGCGGCGGCGTGCTTCTTCATCAGATAGGGTGACTGATTCGATCCCACCAATCAAGTCTGAGAGCGTGGGATTCAGTAATAAATTTTCAAGCGTCCGACCATGTGCGGTGCCGATCAACTGGACACCGCGTTCAGCAATGGTTCGGGCTGCTGCAGCTTCCAATTCCCGGCCTATCTCATCAATAACGATCACTTCCGGGTTATGGTTTTCGACCGCTTCGATCATCACTTCATGCTGAAGGGATGGACGCGCAACCTGCATTCGGCGTGCCTGACCGACAGCGGGATGCGGCACATCACCATCTCCCCCGATCTCATTTGAGGTATCGACAATGATCACCCGGCGATTTTCAGCCAGCATTCTTGCTGCTTCGCGCAGCATGGTGGTCTTGCCAATTCCGGGTTTGCCTAACAGAAGCAGGCTTTTACCCGACTCAATTAAATCCTGGATGATATCTATGGTGCCATAAACCGCCCGACCCACCCGGCAAGTGAGGCCTACAATCTGATTATGCCGGTTGCGCAAAGCTGAAATTCTGTGAAGCGTTCGTTCCAATCCGGCACGGTTATCTGCATCAAAATCACCAAGATGCTTTACCACAGCCGAGATATCTGCGCTGGTCACTTCCCGGTCCAGCAGCTTAATTTCTCCAGCGACGAAGCGGGCTGTAGGTGCACGGCCAAGATCCATGATGATCTCAATTAGATTATCACTGTTATTCGCCTTCGAAACCGCACCTGCGATCTCCGGCGGAAGTACTCCCATGAGTATGTGTAAATCATCTGTAATTCTTCTTTGTGTCATATGTATTAAGCCTGTTTACTGGTCTCAGAATGGGCAACTGGTGCACTTGGCTTGACCCCAGTTTTTTCAAAAGCGGGCATTCTTATAGGACTCAGTTCCTTGTCCATAACCACCAGGTGGCGCACCATTAGTGCCTGGCGCGGACTTGCCAAAACGGGTAACTCTTCCAATGCTGATTCGATCCATGCCTGGTATGAACGAACACAGATATATATAGTTGTAGTACATTTCTTGCTAATCGTGTTTAATAGATCCATTAGTATTCCGGGAACATTCTCCGTTGCCGGATGAATAAAAGGCTGTATCCATAACCCTTCCCGCCCTTGAATGATTTCCGCATAACCGGTGATGGTGCCCTCGGTTCGCATGAGAAGACCATCCAATTTCCGATCAAATAATGGCTCCACCGGCTGAACCAGGGTCGGGATGAGGGACTGGCATAGTATCTTAATAGCTATGGAGTCACGATCCTCAACCGCCCGCCAGGTTCCCACGGGTATTTCGAAACCAGGTAAATGACTACTGGTGGTATTGGGTTGGAACTTCCAGATCCTCTGCCAGGCATACACGGAAAAACCGCTCTTACGCAAAGCATCAAAATATTGCGAGTGTTCATCTGCGTCCACCAATAGATGGAAGGTACCCCATTCTCCCGCTTGTACAGCCAGATGATCCATCATCTCATTCAAATGAGGTGAAAAAATTCCTCTTCCCGGAGAGATGAAAGATAAATGCGATACCCGGTTGTTTCCTGAATGCGTGATCTGCCCAATGATCGAGATATTTCCAGCTTCTTCGCTGATCGCTGTGTAAATGCCCTTTGCCGGATTGAGATATTCGAGAAAGGCACTCGCCCTGAGCGGATTCCCGCGGGTGAGCAATTGGACGGTGTCCAGCGGCAGCACATGTTCGCGGAACCGGCGCAAAGCAGGCAAATCCAATAAGTCGATTGATCTTAATCCGATTGCGTCATCTCCATGAATAATTGATGAAAACGATCGTCCAAAGTCAATTCCGGGTGAAAGGCAGTCGCCAGAAGGTGTCCTTCTTTAGCGGCTACGATCTTTCCGTTAACCAACCGCGCCAGTACCTCTACTTTGCCATTTACCGATTCGATTAAAGGCGCACGGATGAATACTGCATGGAACGGCTTATTATCTTGATCTATATTTGCCAAGGCAGGAACATTCAGGTCCACTTCAAAGCTGTCCACCTGGCGGCCAAAAGCGTTTCGTTCCACAACAATATCCATCAATTCAAGTAAAGGCTGGTGCCGATGAGCATCCCTGGAAAGAAATATAGCTCCGGCACAGGTTCCCCAGATGGCATGCTTTTTACCAAACTCTTTGAGGGGTTCCATTAATCCATAAGCGACAGCCAGTTTGCCGATGGTCGTTGATTCCCCTCCGGGAATGATCAAACCATCCAATCCGGCCAACTGTTGCGGTAGTCGAACTTCGCGTGTCTCTGCGCCGATCCTTTGGAGTGCATGGATATGCTCGATCACATCGCCCTGTAAAGCCAGTACACCAATCACAACCATTGAACTACCAGCCTCGTGTGGCGATAAGTTCCTGATCCGGAATGGATGAGATCTGTCGGCCAACCATGGGTTCACCCAGGTTGCGGCTGACTTCTGCCAGGATGGCAGCGTCTTTGAAGTGCGTGGTGGCTTTTACAATGGCAGCCGCGCGTTTGGCAGGATCGCCGGATTTGAATATTCCGGATCCCACAAAAACACCGTCAACACCAAGCTGCATCATCAAGGCAGCATCAGCCGGAGTGGCAAGACCGCCTGCGGCGAAGTTGACCACTGGCAAACGCCCCAATTTTTTGGTTTCAACAAGCAGTTCATATGGCGCACCCAATTCCTTGGCCATGGCCATCAGTTCTTCTTCGGGCATATTCTGTAATTTTCGGATATCGCCCAGCACCGAACGTGCATGCCGAACGGCTTCCACCACGTCACCGGTCCCGGCTTCACCCTTGGTGCGGATCATCGCCGCGCCTTCGCCTATTCGGCGCAGCGCTTCACCCAGATTACGGCAGCCGCACACGAAAGGAACTTTGAAATCGTGCTTATAAATGTGGTGGGCTTCATCGGCCGGGGTTAGAACCTCGGATTCATCGATATAATCCACGCCGATCGATTCTAGGATCTGTGCCTCCACGAAATGCCCGATGCGGCATTTCGCCATAACCGGGATCGTGACGGTATCCATGATCTTCATTATCAAATCCGGATCGCTCATGCGGGCTACACCGCCTGAAGCTCTAATATCGGCGGGAACTCGTTCCAACGCCATGACAGCGCAAGCACCGGCATCTTCAGCGATCTTTGCGTGCTCCGGGGTGACCACATCCATGATCACACCGCCTTTTAACATCTGTGCCAGTCCTTTTTTGATGGCAAATGTTGCTGTTTGCTGCTCCATTACATCCTCCTGATACCATATTACGTCTTTATAATTTTACCACGCTGGAGAGATAAATAGCATCGCTGAGAAAACGTACAAAGTCCCTCTTTTCTCGAGGCTATTGTACGTAATTAGAAACAATTTCCAATTCTATGAATTCTTATATTTCAAAAAAAGACTTTACCCCCCGGCACGGGCAAGGTCGAGTGTTTCCACAGCATGGCGAAGGTGTGGAATCACGATGCTTCCGCCCACCACCAGCGCCACATTGAAAGCATCGTACAGTTCAGCATCAGTCCAGCCTGCTTCTACGCACTGCAAAATATGGTAATCGATGCAATCGTTACAGCGCAGCACCATCGACGCAGTCAATCCCAGCAATTCTTTGGTTTTCCCGTCCAGGGCGGCATCGTTATAGGCGCACGAATCGAGGTTGTAGAAGCGTTTGATGCCCAGGTGATCGATACCAGCGATCCGGTCATTCATCTTTTTGCGATATTGTGAAAATTCATCCAGGCGGGAAGTCATTATCGGCCTTTCATCGTGATGCAGTTACCAGGTGACCAATTCGTCGCGCAGGTGGCTTAAACGGTTAATAAATACAGCATTCACATCCTCCCCGGTGATATCCAGGCAGGTGATGCTGACATTGTTCAATGTGAACCAGAAATGGGGTGGCCGCTCCTGATGAAGCAGACCAAAGAAGAAATGGTTGAAAAATCCCTGGTGGCTGATCAGGGCAATGACTTGATTCCGGTCGCCATGTTTGCTGGTCAGGTCAGAGATCAATCGCCTGGCTCGTTCAACTCTCTCGCTGACTGTTTCAAATGGACGATTCCACCAGCCGGTTTCGTTGAGGTTTTCTGGCAGTATCAATTCCGGGTATTTTGCCTGCAATTCTGCCGGTGTATAACCGGGTAATCCGACAGGTTGATTGGTTTCTTCATCATCCAGGTAAACCCCGCCAGATTCGTGCATATCGAGAAAACCGTTCAAGGGTAAATTTAAATTTCGGGATAATGGCAATGCGGTTTGGACAGCACGCTGCATCAGGCTGGAATAGATCACATCGATATGGAAGTCTTCCTTATTGTCAAGCAAAAAATTAGCCAGCACTTCTGCCTGCTGGCGTCCGACAGTGGTCAGGTCCGGGTCAAAATGCCTGCCGAAACGCGAATTTGTCTCCTGTTGAAGGGCATTATTCGATGATTGTGCATGCCTGATGTAATAAATTCGCATGGCCGCGATGAACCTTTATCCCGGTTTCTTAACCAGTTCTATGATTTTGTCCAAAATATCCTGATAGGGTTTCAGCTTGGAATTTTGATCTTCCAATAGTTGTTTCTCTGCGGTCGCTTTTCCCTTGCCAGCTTTAAAGTTGGAATTATTCAACTGAGAAATGGCTCGCGCTTGAAATTGGACGCTTAATGACCTCAGATCCAATGCGACCTGGTTTTCCAAATGATTCAGTTTCTCAGCCCATTCTTTTTGAGCTGTCTCTTCCGGGCCTTTGGGTTGAATCGCAGTCAGTTCTGCCAGTTCATGTTGATATTGAGCGGGTGTTTTCATATTCTCCTCCCGTGGTGATTGATCATTTAATTCCTATACCATTATACGGGATTTGGATTTTAATCGAAACAAATTGTAACACTTCATAAAACACAGAAACCATAAGTATGATACGCGGCACGAGAATTGTTTAGAGGAAATAATGCACCAATTCCATCAAACTTTTCTGTGCCGCGATATGATTACTGAATAACGATTTGTTTTACTTTACTACTGTGTAAACGTTAAATTTCGGGGGTTTCTCGAGATGCTTTTTCACAGCACATTGATCAGCCGATCGGATCAATGCGTCATAATACTTTGCCGGGAAGTTTTCCGGTACTTGAATTTCCAGCGCTATATTTTCCACCATGCCTGTCAAAGGGTTGGATTCCGTTTTTTCAATTATTTTTATTCCCTCCACAGGCAGTCCGCGTTGTTTGCAAAAACCCAACACATATATCCCGGCACAGGTACCAATCGATGCTAGAAATATTCCGAACGGTGCAGGCGCAGATCCTTCACCGCCACCCATGGGGGGTTGGTCGGTTTTCACTGTAAATCCACTAAAATGGGCGTCCACTTTCGCCCCACCCGGAAAATCTATTACCATTTCCATTTTAAGCCTCCATTTATTTTCTTAATTCTTAGATGACAATTACTCAAAAAAGATGTAATTTAACCTTTATCAGGATGATAATCCTTGTATAACGGATAAGTGCCACTTTTCATTCGGGTAGTATTCAATTATCCTTACAAATATGATTATAAAAGACAAACTCATTAAATCTTCCCTATTTTATGACCTCTCTGATGACCAGTTGGATGCGCTGACCCGGCTGGCTGTTCCCTGTAACTTCATCCAGGATGATATTGTCTTTGAGCAAAATCAATATGCAGAATTTTTATATATAGTTCTTAGCGGTGAGATATGCATCCAATTTAAACCCCATGATGGCGATGAGATCACCGTGGCCAGGGTGACTGAAGGTGGAATATGCGGCTGGTCATCTGTGCTGGGACGGGCAATCTATACATCCGCTGCCATTTGCACCCAACCCAGTGAAACGCTCCGCTTTCGCGGCAGGGAACTGCAAAAGTTGTGTGAATCCTTCCCCGATACAGGTATAATCATTATGGAAAGATTAGCGGCAGTCATTGCTGAACGGCTGTCGAATACCAACGAGAAGATCATGCTGCTGTTGTCGCAGAACCTGGTTGGAAAAAAAGAGTTTTTAAAAAGGAGGAATAATGACAATAAATAGTCCGGATTTTCCTCAAGAAGTACGCTTACAGGCACTCATTCAGCAGTTGGATGCTTACATTGCACATTATCATGGCGGTTCAGTGGAGCTTGTTTCTTTTGACGGTAAATCGGTAAAAGTTCGCCTGGGCGGAGCCTGTTTGGGATGTCCCGCTGTCCCCAAACACCCTGCACGGCTGGGTGGAAGGTACCATCAAGCAATTCTTCCCGGAAGTCGAAAGCGTTGAATCGGAATCCCCGTTATAACCAATACTGAAAATAAGCAAACAAAAAGACCCTCGTTGAGGGTCTTTTTTGTTACTGGTAACTTATTGTTTATCGGTCTTGATCAACAACCCGGTAACGATCTGGACTGCACCCAATCCGATCAAAGCAATGCTGGAAATATCTATCGGGCTGATGAGTGCAAAGAATACGCCGAAGGCGATCCAGACACTTCCCATGATGATGGATACCTTTTTCTGCCTGGTTTTCATCGCAAACTGGTAATCTGTCACGGCCTGTTTGCGGGCCATTTCCTCAGGCACACCCTGGGTTCTCAACTCTTCAAATTTCTTCTCGATCTCTGTGTTGGAACGTGGATCCAGGGGTTTTTTCTTACGGAAAAAATAATACAACAGAGCAATAAAACCGGCAAATCCAACGATCTTTAGCAGTAATGTCAGGGATTCATCATTCATGCGCGATCCTATTCTTCAATTAAGATAAATTTTGAATATTCCTTGAAGCTTATTCAATATAGACTTCCACGTGTTCCCCGCCATCATCATCCAAAACATCGATCACCTTACCGGTTGTGCCGCTTTGCAAAAATTCCAACAATTGTTTGCGGTCGAGGCCATCAATTTGCGGAGAAAAACGGGCGCCCATCTTCATGCCTGCGTTAACGAGGCTGACAGGTAATCTTACATTAACACGGGTCTTGCCTGATTGTGTATCTGTAACAACGACCCGAAACCATTGAGCAGCGGTTCGGGCTTGGGTGTCTGAGTCAGTCTTAGAAGCGTTTCCTTTGGGATTTTTTTCTGAAATCAGGTCAAGCAGCTCGATCCCCTCTTCAGCAGAGATTTTCCTTTCCTGGACCATTTTTAATATTTTTAATCTCTCGTTCGACGTTGCCATCCTTAATTTCTCCTGAATTAATTATATCCGATTAAGAATTACCCGTTCGAGATGTATTCTACAATCCAGCATTCATTTCTTTCTTCACTGCACTGTACAAGTTCTCAGCTTTAAGTTCGCTTAATGAATAGCAGGGGGATTTTAAATGTTCAGCCAGAGATTGAGCCAGACCCTGATCAAAAGCAGCATGTTCCATATTGATGACCACACTGCGGATGCCATCAAAGGAGATCATATCAGCGAAGCGGAAGCCTTCTTCCTGTGGCGAAAGGTTGCCGATGGATACATTTCCAGCCCCATCCGTTAAGACGATCAACAACGGCTGTACATCCGGATGGAGGATATGTTCGCGCTGGAGAACCTCATACGCCATTTTTAATCCTGCCGGGAGAGGTGTCTTGCCGCCAACCGGGATCTCGACCAGGGCTTTTTGCGCCAGGAAAACGGAATTGGTCGGCGGAAGGACCAGTGTTGCCCGATCCTTCTGGAATACGATCAATCCAACCCGGTCGCGGCGTTGATAGGCGTCAGTTAATAGCGAAAGAATTGCCCCTTTAGTGGCGGCCATCCTTTCCGCTACTGCCATGGACCAGGAAGCATCCACCAGGAAAAGGACAAGGTTGGCAGCCCGTCTTACCCGCACTTTGCGCTGGTAGTCCATGGATTGAACAGCGAATGCGACCTTTTTCCTTTGCTCCATCCGACGTGATTGAAATGGAGCAGCAGCCCGGATGGTTGCGTCAAAAGCCAGGTCGCTGATATCACCTTCTGCCGGCCGGGCTTGAATATAACGGCCGCGTTTGCGGTCTGTGTGAGTTCGTGATCGTCTTCCCCCATGCTGGCGTACCAATTTATCCAGAGGTGTATCCAGGCGGCGCGGCATAAATGTTTCGCCGGTCTTTACCTGCTGCCCGCCTTCCCACCAGCGTGCATTCCGGTCATCAAAAACACTTTGCACCGGGCGCGGTTCGCCTGTTTGCTTGCTCTCTTCCCCCTCTTCCTCAGCTACAGGCTTTTTTTTTGAGCCTCGCCCTCGTCAGCAGGATCCATTTCTGTCTCATGCTGGGTCTCTTTTTCCTCGCTCACCTGACCTTCAAGCTGGCTGATCCGCTCCTGCAAGTCTTCCAGGGAGATCTCCACCTGTTGGAAAGGTCCGCGTTTGATGCGGTGAGGCAAAGCAAGTTCTGCTGCAAGGGCAATATCGTGTTCGTTGATCGCTTTTCGGCCTTCAAAAGCGGCCTGTGCTCTGGCAGCTTTTAAGATCACCAGGTCCGAGCGGTGGCCATCCACATTCAAGGATGTTGTCAAAGCAGCAATCGAGAGGAGATCGCGCTTTGTGAAAGTGACATTGTCAAGCAGCACCCGGGCAGCTTCTATTTTTTGTGAAAGCTCTTTTTCCTGTGGTACAAAGCTGCGGTGGAAAGAATCGGGATCCAATTCGAAGGCCAGATTTCGCTCCATGATCAGAACCCGTTCGCGTGTTTCACGGATCCCGCGGATCTCCACCGAGAGCGCAAAACGGTCCAGCAACTGAGGGCGCAGATCGCCTTCTTCGGGGTTCATCGTGCCGACCAGAATGAACCTGGCGGGATGCGTGAAAGAAATACCTTCCCTTTCAACAATATTCACTCCCATGGCGGCGGAATCGAGCAGCACATCCACAACATGGTCATCGAGCAAGTTGACTTCATCGATGTAGAGCAGTCCGCGGTTGGCTGCAGCCAGAACGCCGGGTTCAAAATGCCTGACACCCTGCTGAATTGCCTTTTCAATATCGAGCGTACCCACCACCCGGTCTTCTGTAGCTGAGACCGGTAAGTTGATAAATGGTGTAGCCTTGAGTTCTTCCGGTAAGCGAGCCATCTTTAGCTGCCCGTTCTTTACATTCTGTACACCAGGATAAAGGCAGGCTGGGATCGCAGCTAAAACGGCAACCCGAGACCACATGCACCTTTGGCAGCAAGGCAGCCAACGCCCGTGCGGCAGTGGATTTTGCAGTTCCCCTTTCGCCGCGGATCAATACACCTCCAATTCGGGGATTGATCGCGTTCAATATCAACGCTCGCAGCATTCGTTCTTGTCCTACTATCGCAGTGAAGGGAAAAATTGTTGGCATCCTGTATCCTTACATGACCAGTACGGTTGAATTGATTTGTGTACTGAAGAAGTTTACCACCAGTAAGCTTAGCTATCAACTTGTGTAGAACACGAACTAATCCAATAAAGATATCGGAGGGCAGGCAATGTGAAAGGTAATGACAAATCATATATTACGGGACAACACTGATAAAAGAGACCTCATCAAAAGTGAGGTCTCGACGGATATATACTCAAAGAGTTCTGATAAATCCACCACCAGATATTATATAACACGAAAGAGTAGACTTGTTATTCCACCTGATGAGACTAATTCAATATTTCGTCTTGGCTATATTTAAATGCCCAATCAATTTCGTCATTCGGCCTGGCAATATAACCGTCCAGGGTCATTGTTACATGGATTATGGCTTTTGCCATATATCTCACCTATTCTTATAAAAAGGATTTGAAAGTAAAAACGAAAGAATTCACTCGAGGGGTATGCTCCTCAACATTTTACCTTCTTACCTGCTGGCACCCAGCGGTTTGTGTAAGCCTCTTGCGTTATTTACGGGGTACTTGCAGGTGGGCAAGCGAGTCGAACGAGAGTCCGTGACCACCAATGGGTGTTGTCTCAAACCGTTCGCCAAAACCAGCAATGAGAGGCTTTCCAAGCGTAATCGCATTTTGAACTGATGGAAGGGAGAGCGATTCTCGATGACTTGCTTGACTAATCCAAACTTCAGTAACCCAAATAGCATCTTGATCCGTTTGATCTTGCGCAACAACATAACAGAGACATCCTGGCATACCCGCTATGCCTTCAATCAAAATGGAAATCAATGCGTCCCGCTGACCTGAGACAACTTTCATTTTCCCAATCAAACCATACATTTTGTTGCTCCTACAAGGAATGAGAATGTGGAACGTTCATTTGAAACCGCCTAACAGCTTGCGTTACCCGCAGGTGATCAGGTTGAGCTGGAGTATGGCAGCAATCTTTTCACCCGGATTTACCAATTACTCTCAACTCTTCATGTTAACATCTGACTGACTATGAATGAGATGATTATATTCACTATGATAGCCGGGTAATAATATTTTCCGATCCTATTCTTCTTTTGCTCACCATGATCCTCAATAACAATAAAATCGAGCCAATTTGTTGTGAACCTGTTCGTTTTTATCCTGTAGATAAAATGCACAACCAGCATTAAAAAGATGAATAAAGTAAAGAAAATTATTGTCGCACCTAACCCAAACAGAAAATAATACCCCACCAAAAATCCTGTTAGAATAAAAACCTTGAGTACCTTATACCATTTTGGTTGTAAAGAATGTGATTTCAAGAAATTTAAGTCGTGTTTTATCTCATTTAGGAATTTAAGCATGGTTTTCCTCTACCATTTGAAACTTAACTATATATTGTGTGGGGGTATCCCATAAAGCTCAAATTCTTGAGGTAGTGGGCATCCATTCCTGCTTTAACTGTTATTACTCAACATAATATTTCAATTCCGCCAACCTGTCATTGCATTGCTTAGCCGTATAAGCTCTGGTGGACTGCTGTTTCTTGATAAAGAGATTTTTGTTATGGGCTCTCTGTACACAAGAACCAATTCTTGTCCATTTGCTGAAAAGAGCCTTCATTATCTGAGTCGCAAGACATAACTTCTTTTATGCGAGTTTGATCTTCAATATACACAATTTTTCCTATATAACTTCTTGGCAAGAACTGTACCAAAAAGAATGGTTGGTAATCCACATATATGCACTCACCAAGAACATTTTTATTCTCTATTGGAAGTTGAAATGTCCATATATTATCACAGTCTTGACTATGTGATATTTTGCCATTTCTGGCAAGTAGCACTACTTTCTCAAAATCAGGGCGATGGGCGTTAAATAATCGCTCCTCATAACCAGGTCCCACTGGAAGATTTATGGCAATAATCAAACCAAAAACAAAAACCACCAAAGGTGCTATATGGCCATGCGGCTTGAAGCAATAAAAAATCGTTATTAGTAGATAAATAATGAATGTTGTACCTACAATGGGAATTACGGGAAGGCAAAGCATTCCCGTTGCATTACTCCAAATCGTATCCTTGATTAGAAATTTGGCCAGATAAGTTGTAATGGAAAAAATAATAGATGTGGTAAATAATAGACGACCTGAACTTGAAGATGGAGTAAGGAATTTAAGGAAGTTAATCATTGCAATTTTTGATTAATACAGCTCAACTGGTTGATAAACCGCAAATATTCAATAGGTAAATATGATTAATTATTGTATACAGAAAAAAATAACCCTCAAACACATATATCCTTTAGGTTTTGTAAAATGCGCCGAATCTCACCTGCTGAAGCATTGTGAAGAGGTGAGTTCTGTGTTTGGCGTGTTTTATGGTAAGTGAGTATTTTGTAAAGTACACAAGTTTCTTTCATGCGACCTGCGCGAAAATTAACGGATGATGTTCTGTTGGCGTTGTTTCTCCCTGAGAGTAACCATGCCCAATAACTGCAACTTCTAATACCTTGAATCCTATTTCTGAAAGGATCGACTTGTAATCATCCAATCCATAGTTACTCCAATACATTTGAACATCAAAAAAATCATCCTCAGTATATGCGGTTTCAGCAAAAGAAGGTACGGTCGCAAGCAAATAGCCATTAGGTTTGAGCCATTTATATATGCGTACAAATAATTCAAAATGCTCTTCCCGAGGGAGATGAAAGATGGAATAAAAGGCCACAACAGCGTCAAATTCAGCTAGCGGAAAATCGAAGGACATAATGTCAGCCTGGATAAACGTTCCAGCCGGTACATTTATCCGTGCACGACGAACCTGTTCACCGGAGATGTCTATCCCGGTTACGCGGAAATGTTGGGCTAATGTCCTGGTTATGGGAATTCCTGATCCACAACCGATATCAAGTACGTGAGCGCCATTGGTCAAACGGCATATAAGTATATCGAGTTCCGGGTTTGTTTCGCCTTGTCGTGCTTTTTCATAAGCGGAAGCACAGAGATCGTAGCCTCGTTGAACAAGGGCTTTGTAATCAATATTTGGGTTTGTTGCTGGTTCCATAAATTTTCTGCTTTCATGATAGTTTTATCAGTGAAATGCCAAACGGTTTGAATGAAAATGCAAGGTACATACGATGCACTGGAAGGTGGGCTGGCGTGAACACTGTTTGGGAGCAGAAAAACCCGAAACCACACTTTTACCAATGCCGCAAAATCCCCAGCGTCCAATGCACGTTTTGTTTGGCAACCACGAACCTGCCAGAACGTTGGCTATTAAAACGGCGAAATGCCTTACAAACAAACTTGAACCGCGATGACTTCATGAAATATAAGGATAATGTTGTCTCCTTATTATTTGTGTAAATCTTTATAGTGCAATTCGACAACGCCTGAGCGAAACGTTTTTGATCCGATAAGTTCCAATGTCAAATTCTTGCCCGATTCGAACAAATAGGGACCTTTTCCTGCCACGATCGGCTGAATGAGAAAATGATACTCATCGATCAGACCAGACTGTGCGAGTTGCGATGCAATGCTCAACCCGCCGACGGAAATATTTTTGCCCGGCTGTTGTTTCAGTTTCACGATCTCTTCTTCAAGGTTTGAGTGTAGAAGCGTTGTGTTGTTCCACTCCACACTTTTCAATGTTGTTGAAAAGACGATCTTCGGTATCGAATCGAACGCGCTGGCAAATTCATTTATCACTTTTGATTCCGATTGATTCATAGCGACATCGTGCCAGTACGGATACATCAGATGATAAGTGTTGCGTCCGAAAATTTCAACGTCTGAATCCTTCAGAAGGCCGGTAAAGTACTCGTGCAGTTCGTCGTCGGCGACTGCCGATTCATGTCCGACGCAGCCGTCTACCGTGATATTGATGGCAAAGATAACGTTTCTCATTTTTTATTTTCTCCTTGTTATCGTACATCCAGAAATTCCTCAATCCTTATTCAAATCCTCGTCCTCCAGCTCTTTTTCCTTTTCGGGGTCAGAGAAAAGGATGCCCTTCAATCTCGAAAGCCAGAACATAAATCTGCGCAGCGGCCGGCGAGAGTAACGATTCACAAAGTGGAGCGCAGCCTGTTCAAGCGGAACAAATTCATTGGATCGCTGCACAAGAAAGTACTGGTGTTCGATGATCCACAGGTACAGGTCTGCCTCGGTCCTCCCCGGAAAATCAGACAGGATATTCATTTCGCGAATAATTTGAACCAGTGGCAGGTAAACCCGTTTATACCAGGACCGGGTCGCCCGGTCCTCATCGATGTGGTGGCGGTGCTTCTCGCCCATATACCAGCGGTGAACCTGGATATGCTCCAATAATTTTTCATACTGCCCGGCCTGGGTTAATAGGATTTCGCTGTCAGGGTATAACTTATTTAACTGTGTAATTTCCTGGAAATGAACATTTTCCATCTTTAAGATCAATTCTTCAAGATTTGTTTCCGGGGTAATTTCCACATCTGTAATGATCTGGATGACATAGGCGTCAATATACACTTGTCCGCGTTCTCGGGCAACAGAGACCCGGTGATTGCCATCTTTTACAAAGTACACTTCCCCGATCTTATACAGTTCAACCGGTGGAAGGTCAATGTCTCTCATTCTGGCTTTATCAATATTTTCCCAGCGGGAACGCATGAAATTCATTTTTGGCAGGAAGGCGCGGTCAAAATCCTGGTAACGGCCGACAGATCCAATGATATGATCCAGCTGCACCTCAGAATACCCCAGGTCGGACTGGCCTTTCAGTGGTACAACTCTACGAATATCATCAAAAGGCAGCAGATCGTTATTTGTCCTTCTGAGCCGGCTTAAGATTGCTATTGACAAAGGCTTTAAAATGCGCCCGCTCAAAATCCAGCCGGGCAGTGCTGTGAATATTAGGGTTTAATGGTTCTTCAAGTTTCTTATTCATCTTTTCTTATATTTATTCTCTTTTTTATTATTGGAACTTCGATGCTGGTTTGTTTATAACCATAGGTATTGATTACTGTGGTTTCAAAATATTTTGTGGTCGTTTGGGTGGAATTCCTGTATACATGGATATGGCCATGGAAATGATATTTTGGTTTAAAAACCCGGTCTATCCAGTTGAATGCATTTATGCCCCGATGTGGAAGGTCCGGCATATCATGAATTCCAGCCGGTGGAGCGTGGGTGATGAAAACATCCAGGTATCTGCCATATTTGAGATGGTTGATAAGAAATCCGGGGACCAGGGAAAAAGCCCACGACCACATTTCATTTTGCGAATACTGGTACGGGCCATAATTGTATTGCCCGCAGCCCTCAATACCTGCAATTAATAAGCCATTACAGAACACTGTTCTGCGGTGAATATCCAAACCGCCGCTGGGAGATAGTTTTGGCCCGTTGATGGTATGTTCCACGAGGTTGGCGTGGTTCCCGCGGACATAAAATAGTGGCTTGTCCAGCATGCTGACGATGTATTCGAGGTAAGTATAGGATAGATCTCCACAACTCAGGATAATATCCACATCCGAGAATCTTTCCTTGATATGTGAGCCATAGAGCTGGCTCAGTTCTTCATCGCTGATGGTTAGTAGGTTCATTCCCCTGACCAATGCCCACAACTTGTGCGGCTGCTAACTCTGCTGTATGCGTAATACTGACACTCCAGTTTGATATTCCCAGATCCGTGGATCTCTGTAATGCTTTTCCGGTTAATTGCAACCTTGGTGCACCAAGCTGATCTGGTAGGATTTCAATCTCCTGCCATGAGATCAGCTCCAATTCCGCAACCAAGAGCCTTGGCTGCCGCTTCTTTTGCAGCAAAAATCCCCGCAATGGATGGATCTTCCGGGTGTTCGTTACGTTCGTTTTCTGTGAGGATCCGCCTTATGAATCGTTCTTTGATGGAAGCTTTTAAGGAAGAGATCCGGTGGATTTCAACCAGGTCCAATCCTGAAACCAGGTTCATTTGAATTATTCTCCTGTTAACAATCTAGGGGCCTGCTATTGCGGTGGCGGTTTTATTGGGAAGGAGATATTTTTGGGTGGCCTCCAAGATTTGTTCAGGAGTGACTGCATTCACCAAACTTGCATAACCCCGATAATAATCCAACCCCAACTGGTAACGTTCCAGGCTGACCAGGGCGGATGCCACACCGGCATTCGATTCCATCGATAATGGAAGTCGTCCGATGTAATTCGCCTGGCTGTCCTTTAGCTCTTCAATCAAAACCGGTTCGGTGACAAATCGCTTGATCTCTTTTTTGATCAATGCGATGGTTTTCTCCACATTCACCGGGTTCACCCCGGCTGAGACCTCCCATGAACCTGGACCAATGCCAGAATTCAATCGCGTGTAGGCATAATAAGCCAATCCGGATTGCTCCCGAATCACATCGCCGATCCGCCCATACATCCCGAATTGTCCCAAAATACTATTTCCCAGTGAAATAGGCATATAGTCTGGCGATTTTCTTAGCGGTGCAGTCCAGCCCACCACCACATCGGACTGTATCTTTCCCGGAATGATTATTTTCTTTTTGACTGATTTGGAAATTCCGGAATAAGGTCCGAGCTCCGGCTGGTCGGGTTGATTGGGATTAGACCATTTACTGAAAATGGACTTTACCAGATCTACAGCCTTGTTCGCCTCGATCGCGCCAACGACGGATATAACCATCCCTTTTGGACCAAAATTGGCTTTTTGTGGTATCGAGCGATATCATCCCTGGTGATCTTTGCCACTGTTTCAGGATTGCCGTCTTCGGGTCTGGAATATGGATGACCGGTAAACATAAGCTGGTCAAAGGCGAGAGAAGACATTTCCGCGGTATCTTGTGCCCGCATGGCTAAACCTGTAAGTAGTTGTGCTCGCATTTTTTCAACATATGTTTCGGGGAATGTAGGTGAATGCATGAATTCAAACAGCATTCCCAAAAGCATGGGCAGATCTTCGATCAATGATTTCCCCGAGAAACTGGTGGTGTGGATATTGCCGCCGAACCCAAGGCTGGCTCCTGAAGATTCCAATATCTCAAATATTTGATTAAAGTTTTTTTGGTCAGTTCCCCGCATCAACATCGCCGCTGTAAAATTTGCCAGACCCAATTTCTCGTCCGGATCAAAAATGGCACCGGTATTGAGATAGCCATTAATGACTACGGATGGATTATTAAAGTTGGATCGTACAAGGACGGTTATCCCATTAGGAAGAACCTCACGGGTGATGTCGTCAGCGCCGGGCAGTGTATTGTTTGGATGAGTATTCATTATGTTCATCTGATCACATTCCTTTCGCCGCATCAGGCCGATAAATTCCAACCACCCGGTTTTGTTCAATAAGGTATTTACGGGCAACACGAAGCATATCATCCGGCCGTACTTTGGAAAGCCTATCCAGGTATTCCGTGAACCAGGAATAATCGGCAAACATTTCTGAATAACCCAGCCAGAATCCCTGGTTGGTGATGTTCTCTGCGCCATAAACGAATAACGCCCGGGCTTGTTTGATCGCCCGTTGGATCTCTGCATCAGTCACAATATTCTGGAGCACTTTATCGATCTCCTCGTCGAAGGCTTTGATCGCTTCCTCCGGTTTATGTTCGGGGTGGATGGTCATTGTGGTCTCATATAAATAGGGGTCGATCGTGGCAGATAGCCCACCATGCACACCGACTGCCAGTTGGCTTTCGACCAATTTTTGATACAACCGGCTGGTCTTGTTGGAAATTCCTCCACCGCCGAACATGTTTAATCCCGATGGCCCGGTTAATAGGCTGTCAAGGACAGTGAACGGGAAGAAATCGGGGTGATTGGCTTCGGGGGCATGATAGGCGATCTGGACGAAAACCGTTTCACCCGGTCCGGATACCTCGACCAGTTGCGCGGATGAAGCTGCCGGTTCAGGGGTTATGATTTGTTTAACCGGTTTTGTGGACGGCAAACCAGCAAAGTATCCATTGATCTTGACCATCATCTCTTTGGTGTCAAAATCCCCGGCGATGGCCAGTACCGCATTTGCTGGGGTGTAATATTTTTTGTAGTAATTGTAAAGGTCGTCACGCTGCATCGTCTTCAGGTCAGCCATTTCTCCGATGATCTCATAATGGTAGGGATGTGTGCTAAATGCGGTTTTTTGAACCGCTTCCCCCAGTTGGAACATGGGTTCGTTCTCATTCCCTTCACGTTCAGAAATGATAACGGTGCGTTCAGAAGCAACCTCTGCCGGATCGTAGACGCTGTTGACCATCCTATCGGACTCCAGCTTCAAGGCAATGTCAATTTTTTCGGCTGGCATGGTTTCCAAAAAAGTGGTCCAGTCCAGGAAGGTGAATGCATTCCACATGCCGCCTTCCCGCGAGATGATCTTATCCATTATTCCCGGCGGGTACTGGCGTGTTCCTTTGAACTGCATGTGCTCCACCCAGTGGGAAATGCCGGTGATTCCGGGTGTCTCGTTCCTTGATCCCACCCGGTACCAGACCCAGCTGCTGATGATGGGCGACGAGTGGATCTCTTTCAATTGTACTTGCAAGCCATTCTCCAGCCTGGTCTTTGTGATTAATTGCTCCATTTATTCAATCCTTAGCCTTTAGTATGATTAAGTTATTACCCGAAATACTTTATTTTTTTGATAGATCAATCGGTGAAATCAGATTGAGTGTTATTTAATAATATAAGCAACTTTGATTACTTTCGTTATAATATTCACTATATCATATCGTTCTGAATCTGAATAATGAAACCAGATATAATTGTTAGACATTAAAAGTATGAAGGAGTAACACTGATGGTGGATTCTGGATACATCGTAGCGGTAGTTGGCGCCGGACCTGCTGGTATTTATGCCACCAAGCAGTTGGTTACCTATGGTCATGAAGTTGTCCTGCTCAACAAGGATATTAAACCGGGCGGGTTAGCTGAGTATGGTATTTACCCCACCAAGCATAAGATGAAAGAAGGATTAAGGAATCAGTTCCGCTCCATTCTGTCAGATCCCAAGGTTCATTATTTTGGAAATATCGAAGTAGGCCGGGTGGGTGATATTACTTTTGATGAAATTCGCCAGATGGGTTTCAGCGCCATTCTCGTTACTGCCGGAGCCCAGGATGCCCGGCATCTGGGTGTTGCCGGTGAAGAGTTGAAAGGTGTGTACCATGCCAAGGATGTTGTTTACCACTACAATGGACTCCCTCCTTACAGCCTGAAAGATTTTAGTGTGGGGAAAAGAGTGGCCATTGTAGGTGCAGGAAATGTCATGTTGGATCTGGCGCATTGGCTCATCGAAATGGTCAAAGTGGACGAAGTGATTTCAGTAATTCGGCGCGGCCCGGCGGAGGTCAAATTTGACAAAAAGGAACTGGAAAACGTCATCTCTTACCTGGATTTCATCGCTCTCGAAGCTGAATTGGAACGGGTTACTCCATTCATGAAAGAAGTTGGAGAAGATCCGGAGGAAGCCCGCGAATTTTATCGTGCTGCTTCGCACAAAGCAGTACCGCATGATGCTCCCACTCGTTTTACACTGAAGTTTCTTTCAGCTCCCAAGCTCCTGGTTGGTGATGAAAATGGCAGAGTAAAAGGTTTGATCGTTGAAGATACAAGACTGCAGGAGTCCCACGGTTATATGAAAGCCGTAGGTACCGGAATTCAGCATACTTTGGATGTGGATACGGTCATCCTGGCGATTGGCGATCAGGTGGATCAAAATCTTGGTCTACCGTTTGAGGGCAGTCAATTCATCCACAACCAGCAGCCGGAATATCCCCAGGAAGGTATCTCTTATGAGGTGTCTGATCCGGGTACCGGTAAAGTAATGGATGGGATTTTCCTCGCCGGATGGTCCAGGCAGGCCAGTACAGGGTTGGTCGGTATAGCCAGAAAAGACGCGGTCAATGCCTCGACAGCAGTCAATGCCTACCTGTTGGATAAAAAACCACTACCCACAACAAATATCGTGAATATTATGGAAGCAGCCCTGATGCATTGTTCAAACTGTGTTGATTATGCAGATATTCAACTCCTGGAACGTATCGAGCAGGAAAAAGCAGCGGAATTGGGTTTGGAAGAGTTTAAATTTGACACAAACGAAAAGATGCTGATGGCTATTCGCTCCGGTTTGATCGCCTAACGCTACCATTAAATAACCAACCATGTAATTCAAGTCCAACTGCTGCTTCAGACAATTGCTTAATGCAGCTTTAGGCAAATATCCGGTCATTTCTCAGCCGATTTGCGGTAAAATTAAAGTTTGCGCATTAAAATTCGCGTTGTAGATTTGATTTTGTTTTCATTAGTGAACAGGTGTTATATGGACGGAAGTTTCTCAATTGAAACCCAGGGATTGGGCAGGGTATACAAGATTCGGAACCCGGGGAAAAAGGAAGCCAAGACGTTAACCGCCTTGGAAGGTGTCGACCTGCAAATTCAGCGCGGCGAGTTGTTTGGTATATTAGGTCCAAACGGCGCCGGAAAGACGACCCTGATCAAGATCCTGACCACCTTGCTTTCACCGACCCACGGCACTGCCCATGTTGCCGGGTTTGATGTCACCAAAGATCCTGAAAATGTACGCAGCCGGATTAATATGGTTTCGGGTGGTGAATCGTCCGGGTATGGTCTGTTGACAGTACGTGAAAACCTTTGGATGTTTGCACAATTCTATGGCATCCCCAGCAAGGAAGCCAACGAACGTATTAAGACTCTTCTAAAAATTGTGGGTATTGAAGACCGGGCCAACACCCGCTCCTCCTCTTTATCCACTGGCTTGCGCCAGAAGATGAACATTGTCCGCGGATTCCTGACCGATCCTGAGATCCTATTCCTGGATGAACCGACTTTGGGTCTGGATGTCGGAGCTTCCCGCTCGGTCCGCGATTTTATCCGCCGCTGGATGAATGAAAACCGGCAGCGCACCTTATTACTGACCACTCACTATATGGTTGAGGCTGAAGAATTGTGTGATCGGGTGGCCATCATCAATAAAGGCAAGCTGCTGGCATGCGGTACTCCCGCAAGCCTCAAACAATCCCAACAGCGCGAAGCAATATTCCAGATCGATCTGGATTCCCCGAAAGGCTTGGAGGTTTCCGCATTCGAAAAATTACCTGGTGTGAATATGGTCAAGCTCCATGATGAAGAAGGCAAAACCGTGATGGATTTGGCTCTGAGTGAAGAAGCTGTGCTTGCCAATGTGATCGCTGCTGCTACTACTCAGGGAGCACAGATCATTACATTGCAGAAACGTGAACCAACTCTGGAAGATGTCTTTGTCCGCCTGGTTGGTCAACGGATGGAAGAGGTTGAACATGGCAATGATGCTTCCTCCGATTAAAAACCGTCAAACAGGTTGGCGCCTTTTTTTAATGACGGTCATCGGGCGTTCCTACCCGCGCGTCGTGGGTATGCAGCGCGAGTTATCGTGGATCTTTTTCGATACGTTCCTTCCCATGCTGGGTGTCGTCGCGTATGTTTTTGTTTACCGGGCCATCAAAGCACCGGAAGATTATGTGGGCTTTGTGGTAGTGGGCGGAGCAATGATGGCCTACTGGATGAACGTCCTCTGGTCCATGTCTTCCCAACTATACTGGGAAAAAGAGACTGGTAACCTGGCCTTATATATCATCTCTCCCGGACCCATGATGGGGATTTTGTTGGGTATGGCGATGGGCGGCCTTTTCGCTACAACGCTGCGTGCCCTGGGAATTGTCATCCTTGGCAGTCTGTTCTTCCAGGTGCATTATGTCATTGTCAGTTTCTGGCAATTATTCCTCGTATTCTTCCTGACGATGGTCGCATTGTACGGCCTGGGGATGATGACTGCATCTCTGTATCTATTACTCAGCCGCGAAGCCTATCATCTCTCCAACCTGGCACAGGAACCCATTTTTCTGATCTCAGGGTTTTACTTTCCCATTAAAAGCTTTCCGGCGTGGGTGCCTTTTGTCGGGTCCATCATCCCGTTGACCATGGGAATGGATGCCATGCGCCAACTGGCTTTCGCCAGCGGACCCAGCCTGGGTTGGATCAGTGTGAAGTTGGAGTTGATCGGGTTGGTGGTATTGTCGGTACTTTTCCTGGTTAGTGCCCGTATCCTGTTGGATTACATGGAACGGCTGGCTGTCCGTGAGGGACGGCTGACTGAAAGTCGAGCTTAATGTGAATTCTAAAACTCCCAATGGTTCTGTTGCCTGGCGATCGTTTCGTATGGCTACCTGGCTGGGTTGGAAGATCGAATCCAACTGGACGGATCCATTCCTGTTTGCCGTTTATTCCATCGTCAAACCGCTTGCGGCCGCGATGATCCTGGTCGTGATGTACGGGGTGATCAGTCAGGGCCAGTTTGGCTCACCAGTATTTGCCTATCTATTTATCGGTAATGCTTTTTACCAATACGTTGGTATGGTGATGGTGGGCGTCTCCTGGGCAATTGTGGACGACCGCGAGCATTATCGCACCCTCAAGTATTTATATGTTTCCCCGATCAGTATTCCGTTTTACCTTCTAGGGCGCGGGGTTTCGCGCATCATTATCACTACCTTTTCGGTATTCATCATCATGCTGGTCGGGTGTGCTTTTCCTGAAGATCCCATTCGACCCGGCAAAGATCGATTGGGTACTGCTGATCATCAGCGTGATCATTGGTATCATCATGCTGGCAATGCTGGGTCTCTTGCTCGCTGGTGTAACGTTGCGGATGGCACAGTACAGCTTTAATATTGGTGATTCTGTGGCCGGAGCCCTATATTTATTCAGTGGCGCCATATTTCCCCTGCAGGTACTGCCGGCATTCTTACAGCCTATCGGCTATATTATGCCCATTTCTTATTGGCTGGAACTGATCCGCCGTGCGTTGGTTGGCAGCGTTGCAGAAGCCTTTCCGACTTTTACTAATTTTTCCAATTCAGACCTGATGCTGATCCTGATCGGATTGACGATATTTTTTGGGTTTGTCAGTGTGTGGGCCTGGAAGAAATTTGACTGGCAGGCGCGCGAACGCGGCTTGATCGACCAGACCAATAATTATTGATCCAGTTTCGCCAAAAACTATATTTATTTGTTCACTTGGATTTATTTCGTGATGGTTTTCTGAGTACGGGTATAAGGAGTAAAAATCCTATTCCTATCACTAATTCACCGATCTCCACCCCGCGTGCTTGCCAGGGGCCAAAATAGGGTGTGCCTGGTAATGGATGGCTGCCAAATCCAAATACATCCGCCATTCCCGAAAAAGCTGCTAATACAAATCCGGTACTGATAAGCCTGAGTCCGAAATCTGCTTTAATGCTGCGGGTTTGTTTTCCCCACAGGCTGGCAAGACATACATACCCACCAATGCAAATAATGCCCAGTCCGACTAAAAAGACCACGATCTGTACAAAACCCACCACCGGGCTGCGATCCAAACCAAACAGGGCGGGTCTTGCCCCAAAAACGAAAATAAACAACCCGACCAGACTTAAAACAATTCCGAAACGAATTCGCCAGGGTATATTCATTATTAGTTTCGGTGGTATGGTTTGACCTTTGTCCATATTAAGATTCCGGTAAATTCTTTCGAAGGTAATCGATCCAATTTAACCCATAGATCTTGGCTATATCTCCTTGAGTGTACCCTTTTAATTCTAGCATTGGAATTATCAGCCCGATATCTGCCATCGAATTTAATTCAGCGGGAGTGGCTTGATAACCAAAACCTCCATCAAAATCGGTGCCAATTCCCACGTGGTCAGCTGAACCTAGAAGCTGGCACACATAATCGATCTGGTTGACATAAATGTTCAAAGTCACATCTTCCTTGGGGTCGCTTTTTTTCCATTCTGTGCTCAGAAACAAGTTGTAAGGAACGATGCCAAAGACCCCGCCCCGCTCTGCCAGTTGAACAATGGTCCTGTCTGAGAGGAACCGGTTGCTCTCCCGGGCTTTCATGAGAGTCTGGGGATTAGAATGAGTTGCAATGATCTTGCCGGAATAGTGATCGAACGTTCCCTGAACTGACTGGATATCCATATGGCTGATATCCAGGATGGCATCCAATGATTCGATCGCCTTAACCAATTCGACGCCATCGCGTGTGAGTGGTCCGGGTTCTTTTGTTCCACCGCAATACCGGTTGCCTGCCCAGGCAGGGCCAAAAACACGAACACCGCGTTCAAACCATTCTTCTACTTCCTGCGGCTCGTTGACGCCGTCTGCACCTTCCATCGAGTAGATCAACCCGACCGGGGTATCATTCGGTGTAGTATTGCTGGAAGTGTGTCCTGATAACAGACTATCGAGTTGGCGGCGATTGTAAACCGGTTGGAACATATCCGGGCTTTCGCCGGTCAACCGGTCATATGCCTCGATCTGATCCAGATAAAACTGGTGAGCTTCCAGAGTGTTTTTATAGGAAAGGATATCCCAATCGCCTTCTTTGGAACGAATGGGAGCGGCGAAAAGGGTGGCAAAAATCACTGCCGTATTTGCCGCTTGGTATTCAGGATAACCCAGCATGCTATCCCCGTTAACACCGGGAATGACGCTGCCTCTTTCTTTCTTCCTTGTCTCAAAAGCGGATAAACGGTAATCCCTTCCGAAGGTAAGCATGTTCCAGGCCAGATCTTCGTGAGAATCGACCATCAGTGAAATTAGTTTGGGGGTTTTTGGTTCTGCCATATTATGAATAAAAAAAGCGCACCAGCGGCTGGTGCGCTTTCAAATTGGAAATATTATTCTTTTTTATCTTCGTCGGTGATCTCGTCCATCTGGTCAGCCAGGGTCTGCCAATCCATTTCGGAATAAGCAGGTGAATCCACCCGGCGCAGGCTCAGGCCAATGCGATGGTTTTCTGTATCGATCTTGAGGACTCTCAAGGTAACGACATCGCCTTCTTTTAATACTTCTTTGGGGTGCTCGATGCGTTTCTCTGATAATTCAGAGATATGGATGAGGCCTTCAATATCGCCTTCGAGCCTGGCAAAAGCACCAAATTTAGCCAGTTTTGTGATCTTGCCTTCCACCAGCTGTCCAACGGTGATGTGTGAAACCTGGTTGCCCCAGGGATCATTCTGCAGTTGACGAATGGAAAGGCCGATGCGTTTCTTTTCGCGGTCGATGGAAATGATCTTGACGTTGACTTCTTCACCGATCTTGAGGACTTCATCGGGTTTGTTGATGCGGTCCCATGAGATCTCAGAAAGGTGAACCAATCCATCAGCGCCATTGATATTGACGAAAGCGCCAAAATCAGCCAGGCTGGTAACACGACCGGTGCGGACATCGCCTTCCTTGAGTTCTTCAAGGATGCGGTCTTTGACGGATTCGCGGGTTTCAGTGCTGGCTGCACGTTCAGATAATATCAACCGGCGGCGTTCGCGATCGACTTCAATGACACGTACGGTGATAGGTTCTCCCACCATTTTGGACCATCTCTGGTCGGGGGTGTCGCCAGTCATTCCAGCGCGGCGGGTAAGGCTGATCTGGGATGAAGGCACAAAACCGCGTAAACCACCCAGCGGAACAATAAGTCCGCCCTTGTTATAGCCAATGATCTCTGAATCGAAGCTGGCTCCGGAGGCCTGTTTTTCTTCGGCTTCCTTCCAACTGGCTTCGTCGCGGGCACGAATGTATGAAAGGACAACGTCCCCGCTCTGGTCTTCGGGATTGATGACATAAACATCAATCTCTTCGCCCACGGTCATCTTCGCCAGAACTTCCGGCGGGATGGCTTCAAATTCTTTACCCGTAATGACACCTTCTGACTTGGTGCCAATACTGACCAGGATCTGGCTCGCGCCGATGCTGGCTATAGTTCCCTTACGGGTCTCGCCCTGGACAGGAGATTCGATGTTGCCTAAACCTTCTGCTGCGAGTAGTGATTCCATGTTTTGGTGATTTTCGGTTGTTTCCCCCTGCTCGAGGTGGGATTCGGTTTGATCCATATGATTACAAGACTCCATTTTCAGCGAAATGTCTTTGCATTATAAGAGATTATCGCTTTCTTTGCAACCCTATGCATAAAACCATGCGGAATTACCGTTGATATTACCATCGTAGGGGTGGACCTGCGTGTCAACTTCTATCCAATACGACAGATCGACTTACTTTTCATTTCCACATGGTCGGTTCGCGAACCTCCCCTACGATATGAACAAATATCTGTGATCGTTTATCAAATATGTTTTATTCAAAATTCCACTAATCCAATTAGAGGAATCGCTTCTTCTGGTTGTATACTATGATTAATAGGTATACAAATTTCATTCCACTGATTTTGAGGAGGTTCACAATGGGTGTAAAGTTTCCGAGCGATGAATGGGTCAAAATGATGATGGAAGATCTGAATAAATCTGATGCATATATGGAAGCTGCCAAGAATTGGGAAGGTGATTTCTACTTTATCATCGATCCCAAGGAAAAAACCGAGAAACCCGTTATGTTATATATGGACCTCTGGCATGGCAAATGTCGGGATGCCTTTATGGTGACCGACCCGGAAAGCCGTAAACCTGTTTTTCGCCTTTCGGGTACTGCCGAAAACTGGAAAAAAGTAATGACCAAGCAGATGGATCCCATGCAGGCAATGATGACCGGAAAGCTTAAGTTGGCGGGGAATATGTCCATGGTGATGAAGAACGTCCGCGCCGCCAAGGAACTGGTGGAGAGCTGTACCCGGATCGAAACTGATTATCCTGTCTAATTCATTTTTCCTTATCCACAATATTCGATAAAGGAGAACCAAAATGTGGTTTTTCTCCAGTCCTGCCATTGTATTTGGTGACGGCGCTTTGGGTAACCTTGAAACGATCCGGGGTGAGCGCGCCTGTATTGTGACCGATGCCAACCTGGTGAAACTTGGGTATGTGGAGCGTGTAATAAGCGCCCTGGCATCCACCGGCATGCAGATCAGTGTGATTGACGACGTGGAACCGGATCCATCGCTGGAAACGGTCAAAGCCGGTGCCGCACGCATGTTGGAAACCAATCCGGATTGGATCATTGCTTTGGGTGGCGGTTCCGTGATGGATGCTGCCAAAGGCATGTGGATCCTCTATGAGCATCCGGATTTCGACCCTGAATCCATCAACCCAATCGATGTGATCGGGCTGCGGGTGAAAGCGCGTTTAATTGCCATCCCGACCACTGCCGGGACGGGGTCAGAAACAACCTGGGCAATCGTCTTGACCAATCACGCCGAGCAGCGCAAGCTGGGCCTCGGCAACCGGGAGGCTGTCCCTGATATTGCTATCCTCGACCCTGAATTCATCCGTGATCTTCCAAAGAAGGTTACTGCGGAGACAGGGTTGGATGCTCTTACCCACGCAATAGAAGGTTACACCAGCACCTATGCCAATGATTTCTGTGATGGGTTGTGCCTTCAAGCTGCAAAACTGGTTTTCGATTATCTTCCGCGCTGCTACCATGATGGTCAGGATATGGAAGCACGCACGCACATGCAAAATGCCGCAGCCATTGCCGGATTGGGTTTCGGAAATTCCATGGCAGCGTTGGCACATGGCATGGGGCATGCCCTGGGCGGTGCTCTGCATATCCCGCATGGATGTGCCGTCTCCCTATTTTTACCGTATTCTATAGAATATTGTGCTCAAGTGGAAGGCACACGCTATGCTTCCATAGCCAGGTTCCTCGGTTTGCCCGCCGAAAACGAGAAAGAAGCTGCTGCCAGCCTGGTGGAAGCCATTCGAAAATTGGAACGCGAGATCGGTCAACCGCTGACTCTTTCAGAAGCAGGCATTGATCGGTCCTCGTTTGAGCGCGAGCTGGATCATCTCATATCCAACGCGATGAATGACACCCAGACGATCATGGCGGTTAGAGTACCGGAGGAAGATGATCTGCGCCGGTTATTCATCTGCGCGTTTGATGGGAAAAAAGTGGACTTTTAGTATCAATTTCTACTCTGAATCAGAGGAGTGAATATGTTTGGACGAATGTTAAAAGTGGATCTATCCACCGGGAATATCAGTAAAGAACAGGTGCCTGCCCAATGGGTGAATGATTTTATCGGTGCCAGTGGATTGGCTGCCCGTTTATTATGGGATCAGATTGATCCGAAGCGGGATGCCCTTGATCCGGAAAGTCCATTCCTATGGGTTACAGGACCGCTGACCGGTACCGGCGGCCCGGCGACGGGTAGATTTACCATTTGCGGAAGATCGCCCCAGACCGGGTTGTGGGGCGAATCGAATATTGGCGGCTTTGTAGGCCCTGAAATGCGGCGCGCCGGCTTTGATATTTTATGGATCACAGGACGCGCTCCCACGCCGGTTTACCTGTTGATCCGGGATGGATCGGCTGAGATCCACCCGGCTGGCCACTTGTGGGGTAAAACGGATACTTATGAAACCCAAAAAACAATCCGTGAAGAGATTGGTGAGTCTCAAGCCAGGGTTGCTTCCATCGGATTGGCCGGGGAGAACCTGGTTCCATTTGCCAATATCATGTCAGATCACGGCCGGGCTGCCGGACGTACGGGGATGGGTGCGCTGATGGGCAGCAAGAATTTGAAAGCAGTGGCCATCCGCGGAACAGGAACTGTCCCGGTGGCACAGGAGCCGGATTACAAAGAGCTGCGTTCGGCTGCCAACAAAACTCTGCTTGACCAGAACATGACCTCCATTTTTCATGCCGTGGGTACCGGCGGTTCCGCGGAATATTTGCAGATGCTGGGAGATATGCCGCAAAAATACTGGACAGCACCCACTTTCGAAGGGGCAGGCCAGATCAGTGGATCAGAAATGCAGGCTACGATATTAACCGGGACGAAATCCTGCCAGGGCTGTGTCATTGGTTGCGGGCGGGAAGTATTCGTCCAGGAAGGTCCTTATGCGACCGAGCCCAAGAGCAAAGGACCCGAGTATGAAACCATTTGTGCATTTGGTTCGCAGTTATTAGTGGACGACCTCCCGATGATCACCAAACTGGGGGATATCTGTGACCGCTACGGCATGGATACCATCTCAGCCGGCAGTGCCATCGGATTGGCCTACCTGCTTTTCGACCGCGGAATAATTAGCGAAGCCCAAACCGGTGGTTTGGCATTGCACTGGGGTGATGGCTTACCCGCCTTCACGTTATTGGAACAAATGACCCGAAAAGAAGGTTTTGGAGCTCAACTGGCTGAAGGCAGCCTGGCGCTGGCAACCCGTTACGGTGACCCGGATCTGGCTGTGCAGGTCAATGGACTTGATGTTGCGATGCATGATCCGCGGGCATTTTCAGGCCAGGCGCTGGCATATGTCACCTCACCCCGGGGTGCCTGCCACAATCAGTCAGATTTCTTCAACGTGGAATTGGGCGGCACGATAGATGAGATCGGTATTCTGGCGAGTGAGCGTTGGGAAGATGCCGGGAAAGCTGAGAAGGTCAAACTCCACCAGCACTGGCGCACAGTCTGTAACAGTTTGGTAGTTTGTTTCTTCGCGGTAGTGAATCCATCCGAGTTGGCTCCCATGCTATCCGCTGCTACCGGGGAAGACTGGAATGTTGAACGAATGATGAAGGCCGGAGAACGTGCCTGGAACCTGAAACGCGCCATCAATATTCGTCTTGGACTGACCCGTGCGACAGAGAAATTACCTAAATTGCTGCTGCA
Source organism: uncultured Chloroflexia bacterium (assembly GCA_963827895.1). Taxonomy (GTDB): domain Bacteria; phylum Chloroflexota; class Anaerolineae; order Anaerolineales; family Anaerolineaceae; genus PNON01. The sequence continues at coordinate 140,475 of CAWHCY010000017.1, read as the reverse complement.
GGCGCTACCGGATGGCGGGCAGGAAGGTCACCTGCCGGATATGGATGTTTTGCTCAAGGAATACTATGCATCCAGCAATTGGGATGAAAACTCCGGTCAACCCATGCCCGGGAAACTTGCCGAGCTGGGTCTGGATTTTGTTTTAGAGTAGATGAATGGGTGTATTGACAATACATTTTTTTATTTTTCCAATTGGATAAGAAAACCACGTGAACGAAAATACTATTTACCTGGTCATTGTAGTCATCCTATTTTCGCTTCTTATCATCATCGCCAATCGGCTTGATCGTAGAGCAAAGAAAAAGGGAGATTTGCTCACAGGTAAAATCAAAATTATTGAGCCAGCCGAAAGGATTCACCTTTATGGTTCCCTCTTGATAACTTTGGTAGGCATGGGGTTGGTAATCTGGGGGTATTTAATTAAGAATTGGATTCTATTAGTTTTTGGAATAACTTTATTTATCCTTTCTGTTGGATATCGTTATTTTCGCAAATTGCAAAGTGTTTTTAGAAAAGAAAAACCACGCCCCAGCGCAGAAGCCCTTAAGCCTTTCCTTATCACCTATGCAGAGCAAAGTTGTCGAAGCTGTTGCCCCATCGATCAAATTAGATTATTCTCCTCAATCTATTCGGGATGTTGAAAATGTATTATCAGGTATACACGATGGGTATCTAAAATCGGGAGATGACACTGGTCTAAATGGAATCGCTCTTGAGTTTGCCGCATACATCGTTGAAGTCATAAGGCGAAATTATGGTCCTGTAAAATGGGATCGTGACGGTTCTGAATTTGGTCCTGATTCATTTCCTTTGTCATGGCGCGGTAAATTCTTATTTCCTTATGCATGGTGTCAAAAACGCATTTTTGACGGACCTGGAGATAATGTGTGGATAAAATTCAAACAATTGGTCATGGATGTGAAGTAAGGTTTATCTACTTAGGTAAAATTAAACTTACCAATAAGACAATTGGACTATTGAGAAATGAATACAAAAAAACCGGTAGGTAAACTTTAAGACTCAGTGCTTAGCCTTTATCCTATAAAAGACAAAATTCGTGGCTGGCATTTTTGTGTCGATGAGATTTCGGCGGGTTACTACCGTGTAACCGGTATTGATGAATGGGGGAGATCGGTTTCGCGGGATGGGATTAACCCGGAAGAATTATTAATTACCTGCAAGAAAGATATTATCGAAATTGAAGGTGGGAAGTAGGTGAGCAATACCTAGTTACTTTGACGAGATCAGCCCACGAATTATAACTACTGTTATCCGGCTTTTAGGCACAAGAGGGGGAAATGAAAATCAAATCTACATATTGTTTTTAGAAACGAAAGATTTGTATAATGAGTTAATCCTATCATCGTCCTTTCATCCTAGCCATGGTGTTCTCATAGCTCGTGTTTATTAAAAGGAGGTATGCCATGTTTCATGTTTCCAAGTATGTAGTCCCTGTCTTTGTGATCATGACTTTTATGCTGGCGTGCAACCTTTCCACCAAAACCAACAATACAAAAGAAAATGATCTAATACCAGTAACCGGCGAACAAACACCCCTGGTAGTAGATGTTCCAACCGAACTGCCGCCTCTACCGACCGCTGAACCGACTGCGACACCAGAACCGACCGCAGAGCCTTCACCCACCCCGATTGTTCACCTGGTCAGCCCGAATGTCACCCTGCCTGAGGATAAGCCCCAGGTCACCTACGACCAGGAATCCATTCGTAATGCGGAACAAAAAGAAGCCTATGCTGGCGACCAATTCCTGATTGGCCGTTATGAACGTCCCTTTGACCAGGAGATGACCTATCTTCCATTCATTGACATCATTCAGTCCAATTTGATTCGCAATAAAGATGGCGAATTTATATATTCCATCATCTATCTATTGGACAACCCGTCTCTCGCACCTGATGGACAATATGGTTTTGGTATTGAACTGGATGTAAACCTGGATGGGCGTGGTGAATTCCTCGTCTGGACAACGCTACCGAAAACAACCGATTGGTCAGTTGATGGAGTGCGTGTTTTTAAGGATGCGAACAAAAGCGTAGGCGCATTGAAACCCATGTTCAGCGATGCACCTTCCGCTGGCGATGGTTATGAGGTCACTATCTTCGACTTTGGAATAGGTACAGATCCCGACCTGGCCTGGTCACGCATCTCACCTCAGGATCCCACAAGGATTGAAATCGCTTTTAAGAAAACCATCCTGGAAGAATCTCAAAATATTCTTTGGGGAACCTGGTCAATCCTTGGGCCGGATCAGTTCGACAGGTTTGACTATAATGACTATTTCACCTATGCGGATGCAGGTTCACCCACCAGGAGCGATAAAGATTTTTATCCGCTGAAGGCGCTGTATGCATTGGATAATACCTGCCGGGTTGCCTCTGGCTTCACTCCGAAAGGGAACGAGCCGGGTTTATGCCCGGTAGTACCTACTCCTTATTGTAGGCAAGTCTGTGATCGCCGTGATCCCAAGACAGGTACATGTAATTTATCGCATACTGTCTGCAATTAATCCATCTTTCCGTAAAAGAGGGTGAAGCTTGTACAAAAAGTTGGAGTTTTTTAACGAAGTTAACGTAGCCTGGGATGCTTTTCAGGCGGCTATCGCATTGTGTGATTGGTCTAAGTTAGAGCTGCCTGGTGTGGAAGGAACCTGGTCAGTGAAGGATATTTTGGTACATGTCACCTGGTTCGAACGGGAAATGTTGACCATGCTGCAGACCCGGACCCTGGCAGGTTCGAAATTGTGGGAGCTGTCTCAGGATGAACGCAACCGAATAATTTATGAACAAAATCATGCAGTACCCATGGTTGTTGTAAGGTCTGAATCCAATTCGGTGCATGAAGATCTTTTGTTGCAGTTGCAGCTTTGCAGTGATGAAGAGTTGAACCAGGCTGCCAGGTATGAATCCATGCCATCGGACTGGGTACCAGGTGAAATTCTAGCCAATAATACATATGAGCATTACCGGGACCATACCGTCCCTATCATGGCATGGTCTTGTGGGGTCAACTCAATATAGTATGGCAGGGGCAGATTGTAACTGCCTCTGCCGCACACGGTTTTTCCCAGTCAAATAAAAAACTACAAAACGAACCCATAAGGCCGCATAGCATCTCGCAATTACAATATTGTTTCTTCCTTTACCTACACTGCTCTACCCATGCCGGGAGGTGCTGCAGCAGGTTTTCCATCACACCTTTTGCCCTTTCGGCAAACAAATCGATATTGTCATATACCTCACCGCCATCATTTCCCACCAGGTCGGAGACTCCGCGCAAGATCAGGCAGGGTACATTATTTGCTTTGGAAATGAACGCGATTGCCCCGGATTCCCAATCTCCGGCCACCGCGCCGTATTTGCGCATCAACTCCGGGATCTCGCCAGCCACCAGGTCACGGTCTCCCGAAACCAGCAGTGTTCTGCGTACCGGCTGCGGATACGGTTCACGCAGGAAGGATAGATCCAGTTCGGTGGTATAGGCGCGGATGGCAACATCCGGATCCAACATTTGTTCGATCAGGTCATACACAATGGTCTTATCCACCAGGATCACCTCGTTGAGTTCCACCTGCCCGGCGAAACCCCCGCAGGTCCCCAGGTTGATGATCAGCTTCGGGTTCCACAGCGTGATGGCATACTGGGTCGAGCCAGCCGCCTTGATCTTTCCCCACCCGCCATGCAGGAAGACAAGCTCATCGCTAGATGATAATTTCAAGTGAAAGCAATCGCCATACGGGGTAGGTTCAAGGTTGGCAGGATGATAATATCCCAGCACAGCCTGCCACTCCTGACTGGCGGAGATTAATACAACTATAGGTTTGTTTGATTTTGGATTATTCTGCCTGTTCAAGTTTTTGCCTCTGGTCGTGCCGGTATTTCCTCCTGAGCAGGCTGGCCAGATGCGATCGTTCAAATAAGTGGGTAACTGAACGAAATTGGACCTCAACTTGGGAGAGCTGCATGATCTCGTCCGCGATCTTAAAAGCTGCATCAGCTTTGCCTTGTTCCGTCGAACAGGCTTTACGCTGCTCCCAGACCAGCCTGTCATTCTCCAGCCAGTGAGCTATAACTTCCAACAGCTTTGATGAATTTTCCGCCATTTCCCCTGCTCCAGTTGAAACCACAAACTCAGCGTTCCCGCTTTCCTGCCCGGGGAGAACATTGACCAGGATCATGGGCAATCCGGCAGCCATGGCTTCCGAAACGATCAACCCTCCAGCTTTACAGATCACAGCATCGGATGCGTTCAATAATGCGGGGATGAAATCCACATAGTTATAGATTCGCACGGGGACATGCCAATCCACCTGTCGCATGCATTGATACAACTCATCATCTCCCCCGGCGACCAGTACCAATTCGATCGGATGTCCACTATGGTTCAGCCCTTCCAGAATTTCTGGCAGCCCATCCACCCGTTTGCTCCCCGCAACGAGAATGATGAACTTTTCCGGATCCAATCCCAGATCTTCCCGTATTTCAGTTTTTGATCGCTTTTCCTTACAGATCGCAGTGGAAACAGGTATTCCGGTAACAAACACCTTCTCGGGATCCAGTCCGGATTTGACTGCCTGTTGAAACACATTCGAGGTGGGAACCATCAGCCTTTCAGTTCCGCTATTGAACCATACCCGGTGCACATTGACCAGGTCCGTAACAACTGTGACCATGGGCAGGCTGGTTTGATTCATTGTAAATACCGCATCCAACGGTGCCGGGTAGACCGGGTAAGTGGTAACGACCACATCAGGTTTATACCGCTTCACAATATCATGCATGACTTCGTACAGCATGAGAGTTAGTGCAGTCTCAACAAAAAGGGTTGGTACCGTGGCATCACTGGCTTCATATCCGATCCGGTAAAGCTCTGGGACAGATTTGATGACGGTGTCATAATCTGATTGGCTGTCGCGCATGTAGAACGGAGCCCGTTCATCCTGCAATGGGTTGACAATATCCACGTGGCACAACTTGTCATATTTTTCTTCAAGTCCCGCTTTGATAGCATAAGCGGCACTGCGGTGTCCAAAACCAGCGTCCGCATAGAGGATGAGGATCTTTTTTTTGCTGTTCATCTTCCCTCCAAATTATGGCGTTCTCATATAACCAAATGATGAGGGTAAATTGTGTTCAACAATGATTATGGATGTCCTTCGGTCAAATAGTGCAGCAATAAAGCGAGCGCTTTTTCGGCGGATAACTCTTTGATCTGGATCCGGTCCCCTGTGAATAGAAATCGAAAAGCCCATTCACCCGTCGGGGTGCTCAATCCAAACCAGACTGTTCCCACCGGTTTGTGTGGCAGTCCACCGCCGGGTCCGGCGATCCCGCTGACCGATACACCGATATCGGCTGCCAGGGTATTTCGGATACCGCGTGCCATCTCAAGTACTGTTTCTTCGCTCACCGCACCGTACTTCTCCAGGGTGGCATGCTGAACACCTAACAGTTTTTCTTTTGCTTCATAGGCATAGGCTGTCACGCTCCCGAAGTAATAATCAGAACTTCCGGGAATATTGGTGATGCGGTGTCCGATCAATCCACCGGTGCAGGATTCTGCAACTGCCAGTTTCAAGCCCCTGGCTTTAAGCAAGCCGCCGATTTCTTCTTCCGGTAATATGGTCACAAAATTCTCCATTCTGATATATTCTAACCTAAATTATGAGACGTAACCCCATTTCTTTTATCGATCCCCACTCTACACATCCGACCCACAAAAAGAGATGGTGTTAAAATATATGGAAATGGAAATCACGCCAAATATTCAAAGTATTCTGGATAACCTGCCCCTCAAACCCGGTTGTTATATTATGAAAGCCAGCGACGGGACGGTGATCTATGTGGGGAAAGCCATCAATCTACGCAATCGGGTGCGTAGTTATTTCCATAAACTGGCGGAATGGGACCATAAAACCCGTAAATTGGTACCCAATGTCACTGATATAGAGTGGATCGTGGTCGGTTCAGAGCTGGAAGCTTTGATCCTGGAAATGAACCTGATCAAGAAGCACCGGCCGCGTTATAACGTTCGGCTGAAGGACGATAAGAAATATCCGTATATAAAAGTGCACTGGATGGATGATTTCCCGAAGGTCACCATCACCCGTGAGATGGAAAAGGATGGCAACCGTTACTTTGGCCCATACACCTCCGTCTGGGCTGTGCACCAAACCATGGATCTGCTGCGCAGGATCTTTCCTTTCTTAACCTGTGACCGCGTGATCACAGGGATGGATGAGCGCGCTTGCCTCTACTATGATATCCATCTATGTTCGGCTCCCTGCATCGGGGTGATCGCCAAAGCAGCCTATCGTCAGAACATTGAAGACCTGTGCTTCTTCCTGGAAGGGCATACCAAACCCATCATCTCACGCCTGCAGGTAGAAATGGATAACGCTTCAGAGGACCTGAAGTTTGAGAAAGCTGCTGCCTTGCGCGACCAGATCCAGGCGATCAATACGGTGGTGGAAAAGCAGAAGGTGATCAGTTCGGACCAGACAGACTCGGATGTGATCGCCATGGCCCGCGCCGATAACGAAGCCTGTGTGCAGATCTTCTTTATTCGGGCAGGAAAACTGATCGGCAGGGAGTATTTCATCCTCGAAGGAACAGAAGATTCCAGCGATTCAGAAGTGGTTTCACAGTTCCTCAAGCAATTCTATTCCGAGGCAGCCACTCTGCCGTCAGAAGTCCTGCTGCCCAATGATATTGAAGAAGCCAACATCATCAAGCAATGGCTGGCTTCACGCAATAACAGCCACAAGGTGGAACTGCTGGTTCCGCGCCGGGGTGCTAATCATGACCTGGTGGAAATGGCTGCCGAAAACGCCACTGACACGTTGAATTCATTGCGTGCCCGCTGGCAGGCAGATACGCACAAACAGGCTGAAGCTCTGGGGGAATTGCGCGAGGCTCTGGGTTTGCAGGTTCCCATCAATAAGATCGAGTGTTATGACATCTCGAATATCCAGGGGACCGCCTCGGTTGGCAGCATGGTCATATTCGAACAGGGAGTGCCCAACAAAAAGAATTACCGCCAGTTCAACATCAAGAGCGTGGATGGTCCCGATGACTTCGCGAGCATGGAAGAAGTGTTGACCCGGCGCTTTGGAAGATGGAAAGCAGCCGAAGAGGAGAATATCCCGGGCAAGAAACCTGATCCAGCTTTTTCCATCCTGCCGGACCTGCTCATCGTGGATGGCGGCAAAGGGCAGCTTGGGCGGGCAGTAAAAGTGCTGGAAACGTATGGGTTGCAGGAACGTGTTCCGGTGGTCGGGTTGGCCAAACAGCAGGAGGAATTATTCCGCCCTGGAATCTCTGAATCTGTGCTGCTGCCCAGGCACAGTCAGGCCTTGTACCTGATCCAACGCATCCGCGACGAAGCACATCGTTTCGCCATCACTGCCCACCGCAAGAAACGCACAAAGACCGGTCTGGCTTCACGCCTGGATTCCATCCCCGGAGTTGGCCCTAACCGGCGTAAGGCGTTATTGATCCAATTCGGCTCGATCGAAGCCATCAAGGAAGCGACCATTGAGCAGTTGGCAGCAGTGAAAGGCGTGACACTTCAGGTTGCCCGGTCCGTAAAAGCTGGCCTGGAATAAGAAGGTAGGGGTCGACCGGTGTGTCGACCCTTTTGATCGGTGTCAATTAAATAAAAACGCCTTCCGATGGTGATTCTTCATACGGAAGGTGTTTATTCATTTACAGAGTTTCAAATCAAATATTAAACCGGATATTCAGGATATCCCCATCCTGGACGATATATTCCTTCCCCTCCAGGCGGAACTTGCCTTTGCTCTTGGCTTCGTTCATGCTGCCCAGGGCGACCAGGTCATTGTAAGCCACCACTTCGGCGCGGATAAACCCTTTCTGCAGATCGGTGTGTATCTCTCCGGCCGCTTCGGGTGCAGTTGCCCCGCGATGCACGGTCCATCCCCGGCATTCGTCCGGGCCAACTGTGAAGAAGGATTGCAGGCCAAGCAGGTCATAAGACAGCCGGATCATACGGTTCAGGCTGGGCTCTTCGATTCCGTATTCCTGTAAAAAGATCTGCATCTCGTCGGGAGGGAGCTGGGCAATATCCATTTCCAGTTTCCCCTGCAGCGAGACGACCTGGCTGTGTTTGTGGGTGTAAGTGATGGATGGTTCTTTTTGACCTTCGGAAAGATTTAGCACAATCAGGGTGGGTTTCCTCGAGAGGAAGCCATACCCGGAGAGCATTTTCTCCTCTTCATGGCTGATCTCCATGTCTTTCAGGGGTTTCTCTTCGCTTAGCACTGCATGGAAGCGTTCGAACAATTCGTGTTCGCGATCGATAACTGCTTTTTCCCTGCCGGCGCCTTTCTTGCGTTCCTCCGCCAGTCGTTCCAGTTTGCGTTCGACAGCAATCAGATCATTCAGGATGAATTCAGTATCCATGGCAGCGATATCGCGCTGAGGATCGATGCTTCCAGCGGCATGCGGCACTTCATCTGATTCGAAGCAGCGCGCTACATGGATGAATCCATCCATCTGGGTCAGATGGTTCATTAATGTGCCTGAAATACCACTCTTCCCGGCACTGCCATCCAACCCGGCGATGTCGGCGTATGTGACCTTGGTGTATATTGTCTTCTTGGGGTTGAACATCGCGGAAAGTGTGTCCACGCGTGGGTCTGGAACATCCACCACAGCGGTGTGCACTTCCAACTTACCGCCGGCTCCGGTAGGGACAGATCCGCGGGTAAGAGCATTATAGAGTGTGGTTTTTCCGGACTGTGGTAAACCAATGATACCTAAGCGCATAATTTTTTCCTGTGATTCCCGCTCATCTTGACCGGAGCGGTGGTTTTAGATATACTACAATTCGTTATAGATGCCGGAGTGGCGGAATTGGCAGACGCGCACGACTCAAAATCGTGTACCTTCGGGTATGTGGGTTCAATTCCCACCTTCGGCACCTCGATTATAACATGACCCCCTCACAGTATTGCGGGGGTTTTGGTTTAAATATGGCGGGGGGTGAATATTTTATGGATAATATTGTTCCGGTTGTGATACCATTAAAGTACATCTGTACGTTCAATAATTATACTTAATGGTGGATTGGAGGCAGATATGGATTCGATGAACAATATCCTGGCTGTCATTCTTGGAGGCGGGAGGGGAGCCAGATTGTATCCCCTCACAAAATATCGCTCCAAGCCTGCCGTCCCGATGGGCGGGAAATACCGGCTGATCGATGTTCCCATTAGTAATTGCATTAATTCGGGGTTATACCGGATCGCGGTTTTGACACAATTTAATTCAGTATCTTTGCACAGGCATATTTCCCGCACTTACAGTTTCGATGCCTTCCACACTGGCTACGTCCAGATCTGGGCCGCCGAGCAGACTTCCAGCAGCTCGGACTGGTACCAGGGCACTGCCGATGCAGTCCGCAAACAATTATGGCAGATCAAATCTGCGGACGCAGATTTTGTGCTCATTCTGGCTGGTGACCATCTTTACCGGATGGATTATGCAGCGATGGCGGATTTCCACTGCCAGAATAAAGCCGATATCACCGTGGCCGTCCAACCTGTTGCCAGGCATGATACCGTCAGGTTTGGCATACTTAAGCGTGATCCGGATTGTAGAATAACAAAATTCGCTGAAAAACCCATTGACCCCAAAATTCTGGAGGAAATGGTGAGCCGCGATGATAAGAATAAACCCTATCTCGGGTCGATGGGGATCTATATGTTCAAAACGGATGTATTAATGGAGCTAATTGGCGACACCACCTTTGATGATTTTGGCGGTGATGTCATTCCCTATGCTTTGGACAAGAAAAAAGTATTTGGCTACGATTTCAACGGGTACTGGGAAGATATTGGAACGATCCGTTCGTTTTACGACACCAACCTGGCGCTGACCTTGCCGGAGCCACCCTTTAATATGTTTGATGCCAATAACCCGATCTATACAGCCCCGTTGTTTCTGCCCTGTTCGCATATTATCAACAGTTCCCTGGAACAAACCCTTCTGGCTGATGGCTGTTGGATCGATAATGCCACAATCCGGCACTCCAGTATCGGAGTCCGCAGCCGGGTGGAACACGCCAGCCAGATTGTGGATAGTATCATTATGGGTGCAGATTATTACGAAAAAGCCCGGCTTAGGTCCAAACACAAGATCCCCATAGGAATTGGTCCCGGTTGCCAGATCGAAGGGGCCATCATAGATAAGAATGCCCGGTTAGGTGCGGGCGTGATCATTCGAAAATTCCCCCGTGGAACCGATATGGATATGGAGGACTGGGTGGTAAGGGATGGCATTGTTGTTGTGCCAAAAGATGTTGAAATCCCGGCCGGAACAAGGATATCCCCTGAAATCCCGCTGTTCTAATTCATTGTTTGTGAAATATTTAACATGATTGGCATAAACAGGAATAATAATATCCCTTATTATGGGGATATCTTCGGTGTAAACGATGCAAGCTTATAGTTATCAACTGATCAATGGCTATCCCATCCTTGACGTGGATGGAATGAATGTACTCTTAAATACCGGTTCGGCCGAAAGTATGGGGGCACTAGGTGAATTAACCATTGCCGGGAATATATCCTCATTAAAAAAAACCACTCTCCGGTTAACCCCTGACATACTAGGGAAACAAATAGGAACACCGGTGGACGTTATGCTGGGTGCAGATATCCTTACCCAGTTCGATTTAAAACTGCTGCCCGAAAAAATGCAGATCGTATTTACCAGTGGCGAATTCCATCCTTACGGCTATTGTAATTATTTTGAACTATTCAACGGTGTGCCGATCACTCCCGTTTCTGTGTTCAACCAGGATATCCGGCTGTTCTTTGTAACCGGTTCACGCAGGACCTATCTGAAACAGGAACTGTTGAAAAACACAAACCCATCTGGCACAACAACAGATTATTACCCGGGGTTAGGATCTTTTGAAACACCCATCTATAACGTCACGATCTGGGTTGCCGGTTTTGATGTGGAATTGGAGGTTGGCCTCCCACCTAAACCATTGCTATCCATGCTGGATCAAACCCATTCGCAAGGGGTTTTGGGGGTGGATGTACTGCAAGGTTTTGAGGTATGTCTGGCACCGCGTCGCCGCGAAAGCATCTGGTGGAAGCGCGGCAGCGGTGGGGGACAGGAACTGGAAGGCCAACGCCGCGACCCGAATGACGTCCCCGGGTATTATTATTAATTAAAACACTTAGGGGTCGACTTATGCGTCGACCCCTAAGTTATGATGTGTTTCTGGAATATCGTTCCCAATTATTGAATGTACGTCTTTACCTGCGGGTCATCCAGGAAAACCAGGTTCAAGATACCGGCTACCACTGATAACACATTTCCATAAATGATGTTGGCGATCTCGAAAATTGCCAGAGTCTTGACTGTGTTTGCGGCTACTACCTTGCCGGACAACATCCTTGATGCATATACTATTTCGAAGACACCCAGTACAAGCGGAAGTACAGCCACTGGCAGGCATAACAAACCGATAACGCTTACGATCGCTGCCCCGGTAATGGATAAACCTGCTAATACATTCAAGATACCGTTAACCAGCATGATAATGGCTATCGCCTGGACTTTTCCAGGTGTGGATTGGTTTGGCATAACAATTTGTTCAGACATTTTTTCCTCTTTTATTGATGATTTATTGATTTCTACATCTGTATACGTGGATGTGAGGAAGAAGTTGCTATGGTTTCTTCTAATTCAATTAAAATTCCTGAAAGACCTATAAGAAGTATAATCATCAATATGCGAGTAAATCTATGAAAACGTTGGAATGGAATGAATCCTATTCGGTCGGTGTGAAGGCATTGGACGAACAGCACATGAACTTGTTCTCCTTAATAAATAAAATGCGTACTATGGTAACCAGCCAGGAGCAATCTGCTGATATGGGTAATCTTCTGGTTGAACTGGAAAACTATGTTCACGAGCATTTTTTGACTGAAGAAGGATTATTGAAAAAATACAATTATTATGGCTTGGACCAGCAAAAAAAGGAGCACCAGTTGTATGAACAAAAGGTGCTCGAATATCATGTAAGAATTGATAATGCTGAAGAAGTTATATTACTTGATATGATCGGGTTTCTTGTAGATTGGTGGACTGGACATATTCAAGGTACAGACTCAGAATACAGGTTTTTTCTAAACAACCGTGGAGTCTATTAAATTGTTTTGGTGTTGATACTAACTAACTCCCTTGCCCTGAAAAAATACCGAATATTTTTTATCCACTCCCAGGATGTGGTTGGTTAACCAGTTTTTCAAGAATGTACTGGTTTCAATTGACAGGCTCATTGCACCGCTTTTGTGTTTTTCCATCAACGTTGCTACTTCTTTTACCAGGCGCTCGTGCTCTCCCTTTTGAGCAAGATACCCAGGGTAGTTGTGTTGCTGCATAAGCGCTTCTTCATCAACAAAATGTTCTTTGGTGTATTTAATTAACTCTTCCAAAACCCTGCCAACAGCCTCTTTTCCTTTACCCTGCTGCATCCCTTCGTATAGATCATTAATAAGGTTGACTAATTTTTGATGTTGGGCATCAAACTTTTTTATCCCAGTTTCATAAGATGTATCCCATTTTATATATGCCATGAATTTTCCTTTTCCGTTACAGTAGAATTATTAATTCAAATCTATACCTTGATTATCTCGCATAGGTAATAAAATGTAATAAAAATGAGGTAAATTCGACCTTCATTGTTGTTATACAAAGCTACAATGAATAAACGCTTTTAATCCAGTTAATGCCGGACCTGATAATATCGTAAGATTAACGAAACGATTCAGTTACGAGGAATCCTGATTGACTTAATTTCATACAATAGGAATCCTCTTCTAAACAGTGATTGAGCAACAAATTAATGGTGCGCGCAAGGGTAAGATTTGGTACAATAAATTCAGAATACATCCTTTCCCCTGTGCAGGTAAAAGTTATCATGGATACTAATCCCGAATTTCCGTATGATTTTATTGATAAGGTCATTATCTCCAAAGACGATATTCAAAAACGTGTACAGGACCTTGGCCGGCAGATCGCTATTGATTATAAAGATTCCGAGAAGCTCCTTTTGCTGGGATTACTGCGCGGAAGCGTGGTTTTTATTACCGACCTGATGATGCACGTTGCCCGGCCAATGACAATGGATTTCATGTCTGTTTCATCTTATTCTGGTTCTGAATCCAGTGGTTTTGTGCGCATAGATTCTGACCACAAGACTAACATACGCGGCTGGGATGTCATCCTGATCGACGACATCGTTGATTCTGGCTACACCATTAAGACTGTTTCTCGCCTGTCTCTTGGACAGGCAGCCAAAAAGCCTGAAAGTATGTGCCTTGCTGGATAAGCCTGTTCGCCATAAAGTGGATATCCAGATCGATTACCTGGGGTTTTCCATCCCGGATTATTTCGTGGTCGGATACGGGTTGGATATCGATGAAAAAGGCCGCAACCTGCCGTATATTGCCTCTGTTGACTTGAACAAATACAAGAAATAGGAAGATCATCATGCCTTTAGAGATCGTTGTAGGCGCCCAATGGGGTGACGAAGGAAAGGGCAGGGTGGTTGACCTGCTCTCAGAAAAAGCAGATATTTCTGCCCGCTACAATGGCGGGGATAATGCCGGCCATACTGTAACGGTCGGTGAGAAGATCTTCAAGCTCCACATCATCCCCTCCGGATTCATTCACCCAACCACCATCGGAGTCCTGGGAAACGGTATGGTGATCAATCCCTCCACTCTGGTGGAGGAAATGGAAATGCTGAAGGCGGCAGGCGTGGAAGTTACGCCTGACCGGTTGTTCATTTCCGATGCAGCCCAGTTGATCACTCCTGCCCACCGGCTGCTGGATGCAGCACAGGATACCGCCCTCGGTAAAGCTCAGATCGGCACCACCGGGCGCGGAATCGGTCCGGCTTATGTGGATAAAGCTGCCCGGCGCGGCTTACGCACCGGTGAGATCCTGGACCTGCCATCATTCAAACAAAGATTGATGGACCACTTTACTTCAACAAATATTACGCTCAATGCATTGTTCCGGCATCCGGGGTTGGATGTGGAAAAAACCACCGCAGAATACATGGAAAAAGCGGCCATCATGCAGCCATATATCCGCCGCATTGGTCCGATCGTGAAAAAAGCGCTCGATGCTGGTAAGACTGTCCTTTCGGAAGCGGCACAGGGGACTTTATTAGACTTGGAGCAGGGCACTTACCCGTTTGTGACCAGCTCCTGCACCACCGCGGCAGGCGTTTTCAGCGGTCTGGGCTTGGGCATCTATCCTGTCAATCGTGTGGTGGGTGTCACAAAATCCTTCCAGACACGTGTCGGATCTGGTCCATTCCCGACTGAACTGCTGGACGAAAAAGCAACACTACTGCGCGGCACAGGCAGCAACCCGTGGGACGAGTTCGGCACCACCACCGGACGCCCGCGTCGGGTCGGCTGGCTGGATCTGGTGCTCCTGCGTTATGCCATAGAGATCAATGGTATTACCGAGCTGTTCATCACGAAAATGGATATTCTTTCCGGTATTGGCGAAATACCGGTGTGTGTTGCCTATAAAATAAATGGCAAACAATTACCCCAGTTGGAACGCACCGCCGATGCCCAGAGTATGGCGCAATATGTACCGGTCTATAAAACCCTTTCCGGTTGGCAGGAAGACCTGACAAAAGTTCGCGACTATGCTGGATTCCCGGCAGCGGCAAAAGAGTACATCCGTTTTATTGAAGACCAATGCGGAGTACCGGTGCGGATGATCTCCGTCGGACCAGAACGGAATGCCGTAGTACTGAAGAATTAAGTATGGAAAACTACAGCAACTACCAAAGTCCTTTCAGTTGGCGTTATGGATCGAACGAAATGCGCCGAATTTGGAGCGAGGAAAACAAGCGGCTCCTGTGGCGCCGGTTGTGGGTGGCTATGGCAGAGGCGCAGGTCGATTTTCGATTGGTGTCATTAGAACAGGTCCAGGACTTGAAAGACCACTCCAGCGAGATCGATATCCCGGGTGCTTTGCAGATCGAAGAGAAATTGCATCACGACCTGATGGCTGAGATCAAAATCTATGCTTCACAATGCAAGGTCGGTGGGGGAATCATCCACCTGGGTGCAACCTCGATGGATATCAAAGATAATGCTGAAGTACTGCAAATGAAAGCGGGACTGGAAATCGTTACCCAAAAGTTAGCCATTTTATTGGACAGCCTGGCCGGGTCAATGGAACAATATGCTGCTTTGCCGGTCATGGCATTCACGCATCTACAGCCGGCCGAACCGACCACGTTTGGCTACCGCCTGGCGAATACCGGGCAGGATCTGTTGGCTGACTGGCACGCGATTAATCGATTAATGGCTGCGCTTAAAGGCAAGGGATTCAAAGGTGCGGTCGGGAATGCGGCTTCTTATGTCATGCTACTGGGTGAAGAAGGTTTTGATCGTTTCGAAAGAACCATGAGCCAAAAGCTGGAGCTGCCTTTTTATTCGGCAGCCACCCAAACCTATACCCGTAAGCAGGATCTATCCGTGCTGAATACTTTGGCCAGCCTGGGGGCGACACTATATAAATTTGCGCTTGACCTGCGCCTGCTGCAGTCTGAAGCGATCGGGGAAGTAGCGGAACCATTCGGGGAAGAGCAGGTGGGGTCTTCTGCCATGCCCTTCAAGCGTAACCCCATCCAATTGGAGAAGATCACCTCGCTGGCGCGGGAGTTATCTGCCTTGCCGTCTGTAGCCTGGAACAATTATGCCCACTCGATGCTGGAACGCACCCTGGATGATAGCGCCAACCGGCGCAACATCTTACCCGAAGCCTTCCTGATCGTTGATGAAATCCTAGAATCATTTACCAGGATCATTCAAGGACTGCAAGTTAGAACTCAGGCTATTGACAGAACTCTATCCAATTTTGGACCTTTCGCGGCAGTGGAGCGGGTTCTGATGGCGCTGGTGAAAAAGGGTATGGACCGCCAAGCTGCACATGCCCAACTGAGGGACCACAGTATGAAAGCCTGGGAAGCGATTCAGCGGGGAGAGAAAAACCCATTAAAAGACCTGGTGGGCTCGGACATAGCCATTAATAGCATGCTTTCTGGCTTGGAACTGGATGAACTGTTCAGGGTGGAAAGTTATACCGGTATTGCCGAAATAACGGGCACTGGAAATGGCTATAGCTATTAGAGATCAAATTTCCCGCTAAATCTACACAATTCTCCAATCTAGAGTACGAATATCTCTGAGAACCAATCGCTGGTCTCGCACTTTAAGTTCCAACATACCAAAGTCTATTCGAATTTTGTGTTGTTCATATCAACTAATCCCTAATCACTCCTCACTAATCACTTTTCTTCCATCCATTCTCTATTCTTGTCGTTTTTCCCTTACCCCTTGACAACCCGACAAATCGGTATACAATAATACAAAGATACAATGATACAATTTGTTGATTGTAGAAACGGAGATTAATGAATTGAAAGCCATCCAGATTGACTTTAGAGCAGGCTCACCGATCTATATCCAGATCGTGGAACAGATCCGGCAGCAGGTTGCCTCCGGGGAACTTAAGCCGAACGACCAATTGCCAACAGTCCGTCAACTTGCTTCCGAACTGCGCGTAAATTTCAACACGATTGCACGCGCATACCGGATCCTGGACGAAGTTGGTTTGATCTCGACCCAGCAGGGGCGTGGAACCTATATTTTAGAAGAAACCACACCAGAAGTGAGCCGGAACATTAAAGAACAATCCTTACAAGAAATGGCAAGAACTTTTATTCACGAAACAAAACAACTGGGTTTTTCGCTGGATGAAATCGTATATGCCCTGAAAAACTCCGGTGACGAAAATATAACGAATAACGATTTGACAAACTGAAAGGCAGGAGAAAATGACTTTATCAAGCATGGTTAATAAAAAAGGGCAAAAGGGAAATTTGCCCAAGATCGACAACATCCATATAAACGGGATTGCTCTGGCTATATTCTTTGTATTTATGCTAATTGGCATCCTCGGTGCAGCAATAATGGATTCCAAGGTTGCTGATTGGATCATCGGAATATTCGTGGCAGGATTAACCTTCATCGGTTTTATCTTCCTGTTCTCGTTCAAAGTAGCGCAACAGTGGGAAAAGGCGGTTGTACTCCGCTTCGGAAAATTTCGCCAGCTGAAAGGACCCGGTTCTTTTTGGGTGCTGCCGTTGATCGATCAGACACCGACCTGGATCGATCACCGCGTGATGGTGACTCCTTTCAGCGCGGAGAAGACACTTACCAAAGATACTGTTCCAGTGGATGTGGATGCGGTCCTTTTCTGGCTGGTCTGGGATGCTGAAAAAGCTGCCCTTGAAGTGGAAGACTATCGGGCAGCCATATCCTGGGCCTCCCAAACCGCTTTACGCGAGATCATTGGCCAGATGACTCTGGCTGATATCCTGGTCGGGCGGGCGAAAATGGATGCAGATCTGCAAAAGATCATCGATGAACGCACAACACCCTGGGGCATCACCGTCCAATCGGTGGAAATCCGCGACGTGGTCATCCCCCGCGATCTGGAAGACGCGATGAGTCGTCAGGCACAGGCCGAACGGGAACGCCAGGCGCGTGTCATCCTAGGCGAGTCCGAAATGCAGATCGCCCACAGCTTCTCTGAAGCTTCAAAAGCCTACATTGATAACCCGACCGCCTTGCACTTGCGCGCCATGAATATGCTCTTTGAAGGCCTGAAACAAAAGGGAGCCCTGGTCATCGTCCCCAGCAGCGCAGTCGACACCATGAATCTGGGTGGATTAAGCGGTATGGTCTCGCTGGCGCAGAACAATCTACCCCCAGAAATGAAGTTGTAAATAAGTTATGTTTCACGTGAAACAATGTTGCAAAGAGAATGTAATATTTAGAATTGGAGAAGAATGTCTACAAGAAATAGTCTTTTGATCATCGCTTTACTGATTGTCCTCACTCTGGGAGTCAGCCTGATATTGGGAAATCAATTACCCGAACAAGATGGCTTCCCACTGGAATGCCGCGGGGCAGGTGGACGGTTACAGTGATAAGAATACAGCCCTATTCCTGGTTCCAGGGATGGAACTGGGTCTGGTGGTATTGTTATTAGGCGTGCCCTTGATCGATCCCCGCAAAGAGAACATCCAGAAGTTTCGCCCACTTTACAATGTGTTTGTGATAGTAACATTGGGGTTCATGTCCTATATCCACCTGCTGACTTTATTATGGAATCTTGGATGGAAATTTGACCTGGTGGTTTGGATGATTCCTGCCTTTGCGGTGCTGCTTTATTTTACCGGGGTCCTGATGGGAAAAGCCCAGTCCAACTGGTTTATCGGGATCCGTACCCCGTGGACATTAAGCGACAACCGGGTATGGGAACAGACCCACCGGATCGGAGGAATCGCCTTTAAGGTTTGCAGTGCTATCAGCCTGGTGGGTTTGATCTTCCCGAGGTTGGCTATCTGGTTCCTGCTAGTCCCGCTGCTCGGTACTGCATTCGGATTGATCCTCTACTCATACCTCTATTATCACAGCCTGCATAAAGGCCTAGCTTAATTGTTTCACGTGAAACATCAGGAAGAATAATGAATCACATCATCGAAGTGAATAATTTGGTAAAAGAGTTTTCGTCAAAGCGCGCGATTAATGGTCTATCGTTTTCTGTCAATCCCGGAGAAATATTTGGATTGCTTGGCCCGAATGGGGCAGGGAAAACGACAACGATCAGGGTGTTGAATGGATTACTCCCAGCTACAAGCGGAGAAGTGCGAATATTTGGCGAAAATCCCATAGAGTCCGGTGAGTTGGTCCGTTCCCGGGTTGGGGTGCTCACAGAAACTCCCGCTCTTTATGAGAGGTTAAGTGCTTATGAAAACTTGCTGTTTTCTGGTCGATTAGCTGGTGTTCCGGAAGTAGAGCTTGGGCAGCGTATATCGGAGATAATGGAGTTCTTTGATTTGAAAGATCGTATGCAAGATAAATGCGCAGGTTTTAGTAAGGGAATGAAGCAGCGCATGGCGCTGGCGCGTGCGCTGCTCCATCGCCCGGAACTGATCTACTTGGATGAACCTACTTCCAGCCTGGATCCGGAGTCGGCGCAACAGGTGAATGACCTGATCGATAAGATCAGCCACGAAGACGGACGGACTGTATTCTTATGCACACACAACCTGGTGGAAGCGCAAAGGTTGTGTGACCGGGTGGCAGTGATCAATAATGGAGAATTATTGGCGCTGGGTACTATGGATGAGTTAGCCAAATCGTTATTTCCAGGAGTTTGGGTGGAAATTGAGTTCCTTCACCAGGTTGCTAATGATTTTGTTCTGGTAATAAAAGATCTCCCCGGTGTTCAGCAGTTTAGGCCAGATGGAAGTGTGCTGCATGTCCAGGTAGCCGAAAAACCCGTCATATCTGATATCGTCGTGCGCCTTACATCGGTAAACGCCAGGATCACCCGCGTTACTCCTCGAGAAGTCACCCTTGAAGAGGTCTATTTTGCATTACAAAATCATCAGTCAGGTGCATTATGAAAACTAGAAGTGTTTGGACGATTGCCCGCAAGGACCTAATGGAGGTGCAGCAAAATTCAATGGCCTGGAAACCGGCGATCATAGTACCGTTTGTATTTTTTGTTTTAATACCGGTTGTCATATTAATACTTCCTGGAATTCCGATCTTTCAAAAACAGGCCTTCAGTTCCAACCTGTCCATTGAACAAATAAGGTCGGTTCTTCCACCAGAGATCTTATCGTTAATTGCCGGGAAAACAGACGCCCAAATCTTTCCTTTTGTTTTCCTTGGATATCTCTTTGCTCCCATGTTCCTGATCATGCCGTTGATGCTATCCTCAATTGTTGCGGCAGAATCGTTTGCCGGGGAAAGGGAGAGGAAAACGTTGGAAGGACTTCTTTATAGCCCGGCTTCAGATAATGAGCTTTTCCTGGGGAAGGTTCTGGCAGCTTTTATTCCTGCGATCCTTGTATCATGGATCAGTTTTATCGTCTATACGATCATTATCAACACACTTGGATATCCATTAATGGGTGAGGTTTGGTTTCCGCTCAATTCCTGGTGGCCTTTGATTTTCTGGATCACACCTGCAATTGCAGTATTAGGTATATCTGTTACCGTTTTGGTCTCCTCCAAAGTTAACACATTTATGGAAGCATACCAATCAGGAGCAGGGTTGGTCGTCCTTGTTTTGGGGTTGGTGGTAGGCCAGGCAACTGGTATTATTTACTTGAATGTTCCGATTGGAATGCTGGTTGGCCTGGTATTTTGGTTGATCGACGCAGTGTTGATCTGGTTTTGTTTAAAGGTCTTCAAGCGCAGTCAATTAATTGGAAAACTTTAAGATAGGAGTATTAAATGGAAGAGCAGTTACTCTGGGAATACAGGGTGCAGAATTTTGGAAGTGTTTGGAGGTCTTATAAGCCAGAAGAAATGGCCGCTGAATTAAACCTCTGGGGGGAGCAAGGTTGGGAGGTTGTCTCAGCTTCTGTTACTCCCAGCAGCACAATTACGGTCATCGCGAAAAGGCCATTGTCGGATTCCGAAAGACGAAGGCGATCCAGACCAGACTATAATTCATAGAACTTTTGTTCTGTTTACAATATTATTAGGATATTAGACAAAATAAAATAATTAGATTACACTTTATCTATGCCGCCTCGAAACACAGGGCAATTAGATACAGATACCCGGCGTTATCTCCATCAATTAATAAAATTGGTGGAGATTAGCCTTACTTTGAATTCCACCAAAGAACCCGAGGAGTTGCTTCAATCGATCATACAAACAGCAACCGATTTACTGGATTGTGAAGTTGCATCAATACTATTGTATGATCCGGAATCGAAAAAGCTCCATTTTGCTGCAGCAACTGGCACCAACCAACAATTACTCGCTGAGATTCCTGTTCCTAGTGACCAGAGTATCGCGGGCTATGTATTCAGGGAAAAGAAACCAATCCTTGTTCCCGATGTTCATGATGATCCCAGGCATTATGATCTGGTCAGTGAAGAGGTTCACTATCGTCCCCGGAATATGGTATGTGTTCCAATGCTGATTCGGGATCAGGTTACTGGCGTTCTTGAGGCATTAAATAAAATAGAAGGCGTTTTCACGAAAGATGATGCTGATATTCTGGCGATCATCGCGTCTCAGGCCGCCGTAGCAATTCAGAATGCCCGTCAAATGCAGGCACTTCAAAATGCATATGCTGAAATTCGTCGTGCGGATGATATAAAATCACGATTTCTCGCTCTGGCATCTCATGAGTTGAGGACTCCTTTGCAGCACGTGCTCGGGTATGCCGGATTGCTGCTCGAATCTGAAAATCAGGATGTGATTGAAAAAGCCGACCACGTCGTGAAAGCCGGCAACCGGATGAAGGCAATCATAGAGTCAATGACCAGCCTTGATTTGATCCGCCAGGGTAAAATGGAAACTGCGTTCAAATTGCAGCCCTTACAGGGTATTCTAGAGAAAGCTTTACAAGAAAAAAGACACGATATTATTGAACACAGGCATCTGGTTGAATGGCATGTTCCGATGCAGCCGATCATTATAAAAGTGGATGAGAAAGCCATTACCCAGGTATTTATCAATATTCTCGATAACGCCATTCGTTTTACCCCGGACAATGGGCAAATATCCATAGACGCTAAACATGAAAATAATGCTGTATTGGTATCCATTTCCGATAGTGGGGTAGGGATTCCTGAAGAAGATCTTGAGAATGTTTTTAAAGACTTCTACCAGTTGGAGCAGCATCTTACCCGAACGCACGAAGGGCTTGGGTTGGGATTGACCATTGCCAGGGGAATTGTTAATATGCATGGCGGGAAGATCTGGGCAGAGAGAAACGGCAGCGCTGGCGGGACAACCCTCCGAGTTTTATTGCCCCAAGGAAAAATGCCGTCAACCGGTACTCTCAAGCGGATCATAGCACAGACTTAATGTAAGCGACTGCTTTTCCTTTGATATCATCCATCGCTAATACCAAACGGTGCTCTGGCCGATAATCTGCCACGTTGATCACCCTTAAATAGTCTTCCATTTTTGCCAATTCTGGTAAGAAAGCTAACAGATGGTTGGGTAACCCATCAAAGAAATTCCTATTAAACTGCATATCTGGATGGTCCAGATAGATTGCCAGAGGATAGATCTGCGATTCCAGGAGATCCTGGAAGAAATGCGTTCCAAAAGATGGTTCTGGTGCATTTCCATATCCTTCACCGGTTACTTCTACTAATGCCCGGCTGTTGTAAATATCTCCGTAATTTACATTGAGTCCCAGGTCAGTATTGGTAGTTCCCCACCTGCCGGGACCGACACAGATGAACACGTCTTTTATAAGTAATGTGTTCAGCTTTCCAATTGCCCGACATAGTTCCACCCGTTGTAGTTCAGACTCCAGGGCATAATACTTCTCGGGTGGGACGTATATGACATATTGGATATCTGGAATTAACCCTTCAGGGACCATAAAATTGGTGGAAAATATGATTTCGTTATCTTCCAGGTTGATTGGGATCTGAACATGAGCTGCCATTTCCAGTTGGCTCTGGGGTCGACATTGAAGGATAGTAATTTCGACTTCCGGTTTTTCTGCGAGGAGGTCTTTGATTTGAGCTGTAAATTCTACATCAACCGGGGCTTGGTAATGGGTTTCCAATGTGTGCAACATGTGTCGCATATCTGCGGCAAAAGAGGTTCTTTTCAGAAAGTCTTCCATGGTGATTACCAGATCGGAGATCTTCCCCCCGATCACTGTTGAACGTATCGAACTGTAATATCCATCCTGATCAACTTGGGCAATATATCTTAATGCTTCGTAACTTTCATCCAGGACGTCAGCTATGGAGACTACAGAAAAATCATTCTTCCTCAGGTCAATAAGGTCAATATACTGTTGTGAATACCTGCGGATGGCTTCGGGTGAAGAGTTCGGGCGTAACAATGGGTGGCTTAATGCGACCAGCCTTGGATAATCATTTCCGACCCTGTCCACTGCCCTTGTCCCCATTCCCCATACCAGTCGAATAAATCCATCTTCCCGCCGGATCTGTGGGGCCCAGCGGTAAAGATTCCTGCTGAATGCCACCCCGGCCGCCTGCGGGAAGAAATAGTCTTTAAACTTCTCCCCTTTTACTACCTGGATAAGAATTGCCATCCTTTCGTCGTAATCCTGTAATCCTTTACTTCTGCGATATAGAAGTGCGTTAGGGTTTAGTGTCGAAGAATAGATCCTCGCGATTGCGCTGGTAATTTCCGCTAGGTTTTCATCCACATTCCCCTGGTTGGCGCAGAAGAAGCTGTCGTATTTTCCTGCAAACGATGTCCCAAAATTATCTTCCAGTAAGCTTGATGATCGTACAATGAGAGGTTTATTCCCGATCTTTAGTAAAATACTTTCCAGCTTATCGATCACTTCTGTCGGGAAAACTCCTTTTATAAAATCTTTCTCGATATCTGGAAATTCCGACCGCATTTGTTCTTCGGGTTTGTATTTTTGGTCATTCCAGTGGACCAAAGAATTTAATTCCATGAAAGAATAAAATATATCAGCGCCTAGATAAAATGTTTCCGGAATGCTAACAGTTGATTTAATTTCATTCTCATTAAGAGTTTGTAATATTCTGAAAGCAAGCAGCATACCCGCTGCTTTTCCTCCTATCCGCCCGTTGCCTATCTTGTGGCGGCGTATCTCATACAGGTCGTTTACTGTAAACCACTCTCGGGCAACATTGATATACCTTAGCTGATCGCTAATGAGGTTGCGAATAAGTACTACTTTCAGTTCACTTAATCGGGGGATTAGTTTTACTTTTTCTTCATCAGGCATTCTTTCGATGATCATGGCCTGTTCAAGGATAAGATCCTGGGGGGCTAATTCCGGATTTATAGATAAAAGCGAGTCCCGAGCTTCTACTCCGTGTTCCTGTAATACACTGGCTATGATTTCTTCCAGAGCGTGAATATCGAGGTTTACACTGAAGTAGTAATCTGTTAATTGGTCACGCATAAAACAAAGACGCATTTCCCAAATCTCATTCGATTCTTCCTGTAGTGGATCGTTTAAACCTTCTCGCTGCTGTGATTGTGTAGCTGCCAATCGCACTTCATCTTCGAAAAAATCTCTTTGCAAAATACCCTGTGAATACATCGTCTTTCGCATTCTAGAGCGAATCCGTCCACCCAGGATCGGATATTGGATTAAAGTTAAATATATAGTGAGCAGTTTATCGGAAGCAGCAGGAAGAAAATTATAAGGTAGCATAATTCCATTATAGCAAAATGGTAACGAAGGAATGCACGAATAATACGGTTATTTTGGGATATAAAAAGATGGCGGAATTAACCGCCATCTTAATTGAATATTATATATCTTACAAATGCATCGGCATAATGACATGCGTGAAGCTGTCGTCACCTACTGGATGGATAACTCCCGGTGTATTTGCAGCAGTGGTCTCCAGAGCAACATTTGGCGATTTGATCACTTCCAACACCTCGCGGAGAAACCTTACGTTGAAGGCAATGAGCAGGGGAATTCCTTCGATGGTTGCATCAAGCACAACATCAGACGACCCGGTCTCTTCATTGGCGGCGTTCATTTCTACAATGCTAATCTGGTCATCTCCCATAGGCTTGAGATTTACTCTTGCTACGTTTGAACCTTCTCGGGCAAATACTTCCACCTGCTTGCAGGCTTTCAACATACTCGAAGTGGATAGTATGGTCCTTGTTTTGTAGTTTCGCGGAATGATCTGATTAAAATCAGGGAATTTTCCTTCTATCATCTGCGACGCAAGTTCTACGTCCTTGAGGGTAAATATTACCTGTCCCCTTCCGGCGGGTATGGTCATGGTGACAGATTGCTCACTGCCTTCGGCAATCCTTGCCAATTCGCTTAATGCCTTGGCGGGAATGATTACTGAAAGAGGAGCTGCAACGGCTGAAGATAAAGCTGCTGTCTTCACTGAAATGCGAAAACCGTCTGCTGCTGCCATCGTCATTTCGTTATCTACGATGGACAATTGTGCACCCATGAGTACTGGACGGGCTTCATCTGGGGAGGCAGCAAATACGACCTGCTGGATCATCTCCTTCAAATCTGCAACGTTCAATACGACACCTGAATCCGGATCTGGAACGGGCATGGGGGGGAATTCCTGCGAATCGATTCCTTTAATATCGCTGGAGGTTGTTGTGCATTTGATCTCGATGCTTTGGGTTCGTGAATTTAAAGTTAACCAGAGGATCTCATTCGGCAAGGTATTTACCAGGTCTGTCAATGTTCTGGCAGGAATAGTAATGGATCCTTCTTCTTCAATTTTTGCCCCGATCCAGCAGGTAATACCCATTTCCAGGTTTGTTGCTGAAAGGCGTAATCTTCCTTCGTCGGTAGCCAATAAAACATTTGAAAGAACCGGGAGGGTACTACGGGAAGCTACTGCGCGGGAAACGATGCTCAATCCATGTGCCAGGTTTTGTTGGGAGACGGATACTTTCATTATTAACCCTCATTATTCGAGATTATTAAATAAGTATACAAGAAAATGCGAAAATTAAGAAATGATTCAAACATATTTTACCCGATAGCACCGATTTTGGAGACTTTGATTCTGCTATAATAATACTTGTTCAGAAATTACCTATACTATATGCTCTTTCTCCTGGAGGAGATAATATGGACCCCAGCAAGCTTGTTTTATTTAGGCAGAAAATTTGATCTATCCACAGGCAAAGCCACATTGGATACTGTTTATTATGATCCTGCTGATCTGACTACCCATGGTGTCGTCACCGGAATGACTGGCTCTGGAAAAACGGGTTTATGTATTGGTTTACTTGAAGAGGCAGCTTTACAGCATATCCCGGCGATTATTATTGACCCCAAAGGCGACCTGACCAACCTTGTACTCCATTTTCCCAACCTCTTGCCTACAGATTTTCAACCCTGGGTTGACCCGGATGCCGCCAGAAAAGCCGGAAAATCCGTCGAAACACTTGCGCAAGAAACCGCAAAATCATGGAGCGATGGGTTGGTTTCCTGGGGAATTGGTTCGGATCGTATCAAAGCTTTGTCTGACTCCGTTCAATTTTGCATTTACACTCCAGGATCCGATTCCGGTGTTCCGGTTAGTATTCTTTCCAGCCTGAAAGCCCCTGACCTGTCCTGGGAAGGAAACCGCGAAGTGCTGATGGAAAAGATCATCAGCACTGTATCTGCTCTGCTCGGACTGGTTGGTTTGGAGGATATCGACCCGGTCCGCTCTAGGGAACATATCCTTTTGACAAATATTTTCCAGAATGCCTGGAGCCAGGGTAAAGACCTTGACTTGTCAGAACTCATCTTACAAACACAGAGTCCGCCTTTTGAAAAACTGGG
Source organism: uncultured Chloroflexia bacterium (assembly GCA_963827895.1). GTDB lineage: Bacteria > Chloroflexota > Anaerolineae > Anaerolineales > Anaerolineaceae > PNON01. Next base: position 114,030 of record CAWHCY010000017.1, on the reverse strand, counting down.
TGTCTTTCCCATGGATCGGTTCTATCCGGAAAAAGACCGAACCGAATTGGCCATGCTGCTAAATAATATTCTCGCCTCCCCATCCTTTCAGATTTGGATGTCTGGTGACGGGTTGGATATCGGAAAGATGTTATACGCACCAGATGGAACTCCCCGCCATTGTATTTTCTATATCGCCCACTTATCTGATACAGAGCGTATGTTTTTTGTTACTTTGCTTTATTCATCCATCGAATCCTGGATGCGGCAGCAAACCGGCACCAGTGGATTACGCGCCCTGGTCTATTTTGATGAGATCATGGGATATCTTCCACCGGTAAGCAACCCTCCATCCAAAACGGTCATACTTCGCTTATTGAAACAGGCACGTGCATTTGGCGTGGGTTTACTACTGGCCACCCAAAACCCGATCGATGTGGATTATAAGGCGCTCTCCAACGCGGGAACCTGGTTCATCGGTAAATTGCAGACTGACCAGGACAAGCAGCGCCTGTTGGATGGATTGGAAGGTGTGGCTGGAGGAATGGATCGTAATAGATTTGATTCCCTTATCTCGTCTATTGGAAAACGGACGTTCCTGCTTCACAATGTTCACGAATCTGCGCCCCAAGTCATGCAAACCCGCTGGGCCATGAACTTCCTGGCCGGTCCTTTGACCCGCATTCAAATTCCAGCATTGAACAAGCTGGTTGGAGTGGTGGCTTCGTTAACCAAAGGCTCTTCCTCCGTTTCGGCTGCTAATATTGGACCGTCTTCAGTAGGATCTTCTTCTGTACCTGCTTCCGGGCGGGACGCACCAGTATCCTCTTCAAACGAGTTCACCAGCACCCGTCCGTCCGTTCCAAAGGGAATTGACGAATATTTCATGCCGAATAATCTGACCCTTTCAGAGAGTGCTGCTGTCTCCAAAGCATCTCTTTCCTCTGGTACATCGGAACCGCGCATGGTTTATCGACCTGCGATCATTGGTCAGGTACAGATACGTTATCTGGACCGCCGCTACAGCCTGGACCAGGTGGTGAGCAAAGCTGTCCTTGTTTTGAATCCGGATAAGCGTGGATTGATCCATTGGGAGAGTTTTGTTTCCTCACCGTTTAAACCTAATGACTTGACCGGTCGGTTGGATCCGCGTGGGGTTTATGCATCCCTTGACCAACCATTGTCAGATGTAAGAGCCATGGGTTCAATTCAAAAAGATTTCGCAGATTGGGTATTTCAAACGGGAGAATTACGCTTACTTGCGAATTTGCCATTGAAGGTATTCGCCGCACCAGAAAAAAGTGAAGCTGAATTCAAGGATCAATGCCAAAAATCAGCACAGACTTTCCTTAATGAGGACTTGGCAAAACTGGCTGAGGTAAATAAGAAAAAACTGGCTGCCCTGCAGGATAAATTGGATAAGGAAGAGCGTGAATTGGCAAGGGATAAATCCGAACTCAGCCAGCGGACAATGGAAGAGGTTGGCTCCGGATTGGAGACCGTTCTGGGCCTTTTTGGCGGCAGGAAGCGAAGCGTGAGTACGAACTTGACCAAACGCCGTATGACTTCCTCTGCAAAAGCGAATGTGGACGAATCTGTGGATACCATTGCGGATCTAAAGAAACAGATCGCTGAATTCGAAAAGGTTTACGAAACCGAAAAGGAAGCTATACAGGAAAAATGGAAAAAGGTTGTGGATGAAACGACATCCATACCAGTCGTTCCTTCAAGATCGAACATCTTCACAGAAGCATTCGGTGTGATCTGGCTGCCTTATTATCAGATACTTTCAGGGGGTCAAACCCAATTACTGCCTGGATATAAATCGTAATATTTCATCCTATGGCCAGGTACTTTGCTTTTTTACGTGCGATCAATGTTGGCGGTCATACCGTCAAAATGGACCTATTAAAATCCATTTTTGAAGGCTGCGGTTTCACAGGCGTGGAAACATTTATTGCCAGCGGAAATGTTGTCTTTGCTTCCCCTCATTCAGACGATCAAAAGATTGCCCAAACCATTGAATCTTGCTTACAGGAAAAGCTTGGATACCCGGTAGCCACATTCGTGAGGACTTCTGAAGAGCTTTCTTCTATTATCAAGTATCAACCCATTCCAGAATCGGATGTTCAAAACATTTATATTGCTTTTCTTGCATCGACTCCCGAAGCTCAGGTTTGCGATAAATTGTATATAAATAATACGGATGATAACCATTTCCAAATCCACGACCGTGAGGTGTACTGGTTGTGCCGGACTCGTTTCAGCGATTCGGTCTTTTCGGGAGCACAACTGGAAAAAACATTGGGGATGCCGGCGACAATTCGCAACCGGACCACACTACAAAAAATGGTAATCAAATACTTATAGCTGTAATATTTGCGGAATTATTTTTGTGAGGCTACAATTTAAAGATGAGTATCACTTCACGAAGAGCGCTTCGCTCTCTAACCACCACCATATTCAACGGACTTATGAATATCCATTTCAGTGGATTGGAGAATATTCCACCCACAGGAGGTTGTATTCTCGCGACGAACCATCTCAGTCGATTGGATACTCCGCTGATATTTATGGCTGTTGACCGGGAAGATCTTTCCGGGTTGGTGACCCACAAATACCGCTATAATCCGCTCTTTGCCCTCTTTGTAAAAGTATCCAATTCAATTTGGATCAATCGTGATATCGCCGATTATCAAGCTATTCGTGCCGCATTGAGCCATATAAAAAGTAGTGGAGTTTTGGGTATTGCGCCTGAGGGTACTCGTAGCCGTAATGGTAAATTGATCCAGGCAAAAAGCGGGGTAGCTTTAATCGCTGAAAAGGCCGGGGTTCCGATTATTCCGGTAGGAATCGATGGATCTGAAGACACCATGTTCAAATTAAGACACTTCCAGCGTCCGGATGTTTTTGCTATCTTTGGTAAACCTTTTCTTCTACCTGCGATAGATCGTGTGGACCGTGAATCCTCTCTGCTTCGGAATACCGACGAGATCATGTGCCGTATTGCAGCACTTCTTCCCGAAAAATACCATGGTTTTTATAGTGGTCATCCCAGAATCAAAGAACTTTCCGAAGGAATAAATTAATGAATCAAAAACACGTTATCGTAGCCGGAAACATTGGAGTTGGAAAAACATCCCTGGTTAGTTTGCTTTCAGCAAAAATGGATTGGGAACCATATTTTGAGCCTGAGGCAGCCAATCCTTACCTAACTGACTTTTATAAAGATATGAGTGGCTGGGCTTTTCACTCTCAGGTTTTTTTCCTTTCCAGGAGATTAAAATCTCACCACGAAATATCCAGGTATTCCAGACCGGTTTTACAAGATCGAAGTGTATACGAAGATGCTGAAATTTTTGCCAAAAACCTACATTTACAGGGTTATATCACTTCGCGTGATTTTAATACCTATTGTGACTTGTATAAGACCCTGCTGGAATTTCTACCTCCCCCCGATCTTGTTATCTATTTACGCGCTTCGGTTCCTGTCCTTCTCAAACGTATCAATCAGCGCGGGAGGGATTACGAAAAGAATATTGCATCTGATTATCTTGATGATCTAAATATTCTGTATAACTCGTGGATATCCGAATTTACTTTATGTCCTGTATTGACCATCCCGGCTGATAATATGGATTATGTCGAAATTCCAGCTCACCTGGAATTGATCATGGAAAAAGTCCAAGACAAATTAACTGGTAAAGAAATAGTTGATTTTTCTCCAGAGGAAATCAGTTGAAAGGGTAAGGATTATTCTTTCGCTGGAAACGGATCGACAACAACTTTTATCGCCGTTCTAACTTTTCCATCAATTTCCACGTCTACAAACTCTGGAATGCAATAAATGGGAATTCCATCTTCTGCAAGATATCCCTTGGCAAGAACAACAGCTTTGACAGCCTGATTTACTGCCCCAGCCCCAATTGCCTGAACTTCAGCGTGTTTATGATCTCTCATAACACCCGCAATCGCCCCGGCTACTGCCGCAGTACGTGAAGTTGCAGATACTTTAATGATGTCCATTTCCTTCTCCCTTGGTGAACATCTGCCATATTGTTTAGTGGACCAGACAATATCTTAAATCGATTGTACAAGATTCAAGTATGGTTTTCAATAGCATTGTATTTATATGAAGTTAATCAGTATAGTATTCATAGTAGAAGCTGTGGAAAAGTGGATAATAATTGCTGAGAATACTTTTCCCCTAATATAACAGAATAAAAACGGAAAATAAGCATTGAATAAAAATATAGTGTGAATAATGATTTATTAACAACAAGCAAAATGAACATCTTAAATTATTGGAGAGGTGTACTAAATCTGGATAAATGGTTTTTTGGGGGAATAAATCTTTTTTATGTGGAAAAAGCCAGTTTTATATACAACTTATCCACAAAAATATACAGAGAGAAAGTAAGAATCAAGAATAATGTTTTCTGGTATATATTCATTTTTAATGGATGTCTTTCGCGTATGGATATATTTCGTTACTTAGGAGGAGGGAAGCAGCAAGATATATAGATTAGTACATGTTGAGATAAGTCAGGTTTACAATTAAAATATCAATAAGAAACAGAATTAATTTTGAATATTACTAATCCACAGGTTATACGAGGTTATCCACAAAAGGTACAATTTTGATGATATATATTTTGAATAGATATAAATAATGGCAGAAATAATCTTCCTCGGTCTTGGTTTTCTTATCCTAATACTCATTTCAAGCCGAACCATCCGGTCTCTCCATTCTCATGGACTCTACAGGCTGGTAGCCTGGATGGGAATATGGACTTTATTTATTTTGAATTGGAGGAAATGGTTCTGGCATCCATTCTCGATCAATCAGCTCATTTCCTGGGGATTCCTCATAATTTCAATTATCCTGTTGGTAATGAGTTTATCAACGCTGAATCGCGTCGGAAGACCGGGACAAACCAGATCTGACGATTCCTTGCTGGGGTTGGAAAAGACGACAAAGTTGGTCACCTCTGGCGTTTACAGCTATATCCGCCACCCGATGTATAGTTCACTGCTATTCCTTGGTTCTGGAATATTTTTAAAAGCACCATCATTTTTTGGATTAATTATCCTTCTCCTTGTGATCGTATCCCTGGCGTTGACTGCCAAGGTAGAAGAGGAGGAAGACATTCTATACTTTGGGGATACCTACGTGGTGTATAAGAACAGAACAAAGAAGTTCATTCCTTACTTATGGTAATCAGGGGAAGAGGATACCAATAATCCCCTCCGCTTATAAGTAGATACAAATGAAAATCAAGGTATGAAACTAGTCCGGGTTCTCTTTATTTGCAGCTTTCTACTGAATTCCTGCACGCCAAAGCCGGGATGTTCGAATCTTGGTCCAGGTGAAAAATGCACCCGTGTATTTTTTATAGGGAACAGTTACACATATGTCAACAACTTGCCCGATGTATTTGCCAAACTATCGTTTTCCGGCGGGCACCAAGTGGAAACCGGTATTGCGTCCAGTGGAGGATGGATGCTTTCTGATGCTGTCTTATCAAAGGACACGCGGGATGGGTTGGCATCGAAAAAGTGGGATTATGTCGTTCTTCAAGAACAAAGTCAGACCCCGGCCTCCACGGAGAGCCGGACCATGTTCATGCTGCCGGCAGTCCGTGAACTGACCGGGCTGATCTACCCGACCGGTGCGATTCCGATCCTCTTCAACGCTTGGGGGCATCGTGATGGTTGGCCGGATAACGGGCTTCCGGATTATGACAGTATGCAAAACGCGATCAACGCCGGGTATATGGAAGTTTCCCGGGAACTGAATATTACTGTCGCTCCTGTGGGTTTCGCCTGGCAGGCAGTCCAAAGCCAGGAACCTCAAATCAACCTGTGGCAGGCAGATGGAAGCCATCCAAGCCCGGCAGGAACTTACCTGGCGGCATGTGTTTATTATGCGGTCATCTTCCACGAGAGCCCGGCGGGGTTGGATTATGATGGCAATTTGGATAAACCTATTGCATTGATCTTACAAAAGGCCGCAGCAGATACTGTGTTGGATGACAATATGCAGTGGAATTTACCATAAAGATGGTCTACCCTAAGTCAAATAATCGCATATTTTTAAGCTTAAGGGCATTTTACCTGTTCTATAGATTAATAATTTGTAAATAGCAGCTATTCTCTCGGATTGGTTTGTATAAATATTGAAAAAGTAGCTATAATTTATTAGATCAAAATACCAATGAGGGGGATTATTCTGTTCACGGCGGGGAGACAGGTAATGAAATCCAAAATACTAAACAAAATTATCATTGTAGCTATGCTTATCCAGGCATTACCAATCAGCCAGGTTTCTGCGAATCCTGTTGGTTCCAAAGCTGAGCTTTCCCTGCAAGGGGAATTACAACAGGGAACTACTCCACCTGTCACCAACATAAGCGATGAAACGGGAATGGTGACATTTATTGGATCCTCAAACGGCACTCCGATCTCTGTGCCTGGGGCAGAACTGTCATCTCTTTCCACTACTGAAAAAGCGGATGCGATTCTTAATGTTTATGCTCCGAGGTTTGGAGTCCAGGATCCGCTGAAAGAATTATCCCTGGTAAAAAGCGAATCTGTGGAAGAGGATCAAAACTACTTCCGCTATCAGCAGTCTTTCCAGGGTGTACCCATTTTCGGCGGCGAGATCATTCTCAATATGACCGCCCAGGGCGAACTGTCTTCCATGTCCGGCGAGGCTTCTCCTAATCTATCCATGGATACCACCCCAAAAATCAGCGCCGAAGAAGCCCGCAGCCAGGCTGAGGAATTGATGGTCGTCCGTTATGGGGTTGATGCAGCAAACCTGGTTTTGACGGATGCTGAATTGTGGATCTTTGATGAACGCCTGATCATGCCATCCAAAAAACCCGCAGAACTGGTCTGGCGTTTTGAAGCAAAATCTGCCAATGACAGATCATTGGATATATTGATACTGGTGAATGCCGAACACGGCGGGATCAGCCTGCAATTCAACCAGGTGGATACTGATACAACCGGCCAGACCAGGCTTCCATCCGGGCGGCAGCAGGAGGAACTCCCCACGGAAGTACCTACTGAGCTTCCGACTGAAATACCGCTCCCGACCGAAACACTGGTCCCCACCGAGACATCCATTCCGACAGAAATTCCGTTACCAACCGAGACCCCTCTCCCAACCGAAACACCGACCGAGATCCCAACCGAGTTGCCCAGTCCAACGGAGACCCAGACAGCTACGCCTGAGCTGGATGACATCTCGGCAAGTTCAGTGATCTGGTATGTTGCCACAACCGGGAGCGATGCCAACGACTGCCTGACAACCACCACACCCTGCGCAACGATCCAGGGAGCGGTGGATAAGGCTGCCAGCTCCGACACAATCTATGTTACCGCTGAGACATATTTTGGAACTGGTACCAGTATTATCAACGGCAACCACAGTTTTTCCTTAATTGGAGGGTGGGATTCTACTTTTTCTTCCCGAACTGGCATGACAAGATTGGATGGCCAGATGGTTCGGAGAGGCATATTCATTGATTACTATGCTCCAAATATCAGTATTGTCACTATCAAGAACCTGGAAATTATTAATTGTAAAGCACCTAGTAATGGATATGGAGGGGGCATTTATGAAGGCAATAACGCCAACCTCACGATCATAAATAGCTCAATCCATAACAACCAAAGTGGTGGAATATATTCAGATACTGCCAGTAGATTAAAAATTATCAATTCCACGATCGGGGAAAACTCAGCAACGAGTGGCGGGGCGATTTATCTGTCTCAAGCATACTCCATGATATTAAGTAATTCTACAATCTTCCACAACTCAGCTAGTTCCTCTGCTGGAGGAATAGGTATTTACAACGTTTCAAGTTCTCGTTTATACATTTATAACTCAATAATTGCTGGTAATTTAGCACCCCGTAACCCTGATTGTTATGCAACAGGAACAACAATCAATTCAAAAGGGTATAATTTTGTTCAGAATACTTCCGGCTGCAGTTTTACACCAGCAACGAGTGATATTATCGGTCAAGGAATAGAACTTGGCTCACTCTTGCCGATCGGGGTCTATTTTGTACCTCCTACAAGCCAGGTTGTTGATTCTGGTAATCCAAATCCCCCTGGAAGCGGCGGTTATGCCTGTGAAGCAGATGATCAACTCGGCACGATTCGTCCAATTGATGGAAATTTCGATTCTGAAAGTGTATGTGATATCGGTGCATACGAATCTTCCTCTCCGGTTTACACTCCTGTTGCTACAACAAGTGAAATAATTAGCGGGAACAACCAATCAGTTCAATTCTATGCTGACTTCCAACCCTTCTCCGTGATTGTAAGTGATCAAAACGGAGTACCTTTCCCGGGCGCTACCGTAGTTTTTACTGCACCGGCGAGCGGACCAGGCGGCAACTTCTCTGCAACAAACACCAACAGCACAACTATTGTCACCGATATAAGCGGGATGGCAACCACATCTGTTTTTACAGCCAATAATATTCCGGGAAGTTTCACAGTTGAAGCTTCAGTCGAAGGAATTAGTTCCCCATTGAGCTTTCAACTTGAAACCCGCGATTTTTGGTATATCTCAAACACAGGAAACGATACTAATAGTTGTAATTTGCCAACAATTCCATGTGCAACAATAAAAGCAGGGATTGATAAGGCTTCTCCTGGGGATACACTACTTATTGCAACCGGGGTGTATACCAGTCAAGACAGGCCTCGATTTATAATAGATCGGTCTCTAAATTTACGAGGGGGTTGGGATAATGGATTCAGTTCACAAAACGGATTATCAACCCTTGATGGTGAAGGAATAACCCAAACTGTTTTAGCCATTTATGGAAGCAATACAGTAACTATCGAACGATTAAAAGTTCAAAACGGGTGGACAGGCATAAATGTACAACCATATGGTAGCACAAACATCCGACAATCAATCATTACTGGCAATAAGACCGGGCTCTGGACTCAAGGGCCGGTAAACTTACTAAATTCTACAATTAGTGGAAATACCAGTGACCACGCAGCGGGGATTAACGTCTATGGTGGGCCGCTTATCATAAATAATTCTACAATTACGAACAACACCGCTACTGTAAATGGAGGCGGTATATATGTAACAGTAGCTTCCCCACCCGTAAGCATTATAGTTAAAAACAGTATTATTTCTGGTAATATCTCGGGTGGCGGAGGTGCTAATTGTGTTGGACCAATGTCGTCAGGAGGAAATAATATTATCGGAAGGGGTTGTTCAATGACCTCTCTAGCAAACGATTTAGTTGAAAACGAAATTCAGTTCATAACGCTCATGCCGGGCGGATATTCCATGCCGATACCTGGAAACCCGGCCATTGATAACGGAAACCCGGCTGTACCCGGAAGCGATGAAAATGCCTGTGAAGGGAATGACCAGGTAGGTAAATCAAGACCTGTTGATGGCGATGGGGACGGAAACAGCGTTTGCGATATAGGGGCAATGGAATACTCAGGGGGAGGGGGTAATCCAGTATATTTTTATCCTTATAAAGGTACATACCGACTTACAAATCCCGGGAAGCTGATGAGTACACCGCTTGGAACCTCCATCATGGATGCGAATGGAAATGGTGTGGCAGGAGTAGAGGTTACCTTTACTGCCCCATCTTCAGGTGCTGGTGGAATTTTTACTACCAACGGCTCAACATCTATAACGATCACAACAAATAATCTCGGTGTGGCAATTGCCCCCGAGTTCGTTGCCAACAACATCCTTGGAACCTACACTATCCAGGCAGCTGCCGCTGGGTTTGATACACCGATAACATTTAATGCCATCAATGGAGTTGGGGTATCAACCTATACTATGAACCACCTGGAAGATCCACCAGGTATCCTCCCGGGTACTTTAATTTGCAACGAATCTCAGACTGGATGTACGAACGGTGACGATCTCGATGCCGATCACGCTCAGGCTTATGCAACAGATACATATTTATTTTATGTACAGCACCATAACCGTAATAGTTTGGATGATGAAGGGATTCCGATCGTCAACAGTGTACATTATGGTGTCGATTATAAAAACGCTTTCTGGGATGGCTCTCAGGCGGTTTTTGGGGATAACAAGCCCACTGACGATACGGTCGGGCATGAATTAACCCATGGGGTGACAGATTCTACCTCCGGGTTATTCTATTATTACCAGTCTGGGGCAATCAACGAATCTTTCTCAGATTTATGGGGAGAGTTCATCGATCAGACGAATAGCGCCGGTAATGATGAGCCAGGTTTAAAATGGCAACTGGGTGAAGATACTACCACCTATAGATATATGTCCAACCCTCCCTTAAAAGACCAGCCGGACCGTATGACCAGCAGTTTATACCATCGTGGAGATTATGAAGACCCATATACAGTTCCCTTCGACAATGGCGGAGTGCATACCAATAGCGGTGTGAACAATAAGGCAGTCTACCTGATGACAGATGGAGGATCCTTTAACGGTTATGCGGTTGCCGGGTTGGGATTGGATAAAGTCGCCGCTGTTTATTATGAAGCCCAGACCCATTTACTGGTTTCCGGGTCCAACTTCAAGGATCTATATTATGGCCTTCACCAGGCATGTTTGAATGTCATTGGAGGAGCAGAGGGTGTAACCCTGGCGGATTGCGCTGAAGTTCAGAAAGCACTGGATGCAGTTGAGATGAATAAGAATCCGTTAACCAACTTCATACCAGAAGCTCAACTGTGCCCCAATAACGCCGAACCCACTTACTTGTTTTTTGATGATTTTGAAACTGCCAGTGGAAATTGGGATGTGTCGATCCACACCCCTTCTTCTACATCCTGGAATCGCGAATCGGGGTATGCCTCCAGTGGGCAATATAGTATGTACGCTCCGGATCCTAATGTCACTTCAAATATTTCTTTAAAAATGGCAAATTACATAAACATACCATCTACTGGAACTACATATCTTTATTATAAACATGCTTTTGGATTCGAATTTGATAGGGACAACAGTGGAGCTTATCCATGGGACGGGGGAGTTATCGAATATCGATATCCTAATGACTCATGGCATGATGTCAACCCCTTTATCGATGGCGGCCAGGGATACAATGGGATTATTTTCGACTATGCAGGGAATACGAACATCTTAGGTGGTAGATTTGGTTTTGTCCAGGATAGTCACGGATTTGTCACATCTCGTTATAAACTAAATACACAGGCTTTCCTTGGACGAAACATTCAATTCCAATGGCGTGTAGGTTCGGATGATGATGTTGGCAATTTAGGTTGGGCGGTAGATGATGTAAGTATATATACCTGCGAAACAACTTCTCCCCGCACTCCTATCTTTTCGGATGACTTCTCGACGGACAAAGAGTGGACTGATAATAGCGGCGGCCTGGTAGTTCGGGATGCCACCAATCAACAATTAAACTGGACAGCAAGCCAGGATACTCCTTTGCATTATTCCATTCCAATTAATGCAACCAATGACCCCATTCAGCTAGACTTCCGGTTCAAGGTAAACAATACAAATGGTGATGCTATTATGTGGGCTGGATTGGCATCTGAACTTGACGAAATTTCTCCTGGAGTGGCTGGGGTCGATCTTGTTGGTACATTCCTGGGTATCGACTCTGCCAACAAGATCCAACTCCTTTCCTTAAACCCGGACTTGTCTGTTTCACAAGTGGACCAAGCCTCATCAACCATTCAATATGGGGGCAATAGTGTTTGGCGGCGAGCTATCCTTACCATCAACGATCTCGATTGGAACCTGGTGGTCAAAGACGATAATGGATCGCAAGTGGGGCAGATGTCTGGAACTCTGCTTCAGCGGCAGGACCATTATAAGTACCTTGTATTGATGTATGACAACGGAGGCGGTTCAGGAAACGAAACAGGAGTCATTGATGATATCCATATCTACGGTAAAGTATGCCACAACCTTGCTATTTCACATTCTGGTCAAGGAAATGATCCTTCAACTTCACCTATAAGTTCAGCAAAATGCCCAATTGCTATGTTCGTTGAGGGTGAAACGATCCAACTTTCGAACGCATTACCCGATCCAGGATGGTTAATATCCGGCTGGTCTGGGACAGCGAACGATTCGCGTGGTTCGGGCACCAACACGTTGATCATGCCCAACCAGGACCACAGTATCGCGGTCAATTACATAGTTGATACAAATACATATTCGATCTCCGGAAATATCGTGACCTTAACCGGCACACCGTTGGCAGGTGTTTCTGTCAGCGATGGACTGGGTCATTCGTCAATTACCGATTCGAATGGCAACTATTTGTTATTAAGATTAAGTGCTGGAATTAAGACGATCACACCCGCAAAAACCGGTTTTACTTTTGCACCTGTAAATCGACAGGTCAGGATTGGTCCAAACGCTACCGGAATCAATTTTATTTCAGATAATCAAATTCCAATAATTAATAGTTTACTGCCTAATTCAGCCATACCCGGCGGACCCACCTTTGCTCTCACCGTGAACGGTACGTATTTTGTGGGAAATTCCGTGGTCCGGTGGAACGGAATAGATCTACCTACAACATATCTTAATGACCACACCTTAAATGCGCAAGTTGATATTTCTGATATTGCAGCAATTGGTGCACCATCAATTACGGTATTCAATCCCGTTCCCGGTGGCGGGACATCAAACCCTCTAATTTTCTCGATCATTGATCACTCACCTGCGGTGGATCAAAAACTCGCAAGCAATAATGCATCATTTAATTGGGATGATATCCCCGGAGCAAACCTCTACACAATTCAACTTTCATTAAATAGCGTTTTCAGTACAACTTTCTTAAACACTATAACCACTTCTTCCGATTACCTTACTGGTATTGTATTACCAAACGGCTTTACCTGTTATTGGAGGATTCGGCCGAGATTCGGCTCTGTTTGGGGAGATTGGCTGCCTGCCTGGAGGTTCTACTCCATGAACCCACCGGTTGCACCCACGCAAATTTCTCCAGTAATTAATTGGATCACCAATGACATCACACCAGAATTTTTATGGAACACTGTCCCGAATGCGGATCATTATCAAATTCAACTGAGCAAATCACCCAGCCTAATTCCAACTACAACGGATGAAATACTTGCCCCCGGAGTCCTAAATTACATTTCAAATACCCAGGGAGATGCTATTTACTATTGGCGTGTTAGGGCAATTGATTCTGTAGGAGCAGAAGGAGCATGGAGTCAGGTGAGGTATTTCACCCTGGATACAGTCAAACCACTGCCGCCTGCCCTGTATCTGCCTGTTGATAATGCACCTTTCATCCGGACGACACCGGCTTTCAGCTGGCTTGGCGCATTGGGGGCAAATGCCTACCAGTTCCAATACGATGAAGCAACGGATTTTGCAGATCCTGCCTATACGTCAGGTGTCCTTAGTGTTCTCACCCACACACCTACCCCGGCCATGGGGTTGGGAACATGGTATTGGCGCGTGATGTCGCGTGATACTGCCGGAAACTGGAGTGATTGGAGCGGGTACAGAACCATCACTATTCTACCGCCAATCCCGGCTGCACCTGCATTGACATCTCCCGAATATGCTACCTACACTAATGATAATACTCCGGAATTCAATTGGAACCCGGTGACAGGCGCGGCAAACTATGAGATTCAGATCGATAACCTGCCTTCCTTTACAGCATCTATCGATTTGGTTGCGAATGGAGTGGAAGCTATTTCATATACCGTCCCAACGAGTTTATCAGACGGCCTGAAATACTGGCGTGTACGAGCTTATAACACCGTAAATGAACCCGGAGCATGGAGCCAGGTGAGGTATTTCACCCTGGATACAGTCAAACCACTGCCGCCTGCCCTGTATCTGCCCATTAACAATGCACCTTTCATCCGGGCGACACCGGCTTTCAGCTGGATTGGGGCATTGGGGGCCAATGCCTACCAGTTCCAATACGATGAAGCAGCGGATTTTGCAAATCCTGCCTACACGTCAGGTGTCCTTAGTGTTCTCACCCACACACCTACCCCGGCCATGGGGTTGGGAACATGGTATTGGCGCGTGATGTCGCGTGATACTGCCGGAAACTGGAGCGATTGGAGCGGGTACAGAACCATCACTATTCTACCGCCAATCCCGGCTGCACCTGCATTGACATCTCCCGAATATGCTACCTACACTAATGATAATACTCCGGAATTCAATTGGAACCCGGTGACAGGCGCGGCAAACTATGAGATTCAGATCGATAACCTGCCTTCCTTTACAGCATCTATCGATTTGGTTGCGAATGGAGTGGAAGCTATTTCATATACCGTCCCAACGAGTTTATCAGACGGCCTGAAATACTGGCGTGTACGAGCTTATAACACCGTAAATGAACCCGGAGCATGGAGTCAGGTGAGATACTTCACCGTGGATACGGTTGCTCAGGCGATCCCAGCGATGAGCGTTCCAGCCAACGGAGCGACAATACAAACAACAGTCCCGATGATGATAGTCGGCGCGGTAACCGGAGCATTGAACTATCAAATACAAGTGGACGATGCCGAAGATTTTGCATCACCCTCTGTAGATGTGACACGAAACACAACTGCATACGCCATACCGACCGCCCAGTCCCTGCCCTTCGGGACGAACTACTGGCGGGTACGTTCCATAGATGCTGCAGGGAATGCATCGGGATGGTCGACCACGCGGTCATTCATAGTCACGATCCTGTATGTTCCGGTAGATCAAACCTACACCTTAGTAACCAAACCGGTATTTTATTGGATGGGAGCAGCGGGAGCATTGGCATATCGTATCCAGGTGGATGATTCCAATGCGTTCGATCTACCGGAAGTGGATGTTACCCGCCCGATCTCCTCGAGTTACATACCAACGGTCGCGTTACCCTACAACATCTATTACTGGCGGATGCAGGTGCAGACAGCTTCGGGTTGGGGGAACTGGACGCCGTTCTACACCATCACGGTCACCCCGGCATTACCGATGGCGCCAGTGCAAACGACCCCGGCAATAGCAGGTATTACCAATGACAACACCCCTGAACTAAATTGGAACCCGGTGACAGGCGGGGTGAGATACCAGGTACAGATCAGTACTGTATACGGTTTTGGTACCGTGGAGCAATCAGCGACACTGGACCCGGATGTAGTGACCTATACAGCGGGTACCTTACCGGACGGGATGCATTACTGGCGGGTAAGAGCCATTAACTATCTGAACGTACCCGGAGCATGGAGTCAGGTGAGATACTTCACCGTGGATACGGTTGCGCAGGCGATCCCGGCGATGAGCGTTCCAGCCAACGGAGCGACAATACAAACAACAGTCCCGACGATGATAGTCGGCGCGGTAACCGGAGCATTGAACTATCAAATACAAGTGGACGATGCCGAAGATTTTGCATCACCCTCTGTAGATGTGACACGAAACACAACTGCATACGCCATACCGACCGCCCAGTCCCTGCCCTTCGGGACGAACTACTGGCGGGTACGTTCCATTGATGCTGCAGGGAATGCATCGGGATGGTCAACCACGCGGTCGTTCATAGTCACGATCCTGTATGTTCCAACAGATCAAACCTACACCTTTGTAACCAAACCGGTATTTTATTGGATGGGAGCAGCGGGAGCATTAGCTTACCGAATCCAGGTGGATGATTCCAATGCGTTCGATCTACCGGAAGTGGATGTTACCCGCCCGATCTCCTCGAGTTACATACCAACGGTCGCGTTACCCTACAACATCTATTACTGGCGGATGCAGGTGCAGACAGCTTCGGGTTGGGGGAACTGGACGCCGTTCTACACCATCACGGTCACCCCGGCATTACCGATGGCGCCAGTGCAAACGACCCCGGCAATAGCAGGTATTATCAATGACAACACCCCTGAACTAAATTGGAACCCGGTGACAGGCGGAGTGAGATACCAGGTACAGATCAGTACTGTATACGGTTTCGGTACCCTGGAGCAATCAGCGACACTGGACCCGGATGTAGTGACCTATACAGCGGGTACCTTACCGGACGGGATGCATTACTGGCGGGTAAGAGCCATTAACTATCTGAATGTAGCCGGAGCATGGAGTCAGGTGAGATACTTCACCGTGGATACGGTTGCGCAGGCGATCCCGGCGATGAGCGTTCCAGCCAACGGAGCGACAATACAAACAACAGTCCCGACGATAATAGTCGGCGCGGTAACCGGAGCATTGAACTATCAAATTCAAGTGGATGATACCGAAGATTTCTCATCCCCCTCCGTGGACGGGACAAGAAACACAACTGCATACACCATACCGACCGCCCAGGCCCTGCCATTCGGAACGAACTACTGGCGTGTGCGTTCCATTGATGCTGCAGGGAATGCATCGGGATGGTCAACCACGCGGTCGTTCATAGTCACGATCCTGTATGTTCCAACAGATCAAACCTACACCTTTGTAACCAAACCGGTATTTTATTGGATGGGAGCAGCGGGAGCATTAGCTTACCGAATCCAGGTGGATGATTCCAATGCGTTCGATCTACCGGAAGTGGATGTTACCCGCCCGATCTCCTCGAGTTACATACCAACGGTCGCGTTACCCTACAACATCTATTACTGGCGGATGCAGGTGCAGACAGCTTCGGGTTGGGGGAACTGGACGCCGTTCTACACCTTCACGGTCACCCCGGCATTACCGATGGCGCCAGTGCAAACGACCCCGGCAATAGCAGGTATTATCAATGACAACACCCCTGAATTAAATTGGAACCCGGTGACAGGCGGGGTGAGATATCAGGTACAGATCAGTACTGTATACGGTTTTGGTACCGTGGAGCAATCAGCGACACTGGACCCGGATGTAGTGACCTATACAGCGGGTACCTTACCGGACGGGATGCATTACTGGCGGGTAAGAGCCATTAACTATCTGAATGTAGCCGGAGCATGGAGCCAGGTAAGGTACTTCACCGTGGATACGGTTGCTCCTGGTGTTCCTGCTCTTGTATATCCGGCAACAGGAACGACTATTCGAGGTACACCCAGATTTTACACCTGGTCAGCAGCCACTGGGGCAGTCTATTACCAGTATTCATATGCAATATCTTCTGATTTTTCGGATGTAATCTACACATCAATTGATCTCACTGCACCTTATTTGATTCCGCCTGTTCAAGCACCAGGGACTTATAATTGGCATGTTCGAGCACGGGATGGTGCAGGTAATTGGGGAGGATGGTCGCCTGCAAACCAGATAACGATCACACCCTGATTAGTCTGTATTAACCGTTGGCAGGACCAGGCAATAGCTTGATGGTTCTTTTAATGGCAGTGATATAAGTAATATATGTGCTTTGCTTTATTCTTGTCGACGGATAAACCTGTACCTAAACAGGCGAAAGGAAATAAATCTGGGGGGTATTTTTATCTGAGCTTACGGGACAGGAAAAAAGCACAAGGGAAGTATTTTCCTATTCACACACATATTACATTCATTCTAGTGATGGATGCGGTTGTGGTGTTCTGAAAGATGGATTAACGACTGGAGATTTTTGGGTTACATTATTCGATTATTATATTCTGGTTGAAATTATCAAGCATTTGATCGTGGAGTACTCTTTTTATGCGCCGGACCTATTCGCCCAATCTTCCAACACTTCATCGACATGGTCTAGGTATGCATCCAACGCCTGCAATTTCTCCGGGAACTGATCTTTACCCAAACCCATCTCTTTGAGTGTATCGAACCAGGCGATATATTCCGGTGAGGTGGCATAAAGATAAGAGACAGCCTTGGCCCATGTATAGAACATAGGGTACGCTGCAGCCAGCACTTCGCCATCTTCCAAGTGAGCCTGGATCGCTTTACTGTAATAACCCAGACGCAGAGGGTGCAGATCTGGTGAGGTTTCAGCTTGCTCTCCTGCGGAACGAAATGCTTTTTCCCAAATGGGCAGCATCGAGGTAATATATTCTGTGCTGAGTGATTGCAGGTCCAGTAAATTGACAAGCCCGGTCATTAATCCAGACGCACCGATCTCGTTGCACCGGTCCGGAAACTCCAGCATAAAGCATCTTCGGGTCAAGGGTGCACCGGTCAGGCTGGCAGCAGCGTTAGCTGCACACTCCACAGCTTCCATGAACTTCCTTACCTTCTTGACATAAATAGGGCGTCCTTCGTTAAGCTCGGTCCAGATGGAACGGGCTTTATCGCTCAGAGTTCGCGCCCGTGCCAGGATGTGGTCGGGGCGATAGAACTGGGAACCAGCGCTGGCCTGGGTAAATTCAAACCAGTGGCGTACATCATAAAGCAATACCGGGTGATTCTGAATGGCTGTACCCAGCCAGGCTTCCGCCCGTAGTGTACGAGGTTGTTGGTAAACCGACTCACCGTGGTGAACAACATCCAGGTGTACTTCATCGTTAACCCTGATGATCTCGCGTTTCACTTTCGGCTCACCGGCATGAATGATGACCAGGTCGATATCTGTCGTTCCACCCAGCAATGGTTCATCTGATAAGACGGAGCCGATCAGGTATGCACCTACCAGGTCACGATCGGATTTGATCCGTTTGGCTACGTGGTCCATAGCAGTTTTGTGTAGAAAATCCCTGGTATTTCTCATGGCTCCCTTTTTACAGCTCTTCCTGACTCAATTTTACACCCATTGGCAATTCCGGTTGGAACGGGAGTGACTCCAATGCATGTCGGATGCGGCTCTCAATAATTTTGAGGTCTTCCGGGCGGGCAACAAAATCCAGATTGTCAGATTCAATGATCAATGTCGGGCCGGATTTACTATACCCCGCGAAAAAATCGTCATATGCACGGTTGAGTTCATCGATATACTTGCGCTCAATATTGCGTTCATAAGGTCTATCACGCATGGCGATGCGCTGCATTAAGACATTGGTGGATGCGCGCAGATAAACAACAAGGTTTGGGAGTGGAATTTTCTCTGCCAGAGCTTCGTGCACTTTTTGATACATATTCAGTTCATCCCCGGCTAAATTGATTCGTGCGAAGAGAGAATCTTTTTCAAAGGTATAATCAGCGACCAGGTCCAACCCCTGCGCAAGTGTTTGGGGTACATTAGCGCGTTGTTGACGATAGCGGCTGAGTAAAAAGAATATCTGTGTCTGGAAAGCATACCTTGCGCGATCTGAGTAAAAATCAGAGAGGAAAGGGTTCTCCTCGAACACTTCTAGAAGTAGTTGTGTATTGAAAATGGATTGAAGTGTACGCGCCAGGGTAGTTTTTCCCACCCCGATCACGCCCTCTATCGCAAGATACATAATAACCCCACAACAAACAAGGATCCAAAATAAATCGTGGAGACCGGGAATATTACTTTTAAGTTCCCGGTCATTTTATAGTCAGGCTACTTGGTTATGGGAAGCTTCTCGAGCTGAATAACTAGGTCCTTGACCACATCATAGCCGCCCTGCCAGAAGGAACGTTGACGGAAGTCGATTCCAGCATCTTTGAGTACTTTTTCCGGTGCCTCAGAACCACCCGCGGAGAGGATCTTGAGATAACGCGGCTTGAAACTTTCACCTTCAGCCTTGAATTGTTTATAAAGCGAAAGCACCAATAACTGCCCGAAGGAATAGGCATATACATAGAATGGGACATTATAAATATGCGGGATGGAAACCCATTCCCACTTGAATTCTTCACCAATCTCCACCGAATCGCCGAATTGTTCCTTCAAATTTTCCATGTATGCTACGGCCAACTCATCGACCGAAGCATTATTAACCACCATGGCATGTGCTTTACGCTCGTACAATGCAAAATATGCCTGTCTTAAAATAGTGGCATATGCATCATCCACCTGGCGGAAGATCAAATCCCGGCGGACACTTTCATCCTTCTCCTGGCTGAGCAGTTTATCCACCAGCATCATTTCGCCAAAAGTGGAGGCAGTCTCCGCTAGTGGCAGGCAGGCATGTTGCGTAAACTGGGTGTGATGGCTGGCTAACATGGAGTGGATTGCATGCCCGAGTTCGTGAGCCATGGTTGCCACATCGTCAGAACGACCCTGATAATTGAGCATCACCCAAGGGGTGAGCTCCGGATTAATGGTGGAGCAAAAGGCGCCGCTGCGTTTTCCCTTGCGGACTTCGCTATCCAGGTGTTTTTCTGTGAACACCCGTTCAGCCAAGTCAGCCATCCGTGGATCAAAATCTCTAAATGACTGGAAAACAAAAGGTGCGGCTTCTTCGTAGGCAAACAACTTGTCGGATTTCTCTACGGGTGCATAAACATCATACCGACGCAGTTTTTCAACACCCAGCCAGCGCGCTTTAAGCTTGAAAAAGCGTTGGAATACAAAGGCATTCTCCTGACTGACAGAAAGAAGAGTATCCACAACTTCGTCCGGAATATCATTGACAAGGTTGCGGGAGGCAATCGGCGAACTGAAATGGCGCAAGTTTACCTGTTCATTGCTCCAGTTGCGAACGATGGCTTGATACATTTGACCAAGAATCGGTCCATCCTGACCATATACCCGATATAGTTCCTGGTAGGCTTTCGCCCGCAGGTGAGCATCGTGGTGGCGGGCATATACCATTAATTCACCTCGCGTCATTTCCTTTACTTCACCGTCCACTTCGATTTTAAATGTGTACCGGTTGGTGATGGAGTCATATAGCATATTAATGGCGTTCAACCCAGTGACATCTTTGATATTGATGATCTTCTCCTCTGCTTCAGTGAGGGTGTGTGGTTTGAAGTGGCGCATTTCTTCCAACCAGTAGCGGTAATCTCCGGCTGTGTCCATCAACCGATTTGCCGCAGCATCATCCAGGCTTTTCCACCACAAGTTAAAAAAGAGGGTCCGGTTGGTATATTCGGCCATTAGTTGATCAATCCGTGCGATAAGTGTCTGAGCCGCCTGATTCTGTGTGTCTTCTGTGAACCATAATTCTGCAAAGCCAAACAACCTGTATCCCAACTTGGTGAGTTTTTCCTCTTTCAAGATGATCTGCATGAAATGCTCTGGGCTGATGTTTGAGTTGAGGAACTCGCGTTCCTTCTCCAGTTCCACCACTTGCTCTTCCATGGATTTGAAAGCAGCATTTATCTCTGGTCCGTCAGGAGAGGGAAAAAGGTCAGCCAGGCTCCAGCGTGTTTGGGTATATGTTTTAGTTGTCATTTGGTTTCTCTCGTTTCAATTTTGGATTCAGCTCTTATTTTTTGGCGTAATACATCAATAGGAAGGCGCGTTTTTGATAATGGTTCTTCATAAAACCAGGCATCCCAACCGTTGACTGGAGCCTGTTGGATCTTCTGAGCAAGCTGGTGTATGGATCCAATTTCCCCATTATACTCCAGCGACCCATCCGCTTGCAGCCTGGCAGATAAGCCTCTTTCACCGAGGTATAAGGTTTGACCAGGTTCGAGTAAACCATTTTCCAGCAGCGAACCGATGGGGATACGCACTTCTTTGCGAGGATCCGGGCTGACATAAATTGGTGGATCGAACTCCACTTGCTGGATTTGATTGATCCGTTCTTCCGCGGCGGCAGCATATTCCGGATCCTTTTCAATGCCAATAAATCGACGATGCAAGCGCTTGGCTACCGCCCCTGTTGTGCCGGTTCCAAAAAAGGGGTCGAGTACTACGTCACCCGTATCAGTGCTGGCCATCAAAACCCGATATAGTAACGCTTCCGGCTTTTGAGTTGGGTGGAGTTTCTTACCGTCCTTTTTCAGGCGTTCGCCTCCCGAACAAATGGAGAGAGTCCAATCACTTCGCATTTGAAGGTCTTCGTTGAGTGCTTTCATCGCATGGTGGTTGAATGTGTATGCTGCCCCGTGTTCTTTTTGTGCCCAAATCAGCGTTTCGTGAGCGTTGGTAAACCTTACTCCGCGGAAATTTGGCATGGGGTTGGTCTTTGTCCAGACCACATCATTCAGGATCCAAAAATTCAAATCCTGCAGAACAGTCCCTACCCGGAATATATTATGGTACGTACCGATCACCCAGATCGCCCCGGTTTTCTTGAGGACTCTACGGCAGGCAGTAAGCCATTCCCGGGTAAAGCGGTCATAATCGCTAAAACTGGAAAAACGATCCCAATCCGCATTGACCGCATCCACCTTGGTTTGATTTGGGCGCCAAAGATCCTGTTCCAGTTGCAGATAATATGGAGGGTCAGCAAATACCAGGTCGACTGATTCAGCTGGCAGTTTTTGCATTTCAGCGATGCAATCCCCGCGAATTACTTTGTCCAGTGGCAGGGAAGATAATTTATTTTTAATAGCCTGAGGTAAAGGAGAAAGACTCAAATGCTCATTCTCCTTATGGCATGGCTAAGAAATGGTTCGTCAGGGTATAAGTGATGTAATTTTCCCAGAGGTCTTTGATCTGGTCTTCATGATAATCGTGGTTCGAGAAGGTCTGTATGATGGTGCGTCCGTCCATACAGGCAGCGATAAAGCCTCCCCGGCTGTCGGGTTTCAAACGGTAACCAGCCAACATTTGGGCATCCCCACCGCCGGTGATTCGCATTTTATCTCCGCACTGGGCATCCCAATAGCGGTTGTAATGGATGAGTGGATCGACAATATTAGGAGTGGTAAATACCGGGCTTTCAATATCCCACCAGTAGATCGATTCTGCCAGATCATAATTACTGGCATAACCTACCCCGCATTCGCTGGTAAATGCCTTGATCCTACCACCACCAAGGGTGTCCAGGTACCAAACCTCGGCTATGACAGCAACTTTTTTATCCACACGCTCCATGATCGCATCCCAGAATTCTCCCTGAACCTTGGTTTTCGACTCAGCCCCAACAATTATTAAGTCCCACTTGGTAGGTGAATTTAACTGCTCCATGAAATCCCCGGAGAAATCGTTGGTCTGTGTGTAATTTTTGATTCCCATCCTGCGGACAGTTTCTTCGATCCACTGCCCAATACCCAATTCATTTGTATCTTCGAAGATCAACACTTTGGCATTTCTGATCTTTTCGTCCATACCTGCCTTTGGGTCAAGCGTGTCGGTTGGTTGAGCAGGTTCAACTGTGGCTTGGACTACGACGATGGGTTCTTGTGTGGGATTGGCATTGTTTTCATCCTGCATAGCCATCACGGTTTGTTGGACGCTGATGGCGTCCATTGTTTTCTGCAAGTCTTCAACTTCAGCCGCCTTTTTTTCCTCTTCGTCTTTTGCTGCTTCAGTTTGTTGAATAGCATTGGAAGTTGCAGCAACCCCGAGAGCCATCTTAGCCTCATCTGCAACAGGGGCGGAAGGCGGTGTTGATGAGGTCAAGCAGGCTGCCTGAACAACGATAACTATAATTGCCACAAATAGGATACTAATTTTCTTGGATTGGTTTGCAGAAAAAAAATTCAGAAACATCGCACCCTCCGTTGAAATTACTGAGAATAATATCTAGATATATTATTGACTATTCTTTGGGTTGAAGCAAGACCTGGAGGACATCAGAATGCAGAAATTGGATTGGCTACCAAAACAGTTGATATTTCCCGATAATCTAATGGCTGTCCTTTCGCATCTGTAACGATAGCTCCGGCTTCTCCGGCAATCAAACATCCGGCAGCGATATCCCATGCATTAATATCAAGTTCCCAATATGCGTCCAACCTTCCACTGGCAATGTAACCCAGATCAATGGCAGCTGAACCGAGACCGGCGCACACCGCGGGTTCTTAAGGTGAAATAGCTAAAGTGTTTAAGATTGGTAATAAGGTTTTCGTCTCTTGTATATGGAAATCCAGTCACGAGCAGCGACTGGGCCAGGGTTTTGGTTTGGGAAACACGAATTGGTTTTCCATTTAACCACGCACCTTTGTTTAATTCGGCTGAAAAGCACTCGTCACGGGTTGGATCGTACACCACACCGAGGTGCTAACTTCTCCTGGAAATGCATAGGCGATCGATACACAAAACATGGGGATTCCGTGTGCAAAATTGATCGTACCGTCCAAAGGATCGATGTACCACTTGTGGTCGGAAAAGATGTGGTTCGAGCCGGATTCCTCAGAAATTACACTGTGGAGAGGGTGGAGTTTCTTTATATGATCCAGAATGAGCTCTTCTGAAAGGTGGTCAGCCTCTGTGACCAAATCCACTTCACCCTTCATTTTGATATCGTGGGCTTTACCATAGCGGGTCATGAGTAATTTACCCGCCTCACGGGCAAGCAGCTCGACTTCTTGAAGGGTGGGTTTTGTTTCATTTTCAAGCATGGATTAATCCAGCCCTTTCATTTCATTGGCTAACCGCTCATAATAATCCACCAGGAAGGCATGCCTGTATTCAGCGATCTTCTTCCCGGTCCCGGTGAACAAACGGTCTTTGACTTTGGATAGCTTGAAGAGATATTCATGATATGAACTGTGCAGCTCGCCGGGAATTTCTTTTCCGGTTTGGATGAATTGCTGAGAGGGTTCGGAATAAACCGGTTTATGGTCGAGGACTGCATAAGCGATCGTCCGGGCTACCCCAACAGCGCCTAAAACATCCAGTTTGTCTGAGTCGAAGATCACTTTTGCCTCGATTGTAGTGGGAGCTTCTTCCTTGCCGCGAAAGCGGTGGGCGCGTATGCAGTGCTGTACCAAAGCGATGCGTTCTTCGCTCCAGCCTTCAGCTTCCAGGATTCGCCGGGCAAATAAAGCAGATGCATTGTGGTGATTGGCCCGTTCGCTTCCATCCCCGCCCGGAGCACTATCTTCTGCGTCGTGCAATAAAGCAGCTGCACGGATGATTTCCATATCTGCGCCTTCAGCTGAACCAATTTTCTCAGCCATCCAGTATACACGTTGGATATGACCGAAATCATGCACCGGGTCGGTGTCGGAGTACCATTCTCTAGCCTGTTCGATGGTTGGCATCAATCCTCATCTTCATTTTCAATGATATATTCGTCTTTAATTACTGTATGCACAAGGTTCCCACCGAACTGGTAACCCAACTGGCGGTAATCGTCGACATTCAATATCAGTAGATGGGCTTTTTTCCCGGGTTCAATTGAACCGATAAGTGAATCCGACTCGATAGCTGCAGCCGCATTTATTGTAGCGGCCGCAATGGCTTCAGCCGGCGAGAGTTTCATATACCTGCATGCCAGGGCGATCACAAACTGCATATTCCCGCACCAGGCTGTGCCCGGATTAAAATCTGAAGCCAGCGCCAACATTCCACCTGCTTCAATAATTGCCCTGGCTGGTGTGAATTCGGTTTCCCCCAGACCGAATGGCGTGCATGGTAGCGAGACCGCAATAGTGGAACTGGCTGCAAGTGCAGCAATATCAGAGGCATTGGTTCTTACCAGGTGGTCGGCAGAAACTGCTCCCAGTTGTGCTGCCAGGCTGGCCCCGCCCAGATTTTCAAACTCATCCGCATGGATCTTTAATGGGAATCCAAGCGATTTTGCAGTTTCCAGGATGCTGCGGCTTTGTTCCAGGTTGAATGCGCCGCGTTCGCAAAAGACATCCACGAAGGGCAATGGTTTTCCGGGGAACTCCAGCTTCCAGTGCTCCAGTATTTCCGGCAGCATCCGTGAGATTGATCAGGTTTGTGTACCCCCATGCATCGTCTTTGTATTCCGGGGGAACAGCATGTGCCCCCAGGAAGGTCGGCATTAAATCGGGACTGAAAGTATCCTGGTAATTAGCAATGAGTTTTAATTGTAATAATTCAGATTCAACCGTGAGTCCATAACCGGTTTTGACTTCGCAGGTTGTAGTTCCATAAGCGCAATATCATGCGCGCACGTTTTCTTAATTGGGCGGTTAATTCCTCCCCTGAAGCTGACCGGGTGGCAGTGACAGTCGAGAGGATTCCACCGCCTGCGGCCAGGATTTGCATGTATGTCATACCCTGCAGCCGCATTTCAAATTCCCGTGCCCTGTCTCCCGCGAAGATGAGATGCGTGTGCGGGTCAACGAATCCAGGCATGACAACCTGATTACCTGCGTCCAGACGGGATTCTTCCGGATATTTCTTGATCAATAGATCAGAAGATCCAGTTTCCACGATCAGGCCGTTTCGTACTAATACTGCCCCATTTTGGATGATTCCCAGGGTTCCCAGTTGATTTCCGCGTTGTGGTCCACCGGCCAGGGTTAATAATTGTGAAGCAGAATGGATCAGCAAATTATTTCTCCTTCCCTGGTTGAAGCGATGCTTTCCATGGAAAATATCGAATCCATAGATAAGATAGCACTCCGCTCATGATGATCGTGGAAATGAGCAGTAGGATAAATATTAGTTTTATTCCAGAAGAGCCCGAAGAAAAAACCGGTGAATCGGGATGCAAGACACTATCCATCCTCATCAGGTTGAACATCAGGGCAGAAGCAAAAAGCAAATTAGAAAAGGAGGTGATCCAGGAGGTATTTATAAAAAGTAATCCTGCTTGCAGCAGGATGCCGATCACTGCAAAAGTGAATGGCACTTTCCAACGGGGTTCGTCAAAGAACAATCCGTTCCAATTGATCTGCATGACTGCCATGGACATGGGCAGGTACGTGACCCAAAAACACAATCCCGACCAGCCAGTTGCCCGTGACCAGGCATGCAGCCTTTGGTTCCGGAGCAGTAACGCGATGAGTCCAAAGATTCCCGCTGCGCAGAAAGTAACTATCCCGGTCCATACCCAGGCGCCATGCAAATAAATTAAGCGAAGATTACCTCCGAGGGTCTGCTCCAGGGGAGTAAGAAAAGCAATCGCTATCGTCACACAAAACAGAACAATGAGGGAGATTACCAATCCGCGATTTGAAATCCGCAAGCACTTCATAGAAGACTCCACACCAAGATAACTTATGATAAAGTGCTTGAGTCAAAAAAGAAAGGTTTTACTGTGACGAAAATTATATTGTAATTATTATTCAGGGAAGCTATTACAACGAGCCGCGTGGAGGATCCTGTAATGCGGTTATATACACTTTATTTGCATCATAACTGTCGACCAGTTTTGCCAACCGCAGAACTTCCAGTTCTAAATCGGAGGTGGTGTGTGAAATATCGTCTTCTTTGCATTTAACAAAACCACCGGTATGAATGTTCAGATAGTTATTATCCCCCATATCGACAACAATATCGTTGGTTCGAAGAGTGATTACGCAGTGACGACTGACAGGAGTACCGAAAGCCATAAAATCCTCCAGGGGTATTTGAATACCCTGAATTTGAGCTGTTAGGTATTAATTTACGAACTGTGCGAAGTTTGTTTTACCCAGCCGGCCGACCAATTCTTCCTGGGCTTCGCACCAAAACGAATGCATCGCGCAACCAGAAGAGCGAACACAGGCGCGTGGATCTATCGTACATTCATTCAATGACACCGGGCCATCGATAGCTTCAACAACATCCAAAAGGGAAATGGTGGCTGGGTCTCTTGCCAGGGTGACACCACCTTTTGCTCCGCGGGAAGTATGGATTAATCCCGCTATCGAAAGCTGGGAGATGATCTTTGCCAGAAATGATGGCGGGATCTCTTGTTTTTCAGCGATCAGGCTTGTGGCTGCCTTATCGGTAGGATTTAATGATGATAAATAAAGAATTGCCCTGATCGCGTAATCTGCCTGGCGAGTGATTTGCATGAAATTCCTCTATAATTCCATTACAATATCGATAAAGTTTATCAATTATCCTCTATTTTATCATAATTTTCAACATGGCGATTCTTAACAGTTAGTTTATAGCATGATGTACAGAATCCGAAATATCCTCTACAATTATGATCCTAACAATTTTGACTAACAATAGGCAAAGATGACAAAATATAATTTCTATTATCCGATCCAAATAAGGTACAGCGACCTCGATCCCCAATGGCACGTCAATAACGCCCGTTTTCTATCATTTATCGAATCTGCCCGGTTGGCCTATATCCAACACCTCAACTTATGGGACGGGAAATCTTTTCGGGACCTGGGATTGATCGTTGCCGATGCCCATCTGGTTTATCTGAAGCCAATCGAGCTGGATCAGAATATTCGGGTTGGAATAAGGGTAACCCGGATCGGCAACAAGAGCCTTGATTTTGATTATCAGATCGAGGATGCTGACAACGGCATGGTGATGAGTACTGCGACAACGGTCATGGTGGCATATAACTACCATACCCTGTCAACCATCCTCGTGACCGATGAATGGCGGAATGCAATTTCAAATTTTGAACAGCTTTAGTGACATAAAGATTGGTTGGTGTCAAGGTAAGCTCCCACGAATTACTTCCGCTGTAAATCTATAAATCAACTAAGATGGACAATAAATATAGCCAAAGTGACGATTCCTGGGATCGAAAAGGTGGTTCTTAATTAAGTTTAAGTGAACACCAAAATGGACACAGGGTGGGGGTTATCAGCGGACAATCCGATTCTTATTATACATTGCAGAGAATATCGTAAAAATGCCTCGAAAATAGGGTAGAATCTGATTGAAAGAGTCACACGGGGACTGGATGAAATACGATTTCAATTTGGATGCATCCAGTGGTTTATCGGTATTAATTGTCGTCTGTGAATTATCGTCTCAAGCACAGGCATGGAGGTACATATGGCAGGAATGGAACGGTTCACGGCGCGAGCCAGACGGGTGTTGAGCCTGGCGCATCAAGAAGCAGAACGCATGAATCAGGAACGGGTGGGTACAGAGCACCTTCTTCTAGGATTGATCCAGGAGGATGGTGGCGTAGCCAGCCGTGTATTACATGACCTCGGTCTTGAAGAAGACCGCATCAAAGAGATCGTGGAACGCCTAACAGAGAAGACCAGCATTAAACCCTCTCAAATCGAGTTGGGTCCCGATACACAGCAAGTACTCGAAGGGGCAATTGAAGAAGCCCGCCGGATGGGTCATCACTATATTGGCACTGAACACTTGCTGCTTGGTTTGGTCAACGCCAACAACGGCCTTTCAGTGGATGTATTAAAGAAATTGGGTGTGACTACTGAACAGATCAGGCGTCAAACCAGGAGAGTGCTACAGGAAAATTCATCTGCTGTGGTGGGTCCGGTCAATCAAACATCAACCGGCAAAAAGGAAGAGGAAAAAGCTTCCAAATCCAAGACACCATTGGTGGATCAGCTCGCTGTTGATCTCACCTACCTAGCTGAACAAAGCAAGCTGGACCCGGTCATTGGCCGTCAGATGGAAATTGAACGCGTGATCCAGATCCTTGCCCGGAGGAATAAGAACAATCCGGCGTTGATCGGCGAACCTGGCGTGGGAAAGACCGCCATCGTGGAAGGACTTGCCCAGCGCATCGTTTCCGGTGATGTCCCAGCACCGTTGCTCGACAAACGGGTTTTACAGTTGGACGTGGGTTCCCTGGTGGCCGGTACAATGTACCGCGGCCAGTTCGAGGAACGCTTGAAGCGTGTCATAGACGAACTGAAAGCATCCAAAGCCATCCTGTTTATCGATGAAGTACACATGCTAGTTGGCGCAGGTGCTGCTGGTTCTTCGGTGGACGCAGCCAACATCCTGAAACCGGCTTTATCGCGTGGCGAACTGCAGGTGATCGGTGCTACCACGCTGGATGAGTATCGCAAGCACATCGAAAAGGATGCGGCTCTTGAAAGGCGCTTCCAACCGGTGATCGTGAATGAGCCGTCTGTGGAAGAAACCATAGCGATCCTGAAAGGAATACGTCCCGCCTACGAAGAACACCATCGGCTGCGCATCTCGGATGATGCACTCGATGCTGCCGCAAAACTTTCTGCCCGCTATGTGACTGAACGTTTCCTGCCGGATAAGGCCATCGACTTGATCGATGAGTCGTCATCCCGGGTCAGGATGTATAAAAGCGCAACAGCCCAAACATTCAAAGACCTGTTATTACAATTAAAATCCGTCCGTGCACAACGCGGTCTGGCTGTGGAAAACAACCTGGCCGACGAGGTGATCGAACTGGGCGACACCGAAAACGGATTGGAAGTCCAGATCGATAAATTGAAAAACACCTGGGATAGGGATACCAGCCCGATCGTCTCCGCGGATGATATTGCCGAAATGGTCGCCATGTGGACTGGCGTTCCCGTCATGCAGATCGCACAGGAAGAATCCGCGCGTTTGCTGCAAATGGAAGAAGAACTGAAGAAGCATATCGTCGGGCAGGAAGAAGCCATCGCTGCGATCGCCAAAGCAGTCCGCAGGGCACGGGCAGGGTTGAAAGACCCGGCACGGCCGATCGGTTCCTTCATTTTCCTTGGTCCAACCGGGGTGGGGAAGACCGAACTAACCAAGGCATTAGCCAGCTTCCTTTTCGGCAGTGAAGAAGCCCTGATTCAACTGGATATGTCTGAATTTATGGAACGTCATAGTGTCAGCCGTCTGGTGGGAGCTCCTCCCGGATATGTCGGGTATGAGGAATCCGGTCAGCTTACCGAAGCATTACGCAGGCGGCCTTATTCGATCGTCGTCTTTGACGAGATCGAGAAAGCCCACCCAGAAGCTCACAATATGCTGCTACAGATCATGGAAGAAGGACATCTATCGGATGCCCGCGGCCGTAAAGTGGATTTCCGTAACGCGATCATCGTCATGACCTCCAATATCGGCGCGGATATGATCAAGCGTCAGACCTCATTCGGTTTTTCCGTTCAGCGTGACCAGTCGATGGAAGAGCAGGAAGAGTATGAGGAAATGCGCAAGAAACTGCTCGATTCGCTCAAGCGTGTCTTCCGGCCGGAGTTCATCAACCGCCTGGATGGTGTCATGGTCTTCCGCGCCTTGAACAAGGAACACATCCAGACCATCGTAAAACTCGAACTGGATAAGGTTTCCCTTCGTGTTCAGGAGCATGAGATCGTACTGCATGCCTCTCCTGCCGCTTTGCAGAAACTTGGCGAATTGGGTTATGACCCGGATATGGGTGCCCGGCCGCTGCGCAGGGTGATCCAGCAATACGTGGAAGATCCGCTTTCAGATGCACTGCTTTCAGGTGACTTTGAGGACGGCGATACCATCCTGGTTGACCTGGCTGAAGGCGAAGAGATCATCTTGAAGAAGGAAGGTCTCGACCTGGAAGAACCGGAAGCAGAAAAAGAAAAGGTGTAACAAGTTTCCCCGTATGGGCACGATGTATCGTGCCCATATTTTATATCTGTTATTTTTTATAACCGCTCATTCAATGAGCGGCTATTTTTTGTTCACCAAAACAATAAGTTGATATATTTACCAGACTTGTGAAAACAACCCACAACAAGGGAATACATAATAAAAAACAAATCATTAGTATATAATGAGCTAACAGCACAAAAAAGTCACCGCAGAGCACGGGAGGGAAAATGCAAAAAGGGATCATAGCTGCAATTAGAATATTATTCATCATTACTTTTACCCTGACGGCGTGTACACCGCCAAAAACAACCATTTTACCCTCCCCGGTCGTAATGATTACGGATCAACCCACGGATAAACCGGCCGAGGTTGAACCGAGTGAAACACCAGAAGTTGCAGAAATACAACCCACGTCAACCACAGTGCTTGAACCCACCAATATCCCCGAGTACCAATTCATCTCGGGTGGGGAGTTCCTGATGGGAAGCAATGACATGGATACAAAGGCCAAAGAAGATGAGATTCCGGAGCACACAGTAATACTTCCGGGATACTGGATCATGACAAACGAAGCGACCAATGCAGAATATGCGGCCTGTGTAGCAACGGGGAAATGCCCTGAACCGGCGATAGCGGAAACAGGACCAAAGAGTCATTATGCAGACCCGGCATATCAATTGAACCCGGTGGTCGGAGTTACCTGGAAGCAGGCGAATAATTACTGCCTATCACAAAATGGCCGTCTGCCAACTGAAGCCGAATGGGAAAAAGCAGCGCGCGGGGACGCAGGTAACATCTACCCGTGGGGAACATCTGGTGTTGACTGCAGCCTGGCAAACAGCAACGGGTGCAAGGAAGATACAGCAGCCGTAGGCAGTTATGATGAAGGAAAATCGCAGTATGGGGTACTTGATATGGGCGGGAATGTGCGGGAATGGGTAAGCGACGGGTACGATGCGAAAACCTACCAAACAGCGAAGTTATTCCAGACCGCAGGCAATGAAAAAGGAAACCTGAAAGTGATTCGGGGTGGCAGCTATAAGGATACAGCCGAAGATTCACGGTCGGCAGCACGGTTTGGAGTAGACCCCGTTCTGGAATTTGAAGATGTAGGGTTTCGCTGTGTAGTGGACAGCAAAGCGTACACACCATTTTGTCTGGCTAAGTACAGATCTTTCTGCCAGGTACCCACCGGAGATGCTCAACCCAATGATTGCTCATCGGGAGTGGTAAATAGCCAAGGAAGTATCTCGTCGGTCAGTTTTACGTGCCCCATTCGCGAAGATGATAGTGCGTTGGAAGTAGTAACAAGCGAAACAGTGAGCGGAATATCCGCAATGGTGAATGACCTGAATCTTGAATGTGGCACCAACGACTTTAAGTTATTTCGGTGTAAGGGAAAAATTCCTGAACCCGAAATCAGAGGTTGTCGTTAAAGATCTGCATCAATAATGGAATAGGAATGAACCTGGAAATGGGTGACCAAGCAGTCAGTTGCAGTACATTCCAACTTCCCGTCAGTGTCGGAGACACGGTCGTATATAAGGACAGGGAATCCAATCCATATTTCAGCACCGGATTGGATTTACGAATAGAAAGCGAGATCAAGGGAACCTGCCCGCAAGGTTATATTTGGGACGGCCCGGCGGGAGGGTGTGTTGTTGATCCAGAAAACAAAGACAAAACAGTCACGCAAAAAAGTGAAAATTGCCCGACTGGGTCTGAATTGGACCCAAACCTTAACTGCTGTATACCTGGCAGTACTGTGGAAAACAGCTGCGAAGCTGGATATTTCCACAACGAGGCCGGGTTATGTATACCCATTCTACAGAATGGTTGCGCCGCAGGATTTACATTTGACCCGTATATAGGATGCATTCAACAACCGGAAATGGGTGATGCTGTGGTATCCGGCTGTCCGGAAGGAACACAGATATCTCCTGACGGCCTTACCTGCCTGGCAAATACAGCAGGAGAGTTAGGTGCACTTACCTGCCCGGGCGGGTTGGAATACGTTCAAGGGCATGGCTGCGTGTTACAAAAAATAGTAGTAACACCAAATCAGTGTTCTGAAGGTACCTACCTGGACGAAAAGTCAGGTGAATGCCTGCCAACCGCTGGTCCGTGGACGGGATGTCCAGCCAATTATATGATCAATCCAAGGAGCGCTTGTTGCGTCCCGGTTCCCGGAAAAGAAAACTCAGCCTGTCTTAACCGAGTTATCGCCAAGGTAGACGCCTCAACCCAGGATACAAGTTATATCGACCAGTACTACCAGCTTGGTCAACCGGATTGTCCTCAGATAGAAGAACTGACTTGTGACCCGGCTTACCACACCAGCCAGGATGGTGCTACGTGTGTACCCAATTCTGAATGTCCGACAGGAACGGGACCCACTCCCGAAAACCCGTTTGGATGTTTTCCGGAAGGGAGTGAAACCTGCCCTGAAGGATACACGATGACGGATGCTGGTTTTGGCTGCATCCCGGCTTTGACGAGCGGCAGAACCACATTTGGGTGCAGTTCCTCACAATATTTTGATCCACAGATAGGAGCATGCCTGGACCGAACGGGCGACTGTTGTGCCCAGGGCTTCTATTTTGATAAAAATCTCTCCAGGTGTGTGCCTTACCCGGTTGACCAAAACTGTCCTGCCGGATACATAAAGCAAGGGGACACTTGCGTATCTGCGTCATTCAACACACCCAATTGTTTCAACTTCGGACTGACTGTGCCAAAGTGCCCTAAGCTAAATTGTGATGAAGTAGTTTGTACCGTTAAGAATTGTCAGCCGGAATGTTGTCAATGGTATAGATTTACCACCTTCTTTTATGTTTCGTGGTGGCCAAGGTTGTAGTAAGAAATAAATTCTTCAATAACCTAAAAATAAATATAGAATGCCAGCTTTTATTTGAATAGAAGGTCACGATCGATGAGTGTTATTCCTCTATAGTAACAAAACGGTAGATCAAGCGTCCACCATTTTGTTACACACGAAGTAATGCTATAAAGTAAAACAGCAAATTGATAGTGAACGACATAGATATGAATTTAGTATCGGATTAATTAGACTTAAGCCATTAGTATATAATGAGCATAACAGCACAAAAAAGTCACCGCAGAGCACGGGAGGGAAAATGCAAAAAGGGATCATAGCTGCAATTAGAATATTATTCATCTTGACTATTACCCTAACGGCGTGTACACCGCCAAAAACAACCATTTTACCCTCTCCAGTCGTAATTATTACGGACCAACCCACGGATAAACCGACCGTGGTTAATCCGACTGAGGTTGAACCGAGCGAAACACCAGAAGTTGCAGAAATACAACCCACACCAACCCTAGTGCCTGAACCGACGAGGATCCCAACTTATCAATTCATCTCGGGCGGGGAATTCCTGATGGGAAGCAAAGACACGGATCCACAGGCCAAAGAAGATGAAATTCCGGAGCATGCGGTCATACTACCGGGATACTGGATCATGACAAACGAAGCGACCAATGCAGAATATGCGGCCTGTGTAGCAACGGGGAAATGCTCAGCACCATCCACAGCGGAAACAGGACCAAAGAGTCATTTTACAGACCCGGCGTATCAATTGAACCCGGTGGTCGGAGTTACCTGGAAGCAGGCGAACAATTACTGCAAATCACAAAATGGACGTCTGCCAAGTGAAGCCGAATGGGAAAAAGCAGCGCGCGGGTATTCAGGTAACATCTACCCGTGGGGAACATCTGCAGTTGATTGCAGTCTGGCCAACAGTAACGGGTGCAAGGAAGATACAGCAGTCGTAGGCAGTTATGAAGAAGGGAAATCGCAGTATGGGGTTCGGGACATGGCGGGAAACGTGCGGGAATGGGTCAGCGACTCGTACAATCCGAAAATCTACCAGACAGCGAAGTTATTCCAGGCTACAGGCAATGAAAAGGGAAACCAGAAAGTGGTTCGAGGTGGCAGCTATAAGGATACTGCCCAAGATTCGACGGTCTGCGGCGCGGTTTGGAGTGGACCCGGGACTGGAATTTGAAGATGTGGGATTTCGCTGTGTAGCGGACAGTAAAGCGTACACACCATTTTGTCTGGCAAAGTATAGATCATTCTGCCAGACACCCACCGGAGATACCCCACCCAATGAATGCTTCATCGGGAGCGGTGAGCGGCAAAGGAGGTATCTCTACGGTCAGTTTCTACTTGTCCCAATTACTGATAAGGTTGGGACGGTGGAAGTAACCACAAGTAAGCCGGTCAGCGGAATATCCGCAATGGTGAATGATCTGGAACTAGAATGTACCGCCAGTGACAAGGTCGACAAAATTGATGGGATGACATTCCTATGTAAAGGAGTGTAGTCCGGAACCAGGAACAAGTGCGAATATCCAAATCTGTATTCATTATGGAATTGGACTGAATCTGGATGCAGGAGATCAAGATGGTCAGTTGTAGTACTTTCCAACTTCCCGTCAGTGTCGGAGACACAGTCGTTTATAAGGACAGGGAAACCAATCCATATTTCAACACCGGATTGGATTTACGAATAGAGAGCGAGATCAAGGGAACCTGCCCGCAGGGGTATAAGTGGGACAGCTCGGTGGGAGGGTGTGTTGTTGACCCGGAAAACAAAGACAAAACAGTCATGCAAAAGAGTGATAGCTGCCCGACAGGGTATGAGCTGGATCCTAATCTAGGCTGCTGTGTACCAGCAAAATCCGTAGAAGGCAGCTGCGAAGCAGGATACTTCAAAGACGAGGCAGGATTATGTCATACCCATTCTGCAGAATGGGTGTGCGGTTGGATATACATTTGACCCGTATATTGGATGTATTCAACAACCGGAAATGGGTGATGCTGTGAAATCCGGCTGCCCAGAAGGAACACAGATTTCCCCTGACGGTCTCACCTGCCTGGCAGATACAGCAGGAGAGTGTAGGTGCGCTTACCTGCCCGGGCGATTTGGAATACGTTCAAGAGCATGGCTGTGTGTTAATAACAAAAGCCGAAAACTTAACTCAATGTCCGGATGGCACCTACCTGGACGAAAAGACTGGTGAATGCCTGCCTACCGTAGGTCCCTGGACGGGATGCCTAGTGAACTATATGATCAATCCGCGGAGCGCGTGTTGTGTTCCGGTTCCCGGAAAAGAAAATTCTGCCTGCCTTACCCGGGTTTTAGCCGAAGGAGACACCTCCACCCAGGATACAAACAATATTGATCAGTATTACCAGCTTGGTCAGCCGAATTGTCCGCCGATAAAAGAACTGGCTTGTGACCCGGCATACCACCCCGACAAGGACGGCACTTCCTGCTGTACCCAATTCTGAATGTCCGACAGGAACTGGACCCACTACTGAAAACCCGTATGGTTGTTTTCCGGAGGGGAGCGAAACCTGCCCGGTAGGCTATACAATGGCGGATGCTGGTTTTGGCTGCATCCCAGCTTTGACGAGCGGCACAACTACTTTTGGGTGCAGCACCTCACAATATTTTGATCCCCAGATGGGTGCATGCCTGGACCGGACGGGCGATTGTTGTGCCCAGGGCTTCTATTTTGATAAAAATCTCTCCCGGTGTGTGCCTTACCCGGTTGACCAAGAATTGTCCTGCTGGATATATAAAGCAAGGAGACGCATGCATATCTGCGTTATTTAACACTCCCAATTGTTTTAACTTCGGCCTGACTGTGCCCAAGTGCCCTGAGATAGTTTGCGGAAAAGGTGTTTGTTCTGATACACAATGTCCGTCTGAATGCTGCCGAAAGATTAATGTACGTACAAAATCATCGCCATTTTGGGTATGTAAGAAGAAGTAGTCTCTTAGATTTTGGATTAAGCCTTACGCAATAACCGGTGTTTCATTGCAGCAAACAATTGATGTTGCATAAATTATCTCTTGCCCCGGAATTCAAAACTCATTCCTGTTATATGGGCAATTTGTCTTGACCACCTCAAAAATAGCAGGTCATGATTTCCAGTCGGCTGTCCAGGCGATGTAATTGATCCATAATTTTCCACTTATTCCTCCAAACAGCTATAATTATCCTATGCCAAAAACACACAGCCGGTTTGTTTGCCAGAATTGCGGAAAAAGTTCCGCCCAGCAGATGGGGAAATGCCCGCGCTGCGGTGCTTGGGGCAGCATGATCGAGGAATTGGTCGAAGCTACCCCGGCGCTGGTTGAGAAAGCCGGGCACCTTTCCAGCCGGTCTGTACCCCGACGCCTGTCGGAGATCTCCGGGGATGATGAAGCTCGCATGGTGCTTCCGATCGGCGAATTTGCACGTGTCCTCGGCGGTGGAATAGTCCCCGGTTCGATCGTCCTGATCGGTGGTGATCCGGGCATTGGCAAATCAACGCTCATGCTGCAGCTTGCAGTCGAAATGTCTGCCACCCGCCGGATCCTCTATGCTTCGGGCGAAGAATCGGAACGCCAGATCCGCATGCGGGCATTGCGCCTGCTGACCGAAGATGAAAGCGTCCCCGAAAATCTGCCCACCGACCTGTTACTGGTCACCGAAACCAACCTGGATACGATCTTCAGCCATGTCAGCCAGGTGCAGCCGGAAATTTTGATCATCGATTCCATTCAAACTGTATACCTGCCGGAGATGAAATCCTCGGCCGGTTCCTTCTCGCAGGTGCGCGAAACAGCCTCCCGCCTGCGGGAGCTGGCGAAAACAGCCAACATTACCGTCTTCCTCATCGGGCATGTGACCAAGGAAGGCCTGATCGCCGGTCCGCGCGTGCTGGAGCATATCGTTGACACCGTACTTTACCTGGAAGGGGAACGCTTCCAGTCATACCGCTTGCTTAGATCAGTCAAGAATCGCTTCGGTCCAACTTCCGAGATCGGCGTCTTTGAAATGCGTGAACGCGGCATGGTTGAGATCACCAACCCGTCCGAGGCGTTTTTGATCGAGCGGATGGTGAACGCGCCCGGCTCTGCCATTGCAGTCACCATGGAAGGGACGCGGCCGCTGCTGGTGGAGGTTCAAGCGCTCACCAACCACACCAACTTTGGCAACCCGCGCCGCACACCCAACGGGTTTGACCTGAACCGGCTGCTATTGATTGCAGCAGTGCTCACCCGTCGGGTGGGTATTAATCTCAGCGAACAGGATATTTTTGCCAACGTGGTCAGCGGTTTGCGCATCACCGAACCGGCTGCCGATCTGGCTCTGGCTGCGGCCATTGCCTCATCTCATCGGGATATCCCGGTCAAAGCGGATACTGTTCTGATCGGTGAGATCGGCCTTTCCGGGGAGCTGCGCCAGGCCAGCCATATGATGATCCGGCTGCGGGAAGCCGCCAAACTGGGCTTTCGTTCAGCGGTGGTGCCCAAACGGCTGCGCGGCGGCGAATCTTATCCCGAAGGTATCAAGGTGATCGAAGCCAGGTCACTGCGTGAAGCATTGAATCATGCACTGGTCCAGGATTGGGCAGTACCTGCACCGGAAAATAAAGCGGTTAAGCGTCAGAAAGGAACGGAAGGCGAAAATGAATAAACTTCTCGATAACAAAATATTATCCAGGGTTCGTCGTAATCATGGTTTGGAGCATGCCACACTGCATGTGCTTGGAACCCGTTTTCCGGGGCTTGGTCTGGCAGGTCTGTCTGATGCAGGTGGATTCTGGCTCATCGGCAACGTGGAACTGGACGACCTGACGGATGCCGTCGTGGCGGCCTTGGCCCGCCTTCGCGCCGGGGAACAAAACCTGGCGATCCACCCCAACTGCGGCACCAACTATGCCACCATGGGAGCCTTTGCCGGATTCGCCGCGTGGTTAACCATGCTGGGTGCGAAAAAGGGTCTGCGTGATAAGCTGGACCGCTTACCCAATGCAATCATTCTTTCCACCCTGGCGCTCATGGTTGCCCAGCCATTGGCATATAAACTGCAATCCAAAGTAACGACCAGTGGAGTTCCTGGCCAACTTGAACTTACCGGGATATCGGTTTATCCCCGCGGGGGAACCAAAGCCTATCGGGTAAGTACCAAAGGATAAAAGAGGCGAGCATGGAAAATTTAGATCTATCGTTGTATCCACAAACATCATTTCAAGACACCGGTGCGAAAGCTGTAAGGGAATATGCAGGATTCTGGCGCAGGTTTGGTGCGTATATCATCGACAGCATCATCCTTGGCGCGATCGCTTATGGAGTGAATTATGGGATCGGCCGGGTGTATGGCGATTCCATTTCCCCAAGCCTTGTAAATGATCTGGCGATGGCCGGGCAGGACCCGCAGGCTGTATTAAATGTCATGATGGGACCGATGCTGGAGTTGTTATTATTTACCAGCCTGGGATCATTCCTTGTCTACTGGTTCTATTATGCAGGTTTTGAAAGCTCCGGCCTGCAGGCGACTCCCGGAAAAGGGTTGGTGGGCATCATCGTCACCGACATGGATGGCGACCGCGTCGGTTTTGGCACTGCAACCGGCAGATGCCTGGGGAAGTATATTTCTTCCCTCATTTTGGGGATCGGTTATCTCATGGTTGCCTGGACAGCGCAAAAACAGGGATTGCACGACAAAATTGCCGGAACGCTGGTCATGCGTAAACCGCGCTACTAAGATCGGTAAATAAACCTATGCCTTTGCCTGAAGAGAATGTCATCATCTGCCACGGGGATGATGACATTGCCATTTCGCAGTACATCCAGACGCTTGAGCATGAGCTGGGCGATGGCGCCATGGGGGATGTCAACATCACCAAAATGGATGGAAAGACATCCACTGAGAACGACCTAATTAATATTGTCAGGTCAACTCCGTTTTTCTCGGAAAAGCGCCTGGTCATCTTGTCCAATCCTCTCGCTAAGATGGGTAGGGGGAAAAGGGACGATTTGGAAGAGTCGGAATCGGGGGGCAGTGAAGGCAGCGCAGGTGATATCAGGAAAAGGTTCATCAATCTACTGGATGAATTGCCCGGCTCAACCGCTTTGGTCCTCATCGTGGAAGATTCCCTCTCCTGGGACAGCAAAACCAAAGGCAGAAGCTGGGAGGTCCTGAAAGGATCGCACTTCCTCATGAAGTGGGCCAGCCAGAACCCCGGGAAGGTGCTGATCAAACCCTTCCCGCTGCCGGACCCGCGGGATATGCCGGACTGGATCATCAAAGAGGCGGCCGCTAAAAATTGCAGGATCAAACCCGATGCCGCCGCCGAGCTGGCACAATATGTCGGCA
Organism: uncultured Chloroflexia bacterium; assembly: GCA_963827895.1. Lineage (GTDB taxonomy): Bacteria > Chloroflexota > Anaerolineae > Anaerolineales > Anaerolineaceae > PNON01. Next base: position 73,810 of record CAWHCY010000017.1, on the reverse strand, counting down.
ACGATACCCGCCTGGCAGCCCTGGAGATCGAGAAGCTGTCTTTATATGTCGGGGGCACGCGGCCGGTGGAAATGGAAGACGTGATGGCGCTGTCGACCTCCACCTCTTCTGCCACGATCTGGAACCTGGTGGATGCCATCGGGCAGAAAAATCCGCACCGGGCGATGCTGCTCTTTCACCAGCTGCTTGAAACCAAGGACGTTCAATTTGAGATCTTCCCGATGATCATCCGGCAGTTCAGGCTGCTGCTGATGGCGCGCGAGGTGCTGGATGCGCGCGGCGACGAAGGGATGATCATCCGGGAGCTGGGTGTGGCTCCGTATGTGGCCAGGAACCTGAACAAACAGGCTGCAAGTTTTTCCATGCCCAAGCTGGAGAAGATCTATTACCAGTTGATGAAGATCGAAGAGGACAGCAAAAGCGGCGGGGGCGATTTGGAAGTGGCCATCGATTCGTTGATCGTGTCTGCAGCAGGGTAAGAGAGAAATAACCTTTAAAGCCGGGTCTCGATATAAAGCTGTCATTCCGAGCGAGGCGAGGAATCTTGAATTTATTTTGCAGATGGTGTTAAGCTCAACCGTTATGCTGCCAACATGAATAATGTGAGGAGAATATTGAAAGCCAAATGGCTAAAGCGATTATTCTGAAAATCATATTAATAATTGGCAATTATTAATGTTCTACTTCATTTATGTTCTTGGAGTATTTCTGGAAATCCATGGTTTTATTCAGACACCTTGGCCGTGAATAGACTTTCCATAATGTTACCCGTCTTAAAGCAATACCACATCACTGAATATCGCAACCAGGATTGGTGTAAAGTATTACGATTATAAGTATGGATTTTATTGGAATTCTACCCACCCAACTACTTGCGCTTTGGCTGGAGATTACCAAGTCGCACCATTATCTCCATTTAATGAGTGATAGCCATTATATTTATTGTTATTTTCATAAAAAATAAAGATAAAGTCATTTTACATTTTCGATTTAGCAAGTATTTGTGGACCTGCTAGGTTTGAGTAGTGGAATAAGTGATAGCTGTATTCAAGTTACAGGACTAAATAATTCAGACTTATTTACGCCCAGCATTAGCAAATCCGATTGCCTTTTTAAATCCGAATAACGTTATCCTTATGAAATTTCAGCTATAAGAGAAGAGTTTATTTATAGATTGGATGATCTGGGGGCATCGACGTGGAAAACGGATTAATGAGTGGTCACACTATTGTTATCTCTTCTTTGATGTGGGTTTTTGGACATATCGACCGTTATGGAGATGTCCCCAGCATAATAAATAAATGATGGACCTTGGATTGATATCAGCGATTTCTTTAAAGACAGCGAGATCCATCAATTTGAACTGCGGGTGGGTCTTTTAGCTTGACCTTGTGATAATATAGCAAAGGTGTTTAGTCGGAGTTTCCAAATGATAAAGCGAATTATTGTATCTTTTTATGTTGTTATTGTCCTAACCGGATGTATTAATTATTACCCCAGGCCAGTAGCTAATAGTTCAATAAGTTTATTAACTAAGCTGGAATTTCCGGGCAATATAAAAGATTATACCTTTACGAATAAAATCCTCCTTGTTGAGGATGGAGAAAATCTTTTTGCTTATTCATTGGATGAATTCGAACTGCTATGGGAAAAAGAGATAGAGGGCAATGCGAAATTTGAAGGATCAGGCATTCAAGTTTGCGAAGACCAAATTATTGTGACCAGTAATTATAAGATTATCACATTGGACCTTGAAGGCAATGTGATTCAAGAATTTGTTGTAAACGATAAAGACGACGGACCACCTATGGTCTCTTCAGTATCAAAGGATGTAATCCTTGTTACTCGTCCATATTCATGGAATATTGAGGCATATGATAGAAAGAATGGGAACATGATTTGGAAAAAATACCTCGGGAGGGGTGGTGGGCATGTTTATTACAATAATAAATCTGATCAGTTTATTCTGATGACAACAGAATTTCTTTCTGTCATAAATAGTCGGGGAAATATATATTTTGAGGAAATTATTGACAAAGGTTATTATTGGAAAAATGCTTTTGATAATAAGGATACGATAATTTATCAAAAAATAATAAAGGATAATAACCAGATTTGTTCATTCTCGATAGCATTATTGAAAGAAAACTGGTGTATAAACACTCCATTCGAAGTTTCTTCTGTATATATATCCGGTGATAAATTCTTTGTCACTTTAGACGAAGCAATTCAATCTTATTCACTAGAAAATGGGGCACTTATTTGGAATAAAAATACTGAACCTGTAGAACCTCCATTGCTACTATTAAATGAGAACATTTATGTACCTGACATATCATCTTCTTCTTTGTATGTATTTGATCTAAACACTGGTCGAGGAAATGGTGCATTTCCTCTTCCCACCCTAAAAACTAATTTCTATCCACTTGCAGTAAAAGGTAAAGAAATCTTAACAAATGGTGAGTTCTTATTTTTCCCCCTCGCTAATACACTTTATATATATGAATGAGGGTGAGCAGTTCATTCGGCTCCTGCTCACTTATTAATAATCGCCTATATAATTGTCATTAGTCGCATTTATGGAGATCGATGAGTCTTATCAGCCGTGTAGTATGTAATTAGCAAGGGGGATTTCGGTCAAAAGATAATCCCGAGTAATTTACCGGGGTGTTCGCTTAGCTTCGGAGGGCTGCACATACTGGTGCGAACAGAGAAAACTATGGAACCATTAAACGACGGTCAAAAGATTTTTTACTTGGTGTCTATATTTATGTATTCAATATTAATCTTAAACTGTTTTTATACTTCATATTTCAACCTAATTAAGAACAGGTTTTCAAAATTCGGGTTTGATAGGTTTATTATTGAATTCTTTGCAAAGAAGCATATGAAGAAAAAAGTAGAAAATAATAAAACCAGGATAAAACGATCGGGAATAGTCATTTTGTTAATTGGATTAGGTGGTGTCTTAGGTTTAATTGAAATGATTAATAAATACATTCCATTAATATTTTAATTTCCAAAATCCATGATAATACTTTCAAGTAGTGGGTAACAGCCCACTGTTATGCTAAAATCGCCTATATAATTGTCATTAGCGACATACATGGAGTTCGATGAGCTTATTCAGTAAACCAGCCAGGGTCATCAGTTATATCCTAACCGGAACCGGCGTCATTCTCTTCGCGGTCAATATTGCCCTGGGCTGGACGTTGAATATCGCCCTGCCGCTGGTTTTCCTGGTGCTTGGCTGCGGATTCTTTTTCCTGGTCCCTTACTGGAAACCCAGGTGGTACTGGGCATCCCTGTTCTATATACCCGGAGCTTTGCTGATTTCCTTCGGGGTCATTTTTCTCCTGAATGTCTTGACCGGAGATTGGAGATCATGGGCGTACGCCTGGCTGCTGCTGGTGGCCGGGATCGGGGTGGGATTGGTGATGGCCGGCCGGGAGAAGCACTGGCACACAGCCGTCACGTTGACCGGTTGGGGAATGGCCATCGCCGGGATCACATTCTTCGTAGTCTTTGGCGCGATCGCTGGCGGCATATTCATCCAGGTGATGGCGCCCATCCTGATCATCCTGGCGGGGTTGGGTGTATATTGGATGCGCCATGAAACCCGCAAACCGGCAGCTTATCCTGATAAAATCCAACCAGTCTGCCCGGGCGAACACCACTCCACCAGCAGATGAGATCTCCAACTATTTACTGGAACCGCTCAGCAGCCGCGAGATCGAAGTGCTGGTGTTGATCGACGAGGGGTTGACCAACCAGCAGATCGCCATGCGGCTTTCCGTCGCCCAAAGTACCGTCAAGACGCACATCAACAATATCTATAGCAAGCTCGGAGTCCAGTCGCGGGTACAGGCTGTCAACCGCGCCAGGGATCTGCACCTGATCCAGACGCAGTGATATTTCACTTTTCCACCTCTCCACCCCCCCTTCTCCACCCCCTTTTTCCACCTAAATATACATGACACTCCACCCCGGACAGGGCTACTATTTGGATAAATTCATTACTTCAGATAGGAATAAAAATGGAGATCGATTTATCTTATAAAACATATGTAGTCACCGGAGCCACTTCGGGCATCGGCCTGGCTGTGACAGAGGCATTGCTTTCGGGTGGTTCAGCGGTGATCGGGGTCGGGCGCTCACCCCAGCGCTGCCGGGAAGCCGAACAGCGCCTGCAGCAAAAATATCCGGACGTAAAGGTAAGCTATCTTGTTGCCGACCTGGCAGAACAGCGCGAAGTGAAACACCTGGCCGAACAGATCCGGGACATGTTTTCCTCGCGGGAAATTCCTACACTCAACGGCCTGGTGAATAACGCCGGGACCTTCACCTACTGGTTTACCCAAACCTCCGACGGGATCGAAATGCAGTGGGCAGTCAATCACCTCGCTCCCTTCCTGCTGACGCATGAGTTACTGCCCCTCTTACAACAGACTCCACTGAGCAGGGTGGTCACGGTCAGTTCCGGTTCACATTATGGCGGCAAGCTGAACTGGGATGACCCGCAGTTGCGGCACCACTATACCGGCCTGCAGGCGTACAACAACACCAAGCTCTGCAACGTTCTTTTCACGGCAGAATTGAACCGCCGGCTGGGTGAAGCCTCCAATGTACATGCTTTTGCCGCCGACCCGGGGCTGGTCAAGACCGACATGGGTCTCAAGGGGACTCCGCCTGCTGGCAGGCTGGGTTTGGAAGCTGCGCCGCTCGGGAGGAACTCCTCCCGAAGTCCCCGCCAAGGGGATCGTCTATTTGCTGACCGAACCGTCCATCCAGCATTCAAAAGATGTGTACTGGAAAGACAGCCGCCCAAAGGCTCCATCCCCCAAAACCATGGACGGAGCGACGGCTTCAAAACTGTGGGATCTTTCAGATAAAATGTGCGGGTTGAGTGAGGAAGAACAGCATGAATGACTATGAGCTAAAATACACCCGCAACAAGATGGCATTAATTACTGGCGCAGCGGGCGGCTTGGGCAAGGCTTTTGCCGTGGAATGTGCCAGCCGCGGCTGGGATGTTTTCCTGACCGATCTATCTACCGGCCCGCTCGACGTACTGGCTGCCGGACTGCGCAACAGCTACCGGGTGAAAGTGATCACCTATGCATGCGACCTGGCTGATCCTTCCTCGCGGAGTGCCCTTTATGACCGCATCCAGAGTGAGCAGCTGGTATTTTCCACCTTGATCAATGTCGCCGGCATCGACTACGAAGGCTTGTTCTATGAACAATCCAACCGGCAGATCCAGTCGATCATCCGGCTGAACGTGGAAGGCACCATCGCGATGACCCATGCCGCGTTGCAGTTTCGCAACCCGCTTGAAACCTTCCACATCATCAATGTGGCCAGCCTGGCAGCTTTTTACCCGATGCCGGTCAAGGCCACTTATGCCGCATCCAAACGCTTTCTGCTGGATTTCTCGCTTGCCCTGCGCGAGGAGATCAAGGGGATTGGCGCAAGCGTAACCGTGCTCTGCCCGGCTGGAATGCCCACCAACCCGGACTGCATCCGCGGGATCGAAGCCCAGGGGTGGATGGGGCAGCTCACCACCATGGACGTTGGCCGAGTCGCGAATATGACCTTGAATGCCGCCCTGGCTGGAAAGGCCGTTGTCATCCCCGGCCTTGTGAATTGGATCATGCAGAAAATTGGTGCCTTGATCCCCGTAACGCTCTTGACGAGACTGATTGGCCGCAGGTGGATGTCGGCCCGGAATAAAGATCTTCAAGGGGGAGTGCTGGCTATTTCCTGAAGGATATAAGAAGTTGTGAGATTGCATTCCGAATGCATCCACAACTATTAATTGACATATAATTATTCCATGTGTGGGTAAATAGGTATTATGCTACAGAATCGGAATTACGTCTGGTTTAAATAATTGACCTTATCGTAAACTAGACAAAATAGTGGACAATGGTGTTATTTTCTAATAAATTTCAAGCATTATTTCGAAACATAATAATTCTTTTCTTCACGGGTATACTCGTAGCTTGTGGGGATTCCTTGAAAGAATTAAGGGTTACATCAACGACTTTGATTGAAAAAACTTCAGTAATTCAACAACAGAATACTCCTACTATAATTCCATGGGCAAGTCCAACATGGACTATTTTTGTGCTACCACCGAATATTACGCCCATCCCTGAGGAATATTGGAGCTCCCTAGAAAATTTTTCACCTGATGGGATTTGGAAAGTTTCCCTTGATTATCCTTTCGCCGTATCCGTAACTTCGTTACAAACCAAAAAAATCTTACAAGACCTAGCGCCTCAAACTATACCATTTACGCCCGGAATAATTCCTCGGAGTTATTATCTAGAGTCATGGTTTCCAGATAGTACTGGGTTTATTGTCTATGATGTAGATAGTGGATATGAAAAAAGTGCCTATGATCGACTTATTATTTACCAAATCGAAACCAGTCAAAATAAACTTCAAAGGTATATTTTTGAACCACTCGAAGAAAGAAATACAGCTATTAGTGGTAGTGTTTCATATTCCCCAGATAGTTCCCTTTTTGCCGTGATAGTAAATTCGCAGGAAATCTTCATACTTAATCGAAAAGCAGAAGTAATTCAGAAATTCAAACCTAAACTTAACAATAACAGCATAATAACGAATATAGATTGGACCAAATATGGCTTGTTATACGAGGTAAGAAGAACTCAAAGTAATGATAAAGTATTTCAAGAAAGCGAACTAAGAATAATTAATATCGATGAACAAAATCAATCTGACGACCTTCTCTTAAGCATCTCAGGATTTGATATCGTATCTGTGGATCCTTATAGTACAAGATTAGTGATTTACACTAGCACCAAACGAGAAATAATTATCTTCAATTTCCAAACACTTCAGTTTGAGGAAGTACTATGTAAAAATATAGAATATGGTTACTGTAAGGTAGTAAATACAAATAACCAACGCATATTTGCAATTCGAAATGGAAAAGATGGGGATAATCTATATATATTTGATTGGGAAACCCGCCAATTGATTAATAAGAAATATCATATAGAAGAAATAATTGATTGGCGAGAAGATAAACAATCCTTTATTGTACTGCAAGGGGAATATCCAAATACTTGGTTTGAATTTATTGAACCATAAAAGATTGGACACTTTATTTCTTTGTTCGCGCCGGTGTTTGCGAAGCATCCCCGAAGCAAAGATCACGGTCCGTATTTGATGTCCAATGCCTCGTCGAATCCCATCCAGGCGGTGTCGATGACATTCCCGGTCAGGGGGCCCACCTTTGCGAAGTCGGAATAATTACTGTTGAAGGTTGTCCGGTAGATGTCTTGCCCGACGAAAAACAGCAGGTCGTTATCAATGTTCCAGTTTGGATTGGATGCCGGTCCGCTCAATACCTGTGTATCGGTCATTCCCGGCCCACTGATCCAGGCGCCTTCATTCTCGCCACCCTTGTTTGTCCAACCCCAGATCAACCCGAAGGAGCTCACTTCCAGAGTGCCGCCGGACGTTTTGAACGGAGGATCTGTCCGTTGGGATCCATCCGCCATGAAAGTGGAGATGACTCCACCCTCAGAATGGACGATGAAAATCCTACCATCTGCCTGCCAGCGGATGGCAGCTGGATAGCCGTAGTTGGAAACCTTCTCTGCGCTGAGCTTTTGCGGTGTTGTGGTGGCAGGGGGAAGCAGGAAAAGCCCATCTTCTGAGCCATACATGATCGCTCCGGAATCCACTTCGATGCCGGTGGCAACTGCCGCACCCATCACCGCACCTTTTACCAGGACGGTTTGTTTTTGTGTGCGGATATTATACAGACGCAACTGGTTGGTCCCATTTGCAGGACTCCAGCTTGTCAACACGGCTGTTTCATTATCCCGCCATCCGACTAGCTGTTCGCCGCTGCTTGTTGGAGTAACCAGCTTCTTTGTGCTGGAACCATCCGCAGCCGCCAGCCAGATCCCGGACATGGCATAACCGGCACCTGTACCGAAGCCTTCCGCCTCAAAGTACATGATGGACTTGCCGTCAGGCGACCAGGCTGGGAAGTAATCCTGCCCGGCATCGTCAGAAACCTTCTGAATATCCTGGCTTTCCAGATCGTAGACATAAATATCCGCATTGGGTTTATCCAGTGCGGCGGTGAAAGCCAGCCTGGTGCCATCCGGCGACCAGGCGAACGACGATTGTTCTGCAACTGCCCGCATCGCCTCAAGGCTGGAATCACCCGGGGCGGAATCCGTTCCCGGTTCGGTATCCACAGTGGAAAGGTCGATGGTTTTAATGACTTCCCCGCCAGGCAGGGAGATCACCTGCAGGGCGAGCTTGTGATAATAATCCTGCGCTGAAGTCAACACCGCTATTTTATGCGCCGGCGATGAGATGGCCCGCTGCAGGTCAATTTCCAGATAGGATTTTTCTGCCAGCTTGACCAGGTTGGAGCCATCCATATTAGCCGCCCAGAGTCCATCATCGGTGGATACGATCAACCAGGGAACATCCGGTTGCAAACCCTCGACCCCGGATGTAATTGTGGTGGGAACCACAGCATCAACCAGAGGGGTTTCGGTCTCGGTTGGGGATAATTCCGTTGGAGGAACCGCGGTTTCAGGCGTGGGAACATCCGGAGGAGGAGTTTTTGTCGCCACCAGCGACGCCGGGCTGCACATGCAAGCCATGACTAGAATGGCCAGTATTACACTCAAAACTACCCTTTTGTGACGGGTATTATGATCCATTTTGCCCTCCTATTCAGGAAACCATCCAGATTTCATTATAGCATTTACATGCAAGTAGGAGCAGCGGTAGGGTGGGCTTTAGCCCACCGTTTGTAGGGTAGAGTGTAGGGTAGAGTGTAGGGTGGAGAGGTAGGTTGGGCTTCAGCCCACCATTCAAAACTTCGTTTCGACTTTCCTGAATATACTTAATCATGCCGAATTATCATCGCATCCATGCCCCGGGCGGGACACACTTCTTCACCGTGGTCACGAATGAACGATTGTCCATATTCTCAAAAGAATCATCCATTATCACGCTGCTGAATATTATCGAAAAAAGCCAAAACGAATACCCGTTTGAACAAATCGCTTATTGCATTCTGCCTGATCATATTCATTGCATTTGGAAATTAGCGGATGGAGATGATGATTATTCCATGCGCTGGCAATTGATCAAAGCACGATTTTCCCGCGAATGTTTGCAGGAGTCCGATTTGGAAGGTGTTATATCAGAATCCCGGAAGAGAAAACGGGAAAGGGGTATCTGGCAGCGCCGGTTTTGGGAACACACCATCCGTGATGATAAAGACCTGGCGATGAATATCAATTACATCCATTTCAACCCGATCAAACATGGATTGGTGAAGAGATTATCGGATTGGAGTTGGTCAAGTTACAATGAATATTTGAGCGCCGGATATTATGATGCAAGCTGGGGAGAAACCGAACCTAAAGATATCGGAAATTTGGGGTTGTTGGAATGAAATATTTGAATAGGTGAGCTTGCCTGGAATGGTGGGCATGCTTGGAATGGTGGGCTGAAGCCCACCCTACACCTGTGCCTACCAAAATTAATAGTTGATAAACTCGTAAACCCAAAGTTTATTTCCTGAAGGAATAATGAGGTGATCATTGACTAATAAAGGATCAAGCACAAGTAAGGTTTTTTGCAGGATATTGGAGAGAAAATTATGGCGGGACAGCAACTCACCTGTATCCCGATTGAAAAAGATAAGAGAGGAACTATTCTCCATTACAAAGGAATAATCCAAATAATGGTCGATGCACCCTAAATTTGATATTTTGGGATTGGAATACAGCTTTTGGAGGTTTTGATCCAGCTTTATTAATTCATTACCACTTAGAAAATAATCGCCATTCATCTCAGTAATGCAGCGTATATTATCAAGCGATATAACGGTTTGTTTAGTTATCATATTTGTATCTGTATTGTAAAAATTGATCGTGCTTATACCATCTTTCGTGGTGGCAAAAATAATATTGTCTTCGTTAATAGCAGATAACCAGGTGACCGGATGGTTTGTTATATGATCAGATATTATTTCCCCGTCATTCCGTGAAAATATACGAATCCCATCGAACATTCCAGAAACAATCCCATTTGAAGTTTCACTGATCAATATTGAAGTTTTTTCTGTTGGATAAAAACGCCAATTTTCATTTCTATTATCTGTATTCCAGGAAATTATTATCATACTGTCATAAGCTACAACAAGTTGCCCATTACTTGCCAGCAATCCATCTATAATTCCTCTAATTCTATTTTGGGAAAATGGCATTCGATAAATATTACCCACTAAACCATTTTTGAGATTAATTTGACAGATATTTCCTTCGTCATCTGGCGCAAAAATTTCATCATCAAAAATAATGAATCCAATATTTGTGATTTTTCCGGGACATCTTGTTCTCCATATTACTGTCCAATTTGATTCATTGATCGCGATGATTTCTTTAGTGGTTTGAACGTATATGTTGTTATTTAGGAATTTGGGGGTAGAAACAATTTCTGATCCTAGATTAATACGTTTGAGAAGTTGTAAATGTTTATTATGGTCAACTCTAATTTCATTATGGGCGGTTGAAATGAGTACAACAATAAAAACACAAATGCCAAATAGAATTATTATGGCGGTGAATATTAGCAATACGATTTTCTTCATGCTTGCCCCTCTCTTATCTCAATGTTATTAACCTCACCCTAAGACCCTTTACCCGACAGGCACCTTCTCCATTTGGACATCGTGCCGTCAGGTAGAAGGCCCGGATTAGGAGCTGGATTAATTATAGTGCAATCATCCGCGGAGGTTAGGGGGGCAAAGCCTAGCTGGGGGAAAACACAGGTTTGAACGAAGGTTGCACCAGTAATAGTCCTTAGTACTTCTTATAACACATACAACTAAGAATGAATTAAGGGTAGTCAAACTCTATGTAAATTGACCTGAATAAGCCATCTTTATCAAAATATACATCCACAGGAATACTATTAAGTGGATTTAAACACATAAATAATGTGACAGTTTCTTCCATAGTACCATCTGACAGTTCTCTTTTTGAGGACAAGTGGAATGGGCTAATTTTATTTAATTCTTGGAACACATCCTTTCTAGTAGCCCTTATACTAATTCTCTCGGTAAGATATGGATCTAATTCAATAAATATACTATCCGGGTCTTTGATAATTAATCCTATACGATTTGCATGGTAGGAATAGCATACAAGCTCGTCTACTCGTTTTAATAGGAATAACCAGGTGCAAAGGAGTAAAGATGATGCAATTACAATCAAAATAATTCGTTCCCGTTGGTGTGTTGGTTTGTTTTGGTTCTCGAGAATATCTCTATTTGAGCCCATATTTTTTTCGCCGAAGTGTAATTAAGAGGAACCTTCCGGGCGTTCGGTTTTGACCGTAAGGTCTCATTCCACCGTCAGGTAGAAAGCTGGGTGAGGGGCTTGCGATCCACGGGTTAATTATAGTGCTTTATTATTTCCACACCCCCGGAATGACCTGGCGGCAATTGGGGCAGGTCCCATCCGGCAGGATCTTATTTTCCCCGATAACATAACCCCTGCGCTTGATCAAAACCGTATTACAGCCGGGGCAGTGGGTATCTTCCAGTGATCCCACCCTGCCGGGCAGGTTGCCGGCATACACAAACTTCAACCCGGCTTCCTGCCCGATATCGGCGGCCTGCTGCAGTTCGGACGGCCTGGTCGGGGGAGTATCCTGCATCTCATAGTCCGGGTGAAAACCGGTCACATGCCAGGGGATCTCGGGCGAAACCGACACAATTGCGCGTGCCGCATCCCACAGTTCGGCCGGGCTGTCGTTGAAACCGGGGATGACCAGCGTCACCACCTCGACCCACAACCCCAGGTCGTGCGCAGTTTGGATGCTGTCCAGCACATGCTTGAGCTGCCCGCCCATGCCGCGGTAGTTCTTATCCTGCATGGATTTCAGGTCGATCTTGTAGCCGTCCATGACCGGGCGCAGGTATTCCAGGCACTCCCGGGTGGCATACCCGTTGGAGATCATCACGGTCTTGAGGCCTTTGCTTTTGGCCAGCGAAAAGACTTCATGCGCCCATTCCGCGGTGATCACCGGTTCATTATAGGAGGAAGCCACCACCCCGGCCTGGTGGTTCAGGGCGATATCCACGATCTGTCTGGCGGATATCTTCTGCGCCATGCCGGTGGATGAACTGATGGAAGCATCGCGCAATACCTGCGAGGAGAGCCAGTTCTGGCAGAACTCGCAGTGGAAGTTGCAGCCCAGCATGCCAAAGGTCAGCGCTCCGCTGCCGGGCAGGAAGTGGTTGAAAGGTTTCTTTTCGATCGGGTCCACGTTCAGGCCGGCGACGTATCCGCGCGGCACCTGCAGCTGCCCGTCCCGGTTGAAGCGCACCCGGCAGATTCCCCTTTTACCTTCGTGGATCACACAGCGGTGCGCACAGGCCAGGCAGCGCAAGAGTCTGCCCGTCCATCTTCTCGACCAGTTCGCCGGGTGAGGTCATTTCATCTATTATTTCGATCAAAGTGGACATTCGATTCATAGCTCCAATACTATTATAACCACCTCCAGTTGTGGTAAACTCATCTTGCCGGGGCGGATGCGGGTTCTGTGAGAACCATTATTCAATTTAATTATTCACACAACTAAACATTATGGACGAAAAAACATTATCTGTTCTTGAATTTCCCAGGATCCTTGAAAAGCTGGCCGGGTTTACGTCGTTCAGTTTATCCAATGAGCTGGCTTTGCAGGTGAAACCGACCACCGATATTTCAACTGCGCAATTGTGGCAGAAACAAACCAGCGAAGCGCGCAAACTGCTGAATACCCACCCGGATATCAGCATCGGCGGCGCTGCGGATATTCGCCATTATGTCGACCTGGCTGGCCGCGGCGGAGTTCTGGCTGCCAACGAACTGCTCGATGTAAAGAACACCCTCATCTGTGCCCGAATTTTGATGCGCACCCTGGACCATATCGAAAACGATTACCCGGCCCTGGCCACCATTATTTTCAACCCGCCCGAGCCATTCGGCATTGTGGATGCGATCTCGCGCTGTATATCTGAACGCGGCGATATCCTGGATAATGCTTCTGATCAGTTGGCAGTCATCCGGCGCGACATGAAGCTGTCCCACGAGAGGTTGCTTTCCCGGCTGGAGCGTTACATCAACGACCCGCACAGTTCTCCCATGCTGCAGGAAGGGTTGATCACCCAGCGCGATGGCCGCTATGTGCTGCCGCTGCGCTCGGAATTCAAAGGCCAGCTCAAATCGATCGTGCATGACCAGTCCTCTTCCGGGGCGACCCTGTTCGTGGAGCCGCTGGCGGTGGTGGAGCTGAATAACAAGTACAAGGAACTGCAGCTGGCAGAACGGGATGAAGAACGCCGCATCCTGGCGGGTCTTTCCACCCAGGTGGGAGAGCAGGCTGCCGACATCCATACCCTGCTGATCATGCTGGCAGAACTCGACCTGGTGTTTGCCCGCGCCAAATATGCAGATGCGCTTTCCGCCGTGGAACCGATCCTTTTCCCGATCCCGAATAAACCGGCGAATGCCCATCCCGGCAGCCGCATCCGCTTATATAACGCCCGGCACCCGCTTTTGAACCCGGCGTCAGTCGTCCCGATCGACCTGGTTTTGGATGAGGACACGTTCATCCTGGTCATCACCGGCCCCAATACCGGCGGCAAGACGGTGACGCTGAAGACCGTGGGCTTGTTTGCCCTCATGAGCCAGTCCGGCCTGCACATCCCGGCTATTTCCGGTTCAGAGATCAGCGTCTTCAAAGAGATCTTTGCTGACATTGGGGATGAACAGTCCATTGAACAATCCCTCTCCACGTTTTCCGGGCATATTACTAATATCATACACATCTTGAAAAAGGCCAACTCCCACAGCCTGGTGCTGTTGGATGAACTGGGTGCTGGAACTGATCCGCAGGAAGGCGCTGCCCTGGCGATGGCCATTTTGAAAGACCTGCTGGAAGGCAACATCACCAGCATGGTGGCCACCCACTACCCGGAATTGAAGACTTTTGCCCACAACACCCCAGCGGTGGTCAATGCCAGCCTGGAATTTAACCTGCAAACCCTGCGCCCCACCTACCACCTGTCGCTGGGATTACCGGGCAGGTCCAATGCGCTGTCGATTGCAGAACGGCTCGGGCTGCCCGCAAAGATCATCGAAGCCGCCCGCGCGACCATCCATCCGGATGAATTGCGCGCGGAAGATCTGCTGGACGAGATCTATCACCAGCGCGGTGTGGCGCGCGAAGAACGCGCGCACGCCGAATCGCTGCGGGTGAAAGCCGAAGAAATGGAGCGCCAGTTATCACAGCGCCTGAAGAGTATCGAAACCGAACGGCAGGAGATCCTTGCCGCAACCCGCAAGGAAACCGAAAAGGAGATGGCTCTCTTCCAGCGTGAAGTGGATGACCTGAAGAAAGAGCTGCTGAGAGCCCGCCAGCCTTTGGATGTTGTCAAGGCGGTTCAAGACCAGGTGGACCAGATGGAAGACGAATCCATGCTGCCAAAAGATCTTCCGGGATTGCGCCAGAAGAGCGAAGAACGCTTCCACCCCGGCAGCAAGGTATTCCTGGAATCCCTGAATATGAACGGCACAATTACTTCCCTGACCGAGAGCGAGGCTGAAGTTTTAGTCGGGAATTTGCGCATCCGCGCCAGATTAACCGAGATTCGACGGCCGGATGAACAACCGGAAGCCGAACAGCCAAAACGGAAAAGCCGCAAAGTGGATGTTGAAACCGGGACGAAAGCCAAAGAACCGGCGCGGCAAAGCCCGGGCATGGAACTGGATATTCGGGGTCAGCGGGCGGAAGATGGTCTGGATATGCTGGATCGCTACATTGAACAGGCGTACCTGACCGGGCTGCCTTTTGTGCGCATTATTCACGGCAAGGGTACCGGCCGGCTGCGACAGGTGATCCGCGAAGCGTTAAAAGCTAAACCAGCACGTGAAGAATTTTGAAAGCGGTATGGAAAATGAGGGCGGCGACGGGGTGACTGTTGCCCGTCTGCGGTCAGACTAATTCGCTGCCAATGTGGCGGCTTGCTGCAGCAATTCTTTTGCGGAGCGCATGGTGTTCTCTGTGGAATTGCCGAGCATCTGGGCTAATTCCGATACGCGCTGATCTCCGCCCAGTAAGTTGACCCGCGTCATGGTGCGGCCATCGGTCACTTCTTTTGCGACGTGGAAATGCTGACCGCCATAAGCTGCCAACTGCGGAAGATGCGTTACGCAGAACACCTGGTGGGCGCGGGCAAGCTGCCAGAGCTTCTGTCCCACAATGCTGCCCACCCGGCCGCCAATCCCCTGGTCGATCTCATCAAAGATCAAAGACGGGATTCGGTCTTCATGCGCCAGCACGTTCTTTAAAGCCAGCATCAAGCGGGAAGTCTCACCCCCGGAGGCGATCTTCACCAGCGGCTTAAGCCCTTCACCCGGATTGGGTGCGATCAGGAATTCCACCTTATCCATCCCGTTGAGATCCAACCCGATTTGTCCGGATGATTTATCCTCTAATGCAGGAAGGGCTTCAAAGGCCACCTGGAATCGGGCGCCTTCCATTTTGAGCTCATCCAGTTCGGATTCGATCGCCTGCGAAAGTTTTTCGGCTGCTGCTTTGCGGATGCCGGAAAGTACCTGTGCAAAACTGGAAAGATCTTCCAGACAGTTGCTTCTCAATATTTTCCAGTTCCGAGATGCGCTCGCCGGAAAAATTGATTTTCTCCAACTTGGCCTTTGTTGCTTCACGGAACTCCAAAATACTTTCCATGGAGCCGCCGTACTTGCGTTTGAGATTGTTGAGCAATCCGATGCGTTCTTCGATCTCAACCAATCGGCGCGGATTAAATTCGATCTGTTCGGCATAATTCCTGATCTCGCGGCTGAGGTCTTCGGCCTGTTCGAGCAGATTTCCGCCTGTGTCTGCAAAATCCTTATGGGACGGGTCAAAGCGTTCCAACTGCTGAAGTTGATGGGCGAGCTGTCCGAGCAGATCCGTGATGGATGGCATATCGGGGGTCGGTTCGTCCAGCAAGGTGAGTGCCTGCTGGGCAGACAAAGCCAGGTTTTCAGCGTTTGAAAGCCGGGTGCGTTCCTGTTCCAATAGCACGTCTTCACCAATTTCAACCTGTGCTGCGGCGATCTCCTGTTCCTGGAAGCTGAGCAGTTCGATCCGGCTGGAGGCTTCCTGCTCGATGACACGCAGTTCCTTCAGTTCGCGGCGGTTCTCCAGGTACTGGTGATACAGCTTCTGGTAGCTTTTCAGGTCATCTTCATCTTTTGCATACCTGTCCAGCAGACCGATATGCTGGCGGTTATTCATCAAGGATAGATGTTCGGACTGCCCGTGGATATCCACCAGAAAATCGCCCACTTCGCGCAGGACGTTCAGGTTCACACCGTGCCCGTTGATCCTGGCGCTGCTGCGTCCTTCCACGCGAACTTCCCTCTCGATGGTAACAAAATCCTCGTTATCCAGCAGGTCTTCGCGGGCGAGAATGGTGGTTAATTCGACCGGGCAATCATGCAATTGAAAAACAGCTTCGACCCTGGCTTTGGATGCTCCCGCGCGGATGGAAGTTGCATCGAATTGCCCGCCCAACAGAGCTACGAGTGCATCCAGAATGATCGATTTTCCCGCGCCGGTTTCACCGGTCAGGATGATCAACCCGGCCTTAAACTCCAGCTGGAGGCTATCGATGATCGCAAAATTCTCAATCCGTAATTCGCTAAGCATGATGTTTCATCTTTATAATTTCAGCCGTGAACCGGTCAGCCGGTAATACATGCTGGATGTCACCAGGATGGTGTAGATCACCTTGAAAATGAGGCTAAGTCCGGCTCCTCCCAGGAAGGACACTGCATTGGGTGAGGAAAAGCCAATGATCAATGATATGAGCGGTAGGACCAAACCGGGCAGGCTGCCCAATGCTGTGGCGATGGCGGCTGTCAGGTATAAACCGGGCGAGCGCCGTTTTCGGATCACATAGCGTACGGCTTCAGCGATCACGATTCCGACAAGTGGAGCCAGTAGCAAGATGAAAAATCCCAGGAAACCCGTAATAAGGCTGCCAATGTAACTGAGCACTACCGCGGTGATGAATGCCAGCACGAAATCGATCGATGTGGCGGTATTATAGATCTTTTGCATTCCGCGCACGCATTCTTTACAGCGGTAACCGGTCGGCGTCAGGACCGCACAGTCGGGGCAGATGGGTTTTTCGCAGCGGTTGCAGCGTAAACTGGTTTCACGCTGCGGATGATTGGCGCAGTATAGGACAGGAGGAGTATATTCGCTCATCTGGTTAATCCGGTGGCGGGATTTTGTTCCATGTGGCTCATCAAACTCCTGTAAAAATTTCCCCCACCCAGGAAGCGGATGAATCGAAGAGAATGATCACCAGCGTAAACGTCCACCCGGTCATTATCTGTCACCAGAACCGGATTCTGCCCATCCACGCTCAATACTGCCTGGTGGTCGCTGTGCGCGGTCATACTGACCCGGGTCCCTTCGGCTAAAATGATCGCCCGGTTGACAGACAGATGCGGAGCGACAGGAACCAGCAGGATATTTCGTAATTCAGGCGGTAAAATCGGTCCGCCTGCCGCGAGCGCATAGGCAGTGGAACCGGTAGGCGTGGCAGCGATCAATCCATCGGCTACGTAAGTAGTTAAGAACTCGCCATTGACATATGCGGTAATGTGCAGGGGTTTGACTAATTGTCCCCGGCAGACCACCACCTCATTTAAGACTTCCCATTCATTGATCTTATCATCCCCCCGCCAGAGTTCCGAACACAGCATCATCCTGGATTCATAATGGTAATCACCCCGAATCATCCGCGGGATATATTCCATCCAGTTCTGGCGCTGCAATTCGATGAGAAAACCAAACCGGCCATAATTGATGCCGAGGATGGGGGTATCAGACCCGGCGCACAGATGCCCGGCGCGCAATATCGCCCCGTCGCCGCCCAGGACGATTGCCAGGTCAAATTCCCCGGCAGCAATCCTATTATGGATCTGGTGATCGTTTAGCTGGCTCGATGAGGTTTTCAAACCATGTTCGAGCAAGGCCGTTTTAACCAGATCCAGATCCTGTACTGCATCCGGCATACCCGGATGAGCCAGGATAATTATATTTTGTGGAACAGGCATCGGTTGAGCCATCATTCAATTATTATAGTCTGGTTCAATGGAATTGTGGATTGGTTTATAAACGTTGGTCGCACTGGCTCTTATACCCGCAACTTTTACAGCGGGCAGGTTCTTCGTGACTTCGTGGAACATCCTTGTTCCGCTCTTTCCTGTGCATTTCACTGACCAGGGCCAAAGTCTGTTCCCGCAGAGCGGGAGTGAAATCGATCGAAAATGTTCGCCCGGGATAATGGATGAGTCCATGAGTTGGCGGTTTCTGGTAGACCTTTTCCACTAAAAGACAGTAGGCTGCCAACTGGAAGATGTGCGAGTCATAAGGGGCATCCGGCGGTCGGCAGCTTTTCACTTCCACCGGGATCACCAGCCCATTTTGCTGGATGAGATAATCAGGCTTGCCCACCAGGCCGATGCTGCCATCGAACAGGGGCTTCTCCAGCGGTTTCCCCCACATTTTCACATCGGAGTAAATGATCGTTCCCCCGGGGATCCCGCTTTGTTTCCGCAATCTCGTCGAGAAATACAACAGCAATAGAGCAGCGAGAACGAGGAAGAGAATCAGCCAGATCATAGACCGGTCACCAGGAAGTAGATCAATACACCGATGGCTGCTAACAACAAGATGAAGCCAGCCAGGCGTAGAAAAGCAGAAACCAGCACAGCCCTACCGTGCTGGTAATGGATCTCCGTTCCAACTTGCAGTTCCCTTTTGTTTTCCGGTTCCATTCCGGAGATGCGGTACCACCAGGAGCGATGGCAGTAGAGATATGAACCGATCTCAGACGCTCGGATGATCCGCATTATTCGGGTTTGCCTCTTTCAGTTTTCGGGTCAAGTCTTCCAGCGCGAGTTCCAGGTGCTGCTCCCTTTGGCTGATGGTCAGGTCCCCGCGCGTTCTTTCCACGATACCGCGTACCAGGTCGGTCTGGCGGCGCAGGCCGCTGGTGATCGCATCCGGATAGTCGATGGTCACGAGCACCGCATAGATGTCATCCATGCAACCCAGCAGGCGTTCCGCTTCGGCTGAATATCCCTGCCGCAGGATGTCCATGCACCTGCGCCGGAGTTCTCCGGTGACTTCAGCCAGTCCATTGAGATATGTTGATCCTTCCACGCCTATCTGTTCGGGGCTGGGGAGATGCTCGTTCAGCACCAGTGCCCGGGTGATGGTGGCTTCGACAAATTCTTTCAGGGCATCCTGTGTGTATCCCGAAAAGTAAAGGTCCGGGAAGTTTTTCAGCGAGGTTTGGAGCTGTTTGGCTAACTTACCGGCTTCCTGTAGATGTTCATTGACCACCAGGGTTTCTTCCCGGTGGACAGCCCGAATGGCATTGGCGCAATGCCGGGTTAATAACCTGCATACCGCCAGGGCTTCATCGCGGGCCTGGTTACGAGCGTCAAATACTGTCCGTATATTTTCAACGATCTGATCTAATTCATCCATTTGGTTTCCAATTATTCTTTGGGTGGCTCCGGTTCCGGGTTGGGCCGGAAAAGCTGGCTGGCGAGTGTGTTTGCCCCGGGGGGATTGATCTCTCCAAAGGCATTTTCAAATCTTGAGAGGTTTTCCCCAAGCGCTGCCTTCAGCATCTTGACGGCTAGAGGAGACATTACCATCCTGGAGACTACGACCGGGTTAGTTTCACCTGGAAGTAAGCGGGCGAACTCAAGCGTAAATTCCAACGGGGAATGAGCGATACGCACCAGATTGACATACTCAGGTTTCAGATCTGGTGCATCGATAAAATTGAACGACGGAGGTTGGGTGTTTTCAGGCATTCAACAACCTCCGCCGGTTTATTTGACTGGCTTTAGAAAGGTATATTATCGTCACCAACCGGTAGCCCATCATTTTCAGCGGATGCTCCACCTGCGCCGCCAGAGTCATCATCTGACCTGGGGGTTAAATTCCGCACGGTGTTGGCTACAATTTCATAACTTGCTGCAGTGGTGCCGTCCTGCCGGGTATACGTACGCGGATTGCCGGTGTTAGGGTCTGGCTGTAAGCGGCCTTCCACGAGGACTTTGTAACCTTTTTTGAAGTACTGATTTACAAACTCGCCCTGCTTGCCCCAGGCGTTGATTCGAAACCAGATGGTTTCCTTCACGCTTTGACCGTTATTATTGGTATATTGGCGGTTGGATGCAATTGAAAAGGTGGTTACGGCCTGGCCGGATGGCGTGTAGCGCATCTCTGGATCCTTGCCTAAATTTCCGACAACAATGATCGTATGAAACATGTTTTCCTCCAAATTGGGTAATGGTTTTGTCAGGATAAATATCTACAGAATTAATACTATTTGTGTCCTGACCTACCTTAATTTTATGGATTTTTACTTGTGACGCAAATGATTTTGGGCACTAATTTTGAAGATCAGGGGGTCGCCAGTGTGGGATACGGTCTTTGCGTTGGCTTTTTCGTTGGCGTCGGTGTGAGCGGGTAATCGCCCGGGGAAACTGAATAGATGGTCATGTCGGAGTAACTGATACTCACTGCCGGTCCCTCAGCAGAATATGCAAATGCACCGATCCCACCGGTTGCAGGTGCCAGGTATACACCATTCTGGTACACATCATTCAGGTATAGTCGTACATATCCACCACCGACCCATAAGCCCACCCGAAACGGTGACAATCCACCGCGTGGAATCTGCCCTGATGGCGACCAGTCCAGCAGAGTCGTTATCCGACTCTCTTTCACTTTTTCCATGGCGTACTCACCACTGCAGTTAAAGGATATTCGGTAATATGTACGGTCGTTCAGCGACCAGAAGACCAAACCATAAATGTCGGTTGGGGAACACAGGTTGGCTGTGATGGTTGTCTCCAGGTAGAAATCTGAGAAAT
Source organism: uncultured Chloroflexia bacterium (assembly GCA_963827895.1). GTDB lineage: Bacteria > Chloroflexota > Anaerolineae > Anaerolineales > Anaerolineaceae > PNON01. Next base: position 52,760 of record CAWHCY010000017.1, on the reverse strand, counting down.
AGGTATCCTTTCGAAAGCTGGTCAATGTGCTGCCGGGAGTGGAAACTGCCAGGTTGAGGGTATTATCGCCATATGCCACATTCCCATCAGCAGATACACCTGTTACCCAAGAGGTACGATCAGAAAAGTCATCCGTGATGACCAGTCCGCCAAAATCTGGACCTTCGTTTGGCGTAGGTGTGTGCTGAGGAGTGAAATAGACTGTCGGGGTGGCTGTGCTTGGAAACCAGATCCGTGTTGCGGTTGGTATCGGTGTCTCGGTCAAAGGCGTAGGAGTTTCTGTTTCAAAGGTGGAAGCTGCCGGTTGGCAGGCAGATAGAATGACCAGGCACAGGCACAGAAAGGCTGTTATCAACCTCGATTTTTTCTGCAGTGAATTGTTATGCATGGCTTCCATTATACTTTTGTCCGTTAAATCTTACAGAATCAAAGGTCAGGTCATCAGATAATTGAATAATGTTATAATCCAAATAGATTGAGAACAATAAAATGACGAAGCGCATAATAAAACTCTTTCCTTTACTGGTGATCCTGGCGACAGCTGTCCTGGTGGCTCTACAGGCTCTTCCCGCATCCGCGGAAAGGGGACAACCTCAGGCAGTCTTGCCAACACCTACAGCTCAACCGGATGGCCGGATCATATACATTGCCCAGCCGGGAGACTCCTGGTGGATTATCTCAGTCAAGACAGGTGTTGCAGAAACACAATTATATCTGCTCAACAATGCCAAACCAGAAGATCAACTGCTTGAAGGTCAACAAGTCCTTCTTGGCGTGGTCACTCCAACACCGCCTTTGCCCGCTTCTGAAGCGGCGACGCCCACACCCGGGATCACTACTCCACAGGTGGATGGTTTTGGTGTTATTTGCGTCTTATTATATGATGATGTGAATGGTGATTCTGTTCGCCAGCCGGAAGAATTATCCCTTGCCAATGGTGCTCTTAGCCTGGTTAATAATATCGGAACCTACAACCAGACTGCTATGACAACTTCCGGTACCGACCCGATTTGTTTCAATGATGTTCCAAAAGGTGATTACAACTTGAGCGTGGCTGTCCCGGATGGTTATAACCCGACCACAGTCACAAATACACCCATCAAGCTCATAGCCGGTGATCAGACCACCATGAACTTTGGTGCGCAGCTTAGTTCACTGGCTCAACCGGTGACGACCGGTGAGGGCGGCAGGAACCCCATCATCGGGATCGCTGGTTTGGTTCTTCTGCTGGGTGGCGCCGGGATGGGCATCTATTTCTGGCTTTCCAAACGCCGCCGCTAAAAACGATCATTACCAGAAGCGTTCTTCTTTCCATGCATCCGCATTGTTGTGATATCCTGCTTGTTCCCAAAAGCCCGGCTTATCCTGCGGCATGAACTCCAATCCCCTCAACCATTTTGCACCCTTCCAGAAGTATGGAACCACCAGTTCTGGACGGTTCCTGATCGCCCCGACGATTCCACGCAGCGGATAACCGTGATCGGGTGAGATCACTTCGCCGTTGAAATGTGTGGCCATCAAGAAGTTTTCAGCCAACACCACTTCCAGCGGCAGGTTTACGGTGAATCCGTATTCAGCATGCTGCATCACATAATGTGCTGACGGGTTTATTTTTATCAGTCCGGCATCCACCATGGCACGAACGGATACCCCATCCCATCCGGTATCGAATTTGCTCCAGCGTGTCACGCAGTGAATATCCATATCCAGGTGTGTACGGGGTAATTTGTTGAACTCGTCCCATTTCCATTCATGCGGTTCTTCCACCTCACCCCACACCTTGAAAGACCAGGTTAGTGGATTAAATGGAGGCACCGGGCCGTAATGCAGCACCGGGAATTTATTGGTTAACGCCTGTCCTGGCGGCAGCCGTCCTTCTTTTCGTTTTTGTTCCTCATCGGTTCTACGCGTAAACGGGTTCTCGAACATGAGATTTCTCCTGGATTAATTATATCAACATGGAGTAAGTTGGCTGACAGTGATATAACCTGAACACTTTAGGGGTAGATGACAACCATCCCTATGTAATTGAGGTAAATAGGACAAATTAGTTTTGTTGGATTCTTGCAACAACTAATAATAATCCGGATTATCTGCCTGAAGATCCTTCTCCCAATTGGATGGATTGGAAATAATTGAAGTTGTTATACTTTCCATCTCGGCTTCATCTCGAATGATCTGTTCCGAGTATCCACCCTGCCAGATGGTTTTATTGCCTTTACCCAATAACGGTCGGCAGTGCAGTGAAACCGACGATTTGTAAAACCGGATAACGGTGGAGATGGATCCAACAACATCTGGTATTTCAGGATTTTCACTTTTAGGGAAATGAGATGGGAATTCCTTACTTTTTTGAACAGCGGTTTGCCCCGATTCCTTGCCCGTGATGAAAACTATTCCATGGATGTGGTTCGGCATGACCATGAACGCCCCTAATTTAATATGGAAGAAACGTTTGGCCAACCTTTCCCACTCTTTGGAGGCTATATTCCCGATCTTGCTCAGCAAGACACTTTCTTCATGGATCTGTCCAAAGAGAGGTTTTCTTTCCAGGGTGGCGATCGTAATGAAATACGCTCCAGACAGCGAGTAATCATAATTATCCAGACGTAATGAACGGCTTTGGCGATAGTGAGAGTCAAAAGGCATAAGTGAATGATAACAGCTAAATCCAATTTAGCGTTCCTATGATGGATAAACATGTAGGCTTTGAGTCCGAAGTCGTCGAATTATGATTTATTTGATTACCATTTCACATTAACGATCATGTACCCGTAGGGGCGTATGGTCATTCGCCTTTTTCGTTCATTCGTACTGGGGGATACGATTTTCAGCGCCGATCTTTCCAAGGTGGTGCCAAAACTGGATATCCCTTTTGAGGTGCTGCAGGCGCCGGTGAAAGGATTTTATACATTTGAGCAGTCTGCTCACAGCCCGATGTTTGAAGAACCCGAAAAAATGCAAAAGATCTTGCGGGAAGACGTTTTGGCAGGAACAAACACCCTCGCCGATTTGAAGTAGTAGTATGGGCGGGTTACAGGTTTGGTTTTTCCTCCGGTTGGATATAATCCCTAAAGGTTTCCAAAACCTTTAGGGATTATCACTCGATTCTTACAAGCATCCACAAAGGCTTGACAACAATTATTACAGAATATATACTCATTGAAGATTTGGGGAGTAGCTTTCCCGTTTGGGAATGGGTTATCGTCAAGACGGAGTAGAAAACCCCGGTAACCTGTATGCGAAGAGCATTTGCGAGACCAATACAATGTAATGTGTTGGTCTTTTTGCTTAAAATAGTCTTACAATGGAATAACTTTCAGCTCAGGAACGGTGGAATAATGAAAAACTGGTACTCAAAAAATGTGCAGGAAGTCCTTCAGGAGGTCGGGGGAGATCTTCAAAAAGGTCTTTCCTCTGATGAAGTCGTTAAATCACGGGAACAATTCGGATCAAATGAGCTGGTCGATCGCGGTACGAAGAGTCCCTGGAAAATTCTATGGGAGCAGTTGACCGGCACGATGGTCATCATGCTGATTATTTCTGCGGTCATCACCTTCTTCTTAAATGAGTATAAAGATGCCATCGCCATCCTGGTAATCGTTATTCTGAACACAATATTGGGTTTCAGCCAGGAATACCGTGCAGAAAAGGCAATGGCTGCTCTCAAAAAGATGGCGGTGCCAAAAGTAAGGGTCCGGAGGGACGGCAAAGTAACAGAGATACGCGCCCAGGAGTTGGTCCCCGGTGACATCATCTTCCTTGAGGCTGGAAACTCGGTGCCGGCAGATGGCAGCCTGGTGGAAAATGCCAATCTCCGTGTTCAAGAGGCTGTTCTAACAGGCGAATCTGAACCGGTTGAAAAGCGGTTGGAAATAATCCAAAAAGAAAATCCTTCCCTGGGTGATCAGCATAATCGTCTGTTCATGGGAACCCTGGCAACTTTTGGCCGAGGAACTGTTGTAGTTACCGAGACAGGTATGAATACTGAGCTGGGAAAGATCGCCGAGCTGATCCAATCGGTGGGAAACGAATCCACCCCGCTGCAAAAAAGGTTGGACCAGCTGGGTAAAATGCTGGCAGTTGCAGCTCTGGTCATCGTTGCTATTGTTTTTGGATTGGGGCTGCTGCGGGGTGAAGACCTTCGCACCATGTTCCTGACCGGTATCAGTATGGCAGTGGCAGCAGTACCTGAAGGCCTGCCAGCAGTGGTAACAATTGCTTTAGCCCTGGGTGCTCAACGGATGCTGAAGCGTAATTCGCTGATCCGAAAATTACCCGCCGTGGAAACACTGGGATCGGTCACGACGATCTGCTCTGATAAAACCGGTACCCTAACCGAAAACCGTATGACGGTAACTTTGGTGGATGTCGCAGGCAACAGATTCGATCTGCAGGAAAATCTGCGGGATTTTAGCCCCAGCGTGAGTACATCCGAATCCATTGCCCCGGTCATTGACCAGAATAACGCGGTCGCCATCATGCTGGCCGGCGGCGCTCTTTGCAATGATGCGGTGCTTGAACAAACAGATCAGGGCTTTTCCTCTGTCGGCGACCCGACGGAAGGCGCACTGGTTGTGGCTGCTGTACGGGCAGGATTATGGAAGGAAAACCTGGAAAAAGCTCTCCCGCGCGTTTCCGAACTCCCATTTGATTCAGACCGCAAGCGGATGACCACAGTGCATAAGGTAGAGGCAATTGACCAACTTCCCCCTGCATTGAAAGGCCTCATCACTTCCCCTGAATTTCATGAAAACGCAAAATTCATTGCCATCACAAAAGGGGCTGTTGATGGTCTGCTGGAAATTTCAGACCGCGTATGGACTGAAAATAAGATCGTCAAACTCGATTCAACCTGGAAGGGACGCATCCAGGACGCCAATGATGACATGGCATTGAAAGGTATGCGAGTGCTGGGAGTAGCTTTTACGTATTGTTCTGAACAGGAAAGCCGGGACGCGTGTGCTCCACTCGAACAGGACCTCGTTTTTGTTGGCATGTTCGCCATGATCGACCCCGCCCGGCCGGAAGTAAGAGATGCGGTGGCTGTCGCCAGGAAAGCCGGAGTCAGACCCATCATGATCACAGGCGACCACCCATTGACCGCTGTGTTCATCGCGAAAGAACTGGGTATTGCTGAGAACGATGAAGTGATCACAGGTGCGGAACTGGCAAAATTGGATATGCCCGCACTGAAAGAGCGTGTGAAAACCGTTTCTGTCTTTGCGCGGGTTTCACCGGAACATAAATTGAATATTGTTCAGGCACTGCAGGAACTGGGCGGTATTATTGCCATGACCGGTGACGGGGTGAATGATGCCCCTGCCCTCAAGAAAGCGGATATTGGTGTTGCCATGGGCATCACCGGAACAGATGTCTCAAAAGAAGCCGCCGATATGGTATTGCTGGATGATAACTTTGCCACGATCGTTTCGGCAGTCGAAGAAGGACGCCGCATTTACGAGAACATCCGTAAATTCATCAAATACACAATGACCTCCAATTTCGGGGAAATTGTTGTCATGCTGGTCGGGCCGTTTGTGGGGTTGGGGCTCCCGTTGCTGCCGTTGCAGATCCTCTGGGTGAACCTGGTAACAGACGGACTTCCCGGTCTGGCGCTTACTCAGGAACCGGCAGAACCGGATACCATGCGCAGGCCTCCGCGTAACCCGAAAGAGCAGATCTTCGGCCGCGGGTTGGGGGTGGATGTCCTTTGGATCGGCGCCTTGATGGGCGTTGTTTCACTTCTGGTGGGTTTATGGGCATTCAACTTTAACCACCTGTTTGCCTGGCAGACGATGATCTTTACCACTTTAACCCTGTCCCAAATGGGCAACGCACTGGCAACCCGCTCCGAAAGCCAAACCCTCTGGGAAGCAGGTATTTTTACCAATAAATCCCTGCTGGGGGCTGTATTACTGACATTCGTCCTGCAAATGGCTGTCATCTATGTGCCCTTCCTGCAGGGAGTTTTCAACACCTCAGCTCTCTCGCTGCTGGAACTCGCGATAAGCCTTGGTGCAGGTGTAATCGTCCTGGTGGCCATTGACGCTGTCAAACTTCTCAAAAGGAAATTTCGATCTGCGAAATAGCACCTGGTGGGTAAATCACTTATCAATTATGGAATATGAATTTATTTCATGCCGTAGGGGTCGACCTATGTGTCGACCCTAATTGCGTTTCGACCCAATTACCGGGCGGACACATCTCGCCAACATCGGGCGGACATATCTATGCCCGAAGGGTACGTAGGTCCGCCCCTACAACCATCACATCCCGTAGGGGTCGACATATTGTTGGGGTCGACCTGTGTGTCGACCCTTAATCTGCATATCCACCCAATATTCCGAATTGGCCGCATTGATCTATTCCGTCCGTAAAAACCATAATCTCATATAAAATTAATCCATGATCGAAAACGCAAGAAGAAAATCGATTCGTCTGGATGGTTATGATTATTCGCAATGCGGCGCATATTTCATCACCATGGTGGTACAACATCGATTGAATCTTTTTGGGGAAATACACGATGGTAATATGGATCTCAACCCTGCGGGGATAATGATCGAAAAATGGTGGAATGATATTCCAGTAAAATTCACAGATATCGAATTGGACGCATTTGTAATTATGGCCAACCATGTTCACGGAATCATAGTGAATGTTGGATATGAATCAAATTCACAGAATAATAATCGGGCGACGGGGACACCCCTGCCGCAAATTATTCAATGGTTCAAAACTATGTCCACCAATGAATACATACGGGGTGTAAAAGAATATTCCTGGTCCGGGTTTGAAGGTTCCCTCTGGCAACGAAGTTATCATGATCGAATTATTCGAAATTCCCGGGAACTGGAAGCTATCAGGTTATATATCCAGGCCAACCCGATGAACTGGGTGAAGGATAAAGAATACCTTTTGTAGGGGTCGACCTGTGTACCCTTCAGGCATGATATGTCCGCCCGGATAAAAAATAAGTGGCCGTAGGGGTCGACCTATGTGTCGACCCTAAACCTGCGCGTCGGCCCAAACATCGGGGGCGGACACATCGGTCCGCCCCTACAATGTATTTATTTTTTATTTTACGATCGCCTGCACCCGGCCGACCTTGCCGCCCACCAGCATCACCTTGATGCCGTGCGGATGGGTGGGGCTGCTGGTCAACAGCCGCATCACCACCCCCTCGGTCAACTGACCGGTGGACTGGTTCTGTTTTTCCACGATCATCACCCGCAGCCCGGGTTGGATCTCTCTGCGAACAGGTATTGCCATGCTGTTGTTTGCTCCTGGAGGGAATTGTAATCCTTTTATTGATTCAAAGAATGTATAGAAAAATTTTTTTAATTTGCTAATAAATGACTGACCGCCAAATATTTGAATAGCTATTCATAGCAACTGAAAATATTGTCCGCACGATACACAAGTAAGTATAAATACCCTTTCTGATACAAAATATTACATCTAATTGTCTCGAAAAAACAAATATTACTTAGAAACCCACAGAAAAATTGATAGTAAGCAAACCCCTTCGTTCAAAGGATGAAATAGAACAAGTGGGTGTGCTCAAAATTACCCATTGGTCTTTTTATTTGCGGCACGTATGACTTTTTCGTTCTCTTTGAATATTCGTGTTGCGAAATCATGCCAATCGTGTGCGTAAATTTTCAATCTATCTCGATCTCTTTTTGAAACCAGGTTATTATGTGCAAGTATGTTTCGGGTTTTTTCAAAATCCTGAATCCATACCAAGACTCTAGCAGTATTTTTTCCTAAGGCAATATTAAATTGCCCGCTCGATTGGTATGTATTAAGAATATTTTCCAGATCAGTGATATCAGTATAATATATTGAGTCAGCATTTCTCTTTGAATGCCAAGGTGCAATTTTTTCAGCGTTCCTTCTTATCTCAACATCCCTTGCCATTTTAATTTTTTCTTTTACAATTTTATCAATCCACCAGTTTTCACCATAATCTAATTCCATGAATGTGCTTATGAATTTTCGAAGCGAGTTTTCAAACAAATACATAATTGGATAGATTTGTGCATTTTCGCTTGAATTTGAAATGTCAGATAAAGTAAGAAATGAATCACTTTCCACGCCTTGAGGTACGGATATAGCTTTCTGTCTCTTATTTCTTTTTGGTGGGTTAGAAGGATTAATTGTTTCAGTAGATGGTTTGTTATAAAGTTGCGATTGTGTTGTTTCCCTAAGGACTTTTAGTTCTTCAAAAGAAGCGAGTTTATTAATATTTATCTTATGTTCCCAAGCAACAAGTAATGCAGAGATAGATTCATCAATTACATATTTGTTTTCGGCGTCATGGATTTTTTGATAAATAGTTCTTTTTGACTTCCCTGAAGCTTTAATTATTTCTGCCAATAAAACCGGATTAATTTTTGCCATTTATCATTGCCTTTTTTTTAATTCTGCAATACGAGCTGTAATTGATGCCACTGAAGTATTAAGAACTAAGGCAATCTGAGAGCGGTCATACCCGAGGGTTACTAATAATTTTACTAAGTCAAGCTGGGTTTTATCTTTATTAATTTCATTATTTACAACGATAAAAGCCAAAACATTTGATATTTGCTGAAGAGATGAAGCTATCGAATTTAATTGTTGGTCTTTAATCTCATTTGCTGACATCATCTTTTCCCTCTATTTCAGTTAATTCTTCGCCAAAAATTAGGAATAACTCCCCAATTGAATACTTTTTTCTGAAGGAGCCACTTTTTTTATCTTGGGTAACTATCTGGAATTCATTATTCCATTTGTCCCACCAGTTTTTAATTGTTTGGTGTGATACTTTTATTATTTTCCCGATATCACGGGTACTACGAAATCCGTCTGATAACAAATATGCCTTAAGGTGTTTTGAGGATGGGAAAATACATGACAAGGTAGAAATAATTCTTGGTTGCAACAAAATTATACCTAGTTCATTGAGGCCCTCTAATCTTGAGGAAATGACTGAAAGATATTCTGATATTTCAGTAAGTTTATTTTCAACAGAAAATTCAACATCAACTTTGTTGCTTACTTTTGCCATAATTTACCCCTATCATAAGCCATGAATAACAAGAATATTTTTCTTTTTACACCCAATAAGAACACAACTAAATCAATTATACAAGTAAATACTTTTATCAGAATAAAAATTGCGAATTATATTATTAATCAAAGTCTTTTACGTTTATATATTCAAAAAACAAATTGTGTTCGCAATATTATGTATTATTTGGCTGCATATTTGGAAGACGGAATCCCAAGACCCCCTACTGAAGTATTATCGATTTGACTTTTGTGGTTAACACAACAGATAATGGGTTAGTTAAATAAAGGTTTTCCATCAAGCTAGAAAACGATATTGGACATACAAGCACGAATACTGGATTTACTTAATTTAAACTACTGGGCACATTTGGATTTATATCAATAGCATAAATGTAAATTCGTCCCTCTTTTACATCAATATATTCTGGAATAGTAATTTTGTTGGCAGGTCGAAGAGCATCAATTACTAGTAGATTCCCAATATTCCGTTGCTCCCCGCGCATATATTCTTCCAATTGCCTTGTTCCTGTTAAAGTTGACTTCAAGATTTTAATTTCGACTAAATGCACCACAGAAGAAATAATAACCATACAGTCAACATATCCAACTCCTGACATAACTTCACGCAAAACAATTCCATGTCTTTGTATAAATTCGCCAGAAGTATAGATTGTAAACAAGCCTTGCGCAATTTTTTCTGCTTTTGGTCGTAGCTTTCCTTCCTTTCGAGACTCCCAAAATAGATCAATTGATTTAGATTCGATTGAATGTTTAAAACCTGTAATTATTGATTTCATAGTAAGTTTTTTTTGGCAAAAAACTATATCCTTCTCTTTTTCTATCACATCCGAATAATATTCAGATAAGCCCGGAAAAGTTTTATTAATATTTGCATCTATCCTTTTTAGAATAGTCAACTCAAAATCCAACCTATTAATCCGGTTATTTTTGAAAAGAGTTGTATGAATTCTGTGAATTTTTGAAATGAAATTTTCATCACTCATTTGTGATCGAAATCTATAAAACATGACAGTTAAGCGAATCGCATAACCATCATCATCTTGAATATTACGTCTTGATAAATAATCTTCTATATAAGCTTGGAGGGAATATATCACTAATTTAATTTCCAACAGATTGTTTTATATCTAAACCATCTTCATTCAATTTAAACTCTTGCATTAACAATTTTGATATTCGTATTGTATGATCAATTGGTTTCTTGCCCCAATAAGCCTTTCCACCTATTTGATCTTTTATTTCAAGAAGACCCTCGGTTTGCAGATACACTAAATCATCACTTACATTTGGTGATTTCATACCTAATAAATTGCTTATATCCTGAACTGACCTATTTCCGTTTGCCGCAAGATATATTTGGACACGCCTACGACTCTTTCTAAAAATCTTATGCACTGATTCGAAATGGCGTTCAGCGTCAGCGCGTAGAGCGAATGCATTTGTCTGATCCAATGAATTTAGACGATTTTCAATATTATTTAATCTTCTAAGTATTTGTTGATCTCTATCTTCGACTATATCTTTTTGAATATTTTGTTTATTTTTCAAAATCGTCACGCTTTCAAATTATCACTCGGAGCCGCAACTATTACCTCAGTTGCACTTAATCCATAAATACTTAGGTCAAATATTTTTTTTCTACGCCCCTTAACTCCATTTACCGCACAATTTTCTACTAAGCCAAATTTCTCCCACTCTTGTCCCCACTCAGAAATAGTACCTCTATTTACATTAGTTGATTCTACTATTTCTGAAACGGTATTATTACCATCCATTGCTAAATACACAAGTCGTTTTTCTTTTGTATTTAAAGTGTTTTCCAATTTTTCTTTAATATATGAGAAGGATACTATTCTTGAAATATTTACAAGCTCTCTCAAAGAGGAAGCAATTTCTTCCATAAATTTAATTGTTAAATTTGGATCATCAGGCATTAGTCTTCTCCTATTTTAATAATTCCTTAAAACTATATATATCTTTGTAATAAGCATTTCCCTGCTCATCCACATGCTTTTCAATTAAATTTTTCTCAAGTAGATCCCTAATAAAATTGCTCACAGCCGGCTGACTTATATGTGCCTCTTCGGAAATCTTCGTTTGAGGTATCGGTGGATCATTGAACAGTAGTTGGAAGGCGATTTTTCTCGGCTCAGTGTTTATCAATTTTATTAATTCATCGTATTTTTCTTTAATTTTATTATTTTGTATCTCTAAAAATTGTTCTTCGAAACATAATTCAATATGAGAAAGGGATTTCTTAATATCGGTTAATAAACTAACAATTGCATCATTTTCTTGTGCCATATTCTATCCTTCCAAAAAAGTTTCAACCCATTCGAAGTAATAAAATAATAAAAAATTGCAACCTTAAGAAAGAAAACGAATAAATTACCACCCAATAATTGAAAATTACCCTATTATTGTATATTTATTTATCAAAAATCGCAAATAATTTTTAAGTTTTATGTTTATCTTGCCTAAAAAATATAATATTGTGCAAATTTTCGTGAAGTCTAGTTATATAAGAGCTTTGTTCGCGCCGGCGTCCCTAGAAGATCCCCGAAGTGATACTTAGGGGGCGCCACGCGTTGCTTTTGCTTCTCCCCGCGCTAATCCCCCCAACTCAGCCACCAGGATTGGCTTGATGTCGGCTGTCCAGCGGATGTAGCCCTTTTTATTCGGATGCAGTTTGTCGATCCGGTACAGGCTCAGGTCGGGGATGCCTTCCGCGGTCAGGAATTGGTCCGTAATGTCGATGTAATGCAGGCGGTCATCGCCTTCTGAAAATTCCCTGATGAGCTGGTTGGCCTGTGCTGCCACCGGCCACAACTTCCAGCGTAACGGTGTGGGTGTGATCGAAATATAATAGATGGGGACGGCGGGCAGATCCGCGTGGACTGCCTGCACAAAAGCCTTATACCCTTCAAATACTTCGTTGGCAGTCTTGGGTTTTGGCGGGGCAATATCGTTCGTCCCTGCAAACAGCACCACTGCCCGGGGGTTGTATGGTGTAACGATTCGGTGGGCATAACGGACGACATCGTTCATCCTCGAGCCGCCGAATCCCCGGTTAATGACCGGCAGGGGAGCCATGTCCTTTTCGAGCGTATCCCATAAGGTGATGCTCGAACTGCCGGTGAAAACGATCGCATTCTTCAGTGGCGGATGGATGCGGTCTCGGGCTTCGAATCGGGCAATCGCCCATTCCCAGGCATCCGGGTTATTCGACATGGCGCTGAACATGGTACGAACGAAGGTTAGGAAATCCATAAGTTACCTCTTGATTGATATTTTGTACTATTGTAGCGTGGTTCGGGTGTAAACAAAACGTGAATTATTCAATGCAGGGGCGAGTCGCCAACTCGCCCCTGCTACTCCAACGCGGACTCACATCTTACACCTAAACCGACTCGATCTTTCAATACTATAAAATGGACATATTTTTATGGCATTTATCGCCAATACAATATAATTGGATAATATTAATAACCATTAATAAGGCAAAGATCTTATGAAGATAAATTTTGAATCTCTAACAGTCCAACAATTATTTTTGTATTATTCTCAAATCCTTGAAGAAATGAGAACCCGGAAGATTGTTAGATCAACAAACAACCCTGTTGCCGATTATTCTGAATGGTTAGTCGCAGAGACACTTGGCTTAACTTTAGTTCCAAATTCAACAAAAGGATATGATGCTTTCGATACGTCTGGTTTGAAATATCAAATCAAAGGTAGAAGATACACACACCACCATAAATCACTGCAACTTGGCGCAATACGAAATTTAAATAACCATGATTTTGATTTTTTAATTGCCGTAATATTCAATGAGCTATTCGAAGTTCAAAAAGTTTTAAAAATCCCTCATGAGGTGATTGAAAATTATGCGAACTTTAGACAGCATGTAAATGCGCACATTTTAATATTGCGAGGGGGTATATTAAATGATGGGAAAGTAGAAGATATTACGCATCTATTTTCGAAACAATTTTCGTAAAGCATTTGGAACTTCTAATGGATATCAAGATGCTGATCGCCCTGCTGCCGTTTGTTTTCATGCTGCATGATTTTGAAGAGATCATCATGTTCAAGCCCTGGCTTGATAAGAATCGCAGCGAGGTCGGGCGCCGGTTTTCCCGCATTGACAGCATCCTCAAGAAAAACCACGACCACCTTTCGACCTCGGCGTTTTCAGTGGCTGTTCTGCATGAATTTCTCCTGATTTCGGTCATTACCTACCTGTCCCTCTATTTCGGTGCCTATCAATGGTGGTTCGGGGCATTTGCGGCATTCACGCTCCACCTGCTTTTCCATATCGGGCAGGGAGTGATATACGGCAAATATGTGCCGTGCATCATCACCTCGATCCTTGCCTTGCCGTATTGTATCTATACCTTCATTGCATACCTGAAGGTGACAGAGCTGACCGCCGTGCAGTTGTCATTATGGGCTGTTGTGGGAATTGTCGTCGCCGCCGCCAGTTTTATCCCTGCGTTTTACCTGGCTTCCCTATTCGAAGCCTGGAAAAACCGTAAATACCTGCAGTCGAAGATTGAGAGAGAATAATCAGTGAAACCCAACCAGGAGGCGTTATGATCCCGATCGCATCACCTTTCATCGCCCTGGCATTGGTCTTCTATTCCATCGGCGTATGGGGAGAACGCCGCATTGGCCGCCTCAAATGGTGGAATTTCCGCTTCTTCGTTCTCGGCTTCATCTGTGACACGGTTGGTACCAGCATCATGGTGGTCTATGTTGGCGGCCTGGCCTGGACAGTTCATGCAGTATCCGGGTTTATGGCCATTCTGCTGATGTTTTTTAATGCCATGTGGGCGCTGGTGGTGCTGCTCCGAAAGGACGAAAAGGCCATCCAGAACTTCCACAAATTAAGCCTTCCGGTGTGGTTCCTCTGGCTGATCCCCTTTTTCAGCCCGATGGTCTACACGATATTCAAATGATCAGATTATGTTCTTTGTCCCCCTAAATTCGAGAATTTGGCCAACCCTTTCAAGGATACCAGAAAAAATATTTACAAATCCCCCCCTTGTAATCAATACCTAACGGCATAGAATGAGTTCTAGGTAATTACAGGTGGAGGAAAAATATGAGACGATATCCGATAATTGTTATTCTTTGTTGTCTGTCTAGAAATCGAGATAATGCAATGAATGATTATCCTTGAATTCTACATTTCCTGCCTGCCAGCCAGAGCCCGCAACAGGGTATTCTGATCGGCATATTCCAGCTCGCCGCCCATGGGCAGGCCGCGTGCCAGGCGGGTCACCCGCACGTTCAGCCCTGCCAACTGCTGCTGCAGGTACTGTGCGGTTGCATCCCCTTCCATGCTCGGGTTGGTAGCCAGGATCACTTCCTTGATGATTCCTTGCCGGATGCGTGCCATCAATTCGTGAATACGCAGATCATCCGGGCCAATCCCTTCAATGGGAGAAAGGACTCCGTGCAGCACGTGATACTTGCCAAAGAATCCCTGTGTTTTTTCGAGTACCAGCACGTCCAGCGGTTTTTCCACCACACACAGGCTGGTACTGTCACGTTGAGTTGAATCACAGATCTCGCACTTCTTCTGATTGGAAAGAGTGATATTGAAGCACTCCTCGCATAGCGCGATACCGGTCTTCAACCCAAGAAGTGCATCCGCAAGATTCTTGGAATAGTCCTCCGGCGCGGTTAACAGGTAAAAAGCCAGTCGTGAGGCGGTCTTTGGACCAATGCCTGGCATCCGGGAAAAAGCATCGATCAGGTCTTGAACAGGTTCTGGTAAACCGCCCATTTAAAGCCCCAAACCGCCCAACCCTCCTGCGAGCGGTCCCATCTTTTCGGAAGCCATATCACGGGATTGGTCCAAGGCGGCGTTAATGGCGCTGAGTACCAGATCTTGCAGCATCTCGGGGTCTGCATCCTTTAATATCTCGGGGTCGATCTGGACTCCCTGGCAGTGCTGATCGCCGGTCATTGTGATCTTGATCACACCACCGCCCACACTGGCAGTAACAGTTTCCTTGGCCAGCTGTTCCTGGGCTACTGCGAGCTGGTCCTGCATCTTTTTGATCTGCTGCATCATGCCGCCGCCGGCCATACCTCCACCTGCTGGACGATTGAATCCTTTTGCCATTTTCAACTCCTATTAAAAATTTTTTCCTCTATTATTCATCGTTTTCGTCGATTTCTTGCACGTCAACAACCTGGCCGCCCAGTTCGCGTAAAGCTGTGCTTACCATGCCATCTGAATCGATTTTAAATTTGTCTTGATCACCAGCTACTTTTACACCTGAAACGATACAGCGGACTGGGTAATCCAACCCGGTCACAACCTGCACAGCCCGGCGTGTATTTTCGAGATGATCGTTACCTTCCATTTTGGTTTTCAGCAGATCAATTGCGAAATTCAGGTATAACACCCCATTTTTGATAGAGGATGGTTTACATGAATTCAGCAATGCCTGGGTGGCAGGATTAAATTTGCGGACGGTTTCACCGATCTTACGCCAGTTATTGGCAATGGTTGTAAACTCACTTCCGACAAATGTTTCTTGGGCTGTGCTTTCCTCTTTGACTTCCTTGACCGCTTTACTCTCTTTGGGTGCCTCTTGAATAGGGTTGCTTGCAGGGGAAATTTTTACCTGTGGCGAAGAGGTTGGACTGTTTTCCGTTTTCTTGCTGGCAAGGGTTTCATCCACTGTTTTGGTGAAGGGTTTTGCAGCAATAGGTTTTTCCGACATTGCTTCGATGGTTTCAGCCAATGCCAGTTCAAAACCGAGACCGGGTTGCCAACCACTACGGCGGGTATCACTTGCCGCTAAGTTAAATCGCTCAATTGACTCGAGCAGATGGCTGGTTTGGATCATCTGCGCCTGCCTGGCAATCGTCTCACGGATCTCAAGGGTGGTATCCACCAGGTTGGTGTTTCCATTTTTAGACAATAGCATATTGCGCAGATACTCCACCATCTGACGGGCGAGCTGACGAGCTTCTGTACCGCCATCCAGAGCAGTTTGTAATTGGTCAATCGCCTTGCCGGTTTCCTTTGCTATCATGCTGTCGACTATATTCATGATGGCTGTGTTTGTTGCAGTACCCAAGGCAGAAAGAGCCAGGTCGAGGGTAATGTTGTTATTGGTGGAGGATAGCTGGTCTAGTAAGGATATAGCATCACGCATACTTCCAGTAGCCTGGCGCGCTATCAGGGTGAGGACATCCGCATCCACCTTGAATCCTTCTTCATCAGCCTTCTTATGGAGCAAGTCAGCAATGGTAGCAACTGGTATACGGCGGAATTCGTACCTCTGGCAGCGGGACAGGATGGTGGCAGGAATTTTATGCAGTTCAGTTGTCGCCAGAATAAAGATAGCATGCGGTGGAGGTTCTTCAAGTGTTTTCAGAATGGCATTGAAAGCGCTATTCGAAAACATGTGGACTTCATCGATGATGTAGATCTTATATTGACCCAAGTTGGGTGCAAAGTTGATCTTATCCCGCAGATCACGCACATCTTCCACACTGGTATTGGTTGCG
The DNA here is from genome assembly GCA_963827895.1 of uncultured Chloroflexia bacterium. GTDB lineage: Bacteria > Chloroflexota > Anaerolineae > Anaerolineales > Anaerolineaceae > PNON01. The sequence continues at coordinate 36,143 of CAWHCY010000017.1, read as the reverse complement.
GCGTCAATCTCAATAAGATCCAGGAAGCTGCCTTCATTCACTGCCAGGCAGTTGGGGCACTTGTCACAAGGTTTCCCGGTTTCAGGTGTCCCGGTGCAATTCATTGCTTTTGCTAATAATCGGGCGGTGGTCGTTTTACCTGTGCCACGTGGACCAGAGAATAAATAGGCGTGTCCAACCCGGTTCGAAGCAATGGCATTCTTCAGGGTCTGAACAATATGATCCTGTCCAACCACTTCCTGCCATAATTTAGGCCGCCATTTTCGATAGAGTGCTTGTGACATATTGTCTATGGAATCTTGTAAGTTGCCTGAATGTTACCAAGTGGATCGATCAGAGTGGCTGTCTCGCCAATCTGCCATACCGATTCACTTTTGTTCCAATAAAGGTCGATAACGGTATTTAACCCGGCAGTAGTACGAATATTGATCGCCCCATTATACAGAGTGAGGTCGGGGAAAACGAAAATATTACCATTGGAGTCTTCCAGTTTCCAGTTAGCCATCGGCAATTCGCCTTCGCCCTCGCGTTGGATGATCACTACTTCACTGGTAGCGCTGCCCGCTCCAATAATATTCTTAATACTGATCGATCCCTTGGGATATAGCACTGGTTTTGCAGTTTCAGTCGGTAAGATTGATGAGTCGATGCTGGATGTGGAGATGCTCACCGGTCCGATGGTAGGGATCACAGTTACTTGTTGGCCTGAGAGCAGTCCTTGCAGGGGTTTATCCGGTCTATCCCACAGCCAAAGGATGGAGATGATGGTGCAGGCAGATACGATCACATTCACGAGCAGATATATCATTAACCGTTTTGTCTGATTCATGGTTTAATCCCTAAGGAATAATGATAGCATAAACTTACTTGAATTATAAAATCTTTAACAAGGAAGAATTTCGAAAAGGGTTGCGTATTTCATGCCATATATTATAGATGGTCATAACCTGATCCCCAAGATCCCGGGTATAAACTTGCAGGATTTTGATGATGAACAAAAATTGATCGACTTATTGCAGGAATATGCACGTATCAGTCAGGATAATCTTGAAGTATTTTTTGATCGCGCACCTCTAGGGCAGGCAAAAACCAAACAAAAGGGGAGAGTGAAAGTAATTTTTGTTACTGAAAAGACCATTGCAGACGAACGGATCATTAAAAGGATCAGAACCCTTGGAAACGCGGCTTCCAATTGGGTAGTGGTCACTTCTGATAGAAGGATCCAGGCGGATGCAAAGGAATCACGGGCAAGATCAATGAGCTCAGAGGAGTTCGCGCAAAAGTTGGCAAGAACTTTAGATGAAGAACGAAACAAGAGATCATCTGATCAGGCAATGAGCGATATTGAGCTGGAATCGTGGATGAAATTATTCAACCAGAAATAGTAGAGTAATTGTATCCAAATACTAATATATATTTAATGTAACTCAGGAAATTCTATTTATAATACTCATTATAGATACCAAAAACATTTATTGGTAAGGTATCTAATATTTCAAAGAAAGAAAAAGCTCGTCCCCCCCGTGCTTGCCTTTCAGAGAAATAGATGTTTATAATAAGAACATCAGGCACCTTAGGTGCCTGATGTTCCGTTTAATGAACATATTCTATTTTGCAGAAATATAATTTACCGGAGCGCGTTCAAATGCCTTGACTGGTAAAACATCCACCAGTTCATATTTTCGAGAACCCAGGCCCAGTTTTTCACCAAATTCAACCACTTTGTAGGGATCTTTTAAAGGACCATGCAGCCATCTAAATGGATGACCGACCCTGGTATGCACTTCCATTGAAGTGGGTAGATTCTCTTCATACAGCGGAGAGTTCATTGTCATATCAAGCACAGCTTGATCAATGGACACAATATCGTCTGAACCGAATATACCTGCATCCGGCAAAATGGGCATGGTTGTGAAACCAAAACAGTCACAAACCGGAGTCATGTGTGTAGCCAGACTTATAAAGGTCACTTTCTTGGGATCGAAAGTTGAAAGCGTGATTTCTGTCGAAATGGCGCAAGCCTCTTGAAACGTTTGAAAATTAGCTGCATCGATCTTCAAACTTCCCGGTGGGGCTATTTTTAAGCACCTTCCGCATTGATTGCATTGCTCAATATGCAGATGCAGTTCCTCTGGATGCTCCTTATCCTCCACCAGTGCGGTGAATGGACAGGCATCCATGACCTTCTTGCGGGTTTCAGCATCCGGGCAATTCTCTTTGAACCAGTATCGGTCGAAATGACAGGTATCATGGATGGCACCGCGTGTTTCACCGATCATACAGCCCAGCGCAATATTTTTAAATGCTCCACCAAAACCGCAGCTCGGGTGGCCTTTGATATGTGAAAAACCAATCAGGAAACTGGCATCCTGGATCATTCCAGCCAGTTTCCATTCTTTCATATTCTTGAATGCACGCTGGTGAGAATATGAATAGCCGTCTTTCGGTCCGGCTGCCGGATAGATCGGGCAACCCAGTACTTCGGCAGTATATCCACGGGTTTCCGCGCCTTCCACATCCCAACTCACATCAGCAATAAACGGTTTCCCGCCGCCGTCTTTGACCGCCTTAACCAGTTTCCTGACGAAGACAGGGTGAATGGTGGAATAACAGATATTATTACCTGTGTGCATCTTAATGACTACCGATTCGTTTTTTACCCGGTCACGGATATTCAATTTTTCGATGATGATGTCCAGCTTGGCAGGCAGGGTTTCATTCGCCTCAAGCAGGGCTTGACGTGGCGATCCGTAATACACTTTGCTTTTCATAATGAGTCCTTAAAAGAGAGATTTGTTATGCCATCCATTGGCCAATACCGGACCAGGCATATTCCAAGTGTTCACTGAGCTGTTTTCCAGCTTTTCTCCTCACCTTGTAAAACACTTTCCACATTAGATCCATCCCGGCAATGGCATTGAGTTTTTCACCGATTTCACGTGCCCGGCGATGATGGCAATGGCCATCGAATGCTCCACCCGGCCGTTCAGAAAGGAAATCTTCTTTAACGCCAATTTCTATCAATTCCTTGGTCAGGGAGTCCACTTCCTTTTTTTGATAGGGATTAAGGATTACTTTATACTGGTTATTTCCTCCGGAAAAAAGACCCGATATGAAATCAAACATATGTATGCTCCTCGATCTGTAAAAGTAATTTAGTTGTGATTATACAACCAACCCGGATACTCACTATGGATATGAAACAAGCTGTGGTTTTATATTCCCAAAATCTTCCGGATCGCTGGCAGGTTTTCTTCAGCACACTTTTCTCCCTCCGCGATGATCTCAGCAGCTTTCTGGAAACCCATAAACATGGTGATATCCCTGGGCACCTTGGTATTGATGTATAGATCCGGAGGAGCGATCTGCAAATTTCCCTGTGTGATGCGAGCGCTCATCATCATGGCAGACCAGAGGACATCTTTAATTGTGGTTGGAATGTGTAAAGGCACCCGGGTTGTTACCGAAAGCTCATCCCAGGGGGTCGTTTCAAATGGATTGAGTTGCACATCAACTGCTATGGTTTTTTTGGCACCCAACTTTTTAACCAGGTCCACCGGCAAGTTATTCAACACTCCGCCATCCACCAACGTATATGGCGGAACATTCATAGCCGGAAAAATACCTGGTACGGCACAGGATGCCATCACCGCAGAAAGTACCTCCCCCTGATCCAGGGTAATGGATGTGGCATGGATCAAATCTGTCGCACAGACTGCCAGGGGTATTTTGAGGTCGGCAAAAGTCACAGATTCGGGGATGAAGCGGGTCAGCATAGCTCTGACCTTGCTGACTTCAAGGAAGCCGCGGGTTGGAGGAGCCACATTGACCAGCCGCATCATGCTGCGGGTTGTGGTGGCTTGTAGGATTTCATCTTCCATCTCCGAAAGACCCATCCCTCTAGCGTATGCTGCAGCAATGATCGAACCCATGCTGGTACCGGATAGGTAATCCACCTTGATCTTTTCGCGTTCAAGGACTTTAAGGAATCCCAGGTGGGCCAATCCACGTGCTCCACCGCCGCTTAAAGCCAACCCCAGGGTATATTTAGGCTTGCGCTCAGTTTTAGTTGTTTTCTTCCTTGAAAGCCACATCTCCACCTCCACAAATGGAACAAGTACCAATCCCGATGATGGTGTTCCAATAAACTAATAATAACTCAAACTATTGTGATTTGAACGAATTAAATAAACACCTTGTGCGTTTACCCACAAGGTGTTTCAGAATTCAGTTTTTTTACAAATAATCTTTCAACTGTCTTGCACGCCTTGGATGTCGTAAACGACGTAAGGCTTTGCCTTCGATCTGACGGATACGTTCGCGGGTGAGTCCGAATTTCTGACCTACTTCTTCGAGCGTATAGGTGCGGCCGTTATCCAACCCGAAGCGCAGGCGCAGGATGCGGGCTTCGCGTGGAGATAGAGTTCCCAATACCTCGTCCACTTTTTCCTGCAGCATGTTGCGGTATGCACTCTGGATGGGTGTAGGGGTGATCTCATCTTCCACAAACATACCCAACTCGGAGTCTTCTTCGTCGCCAACTGGGCTTTCCAAAGAGAGCGGAAGCCATGAAACACGCAGCATCCATTGTACCTTGTGTTCGTCCAACCCAAGCTCATCAGCCAGTTCATCAACGGTGGGAACCCGACCCAGGCGCTGTTCCATTTCATGGGTCAGTTTATATAATTGGCGGATGCGGTCGATCATGTGGACTGGGACGCGGATGGTACGCCCCTGGTCGGCAATTGAACGGGTGATGGTCTGTCGAATCCACCAGGTGGCATACGTGGAAAAACGAAAGCCACGGTGATAGTCGTATTTTTCGACAGCCTTCATCAAACCCAGGTTACCTTCCTGAATAAGATCCAGAAAAGGCACGCCCCTGCCGATATATTTTTTAGCGACGCTAACCACCAATCGTGTATTCGCTTTGATCAGGTGTTCCCGGGCTGATATGCCATCATTGATCAAAGCCTCAAGTTCGTGTCGCCTGTTGGGGGTGTCTTTGCCGCAGTGCGAAAGGATTTCTTTTTTGGATGCCCGGCCGACTTCAATCCGGCGGGCGATATCCATCTCCTCATCCACATGCAGAAGGGGAACACGGGACATCTCTTTTAAATACAAACCCACAGTATCGTCTGTAGAAATTCGTTCAAGATCGATGAAAGAGTCGAAATCACTCGATGGAATCTGTTCTTCATCTTGAAATTGGAGGTCGTTTTCATGATCGAGGATATCCACGCCACGTCGGCGTAGTGCGACCATGATTGCTGTTAGATGCTCGTTATCTTCATCTCCCTCAGGGTAAAACTCCATGAGGTCTTCTGTAGTGAGATAACCCTGCACATCTGCCTTTTCAAGCAGCATACTCAATATCTCTGTGTTCTGTCCGTGTCTACCTGAATATGTCACTTGCACCCTCCTCCAGATCAACATGTTATGTATAGACCACTCACCTTGTTACCCGCCTTGGAAAGCTGGTTGTGGTCATTGTGCCGGGTATGCTAATTTAGGTGCTAAATACCCGGCTGTTTGGTTTGGTGTTCACACAACCTTTCATTGAGGTTCTCTCCGCATTCGATACATAACCCTTTACAATCCGGTCTGCAAAGTGGGCGGATGGGGACCTCCAATGTCAGGTACTCTCGAAGCAGAGGTTCCAGGTCGATATGCCCATCTTCTGGCAAGATCAACCCGGATTCTGATACACTCCTGGTAGTAAATGCATACAGTTCATCAAATTCTGTCTGGAGCGGAACAATGGTTTCTGTAAGACAGCGTACGCACTCTGTCATGATCGTGCAATGATATTTAGCTTGTAAAATAAGGCCTTGTTGGGTTCTGCCAATTCTGGTGAATCCAGAAAAATCTTTCAGGTCAAGTTCTGGCGATAGGTGCAGGTGGGGAATATCGAAGGTGAATTCCCGGCTATAGCCGATGGGTTGGCTAATTATAAAACCTACGTTGAGCCGTAACTGGTGCCGAGATTGATTCACAGGATTAATTCGGACAATAAAAGGATAATTACAAAAAACACTATAGCACATTTATTCTTCATTGTCAATTAATTACTATTTTTATCATAAATATTATTATTCCGGATGAAATTCGAGAATGGGGAATGGAAAATGGACGGAGGAAAATGGAAAAATGTTGATTAGGAATTAGTGATTAGTGGGTTGGTCATTATATGATTGTATGGAAGGGTAAATCGGCAATATACGTATTAATAGACAACCGATGAAAGTGTGGTTTAATTTACTCATGAAAATATGCCTGGCGACTGAGAATAAAGGAAAAGTTACTGAAATCCTGGCGTTATTGAATGGGTTACCCATCACTGTTTGCACTTCAAGTGATCTGGGTATTGAAATGGACGTTGCCGAGACAGGAAATTCGTACCGTGAAAATGCATATCTTAAGGCGTCTGCTTATGCGGTACGAACCAATCATCCCAGCCTGGGCGATGACAGCGGGCTGGAGGTTGCCATTTTACACGGTGCACCAGGATTATTTTCCAACCGTTTCGCACCTATACCGAATGCAACTGATCACGATCGACGCACATATTTACTCTCATTATTAACATCCAAACCGCGTCCATGGACTGCATTTTTTACCTGCACCATTTGTTTTTGTCTGCCAAATGGTAGGCATTGGTTCTTTAATGGCCGCTGTGACGGGGAGATCATTCCAATTGAAAGAGGAACGAATGGATTCGGTTACGATCCGATCTTTCTTATGAACGGATCTAATCAGACCATGGCTGAATTACCTGATAGTGAAAAGAACAAAGTAAGCCATCGAGCGCGAGCTTTGCAAAACACTTTGCCATTATTGAGAAAATTAATCCACCAGGGTAAATATTAAATCCATTTCCTTGGTACCACCGTCAGCTCGACTTTTTTACGCTTGTAATAATATTTGAATACGACCATTTGTAAATAAAAAGGCTGGTTTGATCGTACCTAACGACCATTTCCAGCCTGGAATTTGTTTGTATCTCTTGATTATATACAAACAGAAAACAAATTAGATTTGCACTAATAAGGATAGGATCCACGAAATAATTATGATCAAGGCGATGATCGAGAAGATGATCTTTTGGGTTCTCTGTCGTTTTTGGTCCCGATTTAAACCGGTTTTCTTTTTTTGATTGGTATTGTTTGCCATAATTACACAAGCTTTCACTAAACTATGGTCTGAGCGAATTTATGTCCAAACTCGAGCAATTCTTTCACCATGCCTTCAGACCTACCTTCAGCATACACCCTTAACACAGATTCTGTACCAGACGGTCGCACCAGGAGCCACGAATCATCTGCAAATACGTATTTTACTCCATCCAGAGTCTGAACTTCCAACAGTTTTTGACCGCCCAATTCCTGTGGTGCTTCCTGTGTCAAACGACGTGTGATCACTTCTTTGCTGACTGGATGTTTCAAACGCAGATCAGTCCTTTCGTAAAAAGCTGGACCGACATCCTTTAATAATCCATCGACCAATTCATACAGTGTGGTTTTGGATTCGGCGATGAGTTCAGTCAAAAGGAGACCCATAAGAATGCCATCTCCTTCAGGAATGTGGCCTTTGAAAGAAATTCCTCCAGATTCCTCACCACCAATAAGTACATCTTCTTTGAGCATATAGTCGGCAATATGGTTGAAACCGACCGGCGTCTCCCGGCATTCCAACCCATAACGGGCAGCCAGACGGTCGACCATCCGGGTGGTGGAAACAGTCCTTACGACAGAGCCGCGCCAACCCTTCTTTTCCACAAGGTATTTTAAGGATAACGCCATGATCTTGTGTGGATCAATAAAATTACCACGTCCATCCATCGCTCCGATTCGATCAGCATCTCCATCCGTTGCCAACCCGAAATCACCCATCCCCATTGAGATGGCACCAGCCAGAGCACCCAGGTATTTTGCGATCGGCTCAGGGTGTACACCCCCAAACCCTGGGTTTAGTTCACCCCTGATCTCATGGATCTCACAACCGCTTCCTTGAAGAAGACCTTTGATCACCCCGCGACCTGCTCCATACATGGAATCGATCACAAAACGCTGTGGATTTTCGGCGATCAAATCAAAATTAATCATTTTCCGTAAATGTTCGCCGTATTCCAAAATGGGGTTAAAACGTTCGATACTGCCATCTTTACGGGCATGATCGAAATCCATCAAATTTGGACCACGAGCTTGAGCTTCATTATCCGAGAGAAAAACTTCCACCCGCCGGCATTGCTCTGGTAGAGCTGAGCCACCATAGGCAGCTTTTAATTTAACGCCATTGTAACGTGGAGCATTGTGGCTGGCAGTGATCACGATCCCACCAATGGCATGCCGATGTTTGACTACATAAGAGATGGCAGGAGTTGGTGCATCCGCCTGGGTTAGGAGAACTTTATATCCATTGGCCGCAAGGACACGGGCTGCTTCCTGAGCATAACGATCAGATAGAAAACGTGTATCGAAACCGACGATCATTAAATTGGGATCAGCCGGTTCATCAAGCTGGAACCCATTGATCCATTGTCCTGATGCGATTGCATCGGAGATTGCCTGAGTTAGTTGGCGCAAATTAGTGAATGTGAATGTATCTGAAATGACGGCACGCCAACCGTCGGTTCCAAAATGTATCGTCATGAATGAGATCTCCTGATTTTAAGTTATTATCAATCCTGTGTGGGAGTGGCAAGTGCAGATGGTGTGGGTGTGGAGAGAGTAGAATAGACCATCCATCCAATTGTACCATCAATGGTTTCCACTTGCGCCCAGTACACTTTATCCTTGAACTCTATTCCAGTTAATAATTTCACAGTAAGTCCATTGTCAATAATTTTGATAAGTTTACTGGCAAAACCTGGGCGTTCACGCAGACGGGCTCCGGTTTGCCCGGTTGCGTCTACCAGCAACCACACCGGCGTAGGACCCGGGGTGACAATCTCAGTGGGGGTCCTTGTCTTAGTAGGATTAATGGTATGAGTTAAGGTGGCTGATGGTTGAGGGGATAATGAAGGCGAAGGTGTATTCGTAATAAACCCTCCGATCAGCCCCGGTGTTGAAGAATTTGCGGGGAATAACACGCTCGAATCAAGAGGGGTTGATTTTATATCCAATCCTGGAAGGAATTTATTAGCAGTGAATGATTTCTGTTCAAAGATCATTAATCCGGCCAAAGCCAGAACAACGAGCAACAATCCATAGCCCGGAATCGTCCTTGAACGGAAGCCAAACATAAGGAAGATAATTGCGCCGATTAGAGCGCTGATCATCAGGTAAATACCCAGGGTGAGGCTGCCATCCAGGGCAACTTGAAAATTTCCTTTACCGAGGTTAAAGCCGATTCCACCTGCAGTCGAGAATATTACATAAGCGATAGCTGCTGATGGCAGGACCGGTTTTTGTTCGCTCTTTACGAGCGATAATGCCGTGAGTAAAACTCCAAGAAGAAGGATTAAAAAGACATCCCACGTGATAGTTGAGAAACTCACCTTTTGGGCTGCATTCACATCCGGCCAGATCAAACTGGCAACGCCAGCCAGTGCACCGACAATGAATACCAGCAGGCATGCGACAAAAACACCCGCTAATGAAAGAAACATAAAACGCACCGAACCGATGGCTCCCGCCAGGCTTAGTCCAATGACCGGTGCCATGATCGGCGCAAGGAGTGCCGCCAAAATTAGAAGGGAAAACGAATTAAATAGAAAAGCGATCGCTGTTATTGCACCGGATAAGATCGCAAAAAGGAAGAAGTCAAAGTTAGGTGATACCCTTTTTGCCAGGTTCTCCACCATTTCTGAACGAAGTGCATTGGTTAATGAAGGGAAAAACCTTTTCCGCCTGCGATGGTGGGCAGGGGTGGGCGGTTCCGGCTCTAAAAATGGCTCGCTGGTAAAATTCATAATCGTAAAGAGGCGGTTAGCCGAGTAGGATGAAGTAAGAGCTGCAAAGCTGAATTTCCATCCGGACAGACTAAATTGGCTGAAAGCAGTGTTGGTATAGCAGTTCCTTCAGGTGAAAGTACACAGATTCCCAACACAGCTTCTTTAACCATTAATTCATCATTCGCACCTTGACCGATCGCAGCAACTTTTAGGACTCCTAATTTACGAACATATTCTGCTTTTTGTTCCCGTTCATTCGCGGGCTTGAGAATGGCGATTTTGACCCCCAATGAATTGGCGATCTCAGTCCCTTTTCCAAAGGTATCTGCTGTCAACAGGTGAGTTTCAACCAAACCGGATAATGACGAGATTGATTCCTTGATTCCCTCCATTAGTACACCATCCACTGCCAGCGTACCATTCACGTCACAAACAAGATATTGGATTTCAATGGGTTGCTTACCAGGAATCACAATATGAATCATATAATTATTATATAACATATGTTAAATCCATTCACCGTTTAGGTTACAATATCCATTATGTTCAGAAAACACCTAATTATTTCCCTGCTTATTTCCATTATCCTTATAGCCGGTTGTACAAGTGGTCCAACGCCAAATGCCACCCAAACCAGTGTTGAAATCCCATCCCCGGTTCCACCCACTGAAGCTCCTACAGCGACAATCGTTCCCGCTGCAACTAGGGTGGTTATATCAGTTGGATCTCAATTGCCTGAAGCAGATATTCAAAATATTGTGGGAAATGTTCAATCCCTCGCCGGGCAAACCGGTTTATCAGTTGAGACCATCCCGAACCTGACTCCCGAGTTGTTAACAGCAGATATAAAAGTGGCTGTAGTGCTGCCTCCTGATCCCGGTGTCAACGATCTGGCTGGCAGATATCCGGATATCCGTTTTATTTCGGTTGCCATACCTTCCATCCAACCGGCTACTAATTTGTTTGTTGTCGGTGCAGATGGGACACATCCGGAATGGTCCGGTTTTTTGGCAGGATATATTGCCGCCATTCTCACTAATGAATGGCGGGTTGGCGCGCTCACCCAGACTGGATCTAATGAAGGCTTGTTGGCAGGTGATGGCTTCCGGAATGGTGTATCCTTCTTTTGCGGATTGTGTCAAAAGAAATATGCACCTTTTAACTATGACTCCCCGATTTTGGAGCTAAATCCCAACGCATCACAACCGGAATGGCAGCCGGTTGCTGATGCGTTCATTGCAAGTGCAGTAAAAACCGCTTATATATATCCTGGAGTTGCAATTCCGGATATGATGGCTTATCTGGTTCAGGGAGGAATGAAACTAATAGGATCGCAGACACCTCCGGATGCACTTCGACCTGCATGGATAGCAACTATAAAGATGGATTATGGCACTGGTTTGCAAGTGGCATGGACGGATATCCTTTCGGGGGCACCAGGTAAGGTAATACCAGCAAGCCTTAGTGTGACTGATATTGATTCGAATATGTTGACAGACGGGAAAATGCGATTAGTAAATGAATTGATCGGTGAGCTGACTGCTGGAGCAATCGCCCCGAATACTGTTCAGTAATCAGTTTTTATACTATCGACAAAGATTAACCACCAATTCCATAAGCTAATAGGCACAACGGATTCCAGTTAAAGTTAACTGGAATTTATATATCTAAAGAATATTATTACTGTTTTTCGGTTAATCCAAATTTCGAATCCCCAGTTTGTTAAAGAAACGATAACAATACATTGATTTATTATTAATCATATTAGTTTATGCTGGTATTAAAGGAAAAATACCATGGCGTTAAACAATAGCATTAGAGACCCATTGTCCAATATATTATGCGAATTGCCTGGTTTTGATGAATCTGTGGATGTTAATCAGCAGGTTCGTGATATTACCCATTTTTTTGATGTCAATCCTTCATTGCCAGGCGTAATCATTGTAGACAATAATCGATACCTTGGCATGATCTCACGAGACCGATGTTTCGAGGCACTTGGCAGACCATATGGGATTGAGTTATTTAGCCGACTTTCTGTCAAACAATTCTTTTCGCAGATTGGTACAAATGCTCTCGTCCTACCTCCGGAAACATCAATTGATAATGCTGTCAGGTTTGGTTTAAAAAGGGACCATTGCGAATTATATGATCCGATCGTAGTAAATGATACCGATCATTCTTATATGATAGATATGCATACGTTATTGGTGCGGCAGACTGAATTGCTTTCAATACTCAGTGAGAATTATCATTTATTATCCATTCATGATCCGCTTACAAATATAAATAATCGGCGAGGTTTTATTGAAATAGCTCAAAGGCAAACAAGTAATGCCTGGGCAAATCGTGAACAACTATCGGTCTTGATGATCGATATTGATAATTTCAAAAATGTAAATGATGGTCATGGTCATTTAGCGGGCGACCAGGTTATCGTTGCTATAGTGGATGAGTGTAAAAAAGTAATCCGTCAAACTGATGTGATCGGCCGTTTTGGGGGTGAAGAATTTATTGTGATACTTCCTGGCACCCATATTACAGAGGCTAACACAATTGCTGAAAGAATCAGATCAGAAATTGAGAAATTGAAAATAATTGTAGATGACAACGTCGTTACAGTCACTGTAAGTATTGGGATAAGCCAGATCACCAAGGCTCAAGGTTCTCTTGAATTGTTGATTAAACAGGCAGACCAGGCAATGTATATGGCAAAGGGATTAGGGAAAAACCAAATCACAGAATGGAGTGATTCACAAATTAGCCATAAAAACACATTGGTGAATAATTCTGAAAATCGAAAAAATATTACCTGGTTGGACCATGATAGAGCTTCCAAAGAAAGGTTCATTAATGAAACAATAATAGGTTGGACAAAAGCCGTGGAATTAAGAGATAGAGATACTGAAGGGCACTCGCAACGGGTCGCAGGGTTGACTGTAGAATTAGCGGGCAAAATTGGAAGCCAGGTGGGTAACCTTGAAGAACTCCATTGGGGAGCATTACTGCATGATATAGGGAAAATTGCAATTCCAGATACTATCCTTTACAAACCGGGTAAGTTAACTGCAGATGAATGGGCTATCATGAAAAAACATCCTGGTTATGCAGTGGATATGTTGAGTTCAATCTCATTTCTCCAAACGGCAATAGATATTCCTTACAATCATCACGAACACTGGGATGGCTCAGGGTACCCCAGGGGATTAAAAAACATAGAAATCCCATTAGCCGCCAGGATATTTACAGTGATCGATGTTTGGGATGCCTTAAGCGCCGATAGATGCTATCGAAAAGCATGGTCACCAGTTGAAATTGGAAATTATATGACCGAAAATCGCGGGTTATTATTTGATCCTGAAATTGTGGATATTTTCTTAGCCCACCTCAAGGAAAAAGAAATAGCAAAAAAAACAAATATCCACCATGAAAACAAAATTAATGCTTTTCAAATGGAGAGCATAGGTATTTAAAGGAGATAAGATGAATATTCTTGTTACCAATGATGATGGAATTAATGCACCGGGATTGGTTGCTTTGGCACGCGTATTGAGGTTTTTGGGCAATGTATACATTCTTGCCCCTGACCGAAATTGGAGTGCATCTGGTCATGTACGTACAATGGACCGGCCATTACGAATTAAACAGGTGCAGTTGTGTGATACAAGCACCGCGTGGGCATGTGATGGTGCCCCATCAGATTGTGTCGCCGTGGCTGCCGGAAATTTCTTTGACAAAAATATGGATCTTGTTGTCACCGGAATAAATTCAGGTGCAAATGTGGGTCACGATGTTACCTATTCAGGGACCGTTACTGCCGCGATGGAAGCAGTGATCTGGGGTATTCCGGCAATTGCAGTTTCCCTGGACGTCCAAGCTCATAATGGGAACGTAGATTATGAGCCCGCGGCAGCGATTGCATTAAAGATTGCCACTGCTCTGTTACAGCATGGGATTCAACCTAACACACTTTTGAGTGTCAATGTTCCTATGGGTGACCTAAAAGATATTAAAGGATTCCAGGTATCCAGACAAGGGCACAGGTTGTACCACGATAATCTTGAACGAAGGATAGATCCACGCGGGAAGCCGTATTATTGGATCCTCGGGGACGCGCCTACGGGTATTGCAGAAGATGGAACGGATATTGGTGCTTTGGCTGAAAGCTATGTTTCAATCACTCCGATCCATTTGGACCTAACGGATTATCAATCGTTTCCGGCATTAAATAACTGGAATTGGGATGATGCACCGATACGTATCCTCTTACCTGAACCATCAATTTATATTCCGGGGTAAACAATTAAAAGATGCAGTACCGGGAATCCCAATTTTCCCGTTTTGTGTGGTATCCAATTATTACTGGATACCACACTTCTTCATAATAAGCATAATTAAGTCAATAAAAAGATATGTATCATAAAAAAAGTGAAGGATTTACTGCATCGCTTCCTCAGGCGAAATGGGTTGCTTGAATGGGTTCAGTGTAATTGTTTCTGTATTTATACCCGAATCTCGTAAATCGTATTCAAATCATTTAGGGAAAAACTTGTTTGGTTGTAGTTGTAAACCCGGTTGCTATTAATTCGACCATGAATTTTATAAAGCGAGAGCAAAGCGTTGATATAATGGTCTAAACCCGAAACACAAGGTGGACCATATGACTTACTACAATCAACCAACCGGTATATTAGAAAACGATTTCATTTCTCTCGAATACCTGTCCCAGGCTGGCCCGCGAATTGTTCGATTGATCTATAAAGCCGCCGATATTAATTTACTGGCCGAAACTCCTGATGCAAAATTAAATTCACCATATGGTGATTATAAGATCCACGGCGGCCACCGTTTTTGGGCAGCACCCGAATCCCCCGAATTTACTTACATTCCAGACGATTCCGGGTTAAAAGTTGAAAGGTCGGGGAAGTCTGTAAGTCTGATTGGTGAAGTGGAAAAACCCACCGGACTACAAAAAACAATAGAGATCATTCTGTCTGAAGGCAGCCCCAGTGTCCTACTCAACCACGTACTGACAAATTGCAGTAAAAAAACAATAATGTGTGCAGCCTGGGCGATTACAGTTCTCCCTCCTGATGGAAGAGCTAAAATGCCGTTGCGCGATGATCCAGGATCTAATTTGCTGCCCGACAGGCAATTAAGTTTTTGGCCATATGGCAAGTTCTCAGACCCACGCTTTCATCTGCTGGATGATAACCTGCAGGTAGATGTTACACCTGCTGATGAAATATTCAAGGTAGGAGCGCGCTGCCCGCTAGGGTGGTTAAGTTATAACAATAATGATATTGTTTTTCGAAAAGAATTCTCGTTCGATCCAAATGCACATTATCCAGACTTTGGATGCAATGCAGAGATATATACAAATGGTTTAGTCGTTGAATTGGAATCACTTAGTGGTATTGTGGAACTTAAACCGGGTCAATCAATACACCATTCGGAAACCTGGATGATCAGTCACGCCATCTGAAATTGAAATTTGTGCTATTCAATATAATTAAACATAAAATTTCCATTGGAAAATCTTGGAAGACAGAAAACCATTCCCCAAGAATTAATACTCCTTATAACTAAGTAACCAAACGAACTCCATTAATCTGATATCCATGCTGAGATTGGTAACTCTAATCTGGAATTAACGCAATCTTTATTGAATTTTCCAAAAAAAGATGTATATTGTGAGTCCAAAATATTAAACAATTCAAATATTGGATGCCACACCGCCGGATTCTTCCTTCTATTCAACGCACATTGTCATTAATAGTATCCCTTATGGATTGCTCGCAATTGTCCAGGGAGTAAGATCATGCTATCAGAATATTCACCTAATTCGAATAAAAAGTTCTCGATGCTAAACTTTCTTTTAAAAGCAGGAGAAAAACTTACCATTCTGGTTCCTTATAAAGCTTTGCTTCTTAATCGGGAAGTGAGAACAATAAAAATAGGTAAGGACCATGTCATTTTGCAGGTACCTGATCAACAGTTTTGTTCGACCATCCACGAGCGTGTTTTCCTGGTTACATCCAGCAATCCATCTGGTATGACTGCCAGAGTACGGGACATCAATTTTCAGAAGGGCGTCATTACCCTTACTGATTTTACCTTTCTAGCATCTCCCTGGCATGAAAGAAAATCCGAAAGGGTCGAACCTCAGAATCCGATTTCAATTGTGATATCAATAGCAAATCATCGACTTAGGGGGAGGTTGGAAAACATATCTTTACATGGAATAGGTGTTTTACTTTACACAAAAAATTTGCCGCAGATCCCCGCAAAGATCGGGGAAACCTTGAAAATAGAAATTGATCTTGGAAATGCCATCCATTTAATAAAATTGCGAGCAAATTTAATCTCGATTTGCCCTTTAGGTCAGTATTTGACGCATCTGGGTCTTGAAATGCAGCCACAACGTACGCAAAAAACGATCATTTCAGAATACATCATTTCACGTAAACACGATATTATGTCGGAAATTGAGCACAAATCGATCCATGCCATGGAACCTATCAGCTCAATGGATTTATATTTTTAATTACCGTACGCACGCAATGGCAGTTTGAGGTTATTCCGCTAATCTGTTCGAAAATCTCCATACATCTTAATTGCCAGCATTTATTTTGGTAATCAAATACCTTTGTTATTAATTTGTTAATTTTCTATTCCCGTTCAAAAGGTGGATAGGCGTCGTGATAATTTATCTCGGGAATTCATTTTCCGATTTAATTAAATTGACTTATCCAATATGGACATTAATAATAACTCATTCGCACTCATGATTCATTGGGTTGCTCGAAAAAACTCCTGTATGCGAAATTAAATCTTAATGGATATGTATAAATGGCAATAAACTTGCACGTTCTCCTTTGAATCTTATGGTGATTTACACCAGATCCAGGAGAGTACTATGTTAGCAAAAATTAAGAAATGGTTTATCGAATTTATCCTGATCACTCTTGCGATATCCGGATGTACCAGGTCAGCACCGGTCAATGTTTCCAGCTTGGATTCTGGCGAAAAAACCGGTAAAGGATTTTCCCTTCTTCCGGAAGGGTTAATAAAGAAAAAAGTTACGGTGACTCCACCAGGCGATTATGTTCAGACCTTGACGGTTAAAGAAGAAAAACTCGAAGGTGCTAAAACCAGAAGTTATGCGTTGCATGTTCCAGCCCTTTATGACGGAAAAACAGCAGTTCCCCTTGTAATCATGCTTCATAGCACAGGAATGAGTTCTGCTGATTTTGCACAAATGACCCAATTTAATGCAATCTCTGATTCAAATGGTTTCGTGGTTCTATATCCGGACGCATTTGGAGAACAACCGATGTGGAATCCCGGATTTTTCGAATCCAGTGGAGCGAATGATGTGACTTTCATTTCTACTCTCATCGATCATATGCTGCAAGACTTTAATATTAACCCCAAGATGGTATTTGTTGGTGGGTATTTTGATGGCGGAATGATGGCCTATAAGTTAGCAGCAGCGTTACCAGAGAAGATTTCTGCGGTTGGAGTTGTGAGTGCATCCGTTGGGTACCAGAAAGCAGCTAATGAAGTAATCACTTTGGAACCGGCTGTTGCTCCTGTTTCCGTATTAGCAATTCAAGGTGTTTTGGACGAGAGAGTTCCATCCGATATGACTAAATCGCTGAACAAAGGGAATGCCGGTTTTATGCCTGGTAGCAGTGCACTACAATACTGGCTTCAGTATGATGGCTGCGACCCCAATGCGACGATCAAAAAGGCAAAGAATGAAAATGTCATTAAGAGAACATATAACTGCCAGAATGGTACCGCAGTCAGATGGATCTCGATCTGGGATGGAAATCATGATTGGCCTGGAATGACAGAGAAGAAAGCTAATAAGGCGATTAATGCTTCAGAAGCTATTTGGGAATTCTTTATTACCCATGCAAGACCATAAAAAATTCTGATCTCTACAACCGGACTCAAAAGAGTCCGGTTTTTTTATTTTTTATGGGTTGCATCTTGTATTTTGCGGAAAGCATCTTTATAATCAATGTAATTCTCGGAAAAGAAAGTTGGTGATTGTGTTGAAAATAGACATAACCGACAAAAGGATTTCTGATTTATTGATCGAAGATGGGAGAATGAGCTGTTCTGAGATTGCCAAAAGAATTGGGGGTATTTCCGAAAGGGCAATCAGGTATCGAATTGAACGCCTTATTGACAATAATATAATTGCAGTACATGGAAATGTGAATTCGCGTGGACTTGGTCTTGAAGTGTTCGCCGATGTTTTTATTGAGGTCGAGCCTTCTCAGGTACAGGAAATAGCAAATAAATTGGCGGTTTATGAATCCGTTAGTTATGTTGCCTGTTCCACCGGAGAACGCGATATTAGTATTCAGGTATTTGCTAAAAACAATAACGAACTTTACAACTTTGTCACAGAAATTGTAGGACAAATTCCAGGTGTTAGAAAAACGCACACCTCACTGGTGCCATGCATAATTAAGGACGATCATATATGGCATATTCCTTCCTATTGTATTCAGGATGAAAAACCAGCAAAGGCAGAATGAAACAACAAAGATTTGGATTCCCCGTAATAAGTCTTTTTATTTGGAATATCCATACTTTCCATTGAAAGCATGAGTACTCAATGATGTCTTATGTTCTTATAAACTAAGGAGGAACAAATGTCCGTTGACGCTGGCGCAGTAAAAGTTATGAGTGTAGAGAAGAGTAAGTTAAAAAGGGAGCTAACCCTGTTGCCTCTTTTTGGTTTGATCTACTTCACTGTTTGTGGTGGCGCATTTGGAGCAGAACCAATGGTGGGCCTATCTGGTCCAGGATTGGCGTTGGTCTTAATGATTGTTACCCCATTGGTTTTTAGCATACCTAATATGCTCATGGTCCGAGAAATGCAATCCATGATGCCAGTGGAAGGTGGTTATTATCACTGGGTGAAACAGGCTTTCGGCCCTTTCACCGGTTTCATGTCCGGGTGGATGAACTGGGTTGTATCCTGGGTCGATGTATCGATCTATCCGGTTTGGACTGCATGGTATTTAAGCTACTTTATCCCAGCATTAAAAGACGGGGCAACAATTTTTGGAATTGAATTTTCTTCGGATTTCCTTTCCTGGCTTGTTGCAGCTGTACTAATCATTTCCATCTCATTATTGAACATGCGTGGTGCTAGATTGTCCGGTCTCACTGCCAACTGGCTCGGAATCCTGATGATCATTCCACTGGTAATCATGTCAGGCTTTGGTATCTATGCATGGATTTCTTCAGGTACGACTCCCCAGATACCTTTCCTGGCTGGAGGTGCGGATGTTAATGCGAACAATATCTTTGCTTCCATGAGCGTTGGCCTCTACGTGGCGATGTGGAATTTCATGGGTTGGGAATTGCCCACAGCTGCCGGTGATGAAATTAAAAACCCAAAGAAAACCTACCCACGCGCAATGGCCCTCGTACTAGTAGCTGCAATCCTGTCATACTCGATCCCCACTATTGCTGGTCTTTATGGTGGTGCAGGCGAAGACGGCAGATATAATGCCTGGGGTATAGAAGAAAATGAATCAGGCGAAGGTATTGGGGTAGTTCTGGCTGATCAGGGAGTTACTGAAGAACAAATGACTGCCTGGGGTGTTGACCCAACAACTGATGCGGGTTGGGAATTCCCAACCATAGCACATGTAATAGGAGATAAAGTGGGAGGTAAAGATAGCCCACTATCTTATTTCCTGGGTGGCATCGTGGGCATCTCAGCCATTTTCTCCATGATCGGCTTATTCATTGGTAATGGATTAGGCGGAACGCGTGTACCATACGCCATGGCTGAAGATGGCATGATGCCGCGATGGTTGAACAAGGTCCACCCCAAATACGGAACCCCATGGGTATCCATTGTAATTTGTGGAGTGTTCTTTCTAGTTTTCTCAACATCGGCATTTCAGAACCTGGTCGTGATCGATGTGTTCCTGAACATGCTGGTTTTGATGGCAGAAATATTTGCACTGGTTGTCCTGCGATTTAAGAAGCCGGAATTGCCAAGGAATAGGGTTCCAGGAGGAGTAGTTGGATTGGCTTATATTGTCATCGCACCTCTCACGATCATTATCCTAGCTATAACCAGTCAAATCTCTGATTTTGGGTGGGAGTCCTCCATTGGATGGGGTTTGATCGCCATGGCGGTTGGTGCGATTTTATACTTCCCAATCCGTAAATTGGTCAAACCGGGCGTTCCGGATGTCAATCCTTACGATGCGACACCAGCTGAAGATTAATCAGCTTGTTGGCAGATGAAATAAAAAAACATATGATTAAGGAGAAAAAATGAAGGTATTACTCGTTGGTGTAGGTGGAGTAGGTGAATCGATCGCTGTTATTGCTTCAAAGCGGCCTTGGTTGGAGTTAATGGTCCTGGCTGATTATAACAAAGCCCGAGCTGAAGAAGTTCAGGCAAAAGTAAAAGACAAGAAAAAGTTTCCGGTAGAATTTGTGGATGCCGGGAAGCAGGAAATGATTGAAGCCTTAGCCAAAAAATATAAAGTCGATTTGATCATGAATGCCTGTGACCCGAGCTTCAACATTCCCATCTTTGATGCTGCTTTCAATGCTGGTTGTAACTACATGGATATGGCCATGACACTTTCGGAAATGCATCCAAGTGATCCTTACCACAAGACGGGAATAAAACTTGGTGATTACCAATTCGAACGTGCCAAACAATGGAAAGACAAAGGAATATTAGCACTTTTGGGGTTGGGAGTTGAACCTGGCATGGCCGATATTTTTGCCCGTTATGCTGAGTTGCACCTGTTCGATGAGATCGAAGAAGTGGGTATACGTGATGGCGCAAACCTGATAGTAAGAGGTTATGACTTTGCACCGAACTTCTCCATTTGGACAACGATCGAAGAATGCTTGAATCCTCCCGTCATTTGGGAAAAAGGAAAAAACTGGTTCACTACTGCGCCATTCTCCGAACCCGAAACCTTTGATTTTCCGGGTGGCATCGGAAAAGTGGAATGCGTGAATGTTGAACACGAAGAAGTATTGCTTGTTCCACGTTATGTAAAGTGTAAACGTGTAACCTTCAAATACGGATTGGGTGATGAGTTCATTGGCATTCTGAAAACACTCCACATGCTCGGCCTGGATAACAAAGAACCCATCAAAGTGAAAGACGTGGAAGTGGCTCCGCGTGATGTGGTGGCCGCATGCCTACCTGATCCTGCACACCTGGGCCCCCTAATGGAAGGTAAAACTTGTGCCGGCACATGGGTAAAAGGTAAAAAAGATGGAAAAGAAAAACAAGTTTATCTGTACCAGGTGGCTGACAACAAAGAAAGCATGGATCGCCTTGGATGCCAGGTAGTAGTTACCCAAACTGCATTCAATGCTGTAATTGGTATGGAACTCCTGGATACAGGAGTTTGGAAGGGCACTGGAGTGGATGGCCCTGAGGCATTTGACCCGGTTCCATTTATGAACCTTATGGGAGAATATGGTTTCCCGTGGGGTATAAAAGAGTGGTAAACATAGTATAAAAATCTACAATTTTAGTGATTAAAATGAGTTCCCCTTTTCGATAGCCTCCCGTAGAATGAAAGCAGGCTAGTAGAAAAGGGGACTACACTTTTTCTTATTAAGGTAAAAGGTTACTTCTAAAGGAGGCCTACATGCCATTCGGATATAACGGTAAGATTCTACATGTCAACCTCACTGATGGAAAGATTTTTACTGAAGAACCCCCAGAAAGTTTTTATAGAACTTATATGGGGGGAAGTGCATTTGGACTTTACTATATTCTCCGGGAGATGCCCAAAGGGGTGGACGCTCTCTCCCCCGAGAATATTTTGACGTTGATGTTGTCTGTTACCACTGGAGCTGCCATATCCGGTCAGAGCCGCATGAATGCTAATGCGAAAAGCCCAATGACTGATGGAATCGGTGATTCTCAGGCAGGTGGTTTTTTCCCTGCAGAGTTGAAGTTTGCCGGGTATGATGGGATTGTATTTCGGGGTAAGTCACCCAAACCTGTATATCTGTCCATCCTAAATGGTAAGGCGGAGCTGCATGATGCTGGTCATCTGTGGGGGAAAAATACACGTGATGTTGATGAGATATTAAAGTCCGAGGTTGGTGATCTGAAAGCTCAGGTGATGCAGATTGGACCAGGTGCTGAAAACGGGGTTCTTTATTCCAGTATCGTTAATATGGCCAATAGGAACAATGGTCGCACTGGGATGGGGCTGGTGATGGCCAGTAAGAATTTAAAAGCGGTTGTCGTCCGCGGGACAACACAATTCAAGGCAGCAGATCCGCTAGCTCTTGCCGCACTGGCAAAATCGGGTGCCAAGATGATGCCTGGTAATCCGGATATGGACGCAATTGGTAAGCTCGGTACTGCCAGTGTCGTCATACCACAAAATGCGCTGGGTACTCTCCCTACACGAAATTATTCTGAAGCCCAATTTGAAAATGCGGAAGACCTTAGCGGCGAAACAATGGCTGATACCATCCTGAAGAAAAGGGATACATGCTATGCCTGTGTAGTACGCTGCAAACGTGTTATCGAAGGCGAATACGAAGATAAGAGACTTGATCCGTATTATGGTGGCCCGGAATATGAAACATTAGGCACATTCGGATCCATGTGCGGAATAAAAAGTATGGGGGCAGTTGCCCATGCAAATCAGATTTGTAACAGTTATGGTGTCGATACGATCACTTGCGGTTCGACAATTGCGTTTGCAATTGAATGTTTTGAAAATGGATTAATTACGACGAAGGAAACCGGGGGAATTGACCTTAACTTTGGCAACGAGGCAGCTGTATTAAAAGTATTGGACCAGATTGTAAATATGTCCACACCACTTGGGAAGACACTTGCCAAAGGATCAGCCAGGGCAGCAAAAGAGTGGGGTAAGGGTTCCAAAAAATACCTTACGACGGTCAAGAACGAAGAAGCACCCATGCATATGCCCCAATGCAAGAAATCTCTCGCCCTCATTTATGCAGTAAATCCGTTCGGTGCTGATCATCAATCCAGTGAACACGATTGGATGTATGAGGCAGGCACTGCTGATCTATATCTTGGCAGGTTGGCTTTATTGGGGTTAAACGATGCACCACCTCCCGGTGACTTTGGACCCGAAAAGGTACGATTTGCATATCTGACACAGATTTTTTATAGCATGCTGGATAGTTTGGACCTATGTCAGTTTGTGTTCGGCCCTGGATGGACATTATTTGGACCATTGGAAACCGTAGAAATGGTAAAAGCGGTTACTGGATGGGACGTCACCCTGGATGAGTTGATGAAAGTTGGCGAACGTCGATTAAATATGATGCGTGTATTTAATGAGCGTGAAGGATTTACCAGCGCTGATGACGTATTACCGGAGAAATTCTTTGTTCCCCTGGTTGGAACTGGACCCACTATGGGTGTTGCAGTCGACAAGAAAGACTTTGACAGCGCATTATCCCAATATTATTCAGCCATGGGCTGGACAAATAATGGCAACCCTGCACTACTAAAACTTCAGGAACTTGGTTTGGAGTGGGCAATTCAATAAAGCAATCTAACTCATTAAATCAAATTACTTATAGGAAAAAATATGACAAACTACAAAGAAAATTTTGACCACTTATCCCCTGTCTGGACACACTATTCCGATATTATCGTAGACCACGGCGAGGGGACATATTTATACTCGACAGACGGAAGAAAATTCATCGATTTCACCTGCGGTATTGGTGTCACCAATACCGGACATTGCCACCCGAAAGTAGTGGAAGCCATCCGTAAACAGGCAGGTTTGCTTCTGCATGGACAGGCAAATTTGGTCACCCATAAGCCAATGTTGGAGTTGGTGGAAGAAATGCGAACCATCGTTCCTACATCATTGGATGGATTCTTCTTCAGCAATTCCGGTGCAGAAGCCGTCGAAGGCGCTCTTAAACTCGCCCGACATACAACAGGCAGACCGAACGTGATCGTATTCCAGGGATCATTCCACGGGCGTACTGTTGCAACCATGTCCATGACTACCTCGAAGACAGTTTACCGGGCTGGATATCAGCCTCTCATGCCCGGTGTCTATGTAACGCCATTTCCGTACGCACTTAAATATGGCTGGGATGAAGAGAAAACCAGTCAATGGTGCCTGGATGAACTGGAATTTTTATTGCTGACTCAGACGGCCCCCCAGGAAACAGCAGCAATATTCATTGAACCTGTTTTGGGTGAAGGGGGTTATGTTGTACCTCCCGCATCTTTCATGAAAGGACTCCGCGAGCTTTGTACAGAGCATGGGATTCTTCTTGTGGCGGATGAGATCCAGTCGGGGTTTGGCCGCACGGGAAAATGGTTTGGGCACCAGCATTTCAATATCGAACCGGACATTATGACAGTAGCCAAAGGACTAGGTTCCGGTTTACCCATTTCCGGAGTTGTCAGCCGTTTGGAGCTTATGAAGAAATGGATTCCTGGTTCCCATGGGGGTACTTTTGGCGGTAATGTTCTTTCCGCTGCAGCCGCAGTAGCCACCATTAAGGCGATGAAAGACGAGAAAATGCTTGAAAACGCCCAGGCTCGTGGCAGCCAATTGGTTGCCGGTTTGGGGCATTTGCGTGAGAAATTCTCTCAGATCGCAGATGTACGTGGATTGGGGTTGATGATCGGAACTGAATTCCGGGACACAAAAGGAAAACCCGACAAGAAAACCGCAAAAAGCGTTGTGCATGAGTGTGCAGCCCGCAACCTGATGTTGTTAACTGCCGGACCTTGGGATAATACTATTCGTTGGATTCCACCTCTGATCGTCACCAAGGACCAGATCGATGAAGCCCTTAATATTTTTGAATCATCATTAGCGACTGCGGTAAAATAAAGCAATGAAGAATATTTGATCCGAAATTCGGACCAGTTGAGAACAATTTTATTAATGGAGGAACGGAAATGACAGATAATTTA
The DNA here is from genome assembly GCA_963827895.1 of uncultured Chloroflexia bacterium. Taxonomy (GTDB): domain Bacteria; phylum Chloroflexota; class Anaerolineae; order Anaerolineales; family Anaerolineaceae; genus PNON01. The sequence continues at coordinate 11,277 of CAWHCY010000017.1, read as the reverse complement.
GATGAGATGGTGCAGAGGGCTCGAGCTGCACAAAAAATAATAGAATTCTGGCCTCAGGAAAAAGTAGATGAGATGGTTCTAGCTGTAGGCTGGGAGTCATATAAACGTGAGACCGCTGAAGCCTGTGCACGCATGGCTGTCGATGAGACTGGTTTGGGTGTTTATGAAGACAAAGTTGGGAAGCATCAGAAAAAGACGTTGGGGGTTGTTCGTGATTTGAACGGTGTAAAAACGGTTGGCGTTATCGAGGAAATCCCTGAAAAAGGCATAGTAAAAATAGCGAAACCTGTTGGAGTCATTGGGGCGATTACACCAATGACCAATTCATCATCCACAATGCCTTGCAATGGGCTGCCAATCCTCAAAACCCGAAATGCAGTCATCTTTGCTCCTCACCCCAAGGCTAAAAAGACTTGTGAATTGATCTGTAACGAAATGCGTAAAGGTTTGAAAAAAGTTGGAGCACCTGAAGATCTCATTCAGAATATCAAAGAACCGACCATGGAGCTCTCACAACAATTGATGGGAATGGTCGACCTGGTGCTTGCAACCGGCGGCGCTGGAGTAGTTAAAGTGGCTTACAGTAGTGGGAAGCCCGCTTATGGTGTGGGAGCTGGCAATGCGACAGTCATAGTTGATGAATCAGCTAATCTAGAGGAAACCGCGGTAAAGATATTCAAAGGCAAAACCTTTGATAACGCCACATCCTGTTCTGCAGAAAATAACGTGATCATTCACAATAGCGTGTTTGATACTTTATTGGCTGGTTTGAAGAAACAGGGTGGTTACCTGGTTGCCGGTGAAGAACGGGCTAAACTAAAAGCAGCCATGTGGCCGGATGGCACCCATCTGAGTGGAAAGATCGTCGCCAAAAGTGTAAAAGTGATCGCCGGTGAAGCTGGATTGACAGTACCTGAAGGCACCACCTTCCTGATGGTCATGGGAGAACATATTGGTCCCGAAGACATGTTCTCTGCTGAAAAACTTTCCCCCGTGGTGACCCTGTGGAAGTACACAGATTTCAGTAAAGCAGTCCAGATGGTGATAGACATCACCGCCTTCAGCGGTTATGGGCACTCATGCGGTATCCATTCCACAAATCAGGAACATATCATGGAACTGGCAACGAAAGCCAAAGTCAGCCGGATGATGGTGCGCCAGCCACAGAGCTATGGCAATAGTGGGGACTGGGTAAATGGCATGCCTTTCACCATGACCCTAGGCTGTGGTACATGGGGCGGTAATATCACTACAGAAAATGTGACCTGGAAACATTTTATGAATGTTACTTGGGTTTCTTTCCCCATCCCGCCTGTCATCCCCGATCCGGAAGTATTATTTGCCCCGCACTTCAAGAAATTCGGTAAGTAATAATAAATTAAATACGAAAACGTTCAGAGGGGATAACCTCTGAACGTTTTTTATATTCCAGGGTAAATATTATGTTTTTCTTCTCTGGAGAGGAAAGCTGACTCAAGTCCATTTATTTGGATTAATTCCAATTCTTTCCCGGAAAGCCCCATTTGTTCTTTGGCGTTCAGATATTCTTTTTGGATCGTGAGATTTCCCATAAAGACAGGATCATCTGTGTTTAAAGTTGCCTTGATACCGTGTTTCAGAAAAACAGGTAGAGGATGATCTTTCAGGCTGGGGATGGAGGCTGTAAGATAATTACTGGTTGGACAACATTCAATGGCTATCCCTTTTTCTGCTATCTCATCCATCAAATGTGGATCATCCACTGCCCGAACCGCATGGCCGAGACGTTGGGGTTGTAAATGCTTGATTGTTTCCCGGATGCTGTCTGCACCGGCAAACTCCCCGGCATGGGCAGTGATCTTTAATCCGGCTGCGCGGGCACGGTCAAACTCAGTTGCGAACAATTGTGCCGGCCAGCGTTTTTCGTCACCGGCCAGGTCCACTCCGACCACCCCGTTATTTGTATTGGCAAGTGCGCAGTCCATTTCGATCGAGCAGATCTCCGGACCATAAGTCCGTGAAAGTATGACGATCAAACGGGAGACAATGGAAAATTTATGGATGCTTTCCTGCCAGGCTTCACATACAGCGATGGTAACATCCTGAGGAGATAATTGGTGCATTTCTGCCATAAAATATGGGCTAAAACGCAGCTCAATATAATCCAACCCTTCCAGAAATGCATCTTCGATACATTCAGTTGTTACTCTTTTACATATCTCTTCGTTCACAAAAGATTGCCGCAGCATATCGAAGCGCGGAAATATCTTGATAATATCCGTAACGGGCTGGTTAATCCAAACTTCTTTTTGCAGGTCTGGTAAATTCCATGCTGGCAATGGAAGGTTGAATTTCTGACACACTTCAAGCGCAGTCGTCAACCTCATCGAGCCTTCCAGGTGGCGATGCAGATCTACAATTGGCAGAGATGGGTTTATAGTGATATATTCATCCATAGGTTCCTCATTCCAGGAATTGTATACTATAAGATGGCAGTAATCCATAAGCAATTTAAAACTCAACTACTTTCCTGTACAACTATTCTACTAATCGGAGGGTTATATGGAAAGAAAAAAACAACTCATTCGATTAACTAATTATTCCTTCGAAGTATTGCATGAATTAATAGCCAATACACCTATTGAAGACCTTGTAAAATCAGGTCAGGTCGATCAGTGGTCGTTCAAAGATCATATAGCCCACCTAGCCCATTGGCTGGATAGATTTAACCATCGCTTGATCAAAAGGGATAAAAACTATAAAGAAGTAACCGATTTTGAGAAAGAAAACACTCGTATCTGGCAGTTAACGCATGATCTGGAATGGCAGGTCATCCTCAACAATCTGGAGAAAGCCTACATGGAAGTGACCCAGTACCTTCGATCCCTTTCTGAGGAGGATCTAATGGCGACTGATATGCTATATCCACCTGACAAGCGTTCATTATGGGATGCCATTCTAAGCAACACTTGCGCTCACACCATCACTCATGTTGGTTTGATTTACAATGAAAGAGGAAACCGTCAAAAATCAGTGGAGCTGTTGGAAAGAATTATGGATGACCTGCAGTCATTTGATCCCTCCCCAAAATGGAGGGGCACCAATATCTATAACCTGGCCTGTTTACATGCTCTTGCCGGAAATCAACCCAAAGCCCTGGAATTATTGCGGGAATCACTTCCTCTTGATATCGCCCTGGCTGAATGGGCACCCAAGGATACGGATCTGAAATCGTTATGGGAACTCCCGTCTTTCATTGAAATGACCCATCGCGGCTTACATTAATCGCCTAATTATGCGCAAATGATTTTGTGTCATTAAAAGGAAAATAAAAAATGAGTATTCCAACTTATACAACCTACCATCCTGTAATGAGTAAAGACTTAAACCACCACGGCACATTGTATGCCGGCAGGACTGCTGAATGGTTTGTAGAATCGGGTTTCATTGCTGCAGCCAGCCTGACAAAACCTGAAAACATCGTCTGCCTCAAGATCCATGGCATGATGTTCACCGCTCCAGTCCAGTTAGGCGCCCTAGCACGGTTTGACAGCAAAGTAGTCTACACTGGTAAGTCAAAGATTGCTGTTTTTATAAAGCTTTCCATCAAGGATTTGGATGTGGTCGAAGGCTTTATCACCTTCGTAAATGTGGATAAAGATACCAAACCATTGCCACATGGCGTTACCATTGTTCCTGAAACTGATGAAGAGAAGAAATTGTACGCGGCGGCCCAACTATTGAAATAACCGGGAATTTGAAAATGGCAAAAATTGTAATAATCGGAGCAGGCCCGGCCGGGATGATGGCTTCCATCTTTGCTTCCCAGGCTGGGCACGATGTGGTCATCATCGATACCAATGAAAACGTTGGACGCAAACTGTTAGTCACAGGTGCGGGCAGGTGCAATTTGACCAATGCAGATGTAGCTGCAGTAAGATATGCCTGTGATAACCCGGTCTGGTTGAATCAGGTCTTGAATTATTTCAACCGGGAAGACCTGTTAAGATTTCTCGAATCAATTGGTATCCTTACCTTTTCGACCTTTGACGGTTGGTATTACCCGATCAGCGAATCTGCGCACACAGTTGTGGATGCATTTGAAGCTGCTTTAAATGCTCACCATGTGCAACAGATCCTTCGTAAACAGGTTACCGGAATAATAAAAGCCGGAGATGGATTTGAGGTGATGCTCCATCGCGACGTTATCACAGTAGATCGAGTGATCATTGCCTGCGGCGGCAAAGCCTACCCGTCCCTGGGATCTGATGGAAACCTGCTCGCTATCATTCAACAGATGGGGCATCTGGTGCACCCCGTTCTTCCGGCATTGGCTCCGGTAACAGCGGATATGCGCACATTAAAGGGATTGCAGGGAGTTCGCCTTGATGCGGATGTCACCTTGCTGCAAGGCGGGCGGGCGCTCGGGAAAACGTTTGGCAATATCATCTTTACCCAATGGGGATTAAACGGTCCGGGAGTCATGGATCTTTCTTACCTGGTCAGCACATATCCTTTGAAAGACATGGTGCTGGAATTGAACCTGATCAATAAGTTTGAAGATAAACTCAGGGCGTTGTTTATAAGCCCGGTTAGCTCTTCCATGCCGGTCCAGGTGGCGATCCAGTCGGTACTCCCACCAAAGATAGCTGCCCATGTGATCCACTCGGCAGGAATTACCCTGGACACAACGCTTTCGAAGATCAAGAAACCTCAACGCGTCACATTATTTCAACTATTAACTCACTTCCAACTCAAGGTGACTGGTACACGTGGATTTGATTATTGCCAGGTATCCACCGGAGGAGTGTCTTTGATGGAAGTCAACCCCGAAACCATGGAATCGCTGATCGTTCCGGGTCTTTTCTTTGCCGGCGAGGTACTGGACGTGGTTGGTCCTTGTGGGGGGTATAATTTGCAATTCGCATTCAGCACAGGAGCAATCGCTGGTATGGGTGCTGGCAGACAGGTTGGCTGAGAATCATGCTTTTATTGTGGATCATCCTGCTCATCCTGGTTTTTTTCGCTGCAGCCGGCACATATTTTACGCTTCGCATCCTCAAACCCAACGTTCAATCAGCCGAATTGTCATATCAGAAAAAAATCCTGGCCGACAGATCGATCAATGATTTCTACCAGGCTCTGGTAAAACAGGAAGTGTGGATACCCTCGCCATATGGTTATAAACTTCACGGAGTCTACCTGCCACTGGAAGGTTCGCATAAAACTGTTATCATAACCCACGGGATTGAAACCACCCTCTTTGCTTCAGTCAAATATGTGGAATTATTCAGGTCAATGGGTTTCAACGTGCTCCTCTACGACCTTCGGAATCATGGCTCCAGCGGCGGGAAGAACACCACTTTTGGGTATTATGAAAAATATGACTTGCGGGCGGTGGTCGAGTGGGCATTCATGCGGACTGGTCCGGGTGGTCTGGTGGGAACCATGGGAGAATCCCTGGGTGGGGCGATAGCAATCCAGCATGCAGCCATCGATTCCCGGGTTGCCTTCTGTATTGCTGTATCCTCTTTCTCGGATTTCAGGCAGTTGTTGATCTACCGCTTTAAATACGAATTCAAGCTGCCGGTATTTCCCTTTTTGCAGCTTGCTAACTTTATGACTGCCATGCTATCCGGAATGTCTTTCGATGCGGTTTCCCCGCTGCGGGATATCGGGGAGATCAGTTTACCAGTATTGCTCATCCATGGAGCCAATGACCGCTATGTGCCTGCGCAAATGAGCAAGGACCTGTATGAAGCAAAGAAGAAAGGAATCCGCTCTATTTATCTGGCCCAAAATGCAGGCCACGCGGATTCCTTTACCGTTAACAGGGAGGAATTTACTCAACAGGTACGTCCCTTCCTGGGAAAAATAGGGATGCTCGATTGATCTAGAATATCGAGCGCATCATCAGTAAGAAACCGAAGATGATCAATGGAATTCCAACGATCAATCCCACAATGGTCAAACTTGCTACAATTCCAACGATCATTAATACCAGTCCAATGATTGCCCCAACCAACCGACCGGTAAACAGGATGATCCCGGCAACAAGCTTCCAGATCAACCAGAACGGGTAGAGAAACCATGGTACTTTATTCTTTTCGCTCATTTTTACTCCTTCATAAGAATATACGGAATATTTTCTGATGAGTTGCTAAATGGGAAAGATTGGTGAAGAAGTGATTGGAGATTAGTGATTAGTAGAATGAGAAGGAAGAAAGTGAATAGTGATTAGTGAGGAGTGATTAGTCATTGCGAAAGGAATATTGAAAACGGAGAGTAGAAAATAGGAATTGGAAACAATACATTTTCGGATTTTACAGCAGGATATTACTTCAGCAAATCCTCACGACCAATCACCAATAACTAATACTAATAACCAATCACTAATCACTAATAACTAATCACAAATTACTATTCCCTTCCGATTTCCAGCATTAACATCTCCATCACCAGGCGCGGATTGTAATAGCGGTCTATCCGGTTGGAGGCCTGTTCCAGGCTGCGTATGATCCGCACACTATTACCCGACCCCAATCGGGATGCCAGGCGGGTGATATCCTCCTTGCGGTCGATGTTCATTGGTCCAGCCGCAGCAGTATTCGATGCCAGAAGAACATCCCTCACGAATGAAGCCCAGCATTCGATCATTCCCACCAGCATTTCACGCTGTTTCTTTAAATCACCCCTGCGGGAGAGCTTGTTCTCAATGTATTTAAACCTTTGCACCCGGGTCATTCCAAACAATTCAACCCACTCATCCAGCCAGGCTGGACCGCTGCTCCAGCAGATCCGGTTCTTCTGCCAGCAGCCTGGCGTAACCAAACCGACCACCTGAAATGTGCCCCAGCAGTTCTGCCATTTGACCTTCGACGTTCAACCGGCTCACCAATGAGAAGGCGACTTCCCTGGCAGGCAATGGCCGCAAAGACAACACTTCACAGCGGGAAACGGTGGTTGGCAACAGGTTATCTACAGAATCAACGGTGATGATGATCATTGAATTTCCAGGGGCTTCTTCAAGGGTTTTAAGCAGGGCGTTCTGCGCCTCGGTACTGGCAGTTTGAAAGTCGATGAGGATGGATGTCTTCGATTTCGACTCGTATGGGGACAGGGACAGGAAGCGATTCACCTCGTCCACCTGTTCTTTTCGGATCTCGCTTTTATCCTCCAGCTTCTCCACCACCTGCAGATCGGAATACTGCATGGCTTCGATCTGTCGGCAGGATCGGCATTCCATACATGGATTGCCGCTTCCTTCTGCTTTAGTGCAGTTCAGTGCCTGGATAAACCTGATGGCCAGGGTGCGCTTGCCAAGCCCATCCGGCCCTGCCAGAATGTAGGCGTGCCGGGTGGAACCGTGCACCACCTGCTGCCGCAGCATTTTGACTGCCCATTCATTTCCGACAAAGTCCCATTCCATACGCTGGATTGTAGCTTATGGCTGGACTTTCCGCAAACCATCCATCCGGGTAAATAATTGTTTTGTACAGCGGATAATCCACTTTCAGACTTCATGCTAAAATCAAGTCATCTTGAATGAAGAAAGGCTAACCAAATGACAAACTCACCCAAAAGCTGGGCGAAAGCCCCGGAAATGCTAATAGACAAGAAGAAAAAATACCAGGCAGTTTTCAAAACCGACCTTGGTGATATTACTTGCGATCTATATGCCAGTAAAACTCCTCGAACCGTCAATAACCTGGTTTTCCTGGCTCGCCAGGGTTTTTACGATAACACCATCTTCCACCGTGTGATCGGCAATTTTATGGTGCAGGGCGGCGACCCGACCGGAACCGGCATGGGCGGCCCCGGCTACCAATTTGATGATGAATTTTATGATTCCCTCAAACACGACAGCCCGGGCATCCTTTCGATGGCCAATGCCGGACCGCATACTAATGGCAGCCAATTCTTTATCACCCACGTGCCAACCCCCCACCTGAATAACAGGCACAGTGTTTTCGGCAAAGTGGCTGACCCGGCCAGCCTGAAGGTGCTGTTCTCCATTCCCGACCGCGACCCCGGTAAACGCTCCAGCCCGGCGGTCAAACTGCTGACGGTTGAGATCATTGAATCTGAAGCGTAAGGCAAATCAGGACGGAAATTCAATCCATTTGAGCCGGGTGATAGATCCCGGCTCATTTTGTTTATAACACCTGCAGAAATTTCCGGAAGTCAATTTCTCATTGAATCGGTCAGGTTTTACCTCCGACATGTCGATCATTCGTACCTTCCAGTTTGGTAGGCGGGAACGATGAAATAGCTTCAAAAACACTTCACATTCTACGTGTGATGTCTTTCTTTTTCCATGTGGGGCTTTAATTCCACAAAATGTTATTGATGTTGTTGATTCCTGTAATCGGAAATGCTATACTTATCAAGAATTAGAATACTATTAGGAGGGATAACATGGAAAAGCATAAGATCTGGCTTTCAATTCTTTTTGTTTTGGGAATCTTAATCCCGGTTCTCTTCTTTACTCCGGTGGTAGCCTTACAGGATAACCCGGACCAGATTCACTCAAACAAGACCAAACGACCGACAGTAGATAGGCACATCACCGCAACTTCGGTTTCCACAAGAGAATCCAGGTTCCACCCCTCTCCCACCAGCGTAGATTCCACTCCAACCCGGGAATCAACCCCTGTTCCTAGTAGGACGGAACGTTCCCACTCAGGTGGATACTCTAGACCCGTATGAAACGCAGTTGCAGCTTACTTTTGATGCATTAGCAACCAAGGATGAATTGGTCCAGATAGAAAAGAAGAAAGTTCCGGACAAATCCTTTATGCTCACGTCCCGCCTATGGTTATCCCAATCGGTTTGACCCTGCTTTCCTTGCGTAAAAGGCGATCTAAAAACATTTATTTGTGATACCTCTTCAACGCCTCTCCATCCCACTGGTGACTCTCAGGATGTAACGATACAGGCAGGAATGGAGAGAACCCGATAATCGCATTTGATACAGATTCCCATTCGAAAAATCCTCTCCTCCAGGATTGCGCAGAATCCCGTAGCTGTGCGGAGGGAGAGGGTAGGTGAGGTCGTTCCATATTCCTCCCATTTCAGCGTATAATTAACCGGTAACTTACAACCGGAGGATGCCCATGTCTGAACCTCGTCCAGTTCGCGCTCCGCGCGGCACCCAACTCACCTGCAAATCCTGGCAGACCGAAGCCGTTTACCGCATGATCCAGAACAACCTGGACCCGGAAGTGGCCGAGAAGCCGTTGGAACTGGTGGTGTATGGCGGACGCGGCAAGGCTGCCCGCAGTTGGGAAGCCTTCGATGCCATTTTGGACTGCCTGCGTGAGCTCGAAAACGACGAGACCCTGCTGATCCAATCCGGCAAACCCGTGGCGGTATTCAAGTCACATGCGGATGCACCGCGGGTGCTGATCGCCAACTCCAACCTGGTGCCGCACTGGGCCACCCAAAAACACTTTGATGAACTTTCCGCCCGCGGGCTGATGATGTACGGCCAGATGACCGCCGGTTCGTGGATCTACATTGGCACCCAGGGCATTCTGCAGGGCACCTATGAGACCTTCTTTGCCCTGGCTAAAAAACGCGGCTGGCCCTCTTTGAAGGGCAAGCTGGTGCTTACAGCCGGGCTGGGTGGAATGGGCGGTGCACAGCCTCTCTCCGTGACAATGAATGAGGGCATTGCCCTGGTCGTGGAGGTGGATCCTGCCCGTGCCAAACGCCGCCTGGATATCGGCTACGTGGACCGCATGGTGGATAACCTCGAAGAGGCCATGACCCTGGTGGAGGAAGCCCGCGAAAAAGGGCAGCCGCTTTCCATCGCGCTCATCGGCAATGCCGCCGAGATCCTGCCCGAAATGGTCATCCGCGGGGTGACGCCGGATGTGGTCACCGACCAGACCTCCGCCCACGATGTGCTCATGTACGTCCCGGCCGGGTTGAGCGTGGAGCAGGCGGATGAGCTGCGCAGATCCGACCCGGTTCAATATGAGAAAAGATCGCTCGATTCCATGTCGGCGCATGTGCGCGCCATGCTCGAGTTCAAACACAGAGGCGCCGAGGTGTTCGATTACGGCAACAACCTGCGCCAGCGCGCCTATGATAACGGCGTATCCGACGCTTTCGAATTTCCCGGCTTCGTTCCGGCTTACATCCGCCCGCTGTTCTGCGAGGGCAAAGGCCCCTTCCGCTGGGTGGCGCTCTCCGGCGACCCGGAGGATATCTACCGCACCGACGAAGCCATTCTGGAGCTCTTCCCCGAAGACGACCACCTGCGCCGCTGGCTGGTCATGGCCCGCGAGAAGGTGCCCTTCCAGGGGCTGCCGGCCCGCATCTGCTGGCTGGGTTACGGCGAACGGGCAAAGGCCGGCCTCAAATTCAACGAGATGGTTGCCAAAGGCATCCTCAAAGCTCCCATCGTCATCGGGCGCGACCACCTCGATTCGGGCTCGGTGGCATCCCCCAACCGCGAAACGGAAGGCATGCTGGACGGCACCGATGCGGTCAGCGATTGGCCGATCCTCAATGCCATGATCAACGCGGTCAACGGTGCCACCTGGGTCAGCTTCCATCACGGCGGCGGTGTGGGTATTGGCTACAGCCAGCACGCCGGGCAGGTGATCGTGGCGGACGGCACCCCCGAAGCCGCGCTCCGCCTGCAGCGGGTGCTCACCTCCGACCCCGGCATGGGCATTGTGCGCCATGCAGATGCCGGCTACCCCGAAGCCATTGCCGCCGCGAAAAGACACGGCATCATTATCCCCATGCTGAAAGGCACGGGTAAGTAACCGGTATGGTTCGCAGACTGATCTTCCTCATTGTCATCCTGCTCAGCCTGGGAGTTGGGCTGTTCTTTGGCTGGGTCATCAAACCCGGCGTCCAGGTGGGGAGCCCGCTCAGCAGCCTGCGCGAGGACTTTAGGACCGATTACGTCCTGATGGTGGCTGAGGTCTATAACAAGGACGGCGACCTGACGGCGGCAGCCGCCCGTTTGGAAGAACTGAACAGCAAGGCTCCCACAGAAGCTGCGCTTGCTGAGCGTGGCTTACGCCCGCAAATCCGGCTATTCGGTCAACGACATTGACCTGTTGATGTCGCTGGCGCGCGATATGCAGAACCTGATGCCGGTCTCGGCGGAGTTGAGCAAATGAGGCGCGAGGGCGGCTATCTCTTTGTGGTCACCGCGCTCATCATCGGGCTCGGACTGGGTCTGCTGATCTCGCTGGTCATCAGCCCGGTGAATTATCAGAATGTATCGCCTTCCATGCTCAAACCGGCGGATAAAGACCTGTACCGCGCCATGAT
>CAWHCY010000016.1:0-153461 GCA_963827895.1 uncultured Chloroflexia bacterium | reverse complement strand
GTGAAAAATATTAGCACTGGATGGAAGATTTCCTAATTCTTCTGACGAAATTTCAAGTTTTATAGATAACATCTTGGATTATTAATTTTGAAGTATTCTTTAGTAATAAAGAGAAACCAAATCATGTATATAAAAATAATGAACGCGATTATTCCTTTTGAATCTAGCCTAATAATCCGATTATTAATACCGTTCAAAAGGGGTTTTGGTCATTTACAACCAGTTACGGCACTCAAATAAGTTGGTTCAATGTTTGCCCATGTTAACTGCCGGTAAATATTAAAAAGCTGCGGCTGTTTGAGAATTGCGTCGAATGTCGTTTTGATAAAGGTCCCAGATCTTTCTGCTAAATCGTTATCGTCTTTAGGGTTAAAATAAGCCAATGCCAACGGGCTAAAGTAGGATTGGATCCGCGAAGCCTGGAGCATATTATCGGACACTGCAGAGCAGCATACTCAAACAGCTTATTTGGTACCATAAAATCACCATAACCGGACTGTATACCAATAACACCAATGTCGCATGTACGAATCAGTTGATAGAGTTCCTGCTGTGGCAGGAATCCCTGCAAACTTTACGTGCTTTTCAACTCCCAATCGTATCGCCAGAGCCTTAAGAAGCTCCCCCACAATATTCACCCTCTCCTGCCACAATTAGGTGAATATCCGGAATGCGCGTCACTAACCGGCTAACAGCTCTAATAATATATTGAATTCCGTACAGCTCGGCTAAAGTTCCGTGGGTGATAAGGGTAAACCCGGGCATGTGATTTTTTTCTTCCACAGAAAAGTTTACAAAAAGAGCCTCATCTGGAACATTTAACACAACACTAACCTTTTCTGGAGGAGCACCTCGCTTCACAAATGCCTCCTTACATGTTTGCGAGACCGTGATGCAATGACTGGAATACTTAATCGCAGATTGCTCTATAAATACTAGCAAATTGAAGAAAAGCCCTATATGTCGGTTTGGATATTTTTCTAACAATTCTTCTGGCATTACCTCGAACAGGAATAGAACTACGCGAGCTCCACCTAACCGCGGGACAATGGTAGCAAATATTAAAAAATCAGGCATCGTGTCTATTTCCACTACATTCAATTTGTTTGTTAAACTGAATTCGAGAAAGAGTGAAAAATACCATCACAAAGAAGATCACATATTCAAAAATGTAGCGAGTAAAACCACTGCGTTTATGTGATAACGGTAATCGATGGACCAATACTCCATTGATAACTTCCAGCTTACTTTCCCCTTTCTCACGTAAAGAGATTATCTCAACAATGTGTCCTGCATGAACCAATGCCTCAGCATCACGCTGCACATGATGGTCTTTAGGGTAATAAAATTGGCGTACCAGTGCAATATGCATTAATTCATTACCTGTTCATAGACTTCGATTATCTGTCGGGCAATAGCTTGTAATTCATATCTGTTGGTTAACTTCCGGCCATTAGTTCTGAAAGGTTTTGCTAATACAAGTTTCATCTTTTCAGCAAAATCCTCAGGGTTACGTTCACATAAATAACAACCCTCAATACCTGCGAGCACTTCAGGGGTATCACCGACCACAGTGGCTAATATCGGAAGATTACACGCCATCGCTTCCTTGACTACTTGTGGAGAGCCTTCACGGTCACTTGGAAGAACCAAAACATCACAGGCGTTCATATAAATAGGAATCTCATCATAAGGACGCTTGTAAGCCAGGACGAGATCTACATCTTCGTATGTTTGTCGGACGAGTTTGATTGCTCTTTCAGCGATGTCATAACGTTTGCGAGTTTCATAATAATTACCGACGAAAAGTACTAACCTTTTATTTAGCGGAAGTCCAAGCTTTTTTCTAGCTTCTTCTTGAGGAATTGGTTTGAATAGTTCAAAATCGATGCCACAAGGGATAACAGTCGCCTTCTTGACTGCAATCGCCCGCCTGATTTCCTCAGTAACAACAATGACTTTATCTACCAACCGTGAAGAAATCCAGGATAATGGTGCTTGCCACCCGTAGAAAGCTTCATCCCCATGATGCGTAATCACTAATGGATAGAGGAACTGAGTTCGGGCTACAAGGGCTGCAAATACGTAATGCGCATGTATGAGGTCATATTGATTTGTCAGGACTTTACGAAGCAAATGTATAACACTTAAAAGGTATAAAAACTTCGAATTTTTAACATTTACGAACAGGACGTCTATTTTTACATTCCCTCTTTACGCAACGAACTCGACCTGCTGCTGAACAAAGACACCATATTGAGGGTACTCTTTAGTCGGATACATGTGGGTAAATACAAGAATCTTCATTGCCTATCCGTGAATTATTTGCTGGTAAGCTGCAAGTGTCTGCTTGGCCACACTAATTGGGTGATACTTAGCCTTACAAATTTGCCATGCCTTGCACCCATCCGGCGGCATAAATCAGAATCAGTCAAAAGGTGGTCAAGTGCAGAATAGAGCTGATCGTGATTGCCGGAATTGATCAAGAATTCCAGTAATCCCATCCATAACAATTTCGGGTATACCTCCCACCCGGCTTGCAACTACCGGCAAGCCATTCGCCATAGCCTCAAGTATCACAATAGGGGAATTCTCCTGGCTTGAAGGCATTACAAGCACATCGGATTTCCTATATAAACTAATTAAACCTTCCTGGTCCAGACGTTCGTAAAAAGTAATTCCATCAATTTGTTGACAATTAATTGTGTTTCTTATTAAGGAGTTGTATTGACGATCTTCAACTTCTCCACAAATCACAGTTTCCAGGTTAGGAATGCTTTTCTTAACCCTGGCATGCACCTCTACAAGGTCAAGGGGCCTTTTCAATGGAGCAATCACACCTACAAATAAGATACGGGGTGTGATGGCTTTATTGGTGTTTGGAAGATCAATGAAGAATTTGGTCCGAACAGCATTGGGAATTGGAAATAACTGCTTACCTGAGACCAATTGGTTGGCAGAATAACTGGAATTGCAAATGAAATTAGATATTTTTCGGTAGACGAAATTTTCCAAAAAGGCGTCCATTTGGGCACTGAAGTATTCCCAACCTGTGCGTTTGGAAGCTTCGTGCCTCAGAACCCCATGAATAGAAAAAACTGTTAGATGCTTGCTCCAAATTGCTGCAATGCCAGAAGTCATGTTTCCCTGGCAATTTACAAGGTCAGGTTTGAGTTGCTGAATGACTCGTTTCATTTGAATGAGGCGGAAAGGCAGACGTGGACGCAGCCAACCTGTAGGTGGTGACTTAATGAAAAGATAGTTGATACCGGCATTCACAAAAAAATGGTCTCGCGTTATAGTAACGGATGTTGCAATTACCCATAGGTCTAGGTCATCAACATACTTTGCTAACCCTTCGAGTAAGGAAAAAGTCGCTGTCTCTACACCACCGTTGAAAGTGCAAAGGTCAACCGGATAATTAGGTGCCATAATCAATACGCGAGGGCGTGAAGTGGCAGCAGGATTAAACAATATACCCGTCTCTCAGATTAGAAAGCCAAAGCGAGATTGCCCCAATTTTATTAAATTCATCCAAATTATCCAGAAACTGGCCATTTTCCAGCTCAACCTTAAATTGTGGCGATGCGATTTCATTTGCCAATGAAAGTGGCTTGTACTTCTTTGAATATAGATTCTCCATCCATTGACGAGGGCGAAATTCATCATAATTGATCATGCGTTTATATACCCGGAAAAGTAAGTGTTTTGTGCCTACAAATAATAGTGGAAATGGTCTTAGAAGATCTCTTGGGGGATAGCCATGATCAGTGTAATATTTTAATAAGGCAGGACGATTTTTATTAATAATATAAGTGTAGAAGTTTTGTGAAGAGAATTGGTTCTGGATCGAAGGTTTAAGGGCATGAGAATGAACACCAGCAAATGGTGCTCTGAAGAGGAGCTCGACGAATTCATCATCCATAAATGGCGCACGGTTCATTGCATAAATACGCTCTGTACTGATTTCGGAGGCAAAGAATTTACGATCAACTTCCGAGAGAAGATATAGATAAACCCGCTTATCGATGTCAGCGTCGCCAAAGGCATTGTACCAATGACTGATATCGGCACGCACATCATCCAAAGCAGAAGCTGTGAGAATGTCATGTGATAGGTATTCGCTGTTATTTATGCTGACCAGGATTTCTTCCAAAGCAGCCATATGATCGGGGGCAGAATTGATATGAGTAAAATGGGAAGTCATGACCGTATCAAGGTTTTGAAAGGTCCGAAGAAGTTCGCTGCCAAACATTCCTGTCAGTACAGTATCCGAAAATTGACTTAGCTGCTCAAAAGCATAAGGATAATTGGCTCGTTGGATCACGATACCATCCGACAGGATGATTGATTGCATGGCATATTCGTCGAAATGTTCTTCGTAATAACCATCCAGGTAAAGTGGCTGAAATTGGATTCCAAGATCGGAACAGATCTTTTTCGGGATTGATATGTTTACACTGCCTTTAATACCAAATGAATAGGCCATTACATCTTTGGGGTCCTTCTGTAGTACAGAGTGAAGGACACGTGAATCAAAGCCGGACGTAAAGGAAGCACATATTTGTTGTTTGTCGGCAGCAAGGTCGTTGACAGAACGAGAGAATAAGGTAAAGCCGGTTTCAAGCGCCTCTTGCTCAGGCATGAGATCGGCAGCATACAACTGCTTGGGACTCCAATATTTATTTGCAGTTACCTTACCATTTTGGAGGTGGTAATGCGTTGCCTGATCAACACGATTAACATCCGTTAAAAAGGTACGCTCCCACATGGGAAAGTTAAAGAGCACGGTTTCTATGACTGCTGCATTATCAACTGGCGGCAAGGTAGGGAGTGCCAGTCCTAATTCACCCAGACTCGTGCTGAAATAAAAAGTACCGCCTTGTAGGCAATAAAAAAATGGCAGCATCGACGAACGATTAGAAATTAGATCGACCGTTCGCTGAGCGTTGTTAATCACGAGTAGGTAAAAATTGCCTTTGAATAGCTTTATTGATTTAGTCCACCCAGGCGGAAAGCATCGAGCATTCTATCTGAGCTAACCCTTTCTCCAGCTCCCGGGAGTCCAGCGTCGTGCCGAAGGAAAGCCTCACCGATCACAAGCAAAGAAAGATCATTATCTGCCGTGACAGCAGAAAACCGCTCGGATCGTTCGAAATAAACAACATGGGTAGTTTTGTCTTTCTGACGATGACGGGTTTCACTGCTCAACTTCGACCAGGGGTAGGTGCTGAGTCCATTTTCGATGCTTGCTCGTTGTGAATTGCTCAATCCATCGATCAGATGGATTGCACCTAGAATTTCAAAGATCATTCTGTTCTCCAGTGGCGGAATAAATAAATGGGCAGCTTCAAAAATTTCAAACCATATTGAAATTCATGCAAGATAGGATTCGAGTCGTCCCAGGCAAAGGTGGCAAACACCTTAACACCGTTCAAACTGTGAAGCCAGTCGCCAATACTTAGGCTTCCATCTTTGTATTGCTCCCAAAAGGATTGGAAATCTGAAATCAAATCCATCCATTTTACCCCAGGCATTGTTTTCAATAGAGCAGGCTGCGATTCTCCCAGAATATCGTAGTAAGCTATCAAAGGGAAATTCACACCACAGTAATCCGCTTGCACGTTTTGTTGCCAAAGTCGGGCGTTCAATTCTACTAAATAATACTCCCGGGTTTTGTCATCATATATATACTCGATATTACCAATCCCCTGAAAGTCGATTTTCTCAGCAAACTTTAATGTCCGTTCCACAACTGCTGCGTTATCAAAAGTCTCCACCAGGGACCCGGAACCAAACCCTGAAGGATATTGGCGGATCTTTCGCACCGGGAAAACTGCCAGTATCGGGTGTCCTTTCTGGACCGAACGGTAGAAACTGACCTCATAGTGATTGGTCATCGGGGCAGAGATAATTTCTTGTACGACTGCGGATAATTTATTGTTGATGATCTGCTCGCATGTTTGAAGGAAATCTTCAGGAGTAGTTACTTTGAATCCTTTATCGGAATATACCTGTTTCCATAAATGGGTATGCCGTGCTTTCACAAAAGCAGGATAATGCAATTGACCAGAAACAACAGACAGATCCGTGCGTTCATCGATCAAGAAAGTAAGCGGGGATTTATCCCCCATCTCCTCAGCCAGGCGGGCATGAAGAAACTTATCCAACAGAGCCTCCACAATTTTGGCTGGAGGGAGGGTGAAGAGAAAATAAGGACTCAGAGCATCCCGGTACCTGGAGATGAAATTTACATAGGCATCTGTAGCTGGCAGGAGAACGCTGGGGATTGTGCTTTGCTTTCCCTTTTGGATGAACCAATCCAATAAAGCCTTTGGCTCTTCCACTGGAGATGGAGCACGCTCAAAATTGGCATAGCGGGAATAACATCCCGGCATGTTGGGGTTCCAATCGACACCTGTCACCGGGATACCTGCCCGACCAAGGCTGCGAATGGCGGTCAAGCCGGTTTCGAACATTCCCAGAACCCAGGCGCGGTTGTGATTTTGATTAGCTGACATTTCCCAACTTTATTAGTAGTTGATTAACAGACATATCGATTTTTTCAATCCTGTGCCACCGAAATCCCCACCGCTGGCGCTGGGTGACTTTCATGAAAATATGGTTCAATCCTAGCCGGTTATGGACAGCGAGTGAAGTAATATTGTGCGGCATGATCCATGTCAAACCAGCTTTAAATCCATTTAATATGGAGTCATTAATTGCAGCGTTGAAAAGTTGGGTATAAAACCCCCGACCTCGAAATTCGTTGGATGTGTATGCATCAAAAATCCCTACAGAGTCTGATGGAATTTAATCTTATACCGGACAGCATTCACCTGGCAGGAATTGGCAGCAACAAAAAGGATCCCGACGAAGGATTGTGTGCTTCTTTGCCTGGCGATATAGCACCATTCTCCATTTTGCAGCCGTTTTTTGACAACCGAAACGTAATCTTGTCCTTGCCAGATCGGATCAGTTTGTTCACGCCAGGTCGAATAAGCTTCAAGTTCTGAATCCCATTTTTTCTTACATGATATTTGAAGATCAGTTGAACCTAGACAGCATGGAAAGCGGCATGTCAATAAAATACATGACATCCGTTTCATTTGACCAGCGTCGAATTGGAACAGTTAGAATGCGAATCATTAATTGAAAAAGATGTTGACTATTCATTCGCAATCCGGCTCTGTCCCACCTTTCACAAAACTTTCCCATTCTCTACGGAAATCTGAACAAGATCTGCCATCGTCCCAATCCAAAGATTACCTCTGTAATTGCTAATGGTTTCTAACAATTGAGGAAACACTTGTTCAGTAGTGACAGGATCACAGGATGGGTGAAACCAAAAATGTATCAGCGTATTGGTCTCAAGCGCTCGGTCAACACAGTGACAAAGTACCTTAACCCAATCTTCCACACGCCAGCCAGGTGGGTTTTCTAACTGAATTCCTCCAGGAACACTCCACAAACCATATTCATCCTGTTCAGGTATCGCCAGGTGGTATCGACCATGGTGACGATAGCTTTTAAACCCAAGTTTTTGCACTACCTGTAAGTTTCCGGGATAATTGGCGGGGAAAATCAGCGACTGTAACTCAAGTCCCCATGGACGGGCAGCTTCCTGGCAGGCAAGTAACTCAGCTTGCATAAGCTCGGGCGGGCAATTAACTTCAGAGCAATCAATGTGGGAAAAGGTATGGCATGCGATCTCATGCTTCACTTTTACCGTAAGGATGGCTTGGATTAGATCAGGTGCATACCATTCGGGCGCTTCTTCCAGGCTGGTGCATGGATCGGCGTCATACCAATCTCCGGACTGAAACTGCCAGTACTCGTTTTCGAAATATGGCGGACGCGGCATATCGGGATGTGCCCGGCCGTTCTTTCGTTCACACTGATTCAGGAACAGGTGTCCTACTGTTGCCCAGGTGACGGGAATCTGGTAGCGGTCGAAAAGCTCGATCAATGTCGGGAAGTTCTTACGTGTCTGAGTGGCTGCCTGTTTGGCCAAGGAGATCGCATTCTCTGAGCGGGCATACCGCCAGGCCCAACCCATTTCCAGATCAGCCGAGATGACCAGGGCGGCTTTGTATGGCCTGGGGAGCCATTCCCGACCGGCTGCAGACTGATCCACCCGGGGAAGCAGCTTCAATCGGTAACGCATTTGGTCAATTGTCGACTGAAATTGGGGACCTGCCAACTCATACAACCCTTTTTTAATCGACCTGATCTGATTCAATGGTTACCTTGCGTAAGTGAAGTCTGAAGCATTCCCCACCAGATGGCAGGCTTAAAAAAGTATTCCAGCAGAAAATATCCTAGACGGGTTGAACGTAGGTTTGGAGTTTGCCAGTAACGAGCGAGGACATACGTAAATAAAACCAGAGGTGCGGCAAGCATCAACCAATACCATTTAGTAAGGATAATAAAAATTACACCACAAAAAGTAATGGCAGCCTGAAAAGCAGACTTCTTTGCTGTTTGCCGTTCCAAAGTAACATTTCCTGAATTATTCATTTGCAGCAGAGATCCAAAATGGCGACCCATAGATATATACTTGCCCCACACACCAGCAAGCGTTGTTATGCCATAATCGTGTATTCCCATGTAATGATCGATCATCAATACTTGATATCCGAGATTGCGCAGCTTGAGCCCAAGCTCGGTTTCTTCACCACGCGCCAGGTTAGGATTGTACCCACCCACCTCAAGGAGGGCGCTGCGTAAAAAGGTTCCTCCTGCGCCAGGGGCATCGAATGGCCCCGGAGTTTTCATTTTCCACGGATAATCCAGGAGGTTGGCGATCCAATTGTCTTTCGCAGAACGCTCCAGCAGACGACCGAAAACACAGACCACGTTATTTTTTCCTAGGTATTGAACAGCGTTTGCCAGATAGTCTGGATCCAAGGTCATATCCCCGTCAATAAAATGAATGATCTCACTTGATGCTTCTTTCAAACCACGATTTCTTGCAAGCGCGGCAGTTGGTGGTTTGCCTGACTCTTCATACACGGTCACTCCACAGGCACGTGCCACTTCAGGACTGCCATCGGATGAAGAGGTGTCGATGTATATAACCTCCAACAGATCCTGTGGATAATTCATCTCCCGAATGGACTGGATACAAGCAGGCAGATTTCGGGCTTCATTCCGCCCGATGATTACGATCGTTACAGCAGGTTGTGAGTTTTTTTCCATTACAGTTGGGAGTCATTTAGGGACAAGGACACTCTTTGCCCGTCTTTTTTGATGATTTTTGCAGGGACACCCCCAACAACACAATTAGGCGGCACATCTTTTACAACGAGGGCATTAGCTCCAACGACGACATTATCATGTACTACGATTTTGCCAATCACGATTGCTCCACAGTATACGGTTACATTATCTCCGATTTCAGGACTATCGTAATCATTGGTAAAACCAATGGTAACCTGCTGGTTAACCCAGCCATTTTTGCCAACTTTTTTAGCGGCAACGATGGTACTGAAACCATGCTGAATAAAAAATCCAGGGCCAATACTCGGGCAGGTTAGAAAAAGATTGACCCGGCCGCGATAGAAAATAGAAAAAACTAAAGCAATGATGTGTGCCAGGCGTCCGCTATGTTCGAGCCGATAATAAAAAAGTGTGCGGAATTCCGGATAACCTGCAAGTAAGAACAATAAATCTCCATAAATTGTTTTAGGCGAACGATGAAAGACATCCAACCATCGTTGAACATCAGCGTGGATGATCGGTTTCTGGTCAGTAATTATATAAAGCAGGAGAAGTGGGGAGAACACTATCAGCTTTATAGAATTGAGGATATTCATAGTTTGCAGCCTAACTCTTTGTATGCGAAGTCCAGAATTCGGCCAGCAGCGTCTGCTGTAAATTTTTGATTAACCTTGGCACGGGCATTGGTACCCAGGTGGGTATAACGGGGAAGATCTTGAGAAATTGATTTGAGGCATTGACGTAGTTCGATCACGTCACCACTGTTGAACAATACTGCTGTCTGGTCATCTGCCACTTCCGTCATACCGGCCACCCGGCTGCACAGAACCAACTTTTCCATAGACATCGCTTCCAACAGCTTCATCGGAGTGGCTTCACGTGTTTCAGCTACATCCGGCCGTGCCAGCACCAGGCAGTCGGAGGCTGCATATACTGCCGGCATCTCATCTTTATCCAATATGCCCACATAACGTATGGGATTGGGGCTAGCTTGTTCTGCTTTGCGAACCAAATCAACCTGATTCCCATCGCCGCAGATCACGAGGCGGGTCGGCCGTTCAAAGTGAGCTGCAGCGAAGGCGCTTAATAGTTCTGGAATACCGTTATACCAGTTGATGAATCCGGAATACAGAAAAACCCTTTCATCCTCTGCCAGTCCCCATTTCTGGCGCAGTTGACAGCCTTCTGTCTTCCAACGGGTCGGGTCGAAGCGTGTCGTGTCAACAAAATTGGGTAAGATGACTATTTTTTCTGACGCTGTCCCATACAGATCTTCCAATGATTTTTTCATGGTGCGTGTTTGTACGATCACCTTGTCAGCCTGCTGGACCAGAATTCGTTCGTTTGGCCGGATCTTTTTAGCAGCCTGTTGATCTACCTGAGTTGCTGTGCCGCTCAGGCCATGGGTTTCGAAAACAAAAGGCAGGTGCAACCATCGGGCAATATCGGCAGCCGCCAGGCTAAGAAGAGTAGGATTGTGAGCGTGAATTGCTTGTGCACCACACTGTTTTACGGTTAGCCCAATTTGGGCGCGTAGGATGAACCAGGTGAGATAGAATGCCCCACGAGCCGACAATAATAAATCTCCAGACAGGGCATCGATCTGCCAGTTGGAGCCATTCTCCCGCCGGTTTGCCTGATCACTTTCCCCCGGCCAGGAGGTGGAAAGCACTCGATGTGAAAACCGGCTCTGTTCGATCAGGCTTTGAAAACGGGAGCGAGAACCCAGCCTGCTGTTGAGTAAATAACCCATGACGTGAAGTACGTTTTGCATAATGGTTGAGGCGTCAGTTACTGGAAATGAGCCTTTGGTTACCCGGTTGGCTGGAATGCATGATTGCCAGTACTTCCACCAGGCCGATCACAAAGTAAAAATATAAGTTGCCACCGTTTGATGATCCGCTGGTCAAGTAGAGGATAACGGAGGAGAGGAAGAAAAGTAGGATGTATATATTTGATGACTTTTCGAATGGTGTTCTTGACGACCAATACATCCGCAGTGATATTAATATGGTCGGAATGAGAGCAGAAAGATAAATAAGCAACGCCGGAATTCCTAGGATGGTGGCGATGTTAATAAATGTGGCGTGTGTGCCTTCCCGGGCGTGGGCAATGGAATCATTTCGAAAAGTATCCAAATCTTTTTTGATTCGTGCTTCGGTCGCCGGACCTATTCCGAATATTGGATTTGTTTTTATTAGCGCAAATGATGCTTCATATACACCAATCCGGCTGGCGGAAATGCCATTTAATCTTTTCTTCAAATTGGATAGATGTGTATCCCGGAGCAAAACGATTCAGTTCGGGGTATGTTTTATTGATTTCAAGAGCAAATATTCCCACATAAAGAACGACAAAACTTCCCATCAGCAGGGCGGCCAATCCTAATTTTCGGGTGTTTAGATAAACATAAACTACCAGGATGATAACAAATGCAACAAGCTGCGTACGGCCGCCAGAAATAACCGTGGAAACAAAAAGCAGGAATAGCGCTCCGAGTTTGAGCAACCACTTGCGGTTGGGAAGAAACGCCAGGGCGAGCGGCAGCAGGTAGGCAGCGTAGGTTCCGATGTATCCAAATCGGGTGATCGTGCCAAATTCGGTGGTTTCAATGAATACTTTTCCTCCATATCCGGGTACAAAAACAGAAGATACACCCCATAGGTAACTTGCCCAGGAAAAGCCTAAAGCGATCACAAAAAATACAGCCAGTCCCCAAAAAAGCTGCTTTATCTGTTTACTATTTTGAAAAATGAGCGGACCCATTATCAACCCGCAAATGAGGGTCAAACCATGAAGAAAATATGCAAAGCCAACACCATTTACCTGGGGATCGCCGCCCAGAATTTGCGGTATCCTGGGGTTACGAAAAAAATTTATCAGTAAAATGAATAAAAATAGCATCCAGGGTGATTTTAGCCTTTGGACAATGAGGGAGACCTTGTTTTGATTGATTAAAATCAGCCAGACAAATAAAAAGATCAATAAGTATTCGGCTACAAAAACTGTCCCGCCAAGGCTGAACGGGCTATAAGATATTATGCTCCCTGATAGAATAAAAAGCAGAATGATGATATTCCAGCGCTTGAACAGAAAGATCAGCGCTGTGATCGCAACAGCTAAAACCACCAACAGTGAGGGGGCGCGGACAGTGTAATATCCAAATGCAAGGGCTGCTCCAACCGCCAGGAAGAAGGTCAGAATCTCTCCAATGCGTTCGCGATTTGTGCTAGATTCCATATTTTAAGGTTAGCTCAAGGGAATTAATACTTATGGACATTACGATTTTCGTACGGCAAGGCAGCATAGCTGGTGGAGATCTTGCGGAGATACCAACCGGGGGTTGGGCAATCTTTCACCAAATGCCCATAAATCACCAGTGAAGACTTGCCAAAATTCCTGGTCCACCAGCTTAAGGTCAGACTGAGTGAGCCAAAGATCGATTTCTGTTTTAGAAAAAACCTGGCAAATATATGGAGCATCCTTGCCGTATGATACGCCTGGCAATTTATAAACATTTTCAATATAGCGTTCCTGGTTATAAGGAAAAGTAAGAATTAAATAGCCACCGGAACGAAGGAGGGACGCCATCGAACGGATTGCCATTTCATGTTCCGGAATATGCTCAATGACACTGATACATGTGATGAAGTCAAATTGTTGGGTAATCTCTGGATGACATATATTATCATTTAAAATGAAATAATGCTTGTTGTTCATACCATCCGGCCAATACTCCTTGATGTTATCAATGGCAGTGACCTGGATGCCGCAATTGCTTATCAAAGCCGGTAGAGCTGTTATACCTGTCCCTATATCTAGAACTGATTGGGGAGCCTGTTTCACTAATTGATCGAAAACAAAACGGTATTCCACCGACCTTTCGTTAGCTTTTTTCCAGGTCTGATTTAAGTACTCTTTCTTGTTTTGCCTTGATATATATTCTTGACCCAACCGGTGATAAAAATACTTCAACCAATTCATTGATGTTTAAACCTTTTCTGTGGGGAATTCAAAAATCCATATTCCAGTAAATCCATTTATTCCCGTCTGGCTGCGAAGCTCAACCATCGGGCGTTCATAAGATACAAAATATGACGGTGAAAAATTACTCACGCCGCAGTTCATTTCTGCTGGAACAGAAGTCTGCAGGGTCACCCTTACAGGACCCCACATCCCTTTCCATTTCATTGGGCTTTGTGGAAACTGTTGTATTGCCAAACCTTTTGCCATGTGAAACCGAATCGTCAGTGAATGAGCTGCCGTTCCAATAATATCGTCAGTTACGGTCAATATATTTTTGACTTTATCCAAATGAAAAGACCTGCGGTGGGTCACAGGGGATGGCAAGCGGGTGTAACCATCATGCGAAGCAACGAGATTATCTGATGTGTTGCTGGTTTCCCATTGGTGGACAGTGATGTGGGCTTTACCAGCAGTTGTCACTGAAAAAAGGTCTCCCGGCAAACTCTGATCCTGTCCATCCACCTGGATGGTATTATGCGACAGCGTAGAACGATACTTGTTCCGAGCTTCTTCATCCCCTGAGTAACAATAAGTGCCGGAATCGACCAACACCGGTTGCTGGCCAACGCACAGCTCAAAGTTCAGCGCATCATTGTGCTGGTGTGCTACCAATTCCATTGATCCCCGGATTTGCAGCAGAAACCATCACGTAAATGTCGTTACTTTTTAAAAAATAGATGCCACCTTGAGGAAAGGCTTCTGAGGCTGATTCTGACTGGTTGGTTGCGAGGTTCTCGATAAATCTTGCGCCCTTTCTCACCGGTAAGCCACCAGGCTTCCGGCGAGAATGTTCTCGCTGCGTACTTGTATTTTGAATCTTGGAATAATGCTGCTCCCAGGTCAAGCAGGTAGTGTTGGTCGGCTGGTTCCCAGTTTGTGAAATTGCTGAAAATATAGAGACGGCCGTCATCATTATCACCAAGCAAAGGAGTGAGATTATCCGGGCGAGTGTAAGCAAGAGTAAAATCGAACATTTTCTTTAATCTATCCCAGAAAGCAGTTGGAAGTTCGATCTGATTATTTCTACAAAGGATGGCAGAAGAAGCAAAAAATTCTACAGCCAGGCGATGGTAACTGGTGGAATTTTCAAAATCCACCCCATCCGGATAGACTTGTTCCTGCATACACCGGGCAAGTTCCTGTGAACCAAATTTTTTCCACCGGTCGGCTTCAGGAAACCATGGGCACATGATACCAATAGTTAATAAGCCGACAATATCACCCAGGTAATGATTTTGCCTGAACCGTCCCCAATCTTCCAGGTTTCTCTCAATGTAAATTGCATGAAGCCACAGGCTTTGCCAAAATTTATCCGAAAATTCCTGAGTCCAGGCAGAACTATCTCCAAAAAAGTACCAGGCCCACAACCAGTTGCAGGCACGCATGGAGGCTTTCATTGGACAGCTCCAAATTCGCCCCAAACAAGTACGGGTTTTCAGACATCCATTTCGAGATTAAATTGGTTGCGAAAACAGCGATCTTTTCATTGCCTGAAAGCCAGTACGCCTGGCCAAGGACAGGCAGAAATTGAAATTGGGAAAGCTCCCAGGGGATTTTTAATGTCAGTGTGATCCCCGGGTAATTTGTTCACCCGGCTGTGAAATTCAATCGGCCACTGGTAGCCATTGTGCAGATCGGTGGAAAACAATCCTGGTCGATCCCATGAACCCAGTGGACAACCGAGTATCGAAAAATCACCCTGAATGATTTTTTGTGCTTCCGCCAGTATGCCCTGTTGTTCGATCTGTGGGAGGTTCTGCAAATAAGTATTACCTTCCTCTTTGCCAAGGAACCATTCCGGTGTTGGATAATCAACCGGTCGTTGACGAGTGCGCTGTTTGGCAAGATTGGTCAAATAACGGGCTTCGATCGGACCAGCAAGGGATAAATAAAGGCGATTTATGGTATTACGAATTCCCAGATGCATTTTTTTACTTTTAGAGGTCAGCGGGAGTTGGAGCCGGGTTTGAGGGTGGATTACGTTTCGAATTAATACTACGGAGTATTGTAGAAATTTTATCCCGAAATATCCAGCCTACAATACAGGCATAGATTACACCACAGAGTAGAGCAATTAAGCCGAATTTTAGTGGAGTGATGCGGTCGCCTAAGAAAAGCGATAATAAACAGAGCAGGCCGGCTAGAGAAATACCTGAAACCTCTAATAAACGGTCAATTTTGATGGGATAGTAGCGCTGGCTGAGAATGCTGCAAACGATAAACATGATCAAATAGGCTAATGATGAAGCCATTGCCGCCCCGTGGTAGCTAAAGAGAGGTACAAGCACAAGGTTTGAACTTAGGCTAACTATTGAGGCAATTATTATTATTATGGAAAGAATATGTGTTTTTTTTTCGAATAACAATCCCATTGAGCGAAAGTAATAAAGACCGAAAAGCATTGAAGAAAAACACAATAATGGTAAAACGGTTAATCCAGTAGCGAACTCAGGATTACAAGTCATAATAGTTCCTAGTATCATTCCAGCAGCAACAAAGAAGAAATAGGTAACCACAAGGGCTGAATTTATTAGCCGATAAAGATTTGCAAACACCTTTTTTGCATCTACTCTCGCATAAATTTCCCACCGAATTGGATTAAAAGCCTAAGAAAAATGGGTTAAATAATAAATGTCATCAATAAACTTGAAAATTTGACACCATAAGCATAAAGCCCGAGGTCTCTCTGCGTGGCGAAAGTAGTAATAAAAAACCTATCTGAAGTAGTAACGATCAAGTATGCAATATTACCAAGGGCAAGGGGGAAGCCGTAAATATACATTTCTTTCACTAATGGCCAATTGAAATGGATGATAAAGGAATGTAAATACCAAGGAGAAAATGCAATAACTATAATTGCCAGTCCCAATAAATTGCCATATATGATGCCCTTAATTCCCAAGTGGAAATGAGCCACAAAAAGAATGTTTGCCGCAGCAATCAAGATTGCTGTTAACACGGAAATAGTAACGTAGATAATTGCCCGGTGAGACGATTGCAGGTCCAAATAAACTATATTGAGAATAGTACGAATTAATAAAACTATAGAATATAATGCGAAAAATTGAATTGTATCTGTATTTGGATTGAAGAATGAAAAGACAATCGCTAATACAATTATTAGAAGATTTACAGATATCTGAACTACCAAACAATTAAAAAGAACTTCACCCCGTTTTTCTTTAGTAGACCCGCTTCCAAATTTCCAAAAGGAACTTGTCAGGCCCCCATCAATAAATGGGGCTAGGAAAATTGCGATTGCAAGTACCAATTCGAGCTTACCATAGTCAGTCGGTGTGAGATAACTAGTATATATAGGAATTAATAAGAAACTGACAACTGTTTGCAAGGTTGGACCTAATGCATATATTACACTTTCGGAGAGTAATTTTTTTATGATTGGTCTAGTTTCCAAAGAACGCCTTTATTTTTTTACGAATAAGTGTTTGATTTTAAATCCAATCCACATTTTCTTTAATCAACTTTGCGGGAACACCACCTACTACAGAACGGGGTGGGACGTCTTGAGTAACGACAGCTCCGGCAGCAACAACTGCACCATCGCCGATGGTGACTCCCTTAAGGATGGTAGCATTTAAACCAATCCAAACATGATTCCCAATATTTATTGGTGCATTTACAGGACCTCCACCAACGATCTGATGTGAGTCACTGTCACGGATAGTTACATTTTTTGCTATGGCAACATCGTTCCCAAATTGTATCTTCTCATGGCAATCGATCGTAACATTGTTATTAATATACCCCCTACCAATCGTCAATTTAGCATTTGGACCAACAAATATGCTACAACCAGTATAAATGGTGAAATCACCATGTATCTCTAAATTTGAGCCATTTAATAGTTTAAATTCGGAAGGCATATATCGGCTGAGTTCCCAGCATTTACCCAATAAAAGGCGACCATCTCCTTCGATATGAACACCTTTACCGATACCTATCTTTACATTGGGGTAAATAATCAGATTTAAGCCAATATTTTGAGTCTGAGAAGCTACCGATACGGTTTTCCAGATGTTTGCATGTAGAAACAATTTAAGTAACTTAAGTTTTATAGCCATCTATTTGTGTAAGTTATGCATGGCCTTTTACACCCAATTGTTCGCACCTAAAGCCCGCTGCTTGCCAATCTTGTCCCCTGGTAATCCCGCAAGCATCAAATAGAAAAGCCTGCCGTATATTGTTTATGACAGCAGCTGGGTCCATATTTTTGAATTCATCATGTGGAACCAGGAACACCACCAGGTCAGCTCCGTCAAGTGCCATTTCGAGTGTGGAAACTTGAGATTTGATCGAACTCTGGTTTGGCATGCGGGTCAAAGGCGCGAACAGAAATACCGTGTTCAGTGAGTAGCTTTACCACTTCCACAGCCGGGCTTTCCCGAATATCATCCACATTGGCTTTGTAGGTCAGACCCAGGCAAGCGACAATCGGATCTTTCAACCCGGTAAGCATTCCTTCGATGCGTTCAACCACATGCTGCGGCATGCTGTCATTGCGTGTTCGGGATGTTCGGATCAAATTGGTCAGGTCAGGTGCTGATTCAACCAGGAACCATGGATCGATGGCAATACAATGCCCGCCCACACCAGGTCCAGGTTGTAAAATTCGCACCCGCGGGTGACGATTTGCAATAGAAATGGCTTCCCATACATCCACTTCCATCCGCTCAGCGAGCAGGGCGAACTCATTGGCTATGGCAATGTTCACGTCCCGGTAAGTATTTTCCATCAACTTAACCATCTCGGCTGTGGTGGAGTCTGTTGTAATGATCTCCCCTTTCACAAATGCGCTATATACTTTTTTCCCGACATTTGCAGATTCAGGTGTGATACCACCAATGACGCGTGCATTATTAACCAACTCGTTGAGAATCTGCCCTGGTAATACTCTTTCAGGTGAATAGACTAAATAAAAATCCTCACCGGCTGATAATCCACTCTTTTCAAGAATGGGGATTAATAAATCCGTTGTTGTTTTGGGCGGTGATGTAGATTCTAAAACGACAAGGTTCCCTTTGCGTAAATGAGGTACTATAGCTTCTGCAGCAGAAGTCACTGCACCCATATCAGATAATTTATATTTATAACCTTCATACTCACCAGATTCACTATGTTTGAAGGGTGTGGGCACAGCAATAATAAAAACATCAGCGGGCTGTACCTGGCTGCTAACGCACAGATTGCCAGATTGAATCGCATCTGTTACAACCTCTTTTAAACCGGGTTCTTCGATATGGATGTCGCCATTATTAAGAACATCAATAATATGAGAATTGACATCCATTCCAGTGACTTTATAACCATGCGTAGCAAACATCGCTGCCGTTGGCAAACCAATGTAACCCAACCCTAATATACAAATCTCTTTCATGAATAAATCCCCAACTCTGTGGTGAATTTCTTATTCGGTAATTTTTTCTTTCTTCTTACTCTTCTTATTACCTGCAGCATCGTAATAATAATGCCCGTTGGTGTAGTAATGGTTGTAATAATAGCCGTACTTGCGGCTGGAAGGGTTGACCTCGTTCAGTACCACGCCTAAAATGTTGGCTTTCACTCCCTTCAATGTCTCGATACTCTGTTTGAAAGCGCTCTTCTTGGTGGTACCGGGTTTGGCCACCAGGATCACACCATCCACGCTCTGCGCCAGGGCAGCGGCATCCGTCACCGTCAGAATAGGGGGTGTATCGATGAGAATGGTATCGAAACCCTTCATGAGAAGTTCCAAAATTGTTCCCATGCGCTTTGAGGTGAGCAGTTCAGCCGGGTTGGGAGGCAGGCTGCCTGAGGTGATGATAGCCAGCCGTGGTGAACTGCTGATTTGCAGCGCGTCACCAATCTTCTCGGCTGACTGAACGAACAGGTCGCTCAACCCGAAACGGTTCATCAACCCGAAGCGGTGATGGATCTGGGGTCGACGCAGATCTGCATCGATCAGCACTACCTTCTTTTCACCTTGGGCAAGGACTACTGCCAGGTTGGAAGAGATTGTTGTCTTGCCGTCCTTGGGTGTGGGGCTGGTGATGAGGATGCGGCGCAGAGGTGTATCGACAGATGCAAAGTTGATATTGGTACGCAGCGAACGGAATGCCTCAGCCACTGGTGAACGAGGTTCAGCTTCAGAAATGGGTTTGCCTTCAGTGATCTCGTGTCGGGCGATGACGCCCAGAATGGGGATATTGAAATTTCGGCGTACCTCCTCAGGATTCTTGATGGTATCGTCGAGCATATCCACTGCAAAGACCACACCGGCAGCCACGAGCATTCCAACCACCACGGCCAGCATGGTATTGCGGGAGGTACGTGGGCTGACCGGGAAGTTATTGGGTGTGGCGGGTTCGGTAACGACCACATTGGCACTCGTCTGCGCTTCAGCCAGGCGCACCTGCTCGTAGGTCATCACCATATCAGAATACAATCGGGTGTATTCATTGAGTCGCACTTGCAACTGCTGGCGTTCAGAGTCGTTAAATGTTTTTACCAGCGTATTATTGGTTTCATCGATCTGGGCGCTCATTTCCTCCATTCGCTTCGAGATACCTTCCTTACTGGAGGCATAACGCTGCGAGTACAGCTCGCGGACGTGATCGGCGAAGACAGCTGTGAGGGTGTTAGCTATATCAGTCGCCCGCACAGGATCGGTATCTGAAACAGTGATCACCAGTATCTGAGTATCAGTCACCAGGCTCACTGATATTCTGCCTTTGAGCATATCAGGGGTCGTGTCGAGTTTGAGCTTATCAATGACACCTTGCAGGACGGGGGAATCCACAACCATTTCGGAATAGGTGTTGGGCATGGTGTAGGATGTGATCATGGCGTTGTAATTATCCACATTGCTGATAGCAGGCGGATTGCTGACTAACATGCGGGTGGATGTCTGATAGATGGGAGTCTGCCGTGAGGACAAAAAGTAGGCTGCCGCTCCAGCGATGATCCCCGCAAGGATGATGAGCCAGGCCCATGACCAGAAAAGGTAGAAGTATTCTTTGATGTCGATGGAGGAATCTGAAGGTTCAGTTTGATAGAATTGGTCCATAATAGTAATCCCTTTCAAATTGGGGTGATTTGGGGTGTCCCTTGTCATTGCGAGGAGTGTTTTGTTCTACGTGGCAATCTGATGCCGCTTGTCATGACAGGTAAGTATGCTCCGCCACTCCGACATGAATCAGCAGGTTGGCGAAAGTTGTTTTCTGACACACAGCCTTACAGGGGATGCTTGCCGGCATCCATGAAGGCGTGATTTTTAGGTGAATCTACCAATAAGAGATATTAATCAGGGGGAATTTCAACGAATAAAGAAAATGATAAAGACGTTGATCACCCGCACTGCCATTACCACCCGAGTTCCATTTAAAATTAATCCAACCACTTATTTTCAGCTAGAATGGTTGGCTAAGTCTGGCAAATTTGTCCCCTCATCGTTCAGCGTCGATGTTTCCGGATGAACTGTACTTAAATTATATCAGAGCTAACACTTAGAATTATTACGAAATTCTTACAAATATCTTAAAGTTAATTTGTTAAGATTGTTATCGGTTAGAAATTGGGGAGGTGGAATCCAATCTCTGAAATTAATAATTGGGGTTATTAGCCAAACCGAAGATTCCTGCCTTCAACAAGTCTGGATAGATTAGGTATTATGTTTTCTTTATGGAATCAAATTAGCTGATTAGCCAATCAGCTAATTCTTTACCTTTCACTTCCAGATTCTTGGGTACTGTTAATTCATTGTTTTTATGAATCAATTTCCACATAGTTTTTCCATGTTTTTTGATCAGGTCATATACCCTTAGGGGGTAATAACAAATATATATAAACGAGTTGGGTGTAATGGTTGGATACAAAGTCAGCATTATTTTCTTCGATGGAAAGACTAATTTCAACAAAGTATATAGTTTGGATAATAAATCGGGAGATCTCCAGAGATCAATCATTCGTGAAGTTAGAACAGGATTATGGTCATAGTTACTGAATATTTGTTCAAGTATCATGCTTTCTTTTTCTGAATCAAAGTCACTCTGAATAATTGCATCCATAAATTGCTTGGGAACATTAGTATTAAATAATAGTGATAGCAATCTCAGCGTAACATATACACATTTCTGCGCTTTTACTTGATTGACAATTAGTAATAATTTATCCCAATCTAGCCGATATTCCATAACCTTGAGTGTTTCCGTTATGTCACAAAGGGATTGAAGACTGTGGCTACCGAAGCGGTGATGAAAAGAGACGTGCATACAAAGATGTAATAGAAAGTCCTCCGGACTTAAAACGCGAACATTCACTCCAGCAATTGTTGCTTCTACTGTCCTAGACCAAAGTTCTTTCAATTCCACTATCAATGGGCTGTTTGGG
The DNA here is from genome assembly GCA_963827895.1 of uncultured Chloroflexia bacterium. GTDB lineage: Bacteria > Chloroflexota > Anaerolineae > Anaerolineales > Anaerolineaceae > PNON01. The sequence goes on along the minus strand of CAWHCY010000016.1, from coordinate 131,828 downwards.
TTTTCTATGGTCCAATGGACGTCAATTATTGGTGATCCTAGTTTGAAAAATGGGGGCAATTCAATGTCTAGAGAGCACTCAGCATCTATTACTGATGGGCTGGAAGAATAACCCAACCTATATAAAATGTCTTTGATTTTCTGTAAATCTGTTCTTTTAAAAAGAAGATCAACATCCACCATTCCTCTAAGAGCTAGATTCTTATAGATAATCTCAGCGAGATAAGCACCTTTTAAAACAACAACGGGTAAATTTTCATCACGAATCGTTGAAAGAACTTTCTTTAAATTGTAAAAATAAATAGTATTCCTTTTTGCAGTTGAAAAATACACGCTGCGTAATTCTCCGAGGATTTCTGCAGGAACACACTCAATAAATACTTCCTTCTTAAAACGACGATAGAGAACTGGTGAAACAAAATGGATGTGAGCTTTCTCGATTAATGCTAACCAATCAGAAGAGGATAATGCTTTCAATGTGGGAATAAGTGCTTCATCTGTACGATGATCCAGGCAATCACAAAGCAGTTGGTCGATTGGATCAAGCTGCATTTGGTTATTTTCCATCCGCTGGAAAGGATGATATCTGCTGGTTCGAAACTAGTGTGCGGTAAAATTCGTTGGTTTCGAGCAGGGATTTGTGTGTACCAATGGCAACGAGCTTCTTCTCATTCAGCAGCAGGATCCGATCGGAGTTCTGGATGGTAGCCAATCGGTGCGCGACGACGAACATGGTTTTCTCCCGCAATAATTTTGGTAATGAGTCGAAGATCGATTTCTCGACGATGCTGTCCAGGGCAGACGTGGGCTCATCTAGGATGATGATATCCGGATTCTTGATCACCGCACGGGCAATTGATAATCGCTGCCGCTGCCCCTCGGAGAGATTGACGCCATTCTCTCCGATCAAAGCATCATATCCATCCTTCATGTTGATAATGGTTTCGTGGATGCCCGATACTTTACAGGCCTGGAAGACCTGCTCCAAAGTGGCTTCTTCGTTCCCATAGCGCAAATTCTCAATGATCGTGCCTGAGAGCAGCAATGAGCTTTGAGAAACATAACCGATACGATTACGCAGTGAATGCAGTTCATACGAATCCGCTGGTTGACCGTCGAAGAGGATCTCTCCATGGGTGGGCTGATAGAATCGCAGCAGCAGACTGACAAGGGTGGTCTTGCCTACTCCACTCGGTCCCACGATGGCGACATGTTCTCCAGGCTGGATGTGGCAGGAAACATCCTCCAAAACTGCATCATCCTCAGTATAGGAAAATGAGACATTTTGAAACTCTACTTCGCCGTGGAGATGATCGATAACGCTGCCTTTGCCGCTCTCTTCCGGAACGATATCATACAAAGCTGAAACCCTTTCCAGGGCAGCCAGAGCGTTTTGCATCTGCAAGTTGGCAGAGGCCAGGTATTGGGCAGGATTATATACAAAACTCAGGTAACCTTGAAATGCAAGCAATGATCCAAGACTCCACTCGCCTTTGATTATCAGGTAAGCTCCACCAGCCAGGACAGCCGCATTTGCGATGCTTGGCAGCAGACCAATTACCAGGTTGGCCATTGAATCCACAGTGACTTGTTCTATTGATATCTGTAAAGCAGCTTTGAGTTGATCGGTGATCTTTGTGACAGTTCGTTTTTCAGAGGTGAAAGCTTTAATGAGCGAGGTTGTAGTCAAAGATTCCTGGATCTGCCGGGAAACATTAGCCTGTTTTTCCATGCTCTGATGGCTTAAAATGCGAGTTTTTCGAGTGAAGAAACCCATTCCAACAAGAATGAAAGGTAAGGGAACCATTACGATCAAAGCAAGCCGCCATTCCAGGTAGAAGAGAAAGATGATTCCGCCGATAAATCTTATTGTCTGACTGAAGACGTAAACCAGGGTACTGGAGAAGAACCAGCGTAGGCGCTGCACATCCGATGAGATGCGTGACATCAGGTAGCCGGTTTCTTTTTCATCGAAAAATGATTTGGGAAGTTGCAGCGTGTGCTCCAACAGGTCCTGTTGAATGTCTAAAAGAATCTCCTGCTCGAATCTGGCAAAATAGTAGTCCTGCATGACTGTGAAGAGCTTGTCAGCCAGCTTCACTGCGATGAACAGCAATACTCCACCAGCCAGCAGGGCAAGCTTCTTCCCAATAATTACATCATCGGTGATATATTTCGTGATTAGTGGTGGAGGGAATGTTAGCAGGGCTGTAATAATGACGAAAACCGCGCCAATAATGCCCTTACGCAGGTGGCGAGAGATAAAGGGTCGCAGGTTCTTTAAATTTGCCAAACTGCCGGAATAACCATGTTGTCCTGCGATCCGATCGGGAGGCATGGCTCGTGAAAGGCCATTTTTGAGGTATGAGAACCAACTATTCATAGAGTCATTCTAGGCTATATTCAAATTATATTGAATTATAAACTCAACCTGAAATCACGCATTATCTCGAAGCATGGCAGCTCGAGCGTGTGCTACTTGGCAGAAGTACGGGGTTTCCCCATCCATTTCACCGGTCTCCAGGTAGGCATGAGCGGGACACCACAGGCAAAGGTTAATCAGTTCACATTTTCGGCAAGTCTCTAGAAATCGTGGATTCTGGGAGCGCAAGTCCCTGACTTTGGGGATCATTTCGTGCCAGGCTTCAGCGAGTGTACCTTTGCGAAGATCATAGGTTGTGCCAGGCGCCCAGAGGGATGAGCACAAACGGAATTTTCCATCATAACTGATAGTAAAACTGCCATTTCCTGCGCCGCAGTGGAAGAGATGATCACAACCATAATGAGTAAATTCTGTATTGATCAATTCATCGCAATTATTTTGCAGAGATATAAACCGTTCAGGGTCCGCTTTTTCAAGAGCAATAATTTCTTCAGGTGCCAACCGCTCAGATCTTATCTCTTCATTTCGGGACTGATTCCCATCATAACGCATATGCAGTACCGGGTCGAAGCGGAAATAGTCCTTTGTACGCTGACGGCAAAAATCTGAGATTAGTTCCATTTCATCAAGGTTACCACGCAATGCCATGGCCTTTAACCGGACTTTTACTCCTGCAGAGAATAGCATATCCAAACCGCGCATGAACATGTCGAATGAACCCGGGAGTCGAGTGATCCGTTCATAGCTCTCACGAGTTGCACCATAAACTGTGACTTCAATATCACGGGGCGGGTATTTCTTGAATAAAGCAATGTGCTTTTCATTGACCAGGGTGGCGTTGGTGAAAACCGATACCAGTAAACCTTTACGTTTGAGCTGTAAATAGATTTCTTCAAAATCAGGGCGTAATAACGGTTCTCCGCCGGTGATCAGGCACCAAACCGCTCCCATCTTAACTGCTTCATCTGCAATCTTACCAATCTCGAATGGGGAGAGTTCAAGTGCTTTTACTTCTTTATCACCGGCTGGCAAATTGATGTAGCAATGCCGGCAGTTATTATTGCAGCGGCCAGTGATCTCTATATCGAATGAAAATAAAGCTCCCTTATTTTTCATTTTGTCCCATAGGGCAAGATCTTGAATTTCAATGGTCGAGGTATTTGTCATCGATACTCTCTCAAATTACCTTAAGGTGTAATTACTATTTTACTCTGTTTATTAATGATTGATACTGCTTTTCTGGAGAAACCGTAAACCATGTATATACAAAAAATGGTGTCTAGGACACCATTTTTAAAATATATTTGCAAATAATATATTTATCAATACTAATTACAACTAATAAAATAAATCTGTCGCATGAGAATTATGAAGGACTACCAGATTGGCAGGAACAGCAACACTGTGATCCAGGAGCGCATTCCCCATCCATTTTTTGCTGGCAACCATCAGCCCAGCTAAAAGGATGTCCACCGCCTACAGCCACCTTGCAAAACCACAGTACACTTTCCTCAGGCGTATTTCTTGTAAGGACAGTTAATTCGGGTCTTTTCCATAATTTTTTAATTTGTGTAGCCAATTTTTCACCATCCCTTAATCATAATTACAATAATTACATTTTGTATTATTATATATCAATAAAGAATTAATTACAAATGATTTTTTTATGGGATTTCACTTAATATTTGAGAGTTATTAAGCATTTTTTACTATAATTGGAAAACATCATCTGTTCTGACCAAAGCTCAAACCAAAAATTAAATTACCATCCTAATAAATTATCCCGCATCTAACAAAATTCTTTCTATCTCAGGTAAGATTGCTCCAGTTTTATCAAAACGCATCACATAAAATGATACTTCCCTCGTGCACTTCTCTATATGGTCGATTGTTTTTTGCCACCAATCAGCAGTGGCCAGCGGTTTGACCACATGGGACATTAAACGGCTATAGATATCTTTTTTATTGAGCAGAGGTTTGATTTGATTTTCACCGGCTTGCTGGATAAAACAAATCGCGTGCAATGGAGCAGAAGAAGGCGACACATCAGAAATATCCCCGTGACTCCATGAACCATAAATATACCAACCGTCTTCTTTTCTGCGTAGAATATTTCGATCGTCACATAAGATTTCGACCTGCATTATTGGATCACTTTTTCCAATTTTTCCTGCATCCATGAGCATCTTGGTTGTTGTCGATTTTCCAGCTTCTGAATGACCGACAAACAATATGCCTTTTCCATTGATTATTGCACCAGCAGAGTGCAGGTAAAAACCTTCCCGATCGGCGAGCAATTGTGCAATGAGAATTTGATCAGTTGTAAACATGAGTAAAGAATTCCAATTTCCCAATGAATAATCACTTCCATCTTTATGGTAAATCTGTCCCTCGGAATGATCTTGATTGAAATGGGCAATTTTATGAAGAGATTTGTCTCCTTCAATTGTGGATATACCCAGATAATACCAGGAATTATCGTTCTTATAGATCGCCCAGGGGGCTTTTCGATAAATTTCTTTACCTAAATTCTTACCTTCTAACACAGGATAAGAAAAGTGGTGTTCTATTTTTACCAGATCATCCCCGGGTTCGCTTACCTGGAATTTATTGACTGCCGCTGAAAACGTAGAATCATGGATCGGTAGATCACTGTCTATTTGCAAGGTGATATCCCCGATCTTGTAGTAGCGGCGATGGTTTTCACTCCAATTTCTCTTAAAGATTTCTACCTCATCTGCCACATCACATAAATACTTTATCGGAGCAGAGTATCTTCCATGCTCCAGATAACTGTATACACCACACCAACGGCAATTCGGTAGTTTATCGCAGCTGCCGCAATTTTCATTGAACTCTAAACCCCCATGAACTTTATTTTTTATTGATGGTAAGAAAATTTCCCAAGCATCCTGGAATGTTCCTGTGCGAAGATCATAGAGCAATTCCGGGTCTTTTATAAAGGAACAAAAAGTCATTTTCCCATAAGCATCAATATGAAACTCACGACGATTATCAATACAACCTGCGAAAATTCGATCATCACCTTCAATAACTTGGAATTCATGTCCCTGTCCAGTATTATTTGTTGTATCAGGTTTATCCAATTCCACCACAATTCGCGGATCCAGTCGCTGGCGTTCAATTTCATTATTTCGATTTTTTTCACCATCTGCGCATTTGTATAACCAGGCTGCACCAACACGCCATTGATCACCCAGTGATAATGCAAGTTCCTGCATTTGATCCCATTCATGAAAATTGTCTTTCATGGGTATCAACTGAACAATAAAACCTGCACCAGCTTCCTTCATGTATTGAAAACCTTGCATGGCCATTTCAAAACCACCCGGATGGCGGGTGATATGGTCATATGTTTCCGCAGTGGCTCCATAAAGCGCGATCATTTTCGAACCTTTGCGCTTGAGTTGACTGGCTATCTTGGGAGTGATCAGAGTACCATTTGTGTTAATTGAATAAGTCACAGCTTTGCTGGTGATATAGTCGAAAATTTCCGAGAAATCTGCCCGTAACATGGGTTCACCACCAGAAATGGACCAGGTTTGCGTACCCATCCTGCGAGCTTGATCGACAATATCACAGATCTCACCAAAGGTTAATTCATTTTTTTGTTCGGGCGAATTTACCGGTTTCCAAAGCCAACAATGGCGGCAGTTATTATTACAGCGGTAGGTTAAATCGAGGGATCCGCCTAATGGCAGACGAGGTATCTTTACATTGTTTTTTGTTATTGAATAATCAGACATTAATACCTTTATAAATCCATCATTAGTTTCTAAGTGTTATTTAGCTCAAGTTATTGGTTAACAACAATTATGTTCCAGAATAAGAAAGACATTATATCGTATTAGAAAGTGACTTATAAATAATAATCGCTCAAATTTCATCAAACTTGAGGTTTCATAAATTTATTACCAGTTATTTGAATAGTTGGCAAACACTTTTCAAGGTGGAGAATATCCTTCGTTTAAAAGCGATTAAAGGTATAAGCCAGCCATTTGCAGAAAGGAGGGCGATAATTATCCTTTCTCGCCCCAAACCAATTCGAATATTTTTTGATTTCCGTTCGACATTTGTTACAAATCCCAGAATCTCATTTCTAATAAACCACCCATCTATAGTTGGGTTACTATCACCCTGGATTAGAAACTTATCATCACGTATTTTCACTACCCGGTGAAGGAATAGATGTTTTTTTGAATCGAATATTGCCACAACCTCACCAAGATTAATAATTCCAGATAGAGGAGATATAGTAACAATATCCCCACTTTGAATGAATGGGGACATACTGTATCCCTTTGCCTGAAACCGAAACGGTTTGCCCTTCGATAATACCGCTGCAATCAATTCAGCGAATTGGTCATTAGGCATCGATTTAGGTATAGAATCATTTACTACATATTCATTGTCACAGAAAAACCTGGTATTCATATCATTGATTCGGATTTACTTACTTTATTCATTAAATAATAGCATTTTTCGTTTCAACAACTCGCTAACTAGACCAATAACATCTTCTTCTATTTCGTTTCTATCCACATCGTATTCAGTGATAAGTTCATCAACGATATTCGATAATGTCTTTTTACCATCCAACCGATCCCAAATCGCTTTTCCACTATCATTCAAGGTATAAAGTTCATCCTCCATATCACCTATGCCGGAGGTGAGTGGAACGATAACTAACTCACCTTCGATTTCACGGGCTACGACATCTTCGGATGGAACACATTTACTATCTAGCGTGATAATTGATGTCATAAATATCTCCTTGATATGAATAATAATACAATTCAGAGTTATTAATTAACTATTTACAAAGCGATCAATTCGTTCCTGGTATTCTTCAGAATTTATTAACCATGCTTTTTCATTCTCTGAAAGCAATCCTAAATAATAGGCTTGGGCATGGGCAATTTCGCATAGATATTCAACCGGCGTATCCAATGTTCCATGTTCGGCCCAGGATTTTGCCGGGCATTGTTCGCATAATCCCTTAATGAAGCAATGTGCACACCGGGATAAGTATTCAGGGTTAGTTGCTTTAATATTTTTAAGTTGTTCGAATTTTACTAATGAATCTGATAAAGTGGAACCTTGTTTTTGAACTAATTCGGGGTCCCGTACTCCCATGCAAGGTTGAATGTTGCCATATGCATCGATACAGAGACTTTGACCTGCACCGCATGAGAATAATTGGTCTCCATCTGGTCGCATGAACTTTTGTGTAAACTGTTTCATTGTTTGCAGATATTTTTCTTTATCCTTGGATAGTATTCGCATACCCTCATTGGGTGATATGCGAATTTTCTTGATTAAATCATTTTTTGTTTCATCGTCTCTTCTATTCCGAAGATCGAAAAACATGGCAAAACTGGGATTCGAATTATTCCCTGGAAGTGTCTTTGCCCATGTTGCAAATTCATTTATTTCCTTTTTATTTGGGGGTAATAGAGCAGACTTAATAATAAATGGTATCTTGTGTTCAAATAATAAAGTCACCCCTTGCCAAAATTGTTGAAAAGAACCTGGCGATCTGGTAATTGCTTCATAGGATGATTTATGCATGCCATAAACAGTAATCTCCAGTGGAACCATGGGGGGAATTTTGACCAGTAACTCAGCAATCGATTTTGTGATTAATCTGGCATTTGTAAATATTAAGACTTTCATCCCTAATTTTCGGGTAAAGATATAGAGTTCTTCAAAATCCTTCCTTAGTAGCGGTTCACCTCCAGTAAAACGTACTTTCATACACCCCAGGTTGGCAGCTTGTACTAAATATTCTTTTACCTCATCAGTGGTCATTTCTTTGAGTGAAGAAGTATTTTCTTTTTCTGGCAGGTTAATACAACAGTGTATACAGTTATTGTTGCATCTTTCGGTCAGCTCAAAATCTAATTGGAATAACCGGGATTTTATAGGAATCTGAAGACTTGGTTCTTTTCGAACATATTCACTCATGTTTTTTACCTGATAAATCCCCTGTAAAGTTGTAATTAAGCTTGATCATGGATAATTTTACCAACCATTTTGATTATCCTGATATGAAAATTGTAATTATTGCCTTGATGGAGTGTATCGGTATTTCCTTCTAAATAATTGTGGTCATGCTATTTGGATAATTTAATCGTGAATATTTGGTTGTTACTATGAAGAACTAGGAGGAAGAACTGTGCTGTAAAAAAACCATTGCGATTCCCTACTATAAAACAAACCAACTAAAATCACAATACTATATTTTTAAATATACCAACTTGATTACAAATAAATTCCTATTTAATTATAAGGGGTTGGCATCCAAGTAACAAATAATTAGCTTGAATTATGTCTACTACAACCATTTCCATTATAATCAGAGCATAATTTACCCGCCGGACCGGGTGTATGTCCCGTCGAAGTCTTACAACTATCAAGAACATTTTCTTCCGGCTGATTCCTTACTAAAATGATCAATTCCGGTTTTTGCCACTTCTTTGTCTTCTTAACTTTCACTTTATAGTCCTATTATGATAATAATTATCGATATTAACACAGATGGTTATAATGGGCAATGCGATATGTATTAACAGTTTGTTACGTAAACTATATGCAATAAAAATGCCTTAATAAATGTCGTATTAATGATCAGCACTTGACGCAGGAAGTAAAGGTGAGTAACATACCAGAAATCTGATACTGTTTTCGAACGTTTTGGGAATTTCTATATAATAATGGAACCAATGCATCTGAGTGGGCTAATTCATAGAGGGGAAGTATTATGTCATTAGCCTGGTATGTCCTGCACAGCAAACCAAACAAAGAAGAGTTCATTCGCCAACAATTGCAGAATATTCAGATTGATCATTTCTATCCCTGTATTTTTGTCACACCTGTAAATCCCCGTAGCAGGAAGATAAGGCCGTATTTTCCTGGTTACCTGTTCGTCCATCTTGATCTCGAAGATAGCGAGAAATCACCAGTGCTGCAATGGATGCCAGGAGCAGTTGGTCTGGTGTCTTTTGATGGAAAAGCGGCTCAAGTTCCGGATGAACTGATAGCTGCCTTAAAAGATCACATGGGGGAAGAATCAATCTTACGTAAACAGGAACATATCTTCAAACCCGGGGACCATATCAAAGTTTTGACTGGTCCTTTTGATGGATATGAAGGAATTTTAGATACGACACTAACCGGGACTGAGCGAGTAAGGATCTTGATCGAGTTGGTTCGTGGCCATGCAATTAGAGTTGATCTACCGGCTAAAAGCATCAAAAAAAGTTAACCAGCATTATTAATATTCGAAAGATTATTGCTTCACAAAATTCCCCACTATTTTATAAAGAATAATTAACTCTTCTTATAATTGATTCAAGCGAGATCATATGAGTCGTTCAATTCGCTCGCTTGACAAAAAAGCACCAGCCTTGTAGAATGAGAAATTGGACAAACCAATTATCCAATACTGATACTTAAAGGACCGATTATGATAGCTAAATTCAAACCAATTGGCTTTGATAAGCAAAAACTCGTCCACCGAATGAAGTTAAATGAACTTGATGGTGTTTTACTCACTTCACCTGAGAGTATTTCTTACGTTACAGGTTATCCTTGTTTACCATCCAGCGGAAACCCCATTCTATTTGCCATTCGTAATCACTATCCTTCCTATGCTTATATAAATAATGGAGGCGAAATATTCCTGGTTGCCTGGGAATATTCATTATTTGATATAGAGTTGGGAGTAGATCACCTCATTAAGCATGTCAATACTGACCAGGCAATAGAGGGTTTGAGAAAATTATTACAAAATCAGCTGGGTGTCGGAAAAAACCTCGGAATTGAATCGACATGTCCTTATCAATTATCAGGATATATTCATAACTGGATCACCCCGGGAAAGCTTTCCATCGTTGATGATATCTTCGATACGCTTCGATTAATCAAGAAACCTGAAGAATTATCATGCCTGGTGAAAAGCTGCAAAATAGCAGAGAAGACACTTGAAAGGCTTTTTCCATTAATTGCTCCCGGTTTACACCGAAGCGAATTGATTACAGCAGCAAAAGAAGGGATGATCCACAACGGTGCAAGTGGCATAGGGCATTGTACGATTTCATTCGGGGCGTCAAACCCTGAAGTGGAAATTAATGAAGTACTTGAAAAAGAACGTCTCGTGATCATTGACCTGGGTGCCATGTATTATGGATATGCATCAGATATTCGAAGGATGCTTTATACAGGAGTGGTTCCAGAAAAAATGAGGCAACTCCACAAAATTATGTGTGAAATAGTATCGACTATCGGTAATGCCCTTATTCCGGATGCTGTAGTAAAGGACCTATGTACCCTGGCTGAAACACTGTATATCCGTAACGGTCTTGATCCGAATTTCACACATCTTGGTCATACCATTGGATTACAGACGGAAGAAGTATGGTGCGATCGAAAAAATTTAATGAAATTGGAACCGGGTATGGTGATCAATGTTGAGCTATATTCGATGATGTCGAGCGGTGAAAATATAGGTGACGAAGAAACCTATATCGTAACAGCAGGTGCACCAGAACGCATGAACCGATTACCAAAAGAAATACGGCAAGTAATTAGTTGAACATCGATTAGGTGATATATATGGATAAAAAATTGCGCATAGGAATAATCGGATTGGGAATCATTTCATCTGCGCATGAAATTGGATTGGATAGTGTTCACGATAAAGCCGAGATTGTGGCGATTTGCGACATTAACAAAGAGCGAGCAATTGAACGGGCAGCAAAATATAATGCCAGAGTCTACACTCGTTACGAAGATATTCTGGCTGATAAAAATGTTGATGTAGTGGATATTATCCTCCCCCATGATTTGCATTATCCGGTATGTAAAGCGGCTTTATTGGCTGGGAAACATGTCCTCATGGAAAAACCCATGACGATAGACCCAAACCATAGCCGTGAACTGATCGAAATATCTCAGCAAAAAGGCGTCAAGTTTATGGTTGCTGAAAACACCCGTTTTGTGCGAGCTTATCTTGAAGTTCAATCCATGTTAGCAGATGGGAAATTAGGCGACATTTACCTGATTAAAACTTTCATCGCTGGAACAGAAATTTATCGTATGGTTGACCCCAATAATTGGAAAGGGAGAAAAATCGGCTCGGGCGGGGGAGTGATCATGGACGCAGCACCGCATTCATTTTATCTTCTTCGGTGGTTGTTCGGTGACATAGCTGAACTCAGGGCTTATGGTAATCAAATTGTCCCTGGAAGCGAAGTTGAAGATAATGCTGTTATCGTTGGTAGACTTAAGAATGGAGCTCAGTTTACACTCGAATTTAGCTTTACTGTTCAGGCACCATGGACAGAGCGTTTGGAAGTATATGGCAGCAAAGGTTCTGTGATCATAGATCAAATCTTGAACCCGCCAACGGTTTATTTTAAGAACTCAGAAGATTATGACCCGCAGGGACTGCCAGGAGTTATATATAATCCCATAAAATGGAAAACAGATTCAATTGCCATGGGAGTGCGTCAATTTATTGAATCAATCTTAGAAAATACTGAACCACCAGTAAAATTAATGGACACTTATTATGCAATTGAGGCTTGTAACAGTGCATACAAATCAATAAAGTCCAATAGGCTGGAACCAGTTGTCACCCAATAATCAAACAGGAGAATTGAATGGATCCCTTAATTATTATCGCAACACCAAATATCTGTTGGTTGAATCCCCATAATGTCGACTACCCTAAAACTCCAGAGGCAATCGCTGACGAAGCCAAGCTATGCCGCCAGGCTGGAGCTTCAGTGTTACACACCCATGCAGAATCACTCTGGAAAGAAACCATTTCTGCAGTGCAAGCGAAGACTGATATCGTCATTCAACTAGGCATGTCCAGCCTTCCAATCCCGGATAGAGATGAGGTATTCCAGTACCATGGTGAAATGATCTCGATCATTCTGAACCATCATGATGAAGCTTTTGCAGAAACCGACTGCAATGTATTACACACCAAACAGGAGTATGAGGAGTATGCACATCTCTGCCGTAAGTATGGGGTAGCCCCGGAATTTGAGGTATGGCACACGGGATCAATATGGAACCTGAATTATTTAATTAATAAAGGTTTGCTGGATAAACCATATATAACCACCTTATTCTTCGGCTGGCCGGGTGGAACTTGGTCTCCACCAACCATCGAAGAATACCAATACCGTCGTAAATACATGCCGGAAGGTTGTGCAATAAATGTCAGTATTATGGGAAAAGAACAATTGGATATAGCAACTGCAGCCATATTAATGGGGGATAATGTTCGTGTCGGAACAGAAGATTATCCTTATAACCATAAAGGCGAAATTGCTACTTGTCATGAATTGGTAGCAGAGCTGGCTGATATCTCCCGTGCATTGGGTAGGTCGATTGCGACACCGGATCAGGCAAGGAAATTACTTGATATCCCACGAGGGAGAAAATGAACACGAAAAAAGTCGCCATAGTTACAGGAACAGCAACAGGTATAGGTAAAGCTTGCGCCAAGATCTTTGCCGATAAAGGTTACTGCGTAGGAATGCTTGATAATAATGAACTTGAAGGGCGAAAAACCGAAAAAGAGATCCTTGATGCGGGAGGTGAAGCACTATTTATTTCCTGTGATGTGGCTGATGAAGAGACGGTCAAGAAATCAGTTGACCAGATCTCAAGGAAGTATGGGGGAGTGGACGTCCTTATCAACAATGCCGGTATTGTACTGGTTCGACCATTTGATGAGATCGAATGGTCTGATTTTATGCGCGTAGTGAATGTTAATTTAGGCGGCACATTTTTATTATGCAAGTATGTTCTGCCGATTATGAAAGCTAAAAAATCAGGTTCCATCGTAAATATGGCATCCGTATCCGGGCATGTTGGCCAGACAGAACATGTTGTATATGGAGCTACAAAAGGTGCAATCCTTTCACTTACCCGGGCACTGGCCTGGGAGGTGGCAAAATGGAATATTCGAGTGAACTCGATAAGCCCCGGTTCAGTGGATACACCGATGCTACGCAGTGATATTTCCCTGGAAGCCACCCGCACAAAAAGATCTTTCGAAGAAGTAAAGAAGGTCAGAGAAGCTGAACAAGCTTTCAATCGCTGGGCTGATCCGATGGAAATTGCAGAAGCAGTGTATTTCCTGGCGAGCGACGCTGCCTCTTTTATCACTGGAACAGATCTATTAGTAGATTGCGGCTGGGTGGCAAAATAGTTCTTGATATTTTGATGACAGCAATTCATTAAGGTGAAAATAAATTACTGGATGTCACCGCGAAAACTTGATTTTTGATATCTGGGATCGTATTAAAATAACAAAAACGATTGTTGATGTATCACAACAATCGTTTTTCTATTGTATTTATCTTATGATATTTGGTCGGTTACAGGTCGCAAATCAACCAATATCCCAATCCTGATCCTTCGTTATTCCTTTGCCCTATTCAGCTCATCCAGTTTTTTTTCCACGTGATCCAAGTGTTCTTTCATGGCATTTTTTGCTTCTTCTGAATTATGGCTGACTATTGCTTGGATGATCTTGGAATGATCAAGAACAGTCTGCTGACGTACGTCGGGATATTCATTCGTACGTTTGCGGCTCATAATGCTGAGCTTTGTAACCGAGCGCATGAATAAACTTAGAATTGGATTACGGGTTATTTGCAATATTTTATGATGAAGTTCAAGGTCGCTATCCATGAATGTCTTTGAATCATTGACCGACTCAACGGATTTCAAATGAATCGAATTTAACTCAGCTTCATCTTCCGGTTTGCACATATCAGCGGCCAAACCTGCAATACCAACTTCAATTATCCTGCGGGCTTCAAATAATTCCTGAAAAGTTGAATCATCCAGGGAAAAAACAACATCCAAATGTTCGATCAGCCGTTCTGGTTCCAGGGAGGCGACATATGTCCCTGACCCTTGCCGGTTTTCAATGATATTCATAATTGAAAGAGCTCTGAGTGCTTCACGCAAAGAAGGACGGCTGACACCCATTGTTTCTGCCAATTCTCTTTCAGGTGGAAGCAGATCTCCAGGTTTGAGCTGTTGTTCCTTGATCATGCTGATTATTCTCTCTGCAATTTGTTCAGAGAGGTTGCTTCTTTGAAAAGTACCAAATTCAACTGTGGATTTACTTTTCATCGCTATTCTCCAGTGCTTATTAATGCGGTAAGACCAATTAACCTGTATATATCATATGGATTTACGTTTGTCAAACAGTTCCCTAATTCCATAATCTGGCAAGGAATTTTACCTTTTCCATTGTTTGAAAATTCTCACCACCCTCGTGATGGTTATAAGGCCAGATCCGGATTTCTTTATCTCCACTGTAGTGGTTATAAGCAGCAAAAACGGTTGAAGGTGGGCAGGTCTCATCCATTAATCCGACTGAGAACAGAGCCGGGATACTGGCGTGAGCGGCAAAGTTTACACCGTCAAAATAATCAAGTGTTCGGAACGCGACCTCCACTTTATCGCGTTGCCGCAGCAGGTAGCGGCTGATCTCATTATATGGACTGCTATCCACGATCTCAGTGGCACGACGGTATGAACATAAGAATGGTACGTCGATTAATGCAGCGGACAGGTCCGGGACCAGACTAGAAACTGCAAGCGCAATGCCACCACCCTGGCTGATGCCCGCCACAGCTATCCGATCACCATCGACAGCAGGATGAGCACGAGCCGCTTCGACAGCTCTAATTGCATCAGTAAACACTCGACGATAGTAATATGTCTCGGGCTTTAAAATACCCCGTGTCATGAAACCGGGGACCTGAGGATTCCCGCCTTCTATTTCAATATCCGGGGTGTCGCCATTCATATATTCGCTGCCCTGGCCCCGCGTATCCATAACAAAATGGGCGTAACCAACCGATGCCCACAATAACCAGTTACAGGGGAAGCCGCGCCCACCTCCATAGCCGCAGTACTCAACCACACAGGGCAGTTTTTCCTTCCTTTGCTGCGGTAGCATCAACCACCCTTTGATTGGCTGACCAGCATAGCCGTTAAAGGTGACATCGTAGACATCCAATCGATTTATTCCAGTTTCCCCATACTCAAATTGTGCCTGGAGGGGGAAGGTTCGCGATTCTTTCAGTGTTTGTTCCCAAAAGTCCTTAAAATCCCGTGGTTCTGAACGATCAGGTTTGTATTTCTTCAATTGTTCAAGGGGCAGGTCAAAAAACAAATCATCACCTTTTCAAATTCTTATCTCAATTTTGGAAATGAGGCGATAACTATTATGAACCTATAATCTTTGTTATTGATTCACCTAATTCAGACTCACTCCAACGAAAATTTTAATATCCAATAACTTTATTCTACTGCCAGACAATTTATCGCACCAACAATGTCAAACGTGATCTATGTTAATTTGTTATCTATCCCCAATAAAATCTTTCTTTATGACTCGGAAATTGACAAATTAAACCCGATATGATAAAGTGTTATAATTGGTCTTACCAATTATAGAAGACAAGCTCTAAATATGCAATGTACGATTAATTATTAATCATCCAAATTGGATCAGAGGTAGTGTTCATATCTACAATAAAGAGGAAATAATGACCGATACAGAGAGATTTATGGTTACCGGGGGTGCTGGATGTATCGGCGCCTGGGTTGTTAGAAACTTGATCAAAGCAGGTGTTCCAACTCTCCTTTTTGACAAAAGTCTGCACATGAAACGATTGGAAATGATTTTATCCCCTGAAGAGTTGTCCTGCATAAAAGTGTACCAGGGGGATATATCGCATTTTGATGATGTTGAAAAAGCTGTTGGAGAGAACCAAATTACGCATATTATCCACCTTGCAGCTTTGCAGTTGCCATTTTGTAAAGCTGATCCGGTAGCGGGTGCTCAGGTGAATGTGGTTGGTTCGGTTAATATTTTTGAAGTCTGCAAAAGAATGGGAATAAAAAATTTATCTTATGCAAGCAGTACAGCAGTCTATGGAATTAGCGAGGATTACCCCGAAGGTAAGCTTGAGCATGCCGCGAAATTAATGCCAAGATCACATTATGGTTTTTATAAACAGGCTAATGAAGGAAATGCCAAGGTTTACTGGGTGGATGATAACCTGCCCAGTATAGGATTGCGCCCTTACGTTGTGTATGGTGCCGGTCGGGACCAAGGTATGACATCCACGCCGACAAAAGCAATATTGGCAGCAATTGCAGGCAGACCATACCACATTTCTTATGGCGGGCGATATTGTTTTCAGTATGCGGATGATGTTGCAAAAGTATTCATCCTGGCAGCCCGAAAGGTAAAAACTGGTGCTGAGGTTTATAATATTGGCGGAAAATCTGTATCCACAGAGCAAGTCATTTCAGCAATCGAGAATGAGCTTCCAACTATCCGGGGAAAAATCACCTTTTCTGATATTCCGCTACCCTTTCCTCCAGAAGTGGATAATATTGAATTGGAAAAGATATTAGGAACTTATCCGGACACTACTTTGTCGGTTGGAGTACGGGAAACTATCAGTATTTTTGAACAGGCTATTATTGACGGAAGAATTTCGAAAAGCGATATGGATTCGCAGTTGAAAGTATAAGGGGTATTTCGATGCTCGAAAATGGATATGTAATTACATTTGGCGAAATAATGCTTCGCTTGAATCCTCCAGGATATCAACGATTCAAACAAGCTCAACAGTTTGAAGCCCATTTTGGTGGAGGGGAGGCGAATGTGGCAGCTTCTCTTGCCCAATTTGGTGTCCCCGTGAGGTATGTTACCCGACTGCCCAAAAATGACCTGGGTGAAGTTTGTGGATCCAATTTATCAGGCTTGGGAATTGATATACGGCACATTGTCTGGGGTGGTGATCGGATCGGTATTTACTTCCTGGAGAATGGCGTTGCTCAACGACCCAGTAAAGTGATCTATGATCGGGCTGGCTCCAGCTTTTCCACCATCCAACCTGGACAAGTGAATTGGCAGGAGGTTTTTATAGGAGCATCCTGGTTCCACTGGACAGGGATCACTCCTGCTGTATCACAATGTGCAGCTGAAACCTGCCAGGAAGCTGTAGAAGCTGCAAAAAAATGTGGAATCACTGTCTCTTGTGATCTAAATTTCCGGGCGAAATTGTGGAAGTGGACGCAGTCCCCAGGAGATGTCATGTACGATTTGGTCAAGAATTGTGACATTGTGATCGCGAACGAAGAGGATACAGATAAGGTTTTTGGGATTAAAGCACCGGAAACAAACGTCTCTCATGGAAATGTGGATGCTGAAAAATACAAATTCGTCTGCCTGGCTCTCAAAGAAAAGTTTCCAAACTTAAGCGGAATTGCCATTACGTTACGGGGATCGATTTCCGCATCCAATAATACCTGGTCAGCAGTCCTGTGGCAGGCAGATAATTTCTACATCGGACCGGTGTACCAAATAACTCCGATTGTCGATAGAGTAGGTGGGGGCGATTCTTTCGCTGCCGGTTTGATCTATTCTCTGATGAAAGATAAGCAGGCGGCACAAAAAGCTTTGGATTTTGCGGTGGCTGCTTCCTGCCTGAAGCATTCAATTCCTGGCGATATAAACCTTGTGAGTATTCAAGAAGTGGAACAATTGGCAAATGGAGATACTTCAGGACGTATTCACAGATGATCGCTCTGTAAAGATAACTGATGACACAATCATGAGCCCCTAGTTGCTAATTGATCAGTGAATTCTATAAACGGTTTAGCGATTTATTACTAAAAGCCCGGTGGAATTGAATTTTTCCACCGAGCTTTACTCAAATACAATAGACGAAGTTACATCCACTTCCTCAAGTTTATGAGTAATTTCTCGTCTTCGATTCCACCATTTAAAAGCGCTTCCATCACTCCGGGATACTGTATTGCTGGTTTCGCAACCGATTCCGGCAGCTCGGCGATGATATCTGCCATCGACCTATGGCTGACTTTGGAAATAGTCTTTAATACTTCACGGGATGCTGCCTGAGGTTCCCGGCGATGATCAGGATATCCTTTTCCAAATTCAACGCCAAAAAATTGATCGAATACGAATCGTAAATTGACATTGCTTGCCCATCCATATCCTTGATTTAAGGCTAATGAAATACAGTTCCCGGCATTAATTTGGGCGAATAACCAGGCATCCAAAGGTGAATGGATCAACCCGCAAAATACTCCAGGGTATTGCATGGCAGCATTCATATAACCGATCCCTGTTCCACAACCACCAACAACAAGGTCAGCCTTATGGGTATTTAACAAAAGAGCTGAAATTAATCCGGTATGAATGTATTGAAGCTCCGGTTTCTCACCACTCTTTTTCATGCCAATATTGATCAATTCATGCCCGCGACTATCCAGGGCAGCTACAATATCTGCGTTCTTATCAGCGGCACTGGTTTCATTTACGATTGCTATTCTCATATTGAATCTCCTAGCTCACCTTTTTCTTGATCACCTGAATCGCCAATTCCACAATATCATCCACGCTTAATCCCATATAATCCATCAACACTTCAGCGCTTTTCGATGTGACCCCGAAGCGATCCCTGACCCCAACTCGTTTGATCGGGACAGGGCAGTTCTCTGACAAAATTTCAGAAACAGCTCCGCCTAAACCACCAATAATTGAATGTTCTTCTGCTGTTACGATGGCTCCAGTCGAGCTTGCAGCATAACAAATAGCCTCGACATCAATTGGCTTGAGGGTATGGATCTCCAATACACCAGCGGAAATTCCTTTGGTATGCAATTTTTCAGCAGCCAGGATACATCCTTCCCACCATTGTGCCTGTCGCAATTATAGTCACATCTGACCCTTCCCGAATTTTGATAGCTTTGCCGATCTCAGGTTTGATATCTTCTGGATGAATCGGGAGTGAGCTATCCCTGCTCATGCGGAAATATAACGGACCCTTGTGATTGGCAATGATCGGAAGCCAATTCTTGATCTGGTTGTTGTCAGAAGGAACGATCACCGTCATATTGGGCAGCGCTCGCATAACAGCCAGATCAACTATGCAGTTATGAGTAGGTCCATCTTTAAAGTCTGATAAACCAGCATAGTGACCAACAAGTTTCACATTAGTCTCAGCATAGGCGACGCATGTTCTCACCTGTTCAATGGCCCTCAGGGAAAGGAATGCTGCGAAGGCATTTACGAAAGGGGTAAAACCCCCCAATGACATGCCCACACCAAAGTCCACCAGACAAGGTTCAGCTATCCCTATATTAAAAAACCTGTCCGGAAACTTGCTGGCAAAAAAATGTGTCAAAGTGGAAGAGGAAGTATCGGCATCCAATACTACAATATCGCGATTTATTTCACCGTAATCTGCCAGTGCCCTACCATAAGCTTCTCGTTGCGGAATCTCAGCCATAATGATCAACCTTCCTTCATAAGTTCAGTTAATGCTTGTTCGTACTGGTCGGGTTTGGGAACTGCACCGTGCCACTTGGAATCATTTTCCATGTAGGATACACCCTTCCCCTTGGTTGTATGGGCAATGATTATGGTTGGCTGACTGTGAATTTCATTTGTCGTGTCTAGTGCTTCGATAACCTGCCGGGTATTATGCCCATTGATCTCAATGACATGCCAATTAAATGCCTTCCATCTATCTGCCAACGGCTCAAGCGGCATGATCTCATGGACGGCACCATCCAATTGGACATCGTTATAATCCAAAATTACAGTCAGGTTATTGAGGTGGAATTTTGAGGCAGTTGTAGCCGCTTCCCAGACTATACCGGCCTGCATCTCGCCATCCCCCATAAGGACATAGGTCCTATAATTCTGTTTTTTGGTTTTGGCTGCCATTGCGTTTCCAGCGCCTACTGCAATTCCATGCCCAAGCGGACCTGCACTCATTTCAATTCCCGGGGTTTTAACCCTGTCCGGATGCCCCTGCAGGTGGCAATCTAATTCCCCCCATTGGTCAAGATCTTCCATCGGGAAAAAGCCGCGTCTTGCCATGGCTGCATACAGGACGGCCGAGGCGTGACCTTTACTGAGGAAGAAGCGGTCCCGCCCTTCCCATTTTGGATTATTTGGATCTAATCTTGAGCTTGTGAAAAAACAGGACTGATATGATTTCTGCTGCCGAAAGTGATCCGCCGGGATGTCCTGACCCGCGCTTGTAGATCATTTTTATACTGTCGATTCGCAATAATCTGGCGATTTCCTCTAGTTCTAATATTTTTTCTTCCCGTATATAATTCATAACCAATTCACTCCATTACTTCACAGGTTTCTGATTAAGGATGACTTCCTGATTTGTTTTGGCGGAATGATGCGCACCAATTGAAAATTCAAGTACATTTCTTGCCGTTTTACCATCTAGTTTGGGATCTCCGCCTTTGGTCAGAACATCGATCAAATGCCGGGTGCAATCAATAAAACTGTCAGACCATTCATACCGGTCGATTGGTACTTCTGTAGTGTTTCCGTCCTTGAATAAAACCAATGGCGGATAAGATAGTGTTTTCGCTGTACAACGGTTAATGATTAGAATTCCTTTGTCACCTATGATCTCAACACGATCATCATCACTGTAATACTGGGTATCCATAACCATGTTGGGAGTGCTTGCAAAATCCAACGTGCCATATTTTCGTTTTTCCTGAAATTGAAACATGATCACAGCGGGAGCATCCAGGTATATTCCTGGTCGAATCATGGATTTATCGATCCATGCATTCACTCTTTTTATCGGACCCATCAAGTCATATGCCAGGGAAAATAAGTGGTAGCCATGGTCAAAAACAAGTGGTCCACCCCCGCTTTTTTCATCTGTGAAACGCCAAACCCACGCAGAGAGGGGTACTTTCCACTCGGTCTTGCTTTTCCCGGTGCTGACATGCATTCGTAGTATTTGAGGTTCACCTATTACCCCCGCCAATAACATTTCCCGAGCTTTTACATTCGGCGGATAAAACACAAAGTTTTCAAAAATCCTCAAGACTAGCCCTTTTACCTCAGCCGTTGAAATCATTTCATCTGCTTCGGATAAATTCATGGCCATCGGTTTTTGTAATGAAACATGTTTTCCAGCATTAAGTGCTTTAATCGCCATTTCACTATGCAAATAATGAGGAACCAATAACTCAACAAGATCAACCTCAGGATCTGCCAGCACTTCTCTATAGTCTTTATATACCTTTGCAACATTCCAAAGTCTAGCTTTTTCCTTTGCCGCTTTTTCATTGCTGTCACAAACGGCAACAAGCCTGGCGTCTTGTCGATCTTGATATCCAAGCTGGTGAAGATCAGAGATACGGCCACAACCCACAAATGCAACGTTTATCGTTTTCATAATGGTATTTTTTAGTTCGTCATGAGTATTATGAACCTTTTTCCTGAAGTTGGGCTCTCAGTTTGTTATGTGCAGACCGATTAAGGGGATACCAAATTAACAAAGGCAACGCAACCAGCATAAAAAGGGCAGGAACTGGACCAAAGAAGAGGCGTATTCCAAACAGGGTGGATGCATTCTGCTCAACATTCGGAACATAATGATATGCTGACAATAGCCAGCCGGTACCAGCTATGGCGATGGCTTCAGATATTTTGGTTGCCAGGCCCCAAACTCCAAAATACATCCCGCTGCGATATTCTCCGGTTTGCAGCCGGTCATAATCCACAACATCCGGGATCATGGACCAGGGGAAAACCCAATTTGCAGAAAAACCAATGCCGGCAGTTATGGCGATAATATATATTAATCCTGTTGGTTGATGTGGAAGAAGGAAACATGCCCCGACGGATAGTGCTCCGATGGCCATTCCCAATCCATACGCCGGACCTTTATCCAGTTTTTCGGAAAGCTTTTTCCATGGGAACAGGGAGATGGCGACGACCACCAGGAGGAGCCCCATAAATATGGGGACTTCTTTTTCCATATTCAATTGATAAGTTAAGAAATATGCCATTAATGTCTTGATCAGTGCAAAAGAAAGATTCATGATCAGGTACGCCGAGATCAACCTGACAAATGGTTTATTCTTGAATGTAAGCCGGATTGCAGCCAGAGGTGAGATAGAAGAGTTGCTCTGGATGATATTTGTTTTTTCCCGGTAACCGGATGCGGAAATGAGAAGGGCTGCAGCAGCAATCACACCATACAAAATACCAATGAAACCATACCCGGAATATTTTATTGCAAATAACCCTACGATTGCCGGGGTAAGGGCTGCACCTACCAGGTAAGCTGGAACTGCAAGGATCATCCGGAATGATGTCAGGCTGGATCTTTCATCATAGTTTTCAGTTAATTCTGTTGAAAGGGAGTAATATGGGACATTCGTAAAAGTCCATAATGAATCAAAAAGTATGAAGGTAAATGCGATCCACAGAAATACGCCTAGTTGATCCAAACCTTTAGGTACGAACCAGAGCAGCATGATGCTAATTCCGAGTGGAATTGCACCAAAGATCATGAATACTCTGCGTTTCCCAAATCGTTTTGAGGAAGTTCGATCCGATATCCATCCAAACAATGGATCATTAACCGCATCCCAAATTTTCCCGATCAACAATGCACTTCCAACCAAGGCTGGAGGTAGTAAAGCCCCGTCAGTATAAAATATCAGCAGGAAAAATTGTACGGCAGAATTGACAATGGCATTACCTACATCTCCAATACCATAAAATAGTTTCGTTTTGACTGAAAGCTTATCTTGGGGGATAGGATTATTCATGGCTTTCCGATCTACTGGATTAAAGACCAATATCGTGTCGTAACGCCTGGGTTTTCTCAGACCAATTTCCACTATTCCAGCGCCCAAATGCACCAAGCGCCCCAAGCTCATTTGGACCATAATAAACCGGTAAGTGTATAACGCTCAAACCTGTATAGGTTAACGCTTTATCCAAAGCCGAAGTTAATGATCCGGGATTATAACCACCGAATATCGCTTGTACACCTTTGATTGACCCAGCTAGAGAAACATAATCCACTTCCACCGAATCGTTCGTGGCAAAATCAACTCCATACTGATCCATCTGTAAACTGGAAATCGCAGACATGCGTCGATTATCCATCACGAGAATACAGCCCTTGGCGTGATGCTCAACAGCATCGATCAATACTTGCGGGTTCATCATAAACGACCCGTCGCCTGTAATGGCTAGCGGGTAGAAATCTGAATCAGAAAGTCCGGAAGCTAAAACTGCAGATCCTGCAAAGCCCATGTAGCTGGCACCTCCATCCGTGATGCCTTGCTTGATATCATCATCTTCCACGATTTGAAAACCATTCGCTTGAACGTCACCGGCGTCAAATATCGTGATCGCCTTATGGGCTCTGGCCCAATCAGTGGCAATTTTCAACGCTGCAGGTTGAGTAAAGACTTCTTTTTTCCAGACTGGGTCGGGTAATGTGACCTTTGTAAACCGGGCAGCTTTATAAGCTTCCCACTCTGTTTTCTTTTCCTGGCATCTCACATACCATTCTGATTTGGTTCCAGGTAATTTCATTCCTGATTTCTTTATTGTTTCTATTAATACTCTTAAAGTTGGTGAGGCATCACCAACAAGTGCTGTTGTTTTATTGTAATGAGTTGCCGCATCGAAGTCGGTATTAATATTTATGACATGTTTCGCATTAAGAAAACCAGTTCTGGAGCAATCAGATTGGCAGACAAACCTTGATCCAATTGCAATGAGCAGATCTGCATTTTCCATTGCATAATTTCCGGATATTGACCCTTTGGATCCGGCAACCGACATATTCCTTGGGTGATGGTATGGGATGACGCCACTGACAACCGGGGCAACTATCGCCATGCCATCGACCAAATCCAGCAATTCCGAAATTTCCGGACCAGCATCCCTTGCTCCACCGCCAAGGCGGACCACGATCTTTTTCGCTTTTTGTATCTCCTGAAGAGCTTCTTGAAACATCCCAAAATCAGCTGCTGCCCCCAATCGTGGAGGAGCACCTTCCGGTAGTTCATCGAGGTTGAATTGTTTCATTTCAACCGGTTGGATATTCATTGGCAGCAATAGATAGAATGGGCCAGCCTGATGAGGGTGATCTACCGCATTTAATCCCCGGCGTAAAGCTGTACTAATCGCCAGAGGAGTATGTAGACTATAGGCTTGATTCATTGTTCCAAATAAAGCTGCGAATTGACCCTGTTTTGGGTGCGGGATTTGTTGAAAATTTGGACCTTCATCTTCTGTGGTTTCATCGCCCAGCAGATACCATACTCCCAGACCATTTGCCAGAGGAACGAGCGAGCCGGCTAAAGCTTGGAGTGGGCCTGGGCCGATCGAGGCGATGACTGCTGCCTTCTCGCCAGTTATCCACCTCAACGCCGTCACAGCATGTGATGCCTCGATTTCGTTCCTGACATTAAAAACCTTTACCAGCCCAGCCTGTTGATATATACGAAGGACTTCACCTATCTCAGTGGATCCATGACCAAAAACTGCAACAAACTTTTTAACACCCTGTTTCATCAACCCAAGTATGATCGCTTCAGATACCGTGAGATCTATCCTTGTGGGTAGAATTCCGTTATCGATGGCATTTTGTAAGCCTCCAGCCGAAGCAATATTCATTGCCCGCTGAAGTCTCATCTGAGCCAAATCTCTGATAGTGTTTTCTTTATCCGCATCGGTCATAATTTTCCACCTGGCAATAAATTTCAGTGATAATCCATAATAGCAATAATTTCAGATAATTGTTAATATACAACAGTATAGTATATATAACAACAATATTCAATAGGAAACATAAATAATCGCGATATAGTAGAAAAATACAGATTGGTAGTTGCAATTAAAACATAATAGTTGTATATTGATGTTTGAGCACTAATAATTACCATTGAATGGGCTAATAGTATTAGCTGTTGACAATCCATATAAATGGTGAAATAATATAATTGGTCATACCATTAGGCCAAATTCATTGCCAAGATATTCTTCTGACTGTCAATAGCCTTTGTAATGTTTTTTTGATGTCTGTGCCGGGGAGGTGGTGATAACCAGAACAATCTTTAATGCTGAATAACGATCTAGTATCATTCAATTTCAGAAATTCTTAGGAGGATTCGAGATGAAAAAGTATTATTGGACTTTGCTGGGCGGATTAATCATTTTGTCCATGCTCCTTGCCGCCTGCCAACCTGCACCAACGGCTGCCCCTGCAGCTCCAGCTGAACCCGCTGCTCCGGCTGCTCCCGCTGCACCTGCTGCTCCTGCTGCACCTGCTGCTCCCGCTGCAGTAGAAAAGACGAAAGCCAATATTGTCCATTATTACTCCGGCGATATGGGCAAAAAAGATATGACCACGATCATTGATGGATTCAATGCACAAAGCGAAAAATGCGAACTGGTTGATAATACTACCGGTCATGAAGACTTCAAAACTCAGATCCTGGTCATGCTTGCTGGTGAAAACCCACCTGACGTCTTCTCATACTGGGCTGGCGCTCGTGTTCAATTTGTTGTTGACAGCAATGCATTAATGGAACTCTCTGATTTCTGGGCTGCCGAAAAATTTGCTGATTCTGTTGTACCGGGAATTCAAGGATCCACACAATACAATGGTGGTGTTTATTCCATTCCTCAGAACTTCCATTATGTAGGTTTCTTCTTTAACCCGAAGGTTATGGAAGCTGCCGGCGTAACGAAGACACCCGAGACATGGGATGAATTTATTACCGCTTGTGACAAAATTAAAGCTACCGGTGTGTATCCGATCGCTTTAGGTTCAAAAGACCGCTGGCCAGCTCAGTTCTTCACCGATTTTCTGGTAAGCTATACTGCAGGACATGAATACAGAGCCAAACTGCAAGCTGGTGAGGCTGCATTTGATGATCCTGAGGTCATGAAAGCAATGGAACTCTGGAAGGAACTGATTGACAAGGGTTACTTCTATCCAGATGCCAATGCATATACATATACTGATGCTGCCGACCAGGTTGCAAAAGGCGAAGCAGCTATGACCCTAATGGGCACATGGGTCACCGGATACTGGGATGGTAATGGTCTGACCGCTGGTGTGGATTATGATGTATTCCCATTCCCCGTGATTGATCCTGCTATTCCTCCGGCCACCTTTGCTTCTACAGATTCATGGGTAATCCCCGCAGATGCAAAGAATCCTGATTGCGCAAAAGAATTCATCGCTTGGGCACTCAAACCTGAAATGCAGCTTTTATGGGCTAAGGGACAGGGTGCACTACCCGCTTCTTCATTAACCGATACATCAACATTCAACCCTGTTATGAAGAAAGCACTGGATTATATTGCTGGTGGAACCATGTGGCTTCCAGCTTATGATCTTTCCACAACCCCGCCAAATGCTGAAATTGGTTTGGACCTTGGTGCATTGATGATGAACGATCCATCACAATATGCGACATATCTGGCAGATGCTCAGGTGAAATCTGCTGAAGTATTCAAGAAATAATATTTTACACCGTAGTAATGGGCAGCCCGATCCTGGGCTGCCCATTTATCTCAGTTCTGATAAATCTTGTAATTGTTTTTAGCTAAGAATTTATTCTATAATAATGGTAATGGAAGAACATTTTCCTGATCCCTCTCAATAGGAGTTGCCCGTGGTTTGGAACCGCCGCAAGTGGATTATTTTGTTTTCAATAGTACCCCTGGCAATTTACACAATAATTGTAATTATTCCCCTTTTTAGTTCATTTTATTATAGTTTTACCGATTGGAACGGCTTTCGAAATGCATTCCACTGGACAGGTTTCGAAAATTATACAAAAATATTCAAGGATGAATTATTCATTAATGCAATAAAGAATACGGTAATATGGATGGCAGCTGCAGTCGTCTTACCTGTTGGTGGTGGATTGACACTGGCTCTATTACTCCACGAAGGTGTTTGGGGAGCTAATTTTTATAAATCCCTCTTTTATTTACCCATTTGTCTTTCTCTGGCAGTTATAGGTCAGGTATGGATCTGGATCTATCAACCTGATTGGGGATTGATCAATACAGTATTAAGATTGGTTCATTTGGATCATCTCACAATTGCCTGGTTGGCAAACACCAAAACAGCTTTGGGATCAGTCATAATCGCCTGGTCTTGGCAGCAAATAGGCCTGGCAATGGTTATATTCCTGGCTGGATTAACATCCATTCCTTCAGAATTAACTGAGGCAGCAGAAATGGATGGCGCAAACTACTTACAATCCTTGCGGCACGTTGTCGTACCATTGTTGAGTCCTGCTACGGTTGTGGTGGTTGCACTCTCCATAATTAATTCATTAAAAAGTTTTGATGTTGTTTATATGATGACAAAGGGTGGGCCTTTCCATACAACCGATACGTTGGCGATGTTCATGTATAACGAATCATTCCAGAAATATTATATGGGGTATGGCAGTGCGATAGCGGTAGTACTTTTTCTCATTGCCATGGTTATCATTGTGTTTTACTTCCGCCAGGTAAGGAAATTGGAGCACCTATATGACTAATAAGGTTGTTGTTGAAAACCAGCGTACCGCAAGGAGTTGGAGCAGAACCGGTGGCGCAAAATATCGAAAGATATTTTTATATGTGATCATCACAATAATTGCATTTATTTATATCCTTCCGGGTTTAGGAGTAATACTAACTTCATTTAAATTGGATGCAGAGATCGCGAAAAATGGATTGTGGTCAATTCCAAAGCTGCTGCATCTTGATAACTATAAAGAAGTTTGGGTTGTAGCAAATATTCAAACCTATATGAGAAATTCTTTCCTAGTGACTATTCCGGCAACTTTCATTTCGATCATGCTTGGTGTTCTCATGGGATATGTTTTTAGTAAACTCCCATTTAGAGGGAGTGAATTACTATTTATCTTTGTCCTTGCAGGATTATTTTTCCCACCTCAAATTGTACTCATCCCGCTCTTTAAGTTTTACAACAAAATCAAACTATACGACACACTTTGGCCAATGATCATTACTCATGCTGCATTTGGTTTACCTATTTGCACATTGATCATGCGGAATTTCTTTTCATCGATTCCCATGGCCATTCGCGAAGCCGCCATCATTGACGGTGCAAGTGAATTGGATGTGCTGCTAAAGATCATGCTGCCAGTCAGTCTGCCAGCGTTGGCGGTATTAGCTACGTTGCAATTTACCTGGATATGGAATGATTTTCTATTCCCGATCATATTTACCCAATCGGATAATATGCGCACCATTATGGTGGGTTTGATATCCATGAAGGGGCAATACAGGGTTGCATACGGGGAACAAGGTGCCATGGCTGTCATTGCCAGCATTCCAACATTGATCATTTTCGTTTTCTTCCAGCGCTATTTCATTAAAGGAATGACGATGGGGGCGGTTAAAGGGTAAGCATAGGAGATTTACGATGTCAATGACCCAAAAAGAACGCGTGATTGCTCAGATCAATCATGAAGAAACAGACCGTGTTCCCTACCATTTAATGTTTGATCCGGGATCAAATATTGAAGAACGACTCGATAAGTTCTACGGGAACAACTCATGGCGGGACAGGGTGGATAACGCTATCTACCAATTACCGCTTCCCAGCACCGGAATCAATTTGGATCTAGGTCTGGAAAAATACACCGATGCTTATGGTAGTGAATGGAGATTGGATTTGCGTCCATTTGCGCTTGAGAAACCAGCATTAACTCAACCAAGCTTGGAAGGCTACACATTCCCAAAAGTAAACGATCTTTTTGATGAAGGTTTTGAAGCCAATGCACTGCGATTAATTGAGGAACAAAAAAACAACTTCGTGGTAGCCGCTTATGGATTCGGATTATTCGAACGAAGCTGGGTATTGCGAGGATTTGAAAATGTTTTAATGGACGTGGTCGCCAATTTGGATTTCTATGAAGAATTATTGGATAAACTGCTGGTCCATCAGCTTGAAATCCTGGAGAGGTTATTATTACTACCCGTAGACGGCATCTGGTTCTTTGATGATTGGGGATTCCAACAAGGTGTATTAATTGGAGCAGAACGCTGGCGAAAACTCTTTAAACCCCGATATGAAAAATTATATCGCCGTACCCATGAATCGGGAAAATACGTTCTTTCCCATTGTTGTGGTGCCATCGATAAAATTCTTCCCGATGTGATCGAAATTGGATTGGATGTATATCAGAGCGTTCAACCTGAAGCCAGGAATAATAACCCCTATGACCTCAAACAAAAATATGGTGACAAGATCACTTTTTGGGGTGGATTAGGTTCTCAGAATATGATCCCCTTTGGATCACCTTCAGAGATCAAAGAAGAAGTAAGGCATTTATGCAAAGATATGAGCAAAGGCGGTGGTTACATTCTTGGTCCTGCAAAAGAAATCCAACCTGAAACACCTGATGTTAATGTTGCTGCGGTTGTTGAAGCTTTTCTTGAACAATCAGAGTAATTTATATATATTTGGAATTAAGAATATAAATAGTGAATATTGGAACAATTAAACTTAATTTCTTCAGAATTTGTAAGAATACGATGATTTAGTCGAAAAATTATAAGAAAATTGAGGTAGAAATGAGTGAAGTCCAAAGTTTGGCGCGGGGATTACAAATAATCGAAAAATTAGCCCAATCGAAAGAAAGCCTGAGTATTACTGAATTGGCTGATGAATATGGCGTGGATAAAGGCAGCATCTCGAGAATGATGCAGACCTTAGCTAATTATGGTTTCGCCGAAAGGGAGCAGGATGGCCGCAAATATATTCTTGGCCCATCAGTAGTTCGTTTGAGCCGGATGCTTTTAATGAGAACTCCGCTTCGAGACACAGCCAAGATATACCTAAAACAATTGGTGGAACTGACCGGAGAATGTTCTCATTTGGCAATACTTGCACAGGGGCAGGCTCTCTATATTGATCAGGAAGAATCTCCATCCGCATTAAGAGTAACGACAGGAATTGGAACATTAGCACCCTCTGCACTGCACGGCTTTGGGGAAAATATTTCTGGGGTTTGCTGGTGTGCCGATTAACCCAGAATTAACCGCATTTACCCTGCGAACAATCACAGATATGGCAATATTGGAACGGCACTTGGAAATTGTTAGAAGCCAGGGTTACGCTGTTGATGACGAAGAATATAACCCGGGTGTCAGATGTATTGCAGTCCCAATTTTTGATTACAGAGGAAAGTGTGTTGCAGCTATAGGGGTATCCGGGCCAACAAGCAGGCTCTCATTGGAGCAAATGCAAAAGGTGGCAACTATTGTTGTGGATATTGGAAAATCTTTGACTGCAAAATTAAGTTTTCGGTGATAGGTAATAATAGCCATCCCCAATTTCAATAGAACCAATTATTCAAATAACAAGGTGGAGTAAATAAATGGATAAACTACGAGTTGGATTCATAGGTACCGGACGTATATCTGATTTGCATGCAATCGAGTATTTGCAAAACGAAAAATCAGAACTGGTGGCAGTTTGTGATGTGAATATTGAAAACGCACGTACTCGGGCAGCGGCTTGGGGCGTACCATCTAATATGGTTTTCACAAATTATCATGATCTGTTGGCAGTGAAAGAAATTGACCTTGTCGAAATTTTACTTCCTCACCATCTGCACTATCAGGCTACGCTGGATGCCGCAGCAGCCGGAAAACATATTTCTCTCCAGAAACCTATGGCCATCACTGTTGAACAGGCTGATGAAATGATCTCTGCAACCAAAAAAGCAGGTGTAATCTTTAAAGTTTTTGAAAACTTTATTTTCTATCCGCCAGTATTAAAAGCGAAGCAATTAATTATGGATGGGGAAATTGGTACTCCTCTTTCGATCAGAATTAAAAGTAATGCTGCTACGTCTCCGCATGCGTGGCAGGTACCGTTTTCAGCACAGGAATGGCGGTTTGATCCGAAAACATGCGGTGGTGGTCCGCTTGTATTCGATGATGGTCATCATAAATTTTCCTTGGGATGGTTTTTCATGGGAATGGCTGAAGAAGTTCACGCCTGGATCGGCGCAACACCCATTAATGAAGGGGTTAATATTGGAGTACTTGATTCCCCAGCGATCGTCTCCTGGAAATTTCCTGGTAACCGGGTTGGATCTTTGGAGGTCGTGTTTTCACCTGAAATGGTTCTGGATACCAACCATTACGCTCAAGACGACCGGATCGAAATCACAGGAACCAAAGGGGTTATTTGGATCACGCGGGGACACGGTAAGATGATGGATGTTCCACCGGTGGTCATGTATAAAGATATGCAGGTAAAGACCTTCTCAGATATGGAAGTAGGCTGGGAATCAAGCTTCGTAAACTCTACCAGGCACTTCATTGATGCTTACTTCAAAGGTGAGCCGCCATTATTCACCGGTGAGCAAGGCCGCGATATTTTACGATTTACATTGGCAGCCCAGGAATCTGCACGATCAGGGCAATCGGTAAAAATCTAGAATAGTTGGATTAATTATGGGCTTTCACATAGCACTAATTGGTTGTGGAATGGTTGGCAGGGTGCATCTCGATGCCCTATTTAATCATCCATTGATTTCATCAGTCTCACTTTGTGAGGCTGATAAGGAACAAGTACGGATCCTGTCAGAAAAATATTCGTTTCGCCTCATTGAATCGGATTATAGAGTTATGCTCGGAAATCCGGATGTTGACATTGTAGATATCTGCTTACCCCATGATCTCCATTACCCGATTGCCTTGCAGGCATTCATGGCGGGAAAACATGTCATCCTTGAAAAACCCATCAGTCTTACCCTGGAGGAGGCTGATGAAATGATGGCTGCATCAACGAAAGCCGGGAAACGATTATTTGTTGCATTGAATGAAAGATTCCTTCCTGTTTACCAAAAAGTTAAAGAGATCATTAATGGTGGAACATTGGGCAGGATAGTCATGGCAAATCTTGTTGTTGCAGGCAGCGAATTGCCGAGAATGAATGTTCCGGGAAATTGGAAAGGAACATTTGGTAGAGCCGGTGGCGGCGCTCTCGCGGATAGTGGAACTCATGTAGTTGATCTTGCAATAGATTGGTTTGGGATGCCTGAAGCAGTCCAATGTAGCATGGGTAGATTTGTGGTGGATGCTGTTAATAAGGCTGATGATACAGCCAGCCTTATCATGCAATATTCAGATAAGATCGTAAATATTCACGTTACTTATGCTTCGAGCGGTCAGAATTGGAGTGAAACCAGATCCGTCTGGGGCGAAAAAGGCAGTATCCATACCGTTATCGAATCTGCTGACCCGATAAGATATTTTGTGGATCAACAACAATTACCAATTAGTGTAGAACATTGCCCAGATACCTGGTGGGTAGATTCAGTCAAAAGCGGGATCATTCATGCAGTAGACTGCCTGAGTAGCGGCAGCTCATTTTTAGTCACTCCCGCAGATGCACGAAATACTCTAAAAGTTATCCGTTATGCATATTCTGCAGCTGCTTTAAAAAGGGTTGTGAAAATGAATGAACCTGATCATTCACCACTAATACATAGCGAGATTGGAATATGATTCGGAAGCTTGGATTCCTGGCAGGATTAAATTTTGTCGATTTGAGTCCAGAAGAAGTAATTCATATACTGGCTGAAGAAGGATATCAGGGAGTTTCCTGGCCATTGGTATGGTTTGATCCGCGGAAAAAAACAGATCAAGACCGTAAGAAACTGATTACTGCAGTCGAAAAGGAAGGTTTGCAGGTCACCGAATGGGTGGCTCAGATCGATTATGTGACCCTTGATAAAAATACCTGGACTGACCGGATAAAACATACTGTTGAAATAATTCAGGCAATTGGCAGGTTGGGTTCGAAAGCACCAGTTAATCTATTTACCGGTCCGGCTCCATGGGATCCATCCGCGCCTAGATTTCCAAAGGATATTTCGGAAGGTTCAGCCTGGGATCTGGTAAGTAGTGCTTTTGACGAGGTAATCACCGTAGCAGAAAAAGAAAATGTTATCCTGGCGATTGAGCCGGTCTTTGGCCATCTGGTGCATGATTATTACACCCTGATGGAGGTGTTTCGAAGATTCAATTCGCCGAATCTGAGGGTAAATTTTGATCCTTCTCATGGGATCCTTTATCAAAATGACACTGGTTGGGTCATAAAACAATTGGGTGACAAGATCGTCCATTGCCACCTTAAGGATGCCGTGGGTAGACCGGGAGGGCTTCCTGGAGAAACTTTTCAATTCCCGTTATTGGGAGAAGGAGAAGTTCCCTGGAATGAATTCAAAATTTCACTGGATGAAATTGGTTATTCAGGTTTTCTAACAGTTGAATTTGAATCCTTTAATTATTACAAGCAAGTCTTAAAGAGCGACCCAAGATTAGCCGCGAGACGGGCGATGGACGATGTAAAAATGTTGGGATTACTGAATGATTAATGGCTTAGTTTGAAAAATTAAGTAAACAGCAATCAACTATTAATCAACAAACCTCGACAATTTGATATCGCACAATTATTTATTTCCAATTTCAACAATTATCAAATCATTCGATCAATCGCATAAGCATTTCTTTTGAATGCTGTCTGACAGAATCATGAAGGCATCCACCATGAGAGTCCATTGTTACGACCGCAGGAAAATTCTCAATTTCAATGACCCAGATCGCTTCAGGAACCCCAAAATCAAGTTTATATACTGCGATAACCTTTTTTATGGTTTCTGCAATAAGTGAGGCAGCACCGCCAATTGCATGGAAATAGACTGCTGGTAATTCCTGGCAAGCTTTTAATGTGCCCTCACCCATGCCACCTTTTCCAATTACCCCGCTCATCCCAAAATGGCGCATCACATCGGCTTGATAGAGCTCTTCCCGGATACTGGTGGTCGGTCCCGCAGCCACAAATCGATATTTCTTGGTTTGTATTCCACTCACAACCGGGCCGCAGTGGTAGATCAATCCATTTTTTAGAATTGGTTGAATGACTTCATAAACTAGCAGGTCATCTTCAGTTGCAGTCCTTGTTTTTTGGATGAATGTCTCGCTAATCCACTTATGGACGGCATCTCTTCCGGTGATCATTACCCCTGACAGGTTGACACTATCCCCGACATGAAGTTTACTGATTTCCCTATCGTTGATTGGGAGATTAAGATTTATGACCATTCATTCCTTAATTTCATTCATATGTTACTGTCTGTCCAATGGCGATCATCTTCCGCCGCCGGTAAGCCCAACACATATATGAAACGGACACAAAATATGAAGCTGGTAATCTGTAAGTGGATGTTATTTTTGTACCCAGGACAGTGGTTTTCCCACCGAAACCCATTGGCCCGATTCCCAGTTCGTTCGCTTCTATTGTGATCCTATTCTCAAGATCATCAAATATTTCATCATCATTAGTGTCATCTATGTCCCGAAGCAATACTTGCTTGGATGCAGAATAAGAAGTGCCCCGGTCTCCACCTATGGCGACACCCAGAAAACCTGGAGCACAACCTTCGCCTTGGGCGTGATAAACCGCATCGAGCACTACTTTTCGCACACCCTCCAGGTCGCGTCCGGCATTCAACCGGTTATCAGGCAGAGAATACTGTGCTCCAACATTTTCACAACCGCCGCCTTTAAGCATGAGATCAATTGTAAGTGTCTCTCCCTCAACATCAGTGAAATGAATGGAAGGGAAATATTCATCACCGATGTTATTGCCAGTGTTTTTTCCACTTATTGGATCCACAGCATTTGGCCGTAAATAGAACTTTTCAGTTGCCAGTGCTACAGCTCGGAGTATTTGCTCTTTTAACTCACCCTGATGCATTTCGAAGGGGTGCTGAACATAAAAAATTGGCGTTCCAGTATCCTGGCAAATAGGGGTGACATTCTTACGTGCCGCCTCAATGTTCTTTAAGATCGTTTCCAAAGCTCCTCGTGCTGCTGAACCAATCTCCTCTTTATCCACTGCATCCCTTAGCCTTTTTTCAACGGGGTGTGGAAGATCAGTTGAAGTTAACCGGATCAGCTCAAGAATAGCTAGCGAATAATCCTGCATGTTTCTCCAATTACCGCATTAAAAAACGATTTTCAAGTTTCTTCAGATAATCATCCAGGTCAACTTCCAACCTGGCAACTCCACTTTCCATGGCAGCTTTTGCTACAGCAGGTGCTTCCCAAAGGCAGACACGTTTATCCAATGGTTTCGGAACAACATAATCCCGACCAAATTCGAGGTGATCAAGGTTATAGGCTTTTAGAACATCCACTGGCACATCCTCTTTGGCAAGTAAAGATAAAGCCATGCTCGCTGCGATCTTCATCTCGTCATTGATCGCTCTTGCCCGAACATCGAGGGCACCCCGGAAAATGTAAGGGAAACCAAG
Source organism: uncultured Chloroflexia bacterium (assembly GCA_963827895.1). GTDB lineage: Bacteria > Chloroflexota > Anaerolineae > Anaerolineales > Anaerolineaceae > PNON01. The sequence goes on along the minus strand of CAWHCY010000016.1, from coordinate 96,161 downwards.
GAGGTTGTTGATCTGATTCGGATAATCTGACCTTCCAGTTCCAACGATGGCATCCGGGCGGAATTGCTTTACGAGTTCATATTTGATCTCAGGGTCAGGGTTGGCCATGGGGAAAATAATGGGAGATGATCGCATACGGGATAACATTTCTCCGGAAACGATGTTGGCTGCAGATAAACCGATCAACATATCTGCCCCTTCAAGTATCTCGGTCAATGTTCCTGGATGGTCACCCTGAGCAAATAATTCTTTCTCAGCAAACATTTCTTCCTTGCGCCCTTTGTATACCAGACCTTTAATATCACATAACCAAATATGTTCTCCTGGAACGCCAATCTTTACAAATTGGTTGGCAGAAGCAATTGCAGCTGCTCCTGCTCCAGAGAAAACAATCTTGATCTCATCGATCTTTTTGCCGGATATTTCCAGGGCATTTAATAAAGCTGCTCCTAGAATGATCGCTGTACCATGTTGGTCGTCATGGAAAACCGGGATATCCAGCATTGATTGAAGTTTTTGTTCGATATAAAAGCATTCAGGAGATTTAAAATCCTCCAGATTGATCCCACCAAAGGTCTGGGCAATCGCAGCTACAACTTTGATGACTGTTTCTGAGTCGTGTGAGTCTAGTTCAATATCGATACTGTCCAGGTCGGCAAATTTCTTAAATAAAATGGCTTTGCCTTCCATTACCGGTTTACTGGCTAGTGCTCCCCGGTCACCAAGCCCAAGGATGGCAGTTCCATTTGAAATGACAGCGACCAAATTACCTTTGTCAGTGTAGTCATAAGCAAGATCCGGGTTCTTTTCGATCTCGATCACGGGATAGGCAACCCCTGGAGTATATGCCAGGCCTAGATCAGTTTGTGTTTCAAGTGGCTTGGTTGGTACGATCGCTAATTTTCCAGGAACCCCATTTAAATGGTGATAGTTAAGAGAATCTTCTTTTGTAATTGGTGGCATATTATTTCCTCTTGAATTATTTTATCCTAAATGGATAATAGGGATGCATTAATTATGTGCCTGGAAAAATCTGTGCCAATGAGAATGGGTCAATTCGTAAACAAGATCCACGCGGGTTACCCTTTGATCGAAATTAATATCAATATTGGGATTTTATTTCATAAACAATAGAGCCACGCCAGCCATGGAAACCACCGTGCCTGCTATTGCCTGCCAGCCAAAACGTTCCTTGAAGACAAAATAGCTGACCGGAAGTATTAATACCGGTGGTAAAGCAATTATCGTAGATACCACACCAATTTTCGCGTATTGAATTGCCAGGAGTGATAATGATACACCGATCACCGGACCAAAAACTGAACCTATGGTGATCCAACTGGTTGCGTTTTTATTTTTATACGCAGTGATCAGGGTGGGAATGGCGTTCTTCTGGATGATTGCGAGAACCCATAAGGCTAAAACGGCCGCGATCATCCGGATTAATGTTCCAGATATGGGAGAAAAATTTCCACCCATTCCCTGTCGCGAGAGGATCAATCCAACTGCCTGACCGATTGCAGCTAATACACCAAATAACACCCCTAACTTTTTATCCTTTGGGTCCTCATTTTCATCTGTACTATTTTGGCGGGCAATCACCACCCAACCAATTCCCGCCAGGGTGAGCAGCACACCTGCGATTTGCATCAGACTGAGTACCTCCCCCATAAACAACCAGGCGAAAAGTGTACTGAATACTGGAGCCAGGCTTAAAAACAGCAATCCCATTCTTGCGCCAAGTAATTGATAGGTTTTAAATAGAAAGGCATCCCCAACCGCCAGGCCAATGAAGCCGGAAAGAAGCAGCCAAAACCAACGTTCCGGTGAAGCTGTGAGTGGAATGGGCTGTTTATAAAAGATCCAATTTACGATTACCAGTAGCAGGAAGGCGATCAATACCCGGATGCGATTGACAGATTGTGACCCGATCTGCTTTCCGCTGATCGAAAAGGCAATAGCTGATACTGACCAACAAATTGCTGTACCAAAAGCCGCGATTTCTCCGACGAGGTTCATAGTGTCCTTGAACAATATTGGAATTAGTACTCGATTGAAGTATTAATTTCAATCAAATCGATTTTTGAAGTATATCAAATAATTACTCCAAGGACAGGGAATAGATAATGTATGATATATATAAGTATCATTCCGTTAATATCATAATCAGCATTTAAGTAATTTATCGATGGAGCTTATATGATTCCGAATCAATGGTACATCATTCTCGAATCCCGCTTTTTAAAACAAAAACCTATTGGCCTTACCCGACTCGGGGAAAAAATGGTCCTCTGGCGGGATGGAAAGGGTGTACCGTCTGTCATCAGTGATAAATGTCCACATCGGGGAGCTTCCCTGTCTCAAGGAAAGGTTATTGGCGATTGTCTGCAATGTCCTTTCCATGGCTTTGAATTTGAATCTTCTGGTAAATGCACGCTGATTCCTGCCAATGGAAGTAATGCGATTCCACCAAAAGCGATGAAAACAAGGTCGTTTCCAGTAAAGGAAACATATGGCTATATTTGGATCTGGTGGGGAGATGATCGAAACGAGTATCCAGACTTGCCGTGGTTTAAGGATCTTCCGAATTCGGAGTATTCGTACTCGAGCTTTTATGCGCACTGGCCGGTCCATTATTCACGCGGGATTGAAAACCAGTTGGATGTGATCCATTTACCATTTGTCCATGCAAGTACAATAGGCCGGGGAAATCGCAGGGTAGTGGATGGACCTGTTACCCGCTTACAAGACCAGGAGATGGATATCTGGGTCTATAACCGATTGGAAGACAGCATCCCAGCCCGAAGGGCTGAGGAAATACCTGATCCTAAGCGACCTCCATTTTTAAAGTTCATTTTCCCCAACAACTGGATGAATAATATCAGTACAGATTTTCGAATTACTGTTAGTTTTATCCCTATAGATGATGGTAATACACTTTTCTGCTTGAGGAATTATGTCAAAAAAAGTGCTATTCCAGGTTTGGCGAAGTTAGTGGCTTGGCTGGCTATTCCTTCTTCCCGGGTCATCCTCAATCAGGATGAGCGTGTGGTGATCAAACAGCTTCCAATAAAAAGCGACCTAAAGATCGGTGAAATATTAATTCCACAGGATGGCCCAATTATCCTTTACAGGCGGCACCGGCAAGAGCTAATCCAAAAAAGTAAACCTCAATAGAACTTCATTATTATCAATGAAGGTAAGCAGACAATTACCTTGACAAGTAGTTCACTACAATGTATAGTTAAGTATAATTAACTATATGAACGAATATAATCCATTAACTACTGCTCTAAATGATTGGTCCAACGTTTTTGCGCGTCGGTCGATACACGATTTTCTACAATATACCCGTCAATATGGGCTAGCAATGACGCATATCAATATCCTGATGCAGTTATTTCACCGTGGACCAACTTCGATTATGGCCATCCGCGGTACTATGGAAGGCTCAAAGGCGTCTGCAACCCAATTAGTGGATAAATTAGTAACTATGGGCTTGGTTGAAAGATATGAGGATCCCGTTGACCGGCGGGTAAAAAATTTATCCCTTACAAATAGTGGGCGGGACCTGATTGAAAAATCAATTAATGCCCAAAAAAAATGGATGGAAGATCTGGCAGCATCTTTTGATGAAAGCCAACAGAAGTATCTTGCAGAATGTCTCAGACAGATAATAGAAAAAAGCCAGGAACAGGAAAAAACCATTTTCCATCCCGCCAATATACACAATTCGTAATTATTTATATTTGAGGTTCAATGAAGAATAAGTCTGCACCAATTTTATTGTTTATATCTCTTGTCATCGTTATGATCGGTTTCGGGATTGTCATGCCGTTGATGGCATTTTTTGTGACTCACTTCAATGCCTCAGGCGGGGCATTGGGTCTGATGATGTCGTTATACTCGATCATGCAGTTCATATTTGCGCCTTTCTGGGGTCGAGTATCTGACAGAATAGGCAGGAAACCAGTATTGCTGATTGGCATCTCAGGCTATTTTGTTTCCTTTTTATTGCAGGCATTTTCGCCTACACTTTGGTTTCTGATCGCTTCAAGAACATTGGCTGGCATATTATCTTCAGCAACACTTCCGACTGCAATGGCATACATGGCCGATATCACCTCCAGGGAGGACAGGTCAAAGGGAGTAGGCTTAATGGGAGCTGCAATGGGACTTGGAATGATCATAGGTCCCATGCTGGGTGGCATCCTGTCAGGTTTGGATTTACATTTGCCTGTATTTATCCAATCTCTCATGCAGATCACAACAGATCCAAGCACAGGCAAACTCATCAACCTATCCATTCCATTCCTGGTAAGTTCATTATTGGCCTTGATCACCCTTCCTTTTATTTTCGTAATGCTGCCGGAATCTTTGAAACCGGAATTTCGGACAAACAAGAACCAGGAAATTCAAAAGGAATCTACTTTTTCCAAATTAATGAATGGATTAAAAGGTCCCTTGGGATTTTTCTTCGGTATGTCTTTTCTACTTGCATTCGCTTTAGCTAACCTTGAAGGGGTTCTTTCACTCTATGGAAAAGATAACTTCAATATGGGTCCTGCACAGATCGGATACATCATGGGTGCGATGGGTATCTTATCAGTAATTGAGCAGGGATTGCTGATAGGTCCAATGACTAGGAAGTTTGGAGAATTGAAACTTCTTTTTGGCGGCCTTGTCATTTCTATACTCGGATTAATTGGATTATCTCTATTCCGATATTCCTGGTCCATGTACACATTCACATTGATCTTTGCTTCTGGAAATGTATTATTACAACCCAGTGTGACTTCATTAGTATCCCAACGATCAAGTGCGTCAGAGCAGGGTGCTGCCATGGGGATTAGCAATTCATTCCAATCCTTAGGACGGGCTGTTGGTCCATTATGGGCCGGATTTGCATATGATACTTATTCAACCTTACCTTTTTGGAGTGGTGCAATTTTCCAGATTGCCGCTTTGATCCTGGGTATCAAACAAATTAAATTGAACAACACTAAAACACCGGTTATTACTGTAACCGAGCCTGAAATTTAAGCTTTTAGAGAAAAAATATGCCTGAAAATATGAGAATTTTGGTTGAGGTGGTCTTTAATATTTCCTACCTGATCGCAATGTGGGGGTTGGTGATTTTGATGAAAAGGCGATGGAATTTCGTTGCCCCTGCAGATTTGAAAATTGTTAATCGGATCTGGTGGATGTTCTTCCTGCTGGCACTGGGTGATAGCGGGCATGTTGGGTTTCGCGTGATCGCGTATGCTCGTGGTGGTCTGGATGCAAACCCAGCCTTAGTTGGAATTGGTGCACTTGCGACCGCCATAACAATAACCTTCTTCTATATGCTTTTGGTCGATATATGGAGGATCAGGTTCAATAAAAAGGTTGGTTTGTTTGGAATTATCCTTTTGATTTCCGGAATTATCCGCTTATTTGTTATGGCTCTGCCTGGAAATGACTGGGGAAGTGTTATACCTCCACAGCCCATGGGGATTATCAGGAATCTATTCTTAATGGTTCAGGGAATAGGTATCATGGCTTTGATACTGATTGAATCCTATCGACAAAAAGACCGCGTCTATTTTGGGATAGGCGCTTGTATCTTCCTTTCCTTTTTATTCTATACCCCGGTTATATTATGGGTGGATAAAATACCTTTACTCGGAATGTTGATGATACCGAAAACCCTGGCATATGTCGCTGTAGCTGTCATCGCATATAACGCATATTTCTGTCATCCATCAACTGATGGACTGCATCCAGTTGAATAACTAGGCCATGAAGGAATTTTGTTATTATCCTTGCCTTATTATTCGTAAGGTTGACGGATAATGGTCTTCAATTTCTCCGGAGCTGATTTTCTTGGATCCCCAAGATAGATCTCATGATGTTTACCACTGCGTTTGTAACCTTTATCAGCTATAGCTTGATGAAGCAGGTCAATATTAGGTTTTTCATCTGCATAAGGACCGATGTGCATGATTTGCACACACTTTCCTTCGTCGAAAACCTCAAATCGAATTCGAGCCAGGGCAGGATTTGGTTTCTTACGACCGGCTTCATCAATGGCAGCAGTGATATCAGCCTGGGTGATAAAATCCGGCTGAGCGATCATCATTGTCCATTTCCACTGGTCTTTGGTTTCTGTTGAGAAGAGATTCATATCATCCATCCACCAAAGTCCTTCGAGAGCCAACAGGTTATAATCGATCGACCTGGTTTTCTTGATCTTGAATTTTAATGTATAGGCAATGCTATATAACCCCGAAACTGCATCCGCATAATCTGGTGATGTGTTCGGATTTCCATGTCCATCGATCATCAGGAATTTCATCGGGGGAATGATCACGAATTCCACTTTGCCAACTTTAGGTTGGTAAATACTTTTATATTTCGAACGATAATCAATTATCTCCATATGAAACTCTCCTGAATAATGGTTATTTCTATTAATTAATCTACCTATATAATATTGATATTGACGATTTTGTCTATTGGAAATACCTGGCTATTTCCTTATAATTGAATCATCTCAACTGGTAGGAGGAATTTATGGCTATTGTGAAAAATTTGCTGGGGAATAAAGGGAAAACAGTCTGGTCTGTTGCTCCCACCACAAAGACGATCGATGCATTAAAATTATTATCCGAAAAAGATATTGGGGCATTATTGGTGATGGATGGTATTAAACTCGTAGGTATCATCTCAGAACGTGACTTTGCCAGGAGACTGGCAAAATCTGGGTTATGCGATGTCAATCAACCGGTTCAGGAAGTTATGATAACGAACGTTTATTATGCAAACCTGGATAACACCACAGAAGAATGCATGAAACTCATGTCCGACAAGCATATTCGCCACCTACCCATTATTGAAAAAGGTAAAGTGGTGGGTATGATCACCATTGGCGATATCGTCAAAGAGATCATTGACAACCAGAAATCCACTATAAAAAGCCTGGAAAATTATATTACCGGACAATCGTTCGAGTTATAAGATATGGTCGAGTAGGAGAGGCGTCTCATTGATCGAGGCACCTCTCTTTTAATTCTTCTTTAGGCAGATTCAGGTTGTTGATCTTGGATTGAGTATGGACACCTGATCTCCAGATTGATCTTCCAATGTGAAGATAACCTTTATCATCCTCATTAAGATCGAGATAACGAGACAAAGAATTCCACCAAGCACGAACCAGGTTTGAATTCCAAAACGGTCAGCCAGAGGGCCAGCGATAATGAGAGCTAACGGCGTGAGACCGGATGTGATGCTGCCGGTCATTGTCATAACCCTGCCTTGCACTCCAGGGTCGACTTTCGATTGAATGAGTGCAAAGAAAGGCCCATTGGCGATCGGATTCATTAATCCTAAAACGAATACTCCTGCAATTCCCATCCAATATAAGTTCCCGGGTGCGAAACCGATGATCAGTGCACCGATACCCATCCCGGCGATGCCTAGTGAACTTGTAAGGATCTTCTTTTTAAATCCTCCCCAGGCTCCCAGTCCGAGACCGCCGATCACAATACCGATTCCAATCGCGGATTCCATCCAACCATAATGAATAGCTGTTCCATGAAAGTGTTTTGTAACCAATAATGGGAGCAATGTGAACGCTGGACTGATAAGGAAATTGATCAATACCGCGAAAAGAAGTACATAAAACAATCCTTTCCAACGGTATACATACAAAAACCCTTCTTTAATATCAGTAAGGATCGAGCCGACAATTGGTTTACCTACGGTTGTGAGCACCTGAACAGGCTGAGGGATATGGACGATCAATAACGGGAGAATTGCCAGGGCAGCCGTGATGATATCAATACTTAATACCCAATGCAGTTGCAGCACCCCGATCAGTAGTGCTCCACTGGGTGGGGCGATGATATTCATGGCGCCATTCAATGCCTGGTTGATGCCTGCCACCCGGGAAAGATGCTTTTCCGGAACCAGGAGGGATGTGGATGCCTGCATGGCAGGAAAATGGAATGATTGCCCGAGAGAGCGAATGAACATGGCAATGTAAATGTGCCATGGTGCTAATTGACCATAAGCAGCGATAAAGACAAGGGCGAGAGTGGTTAATGCAACCAGCGCATCTGCCAGGATCATGACAGTTTTACGGTTAACCCTGTCGACAATTGCACCGGCAAATGGCCCCAAGAAAACCATAGGAAGGTAAGCTACCAGGCTGGCTGTTGCCAGTATCGTTGCCGATCCTGTTTTCTGAGTTAACCACCAGACCAAAGCAAATTGGACTAACATGGACCCAAATAATGAAAATGCCTGCCCAATCCAGATGATGACAAAAGTTCTTAACCAGTTTTTAGAAATCGTTGGAGAAACACTCATACTGACCTCAATGGATAAAATTGTATGCGTAAATATTTACGAAAAACCGCGAGAAAGGTTTCCAAAGGTCACCCTTTGGGGGTTTTATTAACCCAATAACTTTTAGAACTGATATGAAGATCGAAATGTGTCCCAGATTCAAATTAGATAGGTTTTCTATCATCCTCTATGATTTGGAACATTTCTGGCAGATGTAAGGTCAGCACCCCTTAGATTCACTCCCTCGAGATATGCATCTTCCAGATTTGTACCCCTGAGGATTGCTCCGGATAGGATTGCATCCTCCAGGTCAGCCTCCTTTAAGTTCGTACCACTCAGGTTGGCCCCAGGCAGGTTTGCATCAGTGAGATTGGCAGACGTAAGGTCAGCATTTGACAGATTAGCCCCAGACAAATTTGCATCCGAAAGAATACCGCTCATAATATTTGCCCCAGTGAGATTTGCCCCACTGAGATTTGCGTCAGTAAGATTTACCGCCATGAGATTTGCTTCAACAAGGTTCGCACCGGAAAGGTTTGAGTCAGTTAGATTCACGCAAGTGAGATTTGCACCTGCGAGGTTGGCTCGATCCAAATTTGTATCTGCGAAATTCGCCCCCATAAGATTCGCACCGGAAAGATCGGCATCCTTAAGATTTGCATCAGAAAAATTAGCTCCCATCAGATTGGCACCTTTGAGATTAACACCTTCAAGGTTGGCATCAGAAAAATTTGCACCCGTTAATTTTGCATAGGAAAGATCAGCAAAACGCAGGTTTGCATCTGAGAAGATTGAACCGGCTAACTTTGCATAAGAGAGGTTTACTCCCTCGAGATTGGCATCACTCAGATCTGCATCAGTGAGAATTATGCGTGTGAGCGTTGTGCCTTTTAGGTTTGAGCCTGAGAGATTTGAATCGCGGAGGTTTGCCTCTGTAAGATCAACACCCCGCAGGTCTTCCTCGGATAGGTTTGCTCGCTCTCCATCTTCTTCTTTCTTTAAGAATTTAGTATGTTTTTCGAAGATTGCTTTTAGTCGTTCTGAGTCAAATAGTTTCATTATGATTTCTCCTGGAGCGAGGATTGCTCAACTCTTACATTAAATTATATTTGTGAGTGTGTAGATGATGAATTACATATATTCCCAAAATGCAGTTTTAAGCCTGTTTCCTTCATGATAGCTTCTATATTCCAGTTCGTGTTTGTTGTTCAGGTTATTCTTCAATATAAATTTCAACATGTTCACCATCTTCATTTGCATTTACGTCGATGATCAGCCCGGACTGGTTATTTCGAATCGCATCCTGCAGTAAATTCATATCCATTCCATCCATTTCCGGGGAGAATTTCGCTCCCATTTTTAATCCGGCACTGACCAGGCTGATCGGTAAACGGATATTGGCACGCATTTTTCCGGTAAAGTTATCGGTGACTTTTACCCTGAACCATCGACCGGGTCCACTCGGTTTTGGCTGAGAATAATTTTCGGATGGCGATTTTTTCACCGGATCGACGGCATCTAAAAGGATGATGGCTTCTTCTGCAGTGATCTTGCCATCCTGTACCATTTTCATTATTTTTAAGCGTTCTTCGTTGGTTGGCATTCTATACCTCGTTCTTAACTTTCACCTGATAACAACCTTCGGGCATCGTCTAATGTGATCCGGCCTTCGCTCATATCATCCAGGATCTTTGCTCGCTCTTCGGTTGATAACCGGACAGTCTGCTCTTCCTTGCCAGGTTCAAATCCAAGCGCCTTAATCAATTCGATCAGACGGTTTCGCAAGGTGGGGTAGGAGACCTTCAATTCATCTTCCATCCGGTTCAATCTTCCCTCACAGCGGATAAAGGTTAATGCGAAATTGACCTGCTCAGGAGAAAGTTGGGCGAATGGACTGGAATTCAATGCGAAATTCCCTTCAATACTGGTGCCGCAGTGATCACAATTTAATCGGGTAGCAGCAAGAGGTTGGTCGCAAACCGGGCAATTTGTCAAAATATTTTTCATACGGCTCCGATATAAATAAGCACAGAATCAAATAATTGATATTATTATATAATAATATCAATTATTGTCAATGGATATATTAATAAAATTTATGTAATAATAAATATTATTGAAGTACTAATTCTCCCCACAAGAACCATTCCCCTTTTCTGTGATCCACATCTTTTGGAGCCCGGTCATAATAGATCTGGAAATAGCGTTCACCAATCACTTTGACAATGTAAAAATCTCTGCCCACTCCCCAGGAGCCGCGATTGCTGGCAACAATGGCATGCTGCGGCTGCATATTCCTGGCCATACGACCTTTACGGGAGTAATCATGCCATTCCTTAACGAGCTCAACCACCCGGTGGTCAGCATCCCTCCAGGTGAAGGCATTCGGGCAACCCTGTTTCTTCTCCATTGAAGGAGGAATATCAAAAGCTGGAATGATCGGTTCGTCGAAGAAGTGTAAGGGTTTCAGTTCCATAGATCAGGTTGATAAACTGGTGTTTTTCCGCGAATAAGAATGAAGGGTGCACATCTATTCGTGGATATACCAATTCTACCCAGATCTTGAATTTTTGAAATACCCTGTTTGGTGCGTTCTTCCAGAATCTTTTTCGCATTGATCTTACCGATCCCTGGTACACGGATCAATTGTTCAAAATCTGCTTTCGTAATATCCACCGGACTGCCAGCCAGGTTGTCTTTCGCCCAGATCATTTTGGGATCACTCTCGGTCCGTAGATTTCCATCCATACTGAATGGCAGCTCTTCAAAGTCAAAATCATAATCCCTTAACAGAAACGATGCCTGGTACATGCGGGCATGCCGCAGATGCGGTAGGGCTGGTAAAGTGTCGAATGGTGTTCTGGCTGTGGGCGAGAAAGCAGAGTAATACACTCGCGCCAATTTGAGTTTTTTATATAGTGTTTGTGTGGTCTGCAGGATCTCGCTGTCGCTTTCTCCGACAGCACCCATCACCAGTTGGGTGGTGAGGGATGTCCTCTTCCGGGATGGTTCCAGATTCCCCTGTTCCTCAACCGTGATCCGATGGATCGCATCCAGCCCGCCGACCAACTCATCATTGAATTTCTTTTGTGGTGCCAGCTTAGCCAGCACAGTTTCATTGGGTCCCTCGATGTTGATGGATACCCTGTCTGCCAGTTGGAGTGCCTCAGCGATCTGCGCATCCTGCACCCCGGGCAGTAACTTGAGATGGATGTAACCGCGAAATCCGTACTTCTTCCTTAATATACTCACACAATCCAATAACCTATCCTGCGAGCGGATCGCACTTCCGGCAATTCCGGAACTCAAAAACAATCCTTTCACCAGGCCTTTCCGGAACACTTTCATGAATAAGCCAGCCATCTCATCCGTTGAGAAGCCCACCCGCTGAAAATCGCGATCCTTGCGGAAGGCGCAGTAATTACAATTGTTCTCACAGTAGGTGGTCAGCATCGTCTTGAGCAGGGGAATTGTCTTTCCGCCACCCATCTGCGCATGGAATATCTCCATGTCCTCCAATTTATGTTTTGGAATGGCCAGCGGAGGTATCACCGGCTTTGGAAGTTTGTTATGGATGTCCGGGTGATGTACCGACATGGGGATGTCGAGGTCCTCGCTGACTTCCTGATCGCAAGCCTGGCAAGCCAGTTGGAGTTTGGCAATTTCATCCATCAGCCGCTCTCCTGAAAACCGAATGCGGGCAGTAAATGCTGGCTCACCCGCCGGAAGGATGCCATTGGTAGCTCCTGTGAGCGTTCCCTTGCGAACAGCCAATCTTCCAACCCGGTCTCACTGAATCCCAGCGGCTGCAGCAGGGTGAAAGCTGCCCGCATGAAGAGGATCTTGTAGCGCTCCACATCCAACCGCTGCGGGTCCAGATGGTCAGGCAGATCCCAGGCATGCACACCCGGATCACCGAGGGTAAAGAGAAAACGAATGCGCTGGCCGGGCCGCAGCGACTTACCGATGGCTTCCAATTGGGTCAACGCGGCAGCAGTGGGGGTGTTGGGTGCTTTGTATTCTTCCAATGTGCGGCTCAATTTGAGCGTCACCAGGTATTCTTCCAGCGGCAGCGCGCGCCGTTGAATGAGCGACAGGCGTTTCAATAGTAATGTACGGATCTGCGGCAGCAATGCGGGCAATTCCTCTGCGCTGCCAGCTTTGGCCATCAGCTTCAGCATTTCCATCTGCATACCCGATATGCAGGCGGGAGTATCTCCACGCCTGGCTTCAATGCCGCGGATCTTGATGGTGCCGTCCTGGAAGACGCCAAAATAACGATTGGGCACCGGGATGCGTACATCGCGGCGGGAGGGTAAAAAAGCCACCCAGCGGAAGATGCCGTCCAGCGCAATAGGCAGTCCGGTTTTGAGGGCCACCTCATCCAGGATGGGCTGAAAATCCTGCACAGTCTTCAATCCGGGCTTGCGCACCCACAACCCGTCCACATACATGTGCAGCACTTCAAACCCCTGTTCTTCCGCCACATCCTTGGCAGATAACAGCGTTTCACGCCCGTAGGCGGTTACCGCCTGGTGTGCTTCGATGCGGCCAAAGCGCGCGTTCTTGTAGCCCAAATAACCAAAACAGGTCACCAGCAGCCACTTGTGGGCAGAGGCGCACATTTTGTAACGTTTCTTGCGTGGATCCCACTCCGGCAGCGTGAGCATCTGCTCTTTGAAGGCGATGCGTTTTTGCAGCAGCGGCTGGAGTGTGAGCGGCACCAATCCAGGTGTGGTGCGGTCGATGGTCATGCCAAGTTCGGGGATCAGCTCCGCCTGGGGTGAGCGGCTGCCCACAGTTTCGGGCGAGATGTTGAAGTGCACCATCACACTGGGATACATGGAGATGAAATCGATCTCGCCAACGTGGCTGTGCAGCCCGATGGTTGGCTGGTACACCAGTCCGCCCTGGTCACCGTAGAACAGGCTGAGCGCGCTGCGCGGGTCTTCAGCCTGCTGTTTGTGCCAGGGGATGAGCACCCCCATGTGCAGGGCAGTGGTCATTTGCATGGCAGAAATGCCGGAGCCGGGCGAAACCCGCGCGGACATTTGCAGCGGCAGTCCGGTGACACGTCCCAATTCGAACACACCGTCCAGTCCGTAATCACCCCACAGCATGGCATTGCAGCGGTCGATGTGCAGCCGTCCGAACAGATGCACCTGCTGTCCGCGGTGAATGACCTGCCCGTAAGAGAAATACACCTTTTCCCCGCGTCGGGCTATCCCGCGTCCGAGTTCGCGGTTGAGCGCCACCGGCACCTTCCACTTTTTCGACAGCTTCAGCAAGTGGTCGATCAGCCAGGTGTCGCCCCAGTTGGTCAACAGGATGTCGGGATCGTACGATTGCAGAATGGCTGAAATGTTAATAATGAAGGGACGCTCCGGCTGCAGGGGGATGCGCCCGGTATGCTTTTCATAGCGGATGAGCAACTCGGTGGGCTCGCTATGTGCGGGGTTCACATCCGGTTCCAGCGACAGGACGCGCAGAGGCGGAGGCGGCGGGTCCAGCTCCCAGGGAGTGTCCAAAGCCTGGATGGATTGGATGACAAGATTCTCGTCCGTGCTGACGCGGCAGTACGATAGCGGGAAGACACCGGTTTGCGCCTGGTAGCGCAGCGAAAGCTGCACATCCGCATCGTAGAAAGTGATATCAGGGAAGTCATGGCTAAGGCGTTGAAAAAGCAGCGGCTGCAGTGCGGTTTGTTCCACCTCGATGGCCATGACCGGGATATCGGCATTCACAAACAGGTCGCGGCGCTGGGTATCATACAGGCGCAGCTTGATGGGCTGCTGCAGTAACTGGCGGCGCAGTTCCAGTAAGCGGGCAGGCGGCGCAGTGGCATAGAAGGTGACCGGGAAAGGCTGTGTAAAACGGTGGCGGGTGCCGTCCTCAGATAGGAACCAGACCACCACACCCTGGCGGGCTGTATCGAAGACATCCATCACCCAGCCCAGATAGTTCGAACCCGCCTGATCTTCCATCAGTCCTGCTCCTCTGCGGGCGGGGGCAGTGCTCCGGCGGACTGCATCTCTTCGATCAACTGGCGCAGGCGCATGGTCTCTTTGTGCTCTTCCAGCAGCATGGCCAGCAAAAAGGTCTCGAAGGGCAGGGCATGCGCGGCATAGGCGGCTGCCGCCAGGTGCTTCTGGGCGGCGGCGAACAGGTCATCAACAACCAACTGGTCGCTGCGCCGCAGGGCACGCCTGAAGCGTGAGAAGGCATCCTGTTCCCCCAGGAAAACCTGTGTAATGGAAGGTAGTGTGCGTCCCATAATTACCTCTAAAATAATCTTGGCATGGCAGCGGGAACAGGTGTTTCCGCCTGCCAGACATTATCCACAAAGTCCAGCATCTCATTCAGCAGGGATTGCTGGTCCGGCCGGGTGGGTTGCGCAGGCCGCAGGCTGATGAGCAGCGGCGAACGCGCAGAGATGACTTTAAAGTAACGTCGGCATAGTGCCAGCAGGCGCTGGCGTTCGATCACGTTCACATTCTCATCATAGAAAGTGGCCAGCAGGTCGAATACCAGGGTGACTGGCGAGTGTACCTGTTCAGGCAGATGCCGGACCTCCAGCGCTGCGTCTGCCAGCAGCGCTTCCATCTGGTAGCAGGTGAACGCACGCGCCAGGCTGATGCGTGTCAGCGCAGAATCAATGTCGGCTGTGAAGCGGCGGATGGAACGTGCCACGATGTAGGCGTTGAAGTGGTTGCCGCCATCCAGCACCCGCACGGGACCGCGCAGGGAGAATCGAGCAGCAGTTTCCAGCATCGCGGTCCGCCCGGCATGTGGAGCCAGGATCGCCAGGATCTGTCCGCTGGTAAGTTCAAGGACGTCATTGGGGGAGTTGGTTGCAATTTCATTCATATTTGTATTATATAGAATATATGTTCTATTGTCAATAAGAATGTGGAACAATGAATCCCGTAAAGACCAGGAAAGGCATTTGCCCATGGACGGTGTTTTGGTATAATATGGCAGTATCTACAGGACGAAGTGGGGTGCAGGGTGATGGTGCTCGGAATCCAACCGGCTCATAACCTACCGAACACCTCTCTCTCACGTGTCATAATGACGTAGTCCAGAACGTATCAGAAAGTTTGGAGGCTCTGGCTAATGAATATGACATTTGAAGATCGTTCCCATACTCATAAAGAAAAATCCAATGTAGCATTGACATCTGTTGTAGCAGCAGTCGGCCTGACGGGCTTTAAGCTCATCATTGGACTGCTGACGAATTCGCTGGGTATCCTGGCGGAAGCAGCCCATTCAGCCCTGGACCTGGTGGCAGCACTGGTTACCTTCCTGGCGGTCCGCCTCTCGGGTAAACCGGCGGACAAGGAGCATAATTTTGGTCACGGGAAGATCGAGAACCTTTCCGCTTTATTTGAAACGCTTCTGCTCCTTCTTACCTGTGTCTGGATCATTAACGAAGCCATTCAGCGATTGTTTGGCTCCAAGCAGGGTGTCGTAGTCGAAACATCTATATGGTCTTTCGTTGTGATGGCAACTTCCATCATTATTGATTACAACCGTTCGAAAATGCTGGATAAGGCTGCAAAGAAACATAAAAGCCAGGCGCTGGAAGCTGATGCACTTCATTTCAGAACGGATATCTGGAGCTCTTCTGTAGTCATATTCGGTTTGATCGGCGTCGTGATCAGCGAAAATATTCCATCCCTGAGAATCCTGCATGAGGCTGACGCTGTTGCGGCTTTAGGTGTGGCTGTTATTGTGATCTATATCAGCCTTCAGCTTGGTAAAAGGACTGTGATGGCATTACTCGATACGGCGCCTACGGGATTGGAAGAAGAAATCAAGAAAGCTGTAGAGGATATTCCTGGCGTGACCAATTGTCACCAGATTCGCATACGACAATCCGGACCGGACACCTTTATTGAGGCACATGTGTTGTTGGATGGGGATCTTTCCCTCAATGAAGCCCATGCATTAACTGAGCAAATAGAGAAGGTTGTTCAAAAACTCTCCCCATCAGCTGATGTGACCGTCCACCCTGAACCCATTCCGGAAAATCCGGACCCGATTGATGATGAGGTACCTTCTTAATGGCAAATAATTCCACAATTGACATTATCTCGCGAGTTGCTGAAATTCCCTCGTTTACTACCTACGAGGAGCGTTTGATCCTGCTCATTGAACAGATTGCTTCCGGTGTTCCAGGTGCAGAATGCATGCGTGTAGTAGAGAATAACTTGGTGGTCAGAGTGCCGGGAAATCCCGCCAAACCTACCATCGCGCTCACCGCTCACCTGGACAAGATCAATCATTTTGGGATGGATTGGACCGAAAAGCTTCCTGTGTCTGTTACTGGGGAGAAGATCGTCGGGCAGTTGGATGACTCGGTCGGGGTGGGCCTATGCCTATCCATAATGCAGCAATCCCCAATAGGCGATTTTCCGCCCATGCTGTTCCTGTTCTCAGAAATGGAGGAAGGCAATGGGCTGAAATATCATCCTGAGTGGCTTCGCGGCGGGGGAGAAGGTGTTCATTCCGGGTTGGGTGCAGAACGGATCAGTGAGTACCTTTTGCTGAATAACCTCGTGCCGGATCAAGTCATTACCATCGACACCACCCCGCTCTTCAAAGGCGAACCGGGACTGGCGATCTACACCGACCACTGGGAGAAGAATGGTCTGACCCCGACACCCGACCTCATTTCAGCAACCGAAAAGGTGTATCAGCGCTTGATGGAAATCGACCCGGGGTTGTTAAAGTATAACAACACCAACGACTACCTGGCCTATGGTTTGAAACTGAACCAGGATCCAACCCATCCGATTACCAGTATCGCGTTGGAACCGGCTATCTTCCCCTATCACCAATCGGGTGAAGAGGTCTTTCTGGGGGATATTGTCAGGTCGGAAAAATGTTTGGTCGAATATTTGGGGAAACAGTGATTAGTTGATGAGTTGATCAGTCAATTGGTTGATTAGTTGATTGGTTGATTAGTTGATTAGTTGATAAGTCGATAAGTTGATTAGTTGATTAGTTGATAGTACTTACTAATCACTAATCCCCAATCACTATTCACTGCTTAACTAATCCCAATCTTCAGCCCGCAGGTGATCGACCTGCCGGTGGAGGACGCCTTTAACCACTGCCAAGGTAATGGTCGAAACGATGATCAGGATGATCGAGAGAGTTAACGCTTGTGTCAGGTCGATTTCGAAGCCAATGAAAATAGCCAGCGGCATGGTTTGGGTCCGTCCCGGGAAGTTGCCGGCGAAGATGAGCGTAGCGCCAAATTCTCCCAGTGCCCTGGCCCAGGTGAGCACTGCGCCGCTGATCAAGGCAGAACGTGAAATGGGCAGAATGATATGCCGGAATACATCCCAACGATTTGCTCCATCCAGTGCAGCGGCTTTGCGCAGTTCGCAATCCACATCAGTGAAACCGATCGCGGCGGCTTTGATATATAGCGGTGCAGCAATGAAGGTCTGCGCCATGATCACTGCAGTTTCTGTGAAAGGGATTTCAATCCCATATTGCGACAGTAAGGTGCCTACCAATCCACGCCGTCCGAAGGCCATTAGCAAAGCCACACCAGCGACAGCCGGCGGCAGCACTGTTGGCAGGTCCACCAGCGTGTCCACCACTCGGTGAAAGCGGTAATTGTGATGCGAAAGGTAATAAGCTACCGGTGTGCCCAGCAGGATCGATGCGAACACCGAGATGATCGTCGTTCTCAGGCTGAGTAAAACCGCCTGCTGGATTTGCGGATCGGACAGGCTGGGAATGAATTTTGACCAGTCGTTGCGCCAGAATAACCCGATGATCGGGATGATCAGAAAGAAGAGATACGGCAGCATACTGATCTTCCAGTAGTCAGCGGAATGCCGTGGCAGTGTAGTTTTTTGTTTGCTCACTTGGCTTTTCTCAATTCACCTTCGACTTCATCCAGCCAGCTCAGCAAAGACCTCACCTGGTGCAGCCGGAAGCTGTCCACAATGTGGCTGAATTTCCCCGGCTCAGTGTTTGCCAGCAGCTTTTCCAGCATGGACTGCCATTCCAGGCAGTTTTGTTTTTGGGCGGAAACCAGCGCCAAGGCTTTATCCGTCCCGGCCTGCCTGGCGAAGTAGAGTTTGCCCAGAAATTCCTGGCGCATCTCGCGCGGATGCTCCACCGGCAGGGCGATCCACACCTGGAAGGTTGCTTTTCCCTCTGGTGTGGCTTTGTATTCCCGCCGGGCGATGAAGGATTCGGTGGTCACATGTGTGGAGCTTACCATCCCGGCCGCTTCCAGCTTCTCCAGCAGGGCGTAGAGCTGGCTCTGCTTGATGTGCCAGACTTCCGATAGGTCGTTGATCGAGGATATTTCACGGTACAGGTCGTAACCGTGCACCGGTTTTTCCAGCAGGAAACCGAGCAGGATGAATTCGAGCGAGAGGGGTGAGGATTGGCGTGGTGACATATTCAATCAATGAGTATTTAAAGAATAATTACAGCGTGAATTATACAACAGAATCAGGTTGCCAAGACAGGTCATAAAGAGAATTGAAAAAGCGATACATTTTTTTCCTTACAAAATGAAACTAGAATCCAGTCTATAATTGTGGAGTTTATAATAATAAACAGACAAGTGGGTACCTTGCTCAGAATGAAGACTGGCGAGAAAGGGGAATCTACAAGATCTTTATGAAGGAATCACAAGAACTAACTGCCACACAAAGAAAAATGAAAATTAATAAATATATTCTCGCAGTATTACCAGGTCTACTGATCTACTTTTTTCGATCATGGTTAATATACTCTGATATTTTCGTTGTACTTTGCATCGTGCCAGTTATCCTTTTTGGAATTATTATTCTTGTTGTGATAAACAATAAACAAAAAGTTCTTGGTTTGTGTATCCTAACAATAATTGTTTCTATAATTGTCCCTCGATTAAATCCCGAACATATCCATTTAACTCTTTTTCGGGCGAAATATCAAGAAGTTGTTCAATTGGCAAGAGATCATCAATTAGGTCATGCGGGCAATTGTCAAAGTGCCTATGTTCTACCTGATAAGTACTCATTCCTTGGTCACTCAAAAGATAAATGTATTTTTGTAGAATATAAACCTTCTTTGGTTGTAGTTTTTGAACCAGTAAATTATCGACAATTATTGGTATATGCTGATACTCCAGAAGCGGCATATGAGTATATTTCTTGTGGAGGTTCTGATGGAGTACAAATTTGCGAACTCGAAGAACACTGGTATCGTTGTCTTCAAGATTGGAATTAACTAAAACGTAAAATGTAACAAAGCAAATTCTTTGGTGAGGTATTGTCCTAAAAGAAATAATGATAAATTTCCATAATTCAGCCTAAAGGAGGATTATATGAAAAATAAATTCACTTCTAAAATAACATTTAGCAATTGGAAAGATGTCCCTATATTCAACAAACGATTGGCGTCGAAAGAAGATGTTGATAATAATTTAGCTTTGTTTACTACAATTAATTCAGAAGGTAAACCTTTTGAAATTGTTTTACCATTCTGTGCATATTATTTCGAAGAAAAAACAAAGAGAAAGATTTCATTTATTGCTACTCAGGCAGAAATTGCTAATAATGAAGTCATCATAGGTGGAATACAAATCGATGGTAAGACCTTAGTATGCACATTACCCGAGTTGGAAATAATAGAAGATCCAGATCAGTCATTCTTTATTTTTGAACCGAAAACAACTTGGTGGAAATTTTGGAAGAAATATTAATTATTAGTACGGAATTTATTATTAATAATAACATTCTCCAAATTTATTGGACCTTGTCTTTAATATAAGATTTCGACAATTAAATTATAGAAAATTATGGACCTCAAATGAAAATCCAACTCATCCGAAGTGCAACAATACGATTGGACTATGCCGGGCAGAAACTTCTCATCGACCCCTACCTGGCTGCCAAATTCTCCCTCCCTTCCTTCACCGGTAGATCCCCCAATCCGATGGTTGATCTTCCGTTTTCCCCGCAGGAAGTCATTGCGAATAATGACGCGGTCATTGTCTCCCACCTGCATTCGGACCATTTTGACCCGGCTGCACAGGAACTCCTGCCAAAGAGACCTCCATCCTGTGCCAGCCAATGGATGAAGAGCCGATCACTTCCATGGGATTTCACACTGTGACGCCGGTTGTAGACAGCCTTGTTTGGCATGGTATCACCATCAACCGTACCCCCTGCCAGCACGGCAGCGGCGACATTCTGGAGGATATGGGAACTGCGTCTGGTTTCATCTTCCAGGCTGAAAACGAACCCACCGTATATTGGGTGGGTGACACGATCTATTATGACGCTGTAGCAGAAGTGATTGCCCGTGTTCAGCCCCGGGTCATCATCACCCACTCCTGTGGAGCCGTCTGGGGCGATCATGTGCTAATCGTTATGGACGCAGCACAGACAGTGGCAGTTTGTAAGTCCGCCCCGAAAAGTATTGTGGTTGCCACCCACATGGAAGCACTCGACCATGCCACGGTCACCCGTGCTGAACTGCGGGAATATGCAACCGATCATGGAATTACACCCGCTCAGCTCCTGATCCCCGCAGATGGTGAGACTTTGGAATTGTAAACAAATCACTAATCACTAAATCACTAATCTCCTAATCCCTTCCCCTCATATCTGAAAATCGTGCCCGCTCCACACCCCTTGCTCCGGAATGTGCGGAGCACTTCCATTCGTCTGGATATGAAGCTGCGCTTCCATCTGTTCAACCCGCTTCATTAAGCTCACCAACGTCGAACCGACCAGGTCAGGCATCAGGTTATGCTCCAGATCAGCAGTATGTTCATGGTGCAGCGGATGGCTGCGGGTGACAACCTGCCCGGGGATACCCACCACCACCGATTGCGGCGGCACGGACTTGACGATCACCGCATTGGCACCCACCCGCGAATCTTCACCGATGATGATGTTGCCCAGGATCTTCGCTCCTGCACCCACCACCACACCGTTTTCCAGGGTTGGATGGCGCTTGCCTTTCTCCAGGCTGACGCCGCCGAGGGTCACTCCGTGATACAGGGTGACATCCTCGCCGATCTCTGCTGTCTCCCCGATGACCACACCCATGCCATGGTCGATGAAGAACCGTGCCCCGATCTTTGCCCCGGGGTGGATCTCTATCCCGGTCGTCCAGCGGAAAGTTTGCGAGACTGCCCGCCCGATCAGCTTCAAATTGTGCACCCAGAACCAGTGCGCCAGGCGGTGTCCCCAGACCGCCTGCAGTCCGGGGTAGCATAACAATACCTCCAGCGTACTGCGGGCAGCCGGGTCGCGCTCAAAAACCGATTGGATATCATTTCGCATCATTGCAAGCATCTTTCCTCCTTTATATTAATCCGCCAGGTTGGCAAACAATGGAGTGCTCAGATAACGTTCCCCAAAGGATGGGATGATGACCACGATCACCTTACCTTTGTTCTCAGACCGGCGGGCGACTTGCAGCGCAGCCCAGGTAGCTGCCCCGGAAGAGATCCCCACCAACAAGCCTTCTTCACGCGCCATTCGGCGGGCAATATCGAAGGCATCTTCGTCTTTCACCCGAATGATTTCGTCATAGATCTTTGTATTCAATATGGAGGGTATGAATCCCGCTCCAATTCCCTGGATCTTATGCGGACCTTTTGCCTCGCCGGATAATACAGCCGAGGTATCAGGTTCCACAGCGACCACTTTGAAATCCGGATTGCGTTTTTTGAGCACTTCACCAACCCCGGTAATTGTGCCCCCGGTTCCCACACCTGCCAACAGAAAATCGACCTTGCCGCCGGTATCATTCCATATCTCTTCAGCGGTGGTTTTCCGATGGATCTCCGGATTGGCAGGGTTGTTGAATTGCTGCAGCACCAGGTATTTGGGATCCTGTGCAGCCAGTTCTTCAGCTTTACGGATGGCTCCCGGCATACCATCCGCACCGGGAGTGAGGATCAATTCAGCGCCGTAAGCTCGCAGCAGCATACGCCGCTCTTTGCTCATGGTGTCAGGCATGACCAGGACACATTTATAGCCACGGGCGGCGCTGACCATTGCTAGTGCGATACCGGTATTACCGCTGGTCGGTTCAATGATCACCGTATCAGGTTTGATCTTTCCGGCTTTTTTTGCCGCTTCAATCATGGAAAAACCGATGCGGTCTTTTACACTGTGAGCAGGATTGTAAAATTCCAGTTTAGCCAGTATTTCGGCAGAGGCGCCGGTCGTGACCCGGTTCAAACGGACGAGCGGGGTATTGCCGATCAGTTCAGTTACATTATTTGCGATTTTCATGAGTTAACCTCGAGATAAGAGAATAGAAAATAGTTGATTAGTTGATAAGTGATTAGTTGATTAGTTGATTGAGTTGATAGCTCTGTGATTCCAATTGAAATGTGAATGAACATAAGCCAAATTCAATCAACTCAGGCGTGGAAGGGTGGGTTTACGTAACGATCATTAACGCAAAATAACCAGACCTTCTGGGCAGGATGATCAGCGGGATGACTGGCCGCTTGGATTGAAATGTATTTTCTAGGAGAAAATCAAACCGGGGCGGCGTAAATCAATCCCGCCCGGGACATAAGCAGAGTAGATACCTGGCTCATTACTTGAACAAAATTCATAAGTTGATTATAAACCGAGCATTTTATCCGTCAAGGAACAGCTTATACAGAAGAAATCGTAGGAGAGCTGTTATCGATGGATCAGTCAACCGTAAAAGACCGTAAGATCCCGCCTTTTTTCCATAATTGGATATTCCGTTTGTGAATTGAACATGACCTGCACATTAAAATAATTCAGACTGCCATTCGGCTTTTGAGCAGTCACTTGGATCGATCTACCCGGCTCAAATTGGTCCAACCCGGTAATTGATATTTCTTCCGTTCCATCCAACCCTAAACTGGCAGCGTTCTCCCCGTTCACGAATTGCAGCGGTAATATTCCCATACCCACCAGGTTGGAACGGTGAATCCGCTCGAACGATTCTGCAATGACAGCTTTTACTCCGAGCAGTAGTGGACCTTTTGCCGCCCAATCCCTGCTGGAGCCTGATCCATATTCCTTCCCAGCCAGGATCACCAGGTCAATGCCTTCCTGCTGATATTTCATGGCAGCATCGAAAATGGTCATTTTTTCACAATCAGGTTGATGTGGTGTAAAGCTGCCTTCGACGCCGGGCAGCATCAGGTTTTTGATGCGGATATTCGCAAAGGTGCCGCGCTTCATCACTTCGTGGTTGCCTCTACGTGAACCGTAGGTGTTAAAGTTTTTAGGGAGAACACCTTTTTCTTTCAAGTAATCCGCAGCCGGGACTGTTCAAGGCGATCGCACCGGCGGGTGAGATGTGATCAGTTGTGATCGAATCCCCGAAAATCGCCAGAATTCGGGCATGATCAATAATTGTATTTTGATCAGGCAACTGGTCTGAAAAGGGTGTTTCCAGGATATAGGTTGAATTCTGGTCCCATGGATACAGCACACTTGAGCTGGCATCAATGGATTTCCACAATTCATCCCCGTCGGTGATATGCGCGTAGGTATTTGAATAGATCTCTGGAGTGATCACCTTGTTGACCACATCCTGCACTTCACGGTTGGACGGCCAGACATCTTTGAGGTAAACAGGTGAGCCGTTGAGTGTGAAACCAAGCGGACTTTTAAGGAGGTCGTTTTGAATGCTGCCAGAGATCGCGTATGCCACCACCAGGGCAGGGGAGGCCAGGTAATTGGCTTGAACAGACGGGTGAATTCTCCCTTCAAAATTGCGGTTTCCGGAGAGAACTGCCGCTGCCACGATATTATGTAGTGTAATGGCTGTGTTTACTGCCGGGTCGAGCGGCCCGGAGTTGCCAATACAGGTGGTGCAGCCGTAACCTGCAAGGTGAAACCCCAATTGTTCCAGTGGTTCCGCAAGATCGGCTTTTTCCAGGTACTCCATCACTGCTTTTGATCCCGGAGCCAGGCTGGTCTTCACGAACGGTTTTGAGCGTAATCCCAGTTCGACTGCTTTTTTTGCAAGCAGCCCGGCACTGATCATCGCAAAGGGATTGGAGGTGTTGGTACAGGATGTAATGGCCGCGATCACCACCGAACCATGTTCCAGTTCACAATCCTCTCCTTTTACGACCAATGCAGTTTTTTGACCTACATTCTCAGGTGAAAGTGCGAATCCTCTTTCACTCACTGGTGCAGTCAGTGCTGCTTTGAATTGATTGCTTACAGTATCAAGGGATATACGATCCTGCGGTCGTTTTGGACCTGCCAGCGATGGCACAATGCTATCCAACGCCAGGTTAACAACCTGCGTATATGTGGGGATTTGACTTTCTTTCGTCCAGAATAATCCCTGCGCCTTAAAATATGCTTCAGTCAGTCGAATATGTTCTTCACTCCTACCAGTCAACCGTAGATAATCCAATACTGCATCATCCACCGGGAAATAGGCAGCGGTGGCTCCGTATTCAGGCGCCATATTCGCCAGCATTGCGCGATCCGGGATGGTGAGATTCTCCAGACCCGATCCAAAGAATTCCACCATCTTATTGACCACACCCACCTTTCGTAGCGATTCAGTGAGCGTCAATACAATATCGGTTGGCGAGGTGCCCTCTTTCAATTGACCGGTGATATTCACACCGACCACATCCGGTATCAATGTTTCAACCGGTTGACCAAGCATGGCTGCTGCGGCTTCAATGCCCCCCACACCCCAACCCAGAACTCCCAGTCCGTTCACCATGGTGGTATGGGAATCCGTGCCAAAGACACTGTCGGGGTAAACCCACACTTTTCCATCTTTTTCAGCAGTAATAGCTACCTGCGCCAGGTATTCCAGGTTCACCTGGTGGACGATCCCTGAAGCTGGTGGAATGACCCGGAAGTTTTTGATCGAATTCTGCGCCCATTTGAGGAACTGATAGCGTTCCCGATTGCGGGAATACTCCAGAGCTGTATTTTGAGCCAGTGCCTGGCTTGATCCGGCAAAATCCACCTGGATGGAATGGTCTATCACCAGATCCACCGGGATCAATGGATTGATCTGGGAAGGATCATTACCTGCTCTTGCAGCTGCCGATCGAAGCGATGCCAGGTCCACCACAAGTGGGACCCCGGTCAGATCTTGAAGTAGAATTCTGGCTGGCATAAAGGAAATGGATCCATGATCACCAGGTTTTCTTGACCAGCCAGCCAGGGCAGCAATGCTTTGCTGTGTGATGATTTCTCCGTCATAGTTCCGGATTGCACTTTCAAGCAATACTCTGATACAGTATGGAAGCTGATTCAGATCGATTGGGTATATATCTGTAAGCTGACCCAGCGGAAAATAATGATATTCCCTGTAATCAAGGTTTAAAATGTTTTTTATGTAGACATTTTCCTTATTGGCTGACATTTTACATTCTTTGAACGACCTGTTCTGTAAAATCTGTAGTGGATAAAAGTGTAGCATTTTTCATTTGTTCAAAGAAATCAGCGGTTACATTTTTACTCGCCAGGGTCTTGCGCATTCCATTTTCGATCAGATTGGCAGCTTCGTTCCAACCCAGATAGCGGAGCATCAGCACCGATGAAAGGATCAATGAACCGGGGTTGGCTATATTTTTCCCGGCAATATTGGGGGCTGTCCCATGCGCAGCTTCGAAGATGGCATTGCCGGTGACGAAGTTGATATTCGCTCCCGGTGCGATTCCCAGTCCTCCGACAAGAGCCGCTAAGGCATCGGAAAGATAATCTCCATTGAGATTAGTGGTAACCAATACATCCATATCCAGCGGGTGGGTGATCGCATGCTCAAAAGCAGCATCCACGATCATGTCTTTGATCAGTAGCTTATTTTCCTGCTTCGCCTTTTCTAGTTCCCTGCGAGCAGCATCTTCACCGTTTTGTTGGAGGGTATGTTTCCATTGTTGCGTGGTATAAACGCGATCGCCAAATTCTCTTTCCGCGAGAGCATAACCCCATTTCAAAAAACTACCCTCAGTGAACTTCATAATATTGCCTTTATGAATAAGGGTGACTGTTTTTCGCTGATTGTGCAATGCCCATTCTATAGCTGTGCGAATAATGCGCTCTGAACCTTCCCGGGAGATTGGTTTAATTCCCAGGGCAGAAGAATCCGGAAAACGAATTTTTCCATAACTTTCGGGTAAGCTATCTTTCAAGAAGTTTAATAAGCTATCAGCCTCTGGTGATCCGGCTTCAAACTCAATTCCAGTGTAAACATCTTCCGTGTTCTCCCGGAACAGAACGATATCAACATGCTCTGGTTTTCGAAGGGGAGAGGGAGTGCCGGGGAAATATTTAACCGGCCGTAAGTTTGTGAAAAGATCCAATTCCTTTCGCAAGGCGACATTTAACGACCGAATTCCTTCCCCGATCGGTGTGTTAAGCGGTCCCTTCATGCCCACGTGATACTTCTTGAAAGCTTCTAAAGTCTCTATGGGCAGCCAATTGCCTGTGAGTTCGAAGGCTTTTTGCCCGGCATAAACTTCCTTCCATGTGATGAGCCGTTTACCCAGATACGCCAGCTCTACTGCTGCTTCAACGATCTGACGAGCAGCATGCCATAATTCAGGTCCGACCCCATCACCTTCAATGAAAGGGATGACAGGTTGATCAGGTACCTGTATCTTGCCATTGGAAAATGTAATGATTTGATCCTCATTCTGGGCAAATACATTGTTCATTCTTTACTCCGTTAAAGAAGAAATAAAATCTTCAAAAGAACTGATTGACAAAAATTCAATTCGTATGTAAACTATTATACAATAGAATATGGGACGCTGTCTACTATAATGGGACAATCTGAAATAAGTAAACAAAAGACTGATACAGGAGTGCTTGCGCATTTATGCGAGATACTCGATTGCTTTTCCCTGGAACATGTTGAGCTGGGAGTAAGAGAGATCGCCAGGTTATCTGGCCTCTCCACCAGTACCACCGGCCGGCTGCTGTTGGCAATGAAAGAGCGGGGCATCCTGCAGCAGAATTCTGAAGCGAAAACCTACAGTCTTGGCATTCGTTTACTTAACTGGAGTGGAGTATTTCTGGCTTCGCTGGATATCCGCGCGGTTTCCATGCCGATCATGACCGAGCTGCTGCGCTTGACACAGGAAACCATCAGTCTATATATACTGGATGGCACAGACCGGGTTTGCGTGGAGCGTCTTGAATCTCCGCAAAGTGTCCGCATTGTTGCCAGGCTTGGGTTGCGTTTGCCTCTTTATGCTGGTTCTGCCGGGAAAGTGATCCTGGCTTTTTTACCTGAAGAGAAGCAGGAGAATATCATCACATCAGTACAAATGCAGCCTTTCACCCGGCATACAATATCTGACCCTCAGGTCTTGCGGGAAGAGCTTGAGAAGATCAGGAAACGTGGATTTGCTTACAGCCATGGTGAATGGATCCAGGATGCGTCTGGTGTGGCTGCTCCAATTTATGGTCCGGATCGGGTTGTAGTGGGAGCCCTCACTATCTCTGGACCTTCGCAGCGCTTTACCAGGGATGTGATCGAAAAATACGGCCGGGAAGTTGTTCCGGCTGCTTCTGAAATTTCACGTCTTTTGGGATATTCCAGTAATCCATCTTATGTTCCGTACAGGAAGAATCTATGAACATTGAACATCGCATCGCTTCAAAGTTGGCAGAAGAACGCAGCCAGGATGCAGAAGCTGGTCAAGGAACATGGCAAATTCTCAATTGCTGATGTCACTGTCGAACAGATCTACGGTGGCATTCGGGGAGTACCAATCCATGTGACAGATGTTTCTTATGTTGATCCACAGGAAGGATTACGGTTGCGTGGTTTCACCATCCCCGAAGTAATTGATCAACTCCCGAAGTCCGATCACGGCGAATTCCCTCTGGCGGGAGGTTTATATTACCTGCTCATGACCGGTGAGATGCCCACCCGGCAGGAAGCGCAGCAAGTCGAGATCGAATGGAAGGTGCGCAGCAATGTACCGGAGCATGTATTCAAATCGCTGCAGCCAATGCCGGCTTATACCCACCCGATGACGTTATTTTCCCAGGCAATTCTGGCATTGCAGAGCGAATCGGTGTTTGCCCGGCGTTTTTATTATGGCATTGATAAGGAAGACTACTGGGGTTATTACCTGGAAGACAGCCTGAATTTGACCGCCAAGCTTCCAACCATTATTGCGAATATTTACAACCTGAAGTATCGCAATGGCATCTTTGTCCAACCTGATCCCAAGTTGGATTGGAGCGCGAATTTTGCATATATGATTGGCAGGAACGATCCCGCATATATGGATCTGATGCGTTTGTTCGTGGTTTTACATTCTGATCATGAAGGCGCTAATGTCAGTACGCATGCCAGCCACCTGGTGGGATCAACATTGTCAGATATTTATTTATCCTGTTCGGCAGGTATGAACGGATTAGCTGGTCCTCTGCATGGACTGGCTAACCAGGAGTGTTTGCGATGGCTGTTGGATCTGCAGGGACACTTTGATGGACTTCCTGGCGAAGAGCAATTGCGCATATATTTGGAGGATTTCATTGCCAGCGGCCGGGTAATTCCGGGTTATGGTCATGCGGTGCTGCGTGTGACCGATCCTCGTTTTACTGCCCAGCGTGATTTTGCCTGCAAATACCTGCCGGATGACCCGCTGTTCATGCTGGTCGATATGGTTTACAAAATATTACCGGGGATACTTTCCGAAAAAGCCAAAGTCAAGAATCCCTGGCCGAACGTGGATGCCATCAACGGGACTCTCCAGTACCATTTTGGCGTCACGGAAACTGATTTCTACACAGTCCTATTTGGTTTAAGCCGTATTCTGGGAATCTCCACCCATGTGGTCTGGTCGCGGGCGATGGGTAAACCGCTCGAAAGGCCAAAATCGTTGACCACAGATATCCTGGAGAGCATGATCAAGTCAGAATAATCCTGTTTGGTTCTCAGGGTATTCGTATTCCTCCTTATTGAGACAGCCCGCTGAATTCAGCGGGCTGTCGCGTCGAGTGCAGGATATCTTCTATTAGAGAAAAACGGGTTTACAAAATGAAAATGTATCATTTTTTCTGGAATAAGATTACTCTTTTTTAATCGGACGAATTATTTTTCATCTGATAGAATTACTTATCCGTAAAGATATCGCTCTAATGAGGAAGCACAAATGGAAGAACAGTACCTTCACAATCTCATGGATAAATATGAACTTGGAGAAATCTCAATCGATGAATTTATTGGTAAATTACAGATCCCTACCAATTTTTCAAACCCTGAGTATGTCAATTTAGATTATCACAGGACTGATCGAACTGGTTTACCGGAAGTCATTTATTCTCCAGGGAAAACGGCAGACCAAGTGGTAGAAATTTTCAAAAAACTTCAGGAAACTAGTAAACAAGTATTGGCAACAAGGGTAAGTGCTGACTTATATGGGCAAATAAAGGATCGTCTCCCGAATACGATCTACCTTCCGCTCGGCAGGCTGCTTTATATCGACAAGCAATTGGATAGGGAGATGCTGCCGGGTATCGTTGTTCTTACTGCAGGCACCTCAGATATTTCCGTAGCTGAAGAAGCAGCAAAAACTGCGGAATTAATGGGAAGCCAGGTGGAAAGAATATATGATGTCGGAGTAGCTGGTTTGCATCGGCTTCTCAATTGTTTGCCTCAGCTCAATAAGGCAAATGTGATCATTGTCGTAGCTGGAATGGAAGGTGCCCTTCCCAGCGTTGTAGCAGGTTTGGTAACAGCACCGATCATCGCAGTGCCAACAAGTGTTGGCTACGGCGCAAGTTTCCAGGGAATTGCTGCATTATTGGGTATGTTAAACAGTTGTGCACCCGGTGTCGCAGTTGTGAACATTGATAATGGATTTGGGGCAGGCTGTATGGCAGTGAAAATCAACCGGCTACAGGTCAATGAGGTATCCAATTAATACATTTGATAAGTTATCCGGCTGCTTTGATAATTCAGTAATTTCAAGAGATATCATTAATAAATGGAAATCACTGATCAATGAGCTGTCCGGATTTGGATCAGTTGTCGTCGCATACTCAGGTGGTGTTGACAGCAGTTTTCTCGCTTACACCGCATCACAAGTACCCGGGTTGAAAGCTATTGCCATAACGATAAATTCGCAATTAGAACCCGTACTTGCTTTAAAGGCAGCTGCTGATTTTGCAATTATTCACAGGATTAGGTACCAAGTGATTGAGTATGATCCACTACACGATCCGGCGTTTATTTCAAATCCTGTAAACCGGTGTTATTATTGCAAGTTGAATATCTTTCATCTACTCTGGGATTATGCCGGAGTTAACGGGTTTCGTACTGTGCTCGATGGCGAAAATACGGATGACCTGTCTTGCAACCGCCCCGGGCATGTTGCGAAATTGGAGACTGGCACACATAGTCCATTAGCGAAGCATGGCATCACAAAAAATGAGATTCGAATGCTCTCAAAAGAATTGGGTCTATCCACATGGGATAAACCCAGCACACCTTGCCTGGCGACCCGTTTCCCATATGGAACTAGGATCACTGAGCAGGCACTGGACAAGATCAGTAGGGCAGAGAGATATTTGAATGAAAACGGTTTTCATGATGTTCGGGTTCGGTATTATGGCGACCTGGCCCGAATTGAAGTCAATTCCAGTGAATTTCAAAAAATCATGGATCAGCGAGCGGAGTTAACTGCATTTATTATACAGCTTGGTTTTCTCCATGTCGCCTTGGATCTGACAGGTTATCGTTCAGGAAGCTTGGATGAAGGATTAATGAAATGAGAATTTTATATTGCGATTGTTTCTCCGGAATTAGCGGAGATATGTTTCTCGGTGCTTTACTGGATGCTGGGATGCCGGTTGAGTATCTCAATGATCGTTTCAAGCAGTTAAATTTACCTGAATACAAAGGTCTTCATATTGAAAAAGTTAATAAGGGATCTTTAGCAGCAATCCTTGTATCAATGGAAATAGATGAATCTCACAATGGAGATCCCAAGGACCATGATCATTCAGCTCATCACCGCCATTTAAGTGATATTCGCAGCATAATCGAGAAAGGGAATTACTCCCCGTTTGTTCAACAGACCAGCCTGAAAATTTTCCAAAAGTTAGCAGAAGCAGAGGCAAAGGTACATGGATCTTCCACTGAGGAAGTCCATTTCCATGAAGTTGGTGCAGTAGATTCGATTCTGGATATCGTTGGAGCAGCAATTGGATTGGAGTACTTTAATATCGATCACATCGTTTCATCCCCGCTGCCATTTGGAACTGGAACTTTTGAGACACAACACGGTTTGCTGCCGTTGCCTGCCCCAGCCACATTGGAACTGATGCGCATGGCTAATGCACCAGTGATCCCATCAAATTCTTCAGTTGAGTTGGTGACTCCCACCGGAGCAGCGATCCTTGCTGCTGTGGCAGAATTTAGTGAGCCTGAAATGAAGATCCAGCAGTTAGGAATAGGTGCAGGAAAAAGGGATCTTGATTGGCCGAATGTATTAAGGGTTGTGATAGGTGATGTTTTGGGAAAAGAAGCTACACATCTGGAAATTGAAACAAATATAGACGATATGAACCCCCAGATCTACGGGAATGTGATGGGAAAGCTATTTCAGGCCGGGGCTTTGGATGTGTATTTCACACCGATCTTTATGAAGAAAAACCGTCCTGCAACGAAATTATCCGTTATTGTGTCCAAGGATGATGAGGTGAAGATATGTGATCTTATCTTACGTGAAACGAGTACCATGGGGGTCAGAGTTCACAAAGTTTGGCGGGTGGAGACGGATAGGGAGACGCGGTTAGTCGAAACCCGGTTTGGTCAGATTCCTTTGAAGTTAAAAATCATTGACCGAATGATTATCCAGGCTTCACCGGAATTCGATGTTTGTGCAAGTTTGGCGGAGCAATCAGGAGTACCAGTTGCAGAAGTCCTTCAGGCAGCTGTATCAGTTGGTCTTGGATTTCTAAACCAGATTAGTGATTTATAATAAATAATAAAATATTGTTGGGACATTCACTTCCAGTTATATTTATTCCTTATTTTGATGTAACAAAATAGTGCTACAAATTTTTTTTTTGTCGAAATTCAGAAAGGCACCATTAAGGAAATTCATTCCCAACGGGTATGCACAAGCTGCAAAAAACCCCCTTCCAGGGGTTTTATCCAGGCATAATTATTCAATTACCAGGCCGGTCTGTAAGCCGCGTTCTGTCCAAAAAGCGGGTATCCCCGAAGGGACCACGCTTTCATGGATGAGCATCTCTCTAGGCGATACATTACTGCACCGCTCATGCAGTCTACCCGGGACTCAAATGAGGCGGGCCGCCTCTTGTCCCTGCTTGACCTTGCTCCGGATGGGGGTTGCCTGGCCGCCTGCATTGCTGCCTGCGCCGGTGGTCTCTTACACCACCTTTTCACCATTTCCCTCACCCCTCACCCTCTCCCCGGGGGAGAGGGAGGGGTGAGGGTAGTTTATTTCTGTGGCCCTACCAACAGCTTCGCCTTACGGCTCGCCATTCCGGATGTTATCCGGCATCCTGCCCTGCGGAGTGCGGACTTTCCTCGACCTCCCGAAGGAGACCGCGCTCATCCGACCAGCCTGGTGAATTCATCATACTATTATGATGGATGTACGTCAATTGGAAGGAGAGTGAATAGATGATTAGTTATTTGTGATTAGTGATTAGTCGTCATGAATGGATACACCCCCATGTATGAAAATGTCCTATTCACAAGTTAGGGAGAAGGAATAAGAATATCGAATCAACTGCTTATTACGTCTTTGAAATATTGACACCAGAGACTCACATCTGCAAAACACCATTCAACTAATTGACTAATCAACTAATCAACCAATCAACTAACTAACTAATCAACTTTACCACCCAATTCCTTTACAAATTTCCTTTCCTGGAGTATTATTACCGCTCGTTATTGTGATCGGATATTTGGAGGACGAAATTGGCTAATATTAAATCTGCAATCAAGCGCAACAAACAGAACGAGAAGAAACGTGTAGCAAACCGCATTTATCGTGGTACCGCCCGTACGTTCATCACCGCTGCCCGTAAAGCCGTCGCAGCTGGTACTAATGAAGACGCACAGACAACCACAGCTGCCGCCATTAGCGCTCTGGACAAAGCCGTAGCGAAAGGTGTTATCCATAAGAATAACGCTGCCCGCCGCAAGAGCCGCCTGATGAAGCACCTCGCCGCTCTGGCTAAGTAATATTTGTATTACCCTTGATAAGCGGGAGCATTTAGCTTCCGCTTTTTGATGTACAAAACTCAGCATGATATAATTCAAAAAGTACTTAAATGAACAGGTGGTCAGATCATTATGTTCCAGACAGAACAAAAACAAGTTGAATCCATTACCACCGCATATTTTGATGAAATTGAGCTGTCTGGAATACAAATGCAGTGGACTCCAGCACCATTTGCCGGTCAATGGGGAATTACTACTTCGTTTTTTCAAGCTGCATCCCAGGAATCCAAACAAAAAAATTTAAAATCCAATGTGCCTCTACGAGCACAGGAAATGGCGCAATCTGTTGCGGATCGAATACCTTCAGAATCTGGCTTTGACCGGGTGGAAGCTGTACGAGGCTACTTGAATCTGTATTTCAAACCTGCTGAATTTGCACGCCGGGTAGTGGATGAAGTTTTACATTATGGTGCTGATTTTGGTCGCGGACAGGTAAAATCCGACAAGATCATGGTGGAATATGCCAATCTTAATACGCATAAAGCCTTCCATGTCGGACATCTACGGGCAGTGATCCTGGGAGCTTGCATATGTGATGTATTAGCTTTTGCAGGCTACGATGTGGTCCGTGCAAATTACATGGGCGATATCGGTGCCCATGTTGTCAAGTGGATGTGGAATTACCTCAAACGCCATAACGGTGAAAAACCACCAGAGAATTCCATTCGCTGGATGGGTGACATGTATGAGGAAGCTGATTCGCACGCTCACTCCGATCCTGAAGCAGAAGCAGAGATCAAAGCCCTGTTTGCCCGCTGGGACAATCGCGATCCGGAAGTGATCGCTCTGTGGCAAACAACCCGCAAGTGGTCTTTGGATGGTTTTGATCTGATGTTTGCCCGACTGGGCGCACGTTTTGACCGTTTTTACTTCCCAAGCGAAGAAGAAGACGATGGTAAAAAAATGATAGCCGGTCTGATAGAACGTGGTATTGCCGTGGATGGCCGCCCGGATGAAGCTGTATATGTGGACCTGGATAAACTTGTCGGGGAAAAGAAAGAGAAATACCGGGTCCTGGTCGTCTTGCGGTCAGATGGGACGTCCCTTTATGCAACGACTGACCTGCCTTTGGCTGTCCAGAAATTCTCCGAATATGATCTGACGAAATCGATCTATGTAGTGGATGTTCGCCAATCGTTATACTTCCAGCAGATTTTCAAGACCCTCGAAATTGCCGGTTACCCCTGGGCTGATCGCTGTTACCACCTGGCTTATGAAATAGTAAACCTGCCGGGCAACCTCACCATGTCCTCCCGTGATGGGACAGTTGTATTACTGGAAGACTTGCTGCGCGAGGCAGTAGACCGGGCTGTTGAAGTTGTCCGCAAGAAGAACCCGGTCTTACCTGAAAGTGAAATGAACCAGATTGGTAATGCAGTGGCTCTCGGCGCGATCAAGTATTCCATGCTCGACCGCGATAATACCAAGGTGGTCACATTTGATTGGGAATCTGCGCTTAATTTTGACGGGCAGGCAGCACCTTACGTTCAATATGCGCATGTCAGGGCGAATAGCATCCTCCGCAAAAACAAGAGCATCATCCCGGAATCTACTCCAATTCAAACACAACTTGAATCTTCTGAGATCAACCTTATTGATCTGATTTCCCGCTTCCCGAATGAGGTCTTGAAAGCTGCTGAAGAATTAAAACCATTGGTAATATCCAGTTATTCATTTAGGCTTGCGCAGGCATTCAATGACTTTTACAATCAATGTCCCGTACTGCAAGCGGAAGAACCTGTCCGTAGCAGCCGGTTGCGACTGGTGGCTGCTGCAAAGCAAGCCATCTCCAACAGTTTGGCTTTATTGGGCATCACAGCTCCAGAAGTGATGTGAAACTCAATTTTCCCATTCCGGGTTGAATACTCTCCTGTGTGACAATACTGCCTGCCTTAGGTTATGGTGGTGAACTGACCAGAGATCTTGAAAATAACATATACAATGCTGACGTCGATCTGGTCATATCTGCCACCCCGATTGATATCACAAGCGTCCTAAAAGCGAAGAAACCGATCTAATATGTACGCAATGAGCCCCAGAAGAACCGCAAACCTACCCTGGAAGATATTTTGATGAAGAAATTTGGAAAGAAGTAACAGAAGTATATGAAACATAACTGCGCTAGATTTTCTGGCGCAGTTTTTTTATCTAGATTACCTGCAATATCTTGTTGCATATAAACATCACAATGAAATTGCTGCATGCTATAATCCATTTATGACAACAATTCTGGTTGTGGAAGATGAGATCTCGTTACGTGAAGCTTTAACGTATAATCTTGCCCGTGAGGATTATTCAGTGGAAGCAGTAGGTGATGGTGTGCTGGGTGTTGAGACTGCCCGCCGTATAAAACCCGACCTGATCCTGCTGGATATCATGCTTCCAGGTTTGGATGGTTTCGAAATCTGTCGAATACTTCGCCAGGAAATGTCGGTACCCATCCTGATGTTAACCGCGCGCGAAGATGAGATCGATCGTGTGATCGGCTTGGAAATTGGCGCTGATGATTACATCACCAAACCATTCAGCATGCGTGAGTTGTTGGCTCGGGTAAAAGCACATTTGCGGCGGGTAAGGATCATCAGAGAAGATGTAAATACAGAACAACACAAACAACCGAATAAGGATTGCCATGTTTTTGGCAACCTGGTGGTTGACGAAGACCGGCACGAAGCGCTATTGGATGACAAACCCCTTACCCTCAAACCTAAAGAATATGAGCTTTTGCTCTTTTTCACCCAAAATCAGGGTCGTGCATTAACCCGGGATTATTTACTGGAACATGTTTGGGGTTGGGACTATTCCGGAAACACGCGGACAGTGGACGTTCACATTCGCTGGCTGCGCGAAAAAATTGAGCTGGAACCGTCGAAACCCGTAAGAATAACTACTCTACGAAGTTCTGGGTATAGATTTGAGGGGTGATTAATGTTCCAAACCATTCGCTGGAGAATCGCCTGGCCCTTCGTTCTTCTAATCCTTATTGCGATGACCGCTCTAGGAATTCTGATTTCCAATTTTGTACGACAGATCTATTTAAGCAATTTGGAAGCCAGGCTGACCTCTGAAGCCCGCATGGTCGGTGATGTCTTAAAACCGGTTCTATTAAGCAGTGACCAGCAGGCTGGACTGGATACAATCGCCAAACATTGGGCAAGTGTGGTTGATGCGCGGGTAACGATCATCACGGTGGATGGAACTGTATTGGGTGAATCACACGAAGATCGGGCGACCATGGATAATCACTTGAGTCGACCCGAAGTGGCTGCTGCACTTAAAGCGGGCAGTGGTTCCAGCAACAGGTTCAGCCACACGGTCGGTTATCAAATGATGTATACCGCCGTTGCCGTTACTGATAACGAAAAAGTAGTAGGGATTATCCGCATCTCAATTCCCCTGGACCAGGTTGAATTGAATGTCCGCCAACTTCAGGGGGTGCTTGTTTCAACGACAATTCTTGTTACTTTGTTAGCGATTCTTATAGCCAGTCTTATATCGATCCGAATATCCCAACCTCTCCGAAATCTTACCAGGGATATTCAGCAATTATCACCCGGGAATAATAATGTTGGAATCATTTCATCAAAAACCGATGAGATCGGGCAGCTTTCCCGGGCTTTTAATACCATGAATCTGGAAATCCAGAATCAAATCAGTGAAATTGACACAGAACGCGCGAAACTGTCAGCAGTACTGGAAAAAATGAATGATGGCGTCATTATCGTTGATGGTAAAGGAATGGTTCAACTCATCAACCCGGCTGCAAAAAAAATGTACTCCTATAATACTGGATCTGCAATAGGAATTCCATTGATCGAAGTAACCCAGGATCATCAACCGGTTGAATTACGGCAGAAGTGTTTGGATACCGGTGAAAGTCAAACAGCAAAATTTGAAATTTCAAATAATAAAATTCATGTGCAGGCTATAGCGACCTTACTGGGTTCCATCCTGCCTGACCATGTCCTTTTACTTTTCCAGGATATTACCAGGCAGGTTCAAACTGATGCAGTACGGCGTGATTTTATTAGTAACGTATCCCATGAATTGCGAACACCGCTGGCCGGAATAAAAGCCCTGACTGAGACACTCCAAAATGGGGCAATTGATGATCCACCTGCCGCTCATCGTTTCCTTGAACGCATCGAAACCGAAGTGGATTCTCTGAGCTTGATGGTATCCGAATTACTTGAACTTTCAAGGATTGAATCTGGCCGGGTACCGCTAGAATTAAAACCAACAAAACCGATAAGTATTATTCAACCTGCTTTTGAACGTTTATTTATGCAGGCGGAACGAGCAGGTATCATTTTCAGCATGGACTGTTCAGAAGATTTGCCCGAAATTATGGCAGACGGCTACCGCTTACAGCAGGTGGTCGTAAATTTGATGCATAATGCTATTAAATTCACACCAAATGGCGGTCAGGTCGTCATAAGTGCTTCCCGCAGTGGTAAGATTATCCAATTCTCGGTAAAAGATACCGGTAGGGGAATTTCACCTGCTGATCTTCCTAGAATCTTTGAACGGTTTTATAAAGTCGACCGGTCGCGATCAAGCAGTGGCACCGGGTTGGGGTTGGCGATTGCCAGGCACATGGTAGAAGCGCATAATGGAAAAATTTGGGCTGAAAGCATTATTGGCCAGGGAAGCACATTCTTCTTTACAATTCCAATTGCATAATAGTCCCATGGAAAATTAACGCTTTCGATATGATTGTTTTGAGAGCGTTTTTTGTTAACCATATATTAACCTGACGTTGACTTAACTTTTACATTAAGGATTCTATCTGTTAAACTTCACATGTTATCCTCTGATTGTATAAAAAAATATTACGATTATTGGAGGATATATGTTTCGAAAAGTACAATTTGTAACCGCAGTTCTGGTAGCCGCATCCCTGCTCCTTTCAGCATGCGCACCAAACAATACCCCACAAACGCCAACAGAAGTAGTAGTTCCAGAGACCGCACCAACTTCAGTTCCACAAGAACAACCAACCGCTGCACCTGTAGTTCCACCTACTACTGAAGCACCGGTTGAACAAGGCGGTATGCTTCCAGAAGTTGATCCGGCTGCGCTGTCTGGCAAGATCGTATCTGCAGGCAGTTCTACAGTGTTCCCCCTTGCCGAAGTCATGGCCGAACGTTTCAAGAATGAAGGATTTGCCGGGGAAGTCACCATCGACTCCATTGGATCAGGAGCTGGTTTAGAGCGTTTCTGTAAGACCGGAGAGACCGACATCGCCAATGCTTCCCGCAAGATCAAGGATACTGAAGTTGAAAGTTGTACCGCAATCGGCCGCACTCCCATCCAGTTCCGAATTGGAACAGACGCACTTGCAGTCGTTTTGAGTGGACAGAACGATTTTGTCAAAGACGTAACTCTGGCAGAATTGGGAATGATCTATTCCTCAAAAGTGACCAAGTGGTCAGATGTTCGTCCTGAATGGCCAAACGAAGACATCCTGAGATTTTCACCAGGTACCGATTCAGGCACCTTTGATTACTTTGTGGAAGTAGTTTTGGGTCCCAACTTCAAGGATGCTGATGGAAAAGTTGACCTGAAAGCAGCAGAAGCAGACATACTGAACAGTGCCAATATCCAGTTCTCAGAGGATGACAACGTTCTGGTACAAGGTGTTGAAGGATCCAAGTACGCGATTGGATACTTCGGCTTCGCCTACTATGCTGAAAATAAAGACAAACTCAATGCCATCTCAGTTGATGGTGTAGCACCTTCCTTTGAGACCGCAGAAGACAACACATACAAACTATCCCGCCCGTTATTCCTGTACTCTGATGCACAGATTTTGAAGAGTAAGCCGCAGGTGGCTGGATTTATCAACTTCTTTCTTACCTACGTAAACGAAGAGATCCAAAATGTTGGGTACTTCCCAGCCAGCCAGACTGCCTTGGATGAAGCCAGGCAATCACTTCTGGATGCCCTAAAATAAAATAATACTGACCACATCCACCCTGGCTGCAGATGAACATACTCTCATCACCACTCACATTTGCAGCCAGAATTTGAATTTTGTTACAAAATTAGGTTTATCCATGGATTTACCACTAAGTACCATAAGAAAAACAAATGACGGTGAGATCAACCTTCTAAAAAAGAGAAGACTGGGAGAAGGTGCGATCCAGGTATTTTTGTATTTCTGTGGAATATTTTCAATTTTTACTACGATCGGAATAGTATATGAAATTGGAAAGGAAGCTCTCCTATTTTTCCTAACTCCGGGGGTAAATATATGGAAATTCTTTACCGGTTTGAAATGGCAACCCCAAGGAGGTGAATTTGGAATTCTCCCTCTTGTCAATGCTACTCTCATGACGACCCTCTTTGCGATGTTGATAGCACTTCCTCTAGGGTTATCGATTGCCATTTACTTAAGTGAATATGCTTCATCCCGATTACGAAGCATCGTTAAGCCTGTTCTGGAAGTCCTTGCAGGAATTCCAACTGTTGTCTATGGTTACTTTGCGTTGAGTTTTATGACCCCGCTGCTCCGTAAAATATTTGGGGAAGATGTTGTAAATATCTACAATACTGCTTCTGCGGGGTTGGTCATGGGAATACTGATCCTGCCATTGATTTCCTCAATGGCAGAAGATGCCTTGACGGCAGTTCCCAGATCCTTGAGGGAAGCAGCTTATGGCCTTGGAGCAACCAAACTGGAAACTGCATTAAAAGTCGTTGTTCCTGCAGCTTTATCAGGTATTGCTGCCGCTTTCATCGTGGGTATTTCACGGGCAATCGGAGAAACGATGATCGTAGCTTTGGCTTCCGGTGCCGGTCCGAATTTTACATTCAATCCATTCAAAGGTGCAGAAACGATGACCGGGCACATTGTACGAATTTCCGGTGGAGATTTAAGCTACGATTCAATTGATTACAACAGTCTTTTCGC
Organism: uncultured Chloroflexia bacterium; assembly: GCA_963827895.1. GTDB lineage: Bacteria > Chloroflexota > Anaerolineae > Anaerolineales > Anaerolineaceae > PNON01. The sequence goes on along the minus strand of CAWHCY010000016.1, from coordinate 55,675 downwards.
CATTGGGTTACTTCTCTTCTTCATTACCCTGGTTTTGAATATCATCAGTCAAAAAATTGTGCGCAAATTCAGGGAGGTACAAGAATGATGCGTCCAATACTCTCCCCCGTTTTAAAGCTAACTTAAAAGATCGGCATCTTGTTGAAAGTATCTGGCGTGTCGTTTTCCGTAGTTCAACAGTGATCGGAATCGTATTCCTATCATTATTACTTTATAACATTATCAATCAATCATTTGGTTATGTTGCCATTGAAACAAAAATTAACCCTGACACTTTGACAGCAAATGGGGTATCCCTGGAAAAATTATCCGTACCTGAATTAAGGGAAATCCTGGCGAATAATGTATCAAGTGGTAGATTACGCCAGCTTGAACGCGAGAGCCCTTTGTTGGAAATGACTAAAACTAAAATATATGATCTTGTTTGGGCTGAAGTTGTAAAGCCAGAAATTCAAGCCACCTGGCCTTTATTTGATTCAATTTTCAAAAAGGATACTATATTCACATATGCAGGAGAAAATTACCCTAACGCTGAGATTAAATTCATTTCATGGGTCAATCCAGGATTTCTATCCAGTCCACAATCGTCTGATCCATTAAAAGCAGGCGTAAGAACTGCCGTTCTGGGTACATTATGGACAGTTTTCCTAACATTAATAGTTGCTTTCCCATTAGGTGTGGGTGCAGCAATTTATCTGGAAGAATATGCTGATGATAATAGGATAAATCGAATCATCCAGACAAATATCAACAACCTGGCGGGAGTTCCATCCATCATTTATGGGATGCTGGGATTGGCAATATTTGTACGGGCTATGGAACCAATTACGAGCGGCGCCTTATTTGGCTTTTCGGATCCACAATCTGCAAATGGACGCACAATTCTATCAGCCGGATTAACGCTGGCTGTCCTGGTGTTACCTCTGATCATTATCAACGCCCAGGAGGCAATCCGGTCGGTCTCCGATTCCATCCGCCAGGCTAGTTATGGTGTTGGAGCCACCAAATGGCAGACTGTTTGGTCGCATGTTCTGCCTGGCGCAATTCCTGGTATCCTTACTGGATCCATTCTTGCGATCTCGAGAGCGATTGGAGAAACAGCTCCACTTGTCGTGATCGGTGCAGCCACTTACATCACCTTTGACCCGAATAATATATTTTCCAAGTTTACCAGTTTACCCATCCAAATATATCAGTGGACAGCACGCCCGCAGGCAGAATTTCGGAATTTGGCAGCCGCCGCAATTCTGGTGCTGCTTGCAATCCTTTTATCCCTCAATGGCATAGCCATCTATATGCGCAACCGATACCGGAAGTAAAGATATGACTTTATCAAGTAATTCCGAATTTGCCATTGAATCCCGTAATATTAATATTTACTATGGTAACTTTCGTGCAGTAAAAGATATTTCTCTGCAAATCAAACAAAATAAAATTACTGCGATCATTGGACCATCGGGTTGTGGAAAATCCACATTGTTACGCTCTTTTAATAGGATGAATGAACTGGTACCATCATCACATATTGATGGGGAAATTCAATTTATGGGTCAAAATATTTATGCACCTGATGTCGATCCAGTGGAGATACGTAGGCGGGTGGGTATGGTTTTCCAAAAGCCAAATCCTTTCCCAAAAAGCATTTATGAAAATGTGGCCTGGGGTCCACGGATCAACGGGTTTACCAGCGAAGTGGGAAGCCCAAGCATGGATGAATGGGTGGAGCATTGCCTTAGAAGGGCTGCTTTGTGGGATGAAGTCAAGGATAAACTTAATCAAAGTGGATTGTCTCTTTCAGGCGGGCAGCAGCAGCGTTTGTGCATCGCAAGGGCTATAGCCATACAACCTCAAATAATTCTTATGGATGAACCTGCTTCAGCCCTCGATCCAATCGCCACACTAAAGATCGAAGAGTTGATGAGGGAATTAGCTGAGGAGTACACGATCATAGTAGTGACCCATAATATGCAGCAGGCAGCCAGAGTTTCAGATTTCACAGCTTTCTTAACCATGGATTCTGATCGATCAGGGATTTTGGTTGAACATGGTGAAACCAACCAGATTTTCACCAACCCGCATGATGAACGAACTGAAGGCTATATTACTGGGCGTTTCGGGTAATTTACGAAAGAATATTAAGGAACATTATGTATTCAGTTAACAACCGCGAAACTTTTGATAATAAAATGAGAAATCTTTCAGATCAGGTTCTGGTGTTGGGTAGCATGGTGGAACAAGCAATTAGGCAATCAATGATAGCCTTCCAAAATCAAGACCATAATCTTGCAAGGCAAATTATTAGAGGTGATCAGGTCATCAATGAGAAGCGATATTCCCTTGAGGGGGAATGCATCAATTTGATTGCCACCCAACAACCCATGGGACGGGATGTTCGATTTTTAGCATCGATCCTTGAAATCATTATTGAACTTGAACGAATTGGAGATTATGCAAAGGGTATTGGCAAGATCACTCTTCGAATAAATGAGATTACAGGTGCATCTCCTGTAATTGAACGGCTGGTGCTAATGACAGATTTAGGCCTAAGTATGCTTCAGCGGTCTTTGGATGCATTAATGGCCGGGGATACCTTCGCGGCACGACAAATACCGCTGGAGGATGATGAAGTAGACCGTTTATATAACCAGGTTTCTTCAGATTTAACCAATCTGGTGATTTCTGATCCGGAAAAAATTCATATTTCCAATAACCTGATGTGGGCTGCTCATAACCTGGAACGATTGGCAGATCGGGTAACAAACATTTGTGAAAGAATTATTTACATGACAACTGGTGTGATTCTGGAAATGGATAATTCTGACTAGTATTATTTTTCTTGCGAGATTCTCCCTGGTCACTTTCCGTTGTAATTTCATGTATGTAATCCAATTGATAAGTTTTATTGTGTTTTGCCCAAAGATAGTGTGTTTTCGTGCTTGTGTTGAAAAAGAATTTATGCTATGGTTAATGAGTTGATCTTCTCAAATATATTGGGAAGTAACGTTGTTGTCGATCAAAATCGCCGCGCCAATCAGGTTCTTTACAGGAACCAGCGGTAAGAGGAGGAACCGATGGGAGATAAAAGTCCAAAGAATAAGGAAAAGAAGAAAAAGAAAGAGAACAAGAAAAAACCTGTAACTCCAATAACGAAAACATCAACGATCGAACCTAAGAAATAGAAAAACACACACCCCGTAGAACTTACGGGGTGTGTAAATAATATGGACAAAACATTCCCGCAGCTTTTTCCGTCCAATTGTCCTACAATACCATTCCCTCGGGTATAATAAATTCCATGTTTATAGATGAAGCCAAATTATATGTAAAATCAGGAAAAGGCGGAGATGGCATGGTCCATTTCCTCCAGCAGAAGTTCATTACACACGGTGGACCGGATGGCGGTGACGGTGGAAAAGGCGGCAATATCCTTTTCACTGTGAACAGCCATATGAATACTCTCCAATTATTCCAACATAAAACGCATTTCATTGCGGATGATGGCAAAAAGGGTGGCATTAATAACCAGACCGGGCACGGTGCTGATGATCTAAAGATTGAAGTTCCTGCCGGTACGATCATTTATGATGCCGATTCTGGTGCAATTCTTGCGGACCTTGTGGACCCGGGACAAAAATTCGTCTTATGCAAAGGTGGCCGGGGAGGAAAAGGCAATCCGCATTTTAAGAATTCCCGGAACCAGGCTCCCCGCACAGCGGAAAAAGGTGAACCTGGCGAGGAAAAAAATCTTCGTCTGGAGTTAAGACTCATTGCAGACGTCGGGATCGTGGGACTGCCGAATGCCGGTAAATCCAGCCTGTTGGCTGCAGTCACCAACGCCCGGCCAAAAATTGCTGATTACCCCTTCACCACACTCGAACCCAATCTCGGTGTTGTGAATTTGGATGATAATACCAGCCTTGTTCTTGCAGATATTCCGGGTCTTGTGGAAGGCGCACACATGGGTGTTGGTCTGGGAGATAGCTTTCTCAGGCATATCCAGCGCTGCCGGGTACTCATCCACCTAATTAATGGTGAATCAGAAGATCCATTGTCAGATTTCGCCCAGATCAACAGCGAACTGGCTTTATTCGATCCATTACTGGGCGAAAAACCGCAGCTTGTGGTTCTGAATAAAATTGATAATCCCGAAGTGGAACAAAAACTTAAAGGATTGCAGAGCAAATTCAAAAAACACGGCATACATTTGATTACAATCTCTGCCCTCGCCAGGACTAACCTGACCGACTTAATGTGGAAGACCGCCCAATTACTGCGGGAGACACCCGAACCGGAAAGGCCGGCATCCGCTGAGATACCTGTTTACAAACCCGGAGAAGATACACGCGACTTTACAATTTCCAAGGATTACGATGGAAAATGGCGGGTGAAGGGTAAAGCGATCGAACGTGCAGCTGAGATGACGTATTGGGAAATGGAAGAATCCATCCGCCGCTTCCAGCGTTTAATGGATTTCCTCGGTGTCGATGACGCACTTCGCAAAGCAGGTGTGGAAAACGGTGATACCGTCTGCATCTCAACTTTTGAGTTCGATTGGCAGGAGTGATTCCGCTATGCGTATAGGATTATTTGGCGGGACATTTGATCCTCCACATATCGGACACCTCATTCTCGCGTCAGAAGCATTTTCCCAATTGGATTTGGATGCCCTTTTTTGGGTTCTGACACCCGATCCTCCCCATAAGAAGGGGCAGGTGATCACAGATGTCGGATTACGAAAAGCCATGGTAAAAGCTGAGATCAAGGATTTTCCTGAATTCAAATTCTCTGAAATTGAGATTAAACGGCCCGGGCCTCACTTTGCCGTGGATACAGTGCGGGAATTCAAGCTTTCTCGTCCGGATGCTCAAATTTATTATCTACTGGGTGGAGATTCACTCAACGATCTGCCAACCTGGCATGATCCAACCGGATTTATCCGCGAATGTCACCTTATCGTCGTAATGCTGCGGGTGAATGAGAAACCGGATTGGAAAATGCTCGATCAAAAGCTGCCTGAATTACATCAAAAAACTGTTTTTCTGAAAACACCCATCATCGAAATTTCATCTTCTGATCTACGTGACCGGGTAAAAAATGGTCATCCCTGGCTTCCATATGTGACTGCTGGAGTTGGCAAGATCATTCAAGAATCCGAAATTTATACATAATCCATTAAAGCGGACATAACATGGCATTATTAATTGATCGCCTTTTTTCTTCAATCGCCATGGGGCATTTAATAATTGATATTCTTAACGGACAAAGGGCTGTTCTATTAACATACTGGAGCGGCCCTTACCATTTAACAAATACAACGATCGGGTTATTCAGTACGATCTATGTTGTTTCAGCAGCGTCTGGCCCAACCGTTTTTTGGCTTTTTTTCAGACCGGATCGGACCACGCTGGCTGGTCAGCGGGGGAGTCTTGTGGATGGGCTTCTGGTTCATGGTGGCACTGCTCACACCAAGTTCCTCTGCCCTGGTATATTTGATCCTTGCCAGTTTGGGTTCGGGTGCCTTTCATCCTGCCGGAGCTGCCCAGGCGACCATGCTCGGAAGAGATCTTCTGGATGGTCGGGAAACAACTGCGACATCGTTATTCTTCTTATTTGGTCAGGCGGGAGGTTTTTTTGGTCCACTATTGGGAGGTCCTCTCCTGCAAAGATTTGGCCTGCCTGGACTATTTCCGCTGGTCTTCCTTACCCTGCCAGTAACAGGGTGGGCGTGGTGGCATTTACGCAAAGTTGGTCCATTCAACATGGATGCTAAAATTGAGACAAATGCTGAAACCTCCAAGACCAAATGGCTAAGCAGGGGAGTGATCGCATTAATTTTGGCAGCAGCTTTTCTTTCCTGGGTTCAACAAAATATGGTCACCTTCATGCCAAAGTACTTGAGTGATCTTGGTCAGTCTCCATCTACTTATGGTATCTTATCCGCGCTTTTTATGGGTGGTTATGCGATAGGCAATGTGTTTGGTGGGGTTCAAGCTGATAAATATGGCAAAGAGATCACAATAGTCCTATCACTATTTTTCGGAACAATTCCGTTATTGATCATTCCGATCATTGGCTATAATGTAATTTACTATTTCCTGGTACCACTTTCCGGGTTTCTGGTAGGTTCTGCATTTTGCGTCATCCTTGTTTTAGCACAAAAGCTGATCCGGGGTGGCACCGGGATGGTCACCGGGTTGGTTTTAGGTTTTATGTTTTCCAGCGGGTCACTAGGAACATTTGCCACTGGTTACATTGCCGATAAATTCGGATTTGTACCGGTATTTTATTCCACTGCCGCGATTTGTCTCGCAGGCGCTGTTGCAGCGCTTTTCCTAAGAAAAGATAACCAATAAAAAAAAGTCCGGAAAAATGTTCCGGACCTTTAGACTTTTTGTCGATTTTACTTCTCCTGGATGAGCGAAAGTGTTCCCAGATTTGTATTAATATTCATGGTCAGGGTTGGTCCACTTCCCTCTGTTTCATATCTTGTACCATTCGCGGTCCAGGTTCCCTGGGTGTTAACGGTCTTGATCCCACCTTCGACATCTACGACTACCTTCATACCTGCAGGCACGATGATTTTTGTCGTACTCACCCCGGCCTCAATTTTCACAGAAGCATCCTGCTTTAGTGTGCCGGAGAAGTCCAAAGTATATGTTCCTGCTCCACCAGTAAAGGACATGTTTTCAAAATTAGCATTGCCCAGACCTTTTAATGTAACTGTGGATGCTCCGGTTGTATAGGACAATTCTGACATGACAGTTGGATTCGGTGAATTGAACGAAACAGTATTATCACTTGCTCCATCTGTTATCGCCAGGGATGCCAAAGGTACACCCGAAAAGTCCATTTTTCCCTGGTATGCGCCAGCGTTGATGTCCAGGTTCAAAGGTGTTTTATCAGTAAACTTGAGAGTCCAATTGTTCTTTATGTCTTTCAAATTGAAGCCGCCTACATCAGAAACTTTGCCCTGGTTGATTTCCAGGCTGGAGTCAGTCCTGGTGACAATGGGTTTCCAGTCAACGACATTGTAAACGATGGTTCCATCCACGAGATCTTTAGCTCCTCCGGTAAAATTGATCTTCGCAGCACCGATCTTTAAATTCACATCGAATGGCTCGTTTCCGGAAGGAGAAGCTTCTTTAATGTCAAAGGTTTGGTCTGGTCCCGTTTCAATGGTCGGCAAATTTACTGTGAAACTACATGCCATTGTCAGCAGAACAATTACAGATAAGATCATAAGTATTGAGTATTTTTTCATTTTTTATCTCCTAAAGAATTATTTCTTATATTTCAAGTTATATTTTTTATATATTCTCGGGTACCCAATCTGGTAAGCACAACCGCACCTAATCCAAGTATACTGATAAGGACAGGGGTGATCCAACCAACACAGGGGATAAATCTAATTAATTCGGTAACCAGCGTCAGCAATAAAGTACCCACTCCTGCACTTACAGCAATGTGCCATTGTGATTTGAATCCTTGCGCAATACGATTTCCAATTTCAGTACCAATTGCAGTCCAGCCCAGGAAACCGGCAAATGCGAGGACAAGAATTCCAAGTAACGAGATAGGAATTCCGATGATCGTAATGGCAATCATAATCAGAACAACTGGCGCAAGAAAAACGGTCAGTAAGCCAAATCCTGCGGAAATTAATGGAGCGGCCAGGATGGGATGGATTACCCTCTTAACCATGTTGGGAAGAACCAATGCCAGAAGCATGGCAAGGATCGCAACTCCGAAACTCCGGAAACCAATTCTGGATGTCTTCAGAAGTGGATTCAGATCTGGTACCGTTATTTCAGGTTTAATTTCCGGTTTGGTTTGATTATCACCAGAAAACGGCACATGGAAAGGAAGGATATAATTCTGCCGCACAGATCCGGCGATTGTTGCACCTGTTTCCTGATCAATACTGGATGAGGTGGTGATCAAATCGCCAAATATATATACTGAGCCTTTCAGGTGGGCAGATCCTCCAACAACTATTAAACTGCCATTTACTGTTCCTCCGGCAGTCAACGTCCCGCCGACAAGAACTATATCCCCTGTCACTGTTGAACCTTGGGATACTGTAGCCGTACCACCGATGATGATCAAATTTCCATTCAGGGTATCTCCATCGGATAGCTTGAAAGTTCCCCCTAAAACCACTTTATCATCGTTGAGTGTCTTCGCTGATACTGTTGACGGGAGGAATGCCGCAATGAGTAGAAAAACTAATAAAGAGTAGATCAGTTTTTTCATTGCAGGCTACCTTTGGGGCGAACGACTTTCCAGAGGGAAAATGACCAGATAGCGATCCAAAAAGCGACATTCATTCCTATCCCGATCAATACATAGGAAGGAATTCGGATAGCGGACACTTCCAGTATGAACCTGAATGAGCGCACAAATTCATAAACATTTTCAAGCGTTCTGATCAGGTAGAGAAAAAAGCTGGCAAACATTTGAGAACCTGAGACACCGGAGAGAATCACAGGTAATTGCAATACCAATAAGCTGATACCTGCGCTCAGTACGAATCCACTTAATAGCAGCCATACCCAACTTTTTTGCCTTGCTTCCTGCTTCAGGTTGGCATAGTTCACCCACCGATCGGTAAATCCATCAGCCGGTTTAGCCAAGGGGAGATTTGATAATAATTGGTCAGTTTCATATAAGGCCGTGCGTAGTTCCCGGCATTCAACACAATGAGTCAGGTGTTCTTTCAATTGTTTTCCCTGGTCATCGGTAAGTTTTTCTTCTAACAACCATTCTTCATATGGATAATGGTTCATGTTGCCTCCTCGGTTCTCCAAAGCTTTCTTCCTGAGATTTTTTCCAGGCCAGAGCGATTTGTTTTCGAGCGCGAAATAATCGGCTTTTCACGGCGCTTATGCTTAAGTGGAGAGCATTTCCTATTTCCTCATCAGTAAAATCGTACCAGTAACGCATCACGATCGCTGCTCTATCGTCCGGTGTGAGAATTCGTAACATTCCACGCAATCGGGTTTTTTCGTTCGATTCAATAGACGCCTTTTCGGGAGTCAACCCGGAATCGGGTAAAAGCTCATCAGCGAACAGATCGATACTGATGGTCTTCATCCGCCTTTTCCGAATTTGATCGATACAATGGTGGGCAGCGATTGATAATAACCAGGTCAGCAATGACCGGGTTGGATCATACCGGTTGTAATATTTATAGGCTTTCCAGAAGGTTTCTTGGGCAGCATCTTCTGCATCGCTCGGGTCTCCAAGCATTCGATAGCACAGGTTGAATACCGGTTTTTGATTCTCCTCGACGATCCGAGTGAATTCAGCCGGTTCCAATGGAGTGATCCCTGATGCAGTTGTGTCTGTGTTTGTCTGCGTCGTCATTTCTGGTTACCTGTTTTCTATCTCTATATACGCAAGTTCTTTACCATAGTTGCATGGAGATAGAAAATTGAATCATATTTACAATGAAATTCCTGGTGGAAAAGTATGAGTACACACGAAGAATACTTTATTTAAAAACCACTTCTTCCTTGCCTGAAAGTTTATTATTGATACGTTCCACAATAATATCCAGGGTGTGAGGTTTATTTACGAAATCCAGGTCATCGGTCTGGATGGTCAGGACAGGACAGAGGTCAAAGTTTTGCAGCCAATCGTCGTAATATGAATCAAGTAATGTCAGGTATTCGGCTGAAATCCCGGTTTCAATATTGCGAGCCCGCTCCTGGATGCGCTTCATCAAGATCTCAATAGGTGCACGTAAATATATTAGCAGATCGGGAGCAGGCAGGTTCTTGACGACTAATTCATAAAGTTTTCTGTAAGCTTTATAGTCCCTTTCGGTCAAGTTCCCCATGTGATGCAGTGCACGGGCAAAGATGAAGGCATCTTCATAGATACTTCGATCCAGAATGGCTGAGATTGGCTCATTCGCTAATTCCAAATACTGATCAGAACGGTGTCCTAGGAAAAATACCTGTAAATGAAATGACCATGTTTTCATGTCCCGATAGAAATCCGGCAGGTAAGGGTTATCGGAAACAGATTCAAAAGCTGTTTTCCAACCTAAACGTGCACCAATTCGTTCTGTGAGCGATGTTTTTCCAGTACCAATATTCCCGGCAACCACGATCAATCGTTTGGTCATAACTTTTTTCCTTGAATTCGAATTTGTGAATTAATTATAATAGAAAAAGCCCTGGTCCCGGATTTCGAGATACAGAGCTTTATTTATAGTGATGCGAATGCTACTAAATTGGAGTAGTTGATATGTCTGTTTCTGCTTGTATGATTGGAACGGGCTGCTCTACTTGTGTTGCGGAATAGTTCCCAAGCATTACTTTGGCAAATTTCCCTGATAGTATCGCCATCCCGTTGAAAATATGAAGTGAGATCAGTAGCAAGAAAAAACCGATCAGGCTGCAAATCAAAGCTTCGGGTAATGTGTCAATGACATTCAGGTTAACTGGCATCGTGTTCCAGGTCAGATCGATCACCGGTTGAAATAGACGATAGTAGATCGGAACGGTAAATAAGCTTAATGATATTGAGAGTAATGAAACCAGGACGGTAAAACATAGCACACCGATCGGGAACTTGGCCATTAAAAATACCAGCCCTTTCCAGGTGACTGGATTCCCGGCCCTGGTTTTAAACTTCTGCCAAAGTGTTTTCCCTGTTCCATCAGGAATACTGATGGGAAGAATATCCACTTTAAGCAGCCAGATCGCCATTTTCCTTTCAAAGACAACAAACCCGATCCAAAGGGCAAATAGCCCAAGAAGGATAAGCAGACCTACCCAGACGATAATTAATGGAATCCCTACCGAAAATCCTGTTATAAGTATGACGAAATAGACAATTCCCAGGGGAAAGGATAATAGTAAATAAAGCATATTAAGGTAGGTTTGGCCTTTGAGAAAAACAGTAAAGAAGTTCTTTAATAAAGTTGCGGGTTGTGACATAGTAGTCCTCGAATCAAATGGATTTAATATGTATACGGATTTGTGGAAATATAAGTTGCATGCATCCAGAGTCAATATGGATGCGAGGGTAATCTACAAACATATCATGTTATACCAACCAGGATTCCGGTTCATCCAGGTATTGCTGCAATTTTAGATAATAACGACCAACATGGAACCCATCCATCAAAGCATGATGCACCTGGACTGATAATGGCAGCAAGACCCGGTCATGTTCCTTAAAGAACTTCCCCCATGCAAACCTGGGAACGGAATCGACCGGGTGCATATGAATGGGGTGCATGATTCCAGTAAAAGATATCCATGGGATACTGGTCAAAAAGAGTAAGTCATCCTGTCCCGGTTCATCCTCTAGTATTGAATGTTGTTTTGTATGTTCTATTGTTGCTTCAGCCTTTGGATAGAACTCAGCAAAAGTCTGATAAAACCTCATGGTGCAAAAAGAAAACAAATCATCCGTGGATAGAATGGAGGCAGATGGATGTACGACATCGTGTTCAATCACTTTGTCTTTTCGGATACGCCATCTAAATTCCGGGTAATCATTCGCTGTTCGGCTGATGATATAGACCAGGGTGGTGTGCAGGGATTTGCTTTTTGCTTTTGCCAGGGAGTATAAGCTGGATATATCTACATTTGCGCACAAATTGAAATGCGGATAATCAAAAGAATTAAATACTTCAAAATGTTTTCTTCTCGGCCAGGTTGTAATATCAATTTCTCTCATATTTATTCCTCTAGATGGAAGTTATATTTATTATATAGCGGTCTACAATTTTGCTTCACCTGGTTGTTTAGAGCTTATAATTAATTGATAATCCGATTAACTAGTTGGATGGTGGAGGACAAGATGTCTAAGGTGGTAACGATTGATTTTATGGATCTTTTTTCAAAGCCTGCTTATGGCCATTTAGCAACTTTAATGTCTGATGGTGGTCCCCAGGTATCTCCTTTATGGGTGGATTACGACGGAACGTATCTGATGATCAATAGTGCTCGCGGACGGGTAAAGGACCTGAATATGCGGCGGGATAGCCGTGTGGCAGTTGAGGTCCAGGATCCTGACAATCCATACCGATATGTACTGATCCGCGGCAGGGTAGTTGAGATCACAGAAGATGGAGCTGAAGCCCACATTGATAAATTATCCATGAAATATACTGGAAAACCTTACCAGTGGCGGGTGCCAGGGCAAATTCGGGTAATTTATAAGATCCTACCGGATGCAATTACCACTTCCAGTAGATAATTTCTGGTGATCGTTTTTTGCGATTACATTATCCTGGCTTAAAAAAGCCATAATTCACATTAAAGATTTAATAGACAATTTCCAGGCGTGATAGAATAGCGGATACAATATTATCCCAAAGGACGATCAGTTGACCGATTATTCGCTTCCCATCGCAAAATCATTAAAGTTAAAATCCAGCCAGGTGACTGCAGCTATTGAGCTGTTGGATGGAGGAAATACAGTTCCTTTCATTGCTCGATATCGCAAAGAAATGACTGGCACCCTGGATGAAGTGCAGATCCGTGACATCCAGGCAGAAGTCGAACGTTTGCGTGCCTTGGACGAACGCCGGGCTGCTGTTTTGGCTTCGATTTCAGAGCAGGAAAAATTAACACCCGAATTGGAAGAAAAAATAAACCAGGCTTTGACGATAACAGCGGTCGAAGATCTATACGCGCCATATAAACCCAAACGGCGTACCCGTGCCAGCATCGCCCGTGAAAAAGGTCTCCAGGGGTTGGCGGAATTCATCCTCAAACAATCCCGCACACCTGGTAACGCTGAAAAAACTGCGCAGGGATTCTTAAATGAACAGGTCACAACGATTGATGATGCATTGGCTGGTGCCCGTGATATCGTTGCAGAGGCGATCAGTGACCATGCGGATGTTCGCAGGTTGACCCGCGAAAAGGCATTACAGTTTGCATCGCTGAAGGTTGAAAGAATTCCGGATACCGCGGACGAAAAACGCGTGTATGAGTTGTATTATGAATATGAAAACCGGGTGGATAAAATGCGTCCCCACCAGGTGCTGGCAATCGACCGGGGTGAGACGGAGAAAGTACTTCGTGTGAGCGTTGTCGTACCTGAGCGCGACTGGTTGGGAGCTATTCAGTCTTCTTTTCGGCCAGACCAGCACTCACCTTTTTGCCAGCAATTGGAATTGGCAATCGTCGATAGCGCAGAACGGCTTTTGCTTCCTGCCATTGAACGTGACGTCCGGCGGGAGTTATCCATCCAGGCGCAATTACATGCCATCCGCGTATTTGCCGATAATATGCGCGGGCTTCTCAACCAACCTCCTCTTTCCGGGCAGGTGGTCTTGGGTTTGGATCCCGGATTTCGTACTGGCTGCAAAGCAGCCATAGTGGATGCAACAGGTAAACTGCTGTACACCGGCACCCTCTATCCGCACGAACCGCAAAAGAAATGGAATGAGACTCTCGAAATAATTCGTGGATTGATCCTGAAATATCATGTTTCCCTCATCTCGATCGGCAATGGCACTGCATCCCGCGAAACCGAGCAATTGGCGGCTCAGGTTATAAAAGATCAAGCCGCTGTGAAATACATTATTACCAATGAAGCCGGGGCAAGTGTTTATTCTGCCAGTCCGTTAGCACGGCAGGAAATGCCGGATCTGGATGTTTCACTGCGTGGGGCAGCATCCATCGCCCGACGTGTCCAGGATCCGATGGCAGAGTTAGTGAAGATCGATCCCAGGTCAATTGGTGTTGGACTGTATCAGCATGATGTCGATCAGGGTTTATTGAAAACCACCCTGGATGGTGTGGTTGAAGATGTGGTTAACCGTGTGGGAGTGGATGTGAATACCGCATCCACTGCTCTGCTGGCGCATGTGGCGGGAATTGGACCAAAGCTGGCTGAAAAGATCGTCAGCAACCGTGATGAAAATGGCATTTATAAAGAGCGAACGGAATTAAAGAAGGTCGCCGGATTGGGTCCAAAGGCATTCGAACAAAGTGCAGGATTTTTGCGGATCATCGGTGGAAAGAACGCATTGGATGCATCTGCCATTCACCCGGAAAGTTATCCCATTGCAAATGCGGTATTGAAAAGATTGAAATTAAGTTCCAATGCCGCTCTTGCCGAACGGCGAGAGGCTGTGGAAAAATTGCGCTCAGAAATCACACCGGAAGCTTTGGCAGCAGAACTGGGCTGCGGGCTGCTTACGTTAACAGACATCCTTGAGCAACTGGTTCGCCCGGGTCGTGATCCCCGTCAGGATGCCCCTCCACCGATCCTCCGCAGCGATGTCCTCAAAATGGAAGACCTGGCAGAAGGCATGAAACTGAAAGGAACAGTGAGGAATGTAGTCGATTTTGGGGCTTTTGTGGATATTGGCGTAAAACAGGATGGATTGCTCCATCGCTCACAGATGCCGCAAGGTACTTTTTTACAGGTGGCGAATGTGATCGATGTCGAGATTATAAAAGTTGAGATCGAACGCGGCCGCATTTCATTACGTTTGGCAGAATAATCCAATCATTGTTTTGAGAAATATCCCGATGCAAGGGATATTTTATTTTAATATTTTGCTGGATATAATAAATGAAATAGTTAATCAGGGAGGGATAATGTTTGTTCCACTTCGTATTTATCTTATCTTTGGTCTGTTATTTTTGGTTGCCGATACCTGTCACTTCTCAGGTGATAAGTTAAACCCTTCTGGATACATATTACCTACACCAACAGATACATCTGTAACGGAAAGCTCGAGCCACGAATGGGCCAATGCGGATCTTGTTCTCACATATCCCGAAAATTTCTACCGGTTTAATGAGATTTGGCCGGATATTGGGGACTTTATTCAGCACAATCCGGAATATGATACTGATGAAATTCTAAATACTGGTGATGGAAAACCTGGCTCCAAAAATGGATACAGTTATCGCATTGCCGTGATGCAACGACCATATTCACCGGACATGGATATGGAGCAAGTCTATCAGGATGCATATAAGGTAGTCCGTGACAATTATCCAGACCAGGAATTCACTCGTGAGGATACTAACCTGGCTGGAAAAGATGCTGTTCAATTCACGCTTCAACGCCCATCCGGTGAACCCTGGTGGCGGTTGCGGGATATCTGGGTGGTGCACAATCAGAGCATCTATATTTTTACCTATTGGGCATATCCTTCCCACTTTGAAGACGGACTTCATTATTTTGATGAGACAATGGAAACAGTGAAATTTACCGATTAGAACTTGATTTGCTATCTGCTGACTTTTATTTATATTTTTCTGTTTTTGAAATCAAAATATGCAAATAAATGATTGCATTGGCTTGGATCATTTGACCTTGGAATTACTATTTTTGAAAGATGAGATTGAAGTAGTAATCCCTTTCCCCGGTAAAGCCTTCTTTGGATAAGATATTACCCTCCTTGATATCTGCCTGGACAAAACCGGATTGTCCAACACTCAGACCATCTTTGGCAGCCTTATCAATGCTCAGCGGGAAAAGCCCGGTTGGTTTGTCACCCTGAAAATGTCCGTAGATATCCCCTTTTTAACCTGAAGCAGATCATCAAAATAGACTGTAGAAGTTCCTGATCTGGTAATCGGTTGATCATCTGCAGGGAGTTCAACCGTATGAACAATTAGCCACCCATTCTCTGTAGGCCGTAGGATCAATAGTGTGACCGATTCCTGGATCTCTGCCCGAAACCATTCTGAGTCATTGAGATAAAACACCCCGCTCACCCAGCCGTCTTCCGGGACCTCATACTGGTGGATAAAAATATGTCCCGAAGCCGCATGATCACCGCCAGTGTCTTGCGGTGTATCACTTTCCATGTCAAAGCCGAGATAAATGGCATGGTTAATCCTTCCTTCCATCGCATCTGAAAGACTGCAAGCCAGGCTGATCAGCGATATTACAGCTACAAGGAGAATTATTCTTTTACGAGTCATTTTCCACCAGATACCCGGATATATTGATTATTAAAGAATAAAGTCAGGACGTTTAGTTTGAACACCCTGACTTTATTGTATATCCAGATTATGTTTATTGAATTGATATTTGATTATTTTCTTCTACCGGTGGTTGAATTTCATCCAGTTGTTTTTTTGGTTTTCGTAAAAAGTAACTGGATAACATAACCACACCGACGATGATCAGAACCATCGGCCAGAATAATTTAAAACGATCACCCGTGAAAAATGCCAGAATTGCTGCAGCAAACAATCCCAGAGAGGGATACTTTGCCCAAGAGGTTGGTCGTATACTCCTCAACAGCCATAATATACCAAAGGTAAGCCCAATTCCAGCCATAATAATGGCGCTTGGAATTCCGCTTTGGTCATTTTCTGCCACGACTTTCAATTTGAGCAGGGTAATTAATAAAGCAATACTCATGAATACACCAGCAGGGATCAATGCCCACCAGTTATTTTTTGACCAGAAGAAGACCACTAAAAAGGGTATTGCGAATAGAAGCATAACAGCAATATCCATATACACCCCGGTGAGCACCGTACCGAGTAATGGAAAAGTTCCAATCACAGCCATGACACCGGCTGGAATAAGCGCCCACCAATTCTTGCGATCCATCAAATACACCACCAGGAAAGGCAGCCCGATGGAATACAGTACAAGGGTACCGATCCAGTTTCCATTTACCCGGTCGGCGAGTAATGTTATCAGTGAGATAACCGACATTACCCATGCCGGAATTAATGCCCAAAGATTCTTCTTACGGTCAAATAGGTAAGCGACAAAAAATGGGACTGCGATACTAAATAAGATGGGCGTGCCTGTGACTGATCCAAAATTTCCGATCTCATCCATCAAAATCGTTATGGATAATCCAGCTGTGATACATGCGGGAAATAGCCAGCCCCAGTTTTGTACTCCATTCACCAGCCATGTGGAAAAGAAAAGCAAGCTGGCACCGGCAAAGATGAATTTCCAAACCCCATCAGGGATGTTGGAAAAATACCCTACATTTCGTGCGAGGAAATATGCACCTGCTAGAATAAGTATGGCACCCCAGAAGAAACTAATGCTTTTTGTTCTCATTACACCCTCCCGAAAATAATAAATTATATATACCCTATTTTAATTTGATTTCAAAGATATATACGCAAAATCATCAATTCAGTTTCAAGGAGGGGTGGTTAATTAACTGCTCGCGCTCGAATACCTTCTTACGCTGAATTTGAACAACAAACCAGCACACAGATATAAACCGAAAGCCAATCCAATTGCTGCGAGTAGATCGAATAAAGCTGCTCTACCCGTCAGTGCCTGGGCAGGTAAAGTGGTGATGACACCAACTGGTATGACCCAGGTTAATAATAGTCGTGCCCAACCTGGATAAAGACCAATCGGGTAGCGGGCTAATTGGAACAATCCATCGAATACCCAGGTGAACATAAAACCAGGACTCCAGAATACCAGTGCCGAAAATGCCAGAATTATGGCATACATCACGATCAATCCAGCCGAAAGAGCCACCCCGAAACTGATCAGGTGGGCAATGGAAACACTGCTTCCATGTAGGATCACCGAGTAGATGATAACGCCTATGCCAAGCAGCAGATCAAGAATGGCAAATGGCTGCCAGTATCGGAAACTGGCCAGAAATTGCAGATTGATGGGTCGTAACAATGTAAAGTCGAATTTTCCTGCCATGATCTCGCCATCCATCCCTGATAAGGCTTCCAGGCTGGGACCAATGAAAAGGCCACGAATAGCGCTGACAAACAGGTAAATTCCGAGTAATGCCAGTGTTGATTCGTAATCCCACCCCTGGATGGATTCAACCTGGTTAAATAAAATTCCCAACCCGGCAATACCTACTCCCAGGTTAAGCAGGGAATAAACCAGGTGGATAAAAAAATTGAATGAATATGCCATTTCCTGCTGGGAAGAAGCTATCAGGAATTGTACGATCAATTTTATGTAGCGCATTCTACCCTCCCACCGCTGAATAATTCTTTAATCCTCGAGTCCAGATGTAACGTGTCAGTAATATGGAAATGCTGAGCCAGATCCCTTGTACAACCAGACCCAACAAAGTCTCCTGAACTCCTAGTTGCCCGGTTAATACTTCTACTGGAAATCCGACCATATACCTGAACGGCAACCAGCGTGCAATCGTGGCAACGCCTTCAGGCAGCAGGGCAAATGGAGCGACAATACCGGATAAGAGGAAAACAAGAGAATCCTGGATCACGAGCAGAGAATCAGCCCTGGAGGTCCAGAATGCCAGAAGGGCTAGCCAGTATCCCCACAAAAAGCGCAGCATCCAGGCGAGAAGTACTGCCAGCATAAACAGCAGTACGTTTTCGAGTGTAGGGTGAAGAGAAGGCTTGAGGAAGATGGCCAGGATTCCGGAAACAGGCAGGACAAAAACCATAAAAACCACCTTTCCTGCAAGTTCAGAAGCCAGTGCTTCAAAAATTGGCGGAAGGGGTCGCAGCAACCAGGTATTCAGGCTTCCATATCGGATCACATCTCCGACAGTCCAATTTGTGGTTGAATAGGTAAGCTGATTGATCACAATGATCAATAAATAATATGCGATGAACTCGCTTTGGTTCATCCCTGCGATCGTTTTTTCACCTGCTGCCGTGGACCAGACGAACAGGTAGATCAATGGTGGAATCATCCAGCCGAAAGCCAGCACCCAAAAAAATCCCCGCGCCTGCAACCAGGAAGCCCAGGTTCGTTGTATCAGAGCAATGCCTCCCCGGTAATTCATAAACCCCCCTCCGAATAGATCTGGTCGATGACAGCCTCGATCGGCGGGTCTTCCACCGTCAGGTCAGCTAAGGCCAGGTTTTGTAAAAGATGAGCCGTTACTGCCGGAGCATCTTTTCGGTTTGTGCGCCAGGTAATACGGTCATCTTCCTGGGGAAGCACATCCACTCCCTTAGGCAGGTCGATCTCAGTCTGACCATCACTCACCGTAAAGTGGATGAGCTTGAACGGGGCCAGTTGGTTCGAAAGTGTAGTTAATTCTCCATCATATAACAACTTGCCCTGGTGAATAAGGATCACCCGTGGACACAGGGCAGTCACATCTGCCATATAGTGGCTCGTCAAGATGATGGTGGCTCCGGTAAGTGAATTATAGGTTTTCAGGAACTCTCTCAGCCGGTTTTGCATGGATATGTCCAGGCCGAGGGTCGGCTCATCCAGGAACATGACTTTTGGCTGGTGAAGCAGCCCAGCCACCAGTTCACATTTCATCCGTTCACCGAGTGATAAATTTCGTACAGGTTTGAAAAGGATCTCTTTCATTTCTAACAGGTTCACCAATTCATCCAGGGTATGGTTAAATTCCTTCCGGGGAATCTGGTAGATCTCGCCCAATACGCGAAATGTGTCCAGGGGTGGAATATCCCACAGCATCTGGCTTTTGTTGCCCAACACCATGCTGATCGTCCGTAGAAAGGCATTATCGCGCTCCCAGGGAATGAATCCGCTGACAGTCGCTTTACCGGATGTGGGATATAGAAGTCCGGCAAGCATTTTTAATGTGGTTGTTTTACCCGCTCCGTTGGGTCCTATAAATCCCACCATCTCACCGGCATGGATGGAAAAGCTGATATCCTGCACTGCTGGAATATTGACATAGGTTCGATGGAATAAGCTCTTTAACGAAGCCGATAATCCTTCTCCGCGCTGCATCACTTTGTATGTCTTGCTTAATTCCTGAACTGTAATGAGTTGCCCCGTCATGTATTCCTCCTTAATTGGTCATTATCAAAGTGTTTGCCCGCGCTTGAATAATGGGAATCATTTGATTCCCACTCATTTTCATTTTAAAACATTGGTGTGCAAATGGAGGGTTACCGCTTAGGGTGCTGCATATTTCTCTATCATTTGTTCGATCTGGATTATTATTCTTTCTGCCCTGGCTTTCTGGTCCTTCAGTGTGGCCAGCCATCTGTCTGCTGCCGTGATCACATCCTCACCAATAGGTTGTTCCCCGATCAGGATTTCCAGGTCGCTCTTGATTCCAAGGTCAAGCTGGTGAATGGTTCTGAGCATGGCCATCATACTATAGCCCGCTTTCCTCAAAACCCTGATCACCCGTAATCGACTGAGTTCTGGTTCATTGTAGAGACGATATGAATTTGAATTATCGCGCGGAATGGAAACAAGCCCATTGCGTTCCCA
Source organism: uncultured Chloroflexia bacterium (assembly GCA_963827895.1). Lineage (GTDB taxonomy): Bacteria > Chloroflexota > Anaerolineae > Anaerolineales > Anaerolineaceae > PNON01. The sequence goes on along the minus strand of CAWHCY010000016.1, from coordinate 35,536 downwards.
ATTGCGCAGGGCATCTGCAGTGACACCAAGCAAGGCAGCAGCGTCCTTTATTCTTAGCGGGTGAGGCATTGGTTTTGCCGGCTGCCCGCTTGCCCATTGCTCCAACGCACGAACTGCTTCCTGCGCATAGTCTATTTCTTGTTTAATACGGTCCCTGTAAGTATATCCAAGCTGAAGAGCGGCAGGGAACTCCTGAACTGCTGCAAGGTGTACCAATCGAACCACCGGGGTTTTACCTCCGGGATATGGCCATTGTAGAGAGGTTATGGCTAACCTCATCTGGTCAATATGAAACTCGCTAAATTGTCGGTATCCAGCTCTGCTGCGGGGGGCTGTCGGGATATACCCCTGTGCTTCAAAAAGCCGAACTGTATTCGGATGGCACCCCACCGCTTTTGCTATGGTTAACGTGGATATTTTTTGTTTGTGCATAAATTTATTAAATCGGATTTCCAAATTTGAATGGATGGACCTGATATCAAAAATTTAACTATGCATATTATAGTGTAGGAAATCTTTTGTTTTTACCTAATAACGAATTAGAGAATCAAAACAAGCAGCACTACTTGTATTGTAATGCTGCTTGTAAAGAGGATTGTTTTTATTTACCTAATTTGTATTTTTGGTTTCCCCAAGGACAACATCGATCTGCATACTATTCGACTCCCGCATAATGGTGATGGTTACGTGGTCTCCAGGATTTTGCTGGAATAATGTATTGATATAGGAATGCGTCTCATCAAGAGTCACAGAACCAATTCCAGTGACGATATCTCCCTGCTTTAATCCAGCTTGATCTGCTGGGGTTCCGGATAACACATCAGTAATGTATACTCCCCACTGGACCGGCAGATTGTACATGGACGCTATATCCGGGTTGATCGCTTGCCATTTGATTCCCAGGTATGGCCTGGAGAAGTAACCTTTCTGGATGATCTGATCAGCAGTCGCACGAGCAGTATTGATGGGGATCGCGAATCCCAATCCTTCTGCTACCGATCCGCTGCCGCTGTTTCTTACTACTAAGGTGTTCATTCCAATTACCTCTCCGGCGAGGTTAACCAGGGGACCGCCAGAATTACCCTGGTTAATGGCTGCGTCAGTTTGAATCAAATTCTCCATCTGGTAACCATTGCCGGTATCGATCGATCGGCCGGTGGCGCTAACCACCCCTACAGTGACAGTATTCTTGAAATCTCCGAGGGGAGACCCAATGGCAATGAGCGTTTCCCCGGATTTCAGGATATCAGAATTTCCCAATACCACTGCAGTGACAGATTGTGCTTCAGTTTTAAGAACTGCCACATCCGCATAAGGATCGGTTCCCACAATTTTTGCTGATAGTTTACTTCCGTCTGATCGTATGACCGTTACGGAATTGGTTCCTTCAACAACGTGATTGTTCGTCAGTATGTATCCATCAGTAGAAATGAAGAATCCACTGCCGCTTACCGTAGCATCCCCCTGATTTCCGAATATTGTCATCTGCCCGGGAATGGTTCCCACCACAGTCACGACGGCTGGGGCTATTTTTTGGACTGAATCAGTAATGGTTGTTTCAATATTGGTTGTGTTTACCATGACCTTATTTTGCTCTGAATTAATTGGTGATCCAACTTGAAGTGCAAGACTTGCGGGAGCCAATTTTGCCTGATCCAACTTTACGACTCTGTAAACCGCAAATCCGCCTGCTGCAGCACCGGTCAGTGCTGAGACACCCGCAACACCGATGACGAATAATGTATATATGACTCTTTTCCAACTCATAATTTCCTCCAACTCATGTATCTAAATAGATCCTCCTGTCGCCTTAACGAACAGATAACCTTTAGATCAATGGTTATATAAGTTACACCGATTAATAGTATAGGAATGAATTGTGAAGAAATTGTAAATTATTTATTAATGAATGATTAGACTTTTATGCCTGGGAAACCGATGGGATCTGGATATTTTCACATTCCAGTTACAGAACGTTGCACAAATGTCAAAACTGCCATTATCAGAAACAGGATTATCGCTGAAATGCTCCATCCTCTCCCAGCAAGCCGTGCCACCCCCAACATTCCGCCAGCCCCGGCGAAGAACAAAACAACATAACTGATCACTGCCCACCTGATATTGCGAAAGTCAACCTTTAGAATGTAATCAAGCAGCGCTTCCAGTACTAACCAAGCCAGCATGCACCCGATCTGGATGTAATAGATAACGGGACGATGGTATTGTTGGCCTGCCACCAATAAGTATATTAATGGGATTGCTAAAAGGAACTCAAAATATCCAATCCAAAGCCCGTATTTCGGTTTGCCGGTCAGCCTGAATAGAAATACCAATATGGCTGATAAATAAAATGCATCAGCCACGATCGCTCCAAGTAAATTCGTTTTTTCAAGCAAAACGTGCCTCCTCCTAATTTTAGGTGCAAAGGACGTAAGTCAATTTACCAACTTATCATTGTTTGCATATACCCAAAATTTAAATATCCGGGGAAATACTCGGGTATCAATGATGGCAGCGGAGATTGCTCCAAAAGCATACATTAAGAAATCGAGCGGGTCGAAAGTAGATCCCAAAACAGGTATATCAAAAAATTGGAAGGTCTCATCCAAAGCGGGTACTAAAAATGAAATCACTAATTTAGATCCCCAATGCCTGAGGATGGGCAGATTGATTTCTGCTGCGCATAGCAGAAAATAACATCCGAACGGGAGGATAAGATCAGAAAAATAACTATAATAAAAATAATATAACTCTCCAGACAAATAATTCCCGATCCTTAGTACGTGAATGATGGCAATTACGGCCATTATGCTGAGGATTATTACCCGGCGTCTGGATAATCTGATTTTATTTTCCAACAAGCCAATCCAGCGCTTTATCACGGTCTTGAAAGACCCTGAATTCATTTCCACGGTTGGTCTCGAGCACAAATTCGTAAAATTTCCCTACACCGATCATTTCAGCCTGAACTAAAACCCCTGCCTGGATTCCATAATTGCTGAATTTCAGTAAAACAGCACCAGCCAGGCCGCTTTTCAGGTCAAAAAACGACTCGGACAAGCATTCGCCAGGAATGAGAAGTTTATATGTTTCATATTCTCCACAGGCCGCGACCGCATCAAGCGCATCAGCTTCAGAAGAGATCCTGGTTCCGTCTGGAATGCAGGTCACAATTTTCACATTCTTTTTTTGGATTACCGTAAAATTCACTTTAGCACCACCTTATTTTGTATGTTTGCTTTCATGTGTAGCTATTATAGCAATATCCTTGTAATCTCCGCTATGATGTGGTTACATTAAAGGGATGGTTATGTTACCAAGATATTGTTATGAGATCACCATCATATTTTTTCTAATTTCAATTCTCTTTTCTCTTCTCTTTAGGACTTGATATGAATGACAAACAGGTAATTTTTTCCACGGTCAAAGTAGGTCGTGTTTTCCAGCCGAATAATAAGCAGGTGCTGCGTGATATATCCATCGGGTTTTATTATGGGGCAAAAATTGGTGTGCTTGGTTTGAATGGCTCGGGTAAAAGCACCCTGCTGAAAATTATCGCCGGAAAAGATGATGGCTATAACGGTGAAGTGGTTTTCTCCCCTGGATACTCGGTGGGAATGCTGGACCAGGAACCAGCGCTTGATGATACAAAAACTGTCCAGCAGGTGGTGGAAGAGGCCGTCCAACCAATTGTGGATATGCTCAAAAGATTTGATGCGGTCAATGAAAAATTCGCCGACCCGGATGCTGATTTTGATACCCTCCTGGCTGAACAGAGCAAACTTCAGGATGAATTGGATAAACGTGAAGCCTGGACGTTGAATAACCGGCTTGACCTGGCCATGGATGCCCTGCGTTGCCCGCCAGGAGACACACCGGTCAAGAACCTTTCTGGCGGTGAGCGACGACGTGTGGCACTTACCCGGTTGCTGCTTACCGAACCGGATATCCTTTTGCTGGACGAACCGACCAACCACCTGGACGCTGAATCGGTTGCCTGGTTGGAACGTCATCTACAGCAATATAAAGGTACGGTCATCGCCGTAACACATGACCGCTACTTTTTGGATAATGTGGCTGGTTGGATTCTTGAGTTGGATAAAGGCTTCGGAATACCCTGGAAAGGCAATTACACATCCTGGTTGGAGCAAAAAGAGGAGCGTATTCGGCAGGAAGAAAAAGGTGAGAGTAAGCGCTTGAAGACACTGGAACGGGAACTGGATTGGATCCGCATGTCACCCAAAGCGCGGCAATCCAAAGGTAAAGCTCGCTACACAGCTTACGAAGACTTGCTTTCTCAAGAATCTGAAAAACGCCGCGAAGACCTCGAGATCTACATTCCACCAGGACCAAGGTTGGGGGATAAGGTCATCGAATTTAGGGGAGTGACCAAAGCCTATGGCGATAAGTTACTGCTTGATAATATGGATCTGAGCATACCCGCAGGCAGTATCGTCGGTGTCATCGGTCCAAATGGTGCCGGCAAAACCACCATGTTGCGTTTGATCACCGGACAGGAACAACCGGACAAAGGTACGATCGATATCGGTAAATCCGTGAAGATCACTTACCTGGATCAGAGCCGCGCTTCTCTCGACCCTGAAAAGAATGTTTGGGAAGAGATCAGTGATGGAAATGATATTCTGGATCTGGGTGGTCATAAACGAAATTCACGCGCTTATGTGAGTGCTTTTAATTTCCAGGGTGCAGACCAGCAAAAAAAGGTTGGCAATCTATCCGGGGGAGAACGCAATCGTGTTCACCTGGCAAAAATGCTGCGCAGCCTGGGGAATGTGATCCTATTAGATGAACCGACCAACGATCTGGATGTAAATACACTTCGGGCGTTGGAAGAAGCTCTTGAGAACTTCGCAGGATGTGCGGTTGTGGTATCACATGACCGTTGGTTCCTTGATAGGATCGTTACACATATCCTGGCCTTTGAAGGAGATAGCACAGTGTGGTGGCAGCCAGGCAATTGGTCAGATTACGAAGCTGATCGGAAAAAGCGTCTGGGTATCGCCGCAGATACTCCTCACCGGGTCAAATACCGCAGCTTAACAAGATAAGTAATGCTTTTACCGGTTATTTTAATTGGAAGATCATTGGGTCTTTATTGTAGTCCTTGCCCATCGAAATCCGAATCTCATTATTGGTAATGCCATAAAGCACTGACCACTGAGTATTTGATTGCGATACATCTTCTAGTAGACTTATAGCTTCCTGGTTTGATATCTGACCAAGAGAGTTTTCTAATATCTGTGAGATCCGGTCATAACGCCGGCATTTACCCTTTGCTTGGCCAGCTGCTGGCGAGAGATTGAAGTTAGTCATTATGTGCCAGGGTTGTGAACTTTTAATTATTTGAATTTCTCCCTGGTAGAACTCCACCAGAACCGAATTACCACTTCGATCAGCAACCAAATAATGCAAGGGTGGACCATTGCCCCAAATGATGTTGTACTGTTCAATGATTGCTATTGCATCGTCAACTGTGCGCGAATGGTCCAGGATTTCCCGGATAACCATCAAGGAATCTATTGATGGTTTGTTTGGATCGATCCGTTGTCCATCTGATTCAAGGGCCGCCATTCCCACCGCAACGCCGTATTCATTCATTCCATCAAATGGGATTTCGACCGCCTCGATTAGGGCAGCTCTTTCTTCTAGTGTTAGCATAAGGAGGTTTTCTTTTCCAGAAAACCCCAGATAAGTGATATCTACCATTGAAACTGAAGAATATCCATCAGGTGGATCGTAGAATAACAGAAGAGCGGGGCTATATTGCCAATCAAAATTGCGGCCAAATAGCATATTTTCGGGGTCACCTGAAGCAGCGAATAATGAGCAGCCCCAGGCTGGATCGTGGTGAGCGTCTTTGTTTGGAAGCACCCGAAATCCTTTTTCCAGGGATCCAGACTCGCTGGAACCTGTTTTTTCGGGTTCATAAGTTCCTATGAAATGCATGGAATATAACGGGTAATCATCCAATAAAATGATACTTTTCAAAGCGTCTGCTTCCTCGGAGGTCATTCCGCTTGGAATCAAATCATTTTTCGGTAGCAGTATTCCATTTGAAGGACTGCATCCAACGAGTGATAATGCAGTTATCAAAATAATGGAGATTAATCGGTTTCTCATAAGCCTGTTTCTCATAATATTAATAGTACGGTTTTGGAAAATGATTGAGGAAGCGTGTTGTGGATTTTCCTCCAGGTTTTTCTATCTAATGAATATACACCTAATTTCATAGACCTGAATGAAGACTTAACGTCTCAAAAATTCCGAAATGGGGTATCTTCATACATGGTTATCTAAAAATTAGTATTAATTATTATACAAGGTGAAATACTGTAAGATTCGATTTTGATAAATGGAAAAGTGATTTTCTTGGCTTAACCAAAAAGTGTTTCAATCGGAGGAAACAAGATTAATGCTATAAAAAATACCGCATTGATAAATTCAACTAAACAATATAGAAGTGTAATTCGTGATAGCCACCATTTTTTCCAAATGATTGAAACAGTGGAAATGATTAACCCCGATAATGGCAGGATGATTACATAAACAGCCATGATAATAAAATCAATTTGTGAAATGTATTCAGTAATATCATCGAAGGACAAGAGCACAATTAGGAGAATAGGATAAGTTCCCAATACGATACTGATACAAGATAAGAAAATGGAAATAATAATTGCGGAAACGCTATTTTCATTTTTGTCTGTTTCTAACCTCGATTGTTCTATCGGTTTGGTGGATTGTTTTTTTTTGAAGCACCATCTTATTCCCCTGATGATTGGGTATAAAATGAAAATTGCAAACACACAAGTATTAAAAACAAGGAATGTGGATATATTAAGGAAGCTCTCTGGACGAAGAACTGAAACTGGCGGAATACTAAACGAATCAATGATGAAGATGACAAGATAAATTACTAATCCTGCGATTAAGGCAAGTATTAAAGCAAGAAAAAGTTTAATTACTTTAATGATATATTCCCCGTTTTCTATGTTGATTTCACTTCCTGAAAATTGGAATCAGATCTGAGATCTTTTTTATTCGTCCCGGTTATTCTGGTTTTACTTCGCTGATAATTGCCTGTCTTCCCACAAAAGCAAATACGATCAAAACAATTGCCCCATACCAGCCACCCAGACTGAATATGGTCGGAATATACAAGGCGATAAGTGTGCCACCGATGATCATCAAATTTCCCAGGATGGCAAAATGCTTCATGCCATATAAGAAAACAAAAGGCCAGTAATGTGCTCCAACTACGATCAAACTGGCTGGATAAAACCAGTTAGGCTCATAGAGCGTTGCCACCCCTACGAGAATGAATCCGATGGGTACTGTAAATGCGATCTGCGCCGCTAATTGACCAAGTGTATTTCCCGCACCGAGTTTGGTTTGTTGACCCATTCGCCGTAAAATAAATTGCGTTAATGGGAACAAAAGCATACTGACAAAAAAGAGAATGATCATGCCAATTTTTGGGCTGATCCATAAACTGAATGCTGCGGATAGTGCCCAGATAATTCCAGCTGCCAGCTGGCCGATAAAACCTCCCACGTATGCTGTCCGCATCTCTCTTTGTGCATCAGTGATGATCAAGGTATATCTCCTTTACTACAGGCTCAAATTTGAATAATACCGTTCGTTTGAGCTAATCTTCCTTCAACAAGTTCTATAAGATTAATCTCCCTGAATATTATACTGAATATTATTCTGATCCATCGGAAATAATAAATATAAAAAACCCAGGCAATGATTTACCCGGGTGTATACAATAAGCTAATGTTCATGGATAAGTGGTTTTCTTCTTGATCCTGCCAGATTCAAAATATGCTGGGTTGTTTTATTTTTTCAGCAATTTGTCAGTTTTTGCTGCCATGATGGCATCATTGATCGACAATCCGTGGATCACATGCGTCCACCAGTTGACGGTCACACTTCCCCATTCAACAAGGATGGCCGGGTGATGGTCTTCCTCATTAGCGATGAGCGCGATCTTATCCGCGACCTCAATCGCTTGCTTAAAATCCTCGAATGAAAATTTCTTGACCAGGCGCAATTCTCCGCTGATTCTCTCCGTTGACCAGCCGGGAAGCTGATCCAGATATTGTTTGATTTCATCTGTCGAAACGACAGGTGTCTGTTTATTTACTTTAACGCAATGCATAGCTGTCAGGTTTTTCATATCTGTTCCTCCAAAAAATTAAACAATTCGGTTCTTCAACATCTTCTTGTTAAATGGTCCTGCTTCCTTGAGCAGTGCCCCGGCTCTATCCAGCGCCTTCCAGACATTCCATAATAGTACTCCACGGACTTTACCATCGTCCAGATAATAGATCACACCCTTTTTAAATGGATCCTGCCAGTCGATAAAAGTTTCAAGACGTGGATCAAGTTCACCGATCGCTTCATATCCCAGTTCGAACAAGTCTGAATAAAAGAAGGAATGGTGTTCATAATATTCCTGAGCACCTGCCATATTTCGTCCGGCCTGCAATCCCATGGAATTAGCGTTGTCTTCGTGTTCCAGGCGATGGGGTTTTTCCTCGCCAGGCAAACGAAATTCAGCCACATCGCCTGCAGAATATATATCAGGTTGGCTCGTTTTCAGATTTGAATCCACGATGATCCCATTCTTTACCGCGATCCCTGCCTTGGAAGCCAACTCTGTATTTGGTATTATCCCAATTCCCGCCACAACGCATGCTGCCTGGACGCCAGGTCCTTTATCAGTGATTACCGAGTACAACCCGGCTAAGTCCTTAATATCCGTAACGTTTACTCCTGCAAGCACCTCAACACCTTTTGACCGGTAATAATCATTCAGATACTGTGATATCTCGCGTGGATATACCCTGGCTCCGATATCTTCTTCGGGAAAAAGCATGGCCACCTTGTTGCCATTCATCGATAGGGCTGCCGCGATTTCCGAGCCGATAAATCCTCCACCGATCACCGCAAAGTGTTTTCCCTGCCCGCTGAATTGGCGGAGCTTTTGATAATCATCCAATGTACGGAAGTAGATGATCCCATCACCCCCAAACGGCAGACGGCGTGGTGTTCCACCCGAGGCAATAAGCAGTTTCTCATAGGTATATTCGTTGCGCTGGTCGTCAACCACTTTTTTTGCTTCCGGGTCTATCGAGACTGCTTTGGTTCCCAGGATGATTTCAGCATTGGCGGCAGCAGCTTTCCTCCAGATCTTTTCCAGGGGTTTTCCTTTCCACAAACCTTTTGAAAGCGGGGGACGGTTATAAGGCGGTACATCTTCTTCGCTGATGATGGCTATACTGCCTTCCCGGTCCAGCTCACGAATTCCACCAACAGCTGCGTCGGCAGTCATCCCTCCACCAATGATCAAATACTTGTGATGGTTCATCAAATTTCTCCCCTGAACCTTGATCGAGGCTCAGCCCTAACATAGCAATAATTTAAGTCCTTAAAATTAGTATGAGGTTTGTCCATGATTAATTCAACTTACTGTACAAAGGATCGAGATCTCTTCTGGGTGTGATTGACGCAATGGAATTAATCCGGATCGTAAGTGTTCCCCGTGTGGAAGCCACACAAGCCTATATATATATGCTCAATACCGTGGCTCTATTGCTACAATGAAACCATGAAGGTTAACAAGCTGATATCTTTCATTACATTGGCGCGGCCATTTTTTTTGTTGGGAGGATTATTACTCTACCTGATTGGTGTAAGTATTGCGATTTCATCAGGTAGTCAATTCAACCCCGTCCAATTTATGATTGGATTGCTGCTCGTTTCTTCCATCCAATTGATGGTTCACCTGGCTAATGAATACTTCGACCGTGAAGTCGATAACTCCCCTGACGGGAACCGGACCTGGTTCACCGGTGGCAGCGGGGTGTTAACCACTAACGCAATGGATCCCAAAGTGGCGCTTAAAACTGCTTTGATTTGCGGAACAGTCAGCCTGATACTACTGGTATTCATCGCATTCCAGAACCCCTGGTTGGCGGTGCTGGGTGTGCTAGAAATGCTGGCCGCATGGTTCTATTCTGCTCCCCCAGTCAGGTTGGTCAGCCGGGGATTGGGCGAACTGACCGCTTCCCTCATCTTATGTTTTTTTGTTCCCTTCACCGGGATGGCTTTGCAAAGCCGCTCGATGGCAATCCCTTCACTGCTATACCAGATCAGTCTACCGCTTACTCTCATCTCCATGGCGATGCTGGTCGCATTTGAATTTCCCGATATTCAAGCTGATACGACCAATAAAAAACGCACGCTCACAGTTCGTTTGGGAATCGATCGGGCAGCTTGGCTGCATCACGGCTTGGTCGTGCTAGCTTTTCTCATCATGGGGGGATACTCACCTTCGACCCCAGAAGGCATGGCCGGTCGGTTGGTTTATTTTGCGTTACCCCTTGCCGTGTGGCAGATCTACCGGGTCTCCTGGCAAATACGCCACCAACAATCCGGGTTCCATATATTAACTCTCGGAGCAGTTGGTTTATTCGGTCTGACTGGATTTCTTTGGTTATTGGGTTTCTGGTTATAAATCCAATACATTAATTCACAATCTCATTCAAATATGTCAGGAATGGCTTCATCGCCCGGCAGACTTTAACCACTTTTTCATGAAAGTTATTCGTCAAAACTTCATCATCCGTGAAATGATGTACCACAAATATTTGCTTGAGCTGGAGTAATTCAATTTCCGGATGGGTTCGCTCGAATCCTTTTGGAACGGTTTTAAGCCGGTCACCCTCGATCACCTGAAAATTCTCGATAAATTCTTTGCTATGCAAAAGCTTTTTAAAAACGGACGCATCCCGTTCGATTACCTGTCTGAACCGGTTCAATTGCTCAGGTGTGGGGTTGTATAAGCCGCCTGCGGCAATCGACTGATTTTTTGGCTCAAGCGAGATGTAATATCCGAGCATCGGCGCTCTCCAACCTCCCGGTGCGATCATGGCTGCCATATTTGTTTTGTAAGGGGTTTTATTTTTTGAGAAACGAATATCCCTGTAGATCCGGGTCATACACTCTCTGGCAGTCAAATCCTGCAATTTATCAGGTACCCTGAATTCATCGATCAATCCATTAATGAACTTCTCAAAGGTTTCCCGGGCGGAATTATACGTTGGTCGGTGTTCATCAAACCAGGTTTTATTATTATTCTGGCTCAGTTCAGATAAGAAACTTTGGATGGATTCCAGGTTCAGATGACTTGGCATATTGCTCTCCATTTCTTAAATATTACAGGGTAATTCCCGTTTTATGTACGATATTGAAGTGAACTATAAATTTATTGTACCCAAAATAATAAATGAGACAAATAATCATATAATAAAAAGTATCTTCCTTTTTATCATAGTGACAAGATAAATATTTGCATAACCAGACTGCATTATGTCAGAGTATTGGGACGCATTACATTCCAATTACAACATTAATACCCATATATTAATTCCTGGTAAATATCCTTATAATGGATTCTGTTTGATTGTTAATTAGAGTTGACAGGAATCTGAAATCAGGAACAAAATACAAGTTTTATCGTATGATATATATATGTCACTGAAAGTTGAGACTCAAAATTGATAACTTGCGTGGGAACCATGAAACCAAAACTGCGTTTCGCTATAATCCTCATAACAATATTGATCACTCTCCCTGCTTGCAGTCTGTTTGGACCGACCATTTCCCAGGCGGAAGTGTACCGGATTTATACCTCAGTGGCTCAGACTTATGCCGTGGAACACCCGACCCCTACACCAACACCGGGTACATCGACTCCCATGGTCACTACAGTGACGATCCAGCCAAGCGCTACAATTTACAAAACCGCAATTCCAACCAGCACCTACGATTATTTTGCCACTTGCCACTATAGTTCGCTGGTGACTGATGAGACCATTCCGGATGGAACGGAGGTCTTTACCGATGAGGAATTTGACAAGACCTGGGAATTTTATAATAATGGGACCTGCGCTTGGTCCACAAGTTTCAGCCTGGTATTTGTGTATGGAAAAAGAATGGGTGGAGCAAATGTACCCCTGGATGGAATTGTAGCACCTGGTGATTACATTCATGTCACAGTGGAACTGACCGCACCTCCATCCGAAGGAGAATACACCGGTCACTGGCAGTTGATGGATCCTATATGCGCGCCTTTTCGGCGAGATACCTTCAGTCGCTATTGTTGCAGTGGATGAACCAACCAAAACCCCTACGCGCACTCTGACAAGGACTCCCACCAAAACTTTACACTCCACGCTCACCCGTACCAACACACCGTCATTGACCCTACATTCACACCGACGCTTACTCAATCGGTTACTCCATCTCCTACTTCTACCAACACTGAGGTCCCGACAAATACAACCGCTCCAACAGCAACAGATACTCCTGCTCCCACCGATACTTCGGTTCCTTCACCTACTCCATCCCCAACTTAATTCAACCCACCCGCTACCTTTAAGAATCCCCCAAAAATTCCACCTCCCCAAATATCTTAAGCCTTTGGAGAGGGCAGGGTGTGGTAAATCTTGATCCTTCCGAAAATCTGCATAGACCCTAGCTTGGTTCAAAGAGTGCTGCAAGATTGTCGAGCGACATCCGCCATCCAATTTCGTTGTCGGCGGGTGAGAGGCCAGGAGGCAGGTCCTCGTGTTTTGCGAGCACGTCCGTACCTCCGTCCGCATCAGTGAGCGTGAATGTGACTGTCATTTCACCGCGCATCATTTCATCGGAAGTCTCGAATTCGATTGTTTCGATCACCTTCTCATTTGGAACGAGCTTGGAGAAATGACCATGATAGGTATCGGTTTGGGATAAGGTTTTTCCTTTGGAGGTTGTTTCTTCGTAGGTGAGCGTGATTCTAAAATATCCCCCTTCGCGGCCATCGAAATCGTGCACCTGGCTTGTCATACCAAGTGGTACATCCCATTGCGCCACTGCCTGGGCGTCGATAAGTGCCTGATAAACCTTGGGGCGAGGAGCATTGACATGAACGCTGGAAACTGTAGAATTGGTAGCCATTTGATGATCCTCCGGTTTGGTAAGTGACTTTTATATTATCCAGAATACTGGACATCTGCAATTTTGTTGTATAACCGAATGAATGAAATCTCATATTATTGGGAGTTTTCACCTAAAAATTGAGGTTGCGCTCCAACATTCCTAAAATTGGATTAGGTGTATAGTAGCAGTGTTACATCAACACATTCTTTCCTCAATTGTTCCGGTTGACTTGCCGGTTAACGAGGATAAGGAGAATTCGAATGTTTTCTCACCGTTTTTCCATTCATAATGCCATTAGTGCTTTTACTCTTGTCACCTTGATCATTACAGGCTGTACACCCGCTCCGACACCTTCAATACTTCCAGCTCCAGCACCCACTTTACCTACTGTCGCAACTTCCACTTCTGCACCGGTTTCAACCGCGGCCTACGCAAAACCTACCACTCCCCCGGGTATTCCACGGTTGACGGTACGATTGATGGCATACAACGTCTGGCTGGGGGCAGGCATGGAACCGGGCCATTCGGAACGCGGCTCGAATATGAACCGGCTCGACGACCTGATCTCCCTGGTCAAACAGGCCGCCCCCGACATCCTCGGACTGGAGGAACTGAATGGATGGACAGCCGGCGATCCGACCATCATTGAACAGTTCGCCAAAGCGATCAATATGAACTACTACCTGGCATCCACATGGCGTGGTTTCAATATCGGGTTGTTCACGAAATTCCCGATCCTCGAGACCGAAAACCTCTCCGAATACATAGGCAACAATGGAGCACTACGGGCGGTGGTGCAAACCCCTGACGGTAAAAAAATGAATGTGGTCATTGTTCATCTGGACCCCACAGATGCAGCGCTGCGGGCTTGTGAATTTGATAAACTGCGTATCCTTATGTCGGCTTATCAGGCTAACCCATCTATTTTGATGGGCGATATCAATACTTTCCCACATAGCGCAGAGGCGGTTTACCTCAACCAGGGCGGCTGGCTGCTGGTGAAGAGCGAAACCATCGACGATATATTCGTCCTCACCGATCAGGACGTGAGCGCGAAGAACATATGCATCTCTACAGATAAATCGACGCCAGACTGCATACTCGACCCAGGTATTTCAGATCATAAGCCTGTCGCTGCAGCGCTTTCTTTTTATGATTCTAAAAATCTGTCCAATCCCACGCTTCCTGCCACCTTCAGGAAATCCGCCAATTGTAATTATGAACGTGCTCCGGCAGAGGTTCCAAACGACAGTTTCAGCGGTACAAAATTGGATGAAACCAAATGGCGTTCGGTTGGTTTTGGAGGAACAGTCAGCGAAGGGGGAAGATTGATCCTGACAACAGCGGTTGAACCACCATCAACGAGCGCGAAGATCCAATCCAAATGGCAGATCCAGGGTGATTTCGATATCCAGGTGGATTTCCAGATAGACGAAAGCTGGACCCAGCCTGTGACCGATCATCTGGATGGAGCGTATTTCGGGGTGAACATCGACGGGCAGGGCTACCACATTACCCGGCTGCGCAGGACCTGCCGGCAGTAATGCTGATGCTTTCTTCGTCTTGGAGCACAGATGGAAAGCTGAGCGGTGAAAAGAATACGACTGCTGTTGCTGGAAAATACAGGATAGTCAGAACCGGTACGAATTTATCATTCCAATACGATGAAGGGGCAGGGTGGGTGGAACTGTCGGTTGTGACGGTCCCTGACGACCCGGTAACAGTCTATCTGGGAACAGCACTGTGAACGAAGCTCAGGTCTTCACCACCTATTTTGAGAACTTCCTGATCAATTCAGGTAAAGCCATTTATTAGTTACGGGTCTCACTCGACCAGGATAAAGCACTCGTCATGCCCGGATTCATTTGCCGTGCCCGGTCCGTATAAACTGGTTCCATCATCAACTTGTTTTGTAAACTTCACATCATAGGTGATGGTATGCTGACCTGTTTCCATAATTCCTATAGGAGAGATCCACAAAACTTCATAATTGTTCCTGGTTTCATTTTTAAATATATTCCCCGTCTGATAGCCTTCAATTACTTTCCCATCCAGGGTGATGGTGGTGGTGCTGTTCTCCAGGAAATCGTTGACCTGTTCTTCGGTCTTTGCATTCCAACCCCAGACAATATTCACCGGTGAGCTGGCTTTTACGTGGGTGGTCTTATCCTTTCCGATGCTCGTGCAAAATGGATAAACATCAACAGGCTTGATAGGCAGGTCGGTTGGTCCGGGTGTCTCAACGATCTTGGAGGCATCCGGTGTGGCAGTAACCGTTGGCGGAATTGGAGGATGAACGGTTGCTGTCGGAGGTGGTGATGTATTCGCTGTTGTGCAAGCTGTCTGCAATAAGATCCAGACAATAATAATGCCAATGTAAATGCGAACAGGGTTTTTCCTTCTCATTCCATTCTCCATAATGATCAATTGCTAATGATTATACAATTCTTCGCTTGAAAATCATAACCACTAAAAATCGCGTAGGTTTCGATTTAAATATACCTATGTAGAGGTGGATCAAGATCCGTCTGCATGCCAGTCGCTCCGTTAGGAGGTACACGTGTAATACACTGCGAAGCGTCCATGTGGGATGCAAATGCTGTAGGAATCTATAAAATTATTTAGAAAAAACAAACACTAATCGAATGGAGACCTGGTGGTAAATCCACTTTCTCGGTGGGGGTCTATTTGATACACTTAATTGATAATAATACTGCCGCGAAAGGGGTTATTATTTAGGTACGAGGAGCCCTAATTGGATAACCTTTTCAATATCATTAAGGATTTCCTGAGTCTTCTGCTCTTTGCCAGTAGAATTTGGATAGGCTAATTGAATTGCCTTCAGTAAACTACACGTGCCATCAAGATAGGATAAAACTGGTATGGTTTCAGGGGAGAGAGTGGTTTCTAAACGCATTTCTTTGGATGAATATATCCATTTTGTCGAATGATTTTCTGGTTCAATCTCTAAGTTAAATTTGTAAAAAATGATATTTAGTAATTCATCCCGATTTCCAAGGGTATCTAGGAAATCTTTTCCTGTGAAAAATCGTATAAATTGTTCTCCCACCTGGCTATCCAACTCTTTATTTACTGGTATGGCGCGGAACCAATTCTTGCTTGTTAACCGGCTTCTTAGTGTCAAAGCTCCAAATCCGATCTGTTGAATGCCCTGACCTTGATACCACTGGATCCATGTTTGACGGGTTTTTAAAAATTTTTCCGGATCAAGCTTTGTTGCCAGGTCGATCCATGCATCTGCATATTCTGTCGGTATTTTGGAGCCGTTATAGATTAGCCAGGAATCTACCTTAAGATCCTTAAGCATTTCCTGGATGGGCTGCCACCAGGATTGATCATCATGGATCGGCCATTGTAAAAGAACTTGCGCATAGCAAGATTCCTCAAGGTAATTTGGTATTTCCAGCAGCCATTTTCGTATGCTTCCATCGCCAGGTTGTTCTACATCGCAATAAATGAAGCGCGGTTCAGGAGGAATGACATAAGGCAGGTTGGCTAATATTAGGTTAAATTTATGTCCAGCTACAGGTTCAAAGTAGCTGCCTTCAATGGTCTCAACATTCATTATTCCATTTAATTCAGCATTTATTCGAGTGAGAGCTAATGCGCGAGGGTTTATATCTGTGGCAGTCACTTTTACACTGTGTTGGGCAGCCAGCAAGCTTTGGATACCGCACCCGCAACCCAGATCCAGGGTGTTCTGTACAGACTGTCTGATAGTTAGATCTGCCAAATATCGTCCGGAAGGACCGATCGGTAGAACAAAATCCGGCTGGTTTTCCTGGTGAAAGAAATCTGTGAGGAAAAGGAGGCCGTGAAAATACTGGATTTGCAAACTGGCCTGGATTTTTGAATTTACCTCTTGCAGCAGACCAGACTTGATGAGATCATTTAAATCGAGCGGGAATAGTGTTTCTTCAGCCTGGAAAATGGATAGACTAACCCCTTCCTCAAATAACTGCCTGAAATTTGCAAACTTCTTGGTGGTCTTATCATTACATTCAAAAAAGTTTAAGCAGACCTGACGCAGGATGAGTAGATCTTCCTGAGTCAGGTCTGGCACCGTTCGTACCAGGTTATTAATCATATTATAACTATACTTTTCTTAATTTTATTGTCGAGTGTTATCTATATCAATCAAACTTAATGAACTGATCAGCAGCACCATCCAATTTGTGATCCTGGTTGATCGCACCATTCAGCTTGTGATCCTGATTGATCGCGGTATTTAATTTATGATCCTGGTTGATTGCTCCATCAAACTTGTGGTCCTGGTTGATCGAGTTATTTAATTTATGATCCTGGTTGATCGCGCCATCAAATTTATGAGCCTGGCGCATAGCAATACCTGTGTCAACAGCTGGCAGGAGTCCACCACGCATACTCCTGATAACGGCAGGCAGCAGCCCGCCTAGCAATAATCCGATCAATATTCCCACTAGTAATCCGATCAATATTCCCAAAGGATTGCCAACTCCCAACCCGAATAGAGAAGACTGACCCGGGTTTGGTTGTGGCCCAGGAAGCGGTGCCTGATTGGAATTAGGATCACTTCCTGAAGGAGAATTTCCAGTCAGTGGAATTACTGCAAGAATAGTGGCACTGCTTTTTGGGGTAAAGGTCTTTGTGGGGGGTAGCGCAGTGGAAGTTGGTTTATTGGTTGCTGTGAAGGTTGGGGTTGCGGTAGGTAAAGATGTTTGCGTTGCTGTTGGTGTTTTTGTCCGGTAGGGGGTTTTTGTTCGTTTTTGTTTTGGGCATGGAATCACTTTTTGATTCGCATCATAACAGATAACCTGCGTATTATCAGCCTGAACCGGGTTGACTACTTCGATACTTCCAAACAAAAGTACAATCACGAAAATGACGGGAAACAAGAAACGTTTTATCATCATGACTCCTGCCCACATAGTGGATAAATAAGATATAAAAAGTGTACAATTGGATTGGGTAAAAGTATAGACCAATGTCTATACAAGCAAGCTGGTGGTGATTTTTTCGATCCGGCTTGGGAAGAATAATTTCAATTTCCAGATATCAAAGTTCACACAAACCGGTCTTCCAGGGGACGGATAGCGATTCATCCGCGCTCTTTGAGAATCCCCCCGAATACCTTTATGAATTTGATTGGATGCCCTTCACTTTCTTCCGGTCTCATGTGGCATAGCCGGGGGGCAAATGTCCAACCGCGCGCATATCATTCCTGCTATAATTCCCTGAATATTATTACCGTACCCTCTTTAGGAGACCTCATCGATGCGATTCTTTTGCATAGCCTGTGAAGTACTGGCACGACCGCTGTATTTGGCTGCTGCAGCCTCGCCACACATCGTGGATATTCACCTGATGCCGATCAGGCTGCACGAGCACCCTGAAGGACTCAATGAAGCACTCCAGTCAAAGATCGCTGAAGCTGAACAGGGGAAATATGATGCCATCCTTTTAGGTTATGGCTTATGCGGGAATTGGCTAAAGCTGCTGAAAGCACCTTCCATCCCGGTGGTCCTCCCGAAGGTCCATGATTGCATCACTTTGTTTTTGGGTGATGCCAGACTGTATAAAGAGCAGGTGGATCAGGTTCCGGGGACATACTGGTTCACAGATGATTATATCGAGCGCATGGGCACGATGAGCTTGCTGGCGCCGATCGGATCACCGGAAAAAAAGGTCTTTGACATGACCTACAGTGAATGTGTGACCAAGTACGGCAAGGAAAACGCTGACTATCTGCTCAGCCTGACGGACTCATGGCAGCAATCCTATGAGCGTGCAGTGTGGATCGATATGGGTTTATCTGGTTCAGAAGGTCATGAAAATCAAGCACGAACCGAAGCTCAAAAATATGGCTGGCGTTTTGAAAGAATGCTCGGGGACATGATCCTGATCAAAGACCTTTTGGATGGCACATGGCTGGATGGGCACAAACCTGAATTATTACGTCATTCCACCCGGTCAATCCATTAGCTTGTCTTACGATAATGATTTTTATAAACCCTGCTCGTAGTGACGGACCTACGTACCCTTGGGCATGCACAGTGGAAATCTCAATAAGGTATAAAAAGATGACCGCAGGAAATAGTCCTGCGGTCAAAACTTACATGTGTGAAATCACTGGCATTTACAGAATCAATTAGTTTATCCGGTCGTCTTGTCCAGAAAATGCCTTTACGATCGGGTTTACCTGCTGGGGGCGTTCAAGCGGCAGGATATGTCCCGCGTTCGGAATGATCTGCAATTCTGCTTGAGTCCCCGCGTCAAGAGCCAGCTTTACCGCTCTTTCCATCTCGTACTGTTTCACCAGCACACTGTCTGCTCCCCTGAGCCACAGCGTCGGGCATTTGATCAATGGGATCCTGTCAAGGAGGTCCCATTTTACCTTGAATGGCCCGATTCCGCTTACCTGCCAGTCATCCATGTCATTCTCACCGTACTGGTATTTACCTTTTAACCTCATCCTCCAGTATGGCAATCAACCGGTCCGGATCGGTTGGTTTTGAGCCGCCCACAAATATGGACTGCATCGTTTTCCCCATCGCCTTATGGTCCCGCTTAATATACATTCGGCTGAGCAGTCTGAGCATTCCCGGAAACTTGATGTAAAGCCAGGTGAAGAATTCCATATCGACCTTGTCTCCCAGTCCGCCCGGCTCGAACAGGACCATCGATCTCACTTTTTCCGGGTGCAGTGACGCATAATCAATGCTGAGACCGCCGCCCATGGAAAGCCCCACCAAGCTGAAACGCTCAAGCCCCAGTTGAATGAAGGTATTGTCCAGAATGTCCATCAACCTGGTGCGGTCTAAATATCCTTGCCACGGCCTCGATTTTCCATGGCGCGGGGTATCCACGGCGAACAAGTGATAATCACCGCTCAGGAATGGAAACAACTGATCCCAGATGAACCTTGACTCATCGTACATCGAGCCATGCAGCATTACCACTGCCGGCCTGCCTTGATCCCCCGCTTCGTAGACTGACATCGGCCCACCGCACACCTGGAGATTATGGTGTTTCAGGCCAGGGACATTCTCAACCCCGCTATTGCTTCCTTGTGTTGTCATCATTTCATTCATTTTTATTACCTGTCTTTCTTTTCTTTTTCAGCTACGATTGTATTATTGCTTTTCAGAAGGAGTTCCAGGACATCGATCCACTTCTCGAATCCCTGTTCCAGATCAACAGGGTCGATATCGTCCTGATACAACCTTTCTTCTAGGTATCCCTGCGAGACCCAGAAGATGATCTGCCTGGTGATCCTCGGGGAAATATCCTCCCTCAGTCCTTTATGATCATCTGCTACGCCTTGACGATCAATTTGGCCATCCTTCGAGTTTGCCCGCCGATAATTTTCAAGTTCCTGTTTCACTAGCTCCCTGACAAACGGATCGCCATCGAAAGCTGCCGAGTACGAGAACTTAAAGATCCACGGATATTCCTTGAACAGAGCCAGCCTCGTCTTCGCACTCCGTCTCATCAGCGAAAACATGTCAGAATCTCGCTCCCCTTTCGCCCGTGCTATATTATCCGCTTCGCTGATGCTGTCCGATGACAGCCTGAAGACCTTCACGTAAAGGTTTTGCTTGGTGGAGAAGTACTTAAACAGCACGCTCTTGGAAACCCCGGCTGTTTCAGCGATATCCTTCATGGAGGCTTTTTTATAACCATGCCTGGCAAAAACTTCGCAGGCGGAGTTAATGATCTTATTTTGTTTTTCCTTTTCAAGTTTTTCAAAAGCCATATGGTCAGATTCCTTCCAGGTTATATAAATCAGTATTCGTGACCGAAACGGTCACGAATACTATAACACGGCATAGGATCGCTGTCAATATGACGTTAGTCCATCCCCTGGTCGCACTTAGATGTGTAGGTGTTGGTGAAGGGGAGGCTTCTCTTCAGCCAAAACCAATATGGTAAAATAACATACAGAAAATGCTTTTCAGTGCTTAAGAATTGCTCACAAACCGCCTCATTTCTGATGACGGGAGGTCAGCCGAATTTTGGCCAGTCTCGACGAGAATTGGGTGGATCGATAGATGAACAATACAAAAAACAAAAAGGACCTCGTGCGAGCAGAACGACCTCTCATTGCCATCGTATACAACCTGGAAAGTGAGCCAATAAGAGGAAAAAGCCAGGATATTCTGGCGTTGCAGTCAACATCAGGTACTGCTGAACAGGTTTTTCAGGCTCTGTGCGAGCTGAAGTACATAGCCTGCAAGATCCCGGTGAATAATCCGGTTTCTTCAGTAACAGATGCGCTGAGCGATTTCTCACCACAAAAAACATTTGTATTCAATTTGTGTGATGGCTTTGGGGACGACTTGCAAGGGGCAAACCACGTCACCGCAATCATCGAGAGTATGGGTTTTTCTCACACCGGGTCGTATGCAGAAACCATCGCATTATGTACCGATAAAGCCCTCACCAAGAAGCGTTTGATCGAAGCCGGGTTGCCGACCCCGGCTTTTTGCATATATGAGCATCCAGTGGCTGCATCCACGTTACATTACCCTGTTATCGTGAAGCCTTTAATGGAAGACGGCAGTATCGGCATCAGTATGGATTCAGTCGCCACGAATCTCAGTGCAATGAACAAGCAAATCGAATATATCTACAGCGAATACAAACAACCTGCATTGGTTGAAGAATTCATTCATGGCAGGGAACTCGCCGTTTCGCTTTGGGGAAACCAGGTTGTTGAAGCGCTGCCGATCGTGGAAGAGGATTATTCACACATTACCGATCCATTGGAGCACATTCTTACTTACAAGTCCAAATGGGTAGCTGGGGATTATTTTTACCAGAATATCAAATCCACCTGTCCGGCGAATTTGAATGATCAAGATCGACAGAACGTCATTGATATTGCGATCAAGACCTATCAGGTGATCGGGTTGTGCGATTTTGGACGGATGGATATACGTTTATTTCAAGACATTCCCTACATCATCGATATCAATGAAATCCCTGAACTGGATCCCGAATCAGGATTTCCCCGGTCGGCTAAAGCTGCAGGCATCTCCTATTCGAACATGGTGGAGCATATTCTTGATCTGGCATTCTGCCGGCAGGGTTGGAGGGTTGCAGATGAGTCCGCAATCTGATCCGATCAGGCCAGGTACCGCGAAAGATGAAGCACAGATCGCTTCATTGGCGCGGAAGATCGAAAATTTTCTCCCGGAAGACAACGAATGTATCATGCAGCTCTGGCAGGATTATCTACATGGTGGGGAGGACCCGGATCGTTATCATTTTCTGGTATTCGAGGAAGATGGGAAAATCCTGAGCCTTGCCTGCTATGGTCATCGCCCACTCACACAGGGAACCTATGATTTCTACTGGCTGGCAACCGACCCGGATTCCCGCGGCAGGGGCATCGGCGGAAAGATGACCGTCCAGGTGGAAGTGGAGATCCGGAAACTGGGAGGATACATTCTCCTGATTGAGACTTCTGACTCTCCAGCCTTTCAGAAGACGCGCAGCTTTTATGAAGCCAACGGATATACCCGGGTCGGAGAGATCGCTGACTTTTATGCCCCGGGAGACGGCCTGGTGATGTACCAAAAACGGCTTTAAGCACTATGGGTACAACGACGCCAGGGGTATATGATCTTGTCATTCCGAACGCATGTCTGTCATTCCGAACGAAGTGAGAATCTCCACCACGGTGTAGAAAACCTAACACCAAAGTGCTTGAATCCCCGCTCTTACAGAGGACATCGCGCCGGTAGGGTAGAGGGTAAGGGTGAGGTCAACCCACGCGCCTGGTAGGGTCCCCTATTGACTCACCTCAACCCCATATCGTATAGCCGCTTCGAGGGTATCGATGTAAATATCTTTCAGGCTTTTGAACTTGATGCAATACCCGGTCACGCTCGCCTTGCCCAGTTTTTTCCCATACGTTTTGGCCAAGTATGTATTATCTTTTATACCAAGGATGTAAACAGAGATTCCGGTTTTGTTTGCACTCAAACCAATTTGATAAAACACCCTGGTTGTTCCATCTGCATATTTTATAGAGTGAGATCCATAACCAATATTAGGATTGGATACAGTTTTATTTTCACTGTTTTTTCCATCCAGAAACCATAATTTACACGCTGGCATTACTTGCAGAATGATGCAATTCAGCTCTTGCATGTCACTACGTTTGGGTTCAGGTTGGCTGGCAATATACTCCTCGATTTGCTCTTGCACGTTCATTCTTATTTCACTTCCTTGAAATACAATTTGTGAATACTTTTTATCCTATCAGTTTTTAGATAAGGTTGCCAATAGATATACCAGGTTGGTCATGCTCGTGGTGGATCATTGTATCCCCCCAAATTCATGAATTTGGGGGGATGGCGGAGCCGGGGGGCAATAGCCTGTCATTCCGAACGGAGTGACACCTGCGTTGCACGCATGTGCAGTGGGAATCTTTGTCATAATAAAGAAGTCTATTACCTAAAAACGGAGACCTCACGGTCAACCCCTGCGCGTGGTGAGGTCCCTCTCCGCTGCGCTTCGGGGATGATTCCCATTCCGTTTCACTCCAGGGATATTAACGCAAACACCGGCGCGAACGGTAGAACAGAGGGTGTTTACATCGGCGCGAACAGACACTTTTACTATTTCACTTCCTCTCATACCTCATTACTTATCGCAATAAACAATATTGTAATGAAATGTTCTGTATTGCGAAAAATTCTCCTTTCTATTTAGATTATATGTTCTATAATCAATTATAAGCACAAAAACGGGGTTGTCTAGCTGTCATTAATGACAGGTATAAAGGGAAACAAATAGAGACAAATGAAACAAATCGCACAAGGTCGGGTTCCTCTCCGCTGCGCTACGGGGATGCTTCCCATTCCGTTTCAATTCGTAGATAATATTGCTTGACTTATCGAATAGAATTGAATTAATATTAATAATACATTTGTAATTTGCTTGAATATTGATATTTTCAAGCATAATTCTAAAAATAGCAGGGGCGAAAAGTAACAAGAATTAATTGCTTAAAGCTAACATAAAATATTTTATTTTCAAGGAGTCAAAGATGAAGCATTCCAATTTAGCTATTCTATTAGTGGTTATTGTAATTTCCTCACTTCTTCTGGGTGCTTGTGGTCAAGCCCCTGTAGAACCAACCTCAGTCCCGGAAGTGATCCCAACTGCGGTATCTACTTTACCACCTGAGCCAACAACTGCACCCCCTCCAACAGAAACACCCACACTCGTACCAAGCCCAACTCCGACTACCTTTGTACCCAAAGCTACGATCAAAATTGTGAGCCAAACTCCTCTAACAGGTGGTGGAGCATATTTAGGCACAGACCCCATGCATGCTGCTGAATTGGCTGTCCAACAGTTATCTGGACCGCTCATGGATTTGGGCTATAAAATCGAATTTGTCCCTTATGACGACCAGGGCACGATTGAAGCAGGAATCTCAAATGCGAAGGAACTTATAGCAGACCCGGAAGTTTTATGCGGGGTGGGTCATCTTTACTCAGGTATAACATTACAAGCATCCGAGCTATATCATAAAGCAGGTTTGGCTTTTATTTCCCCTTCCAATACATTTGTTAATGTTACAGAACGGGGTTATGTTGAAGTGAATCGCGTCGTTGGAAGAAATGACGGACAGGGCTTAGCGGCTGCCCAATTTGCAAAAGCACAAGGTTATAAAGCCATCTTCATTTTTAGTAATCACAACGATGGCAGTCAACAAATAATAAAGTATTTCAAAAGTGAGGCAAAAAAGCTTGGCCTTCAATTGGTTGGAAATGTAACAACAGACCAAACAGATAATTTCGAAACGCTTGTTAGTAAGGTTATCTCTGTTAACCCAGATCTGGTTTATTTTGTTAGTGATGCAAACCAGGGAGGTGCTTTCTTTAGGGAAGCTCGTGCAGCCGGGTACATGGGTCCATTTTTAGGCCCTGATGGAATGGATGATTCTCACTTGCTTGAAACTGCTGGTCCATTATTAATTGATGGAGGGGGAATGTACTATACAAATATGGCTGCTCAGGCAAGTTTCTATCCTGATGCTGCCAAATTTGTTGAAGATTTCCAGGCAATTTACGGAAATTCCCCATTTGTTTTTGGCGCAGAAGCATATGACGCGGCTGGTATGTGTCTTAAGGCTATTGAGAATGCCTCAAAAGCAAAAAATGGTGAAATACCTACACGACCGGAGGTCGCTAACGCCATTCGTGCTCTTGAAAACTACAAGGGTATTACCGGCACATACACATTAAACAAAAAAGGTGACCCGACTTTGGCAAATTATTATGTTTTTAAGGTCGTTGCAGTTGATCCTTCCAAATGGAACGAAAACACCCTGGTGACCACATTGGAGATCGCCCCACCAGAGTAAGAGAGAAAATTAATTGCTAAAGATGTTTCCACCTTCCGCTAGATAACCATTACTTCGGAAGGTGGTTTTTATATGTATTATCGAAAGACTACTCTAAAAGATAAGAGACCTAACGGTCAAACCCCCGCTCGGTGTGGACATCGACGTGAATTAAGGAATTGAGTTAAAGATTTGTATTTGGCACTTGAAAATTTTAGCCTAATTAATGGAATGATAATAACTGGGTTGTTGTATAATGAAAAATACTTAATATTAGGAGGAAATTATGTTAAGAATATCGTTATATCATTGGTTGCCAATAGCAGATAACATGTTACCTGATATTAAAGATGCTATAAATTCTAATATAAAAGGAAATGAAAAAGCTGAAATAGAGGGAGATGCAGTTGTTTATAAAGCGTATTATTCATTCGCTAGCGAGAAAATCCACCAAGGCTCATATTTGTTTGAGATTCGCATAAACCAACGCGGATTCTCACAAGCTTTTATCAATATGCAGATGCCGCAAGGGGAAACGCCTGGATCATTGCTTAATCACCTAGTACCTGCCTTCAGGAAATTCATTGCCGAGTTTTTATTCATTATTTCACCAATGTCCGTTCGGAATAAATTCGCTGTACTAAACGAAACGATTGTATCGTTTCAGGAATTCGTTTCAGAAAAATTCAGCCCAATTATTGATCAGCAAGCAAAATCATTCTTGGAAAAATTTAATGTTGTGGCTGTGATTATGGATGCGGAGTATAAAAAATACATGATACCTGGTGCAGGATTTGAAATTCCGAACCTATCCATTCGCGTAAATCCAACTGATAAGAATACCCAAGTGTACTATTCTTTAGACTCAAACTCATTTGTATTCTATTCTAACGAATTCTCTTACGATGAAGTATTACCACATGACGGTGTAATCTATAAATATTGCGCTCTTTTCACTTTTGAGATTTTTATGAAACGTGTAATCCAAATATTAAAAAAGACACGCGATCACGTTATACCTCTTAGGCGACAGGTTGTAATTATCCTACAAAGACGCACGGAAGAACATTTTGGAATGCTGACTCAAACCAAGAAGTATCTGACATATATCAACATAAAATTACCTGTAATAAACAAAGTTCTCAATTACATGGATGTGGCTGAAAAATCTCTGCAATTTACTGCAAAAAAAACAGCGTTTGAAACAGGAAAAATTGAAAAACATAAAACTATAGTAGTTCTTGAAAATGATGAAAATCAGGATGTCATCCCAACCGATATCATTGCTAAAATAAATGAACACACTATTCGAATTCAAAATTTATATGATGAAGATGTAAAAGAAATTGATGTACTTTCCAAAGAATTAACTGCTGTACTTCAAGGAAATCTGCTATCTGAAAATGTTAATATAGCTGATAGATACCTTGATACAACAAGAAACATGCTTGAAATCACCCGTGCAGGGAAAAACAGAGATAATGCGCTAAAGCTCCTTAGTGTTATTCTATCAGGAAATTTTGGTATAACCTTGGCTGAACACTTAGGTTATAAAGGTATTTATACTGTAATTTTAGGTTTGTGCATTATGGTTATTGCATACATTGTTATTGAATTGCTTATACAAAGAAAGAGTTCATCTTTTCGTCTTGTCATTCCCATAAACGTTAAAACTTCTTCTAAGGCTTTAGATGAATTAATTAGAAAAAAGAAAATAATGAGAGCTGAGAGCTTTGGCAGCCACCGCGTTATTACTTGGAAGGAAAAAATAAATAGAGACGTTCCTAGGATAAAATTCCCATTTTCGGTGAATTTTAATATAACCATAGATTATG
This sequence comes from uncultured Chloroflexia bacterium, assembly GCA_963827895.1. Lineage (GTDB taxonomy): Bacteria > Chloroflexota > Anaerolineae > Anaerolineales > Anaerolineaceae > PNON01. Next base: position 8,323 of record CAWHCY010000016.1, on the reverse strand, counting down.
AAATGCATGGCTATATACACACTATTATTCTAGATACAGAACACAAACAGGTAGCATTTGATACAAAAGAATTAGTTTTACAAATTCTCGAAATGCTTGACAATGGTAAATGCAATTTGGAGGAAAACGGTAAAAAAGATAGTGAGAGATCTCTCTTAGCGGTTGCCTTTTCTAGTCTTGATTTACCTATTGACGAAAAACTGACTGGTTTAAATATAGTATTCTCTTTACCTTCCGCAGAATTAACGCAAATACTCGAAAGGTACGAGAAAGATGATAGCATCTTATCGCGGGAAGACATTAAGTACCTTGAGGATATATTTAACAATAAAAATGAGTACATTAAATGGTTTTATAAAGATGAAAATAATAGGATCACTAGATTATTAGGTGAAAAGAACGTCGAACTCAGAAAGCAAATCTTGCAATCTGCTTTATCACAGGATATTAATTTGGAGATAAATGATGGCAGATAACCCGAATGTGTCCCAAGAAATCCTATTAACATTAGCAAAAATCTTGTCAAAAGGGTTAACGACCGAACAAAGAAAGGAAGTTTTAAGAGGAAGTCGTTTTAGTGATATAGAACCCTTACCAAAAACCGAATTTGGTTTCTACGATCTACTGAAGTCTACTTTTGAAAAAACAAAGAATTTGAATTTTGTTGAAGAGATTTTGCAGAGAATACTTGCCACACAAAGCTTTTATCAAGATGTAGGAACTGAACTAGACTATTTAAGGTACAAAATAAAATCTACAAATGGAAAAAGAAATAAAATTGAAAAATTCTCGGTTTTTGTTTTAATGCCATTTCAAAATGAATTTTTTGCAACTTACCAGTATGCAATAAAGCCTACCCTAGAGAAACTGAATTGTGTAGTCAATCACGCAGAAGAAATAAAAACAGCTGAGAAAATCATTGACGTTATCTATACTCAAATTTATAAAGCTGATTTTCTTATTGCTGATGCAACGGGAAAAAACCCGAATGTATTTTATGAGATCGGTTATGCGCATGCAATCAGTAAGAAAATAATATTCCTCGTTCAAGATCCTAATGATATTCCTTTTGATATCAGAGTCTGGCGATATCTCCAATACAGTCCTCGTGCAAGGGAATTACTTATCGAAGATTTATCCCAAATCGCAAAATCAGTAATTGCTGAGATAAAGCATTGATTATGTATTTCAGTGTATGAGAAGTGAGTTTGTTTCCGGTAGTCAAATTGGAATTATATACCGTTTAATGCCCGAAACTGGAGAATAGGTGGACACCCAACTCGCTTAGTGAGAACACCGGCGCGAACTGAGCAACCCACATATTTGTCATTCAGAACGGAGTGAGGAATCTCTACCACTGAGCAGAAAGACAAACACCAAAAAATGGAGACCTAACGGTCAAACCCGCGTGCGGTGAGGACACCGGCGCGAACAGAGAAAAAGAATGAAGACCTGACGGTTAAGACCCCGAGCTTGGTGGAGACCACGGCACGAACGAGGGGTAAATGAACTGCGGTCAAACCCGCGCGCTCGGTCGGGAGACCGGCGCGAACAGTGGGAGGATTGTGTCCCTAATGACTGCAGCTTTTGGTGGAGCAACTTTCCGCATAAAATTGTCTGCTATATATCAGATAGTTTCGTATAATTGTCGATATCAAAATAGCGAATGAAGACAACAATGACAAACACATCTATAACCAAATTAATTGATCGATCCATCGATAAGCATGGTTTTTCAGGGGTCATATCCATTCAACACCGGAATTCCCTCTTGTATGAGCGGGCTCCGGCTTTGCCGATAGAAGCAACAAAATTAAAAATAACATGAATACACGATTCGGGATTGCCTCCGGCACAAAGTTCTTTACCGCCCTGGCCATCGGCAAACTCATCGCTGCCAAAAAGCTGGATCTCTCGACCAGGCTGAAGGACTGCATTTCATACCCCTTTCCCCGCTATTCACAGGAGATAACAATTCAGCATCTGCTTACCCACACGTCCGGAATTCCGGATTATTATGATGAAGAAAAGATTGAGGATTTCGACAACTTCTTCCTCAGTATTCCCTGGTACTCCTTGAAAGGTCCGAGAGATTACCTGCCTGCATTCCCGGACGAAGACATGAAGTTTTCACCGGGAGAGCGGTTTTCCTACAGTAATGGTGGTTACATTCTCCTGGGTGTGGTGATCGAGGAACTTACCGGTATGAAGTATCAGGACTTTGTTGAACAGCAGATCTTCAAACCAACCGGTATGGAACGCTCCGGCTTCTTCTCCATGGACAGGCTGCCCGAGAATACTGCCTTCGGTTATGTGGAAGAGGAAGCTGGCTGGCGAACAAACATCTACAACCTCCCCATCATCGGGGCATCAGATGGCGGCGCGTACACAACAGCACAGGATGTCGCCAACTGCTGGAATTCCTTCTGGAAGCACGAAATTCTTCCCGCAGACCTGGTGGAACTCTTTACGAGGTCGTTCATAAAGGCTGGTGATGAGGATGAGCATACTTATTATGGCCACGGCATCTGGATATATGATGACACCCGAAACCGCAGGGAATACTATTCCGGCTGCGATGCGGGGGTATCTTTCAAATCGACCATGGACCGCGCAAGAGGATTAATGGTCACCGTGCTCTCAAACACCACCAATGGAGCCTGGCCGGTATTGCAGGATATTAAAGCCATTCTGGAAAAAAACAATCTTAGCTAAAAACCTGGAAATTCGTTGCAAGATATGTCTGCCCGTTAGCCTGTCATTCCACCCGCACATTTGTCATTCCGAGAGCAGCGTGGAATCTTAGTGCACGGTGAGAAAGCCCAGCGCAAATGGAGACCTAGCGGTCAACCTCCGCGCACGGTCGGGAGACCGGCGCGAACAGAGAACGATCTTCGATAGCTCCGATTTACCGGCGGAATTTTCTATTTGAACATTAACACTACATCATCAAATTCCATACTTGCTGACTTGCCATAAGGAACATAAGATGCCAAACCAACATAGCCATTTGATATATTTTCAATTAATTTACCCTTACGGATAAAGTTACCATTAATATATAAGTAGGTAATATTATTATTGAAGATGATAGATATCCAATTCGCCCTATTTCTATTAATTTCCTCAGAATATTTCCAACCGGTAACATCACGCCATTTATCCGCGACCATATCTTTCTTTAATATTACATAATTGCCATTCATTGGATCAATTAGGTAATAATAAGTACTTTCTTTAGATGTTAAAACCAAACCTGAAGCACTCCAATAATCGCTAGTTGGAATGTTTAATTTAGCACTCATAAAGAAATTATCCGTACTAAAACTCGAAAATGAAGGATACTGAATAACTCCATAATATCCTCCTACGTAATTAGGAGCAGCTGGCTGTACATTTGCGTTGAGTAATAACTTTCCACCCGATATCTCATATTTGGATTGATATTCAGCATTATTTATTGAATCCGTATTCCACGATCCTTTATTATCGAAATTATCGCAATCCACATTTGGTAAATCAGGAGCTTCTCTATCAATTAATTTGTCACAAGAAATAGTATTTAAAGCAGGATTTTGTGGTGCGGATATAGTATTTACTTTCGGTTGATTTGCTGGCTTGTTTGCAGAGGGAGGAATTTGTGACGGTATTGTCGTAGGATGAAGGTTATTGCTTTGAGAATTACTTGGTTGCGTGAATTGTAGACTAGACAATTTATTATACATACTAGAATATGTATATCCGTAAATCATACCGATAATAAACGTAATTATCCATATGGCAAGAAGTATCCATCCGTTTATTTTTGAAGTACGGTTTCTTTTTGTTACTAAGGCAATAGAAACTCCCAAAAGGATTAACGACAAAATAATAGATACCGTCTGGTTACCCATGGAATCATGCTGGCAACCAATAAAACCCAGCCAATTGCAATCAGTCCACTAGATGCTTTGTAGTCGCTATTACGCTCGTTACTATTTATTAGTTCCTTTCCACAATATCTACAAAATATAGCATCTTCTTGAATTTCTTCGGCGCAATACGGACATTTCTTCATTAACCCTCCATCTCCCGGATGATCTTCATCGTCTCCATACTGGTTTGGTAAACCTTACTCATGAGCACCATGCTTAGCATTCTGCCATCATTGGAAATGTGTCGTCAGGTACATCAACTTGAATAAGAGGATATTAGTAGTTTACAGTATTATTATCGATTTCGGGTAAATAATCACAAATGCATTGTAATTGCAAACGATTCCATATCTCAATGTTGTAAATTCCCCAACTTTATCATTCTCAACAAGGTATCGTTTTGCAATAAAACTTGGTGGTCTTACAAAAATCTCGCCATTTTTATCTAATTTATTGTGCCAATCTACTACAATAGAATTTGCCAGATCCTTCTGAAATTCAGGGTTGTTTTCATCAATAAAGAATACTTCAAATTTATAATTATCATCAATTATGGAATTGTTTATATATAAGCAATTCCTCGGACAATTTTTTATAAAAAATCTCTCTAAATCTAAGAAATCAATCTCGAATATTCCATAAACTTTATACTCTAAACCTTGAATTACTCCAAAACCTGGGAGAAGGTTTGCCTCAACTGGCTTACTGTATCACTTTAATTTCATTCCGGAGTTTCTTCTCTTTCGCTTTTCTATGTTGTTATCAATTTCATCTTTTCCGAATAATGAAATCGATAGAACGATGCACTTTTGTGGAATGCCGAATGTGTACCTTTCATTTGGGTCTAAGCATAATGCCAATTTTGATAATAATCTTTTCTTCCAATTTGCCTAAATCTCGATTACATTGCAAACATGATGTACAACCCATTTTTCTAAGTTAATATCCATAACTGGGTACCATGGATTTCGGGGGAAATGTGATCCCAAGTGAGTTTGGTTAAAATTTATGACAATGAACACAATATCCAGGTTTGGGGTGAACATTTGCCATGAAATTTCCTAAGCTAAAATATTTATGGTTGAATAAATAGCAACAGATAAGAATAGCAAGAGTAAATAATTTCCGCATTCTCATTCCAGTTTGTTTCTGTTCATGGTGGTGTTCTCACCGAGCTCGTGTTTTTTACCGTAGGTCTCCTTCCATAAATAAATTGGGTGCGTCACTGACGCACCCGTAATCACTAGCACTCGCTGAAGCCGCAGGCGTAGCATTTCGCGGCAGCCCTCTTCACTGACCACCGCCGCCTGGCCGCACTCCGGGCACAGGTCGCCGATCTTCAGGCCTGGCCTGTTCCAGCGGCATGGGGGTGAGCATCACCTCGTGCACCTCACCCTCGCTGAACTCGTCGCGTTCGGTAAGGTAGTCATCCAGGGCGCGGGCAACGCCGTCCGGTAGGGAGCGTACCCGGTGGAAGCGCGCGCCCGCCTGCAGGAAGTCTTCCGGCAATTGGCCGGTATAGGTGGCGGACGATCGCTGGGATTCGGCCCGAACCGGGTGCGCTCCCTGCCGGACGGCGTCGCCCGCGCCCTGGATGACTACCTGACCGAACGCGACGAGTTCAGCGAGGGCGAGGTGCACGAGGTGACGCTCACCCCCATGCCGCTGGAACAGTCCATGCTGAAGATCGGCGACCTGTGCCCGGAGTGCGGCCAGGCGGCGGTGGTCAGCGAAGAGGGCTGCCGCAAGTGCTACGCCTGCGGCTTCAGCGAGTGCTAAGAGATACCGGGTGCGTCTGCGACGCACCCGATTTGTTTATGGAAGAAGACCTACGGTCAAAAACACGAGCTCGGTGAGAACACCACCATGAACAGAAACAAACTGGAATGAGAATGCGGAATTATTTACTCTTGCTATTCTTATCTGTTGCTATTTATTCAACCAATTTAAATATTTTAGCTTAGGAAACTTTCATGGCAAATGTTCACCCCAAACCTGGATATTGTGTTCATTGTCATAAATTTACAACCAAACTCACTTGGGATCACATTCTCCCGAAATCATGGTACCCAGTTATGGATATTAAACTAGAAAAATGGGTTGTACCATCATGTTTGCAATGTAATCGAGATTTAGGCAAATTGGAAGAAAGATTATTATCAAAATTGGCATTATGCTTAGACCCAAATGAAAGGTACACATTCGGCATTCCACAAAAAGTGCATCGTTCTATCAATCCATTATTCGGAAAAGATGAAATTGATATACAACATAGAAAAGCGAAAAGAGAGAAACTCCGGAATGAAATTAAAATAATAAGTAAGCCAATTGAGGCAAACCTTCTCCCAGGTTTTGAAGTAATTCAAGGTTTAGAGTATAAAGTTTATGGAATATTCGAGATTGATTTCTTAGATTTAGAGAGTTTTTTTATAAAAATTGTCCGAGGAATTGCTTATATATCAAACAATTCCATAATTGATGATAATTATAAATTTGAAGTATTCTTTATTGATGAAAACAACCCTGAATTTCAGAAGGATCTGGCAAATTCTATTGTAGTAGATTGGCACAATAAATTAGATAAAAATGGCGAGATTTTTGAAAGACCACCAAGTTTTATTGCAAAACGATACCTTGTTGAGAATGATAAAGTTGGGGGAATTTACAACATTGAGATATGGAATTGTTTCAATGCATTTGTGATTATTTACCCGAAATCGATAATAATACTGTAAACTACTAATATCCTCTTATTCAAGTTGATGTACCTGACGACACATTTCCAATGATGGCAGAATGCTAAGCATGGTGCTCATGAGTAAGGTTTACCAAACCAGTATGGAGACGATGAAGATCATCCGGGAGATGGAGGGTTAATGAAGAAATGTCCGTATTGCGCCGAAGAAATTCAAGAAGATGCTATATTTTGTAGATATTGTGGAAAGGAACTAATAAATAGTAACGAGCGTAATAGCGACTACAAAGCATCTAGTGGACTGATTGCAATTGGCTGGGTTTTATTGGTTGCCAGCATGATTTCATGGGGTAACCAGACGGTATCTATTATTTTGTCGTTAATCCTTTTGGGAGTTTCTATTGCCTTAGTAACAAAAAGAAACCGTACTTCAAAAAATAAACGGATGGATACTTCTTGCCATATGGATAATTACGTTTATTATCGGTATGATTTACGGATATACATATTCTAGTATTATTAATAAATTGTCTAGTCTACAATTCACGCAACCAAGTAATTCTCAAAGCAATAACCTTCATCCTACGACAATACCGTCACAAATTCCTCCCTCTGCAAACAAGCCAGCAAATCAACCGAAAGTAAATACTATATCCGCACCACAAAATCCTGCTTTAAATACTATTTCTTGTGACAAATTAATTGATAGAGAAGCTCCTGATTTACCAAATGTGGATTGCGATAATTTCGATAATAAAGGATCGTGGAATACGGATTCAATAAATAATGCTGAATATCAATCCAAATATGAGATATCGGGTGGAAAGTTATTACTCAACGCAAATGTACAGCCAGCTGCTCCTAATTACGTAGGAGGATATTATGGAGTTATTCAGTATCCTTCATTTTCGAGTTTTAGTACGGATAATTTCTTTATGAGTGCTAAATTAAACATTCCAACTAGCGATTATTGGAGTGCTTCAGGTTTGGTTTTAACATCTAAAGAAAGTACTTATTATTACCTAATTGATCCAATGAATGGCAATTATGTAATATTAAAAGAAAGATATGGTCGCGGATAAATGGCGTGATGTTACCGGTTGGAAATATTCTGAGGAAATTAATAAAATAGGGCGAATTCTGATATCTATCATCTTCAATAATAATATTACCTACTTATATATTAATGGTAACTTTATCCGTAAAAGTAAATTAATTGAAAATATATCAAATGGCTATGTTGGTTTGGCATCTTATGTTCCTTATGGCAAGTCAGCAAGTATGGAATTTGATGATGTAGTGTTAATGTTCAAATAGAAAATTCCGCCGGTAAATCGGAGCTATCGAAGATCGTTCTTGTTCGCGCCGGTCTCCCGACCGTGCGCGGAGGTTGACCGCTAGGTCTCCATTTGCGCTGGGCTTTCTCACCGTGCACTGAAAGATCTCACGCTGCTCTCGGAATGACAAATGTGCCGGGGTGGAATGACAGGCTAACGGGCAGACATATCTTGCAACGAATTTCCAGGTTTTTAGCTAAGATTGTTTTTTTCCAGAATGGCTTTAATATCCTGCAATACCGGCCAGGCTCCATTGGTGGTGTTTGAGAGCACGGTGACCATTAATCCTTCTTGCGCGGTCCATGGTCGATTTGAAAGATACCCCCGCATCGCAGCCGGAGTAGTATTCCCTGTGGTTTCGGGTGTCATCAAATATC
>CAWHCY010000015.1:0-10349 GCA_963827895.1 uncultured Chloroflexia bacterium | reverse complement strand
GTTTTCCAACCGTGATCATAATACTGGACGATACCGTCAGCTAGTCCCTGTCCGGCACTGTCCAATAATTTGATAGTAGCAGTCCCAGGATTAGGGCAGGCAATCCCTGTACCTGTGACAATAATCATAGAATTCAACCAATTTTGGAACACTTCGCTTTGAGGTACACACAGGTCATTATTTTCAAAGTAAAAATACTGAAGCTGAGTTAATTGGGTTAATGCCTCCGGTAAACTTCCACTCAACTGGTTGTCATTAATAACCAGTTGAAAGAGATTGGTCAGGCTGCCAAGCTCAGTAGGGATCGATCCACTAAGCTGATTATTACTTATATCCAATAATGAAAGATTGGATAAATTACCCAATTCTGTCGGGATGCTGCCGCTCAGTTGGTTACTTGACATAGTGAGACTGGTCAAGTTAGTCAGGTTTCCAAATTCAGATGGGATACTGCCTGTCAACTGGTTGATATCAAGGCTTATGACTTCAAGACTGGCAAGATTTCCTAATTCTGCTGGAATTGTCCCACTCAAACCTGTGGAATATAAGTCTAGATCGGTCAGATTGACTAGATTTCCTAGTTCTGGCGGAATACCACCACTAAAGTTATTTGAACTCAACCATAAATAAGTTAGGTTAGAGAGGTTGCCAATTTCTGGAGGTATATCACCGGACAACTGGTTCATACTTAAATATAGTTGGGTGAGATTGGAAAGGCTACCTAACTGTGGTGGAATTATTCCTGTCAGAAAATTATTACTTAGGTTAAGAACATTAAGAGCGGTAAGGTTGCCAAGTTCCAGAGGAATAGGTCCAGATAGTCCATTATTGCCCAAAGATAATTCTGTCAGATTGGTCAGGTTGCCGATCTCAGGTGGAATACTACCAGTGAGGTTGTTTTCACGCAGGTTGAGGCTGACCACTTTACCATCTTCACAGGTAACCCCGAACCAATCGCAGGGTGAGTCTGTTTCGAGCCAATTTGTATGATCGATCCAGGACGTTCCATTGGTACTTAAAATAGAATGCTTCAAGTGCGTCGCGCTCGATATCCATCGGAATCTCAACGCCAAAGAATGTCCTATCGCCATCCTCATCCATGTCGGAGGAGTCGACAAAATGACCTGGCAGCAAATCGAATGTGAATTGTTCGTCTTCCCCGGTCCCCGTCTGTCGATAATCAACTACCCACTTACCATCTATAGCATCAACAGCGCGAGTCGTATTTTCGTGGTCACTGACCCAGAGATGGATAGTGTCATCGGGGGAAGCAATCCCGTAAACTATATCATTTTGAAGGTCAATTTCTGTTATCTCCAGTGGCGTTACTACGAGGGATTTCGCTCGAATTCCATCATCCACCGTGATGATCTGGCCGGGTTGAATGTCAAAAACACCAGATAGGTCCAGTGATAACCAAGTCCGGTTCTCATCCCACGGTGTAGTTACTGTACCGCTCAAAGTGGCTGAATAGATAGGCTCTTCAAGCGGTTGATGATCGTAAATATTTAGGCTGAGTTCCACACCTGCTGCATACTCATATATATCGAGGGTATCCCAATTTGCCCGTACCAGGAGGTTTGGCGTTAAAGGATAACGGCCAAAGAAAGTTCTATCGCCATCCTCATCCATCTCTGTGGAGTCGAGAAAATAACCAGGCAGCAAATTTATCAGGCATTGTTCATTTCCCCCGGTTTCATTATCACAATAATCAAAATCCCATTCACCATTTCCATGAACATCTAAGGAAATGTTTGTATTTTCATGATCACTCACCCAGAGATGGATATTTTCATCGTGAGTAGCAATCCCGTAAACCTTATCATTTTTAAGATCAATTTCTGTTATCTCCAAAGGAGAAACTAAGAGGGTTTTCGCTTTAAGTCCATTTTCAACCGTGATGACCTGGCCTGGCTGGATGTCAAAAATACCAGCCAAATCCAAAGATACCGATGTCCCACTTGGATCCCACGGTGTAATTTCGATACCGTTTACGATTGTTGAGTAATCGGGATTGATTGTTGTCCCCGGGTCATCAATCTCTAAACTTAGCTCTGCTCCAACCGCAAAATCATCCAAACTTAGGGTATCCCAATTTGCCCGCACCGAAATGCTAGGTGGGATGGTATATCGGCCAAAGAATGTTCTATCAGCATCCTCATCCGCCTCTGTGGAGTCGACAAAGTGACCTCTCTTCAGATCGAATATGGCCTGTTCATCTTCCCTGGTTCCCTTATTTTTGTAATCAGCCTCCCACTCACCATTTTCGTCTGCAACCACATGGCGGTTTGTATTTTCGTTGTCACTTACCCAGACATTGATATTCTCATGTGGGGTGGCAATCCCATACACCTTATCATTCACCAGATCTATTTCAGTGATTTCCAGCGGAGGTACTTCAAGAGTTTTCTCAGTTACACCATCAGTTACCTTGATAAACTGGTAAGGCTGAATATTAAAAATACCAGAAAGATCCAAGGATACCTGGGTTCCACTTGGATTCCAAGGTGTAATTTCGATATCAGTCAAAATAGCGGAGTAAAGTAGTTCTCCTTGGCCTTGAGTGTCATATATCTCTAAACTAAGCTCTGATCCGATTGGATAATCCTCAATATCGAGAGTATCCCAATTCGCCCGAATCGAAAGGTAGGGATACGGAATTGTATCTTCTGTATTTACCACAAAACTATTTATCCGATTAGTATGATCAATCCTCGTTGACCTATTAGGACTGAAATAAATCATATCTGGACCAGCAACTTCATTTATGTGCTGTGACTGCAAATTTCGATAATTTTCCTGGGGTGTAGAAGTTGAATGAAAAACATTTGAAGCAAAAACTGTATTGATGCCATTTGGGGTTAAGGTAAAACAAAAGCTAAGAATTACGGTAAGACATAAATACTTAAATGTTCCTATGCGTCTGCTCATATATCCCTCCATAGAATTGTTTATTAAATCATAAATGTGAAAATATTTACTGTCAAATGAAATATCAGGAAATCTCATCGATGAATCGTTCTCACCTTTTATTTTTCTTCTGATCACTTCCACTACTATCTTTTGGGCATCATCAATTGTATATATAGTAGAGGATCCTCATTAAAGTGTCTGCAGGCACAACATCGAAAGGAAACAAATGCAAGACGATCAAGCTGTAACTCGTCTCAAACAAGGTGACCTGGAAAGTATGGAAGTGCTGGTATCACGCTATTACCTGCCGGCTGTTCGCGCAGCTTACCTGATTGTCCAAGATAAGGGACTGGCTGAAGATGTCGTTCAGAATACCTTTTTGAGCCTGAGTGAAACGATCTGGCAATTCGATCCGAAACGTCCATTCGGTAACTGGTTCTTACGCTGTGTGGTGAATGCAACCATCAATGCGAATCGCAGGGATACAAGGCTCTTATCCCTGGATCAGGTGGATGCTGAAACTAACTTTTCAGTCGAAAGTTGGCTTCTTGATCAGAATCCTGGTCCGGCGGAACAGTTTGAAGAGGCCGAAAAGAACCAGGCAATTCTTGAGGCGCTGGGTAAGCTGACCCCCCATCAGCGCGCGGCAGTGGTCATGCGTTACTACCTGGAGATGAGCGAATCCGAAATGGCAATAAAGCTGGACAGCCCAAAGAGTTCGCTCAAATGGTGGCTTCACTCTGCCAGGGTGCGTTTACACGACCTTCTTCAAGCGTTTGAACCGGCAGATGGTCAACCTGATGCGGGAAAGGAGAAATTGCGATGAGAGAACAAGATTTGAAACACCACCTCGATGAAATTGCACGGGAAGCTTTCCCGGATACTCTCCATCCCTGGCCCACCTTTCAGACGCGTTTGCAGACGAGAGACAGCAAACTATCCAAGAGAGGATTCACAATGAAAACACAAATCAATTCAACAAAGACCATTTCCCCGCGCAGCCCGCGTGGCGGCGATCATTGCTCTTGCCTTATTTCTCGTGGGCGGTTTCTTTACGCTCACCCCTCAAGGGCATGCTCTGGCACAAGATATCTTGAAATTCTTCACCCGCGCTGAAAGCGATACCCTCCCGGTTCAATCCTGGCAATTGACCCCAATTCCAACTTCCGCGGTAGTTACACCTGACCCTGCCAGCATCCTGGACGTCCATCAGACGGTGGAAGAAGTCGAAGCCCTTGCCGGCTATAAAGTATTACGACCCACATGGATACCGGATGCCCTGACACTCGTGGGTGCATCGTATCAAGCCGATAATCAGATCGTGAGAATATTTTATCGTGATGTGGATACGAATGGCCTGATCTTGAAGATGGAACCCTTCCAGGAGACCGCAGACTGTGAACTCTGCGGCTTGGTAGGCGCCAGTGCCGCAGTCGAAAAAGTACAGATCAATGATGTATCGGGTGAATACGTGGAAGGTGTGTGGAACCTGACCGATCAAGGTCCAGTCTGGGTGTCAGACCCTTACCTGAAGACCATGCGCTGGCAGGTGGATCACATGGCTTTCGAGTTTCTTTATATGGGCCAGCCCGATTCAGTTACCAAAGCTGACCTGATCGCCATCGCCCAAAGCATCAAGTAACAAAGTTCCCTAAATAAACAGGATGTTCTGGTGAAAAAACCAGAACATCCTGTTTGATTCTCCATTATTTTGCCTTAGCTCTGTCGCCCGGTGAGATCCCACTTCGGGGAGGCAGTGCATACATACCGGTGCAAATGGCGCTCTCGGTGAGGACACCGGCGCGAACAAAGAAAACGAAATAGCCATCACCCTAAAGCTTGTTCTCCAATTGCTCGAAGAATTGTGGATAACCAAACCAAGTCATATGCAACGGGATCATTATCTCCACGGATTTTTTTTGGAGGTCCTGCCAATCATCCGAAAGTTGACCAAGGTCTAAGTTGTCTGGCTCATTATTCGGGTCATATCGAACGTCTTGAGGGATATTCCAATAGTAATCGACAGGGATTTCTATCTTTTCATACCCCAATTCTTCAAGGTGATTTATCTCTAACAAGAAAATAGCTTTCAACTCAGACAGTTCAATGTTCATAGATAACTCCCCATTGTTGGATTTTTTGGTAACCCAATACATATCTTCGATGGATACGTTGTTCGGTGACTTGTGTAATTCCTACTTTTCGAATTTCTCAATATAATATTCAACTCCCTTTTCAATGAGCCCTATTAGTTCTTCATTCATGTACTCATATTCATCAGGAATATCGAGGTTCTCAATTTTTGGTAAAGAAAGCTCCCCATATAAACCCAAAATCCAGGATTTGTATTTTCTTTCCATTACCAGGATTAGATCAGCCCATTCAATATCCCAGTAGAAATTTTATGTTTGCTCTTTGTACTCATACCCGCTGAGCGGACTTCTATTCTCCTATCATCTTTGAATATTCGTTCTGCTGTTGGACTGCGCCATTTATTTTTCCCGCAAACAAAAAGAATGTGTGGTTTTTCATGAGTACTTTTTTCTTTGTTTGGTCGAGTGTTTACTGGAAATTAGTAGCAGGCATATTGCTAGGTTGCTTTAGCATCCAACAATCGCCTTCATTAATAACAACTTGATCAACAAGAAATTGAGTCAACACCTTGTTGATCAAGTTCACCGGTGGATTGAACCAATCTCCGCTTTGGTTAAGATACTTGCGAATCTCTTTTGGCTTAGAAGGACCATATAGTTGAATAACTTCTACAACTGCATTTGCGAGTTGTAAAAAGGATGTGTTGTTATTAGGCATTTTTATAATTTCGTTCGCTGCAGTCTTGCCTTAAAAGGTAAACTCTCTGCTTTCTTATAAATTATATAAAAATCATTTATACAATAGCGCTTCGATATTCAACAGGTTGTCCGTCAGCGCAGCCAGGGTGGTTTTGGCTGTCCCGATGTTGGTGTCAATGGCCGTGATGGCTGTACTCAGGCGGGCAGACATGTTTTCAGCAAGCGCGGCATCCACCGGTGCGATGGCAGATTTCAAATTCTCCAACCGTTTGGGGGTATCCACCAGGGCGACTTTCGCTCCGGAAACATCGGCATTCGCCAGGGCAACCTGTGCCGCCTGGATCTCGCTCATCGCGCGCAGTAATTCAACATGGGTAAGGGCTGCTGCCAAATCCGCCTGCAGATCGGCGTTTTTACTTTTCAAATCGACGATCTGCGCATTTGCAGTGGTCAGTTCACCGCTCAAACTGGTCGCCTTTTTGTCCAGGTCCGCCGCCTGCAGGCTGACGGCTTTATAAGAAGCATTCAGCGGTTGAAAGCGCACAAAGTGATCCGTCAAGAAGCCGGCCAGGAAAAGCAATATCACCACGCCCAACCCGATCAATCCCAGCCGCAGCCATCTCGGCATTTTACGGGGAGGCACGGGTGTGGCGGTGGTTTCTACAACTTCAGCTTCAGGTGTTTTTGCCTCATCTGGCTGGGTGGGTGTTTGTTCTGTTTCCATCGAATTCCTCTTCTTTCAATTTGGCGTGAATGCATGCATATATAATTTGATTTTACAGCGGTAGACCATGTTGTGCAACCGAAAGACTGTTTCACGACACTCTGTTTGCGCAGGAGTGTTGGCTTCCCCAGCACTTGTCCAGGCTGCACGGTTTGGATGGATGTTTCTTTATTTTATATTAGCATACGTGATCTTAAATATCATTAAAATCGATCTGGTTTATCGGCCGATTGGGTTTCGGTAGAGATCCGACCAAAAGGACTTTTCCGCTGGAATCTTCCACCGTTATATTGAGTACTGTAGGAACGGGGTACAAACAGTTAAGTTCCATTGCTATGTTTAGCATGGATGCAACCTGTACTGCCCACCACATTTTTGGTTCCAAATTTCCGAGATCAGAATCCCATTGTGCATCAACATGAGCTGATGTCTGGTCGATTATATATTGAAAACTGACATTTTCTCTTGCAGAAGTCAAAATGTGATTGAATATTTCTGCTTGCTTCCAACCAGGAACAGGATTTAGCACGGAGCAGTACGACTTTTTGGTGGAGCCTTCTCACAACGTAATAGATTTGGAAATCATCCATAATACCGTCTAAATGCGCTTTCGTTTGGATTCTGTATCCTGGGTAATTTTGATGGTTCGACACTTACAGATATCCAACCATTGTAGCCAGAATCGACCACAACCAGGTTGATAGAGTCAAAAAGTTCTTCAATACATCTATCCTTATAGTTAATTTCTTTGGCTGAGGCTGACCGTATGGCTGAAAGCCAGGTAGGCAGAATCCATTGGATCCATTTTAAGGGTTTTGGGGTTGACGTTTGGATCTACCAACCAAATGCCAAGAATACTCGTGTCAAGGATCGAATTATAGTTTATATCAAATACGGCATATGGGACATTTTTCTTTGAGGTTAGCTAATACACTGTCACGACTACAACTTGGTGTAGGTGATGGCTAGGGTGTGGATGACGGTTTGGGGGTCAGGAATAATCGTCGGAGTTTCTGTCAGGTGGAATTCACAGTTGAAGTTGATGTAGGCGGAATCATTGTCGGGGTTGGCGATGGTTTTGGCAGTATAAAACCACACCCAGTCAATAAAAAAGAGGAGGCAATCAAATAAGATGTAATTTGAAAGAGCCTTTTTTGCATTGTCGTCTCCTGTGAATATATTCCAAATGGATCACCCAGATTCAGTGGATCTTCTGGAAAAATTCCGGATAATAGCCCCAATGAGTACCTGACCCACTTACATTCTACAATGTTTTCGTAAGTGAAGCCATTGAGAATGTGACAGGAGACTCTATCTAAACCGTTCGTACATCTGTACGCTACAGGTGTGTGATTGTATCCATGACGAAGCAAGTAGACCTGGGACATAACCAAGAGAGGTTTCGCTCGCTCTGCCAATTCAGCTATCCAGGTTTCAGTAATCTTACTAGGTATACCTCAGTTGATAAATCTAAACAAAATATTAAAATAGAAACTTAAAGACGTACTAGTTCTAAGCTCAGTTCAAAGCAAAGAATACTTTACGAAACGAGAAGGGTTCAATTGATCACTTGTTCATCACAGAATTTTAGACTTAATGCTGTTTGGCATACCTGTTAGTAAACATTTAATTCAAATAACAGAAGTGCCAGCTGAATGAATAATTAATGAGAAATACCCAATCACATTACATCGATAAAATTTGGTTTTGGAATTGGTGAATACTGAATATTAAAACGAAAATAGCTATTACTGAGATAACAAGTTGTTTTGATGGTACTAATGTTGCTTGCTTTTCCAATATGGTCACAAATCCTTTCTATACCGATGAAAGTTCTTGGATTTTCCACAAGCTCATTTTTTGAGGATTCGATCACTTTGGACACGAAAAGGATCTCGTGGCAAGTAAATTTTATCACTTTGGCTCGTCCTAACTACCAAAATATTTATTGCAGATCAGACAGGTTGGCAGGTGATCTCAGCCGAAGGACTTGAATAGAACGTATAACTATTCAGCAAATTATGAGGCAAACAACGAATGGAAGAATCCGTCGAATGACCTTTTATTGATATCCAGAATTCCAATAGACCCCATACTTTCAGTGCTCACCCGCATTTCTTGATGTATGCCTTTTTGAGCAGAATTACTTAAATCGAGCTTTTGCTATAATCTGGCTTATTTTTTATATCCAAAATCTTGCATTGAAGCAAATATTATCTGATGGCAATGAGCGAAGCACCGCTATTATTTTTCAGTCTTCTATCGCTTCTCTCTATTTACTTCGGTCAAAAATACTCGGTATCATTTCACCAAAATCGGCAGTTGAGGGCGGAGAAAAATAAATTTTACATATGCTTTGCTTTTGCAGGGGTGAGCGCTGGATTGGCAGCAGCAAGTAAGATCCATGCATTTTCGTTTGTGATCACATTTGGAATAATACTATTCTTTATTATATTTAATCTTACGAGCAACTTAACCAGAAAACAGAAGATATCTTCTTTGATTCGTATCTTCAGTCTTTTCATTTTTTCTTCATTATTGGTTTTTATTATTCTTAACCCGTTTCTGTACTCAAATCCATTTTATGGTATTGGTAATATGTTTCGGCAACGAATTTATCAAATAGGATTCCAAAGTAAACAATACCCATGGTTGTCTTCTCAACCTTTATTCCAACGCTCGTGGTCAATTCTATATAAATTACTTACCGTTTTTGCCTCCTTTCGAGGAAGTACCGGTCTGTTTTTAAATATAATTCTTCTAATCTTGGGGTTTTTCCTCACCATAGGAAATCTTTTTCGTTATATTAAAGTACATATACCATTTGATCTGATTTCGCTTACTCTACTTTACTTTCCATTATAGTGCTCTCGGCCATAATATCCCCTCTATTGTGGCAGCAATATTCCTGTTTCCAATATTTGTAATTACACTTATCGATACGTATAGTGTGATCATCCTGGCAAAATATGTTCTGAAAATACCAAAGATGTGGATGGATAAATCGGCAAAATATCACTCTGATGGGGAATAAAAGGGGATCGTTAAGTAAACTTAATTTTTAATAAATCAATAGCTGCAGTATCTATTATGAATATTGGTAAGTTTTCTCATAATGTTAAGTGTGAAGTTATACCTTGGCGGAGTCGGGACCAGGAACTTTAATAAAACCACCCATCCGGCGTTGCAAGAGGTGGGGGAGTGTAGTAGGCTTTCTGATCAGAACTCGACTTTCATTCTTATTTATTGGCGGCATGTATCCCGATGTTCGTGTGCAAGCTTTGTTAACTGGCTTGAGATCATTGGTAGAGTGCCCTTTTTATGCGTCCATCATTTAATACAATAAATTCTGCGATGCTAAGAAAATCGTCTTTATCAGGGTCGAGATAATGCTTCTTGGCGAGAAAGCATCTCCGCTCTATTCTTACCCTCTCCCCAAGAAGACTCGTTTTGGTTTATAAACTGAAATTGATATTGCAATTTTATTGAACGGACAATTATTCCTACTGAATACTGATTTTCCAAACGATTAAGATGTTCCCAATCGTCAAAGTAAATAGCGATGTCAATTCCTACTTATGCGATGGCTTCGCTCCAGGTAGCATGATAAAGTGATACACATCATTATCTTTATAGACAAATCCATAAACAATAATCGATAATCCACCACAACAGGAGCAATGTGTCGCATTTTTCTTCGCCTTGTTCAATTGAAAGCATTCTATTTCCTAAACCAACTAACGTTCGGCGGAATACCGCCGGTAAGTGCCTGGCACCAATTTTCCCGCAGCGGCCGACTTTGTATGTTGCCGCAAATTCTAATAGCAAAATCCTAATACTATCCTTTCAGAAGGTCCAATTCACGAACATCATGCAGGTACATGGTTCCCTTGAACATGGTTTCTTCCTTACCAACTTTT
>CAWHCY010000014.1:0-23307 GCA_963827895.1 uncultured Chloroflexia bacterium | reverse complement strand
TAAGGTTGAGGAGATACTTCCCCTTGAGTGAGAAGAAATATTGGTGGCTGCTGCTTCTTCCCGGATTGCCCATTTTGGTTGCCTGGGACAGGTTCATCGTACCGGCAGGGACGCGTATTTCAGATATCATGATCTCGCATTATCCAAACCTGCTCTTAATTCAACGGTCCCTCGCAACGGTGCAAGGCATACCACTATGGTCACCACTAATTTTGAGCGGCTACCCATTCTCAGCTAATCCGCTGTCCACCCTCTGGTATCCGCCTGCCTGGTTGAGCCTGTTATTCCCCTTATCTTTAGGGATTAATCTGGTTATGGCGCTGCATGTTTTGCTTGGAGCAGCCGGGTTCTACTGGTTGCTCCATCGATTGCAGCTATCCAATGGAGTAGCCATACTGGGGGGAATTCTTTTCGGGTTGCTGCCTGCCGGTTATTCACATGTTGCCGCCGGACATTTCACCTGGGTTTGTGCTTCCGCCTGGCTTCCATGGCTGCTGGTCTCGAGCCTTGTTGATAGTAAGGGAATGGTCAAACGAACGTTACTCACAGCTGCCAGCCTGGGAATGATGATGTTGGCTGACCTGAGATTCGCTGCTTATAGTGGACTATTTTGGCTGATATTTACACTGTTTCAGACGGTTGTTTCCAAAGAAGCTACCATCCATCAAAATCGAGATGGAAAGTCATGGCTTTTGCCGGGGGAGGACTTCTTCTGGCAATCGGTATTAGTGCTGTTGTCTGGTTACCATTAATGGAATATGCAAGCTTGAGCACCCGCAGTTTGATGACTGCCCAGGATGCCCTTTACTTATCTTTACCCGTGGTTCAGCTAACCGGATTTGTTGTTCCGGGGCATCCCGCATCGGTCGAGTGGATCATGTACCCAGGGGCAGCCTGCCTTCTGCTGGCATTAATTTCTATCTCTTTGGTCAAGGAACGAAAAGACCTTTTGTTTTGGCTGGGACTTTCCGTAGTCTTTCTCGTTTGGGCAATGGGTGACGCAGTTCCCTTCAACCGGGAATTGGTGAATTTGCCCGGAGTTTCACTACTACGAGTCCCTGCGCGAGGATTGTTCTTTTGCTGTACAGCATTGCTTATTACCGCAATGACGGCGCTGGACCAGATACTGAAACATAATCCAGAAAAGGCCGTTTACCTTCGGCTGGCAACGATCTTTTTTGCCGTGATGGTTATATTGCTTCAGGTGGTAATCATCATGGTAAATCCGGAGAAGAACGGTTTTCTTGTCTGGCATGTGATCTTTTGGTTGATTACTGCAGGTCTCATCATTGGCTATTCCTATCGAAAGCTGACGGGTACTTTATTTCTCGTACTGCTTGGAATTACGGCGGTTCTGGATCTGTTTATTTCAGACATTAACCTGATCGGTGTTCGTTCCAGCGCGGATGTGTTATCTGAAGGAAAAGAGGAAGCCGAATTTATTTCAGGAAAAGATAGTAGTGCCCGCGTATTTTCTCCATCCTATTCCATTCCTCAACAGACCGCAGCAAATTACGGCATCGAATTGGCTGATGGCATAGATCCACTGCAAATAATGGCTTACTCAAATTATGTTTATTCTGCCGCTTCACTTCCTAACGAAGGGTACTCGGTCACACTGCCACCGTTTACTACTGGTGAAACTGAAACAGACAACGTGGACATAAAGCCGGATGCAAAGGCTTTTGGTTTGCTAAACGTACGATATCTGGTCTCTGCATTCCCATTATCAGTAGATGGATGGAAATTGATCCATCAAACCCAAACAGGTTATATCTACGAAAACCAATATGCGCAGGGTTGGGCATGGCTGGAAAATGAAGGCATCCTAAACCGCACCTATTCTACTGGAATACGCATAAAGAGGCAGCCAAATCGAATTGAAGTTGAGACAACTGGTCCGGGCAGACTTGTCCTGTCAGAAGTAATTTTCCCGGGATGGCAGGCGTTGGTTGACGGACAACCAGAGGATATTCAAACAGCCCATTCCATTTTGCGTTCAGTAGAGTTGAGTGATGGGCGCCACATGGTGGAATTTAGGTATATTCCCATCAAACTTTACACTGGTATCTTGATCAGCCTGATCAGTATCCTTTTTTGCATTGTGATTTTCAGGGTGCGTAAATACAATGCTTGAAAAAGAAGAACGCCGTTGGCTTCTAATAATCACACTCATACTTTTGACTATTACATCAATTCCTTATCTCATTGGATATTTCAGGCAGGGGACAGACTGGCATTTCACCGGTTTCATTTTTGGTGTGGAAGATGGCAATTCATATATAGCCAAAATGCTTTCCGGTTCCTATGGAAGCTGGCTGTTCAGGTCTCCATATTCAGCCATGCCGCAGAAAGGTGTACTGGCATTTCTTCCCTATCTTCTTCTGGGAAAACTTGCCTTTCCTCCCGAAATACATGACCAACTGGTTGCCCTTTTTCAGGTTTTTCGTTGGGTTGCCGGGGGAATCCTTGTTCCGAGTGTCTATATTTTTACAGGCTTGTTTCTAAATTCCAGGACACATAAGAAACTCGCAACTTTGATTATTGTTTTAGGCGGAGGATTGGGCTGGCTCGGATGGTTAATAATGCCCGGCCAGGGACCCTGGAACCTCCCATTGGAAGTGTATTCTCCGGAAGCCTTCGGGTTCCTTTCTTTGCTGGGATTGCCTCATCTGGCAGCGGCCCGCGCATTTTTACTGTTCGGCCTGTATTTTTACCTGGTTGATAGTGAGGCGTCAGGCTGGAAACGCAATGCCATTCTTGGTGGATTGTGCTGGTTTGTCTGTGGGATTTTTCCAACCTCTCACCATAGTGGTTGGGTATGCAATTTTGGCCTGTCACATAGTGATCGTTTTTCTCACGGAGAAGACACAACCGAATGGGGAAGTATTCTTCCCTTGATCAAGAAAGCAATGGTCATGGGGATAATCGCATCCCCCTGGGTGATATACAATTTCTTCTTCTTCGCCTCTGATAATTATCTGAAAGCCTGGTATGCGCAGAATATTATCAGTTCACCGCCCATCCAAGACTACCTGTGGTCATATGGTTTGTTCCTGGCCGCATCCATCCCGGCTGTTTTATACAGTTTCAAAAGCCAAAACCGGAAGAATATGATCCTGTTGGCATGGGTGCTATGCGCTGCCTTACTGGCGTATTTTCCTTACAATGTACAGAGGCGTTTTATTGATGGAGTTTGGATCGCGCTGGTATTGTTATTGTTCATTGCTATTGAACTGCTTCAGAATAAGCGGATGCTTGTTTTTTACCGGGTCCTATTAGGGACAACAATGATCGCGCCGTTGTTGGTAATGCTGGTTGTGTCACAGGGTGTTTTGACCGTAACGACACCCGTCTACCGGCATGTCGGGGAAGTGAAAATGTTCACCGAGCTTGTTAAAATTTCCTATCCAGGTGACACATTCTTGGTCAGTTATGAAACTGGGAATCCGCTGCCAGCCTGGGTGCCAGGATTTGTTTTAGCCGGGCATGGTCCGGAAAGTGCAAACCTGAAAGAGGTTTTACCTCAAGTGAAATCTTTCTATTCTGGTGAAAAAGATTTAGACTGGCAGCGGAATTTCATAAAACAAAACGGTATTGATTTCATCATATGCGGACCAGCCGAGAAAAAATTGGGGTTTTGGGAATCAAAGTATGGGATGGACTACCAGTTAGTCTTAGACGTGGAAGAATATCAGGTATACAAGGTGGAGACGTCTGATGGAAAGTAATAAACAGAAGGCAGGTGATTTTTCTCCCTGGTGGGTATTCCTGCCTATTATTGCGGCGCCAGTGTTACTCTTCCTACCAGCTCTCTGGCCGGGCAGATCGTTGTTCTGGGGAATTACATCCATCCAGTTCATTCCCTGGCATTGGGAGGCTTTGAGAAGCCTTCAAGCTGGTGAGATTCCTCTTTGGAATACGTTGAACGGCATGGGAGCCCCTCTGGCGGCTAATTATCAATCTGCGTTGTTTTACCCACCAACCTGGCTTACCCTGCTTGCTGGTTGGCTGGGAGGCTTACAGGGCATGTCCTGGTCGCATGGTCTGTTGATTGTGCTGCATCTCATCTGGGCTGGATGGGGGATGAAGAAATTGACCGAATTCCTCGGTCTCAGTCCCATTCCTCAGGTTATTTGTGGATTATCGTACAGCCTATGCGGCTATCTGGTCGCCCGCGGAAGTTTCCTGACCATGGTACAGGCTGCCTCCTGGATTCCCTGGATTCTGTACGCCGCAAGCCAGTTTGCCATGCCTGTAAGAGGGATTACAGTCTGTCAGCAAATCGAAAACTGCCAGATCCATCATCTGGCTTGCACTTGCTTTTTCAGGTCAATGGTTAAGCGGTCATGCACAAATTGCCTGGTATACCCTGCTTTTTTGTCTGAGTTGGCTGGTTGTTGGAGCTCTGGTAAACGGCGGGATAAAAAGACTTCTACAAATAATTCTTCCGGTAGCAATTTCCGGTCTTCTGGGCTTCTTACTTTGTTCCATTCAGATCCTGCCGACTCTCGAATATTTATCACAAAGTCAACGATCCGGCGCAATAGATTACCAGACGGCACTATCCTATTCATTTTGGCCCTGGCGGGTAATTACCTTGATATTCCCCGACATATTTGGCAACCCGGGAGTTGGCAATTACTGGGGATATGCCAGTTTTTGGGAAGATGCCATTTATTTTGGCTTACTGCCTTTATTCTTTGCGTTCTACTACCTCTTCAACTGAAAACACATACATAATGGGAAAGAACAAAACCCGGTAGCAACCGCTTGGTGTGGTTTTGCGGGATTTCAATTGTTAGTGTTATGATCTTTGCTTTGGGGTGGAATACACCGATCTTCCCCTGGTTGTTCAACTACATTCCTACATTTGGTTCATTTAATGGACCAACCCGCTGGATGGTCCTGGTTGAGGTATGCCTGATCCTTCTGGCAGGACTGGGGGCGGAAGAATGGATGAATCACCCGGTCACACAGCGAAAGCAAATCAACCTCGGACTGACGGCTATGTTCGCCATGGTTTTATGCGGAGTGGCTGCCTTATTCATCATGCCTGAGATCAAAGATTTCTTTCAAATATGCCATGATCTCTACGGGATTACTTCTAGCGGGATACATGATGCTTACGCTGGTCAAACCTGATAAAGAAGCGGAACAGGTATATTCCGTTGGCGTTTTCTTATTTATCCTGTGGTTGATGGCGCGACTGTTCTGGGCTGGATGGAAATTAAATCCGATTGTCTCATCAGACATAATCCTTCCATCCGTAAAAGCAGATAATCCCAACGAGGTAATGGGTGGACGATATTACATTTCCCAGGAGATTGAAAAGGATCAACGCTTTAAAAGATTTTTTGTATTCGAAGATATCCGTCCAACGAAGGATTGGAATAATCTGGTATCTACATACCTGCCGAACGCTAATATCCTTTCCTCTGTTGCAATGGTCAATAATTTTGACCCAATGATTCCGGACCGTTATTCAGATTTCATTGCAGAAATTGAATCTTCATCTCCAGAAATACGAGACCGATATCTGGCTCTAGCCAATACGACGCATACCGCCCAGGTAAACTCGACTGACTTGAAGTCCATGGAATGGAAAACTTTGGCTGCATATCCGCGTGTCAGGATGGTGAATTGTGCTGAAGTGGTAGGAGATGGTGACAAGGCCTTTTCCTGGCTCAAGAAGGTAGCTGCCAGTGATAGTCTGGAAACCTGGATTGTTGTAGAATCGGCAAAGCCACTGTCGGCTAACTGCACAGATGACAAATCCAAGACATGAAGGTCTATCAGATCTCTCGACTGCATCCAACCGGCAGGAATATCAGGTGAAAGGGTAATCCAACACAATAGCTGGATGTTTATTGCGGATACCTGGTATCCGGGATGGCAGGCGAAGTTGGACGGCAATCCCGTTGAGCTCTTCCGGGCTGATTATGTTTTCATGGCCGTACAAGTGCCCTCAGGCGATCACAGGGTCGAATTAGTGTACGACCCTATATCTTTCAAGCTTGGAGCAGGATTATCGATACTCGGGTTATTCGGCATAATCGCGATTTTGATGGCTGGCAAGAATTCAAAAGGAGACTCACAATGAATTATGAAGAAAGAGTTCAACAATCACAAGCATTGGCTTCCCGAATTCTTGATAATTTAGAAACGGTTATCTTTGGCAAACGTCCAGTATTGGAACTGGTGGTAATTGGCCTGTTTTCAGAAGGGCATATCCTGATCGAAGATGTTCCCGGAGTTGGAAAGACGATACTGGCGCGTAGTCTGGCTATATCCACTGGATGCCAGTTTGCGCGCATCCAATTTACACCTGACTTACTGCCAAGTGATATTACCGGTGTTTCCATCTACGACCAAAAAAAGAATGTGTTTGAATTCCGTCCCGGCCCAGTATTTACACAAATATTGCTGGCCGATGAAATCAACAGAGCTACGCCTAAAGCCCAATCTGCCTTACTGGAAGCCATGGGTGAGACCCAAGTCAGTGTTGATAATGTCACCCGACAACTACCTCATCCATTCTATGTAATTGCTACTCAAAACCCAGTTGAATATGAGGGTGTTTATCCATTACCCGAATCCCAAATGGACCGCTTCTTATTGCATACGTCAGTAGGTTACCCTGAGATTGATGTTGAAGAATCTATTCTGGAACGCATGCAGGTAGATCACCCAATTCTGACACTCAAATCCGTTGCATCCACACAGGAAATTTTGGAAGCTCAATCCTGCGTGCGGAATGTTTATGTTTCGAAAAGTGTTCGCACCTACATGCTGGAGATCATCCAGGCGACCCGGAAACATGCTGACCTTTTACTGGGGGCCAGTCCACGCGCCAGTCTGGGGTTGATCCGGGCTGCCCAGGCAAGAGCAGTATTGCACGGTAGAAATTTCATCACTCCGGATGATATTAAAAATCTGGCTGTGCCAGTTCTGACCCATCGATTGATACTTAACCCGGAAGCTCGCATGAGCAATATCACACGTGAAGTAGTGATGGGCGAAATCCTCGAGGGCATTCGGGTGCCAATAAGCAATGAAACTAAGCCTAAATAAGTTACTTCCAAAAGTCCAACCAAGCGGAAATTTCTGGGGCTTGCTGCTAATTGCGAGTTTTTTAGTTATTAACCCGTTGGCTATTTGATGAAGATTTCTTCCTGAATTCACTATATATAATTGTCATCTATATAGTGATTGCGTTTATTTATACGTCCTTCGCTATCGACAGGATATCGATCGAAAGGAAATCAAGATACCAGCGAAGACAGGTGGGTGATTTGTTTGAAGAGAACATTCTTGTTACAAACCAATCATTGTGGCCTGTTTTTTGGATGCAAATCCGGGATTGTTCTGATTTGAACAGGACACATTCCAACAGGGTGATTGGATTTCTTGGAAGCAAACAGACCAGAATTATGCGATTGAGTAATGTTTTACAAAAGAGAGGAAATATTCTTTTGAGCCCAATGGAAGTTCAAACATCGGACCCTCTCGGGTGTTTCTTTACTTCTCACAATATTAAAACTACAGGTTCTTTGATCATACTTCCATATCGGGTGGATTTATCTTCCAAACAGATCAAGAACAGACAAGCGGAAGAAGGACGTTCTGCCCGGATTACTCTTCAACAAAGCTCCATGATCAGTGGTTCGGTACGGAATTATTTGGATGGCGATCCCTTTAACCGGATACATTGGCCAACTACAGCTCGACGGGGCAGTCTGCATACCAAACTGCCAGAAGTTTCCATTCAACAAATGGTCTGGATTTGTATGGATTGTCAGCAGCAAGTGCATACAAGCCGGATGGTCTTATCAGAGCCAGAACACATGGATATTTTGGATGCCGCAAGATTAAATACAAAGTATGCTTTACCCCCTGATACAGTAGAAGCAGCGGTTTCGATAACCAGCTCGCTGGCTGTTACCTGCTTGAAAAAAGGAATTGCCGTAGGATTGGCGTTGAATCAACAGCCATTTCAAATAATTACGCCTGGACAGGGGATAAGACAGCAGGCGGATATTCTGAACATTCTGACGTATATCAAAGCCAATTCCCGAGTTCCGCTGGCTTTACTACTTAATAACCTGTCTACCTCAATTAAAACCAGGCCATATCTGTTTTTTAGTTACCCCGGATGATTCAAAAGACTTGATCAATACCGCCATATCAGATCAAAAAACGGGGAGTAGATCTGCGAGTTATCCATGTTGATCGGGCCAGCTATGCATCAAACTACAATCAGTTGAATTCAAGCGAGCCCTGGACATCAATCCATAGTATGCAATTCAGGTATGGTGATCCATTGGCAAATCTGGCTGCCATATTATGAAAACCGGTCAACCTTATTGGCCGGCCGGGTGATGCCTGGAAAATTTGCATAACTATACAGAAAACTATTTTTTCTCTAAAATTTTTGTAAAAGGGACAACGTCCATGTGTTGGTACCCTCTCTTTTCGTAGAAATCCGCACGATCCATATTTTCTGGAACAATAAACAGATATATTTTTCTACAACCTGCTATGCAAAGAGCTTCTTCCACGCGGGCAAGCAATCTGGTGCCGATATGCAGGTTCTGATATTCTGGCAGCACGGCTAAATGATAGATTAATCCGCGGCGTCCATCAAAGCCGCCCATCACAGTACCAATGATCTGATCTCCATCTTCAGCCACAAAAAAGAGACCCGGGCTTTTAGTCACCAGCTTTTCAAGTTCTTCGAATTGGTCGGAAAACGAAATATGAATCCCTTTTCCAACTGATCCCCAAACGGAATAAACCGTCTGGTAATCAGTCGGATGATGGTATTCCCTGATGAGAATATTTCCTGAATGTAAGTCCATCACTCGAAAAGGAACTTTCTGCTAAACAACATCGGAAGAACTATCATCTTCTTCCGTGATGGTTTTCCAGAATCCATGAATACCATTGGTTGTTACGCCAAAAAAGAAACGAAATCCATCCGGTAAGCGTTGTACCAGGTCAAATGTAGGAGATTTACCCTGCTGGTAGCGCTTCAAAAGACCGTAATCGCCATTCCAATAGGCTGTTCGCGGATCAAATTCTTTCTCCAGCTCAAGGTATCGGCTGATAGCATAATGCCACAGGCGGCGGGCTGACCGTTGAGTTACATTTTTGACTACAGAACCATTACGCAAGTCGCGCATGGTGAAGTATCGGGTTCCCTGGCGTTCTTCCACACTGGCAACTTCAACACCGGTTCGCGGGGGTATCTCATCCGGAATGAGTGAATTCCTTCTCCACTTCGACGGCTGGCTCATGAACTGCTTCAATACCGGGCTCAATGTGGGAAATTGATTGTCGTGTCTTTCCTCTGGTGACCAGGCCGACAATCTCATCGCGGACTGCCAAACCGGTTTCTGCCTCACTCGAACGTAAATCTTGTTATCTTCCACAGCATAAGGGGGATCATCTCCCCGGGGAATAATTACACGGATGATCTTTTTGCCACGGGTTTCCTGAATATCCAGATGGCAGGTGAGCGCTGGACTGATCCGTTTGGAGATCTCTTTTTCCAGAAGATTGATATTTTGTTCCGGTTCCGTGATCCCAATTGGAGCTTTATGCGGGTCAGCACTGGAACCAATATATAGAGTTCCACCGTTGGTATTGGCAAATGCACAAATATCCGAAATGACCGCATAGAGTTTTCCACCGCGGACGGTCATCCCCTCGTGAAAGTCCTGGATAATGTTGGCACCTTCGTCCTGGGAGGCATGGATGAAATCAAAAGCAGGTTCTTCTTTCATGCGGTGAGGACGGGTGCGCGAAAAGTCATTGGAATTGAACAGATTCCTTGAAGGCATTAAAAGTGACGTCTGGTCAAAAGAACATCCGTTGCCCGATCACCAACTCCTAGATTTTTCTTGCGCTGTGGGATCAGCTAGTAAGGCGGTGGGCATCGGATCCCTGGATACAATGCATACGCCGCGGGATATTCCGGTTTGGTCCCATTGAAGAATGCTGCTGTTGAGTGGGGACCTTTTGGCTTCAAGGTCAGTGACTTCAAGGGCATGTAAATGCCTCATCCTGCGTATAGGCAATTTTGGTTTGTCCTCCAAAATTGAAACCTCGCATGGCAACGCCATTGCTCGAATTTGCATGAGCTGCGATGACAATTCCTCCTGCGGCATGGATCTTCTGGTAGGCAGTTAATACATCAACTGTAGCGCCAACGTAGCAGATCCATCATCCAGCAAATGGCCGGGAATTTTCATATCGAGAAGGAGGTGTTCAATCTCCCGGACAGGGGTGTTCGGGGAGAAAATTCCGATAATATGGAATCCAAAGGTAGCGGTAAACTCAATTCCCGGTAGCACCAGAATTTTATTCAGCAACCGGCGATATTCAGTCAGATCGATTTTTCTCTTCAGGCAGAAGGCGATTTAGTTTTTCCAGCAGTTCCAGCTGGTCGATCTCATCTTGCATAGTGCGGTAACCAGAGATAGTAGTTATGGTCCGTAAATGCAATAATATCCAGCCCGCGTTGTTCTGCTCGTTGAATAATATCCAGATAACTGACTTCCGGCTGTTGAAAGTCACTGGAAGCAGGTGTATGAATATGTAAATCAATGGTTCGCCATTGGTTTGATGGCTCCAATATATTTCCCCAAATTCTTTCGAGTTGTCAAAAGGATGTCTCCTTATACAGTAATTATAGTTTTTACCATGCGGATCAGATCATCCGGCATGTATGGTTTCATCAAGAATGAGTTGGCTCCGGCTTGCAGACTTTCCTGTTTGCGATCGGAACCAGAGCTCATGATGATTTTTGTGTTCTTAATATCTTCTGTTGCACGGATCATACCTAGAAGTGACAATCCATTAGTCCCTGGAAGATTGATGTCCATCAGAATTAAATCTGGTTGTGGTTCCATGATAGTTCTGAATGGGGTCAGTAAGTGGAAATGAGGGACAAGTGACAAGAAAATTTTCCAATTCCAATAAAGTTTGCAGCAACGAACGCATCATGACATTATCTTCGAGGATCATTACTTTTTGTTTTTCGTCCATAATTGATCACTTTTTCGATTTCTTTTTTGGAATTGCGATTTTGATGACTTCTTCCATTCGTTCCACAAGGTGAAACTCAATATCATTTCGGACATCCTGCGGGATGTCATCCAAATCTGGTTCATTCAGTTTGGGGAGAATGATGGTTTTCAACCCGGCACGATGTGCCGCCAGCATTTTTTCCTTAATCCCTCCGACCGGAAGTATCTGACCGCGCAGGGTAATTTCACCTGTCATCCCCAGATCAGGCCGAATAGGACGATCGGTCAGCAGAGAGATCAGAGCTGTGGTCATGGTGACACCGGCCGAAGGACCATCTTTCGGGGTAGCGCCAGCAGGAACGTGCAGGTGAATGTCTTCAGTCTGGAAAAATTGCGGATCAATACCCATTTCTTTGGCATGAGAACGGACAAAGGTCAACGCGGCATGTGCAGATTCCTGCATAACAGTTCCAACAGAACCTGTGACTTCAAAACCTTTGGAACCCGGCATTTTTGAGGCTTCAATAAACAAGATATCTCCGCCAGTAGGAGTCCAGGCAAGACCTGTTGCCACGCCAGGAATGGAAGTACGACGTTCAATCTCTTCATTCCTCATGAATTTTGGACGGCCAAGTAACTCAATTACTTGCTTGCTACCAATTTTCACTTTGCGTTTCTTACCTTCGGAAATATTTGTTACGATCTTGCGGCAAATAGCTCCTATTTCCCTTTCAAGGTTGCGTACACCGGCTTCGCGGGTGTACTGGCGGATGACGGAAAGAATTCCATCATCATCCAGAGTAAGTTCTTTTTTCAAAAGACCGTTTTCGGAGATTTGCCTGGGAATAAGGTAATTACGGGCTATCATCAATTTTTCACGTTCCGTATAACCGGCGATCGGAATAACTTCCATACGATCCAGTAGTGGGGCGGGAACGGTTTCCAGCGAATTTGCAGTGGTGATAAACATAACCTGAGACAGGTCATAGGCTACTTCCAGATAATGATCACGGAATTCAAAATTTTGTTCCGGATCCAGCACTTCAAGCAGGGCAGATGCCGGATCACCGTGAAAATCAAAACCCAGTTTATCGATTTCATCCAACATGAATACCGGATTATGCGTTTCAGCGCGGCGTAATGCCTGCAGAATTCGACCGGGAAGTGCGCCAATATAAGTCCGTCTATGCCCGCGGATTTCCGCTTCATCACGCATACCACCGAGTGAAATGCGAACGAATTTTCTCCCAAGCGCTCGGGCGATGGATTGCCCGAGTGACGTTTTTCCAACACCTGGAGGTCCAACAAAGCAAAGGATAACGCCTTCACGTTCTTTTCGGATCATATCGGTCTTCTTGACTGAATCCAATTCGGATTTACGTTCCAGACGCAACTTGCGGACAGCCAGATATTCAAGAATACGTTGTTTTACATCATCAAGCCCGTAATGGTCCTGATCCAGCACTTTACGGGCATTGACAATATCCAGATTGTCTTCAGTCGATTTGCTCCACGGAAGGGTCGCCAGCCATTCAATATACGACCGGATTACACCGTATTCTGCCGCGGCAGTAGGTAGGCGTGAGAGCCTGTCCAGTTCACGATTGGCCTGTTTTAAAGCTTCTTCTGGTAATTTGGCTTCATCTATCTTTTTGCGAAGTTCATTTACATCTTGAGTGTTTTCATCGCTTTCACCCAATTCTTTTTGGATGGCTTTAAGCTGTTCGTGAAGAAAGTAATCGCGTTGGACTTTTTCAATTTCTGAGCGGGCTTCATTTTGGATTTTTTGCCCAAGGTCCAGAACTTCTCCTTCACGGGCAAGAATGGAAACAAGTTTTCTCAGTTTCTCTTCAACTGAGTCCAATTCAAGAATAGCCTGGGCATCTACCAGTTCCATGCGTTCAAAATTTGCGATGGAATAAGCTGTCTGAAGAGGGTCAGAAATATTAATAATGGATTCAACCAACTCCCGAGGTATGGAGGGGATCATCTTGGCAATGTGCTCAAACTGATCTCGTGCATTGCGGGCAAGAGCCTCAATTTCAATATTTTCTGTAACAACCTCGACTGCAGGAGTTACTTTGGCTTTCAGGTAAGGTTCAAGGGAGGTGAATTCACCGAGGTGGAAACGGCTGATACCCTGGATAAGAATCCGAATTGTTCCATCCGGAGTCCGAAACAATCTGTGGATGATGGCAACCGTGCCGACTGAATATAAGTCCTGTGGACCAGGATTTTCGAGATCAGGATCTTTTGCCGTTACCAGCCCGATGATACGATTTCCTGAAACAACTTCATCCACCAGACGAATTGAGCGGGGTTGCCCTATTGTAAGAGGAACGGCGGTTTGAGGATAAACAACCAGCCCTCGTAGGGGAAGTATCGGCAATTCGTCTGGTATCGTGAAAGTGCCTTCGGTTCCAATAGCAGAATCTTCGGGGTTATTCTCGTCAACCTTCAAAATGGAATTTGAATCAGATAAAGACATACCTAAAAATAAATCACCTAAATTCTGGCTCATATTTCCATCTTCAAACCAGTTCAAGATTTCACGTAAATTTGCATTCCAGCGAGTGGCTACCATTCGATGATCAGGCATCCTTGTCTTTTATAAATATTTCGTGCGGTACAGCTTTTGATTAATATAATTTCGAGAAATCCATTTTTATATTCCGCGTTTAATGGATTCTCGTTCTATTTGCTGTGGTATCTGAATTGCGATCTCAAATTCACCAAAGTGTATTTCCATCTGGTGAAAAGAGTGATTTTTCAACGGGTCTTGCCTGAATCCGCTAACGAGTAAAGTGTTCTGATCGAATTTAATACTGAAGTCTTTTTCGTTTACCCCGGCAATTTCAATTCGAATAAGAAAATTCTTCTCAGTTTCGATAACGTCTACAGGTGGACGGTAACAGTTGGTTTGATACGATACTCGTAGGTTGAACATACCAGACCTGGGATACTCAAACATACTTACCTTCTATCAACTTATAAAATAAGGCAATTTATATGGCTTTACGGGCTGCTTCCAGCACAGATTTGTAATCAGGTTCATCACTGAGAGATTTCATGTAATCAACGTACGTGATTTTATATTTTCGGTCAACAATGAACATAGCCCGACGCAAAATTCTTTGTTCTTTTATCAAACAACCGTATTTTTTTCCAAAACTTGCCTTCAAATGATCTGATACTACCATCACCTGAGTGATACCTGCTGCCCCACACCAGCGTTTCTGAGCATAAGGAAGATCAGTACTGATAACTATAATTGATATATCTTTCGAAAGCCCAGCTGCTTCTTCGTTAAATCTACGTATTTCACGGTCGCATACATCAGTATCCAACGATGGAACAGCCGCAATAATGCGGACCTTTCCCCGGGTAAGTTTTAACAGATCAAGAAATGCCCAATCCTGGAGATGTGCTTTGAATGATGGAGCTTGTTGGCCGACCTTCAAGTCCTCACCGACCACAGTCACATCTTTGCCATGAAATTGGATTAGACCTTTGCGTTCAAGCATATTTACCTCCATTATCAATGTGCATCAGGCGCCCCCGGTGGGAGTCGAACCCACAACCAACAGCTTAGAAGGCTGGTGCTCTATCCATTGCGCTACGGGAGCATGATTATAGAATTATACCGTAACCTGGACCTAAGGAGAATTGTACGCTCCCATTTATCCAGAGATTATTCGAATAGTTGGCCTGATTTCACATTGCATTTGTTCTATAAAAAAAGAATATCATCCATTTATAAATATATGCAAGAAGGTGTCGAACCGAAAAGCCTGATTTATTAGAGATTCATATAAAAATTATATAGATATTAAAAACGCACCTCAGAGAAATTATCTCTGAGGTGCGTTTTGTAAAGGTTTGGACTGATTGTCTGCCTAATTTTAAGGAGTCATAATTGGGTTGAAAATGAAAGCATAATTATCCGAACTGCCTTCCATTGGATAGACATAGAATAAGAATGAGGTAGCCTTATTCATCATGGCATATTTGTTATTCATGGTCAGATTTATACTGAGACGCTTCCCATTCACCAAATCCATGTACCTGATTGATTAATTCCTGTTCAGCACCGCCTTCAATGGAATAGGTGATGCGGAAACGGACATTACATTTCGTATAACCTTCAAGACAGCCAAAGTGAAGAACCAGATTGGATCCTTCTCCAACTACGATCGGAGGATATTGGCCAACAAGATAACTACCGGATTCATCCGGCGGAACGATGACAATAGCCGGATCATTTTCTTTTACACCACCTTCAATGGCTGGTGCTGTATTGATATATACAAATCCTCTCGGATCATTTTTTGTGCCAGGGCAGGGTAATACGCCTGCAGAACTCGTCCAGGTAGCACTGCAAATATTTGCCAGAAAGTTATAGGTTTTTCCAACAAATATCTCTGACCAGATGGACTGTTCTTTTCCCTTGTTGTCCATAATGCCAAAAACGTTCCCACTTTTATTCATTAATTTCCACTGGCTGAATGAATGGTGTCCTATTTCAGCCGGCGCGGTTAGTGTGACAGATACATGGGCAGTCTGACCGGGAAGGATGTTCTGAGTGGTCAATGGAACCCGATTGGGGCTTTCCATAAGCTCTGCCCCAATCCAAACAAGACTGTATTCTGAAGTCCAGGTACACGAACCAGCATTGCGAATAGCCCAGGTTTTTACAAATTGTGTTCCAGGCGGAACCATTGTCCCATCCGGTATGGTGACATCTGCCACGTAAGAGGCATAATCAGTACAAGCACCCGGTTTAGCCGTATTAGTTGGCTTGGCTACTGCCGTTACACCGGCAACAGCTGGCAATGCCGGATGTTGGTTCTGCGGTGATTTCTTTTGTTTCCGTGGGCTCTGCTGTCTGCGTCGGAGCTACCACCTCAGTCTCTTGAACGGCAGCCACCTTGGTAGTTAATGCTGAGAGGGTTTGGGCGACAGCAGCATTGATTTTATTCTGCACTTCCATAGAATCTGGAGTGGCTTCCGTTGGGCTGCATGAAGTGAGAAGAATTGCAGCTAACAAAAAGGCGGTTACGATTCTCCGTGATTTTGTCATGAAAGGATCCTTTACTAAATATTTATTTCTCTTTATCAAGTGAATTATACATGGTTTCAAAGTGTATGATGTTGCAAGGAACAGGCCATAAAAGAGGGCATGGTCTATGAACCATGCCCTCTTAATTTCTAAAAACAGCTGATTAGTTTTGTTGAATTTCAGGTTTTAATGAGCCTGCCATCATCAAACCTAACTCTTCACGGGTTACCTGGTCTGCTTGAAGAATGGCAACAATTTGGCCGTGATACATCACAGCTATCCGATCAGAAAGTGCCAGGATCTCATCCAGTTCGGCTGATATTAAAACGACGCCAATACCCTCATCACGCATTTCTATGAGCTCATGGTGAATGTATTCGATCGAACCGACATCAAGACCGCGGGTCGGTTGGTTGGCAACCAACAACTTAATCTCTCGGGATAACTCTCTGGCAACAATAACCTTCTGTTGGTTACCACCGGATAAAGTCGATGTGGGAACATATGGACTGGGGGTTCGAATGTCAAATCGTTTGATAAGTCCTACGGCATTCTCACCTATGGCTAGAATTTTGAAGAACTCCTCCACGGCAGAATGGCGAGCACATAATATGTACACAGAACAAGGTTGTCAGACACAGGATATTGCATCACAAAACCATGCCGTTGGCGGTCTTCCGGGATGTGAGCCAGACCTGTTTCCACCAGGTCCCGTGGAGAATGGTTAAAAACGTTTTGGACTGGCCAATGTTATTTCGCCTGATTGGGCATGGCGCAAGCCTGTTAGTGCTTCTGCCAGTTCAGTCTGACCGTTCCCCTGAACACCGGCTATTCCAAGAATCTCTCCCTTGCGTACTTCAAAACTTACACCTCGCACGGTTTCGATCTTTCTATCGTCCTGGACATGGAGATTCTTTACATTCATTACTACTTCACCAGGATTGGCCGGTCCCTTATCCACTTTGAGAATTACCGTCCGGCCTACCATTTGTGAGGCCAATGCCTGTTCATTTGTTTCTTTGGGATCATCGGTCGCAATTACTTTCCCACCACGCATTACCGTAATTCGGTCAGCAATGGCAAGCACTTCTTTCAATTTGTGGGTAATAAAGATTATGGATATTCCCTGGTCAACAAGTTTACGGATGATGATAAATAAGTCATCCACTTCCTGTGGTGTCAAAACGGCAGTCGGTTCGTCTAAAATAAGAATTTCAGCTTTACGGTAAAGAGCTTTAATAATCTCAACTCTTTGCTGAATTCCCACCGGGAGGTCATGAACAAGGGCAGTTGGATCAATATCCAAACCATATTGAGATGAGAGTTCAATTAGATCTTTATTGACCTTGGGAATATCCAACACGCCATTTTTGATTGTTTCAGTCCCCAGCATAATATTTTCAGCAACAGTAAATACCGGAACAAGCATGAAATGCTGATGAACCATACCAATACCGCAGGCTATGGCATCTTTAGGAGAATGAAAAACTACTGGTTTACCTTTGACAATGATCTCTCCCTCATCGGGATTCGTCAATCCGTAGGTAATATTCATCAGGGTGGATTTGCCGGCACCATTTTCGCCTAAAAGAGCATGGATCTCACCTTTTCTCAATTCGAAATTGACATGGTCGTTAGCCAAAACACCCGGATACTTTTTGGTGATACCTTTTACCTCTAGAACTGTTTCCATTATTTGCTCCTACCTGTTTCCCGAGTGTTATTTTTCATACGGTACACCATCGGCGGCCGGACTTGTGGTTCGACCGATCAACCCGGCCAAAATAATCATAGTCAGGATATATGGGACAAGACCAACAATGTAGGACTGTTGGAGGAATGCCCATTGTTGAGGGATCAGATCGCGGAAGAATTGAAGATTGATCTGTAGAGCTTGCGCAGCGCCAAAAACCAAAGCGGCAGCCCAGGCTCCGAAAGGAGTCCAGTTGCCAAAGATCATGGCTGCCAGAGCGATAAATCCGCGGCCATTTGTCATTAGAGGTTCAAAAGAAGGAACTGATTCCAACGTGAAATATGCTCCAGCCAGACCCGCCAGGCAGCCACCTATGATCACGTTCATGTATCGCATAAAGGAGACATTAATACCCACGGTGTCAGCAGCGCGCGGATGTTCACCAACTGCACGGGTGCGCAATCCCCACCGTGTGCGGAAAAGAACGTAGTGGGCCACAAAAACAAGGATTATGGCCAACCAGGCGATGGGTTGTTGTTCAAATATTTTCCCAATTACCGGAATTTGTGATAAACCCGGGATGGCAATAATTGGCAATGTTCCAGGAGCATGAGGAACATTCCCGCCAAATACGCTGCTTTTTTCGAAAAACAACTGGCGGTTTAAGAAACCAGTAACACCTGTGGCCAAAATATTAATTACAGTTCCGCTGATGATCTGGTCAACTTTAAAAGTCACTGATAACCAGGCATGCAGCAAACCGAGCAATCCGCCGGCTAAAATCGCGACAAATACACCAATCCAAAGACTGACCATGGGAGCAACTGAAAGAATGGTGTTCAGGTAAATAGCTGCAAACCAACCAAAGAAGGCAGCGGCCAGCATCATACCTTCAATACCAATATTCGTTACTCCGGAACGCTCGCAGAAAGTTCCACAAAGTGCTCCCAGGGTTAAGGGGGTTGCAACAGAGATGGTTGTGGCGATCATGGAAGCTAGAATGACAAGGGGTGGGGTAGTTTCTTTTCCGATAAAAATCACTACGGAATAAAGAAAGGCAATGATAACTGCAATAAAAATTGAGCGTTTTAAATCCATGAAAGGCTCCTATTTTCCCCATCCACGGGTATATACAACACGTTCCTGAGGGGTACGAATGCGATAAATGTAGCGGACAATAGCGTCAGCCGATACAAATAAAAGAATTAATGCTTGAATGATGGAGATAATATCCACAGGAATCTGTGTGAGAAATTGCATTTGGGAAGCCCCATTGCGCATAGCTGCAAAAAGTAACGAAGCAAGTACAACACCTATGGGGTGATTTTTACCAAGTAACGCAATGGCAATGGCATCAAAACCGTAGCCAACGGAAAACCCTAATTCATGGCGGTGGTTGAGCGCCGTTACTTCAATTGCACCGGCTAAACCTGCGAGGGCACCGGAAAGACCCATGGTTACTACAATGGTCTGGGCTACATTGATCCCAGCATATTTAGCTGCATCGGGATTAAGCCCGGTTGTCCGGATTTCAAATCCCAGTCTGGTTTTCCAAAGAAGCCACCACACAATTACTGCCATTAATAAGGCGAGAATAAAACCCCAGTGGAATCGGAAGGGGGCAATAATAGGCATGATTTGAGCAGACTGGGCAATCAATGGGGTTCGAGCAATTACATTTGTGGGACTGGGATCTTTCATAGGCCCATTGAGTAAAAAGCTGGTCAGGTTGAGGGCGATGTAGTTCATCATGATGGTATTGATGACTTCGTGTGCCCCCGTTTTTGCTTTCAGATAACCTGGAATAGCTCCCCAAAGTCCCCCGGCCAGAACACCACATCCGACAGCCAATATTACATGTAGAAAAGGTGGAATTTCAGTATGCAAAAGACCAGGTAAGGCATATCCCGCCCAGGCTGATGCGACTGCGCCAAACGCTAATTGACCTTCGCCACCAATATTGAACAGACCACCTTTGAAACCAACGGCAACAGCCAGACCAGCAAAAATATAAGGCGTAGCCCAAACAGTAGTTTCACTTAATGCGCGGGTGCTTCCAAATGCTCCCTGCAGCAAACCCAGATATGCAACTAATGGATCTCCGCCGACCCACAATATAATAACCGCCCCAACGATCAAAGCAGT
Source organism: uncultured Chloroflexia bacterium (assembly GCA_963827895.1). Classification (GTDB taxonomy): domain Bacteria; phylum Chloroflexota; class Anaerolineae; order Anaerolineales; family Anaerolineaceae; genus PNON01. Next base: position 3,377 of record CAWHCY010000014.1, on the reverse strand, counting down.
AAGAACAGCAAGAATTGGAACCAGATAAGTGTTTATAAAAGCAGAACCAAATTGAGGTTGAGGGGAAGAAAATTTCTTCGGTTTCGGGCTATCATTAGTCATGAATCTAAATCTCCTTGATCGTCTCTCCGGTTTGATAAGCGGGAGATAGTTGATTTTAACTAAGAATTACAAAAAAAGATAATGAGTTTTATCCTAAATAAAACAGAGAAAGGGAAGAATCCCTTTCTCTGTTTTTGTTGTAAGAAAAACTTGTTTAGGCGGGTTTGGTGGCGGCTACATTGGTTTTAATGGAACCATCCAATAAACCTTTGTTAACCTCATCCAATTTGGCTTTGATTTCAGCTGAAACAGCTGATTCAAGATCATGGAAGGGGGCCAGGGATACTGGGCCTACAAAGTTGCCACCCTTAAGGGTGCCATCTTTTGCGGCTTTGACGTTATCCATGACTGCAGGGGTGATGCTCTTCATGGCGCTGGAGAGCAGGACTTTCTGAGCTTCGGGAACGGTCAGGTACTGGTCGGTATCTACGCCGATGGCGTAAATCGGTTTGTCAGCAGTGGATTTTCCAGCAACGGCGATCAAACCACCATTACCAGTCTTGCCACCGGCGCTGAAGATGACATCAACACCCTTGTCGATCATGGAAGTGGCAGTGGTTTTGCCCCATTCAGGATCTGAGAAGGTTTTGTCCAAACCGACATCATTGTGGTAGACAATGTTGATTTCGGCATCGGGTTTGACAGACAGAACACCTGCGCGATAGCCTTCACCAAAGCGCCATACGGGAGGTACAACATCAGTAGCGAAAACGCCGCCAACTTTATTGGCTTTGGTCATCAAACCAGCCAACACACCCGCAAGGTAACCGGATTTGTCTTCGTCGAAGATAATTCCGCTCAGATTGGGAAGAACATCAGACTGGAACTGATCAATTCCGATGAACTTGACATCAGGGAATTGTTTGGCAGCAGCGATGGTAGCTTCACCCAGGGCGAAACCAACGGTGATGATCACATCGTACTTCTGATCGGCGAAGGTGGTGATGTTCTTGGCATAATCTTTAGAGTCAGCGGTCTCAATATACTTAACCTGAGCGGCTAAATCTTTTTCAGCCTGTTTCAGGCCTTCGTAGGCAGACTGGTTGAAGGATTTGTCATCAACTTTACCTACATCTGTTACCAGACCAACACAAAAAACATCTTTTGAACTGCAGTCAGGAGTGGTCGACGCGGCAGGAGCGCAGCCGGTCATGACCATACTCAAGACAATTATGAAACTGAGTACAGCGAATACTTTGTTTTTCATAGTTCTCCTCTTGAAATATGATTTGATACTGTGATTATTGTATATCAAGAAATCGATTTTTGCTATATGAGAATGCAACTCGCAAGAAAAACATAACTCATAAATAGCTGGCCTCATTTATTTCTATTCTGAAACCGTTCAAGAATATCCGGCCGTTTATTGGCAGTTCGCAACAATGACTGTTCCTTACGCCAACGGGCAATTTCAGCATGATTACCAGACAATAAGACGTCCGGTACAGCCCATTCACGAAATTCGGGCGGTCTTGTGTAATGTGGATATTCGAGTAAGCCAGAAGCATGGGAATCATCTTCTGCGCCGGTTGGGTCGCCTAAAACCCCAGGTAGATAGCGGGACACGGCATCCAGAATTACCAATGCAGGCAATTCCCCGCCTGTCAATACATAGTCACCGATCGAGATCTCATCTGTTACCAGGTGTTCCCGGATCCGTTCGTCAATTCCTTCGTAATGTCCGCATAAGCAAAGCAACATGGGGTAGGGTAGACAGTTCTAGAGCGATTTCCTGAGTAAACGGTCTTCCCTGTGGAGTCATCAAGATTACTGGAACAAGAGGTGTTTCGGAGAGAACCGCTTCGACGGCAGCAAAAACAGGTTCCGGTTTCATGACCATTCCACCGCCGCCTCCATAGGGCGTATCGTCTGTCGTGTGGTGACGATCAATAGCCCAATCACGAATATTATGGAGATTTATGTCCACAAGTCCATTTATTCTGGCACGTTTTATGATACTTGCATCCAGATAAGGTAGAAAAACTTCAGGGAAGAGTGTAAAAATATCAAATTTCATACATAGATTATACGCGTTGGTTACCTTGACCGGTGTTTTCCTCTAATGGTAAGATGATTTTATGTATTTACGCGGAAGCAAATGGAGCATGAATAAAAAGAGAAGGCCGTTAAAAATAGGACGGATCCTTGTTTTAGCTGTACTTATAGGTGGTGTAGTTTACGTGAACCAGGTTATCGTTCCCTCCACTCCACCATTGTTTATACCTACTCCAACAGCCACCCGGGCGCCAGAATCATATATCACTGAAGCTCAGAGATTGGAAAACGAAGGTAAGTATTCCCAATCCATTTCCATGTTCAACCAGGCAGTTCAATCTGATCCCAAAAATCCAGCGACATACATTTCTCTTGCGCGTATGCTGATATATACAGGCGAGTATACGGAAGCTGTAAAGAATGCCGAAAATGCTCTGTTATTAAATGGTAATAATTCTGCTGCGCATGCTATTCGCGGATGGGCATTGGGTTTGGATGGTGATTATCTTGGTGCAGAAGCTGCTTTTTCAAAATCGCTTGAAATAGACCAGAACAATGCTGATGCTTACGCTTATAAAGCAGAAGTATTGGCCGCACAAACCCAGGCTGGTTCTGGCACCATAGGTTCACTGGATAAAGCGGTGGAAGCTTCAAGAAATGCCCAAACCATTGCACCCAACGGGTTATCCACTCACCGAGCGCGCGGAATTGTTCTTGAACTAACCGGCAACTATGGTGATGCAGCTCGTGAATTTAAATCAGCCATAGCCATTAATAATAATATTGCCGATCTTCACCTGGCTTTGGGTAGGAATTACAGGTATCTGGAACAGTATGATAAGGCAGTCGAAGAATTCAACCGGGCCAATGCACTTAATCCAGGTGATCCGTTGCCTAACTTCTATATTTCCCGCACCTACGCTTCCATTGGTGAATATGCCAAGGCGATCCAATTTGCCGAACAATCTTTAAAAGTTGACCCGACAGATCCGTATATGTATGGAAATTTGGGGACTATGTACTATAAGAACAGACAGTATGAAGATGCCATTAAACCTTTAAAGATTAGCTGTTACAGGTGGCACAGCCGATTCTGGTGAGGTTGTAAAAGGACTTCCCCTGGATTACGGACGTGTCGCAGAGTATTATTTCACATATGGATTGGCTCTAGCAGATCTGGGATTATGCGGCGATGCACTCCCCATTTCCCAAACACTTATGGATGGTGTAAAAAACGATGAGGTCTCTGTGTTCAATGCACAGGAGATCATCAATACATT
>CAWHCY010000013.1:0-12100 GCA_963827895.1 uncultured Chloroflexia bacterium | reverse complement strand
ATTGCTTTGGAATGGGGGATTACCCTCAAATCGGTAGTATTCCCTGGATTTCTATATGGAAATTTAAATGTACTACCACAATTGGGCTTCAAAGCATATCGTTGGCATAACACCTACGAGCTAGGGCTCCCCCAGAAGGACATTTGGGGTTCATGGCGAATACCAGGTGGAATATTCTGGGAAAAACCAGATAATTGGAACCCTGCTGCATGGATTTCTGCCACACACCGCTGCATAGATCGGGCACTTGAGACCAATACCCTGATTCATTTTTGGTTTCACCCCTCCTGTGAAGAAATTAATGTACAGCAAACCTACCCAGCTCTGTTGGAATATGTGAAAGAAAATGGTAACGATATCTGGGTAGTTACAATGGGCGATTTGGCCGAGTATTTGAACAATAGCTCAACCGCTATATCCTAAACGGAATAATATTTATTTATTGCACTATCTAGCAATATATCAAAAATATGACTAAAAAGTGGTTCCTATTACCTGGAAAGAGACAGTTCTTTGTTTTGTCTGATTTATACCGTTACTCAGGTATGATCAGTAATTCAAGTCTCTTCAAATATTATTTTTACTCCGGGATTTAAGTATTCTTTTTGGTTGAGGATTTGTGCTTGGCTTCGGTATGGAAATTTTCTTAACACTTACTTTTCATCCCATCTAAACTCATTTTGCGTCACTACGAAACTAAATTCGGTATATCAATCTCTGATGTTGTTAATATTGGGAGCGGGTTATTTATCGGCCATTTCGGTGGTATTGTAGTCCATGATGACACAGTGATTGGGCGGGATTGTAATATTTCTCAAGGTGTGACCATTGGGATAACAAACCGAGGTGAGCGAAAAGGTGTCCCGATTATTGGAGATCGTGTATATATTGCACCTGGAGCCAAAATAATTGGTGGTATTCTCATCGGGAACGATGCTGCAATCGGTGCAAACTGCGTGGTGACAAAGGATGTACCAGAACACGCTGTGGTCGTCGGAGTTCCCGGGAAGGTCGTTTCGGACAAGGGATCGGAAGGTTACATCAATAATACAGGGTACGATTTGTGAATTCGTTTTATACTATCTCTTTTTGATACCGGTCTAGGTGCGATTCGCAGCCTGGGGCGGGCCGGCATTCCTGTGGTCGGGATGGATAGCGATCCACAAATGCCGGGTTTCAAGTCGCGCTACTGCAAGGCATTACTCTGTCCCAGCCCCATTCACCAACCGGATGCATTGGTGGAATTCCTCCTGGGTGAAGCCCGCAAGTATGATCTGCCACCGGTATTGATCCCCGCTTCCGATGCCTACGTTCAGTTCCTCTCGCGTTACCGTGAAACACTCGCGAAATCTTTCTTGTTCAACCTGCCATCTGCAACCGTCCTGGAAGCCATGGTCAACAAGCGCCTGCAATACGAACTTGCCGAAAAGGTCGGCACCCCAATTGCCCAAACCTTCTACCCGGAAACCATGGAAGATGTGGAAAACATCCAGAACCAGCTTGCCTACCCTGCTTTTATTAAGCCATATATTGGACACCTGTGGCGTGAAAAGTTTGGCGGAACACACAAAGGATTTAAAGTATTTTCGGCGCAGGAACTGCGCCAGAGATATAGTGAAATCTTCCCGACCGGTTTGAAAGCCATGGTACAGGCAATCATCCAGGGACCCAACACAAACCACTACAAAGTAAACGCATATATCAACCAGCGGGGAGAGCCGCTGCTGGTATTTACACTACGTAAAATCCGCCAATACCCCACCGAATTCGGTGTCGGCACAATGGTCGAAAGTGTGCATTACCCTGAGCTGGCTGAGTTGGGTCTGCATTTTCTGAAATCGATCAACTATCGCGGCATAGGCTCAATTGAATTTAAGAAAGATGACCGTGATGGTAAGTTGAAGATGATCGAGCTGAACCCGCGTCTTTGGCAGCAAAATATTCAGGCAACAGACTGCGGCATGAACTTTCCATTGATGGAATACCAGGACCTGTGCGGCCAAAATCCACCTGCAATTACCACATTCCGTGAAGGAGTACGCTGGTGGGATTCGCTGGCCGATTTCCAATCCTTCTGGGAGTACAACAAACGCGGCGAGCTTTCTTTCCCACAATGGGTGTCCTCCTGGATTGGAGCCACTTCCCACCCGCGGTTTGCCTGGGATGACCTGGGACCATTCCTCAAAGCAAATGAGTATGGTCTGAAATACCTGCGCTTCCCACTTTACCTGTTGAGGAATAAGAATTGAAACTGGTCATCATTGGAGGGGGCAGTATCAATACCCCCGCTTTTTTTCATGCATTGGTCCCGGAAGATCAGCAACAGATTAATTCCATCTACCTGTTGGATCAGTCTACAGAAACCATTGAGCTTGTTCGTGACTATTGTGCCCGGATCTTGGCAGCTAAAGCCATCACTATTTCCGTAGAGGCAGGAAGTAATCCGGCTGAGGCGTTTTCGAATGCTGATATTGTGCTTAATATGCTAAGAAATGGTGGTCTCCACGGACAGGCAGAAGATCAACTCTGGTTGGCAGCAAGCGGAATACAAGGGCATGCGGCTACATATGCCGCAGCTATGCGAAACCTGCCTCCAGCAATGGAACTAGCAAAATTACTTGAACTAACTTCTCCAAATGCACTCTGGTTGAACTTTTCAAATCCAGTCAGTATTCTTTGTGAGGCGTTGGCAAAAATAACCAGCCTTAAGGTGATAGGAATTTGTTATCACTCCTTTATGATCAAGACAGATTTTGCACAAATGCTTAATGTTCACGAGCATGAAATTGAGTTGAATTATCACGGGATCAACCATCTTGGCTGGATCACTGATGTCAGAGCAGGTAATCACAACATGATGGAACCGATTTTTAATAAAATCCGTCATGGGAAAAATAAAAAATATAACTACAAACTTGCCGGGGCAGGGTTGATTCCAATTGACCATGCCAGTTCTCTATACCACTCAGGTGCGGTTTGGTACGATCGTGAAAAGGGGATACGTGGCAGTCTGACGGATGGATTAATAAAACTAGGTATGATTCAGCCACCTGCGACCAAAGAAACCAATCAACGGGAATTGCTCCTTCAGCTGGTTAAATCTGGGGATATTACACATCCGGAACTATTTCACCAGCAGGCGCCGTGGTATCAAACCTGTATCGTTCCATTTCTTCGTGCTTACCTGGGTGGAAAAAAAAGTCGTTTTCTACTGACCTGTTCCAACAGTATTTCTAACCAACATCAGCAACCTACCTCTACAGCAGAAGTCTTTGTTGAAATCGCGTCTCAGCGCATGAGTATTCTTCCTCATACAAAACGGCTGCCGGAGAAAGAGGAGCGTTGGTTAAACTCTGTCAGAACCAGCGAACAATTATTAATTGAGGCGATTCTTCAAAATTCTTTACCCAAAGCAATTTCTGCACTGGAAATACACCCAAATGTAGCGTCGCACCAGCATGCTATGAAGTTCTTAACTCATTATTTTGAAAAGGATTTTGCCGTTGTATGATGTGATTGGTTTTCTAAACTTTAATGGTAACCCTTCGCTGCTTACCGAAAAATACCTCCTTCCTTCGCAAAGGAATTGGGCTCATTCGCCAGTAAAAAGAATTAAAGCCATGAATTTTGAGGCGATTTATCTCGAGCATGAAACCAGCCTCCAGTGTTATGCTTGTGATAATTCACAAGCGATATTAATTCTCGGCGAGCCCAGGTTGCGGCTTGATGCAGTCCCGATTCCGGGATTTCAGTCAGTCCCGGGAGAATTACTTTCGGCATCTGCTATATTAGAAATCGTAAAAACCGAGGGGCATTCATTTCAGGAAAAGATTAAGGGTAATTATTCCATAATCCTCTTGAAACTTCTGGATCGCACAGCCCGTGTCATCAATAGTCGTTTTGGAATTTCGCCTTTCTACTATGCCTGGTGCAATGGCCTGTTTGTTTTTTCGACCAGTCTTGCATCGGCTGCCGCGTACATGGATACGAGCGCATTGGATCCAACCGCGATCGTCGAACAGAGCTTATTTAATTATCCATTAGGAAGAAGAACCTATTTTAAAAACATATCCATGCTCCTGCCTGCAGAATGTCTAGAAGTGAACTCTAGCGGGATCAGCCGGAAGACTTATTGGGATGTAAGCTCGCTTTACTCATCAGATGTTTACCCGCGCCAGAAAGCACTTGATCTTGGAAGTGACCTTTTCTACAAAATCACAAATGATTATGCCGGCACAGGTCCAATACGGGTTTCCTTCACATCTGGATTCGACAGCCGGGCGATCATGGCAGTACTGAATAAGCCGGTTGAGCAGATCCAGGCATATTCTTTTGGGATCCCGGGCAGCTTGAACGTGGATATCCCGACCCGCATCTGCCGGGAAAACGGTATTCCATTTGAGCCAATCGTACTGGATGAGTGCTACGAAGAAGTCTATGCGGAATATGCCACCCGGGCAATTCTGCTTTCAGATTGTTATTCCACGGTGGAACGGGCCAATTACCCATACGCATTTGAGCGGCTAGCCGGGTTTTCTCCAGTTGTGCTCACCGGCCTATTCGGAAGCGAATTGATGCGCACATTCCAGAATGTTGGCAGTATGATCGGCGCCGGTGTGACATCAATTAATCAGGCGGCAAATATTCCAATGGCCATAGATGAATTGCTTTCGAACAGCCAACCGCGTTACCTGCAAGAAACCCTCTTCAATGAGGCAAAGGAAGAGATTAGAGAAGATCTTTTGTCTCTTTTCGAACGATTTAACCATCTGCCCACTGACCGTCGCTTTTATATGCTGCTGCTAACAGAAATATTGCGGAAATATTTTGGACCGGAGCTGCAAATGGAACGGACATGGGGAATCACTCGTTTTCCATTCCTGGATGACGAATTTGTTGAATTTGCTTTTCACGCACCATTTGCCGGAGTATATTCTCGTACTCTTACTCCCACAGTCCAAAACAGATTCAACTCTCAATATTTCTATTCCTACATCATTCGTCGTTTCAAGCCCAAACTGTTACCATACCTTACGGATCATGGCTATTCCCCGGGAGATATTCTTTCTCCTTTGGGAATATTGTGGGTGGGTCCGAATTTTATGCTTCGCCGGGCAAAAAGACGCCGGATTAACTACCGCGAATTCAAAACGAATGAATGGACACAGCTCATTTATGAGCAGCGGCTTCTGCCTGATAATAAAGATTCTGAATTCTTTACAGGAATGCTGGAACAAGATTTTCAATCCAAGACCTGGCTAGACCACCAATCCGAATTTGCCAGAGCTGGTTCATTGAAAATGTGGCTATCTATGATTGGAAAGGGCTGATCATCAATTGAGTCACATTCCTCGCATCGCCATCCTGACCAATTACCCCTCCGATTTTAAGACTTTTACCGGGGGAGTAGAAACTGCGACAGCCGGGTTATTGGAAGGACTTCGTGAGTATCAAGATCATTTCGAATTCCAAATTATTAGCTTTACCAGAGAAACAAATGCAATGGAAGCTGTAAGTAAGGATGGCTTTACATTTTTCAGAATAAAAACTCCATACAATTGGCAGCGACCTCGCTTATTATACAAAGTGGTTAAAGCGATTTATCTAATTGATCAATTACAACCTGACTTAGTACATTGCCAGGATAGTATCGCATGGGGAATTGCAGGAACTCTGAGTAGAATAAAAAGTCTATTAACTATTCATGGAGTAAAAAGTCAAGAAGCGAATAAACGGTTAGGGTGGGAAAAGTGGTCAGCAAGTGCTGATGCATTATTGGAGAAGAGAGTTTGGCATAGTTATAAAAATATCCTATGTGTCTCCTCCTATATTCAAAATCTGATAAAGACCGAATGTTCCACTTATTTGATTCCAAATGCGGTTCGGTCAACATTTTTCTCAGTTCAGCGTCAAAATTCTTCTGATAAACCGCTGCTTTTGTTTGTCGGCGGTCTCTCGCCCTTAAAAGGACCAGAGGATCTGATCAATGCCCACAATATCCTTCGAAAGCAATTCCCAAATTTGCAAACAATTTTTTGCGGTCTGTTTGAAACAGATCACTATGAACAGCATTTACGAAGGTTAGCAGTAGATGGTATCCAATTTGTTGGGTTAGTAGATGAAGATGGATTGAAACAATGGCTCAGTATAGCTTCTATTTTGGTACTTCCTTCAAAACAAGAAAATGCCCCCATTGTTATTACGGAAGCAATGGCAGCTGGTGTACCAGTTGTAGCTACTCGTGTAGGAGGAATCCCAGAAATGGTTGAGGATAGAAAGACAGGATTTCTGTATTCTGCAGGAGATGTGCAACAACTGGTAATGTGTCTAGGCAAATTACTCAACTCACATTCATTAGCCGAAGAGCTAGGCGGACGAGGAAAAGATTTGGCGCAGCGCAGGTATCATCCCGATATCGTTGCCCAGCTGACTATAGAAGTTTATCGGAATATATTGGGCATCACAAACTATGATCAGTAATTCACCGATGGTTGCCCATTTTATTCGGGCATACTTATCAAAAACAGAAACCTTTGTTGGTAATCAGATCAACAATCTGCACCGGTTTCGCTCGTCTGTATATTGCCACCACCTTCGCCAAGCACATAGCTATCCAATCGATGGCGTTATATCGGTATCCGATCTTCTTTCTCAAGGGGAGATCTGGTTTGATAATCTGCTTTATAAGGGATTGCGGACACTTTCGCCCTCAGCCGCTTTTCGCTTTGCACAAAAGGTAACCGAGTCTGACACAGCATTATTGCACTTCCACTACCTGGTGGATGCGCGTTTCTTTTTGGAAGTGAAACGCAAGACCGGATTACCTTCTGTTGTTTCTGTTTACGGCTACGACGTTTCCTCGTTCCCCCGGATGTTTGGCGGGTATGGTCGATATTACTTGCGACCATTATTCGATGAGATCGATTTGTTTTTAGCCATGTCACAGGATATGCGCCAGGATCTAATCAATCTTGGCTGCCCCGCGGAAAAAATTATTGTACATTACCATGGTATTGATACACACCGCTTTTTATTCCCTACCAGGGATTATACGGATAAAGAAATGGTGAATATCTTGGTTCTGGGTACCCTTGAAATTAAAAAGGCTCAGCACCTGGTTTTGGAAGCACTACATCTAGGCGAACAGCGCAAAATAATCTCACGACCCTTTCATATTACATTCGTTGGTGATGGATCAATGCGTAACAAACTTGAAGCCCAGGTGGCAGATTATCGTTGGAAAGATAGGGTCACATTTAAAGGTTTTATCTCTCATAAGGAACAAACCTTAGTAGAGGTTTTCCGAAATGCAGATATTTTTTCCTTACCTAGCATCACCATAGAGGGCGACAAGGAAGGGATTCCTGGAACTATTGTGGAGGCCATGGCATCAGGACTGCCAACCGTTTCAACATACCATGCAGGTATTCCCGAAATCATCACTACAGGTAACGAGGGAATCTTGGTTAATGAAGGTGATGTCCCCGCAATGGCACAGGCCTTTGCAGATTTAATTGGTAATCCCAAACTACGAGAACTTCTTGGCCGAGCAGCCAGCCAGCGAGCTGTTAGTGAGTTAGATCTACACCCTAAAACACATGAACTCGAAGATATTTATAGCAGTCTGGTTCAAAAAAAGGACTTGATCTAATATGTGTGGTATTTGTGGATTGTGGGATTTAAACGACGGGCAAATTGATCCTGCCTTACTGGTTGGGATGCGTGACCGAATGCAGCATCGTGGGCCGGATGGTAAGGGTTGCGTAATAATTGACACCAAGGGAACCTTGCCACCACTCCAATTTGAAAATCCTGAAACAGCTAATATGGGTAGCCAGTTGGCTAACGGTGTCTATTCGATGGGAATGGCGCATCGCCGTCTCTCTATCATCGACCTGAATACCGGTGATCAACCCATGAGAAATGAAGATGGTAACTTATGGATTGTTTATAACGGTGAAATCTATAATTTTCGTGAAATCCGATCTTCCCTGGAAGGATGCGGACATACCTTCCATACCCAATCAGACACAGAAGTGATCTTACACGCTTATGAAGAGTATGGTGAAAACTGCCCGGCTCTTTTTAATGGCATATTTGCTTTTGCTATCTGGGACAGCCGTAATCACATCCTCTTTCTGGCACGCGACCACTTTGGCGTCAAACCGTTGTACTATACTTTGCAACAAAACAGGTTTTATTTTGCCTCGGAAGTAAAGTCAATCCTCGCTGACCCTCGCATTCAGCGCGAGGTGGACTTAGATGCAATCAATATGGTGCTGACATTTCGCCATACACCATCCCCCTGGACTCCATTTAAAAACATTCAAAAGCTTTCTCCAGGATGTTCACTAACAGTGAGTCCAACCGGTATTCACAAACAAGCCTTCTGGAATAATAGTAAAGAGATCGACCGTGTCACAACAGAAAAAGAATGGGTGGAGCAATTGTCCATCGCCATGCAAATAGCAGTCAAGCGACAAATGATCAGCGACGTTCCTGTCGGCGTATCCCTGAGTAGTGGTGTAGATTCTACGGCTATTTTGGCCTTGATGAGCCAAGGTTCCCGTGAACCAGTAAAGGCATTTACAGTCGGCTTTGCTGGAAGGGAAAGTGTAAGTGAGGTTGAACCAGCGCGGGGTATGGCAAAAATATTTGGGGCTGATTTTTTTCATAAAACAATTCAGGCAAACGAATATGCCAACTTTATGCAGCGTTATATGTGGCATTTAGAAGAACCTATTGGGAACGAATCTGCGGCTGCATACTATTTCGTCGCAGAGATGGCTCACCAGGAAGGCATAAAGGTATTGATCAATGGACAAGGCGCAGATGAACCCTTTGCCGGATACGAACGGTCATTTTTTGCTGCTTACTCTCGAATACTTCGGATGGCTGCAATTCCACCAATTCCCAAGTTGGTAAACAGTTTGTTAGCAGGCTCAGGATTGGGTGAGCGCTTCCAGCGCCTCTTGTATACTCTAAAAGGTGATACTGAAGAAGAAAGTCTTCTCCTGCTTCATTCAATAATTAGTAACAGCACTCGCTCCCAACTATTTCGATCTGAAGTTTTCGCCAAAATTACTCAAGATCTTCCCCAGGAAATTGTGCACAACCAACTCCAGCTTGCTCCAACCGGTACTTTTTTGGAGCGAATGGCCTTTGTTGATACACGCACTTCATTGCCTGATGATCTATTACTATGTGAAGATAAAATGGCTATGGCTGCCGGTGTGGAGGCTCGCGTTCCTTTCCTGGACCTGGATTTTATGGCCATAGCCGAGAAAATTCCGGGGAAATACAAACTACGTTTCTTACGAGACAAATATATTTTCCGCAAAGCATGCGGACGTTGGGTAGGGAAAGATGTGGTATCCAGGAAAAAGATCGGGTTCGACAATGCTGTAGACATCTGGTTGCGGCACCAACTTGGTAGCCAATTGATACAGTTAGTTTCTTCTGATTCATCATTTACAAGTAAATATCTGAATAAAAGCCATATCCTAACCTTAATGAAAGAACATCTTGAAGGTCAACGTGACCACCAGCGAATTTTGTTTTTGATTTATTCTCTTGAAAGCTGGTACCAGGTCTTTTTTTCAAATCCAATATAAATAGATATTTTCTAAGGCTATTCATTCATCGTTCAAACTATACTTAGCATCGGTAAGGAAATAGTATGAGATTTTCTAAGATTTGTGTGATTGGATTAGGTTATATTGGATTGCCAACGGCAAGCACATTCGCCGAAAACTGTGTTCGTGTAGTAGGAGTTGATAATAATCCACATGTCGTGGACACCTTACGAAAAGGGCAACTTCATATTCATGAGCCGGGCTTGCTGAAAATTGTTACAAAAGCGATTGATTCGGGTTATCTTACCATAGCTCAACAACCTGAAGCTGCAGATGCTTTCATTATTGCTGTCCCAACCCCATTCTCTAATGAAAAACTCGCAGACCTAACTTATGTAGTCTCAGCTGCGGAATCAATCATTCCATTTCTCTCGAAAGGTAATCTGGTTGTACTCGAATCTACTTCACCACCTCGAACCACAGTCGATAGGATAATTCCAATTCTAGAGCGGTCTGGGCTAAAGGCAGGGTGTGATTTCTTTCTGGCGTATTCACCTGAGCGTGTTTTGCCAGGTCAAATTCTCCGGGAACTGATTGAGAATGCACGCGTTATAGGTGGAATAAACCCTTCATCTGCCAGTGCTGGCCGCGACTTGTATGCTACCTTTGTAAAAGGCGAGATTGTGTTGACGGATGCAACTACTGCTGAAATGGTCAAGTTGATGGAGAACACATACCGCGATGTTAATATTGCCATCGCCAATGAGTTCTCCCGACTTGCTGGAAGGTTTGGGATTGATGTATGGGAAGCGATTGCGATTGCTAACCGGCACCCCCGGGTCAAGAATTCTCAACCCAGGTCCTGGTGTGGGTGGCCACTGCATTAGTGTCGACCCTTGGTTTTTGGTGGAAGCTGCACCAGACATCACCCCTCTCATCCATACTGCTCGAAAAGTCAATGACGACCAGCCACATTATGTTTTAGAACTTATACACCGAGCCATGGGTGAGATAAACGGTCGTAATATTGCGGTTTTAGGTTTAGCGTATAAACCTGATGTAGATGATTTACGCGAAAGTCCGGCGATCGAAGTGGCGCACTTATTAAAATTGGCTGGGGCAGTCGTCGTCGCCTATGAGCCATATAAAACCGATGGTAGCATCCATGACCTAACTCTGTCACCTAATTTGGAAGATGCTCTTCAAAACGCTGAAGCTGTTGTGGTGTTGGTTTCACACAAACAGTTTATGGAAGTAACTCCAGTTAGCCTTGCAGCGATAACACAAGCACGGATTATTATAGATACTGTCAACCTTTGAGTCTAAATATAATTAGGGACCCGGCAGGATTTTCATACTTACGACTGGGAGACGGAATAAGAACGGCCGTAAAGGTCCAGGAAGCATAGAAAAATTGATAGATCAACCGGTTGTGTGGATTGACTTTGAGAACGCGCCTCATGTTTGGGTACCTCGCAAATCATCCAACACCTTCAATTAAAAGGGGTTCAGGTCGTATTTAACCCGCCAACTTCTCCTATACTGTCGATCTTTGCAAGTATTTTGGTTTTGATGTCAAGGTACTTGGTTTTCCTGGGAGTGGAAAAGGTAAGTTCGGAAAAATTTTAAAAGTTTGTGGAGACACTCTAGTTTCAATTGTATCAAAACCTTTATTCTTCTCGAAAACAGATTAGTCTAGCTTTGTCACATGGATCACGTTCCCAAATTGTGGCAGCAAAAGCATTAAAAATCCCTATCTTGAGCCTGGATGATTACGAGTTTTCCGACCAGTCATTGATTCGTTTGGTCGATCGACTATTGGTCCCGTTCCCAATTCCGATCCAAACTTGGGGGCGATATGCTAGCCACGTGAGACACTTACCCGGCCTAAAAGAAGAATTGTATTTATGTGGTTTTCAACCTCATCCTATTGAAGGTTATGCTGAAAAATTATCTGGGGTAAACATATTATTTCGACCAGAAAGCCCCTCTGCCCATTACCATACTAACCAAAGTACAGTACTGCAAGTTGCAATCCTTGAATTAATAAGCAAGCAAAAAAACGTAAAGCTAACAATCATGCCACGCGAAAAAGAACAGGCCAACTATTAGCCCAATTCTGTCAGACGCGAGGTTTACCTTTTCGTATCCCAGAAAAAGTATTCAATGACCCGCTAATTTGGAACATGGACCTGGTTATCGGTGGTGGAGGGACAATGACGCGTGAAGCAGCTGTCCTAGGTGTGCCAGCCTATACATACTTTGCTGGAAAATGGGGCGCTGTAGACCAATATTTATCTGATCAACACCGTCTGTTTTCATATCACTGATCTTCAATCAATCAACAAGATTAGCTTTATTAAAAAAGAGGCTGTTCCTGTAGATATTTCGAGAAAAGCATTGGATTTTCTACTAAATGAAGTTGAAAACTACCTAGAATAATAATCTTATGAAGTTATCTCTTAAAACAGAACTTACTACTACAGAGTTAGAGTACATACCAGATGACGCAAATATTTTTAACC
>CAWHCY010000012.1:0-51696 GCA_963827895.1 uncultured Chloroflexia bacterium | reverse complement strand
CGGACGACCCACGCCGGAATCCGGATGCGTGGGAAGACCGTTCGCGCAGTGTGATGGCGGGCGGCGACTACGCGCTCATCAAGTCCGTCGAGGGATTCGAGGATTTCGCGCCTTTCGGCCGCAAGCAGATTGCCGATCTCGGCCTTTCGGCGGGAGACGTCGTGTTCGCGATCACCGAAGGCGGCGAGACGTCCTTCGTGATCGGGACGGCCTGGCAGGCCCTCGACACGGGCGCGCGTGTGTTCTTCGTCTACAACAACCCGGACGACGTCCTCCGCGACCACGTGCGGCGCAGCCGCGAAGTGATTGACGAGCCGCGCATCGAGAAGGTGAACCTGACGACCGGGCCCATGGCGGTGACCGGTTCGACGCGCATGCAGGCGACCAGCATCCAGTTGCTCGTCATGATGACCGTCCTCGAGATGGTCGCCCGCGAGCTGCTGGCGACCGAGGGCGCGCTCGGTTCGGAGTTCGACGCGTCCGACCGCGTGCCGCACACGATGGCCGCGGCGCTCGAACGGTTGCACGCGTCCCTCACGGACGCGCACCTTCTCGCGGGCCTCTCGGCCCTGGTCGAAGGCGAAGAACGGATGTACAGAAGCCGGCGCGCGCACGTCGTACCTCGCCAGCGCGCTCGGCGTCGACGTGCTCACGGACACGACCGAGCGCAGCCCGACGTACTGCACGCCGTCGTTCCGCAAGTGGGACGATGCCGAGGCGGCCGAGTCGTGGGCGGCGCTCTTCACCGACCAGCGCGTCACCGAAGACGCGTGGCCGGCGCTGCTGCGGCGCGAACCCCAGAGCGATCGAGTGGACCCAGGACGAACTGAGGACGCTGCTCGACGACGAGGCGGCGGAACGCCAGGGCGCGCTGTTGAAGGAATCAACCGGCGCGAGTTCTTCCGGTTCCGAATCGGCCTCGATGGCTTCGCGCACCGGCCGGTGCGCGCCGGGGACGGCGTCACGGCCGTGCTGACGGACGCCGATCTGCCGCTCGTCGACGGACCCGACGGCACATTCGCGGCGTTGCTCGCCTCGGCCCAGGCGACCGGCGCGGCGACGTCCGTGCTCGGTGTCGGCACGCGGGCGTTCCTCGACAGGCTCGCCGTCTGCCGCGGCGGGGGCCACGGTCGTCACGCTCCAGGTGCCCGACGTGCCGTTCCTGCTCGATCCGATGGCGCGCATCGGCGTGAAGATGGTCCTGAACGCCTTGTCGACGTGCGTCATGGTCAGGTTGGGGCGCGTGCTCGGGAACCGCATGATCTGCCTCGTGCCGAGCAACCTGAAACTCATCGATCGATCGACCCGCTACATCCGCGACCTCGCGGAGGTCCCGTACGACGACGCGTGCCGTGCGCTGTTCGAAGTCATTCACTACGTGGACGCGCGGCGGCAGGCCGGGAAGGCCTATCCCGCTCCCGTCGGCGTCGCGACGATGCACCTCCGACACGGGCTCGACCTGCCGGCCGCAGAGGCGCGGCTGCACGAAGAACTGGGATGAACCTACGGTGGGCGCGATGCTCACCGCCAGGCTCCTCGTTCGAACCGGTCTACCTGATGGCCGGCAGTTTCTTCGGTATTGCCGCGCTGCAGGTCCGCCGACAGGCATGGGTGTATGGCACCGCCTGCCGGAGGCGGGCCTCTCGACGCTCGCCGCCTGCCACTGATCCGGGCAGGCGGGCGCGTGTAGACTTACCGACGCGAGGAGATCGCCGCCGTGCCCCACATCCGCCCGAGCCACACACCCGTCGCTGCCGCATCGGCATAAACGCAAAGGGGATTATTTTTCAAAACATAATTAATTTTTCCGGTCGCGAACGTATTTATCAATCAAGAATAATTATTTATGGGATAAGGGAGTGATTACTATGACAGATGAAACATTAAGACCTTCCACAGTCTAATGAAATATGGAGAGGCATCGGTGGTCATTTTAATTCACTAGGGCAGATTGTTGCGGAATTTATTGATAATTCGGTTGCAAACATCATGGCGACGTCACCAACAAACAGAAACATTGCAATACATTTTGAGGAACAAGGTAAAAAGGTTCTTGTAAATATTGAAGATACAGGATCAGGTATATCTAATTTAGATAATGCTTTTCGCCTTGGCGGAAAAGATGAGAAACAAGACCTAATCAACATGGATTTGGTATGAAGCATGCTCTTGCTTCTGCCAATCCCAGAAAAATGATAGTTGGTTGGTCTGCAATCGTACCAAAAAAGATGTCACAGCAGGAACCTAGAAAAATAATAACGGCTCCATATATCATTGGGGTTTTCCGGTTCACACAGCTGATATAAAAACCGAGAAGTGGCCTGGGCAATTTAATGGACCAGGTACTTTTGTCAAGTTTATATGTTCCCATGAAATGTTCAATACACTTAGAACAGGTATGCCAGGACAAGCTGGTTTTTCCACTTGCGTCTCATATCTTGTCGAAGATCTTGGTTTCTTATACGCAGGTCTCATAAAGGGTAATACTGCGTCTTTTACTGTTAGTTGGGTTGGTAATGATCAAAAAGGAACGACACCTGTGGCGGCAATTATTCCAACATGGGAACAATTATATCATCCGGGAGAGGGAATAGAGGATTTTGACCTTGGGAACGGTAAGGTCCAACTAAAGTATTCCTTTGGTGCCATGAAAAATTAGGTTATAAGAAGTATTATCAACACAAGATGTCCAGTTCGGGGTTAGATATTCGCCTAAATGGACGCGTAATTGCATATAATCTTTTCAAAGAAGTTTGGAACCGCGAACGTCACAATATGTATAACCATTTACTCGTGATAGTTGATGTGGTAACAGATATACCCGAGCGACTTCCACCAACACGTACTTCAAAAAATGGCCTGAGGCAAGGGAATTCCAGGCTTGAAGCAATATATGAATGGGTTCGTCGTCATCTTCCAACCCCTCCTAATGTAATTACCGAGGACCCAGAAGAGCGCGATTTATTCGAAGAATTACGCAACCAAAAGAACTTCCACATCCCTGATCCAAAGACTGTACTAACAGAACAATATGTGTTTACGACCATAGGCGAGAAAGTACGCGTCGATTTGTATCTCGCTAATGGTGATAGAGTATGGCTTTATGAGGGAAAGAAGATAAATCAACAGTGAAAGATGTTTATCAACTTAAGATGTATTGGGATGGTGCTGCCCTTGATGCATTACGTCCTACTAATGGTATCCTAATTGCAAGTAAACACCCTAAATCGGTAAGAACAATGGTTGATTATTTGAACAAAATGACAGACATTCATGGAAAACCGTATAACTTTGCAATAAAAACCTGGAAAGATGAAGGCATACAATATCCATCATAGTCTTTTAGATATTTATTGTTTTAATTGATTTATCCAGTAAACTCAGGTTGTGTATGCCAGCCTTTCCTTACTGCCTGAGCCAGGGGCCGTTATCGGCGGTCGAGGGAAGATCCATGCCTACATCCACGGTGCTGAAAAAGAGGGTATCGCCATCAATGGAGACTTTCATCACCTTGGAAGGGCTGTCGAACCCGCCGTTATCTGCCGTTTATGCGCACCCACTTCAACTTGATATCCAGCAGCCCGTTCACCCAATCCACCGATTGGATCTCGTAAAAAGATTCGCGCACATACGCATCGCCCGTGGTGTCTGCTTCCACCAGGTAGATGGATTTTTCGGTGAAGGTCAACAGGTCGCGCTGCTGGTCGTGCTCCTTCATCCACAGGCCGTAGAGCTCCGGCTGAGCGGCTGCTCCGCAGGTGGTAGCCGGGTCCGGTGCCAATGTGGGGGGAAGGAGGGCTGGTTCACCCGGTTCGGGTTGGGATGCTTCGGGCATTACGGCGGTTGGGCCGGTGATAGGTCGGCTCGACCGGTTGGGGCTGCGGCTGGGCTGTCAACCTGCAGGCTGCCTGGGTGATGGTGAGGGTCAATAGTATAAGGATAAATCCGGCTTTTTTCATGGTCCGCTCCCGGGGATGGTGATGGTTTGGAATGATTAATTATACCCGACCCCCCTCAGTCCCCCCAAATATCTTCGAGTATTTGGGGGGATGGCGCAGCCAAGGGGGATGAAATTAGATCTATAACTGTCCTTAGATACAAATTCAAAACCCGTCAGCAAGCCATTGAACTGAGTAATGCTTCAAATAGCTTCAAGTATTTGGGTGGAATTAAAAGGGGGGTAAAATTAGACTATGCCTGTTCAAAGAACCACCCCGAAGACCATTCTCCGTGCCAAGGAGTTGCGGCATGCTCCCAC
This sequence comes from uncultured Chloroflexia bacterium, assembly GCA_963827895.1. Lineage (GTDB taxonomy): Bacteria > Chloroflexota > Anaerolineae > Anaerolineales > Anaerolineaceae > PNON01. Next base: position 47,438 of record CAWHCY010000012.1, on the reverse strand, counting down.
CCCGGCGGAGGCAAAATTGTGGCTGCATCTCAGGGCAAATCATTTGAATGGGCACAGTTTCCGCAGGCAGCATGCCATCGGTCCATTCATGTATTATGTGTCATTGCGAGCGAAGCGAAGCAATCTAATCGCTGTATGAGGAGATTGCCACGGACAAAAAACCGTGTCCTCGCAATGACAACGCGATGGAGGGCAGCATGTGGAGCAAGAAGCCTATGACCTGGAGCGAACAGCGTATTTGCAGTCAAGGGGTTATCATGTATTGCGATTTTGGAATGATGATGTGATGAAGAATATCGATAGGGTGGTTGAGGTGATCAGCGAAGAGTTGGAAGCGACCCCCTTGGCTCGCCACAAGGACCCGACGCATAGTGGAGGGTAACCCCCAAATGTTTGAAGATCAACCCCCCTGACTTCGCCACATGTGCCCGAAATATAGTGGAGGGTATCCCCCCAAATGTTTACATCAACCCACCTGGCTGCGCCGTGCCCTAAGTATCTTCGAGTATTTGGGCGGAACTGGTGGGAGAATGGGAAGAATTAAAAGGAAAGTGGGCGCGGAGGGGCTCGAACCCCCGACCTCACGGATGTGAACCGTGCGCTCTGACCAGCTGAGCTACGCGCCCTGGGTAAGGGATTATAGCTTAAAAGGAAACAGAGAGTGCACCGGAAGGGATTGAGGAGTAGGGGGCTCTGACCAGCCTGCCCTTTACAGGGTCTGCGAAGCGTCGCGCCCTGGGTAAGAAAAATTATACCTTAAAAGTTTGAATATAAAGAGTAAACCGGAAAATGTAATTGAAAAAATAGTGCGCTCTGACCAGCCTGCCCTTTACAGGGTCTACGAAGCGTCGCGCCCTGGGTAATGCAAGATTATCCCTTAGGCCAGGGACAGTAGCAGAAGGAAACAGGCATTGCAAGGAAGGGGAAATTGGGGAAGAAAGTGATTAGTTGATCAGTTACTTAGTTGATCAGTTACTTAGTTACTTAGTTGATTAGTTAAGAAGTGAATAGTTGGTTAGTTGATTAGTTGAAAAGTTGATTAGTGTAATAGTTAATTAGTGATATGTGAGACATTACTATGTACCAATCACTATTCACTAATTCCAATGCCCTAATCCCTAATCACCAATCACCAATCACTAAAGGTGTAAATAATCCCGGAGAAGCTCAGTCTACGGGCGCAGAGGCGAAGTGGCGGCGGAAGGCTGTGGTTTCGATCAAGGCTACGCGCAGCCTTTTTTCGGCGGCAGCCACATCGCCATGTGGGATACCATCCCCTTTGGTCAGGGTCAGGCTGCCGTATGCTATCCAGGGTGTATACGATCCGGCCGGCGGACTGCAGCACATCCAATGCCAGGCGGATGACAACAGTGCGCTGACCCATGCTCCCGGCCAGGCCATCCAGGGTGAGCTTTCCATCACCGGCGGACAACTGCTGTTTGATCAGGTTCACCAGGTTCTGCAGGAGGCGTGGGTCATCCCCGGCAGGGTTGGCAGGCAGCAGGATGACTTTTTGGGGCTTCACACGCGCCATGGCCGCCTTGATCTCTTCCGCGCCGGGAGGGGTGAAGGCGATCACCAGCGTTCCGGCGGGATGCAGGCGGGTGCGGTCCAGCAGTTCAATACCCTCGATGCGGAATCCTTCACCCCAGATCACGGTATCCGGTTGGCCGGACAGGCGAGGTCAGGGATGCTGTTCGATCTGCCCCGCGCAGGTCTTCCACTTCCAGGCGTTTACGCGCCGGGAACTGCGTCGATGTGGAGTGCGCCGGGCGGGAATCGACCCATTCGAACTGCAGCTGCTTCCTGCCCTGATAGGTGGAGGCGCGCGGGGTGTAAGCCAGGTCGAAGGCGCCATCCGGCAGGGGCAGGTCGGCGCCATGCCAGCGCAGGATCTTGAAGGACGAACCGTTCGCATCCTCAACGGTGATTATCTGGTGCTCCTGCGAAGTGCCGATGGGCAGCACCTCGACCACGCGGTGATTGGCGCTCATGAATACCGGGGAGGGGTTGCCGTTGCCGTAGGGAGCCAGCAGTTCCAGCTCCTGCACGGTGGGCAGGCTCACCCGGTCGAGCGGCAGGATGGCATCCAGTTTGAGCAGGTATTCGGTTTCCAGACCCTCCGTCTGCCGGTCGATGGCATAGGAGAGTGCCTGGCGAAAATCGGGGATGCGGTTGGAGGGCAGGCTCATGCCGGCCGCCATGGGATGGCCGCCAAAACCGAGCAGCATGTCACGAAGTTCGGTGATGGCGGTGGTGATGTTGATACCGGGGATGGAGCGAGCCGAGCCGCGGGCATTGCCTTCCTCCGGGGCGTTGAACAGGATGACCGGGCGGTGGAAGCGTTCCACCAGGCGCGAGGCGACAATACCGATCACCCCAGCCGGCCAACCCGGGCTGGCCAGCACCAGCGCGGAGGTGTTCAACAGGGCGGGATTGGCTTCGATCTGCGACATGGCTCCACGGTAGACCTGGTCGCAGGCCAGACGGCGCTGGTTGTTGAGAGCCTCCAGTTGGTTGGCGAAGATGACCGCCTCTGAATTGGAAGAGGTGGTGAAGAAATCCACGATCGGGTTGGCATCACCCAGGCGTCCCAGTGCGTTCAGCCGGGGAGTGAGCGCGAAACCGATGGTCTCTTCTGAGAAGGAGGCGGTATCGACACCGGCGATATTGTATAACTGCTGCAAGCCCACCCTTTGGGTCTCCCGCAGGGTGATCAATCCACGCTGGAGCAGATAGCGGGTTTCGCCGTGCAGTTCCGCCACATCTGCCACGATGCCCAGGGCAGACAGGTCTAGCAGGGATTCGGTGTAATCGCTCTTTCCGGAGCGGTTGAGGAGTTCCTCGGCGAGTTTGTAAGCCACTCCGCAGCCGGGCAGCGGGTAAAGAGGATGTTCGGGCGGAAGAAGGCGCGGGTTGACGATGGCATCGGCGGCAGGCAGAATTTCGGGCAGTTCGTGGTGGTCGGTGATGACCACATCCATGCCATTGGATTTGGCCCAGGCGGTCTCGGCGACAGCGCTGATACCCGTATCGCAGGTGACCAGCAGTTTGACACCCTCCTCTGCCAGTTTCAGCAGGGAACCAAGATGGACACCGTGCGATTCGGTCTCACGCAGAGGAATGTAATGGCGGACGTTAGCATTCAGATGACGCAAGGCCGAAACCAGGATGGTGGTGGAGGTCTGGCCGTCCACGTCGAAATCACCCCAGACGCAGATCGCTTCGCCGTCGCGAACAGCTTTCAGAATACGGTCTGCCGCAACATTCATCCCGGGAAAGTCGGTCGGGGGGGAAGGCAGGTACTGGTCTGGGAAGAGGAAAGCACGCGCTTTGGCTGGATCAGTGATGCCGCGCCGGACGAGCAGTTCAGCAGCCAGGCGGCTGCCGTTGACGAGGTCGATGAGCTCCTGCGAGGGCTGCACGGGCAGCGGATCCACCCACTGGCGTTGGGCTACATCCTCCATTTGTTACAGCTCCGGCGGGTTGGGATTGGTATTGGATAGGATATCATCACTATCCCACGATGGAATCTCCAAAGAGGGTTCATCCTCAGAGAGTTCGGACCACTTGCCGGGAGCGAAACCGCGCTCACAGTAGGAGCGGTATGTGCAGAAACGGCAGCGGCGGGTATCTTCCGTCAGGGTAAAGTCCGCATCAGCAAGAGCTGAGATATGATCAAGCAATTCACCCAGGTCACGTGTATCGGTCTCGTACTGTTCCAGTGAATAAGGGAAGAGAATCTGCTGGCCGGGAGTTTGGGCGAACCAGTAGGTCATGAGGACCTGGTCCGGTGAGATGGGGCTGCCGCTGTTGAGGTGTGCACCCGCATTGACGAGCATCCACGAATACAAGCGGGTTTGAATGCGCTGCTCCAGCTTTTCGCGGGGCGGGATGGTCAGGCTGGTCTTCCAATCATAGATCCAGAATTGCTTGCCCGGCAGGGCGGCGATGAGGTCGTACTTCGCTACGAGGCGATGGTCATGGATGCGGGCAGAGAGTGAATACTCAGGGTGCAAGGTGAAACCGGGAGATTGATCCACCAGCGGCGCCCAGGGAAACTCCCTGGCACTGTTCAGGAAGTTGTCCCACCAACTTTGCAGCAGGTCGTCCTGGATGGAAGCCGAGATGATCTCAACCGGGATGCCGGTGTAGTACTGCTGGATCTTGCGATGAAAGACCTGTCCCTGCTCCTGATGGTGTTCGAAGGCTGACTGGTCATCCGTTTCGGCGGCTGGCCAGGCAGTGTGGAGCAAATACCTGAGCTGGAAACGGCGCGGGCATTCCAGAAAATCCTGCAGGGAGTTTTGGCTGAAGACAAAATCCGGGCTGATCAATTTTCCCTCCGGTCGGGTGCGATATTTTTGAATGTCAAATAATCTTTGATCTCGATGAGCGCCAGCGCCTCGGTGGATTTCTGCTTCTGGCCGGTGTTCCAGGAGAGCAGCAGCTCCATGCGGGCGCGGGTGATGCCCACAAAGAGCAGGCGCATCCTTTCGCTGATGAGGTGGAGGCGGTCGATGCGGGTGGCTTCGCCTTCAATATAATCAGACGTGTTACCTTTCGCGGCATTCTCCAACTGGGATAACACTTCGGCCTGCAGGTTGAGCTTATTGCGCAGGAACCAGCGCTCGGAGAAATATTCATCCCCTTCCGCGCCGGATGGAAAGTCATAATTGTTGAGGGCAGTCAGGTACACCCGATCCCACTCCAGACCTTTGGCTTTGTGCATGGTGGATAGCACCACCTTGCCTTTGTGCGCGGTCGGGTCAAAACCCGAGTCCTGGTCGCTGAAACCGGTGAACTTGCGGTCGTGGGTGCAAAAATCCGCCACCTCGCGCGAGAAATCCAACAGCCTCCATTCGGGGTGGATGTTGGCGGATCCGCGCAGGAGGGCGGCGATCTTATGGGCGACAGCCAGGTCGGCAATATCCACAAATAATTCCTGGCTGAGGAAGAGGATCAATTCATCGATGGGCAGATTGGCGGCGTCCAGCCAGGTTTGAGCGACGGGACGAAACTCGCGCAGCAGGTTCTCGACCTGCGGCTTCTCTTCCAATGGGAGTTCCGAGAGCCAGTCGCGCATCTGCGGGTAGAGATAATCCTCGGTGAAGGTGCACTTTACGAGCAGACGGGAGGCTTCTTCATCCGGACCAGTGAGGTCTTCCGAGTTGAGGACAGCCGAGCGCCAGGATTTGAAAGCAGCCGCCAAAAATGCGCTGGTGCGGGGAGAAGAAATGAACTTGATCACCCCATCCAGGCGGCTGGCAGCTTTGCGAGAAGCCGAGGTGGAACGCAGCAGTTCGATGTAAGGGATATTCTTCGTCTTGAAAACATCAGCCAGGTTCTCGAGGTGCTTGTTCTGGGAGCAAAGCACAGCCACGGTCTTTTCCTGGTTATCAGGCAGCCAGCGGGCAATGGATTCAGCGACCTTGACCAGCTCCTGATCGGGCGCCAGCTTGGTATCGAGCACACGGATGATGGTGTTGGAATCAGGCGGGTTCGGGTTGGCATCGCCGGGCGGGACCGGGCTGATGAGGGGCAGATCCAGCGCATTGCGAACCTCAGGAATGGGGTGCTTGGCGCGGGTCCATTCGATGATGTGGTTGGCCAGGTCGATGATACCCTGCGTTGAACGGCCGCTGTCCGGCAAGGTGCGGGCGGTCACGGTAGGATCTTTGTGGATGAAATCCCGCAAATATTGCGGATTGGCGGTTGTGAAGGTGGCATATATGGCCTGGTTCGGGTCGCCTACGCGCACCCAATTGCCATCCACCCCGGAGAGCAGTTCCAGGATCTCCTGCTGCAGCCGGCTGCTGTCCTGGGCTTCATCCTCCAGAATATACGGCCAACGCAGGCGCAGACGCTGCAGGAGCTGTTCATCCTGCCTCAGCGAGAACAAAGCCAACCGGATGAGGTCGTCAAAATCCACGGCTCCGCGGTAATGCAGAGCACGGTCGTATTCCTGGTAAATTCGGGAGCACATATAGATCAACTGGTAATCGGGGAGATGCTGCACCTCGTCCCCCATCCGGATCACGTCCTCGGTGGAAAGCTGCATGTCTTTCACCGTGCGGATGAAGGCTGTGGCAATATCGCTCAACAGATCCGGCAGGTAAGTTTTACGGACTTTGTAGAGGTAGGATTCAGCCACACCAAGATCAAGGTAGCTTTCAATTTCATCGATGTGTGAACGGTACCAGGCGATGACAGCCTGGGTGATGATCTGGGTGGTATCGCGTTCGTCGAGGATGGTGTAATCATTGGCCAAACCGGCGATGGAAGGTCTTTCACGGATGATGTCGTTGGCAAGACCGTGCAGGGTGCGCACACGGTACTGGAAGCCGGGCAGGTTTTCAGAGTTGTCCAGGAATTGCTCCACACGCTGATTGAAGTTTTCCACGGCTGAATTGACCAGTGTCACCACCAGCACTTCCTGATCTTCTTCCAACGAACCATTGCGGATGATCTGGGCGGCTAATGCCGAAAGGGTGTGCGTTTTACCGCTGCCCGGAACGGCGGCGATACCCATCCGGCCACGGGTATATTCAAGGATCTGGCGCTGCGCGGGCCGGGGCTCAAACATGGTTTTTCTCCCCGGAATCGGCTGGTAGTTGAGAATTGAGCGCCAGTTTGCGAATGCGTTTGAAGGTGGTGAACACCGACTTGATCAGCACTCCCTGCTGTTCAAAACCCTGCTCATTGAGCTCGGAATACATCAGGATGATCTGCCGGGTGCAGCGGCGGATCAACCCTGTAGCCAGCTGGGAGAGTGTCTGCTGATTGGAATTGAATTCGAGCGAGTCGTCCCAGACGGCGCCTTCCTGCCACTGGCGGTTGAGAACATAAGGATGGGTGAGCGGCTGTTCGAGGCGTTCAAACCAGGCGTTGCTGCCTGCATCCAGCCAGATCTGCACTGCGACCGGGCGGTTTTGGAGGAGAAAGGTAAAAGCCGGGGCGATGGTCACCGAGGCCTGGGCGGGTTCCTGCCAGGAACGCAGGTATTGAGCGGATACCAGACCGGATTCCACAGCCTGGACGAATTCCCTGGCGATCTCGTAGGGTTCCATCGTGGCCTGGGCAGCCTGCCTGAATTTCCTGGCGCTTTCCATCAGGTTGGCGGTGATTTCCCCGGCGGCAACCTGGTTGTGAAAACCGAATCCCGGCTGGGTGAGCAGTTCACCGAACACCCGGCTGAAGAAAATATCCAAACTGACGGGTTCATCGGTAGTGTAGAGGTTGATCCACTGCCGCAGCTGGTCGTAGCGTTCCCCGGCCAGGTAGGTGACCCGGTCTTTCATTGCGGTGTTGACAATGCTGAAATCACCCAGGGAAATCTTATTCCCCGCGCGCCTGTAGACGACATCTGCCAACAAACCAGCCCGGCACAGGTCAAGGCCGTTGATGGCTGTACTGAGCATGGAGATCAGGTCAGCTTTAACGACATCCAACCCCCAGCCTGGATGAGCCAGACGAGCCAGGGTCAGCAGGCAGCCGGTGAAAGAGTCTTCCTGCAGGGAGCGGGATGGACGCAATACCCGGGATGGAATTTCCAATCGTGACAACCGCTGGGTGAGACCGAAACGCAGCCGATCGGAAAGGAATGGAGCCAGGATGGCGATCTGGTCTGGTGAGATGCCCTCTTCATTGATAAGCCTTGAGACCTCTTCTGCCGCTTTATCCAGCATCTGCGGGAAAAAACGGGCAGCAACAGGCTTGATATGCTGAAGCATGGCAAGATCGTCAGGAAGGTCTGAAACTGGTACAGTATTTATGGCATCCACCGGTTTTTGCCCGAGTACGCCTGAGAATACCGTTTGAAAGATATGTAATTCAACGGGGAGTGAAATGGTTTCGTGAAATTCGATCTTTTTCGGGCAGAGGTCTTTAATGCGCAGTGCACTGACCGGGTCTGCCCCCAGGAATTTGCGGTAACCGGCGTCGTCATCCATGATGAACAGGGCACTCTTTAATTGTGGAAGCCAATCGATCAGCAGGTCATGGCTGACGGGAGTGTCTTCCTCGATATTGTCGAAGATGACATGCCGGTACTGGCTGGTGAGGACCTGGCGGCAGAGAAACGCCGGCCAGAGATGCTTGCTGAAGACTTCGAGCTGCAGGGAGAAATCCAGCAGGTTATTGTCCAGGCAGAATTGTCGAAAGAGATGGATGGCTTCCTGCGCCTGATCGTACACACGGAGTTGGCTGGATGCACCACTCCAGGCGGATTTCAAACGGGCTGCAATTTCAGTGTATGGAAAACCAACCAGGGCAGACTTGTTGAGATTATCCAGTAACTGACTGTATAAACGGTTGGGAGTGAGAGTCACAGCACCAAAATAGCCCTGCTGCAGCAATGGGTTGACGATCTTTGACATGTAGTACTGGGCTGTCTCCATGGTCAGAAAAACCGGCGGCTTGTTGGGCTGCTTGAACCCGGCGGATGCTGATACCAGCGGCCAGAAGAGGCTGATACTGCGCTGGGCCAAGCCGTTCAGGGTGAGGATATCCGGCCGCCCACCTGAGGGAAAATCGGGAGATGCCAACATCGAACTATACGGCTGGGCGAGGGTACGCTGCGGCAGCAGGATCAGGATCTCATCGGCAGGGATACCCTGTTTCACCATGGCCAGGAGCCGTAACGCCGCAGCGGTGGTTTTTCCGCACCCGGCAGGACCAGATACCCAAAGATGGCTATCCAGAGGTTCCGTAATTAATTCCTTTTGGATAGGGAGAGAGATCCATGGGTTTTTCGGGCGAAGTAATAACCATAAGGATATTATATGTTGAAACTCGTCATGGGATTGAACACCTGACGAAGAGTGTGAACTAATGGTCATTATGGCAAAAAAAGTTCGTTGTGTTTGGAAAATGCCGCAAATCAATGTAAAATAACAATATATAAATAATCAACAAATGAGGGTGAACATGAAAACAAATAGAGGAAGAATATCTTTTGCGATGTTGTTGATCGTTGTTGGGGCCTGGTACCTGGCTATTGAAATATTCCCGGGCTTAAAGAACATGGCCTATGGAACAGGAACCTGGCCGCTGCAGATCATTGGACTGGGACTTCTTTTTGCAGTTGTTGCCATCCTCTCCTGGACACCGGCATTCTTCATCCCGGCCAGCATCATCACCGGAATAGGCGGTTTGTTGTACTGGCAGAACTCCACCGGCAATTGGGCCTCCTGGTCATACATGTGGACATTGATCCCCGGTTTTGTTGGTTTCGGTTTGCTATTATTCGGACTGCTTGCCAGAAAGCGTGGTGCTTATATTTCAGGGATGTGGAATCTTTTCAGCAGCTTAATCCTGTTCGGCATTTTCGCTTCAGCGTTCAGCGGGTTGGATTTTGCATCCAAACTTTGGCCAGCCGGTCTGATCCTGCTGGGATTGATCGTATTATTAATGGGTTTTCGGAAAAAGAAGGTAACTACAAATCCGGTTGAAGAGGATTAATCCAATGCCCTGAATCGGTAACCCACACCGGCTTCGGTCAATATGAATTCCGGTTGGGCTGCATCCTTTTCGATCTTATGCCGCAGATTACTGATATTGACCCGCACCAGGTGCGGGTCATTTTCGTACCCGATCCCCCACACCTCACGCAGCAGCATATGGTGAGTGACCACCTTACCGGCATTACGGATGAGATATTTCAGGATCTCATATTCTGTGGGAGTTAAACTGATCTCTTCATCCCCCAAAAATACCTGTCTTCGGACAAAGTCCAGTTTCAATTCATCAGCCTGAAAAGTGGAAGGCAATTCGCCCGCCTTTTGAGCATGGCGCAATGCAGATCGAATTCGGGCTGATAATTCACCCACACTAAAGGGTTTGGTCAGGTAATCATCCGCGCCGGCGTCCAGCGCTTTGATCTTTTCTTCTTCATTATCGCGTACAGATAGGATGATGACCGGGGTATCGCTCCATTCGCGCAACCGTTTCAGGATGTCGATCCCATCCATATCCGGCAGGGCAAGATCGAGGATGATCAGATCAGGATGCCTGCTGGTCATATAATTGAAAGCTTCCTGGCCATTTTCGGCTTCAAGGACTTCGAAACCATGCGAGGAGAGAGAAGCCCGTAGGAACCTTCTGATCGGACGTTCGTCATCCACTATTAAAACAAGACCAGGTTTTTCATCGGTCATTCCAGACCCTCCTCAGCTTGCAATGGCAGAGAAAAGCGAATCGTGATACCCTGCGGCGAATTGCTTTCTGCCCATATCCTTCCATGATGCGCCTGGATTATTCCCTTGCAAATTGATAATCCCAGACCGCTGCCGGAAATAATCAGAGCTTCTTTCGTCCGGTAGAACTTATCAAACACTTTTTCAATCTCTTCGGTTTGAATTCCTTTTCCATGATCGCGGATGGAGATAAGCACTTCCTGTGGATTTCGGGAAATCGAGATGGAAATGAACTTTTCATTTGCCGAATACTTGATCGCATTATCCACCAGGTTGTATAAAACCTGTTCGATCAAACCGGGATCAAAGCGAACCTGGGGAATGTCTGTGGGGATATCCACCTGTATCTGGAAATATTCAAGCCTTTTTTTCAACCGACCAAGGACCGATCCGATAATCCCTTCCAAATCACCATATTGTAAATTGAGCTTTAAAGCGCCTGATTCGAGTCTGGATATATCAAGCAGATTTCCAACCACCCGGTTCAGTCTTTCAGCTTCTTCCCACCCGGTGTCGATCAACTCCAGCCTGGTTTGCTCATCCAATGGAAAAGCCCCGGTTTCCGGTTGTTCAGATTCCCTTAAGCTGGAGAGGACACCGGTAATAGTCGCAAGGGGAGTGCGCAGGTCATGTGAGATCGAGCTCAACAGAGCATTTTGAAGGCGTTCAGTCTCCAGGGTTAATTGTGCATTTTTCTGTTCTTCGACCAAACGGGTTCGTTCGATCGCCAGGGCTGCCATACCACAATAGGCTTCGAGCAATTTTCGTTTTTCCGAATTCATCAGAATAGTGCGGGAAACATCTTTCACCTCAAGAACTCCGATCGCCTGGTTCCCAACCACCATCGGGTAGAAGCTCGAAGGAGAATCCGCAAAGGTATCCGTTCCTCTTCCTGCGGGGAGCCGGTTCTCAAATACCCAAGAAACCAAAGAAATAACCTGGTCGTCCTGGTACCAAGGCTCGGGTTTGGGATAAGGCAGGTAAGCTTTAGCAGACTGAATCCATATGACACAATCGCGCACAAAAGTCTGCTGAATCTGATCGATCACCACTTTAAGGACGGAGTCACGGTCGTATGCATTGGTCAATTCCTGGCTCAATGTATACAATGAAGCAGTATGGTCTTCCCGCTGCCGGCTGGCATTGACCTGGGAGCGGATCTGCCCGGCCAGTCCACTAACCACCAGGCTGATGACGAACAACCCGAAGAAAGTCAATAAATACTCTGTATTGGCGACAGTCAGGGAAAAACGGGGAGCGACCATGAAATAATCAAAAGAAAGAACGCTCAAAACACTAGCCACTATTCCGGGGCCACGACCAAAATAGAACGCACATGCCATTACCGCAACGAGGTAAAGCATGACCAAATTCACAGGTTCAATATAGAAGTGCAAAGGGTAGCAAACAGCAGTTGTAAAAGCTACTAATCCCACAGCTTTCAAGTAACTTAAGCGCGGGGAGGAGTATTCTGAGATTGAAGGAAGTTGGAAAGACTCTCTATAGTTGACCTCGTCTTTGATGATCACAATTTCCGAAGAACCTGCCAGGTTGATCAATCTTTCAAGGGATGAATTACCGATCCAGTCATTCCAAAAATTACGACGAGGGGCGCCTAGGATGATCTTTGAGACATAATTTTGTCGTGAAAAAGATGAGATCGCAGATGGAATATCGAGGGCAGTTTTCCGGAAAATTGTTGCGCCAAGCTCTTCAGCCAGCCTGAGGGTATTTTCCAACCGCTCACGTTTTGAGAACAATGGAATCACACGATCCGGGGTCTCAATATAAAGTACGAACCATTGCGAATGGTTCTCATCAGCCATCCTTTTCCCGGCGCGGACAAGCTTTTCGGAGACAGGATGAGAGCTGACACAAACCAGGATATTTTTATTCTCCTGAATCCGTTTCGTGATTCCAGGAACGCCTGCTTCGATCGGGGGATAGGAACTTTCAATGATACCGGCGGCTCTTTTAAGGGCGATTTCCCTCAAGCGGGATAATCGTTCCAGCGAAAGGTAGGGTTCAAATTTCTCCCTTGAAATTTCTCCTGTATCAATCTTATGAGACAAACGCTGAATGATCTCTTCCGGGGGAAGATCAACAAATTCAATGATGGATGCATTTTGGAAAACTTTATCCGGAATGGTCTCAATTGTCCCCGGTCCGATGATATTTACAACCAAATCACGCAGACTTTCCAGTTCCAGAACATCGAGAGTGGTAAAAACATCGATCCCGGCGACCAGTATCTCTTCCACATCCTGGTACCTGCGTGGATGCCTAAAACCGGCAGGATTGGTATGAGCAAGCTCATCAATGACAACCAGGTCCGGTTTCCGGGAAAGAACATCATCAAGATCAAGTTCCGTGGAAAGCGGAAGCAAACTTGTCCCGCGTAGCTCTTCAACCAGGGGCAACAGGTCAGTATTTTGTGAAAGATCCAGGCAGCCTAAAATGACATTTCCGCCATCCAACTTTCTTCGATTGGCGGCATCCAGCATCGCATGACTTTTACCGACGGTTGGCGCGTATCCGAGAAATATTTTCAACCTGCCAGCTTCACCGGTTGGTTTTAGATCCATGAATTAATTATAGTCTGCCCGGAAGAAATTAAGTAAGCTGTTCATTCCAGAATTAATTGCTCTACCGGGCAAGAAACTAATAAGGAATTATTTAAGCTGATAAGGTACTTCCAAAATGACGATTCCGTCACGGTTTAGAAGAGCTTTTCGTAATACCTCAGCGGTACGGGTGTGAAGGAAGCGCGTCCACCACCGGGGAGGATTAAATTGAGGAACCACAATGGTAATCACTTCATTTGGTGAAAGTACGTCTGAAATCTGGTCTACATATTCCAACATGGGTTCCAGGAATTCGCGGTAAGGTGAATGTAAAACGATCAACCTGACGCCATCGCCCCACCGGTTCCATTTCTCCTCAATTTTATCGGTTTCTTTGGCATCAATACTAATATGAACTGCAGTGACATCCATGGAGAGGGTACGAGCATACTTCAACGCTGCCAAAGTACCGTTGTGAACACCGCCAATTGGCATGATGACCCGGTTGCGGGTGATGCGCTTTGGGGTAACATGGTTTTCAAGAGATAATTGCCTTGCAAGGTTTTTATAATGGTGGTGAATCGAGAAGAATGCTGCCACCAGAAGGGGGGTCAAAACTACGACAACCCAGGCACCGTCTTTAAATTTTGTGACGGCAAAAATGATCATGACTACAAATGTCAAAACGGCACCCAACCCATTGATGAGCATTTTATGGATCCAACCCTTTTCATATACAACAGTTGAACCCGGTTCAACGATTTCCTCACCCGGTTTGAGGTGCCCTGATTTCCACCAGCGGCGGGCCATTCCAGTTTGGGAAAGAGTAAATGATAAAAACACACCAATCGCATATAGAGGGATCAATGCGGTAACGCTGGCTTTGAACAGGATCACCAGTAAGGAAGAAATTACAGCAAGAGTCATGATCCCGCGTGAAAACACGAGACGGCTGCCTTTGGCGGTCAGTTGTTTGGGTAAAAATCCATCACCCGCATGGAGAGCACCCAGGCGGGGGAAATCCGCAAAAGCAGTATTGGCTGCCATGATCAGGATGATGGTTGTGGATGAAATTGTAGCCAGGTAAAGAATTCCACGGTTTGCATAAACAGTCCTGGCAATCTGTGAAATGATCGTCTCGCTCTCAGCAGGGATTGCACCTGTATGAATCGCCAGGAAGGTTGTGCTGATCAATAAAGTTCCAAGGATTCCAGCCATCCACATCAAGGTAATACCAGCGTTCTTGCTGCGCGGTTCTTTAAAAGCGGTGATACCATTTGAGATAGCTTCAACTCCTGTCAACGAGGTGGTTCCATTGGCAAAAGCCCGCAGGATCAGGAAAAGGGCAATGGGTTGGGTCAAACCAATCTCGACCACCGGAGGATCGATCACCACGCCCAGACTGCCAGTGGCATATTTGATCAAACCCAACATTAATGTGATAAAGATCATGACCAGGAAGAAGTAGGTGGGAATCGCGAATGCGACCCCGGATTCTTTAACACCGCGGAGATTGATGACCATGATAAGGACGATCATCGCAACGGCAATTTCGACCCGGAATGGGTATAAAACCGGGTAGGCTGATATTAGTTGGGCGACGCCAGATGAGATCGAGACGGCAACGGTAAGTATGTAATCTGTCAATAAAGCCGCGCCAGCGGTTTGGGCGGGAAGCTCTCCCAGATTATCACGGGCGACAATGTACGCACCTCCACCACCGGGGTAGGCATGGATGGTCTGTTCGTAGGAGAAAGTAAGGATTGCCAGCAAAACGACAATTCCAATGACAAGAGGCAGTGACAAATGCAGCGATGCAACACCTGCCAGCATCAGGATGGTCATCAGTTCCTGTGGTCCATACGCCACTGAAGAAAGGGCATCAGAAGAAAAGACTGCCAGGCCAACTAATTTACCAATGAGCTGGTGTGCTGCATCGGCTGTTGAGATCGGTTTACCAATAAAAAACCTTTCCCATTTGGGATTGGGCAGGCGTTGAATGGTTTCTTCAAAGACATTTTGATATTTGGTTTCTATTTGCATAATAATGATTTCCTTTATCCGAAATTACTAATGAATTAATAACCGATTCGGTATAAAGGGAAGGGCAAGAAGTGGTTGCGGGGTGTCAAAAAAGTGTCAAGAAGGGAAGAGGAAAAGATAAACCTCAAATGGACAAGAATAAAGATTGTAAATACAATCTCAAATAATACGTAAGGGATTGCCGCGTTCGCACAGGATTCTCCCCTGCAACGATAGAAGGGGGCGGATCGCGATCCGCCCCTACGCGGTGTTGGTTAATAGGCAGACACATAGGTCTGCCCCTACGGGGGGATGGTTGGTATTTGTGGCTAATCGAAAATAAAAACTAGATTGCCGCAGTCGCACAGAACGCTCCTTCGCAATGACAGGTGAGGGAGAAATGTTAGCCCTATAACACATTAATTCTCTTATTCCTGATCTCCCAGATTTCGGTGGCGAAGTTGTGGATAAAATACCGGTCATGCACAACAGCCAGGATGGTGCCCTCATATTCTTTGAGGGCTTCCTCAAATCGGACCCGTGAGGCGATATCCATGTGGTTGATGGGTTCATCCAGCAACAGCAGATTGGTTCCCTGTGCCACAAGCTGAGCCAGCATCAGGCGGGCACGTTCTCCGAAAGACATCAGCTCTGCGGATGTAAAGACAGCGTCGCCGGTAAAAAGAAATTTGGAAAGGAATGAACGTGCCTCAGTGTCATTCCAGCCGTGGATGTTTTGGATCGCTTCAAGGGCATTCTCAGTGGGGATGAGTGTGTCCTGGTCCTGTGCCATCACGCCGATCTTCACATTGGCTCCGATCCGAAACGTCCCCGCCAGTGGAGCTATTTGATCTGTGATCGTGCGCAGCAGAGTGGTTTTCCCGGACCCGTTGGGTCCGATCAGGGCGACCCGCTGACCGTACCGCAAGGTCAGGGAGATATCCTCCAATAATGGGGGTGGCTGGTATCCCACGCACAAATCGTCCATCACCAGGACATTTCGTCCGCTGGGAGCACTTTCATTGAAATCGATCCTGACCTGCCAGGACGGACGGGGCTTTGCGACATGCTCATCCGTAAGAATGCGCTCCAGCCGCTTTTCAATATTTTTGGCACGACCAACTGTCCCTTTTGAACGATTACCAAAGAACCCGGCTGCGAACTTATCCCCGCTGTCCGCTTTGCCGCCTTTGCGAAACTTGGCGATTCCCCGCAGGTGGGCTGCCGCTGACTTTAACTCCTGGATTTCGATCTGCTGTTCATTGTAATTTTGCCATTGAGAATCCCATTCCCGCTGTTTTGCATCCAGATAGGTGGAATAATTGCCGGCATATTCTTTGACGTTATGGCTGACCGGATCAAGTTCGAAGGTGATGCGGGTGACATTATCCAGAAAAGCCCGGTCGTGGGAGATCACCAGTACCGTGGCGCGGGTTTGCTGCAGCCAGCTTTCCAGCCATTCCAGCATTTGGATATCCAGGTGATTGGTCGGTTCATCCAGCAGCAAAACATCCGGAGAAGATAAGATCACCTTCGCCAGGGCAAGGCGTGTTTTTTGTCCTCCGGAAAGATGGGCGACGGGTGTACGCGCGGCTAAATGAGACAACCCGAAACGATCCACTATTTCGGTCGTATAAGTATTTTGCGACGTTTTACGGGAGATCTCATCCAACAGTTGGTCATATTGTTCCTGCAGGCCGGGCGAGGAAGGTGAGCTTGAAATATCCGAAGACAATTTTTCCAGACTGGATAACAGATCATCCAGGTCATCTTCGCCATCCATCAGGAAGGATGACAGGGTATCCTGCATCCTTGAAGACCAACCCCTGGGGCAGATAACCCACCTTGAGTGATGATGGTGTGAAATGAACCGTGCCTGAATCCGGCGGGTCCATTCCAGCCAGGATGCGCAGCAGGGTGGTTTTCCCGCAGCCATTCGGTCCGACAAGCCCGGCCCGCTCGCCCTGTTTCAGTGTGAACGAGACCTGATTTAGAATTTGTTTAATGCCAAACGATTTTGAGATATTCGATACAGCCAGCATGATCAACCTTTTAAGAAACCAAAACCGGGAGCAGGAGCTCCCGGTGAATTAACAGTAACCTGACAGGCAAGTGGAAATTCAGCGCAGAATTCTGCTTAAAAAGGGGATATGTTTAGCGGCTGGTGAACATGTGTGTCATTTCCTGGTAGTGTTTTGCAATTATAGCATATCTAAAAGTGATAACAAAGAGTAATCAAACGAGGTTACAGTAAGGAAAACCTGTGTATGGTTTTCCTTACTGTACATATGAATTTTTCCTTATTGACTATGTATATTATTGATATATAATATGTTATATCTGATATATCAGTTCCATTATCAATTTGAAATTCATTACACTGGATAAGAATATGCTTGACTCGCTAGACACAATATTAAAACCCATCGGGGAGACACCGTCATTACAGGATTTAGCATATCATGCGATCAAATCGTCGATTCTCTCCCTTGCATTACCCCCCGGGAAACAATTGTCAGAATCAGATCTGGCAAATTCCCTTAAAGTCAGTAAAACTCCTGTTCGCGAAGCACTTCAAAGACTTGAACGCGAAGGTTTGGTTCAGATAGCTCCCAGAAAAGGTGTATTTGTTACTGAATTCTCAGAGAGAGAGATAGATGAGATATCAGAGATACGAAGCGTTTTAGTTGGACTAGCATGCAAGCGTGCTTTCCAAAATGTTAATACCGCAGAATTCCATGAGGCAAGAAAGATCCTTGAGGCTGGTGATATTGCTCTTCAAGAAGGAAATCGAGAAGAATGGCTTACGATCAATGAAAGATTTCATGCCTGGTTAATGCGTCTTGCTGATAGCAAACAATTATCTCAGGTAATTGAAAAGCTCGATGAATATTTCATAAGGATCCAGGTTGTGGCTGCTAGTGTCCCGGGAGATATTATTGAATCCAATAAGGAACACTATGCAATTTTGGAATCCATGGAAAAGGGCGACTCTGTTGCCGCATCGAAGGCAGCCGCTGACCATATCATCCAGGTTGGCAAACAAGCCGTAGAATTCTACAAGGCGTTCCAAGGTCATAATAATGGATGAGACAAAAGATCATCACTATTTAGTATTTTGTTACAAAATGAAATTAGAATTCAATGATATACATCCTGCTTATCGATGAATTATTAGCAATTTAATAATGATATATTTTTCTTAATTGAGAGGAGAGAATGTAATGAAAATCGCTTTATATACAGTCACCTATAGTGGTGTATTTTATGATGGTGAGCACCTTCCTTTGAAAGAGATCTTCCCAAGAGCAGCAGATTTAGGTTATGACGGCATTGAAATAGGGGCAAAAAGGCCAGTCGCTTGCCCCTTGGATCTAGATGCTTCTGCGAGGAAAGAAATCAAGGCGTTGGGACCCCGTTTTGGAATGGAGATCCCTTGTATTGGCAGTTATACCGATTTTTCAAGTAGTGTTCCTGAGCATAGAGAAATGCAATTGTTGATGCTGAAGGAAATAATTCGATTGGCACACGACCTTGAATCACCAGTGATAAGAATATTTGCTGCGTGGTCTGGAATTACTATGCGAAACAGCTATGGAGTGTATGAAATTTCCCGCATGCACTACCAGCAACCAGGAACTACCAACCTTGAAAAATGGCTATGGACGCGCGAATGCATTCAAGAAGCTTCCAAGTGGGCAGAGCAATACAATGTCATTCTAGCTCTTCAGAATCACAGCCCTGTGACCAATAATTCAAAACAGACGCTGGAAATGATTAAAGAAGTCAATTCACCATGGGTCAAAGCATGTATCGATGCGCCTCTCTTAACAAATCAAGCCGATGAATTTGTATACAATTCAGTTATTGAAGCGGGTGAACAACAAGTTTGGTCGCATTTTGGTGGTTATGAAGAGACAGTAGATGGGAAGATCCAGGAAGAAACTGATAAAGGCACAAGTATTGTGAATTATCCAGCTTTCTTTAAAGGTTTGAGAGATATCAATTATCAAGGTTACATAGCATATGAAGGGTGCAGTCCGGTTTTGGTTAACCATAATTTTAGGGGGCTTGAAGAAGTAGATCGTCGGGCAAGGTTAGCTTGCGATTATATAAGGCGGCAAATATCGATAAAAAAATAATCAGAAAAGTATACTTCAATTAAAGATTTGATCGGGAACAGCCTATTATCCAAATAATCAGACCTACCAATATTTGAAAGGAGATGTAAGATGAAAATTTTAAAACATAATAAATATTCATGGGTATTTATCCTTATGGTGCTCATCTTACTGATGAGTTCCTGTACCAGTCCTAAACCTACAACATCGCCACAAAGCCCAGCTGAACCAGTTACTTTGCGTATGTGGGTGCATTCAAACCCGCACTACAAGAAAATAGCTGAGGAAAATGCAGCTGAATATGAAAAGGCAACAGGCGTAAAGATCTCGTTGGATTTCCTTCCCTGGGAAGAGTATGGCAGCAAAGCTGTTGCTGCGTTTGCTGGAGGTAATGAGCCAGACATTATGGAAGGCGTAGCATCCTGGCTTTATGCCCAGAAGATTTCCGGAAAACTTGATCAAGTACCCGCTGACCTATCTGCAAATATAGCAAGCCGATACCATGCCCCTTCAGCAGCACCTCTTGAATTCGATGGAAAATTCTATGGGATTCCATTAAATGTTAATATTGATGCTGGTCCGCTTTTTGTTGCAAACACAGCTCTATTTGAAGAAATGAGTGTTCCAATGCAATGGGATTCCTGGGATGCTTACGTCAAGGATCTGCAGAAGCTTACAAAAAAGGAAAATGGGGTCATTACGCGCTCTGGCGTCACAATCGCTGGTGGCGATTTGATGATCCAATTCTTGATGTATTTCCTTCAAGCTGGTGGTACCTTTTATGCTCCTGATTACAAGAGCGTAACTATCAACAACGAATTTGGAAAAAAATCACTGCAAACAATGTATGATTTTCTTTATACGTATGAAATTGATAGTACAGATATATCAGATTTTTCAGGGATAGCAACTGGTGTCAGTGCAGGAACTTTCTACGGTCCATGGTATGTTCGATCTTTGGAAGATGACTTCCCTGACTTGAAGTGGGGATGGGCAAAACCTCCATTGCTGTCTGGAGGAACAAAACCATTTTTCCCCTCTGCTAATGTATGGGCCTGGATGGTTTCCGCAAATAGCAAGAATAAAGAAGCTGCCTGGAACTATATACAATGGTTGGATGATAACAATCGCCGTGTGACTTGGTCCGAGGAGACTGGCGAAATTCCTGCAGTTCCAGAATTGTGGAAAGATGCGAAGATCGCAAATGATCCAATGTTCAAAGACTGGATACCGTATTTACAATACCAGGTTCCCCTGCTTCACATCGGGCCACAAGATGAATACACCAAGATTATCGGAGATATGGTTTCTAGTGTTCTATTCAAGACAGCTACAGTTGATGACGCACTTGCGAAAGGTGAAAAAGACTTAAACGAAATGCTGGCAAGAACACTTAAATAATCAATAATATTGTAATTAAAGGGATTTTTGGATAAAGATATTTGTATCTACAAATCCAAAAATCCCTTTCAAATTGGAGGTTGAAATTTCATGCGTAAGGGTTCCTTCAAGCATCACCAGTTTGCATTCGCAGCCATAGTCTTGGTACCAGCGATATTATGGCTTCTAACCCTCCGCTACGGGCCGATTTTGTATATGGGATATTTAAGCACTCAGGACTGGCAAGCATTAGCTGCTGGCAAACAAGCATTTATTGGTATTGAAAATTTCCGACAGGCAATCTTTAATGACGAATTATTACGTAAAGCCATAATCAATACAATCCACTATGTTGTCCTTTTTATTTCTATTCAATTACCACTCGCCTTAATAATTTCATTATGGATCAATTCTATAAAAAAAGAAGGCTATCGGCAGTTAGCACTCACAGCATATTTTTTACCCCTTATCACTTCCATAACTGCTACTTCAGTGCTATTTGTATTCTTATACAATCCTGTTAATGGTTTATTTAACTACATCCTTCGATCACTGGGATTGGCAACATTCAGCTTTCTCAAGTCTCCTGATACAGCTTTAAATTCCGTGGTCCTCATGAATATTTGGAAAAGCCTGGGCTTCCCCATTGTAATTTTTTTCGCTGGACTGCAAACCATTCCAAAAGAATTTTATGATGCAGCTTCCATCGATGGTGCTAATGTTTGGCAGCGGTTCCGTTATATAACCTGGCCTCTGCTTAAGCCCACAACAGCGTTATTAATCATCATTGACATGCTGGAGACCATGAAAGTTTTCACTCCTATTTATATTATGACTGGAACTGGTTCTAACCAACCTGGCGGACCCATTAATAGTACGCTTGTATGGTCATTACAAATATATAATATGGCATTTCGCTACAATCGCCTTGGGTATGGTGCTGCATTAGCATTACTTTTGTTTGGGCTAGTATTTGTCCTTTTGGCTGTCCAACTCCGGCTATCCCGGTCTAAATGGGAATCATAGACTCTTTTCTAGTATCCAGGATGATTAATTATCATGACTACAAGATCAGTAAATCCAAATAATATAACCTGGAGCGACCAACCTTATAGAATTAAGAAAACCATAAATCGGATTATTAATTGGTTTGTATCCAGTATTTTTATTTTTGGTGGAATTTTGATGGTACTCCCTTTCTTATGGATGATCCTTAGTGCTTTCAAACCAACGTCCGAAATTGTGCGAATAATTCCTACTTTTTTCCCTGAGAAACCTACTTTTGAGAATTTTAAAACAGTATTAACTGAATACTCTTTCGGTAGATATTTAATTAATAGCCTTATCGTTTCAATTGCAACATCTCTCTTTATCCTATTTACTTCCTCAATTATTGGATACGTGTTTGCCAAAATCAAGTTCAAAAACAGAGAGCTCCTTTTTCTATTTTTTATGGCTACGATGTCCATTCCATTTGAAATTCTGGCAATCCCCCTTTTCCTCGAGTTCAAAGCTGTTGGGGGTGTAGATAAGCTGTGGGGACTTGTTGCCCCCTTTATGATTGATGTATTCGGTATATTTCTTTTTCGCCAATTCATTATAGCAATACCAGATGATTATTTAGATGCGGCACGGGTGGATGGTTTAAGTGAGTTCGGCATCTATTGGAAGATCATCCTGCCCCTCACTCGACCAACAATAGCAGCTTTAGCAATTATGAGTTTCTTATACCACTGGGATTCAGTTTTCTGGCCATTGATACTGATCAATTCGAACATTAATAAGACGGTACCACTAGGGATAATTCTGCTTTCGACCCAATGGGGATCAATTTATGACCTTACGATGGCGGCTAGTACTTTAACAGTCCTTCCTGTTTTGATCGTGTTCCTTGTCTTTCGGCGGCAATTCATTCAAGGCTTTGTCTTATCAGGTCTTAAGGGCTGATCAACGAATTTAATATTGAGGAGAAAATACAATGAAAAAAGTAAGAATTGGTGTCGTGGGTACTGGAGATGTTGCATTAAAACTATATTTACCGACCGTATCAAAAATCAGTCCTGAAAAGGCTGAAATTACGGTCCTTTGTGACTCCGATCGACAGCGTGGGGAAAGGGCACAGACTTTATTTGGCGGCAACCGGGTAGTTACAGATTACCGGGAATTATTAAAGGCTGATGATGTAGATATGGTCTTAAACTTGACAAAACATAGTATGCATGTAGAAATAAACTTGGCCGCCATTGAAGCGGGCAAGCATGTTTATTCAGAAAAACCTATGGCTACAACGTTTAAAGATGCGGATTTAATTGTTCGAAAAGCAGCGGAAGCAGGGATCACACTTGCTTCAGCTCCAGCAATAGTTCTAGATCCTCAAGTCTCAATGACACGCAAGTTGTATATCGACGGTGAATTAGGAAGAATGTGCTTTGCACGTGTGCATGGCTCTCATGAAGGTGCTGGTATGCACGGTCATTATTATGATACATCCTGGTATCACAAATTCTCAGAAGGTGGAGGTCCTCTTTTCGACACTGGCGTATACGCCCTTCATACAATCACTGGCATACTTGGACCTGCCAAACGTGTCGTAGCCTTTTCTGGTCTCTGTATCCCTGATCGGCAAGTGAATTTCGTTTGGGAAAAAGGATTTAAACCATATAACTTCACTTCCGATGTAGATGATAATGTACTGCTAATGTTGGATTGGGGAAATAGTTTATTTGGTCAAGTTGATATTACTCATTGTATGTTAGCTACTCAAGGTCCCTGGTCAGAATTCTATGGGAGTAAAGCTGTAGTGGTATCAGGATCAGGTGAAGCTCCCCGTAATGAGGGAGTTCCATTAATGCAGGTCTATCAAGAAAAAGGACCTTTTGATAAACGAGGTTGGTTTAAGATTTATGAAGACAGAGGTCAACAAAAGTGGTCTATTAGTCACGGTGTTGAACATGTTGTGGATTGTATCATCAACGGACTAAAACCAGCTAATAGCGGTGAGCATGCCCGCCATGTTATCGAAATCATCGAGAAAGCTGTATCTTCAGCAGAAACCGGTAAAGTTACAGAATTAACCACAAGTTTTTAAACAAATTTAGGTTTTCACGACTCATCAGAATTTTGCCGACTGAAATTTTGGCTCATCATATTCAGAGAGTTTTGAATGATCTATTATTTTAAATATTTGCTATAGATTTTTGATTTTCAAATTTAGGTCGATTATGAAAATTGGCATTCACTCCTGGGTTTTAGAAACGAAATACCAACTTCCGAAAGCGATAATTCGGGCAGCTGAAATAGGATACCAAGGTTATGAGGTTGATATCGGTAACTTTGGCGGAACAGGGCTCGGTTTGCAGATATTACCCGATCGGATGTCGGATGAGAATAAGTTAGAAATAAAAAATTCTCGTGATCAAGCCGGTATTGAGATATGTTCACTTTGCCTAGGAGCTCTCTGGCACTACCCACTAGCAGGTAATGACGAGACTTATCGTTTACGCGGTGTTGAAATAACAAGAGCTGCTATTGATCTCGCATACTACTTGGGGGCAGATGGTATATTGCTACCTTTGGGGCAACCTGAAGGAGTCTCATTAGAGGAAGCATGGAAAAATACCAGTCGCAGCCTTGAAGCTTGCCTTGATCTTGCTAAATCCAAGAAAATCACCCTCGCTTTGGAAAATGTTTGCTCAAAATTCTTACTTACCGCAAGTGATCTTTCTCGCATGGTAGAAAGTATAGGTTCATCCCGGTTAAAAGTTTATTACGATGTGGCAAACAATGCCTGGCTTGGTATCGATCCAGCCGCTGAGATCCGGGAATTAGGGTCGAGAATTTATCGCCTCCATTTTAAAAATCGCACCAGCTTACGTGGAACTCCCGGATCTACAACAAATTCGGTTGGAAGTCCTGGAATAATTGATTTTGAATCTGTCTCCCAAGCTATCAAGGACATCGATTATGATGGTTATATTGTTGTTGAAGTTCCTACTTTAGGAATGGATGGCGACCTGATCGCTGAACAAAATCTAAAAGAAATACGACTTTTAATGAGCATAAATTGAATGTTTTTTTGTAAGTATGGATTATGTAAACAGAAACAAACTGAAGCTCTACAATTATCTGGCAACCGCGAGCAAGTCCCCCTGGCGGTGCTTCCTTTTTGGTTTTAGAAATTAACATGCTGACATCCATTAAAACCACATCTTCTCTTCGCTCGTTAAATTTTGTCTCTTTAGTGATTTCGAGTGTGTTTTTTTATAGTAGTATGTATATCGTATTAAACTATCTCCCGGATTTTGTTCTATTATATGGTGGATCTCAGGCTGATATCGGATTAGCCACCGGGGCTTTAGTTTTCAGTAGTTTGTTGGTAAGGTTGTTCGCGGGTTGGATCATCGATAAATGGGGGCGAAAATGGATCATCATCGCGGGCTGTACCATTTTTACTCTTGCTCCGTTATTATATGGTCTTGTGAATTCTGTTAGTGGGTTGATAGTAGCGCGAATGATGTTGGGAATTGGGCTTTCATTATTTACCACAGCAGGTCTCACTATAGTTACTGATATTATTGAAAAATCACGCTGGGGAGAGGCAACTGGTTTTTTCTTAAGTGCGCAATTGGTGGCAATCTCACTAGCGCCAGGGTTGGGGTCATTGATAGCTGGTACTAAAAACCTTCTGGCCTTAATACCTTATACAGTATTTTTCGGTCTATTCAGTTTAATCTTGTCAGCAAGTATAAAAATAACTCGAACTCATGTCAAACACCAATCCCACATAAAAGAACTTAACAAGCGTAGGATAATCGCAACCTCCACTGCTTCCATGACTGTAGGACTTGGTTATGCCACCGTTATCGCATTCTTACCTATCATAGCCAAACAAAACGGGATGCATAATGCCAGTTTATTTTATTTAATATACGCATTAATTGCATTGATTGTCCGGGCTCCTGCTGGACGTCTGTCAGACCGTATTGGCCGCCGTCTTCTAATTTTTCCGACTGTGATATTAAGCAGCATTGCTTTACTACTTGTCGCCAAAGCAAATACACCATTAGAAATGATCATAGCGGCAGCATTATATGGTTTGGGTTTTGGTTCCGCTTACCCAATTATTGGGGCTATGGCTGTGGATCACACGTCAACTGACGCACGTGGTATTGCTGTTGGCTTTTACCAAGGCGGTTTCGATTCTGGTTTATTACTAGGGTCAGTCGTTGGTGGCAAAATTGGTCAGCAATTCGGTGTAAGTGCAATATTTATGTCTGTTGCATTTCTTATTTTAGCCGGGTTATTGTTATTTTATTTTTTAAGTATTCCAAAATTTAAAAATTAACAATCTACTAATAATTTGTATTTATTAATCGATCACTTTCAGCAAATTATAAATGTACAAAAAAGAGTCTCGAAGCTTTAAATAAACGAATGATATTAAGATCTTAGTTAGAAAGGAATTCGATGATCTATCTTGGGATGAAGAATAAAGCGAAATGGATATTGAAATTAATATGCAATATGGTTATTTCTCCATAAAAAATATTCCGCACCGTCCCCTTCCTTTGTGTCCATGAATTACACTCTGGTTATTTTGCCACCGAATATAGTCTAGTTTGATAATGTCAGTCCGAAAATTAATAACACAAGATATAAGTTAATGTGGGATTTTACTGCCCTCAATCTGGCATACACTCCTTTCGTCAGATCCGGGAGCTACCTGTTAGCTCCCGTGTGTAGACATACCCGGTTGAAAACACAGGCTTTTCCCACCCTACTCGGGGGTGTTTATTTGTTAAATTGAACAGTCCACTCCGGGCCATACTCCAGTTGGTATAGATCTGCCAGGCTGCCCTGGTTGACCGCGACAGAAATGCGGTTCAACTCATTGTTGTATATGAGTACCTCACCCTTTTTCGCAAATCCGAAAGACCTTTCAAATAACAGGTTCTCGCCGAAAACCACTTTCCCATCATGCCAAACGGTGGTTTGCAAATGGTCGCCATAGCGGAACCCGGCCTGTTCAAAAACGGCCAGGGGGATGTTGGTCCAAAAATTCCCGAAGTTGGGGTCGCCAATCTCGAAGATACCGCTCACCTTTCCCTGCCCGACAACCGGGTCCTGCATCGGCAGGCTGACGATCTGGGCTGGATCATATGCCGGGCCGACACCTTCGTAGCTGATAATACCGCTGGCCAGCCGGGCGGCAGTATAGCCAAAAACATCCCGGCCGTGAAAGACGCTGGTCCCCTCGGTATTCTTGCCTCTCAAACGGTTGACTGTTTCGTCTATTTCCCTGATCTCAGTAATTCCGATCATTTTCTTAACATGGGTTAGCGATCCGTTATCCGGGGTGACGACAAAATAGCCATCGGTTGTCCTGGCGACACACGCCTTCCGGGATGTGCCTACACCGGGATCGACGACTGAGATAAATACCGTTCCTTCCGGCCAGAACTGCATGGATTGATAGAGGCGGTAAGAGGCAGACCAGATATCATACTGCGGAATCTCGTGTGTGCCATCGATAATTTCCAGTTCGCGGTCAACACTCTTTACCACACCATACATGGCACAAACCGCGCCTTCCTTATAGGTGAAATCGGTCTGGAACACGAGGATGGGTTTCATATTCGAATACCTTTCTTAAATGAACGGGTTATAAAAGCGGGAATGATTGATGAATGCGGAAACGGCCAATGAAAATGCGAAAATGAGGGCAGATACAGCGATCGATAAGTAGTCCGCCCCGGTCATTTTCTTCGCCACATACCAGGTGCGTTTTTTATCTTTGCCAAATCCACGCAGGTCCATGGCATTGGTGATCAACTCGATGCGATCCAGGGTGGAAAAGATCAACGGGATGATGATCATCAACGAATATTTGAAACGGTCGCCCAGGCTGGCTTTGCGGGACATTTCCAACCCGCGGGCTTGCTGTGCCTGGCTGATATCGTTGTATGTACGCTGGATATCGGGGAAATAGCGCAGGGTCAATGATATGGCGAATGAAACCTTGTAATTCGCCCCGACACCGCTTATGGAGGATGCAAACTCGCTGGGATTGGTGGTAAGGATAAATATGATTCCCAGTGGAATGACGGATGCATACTTGAGGATCTGGGTCACCTGATAAAAAAGCTGTTCGGATGTGATGCTGTAGCGTCCCAGGAAGGTTGCCAGAACGTGCCGGGTACCATAAATTTCCACACCATATTCCGGCTTAAAGAAAAATGTCAGGATCGCATTGATCAGGAGGAAAACCAGGACGTAATATACCATCACCCGGATCTGTTTAAATTGGATGTGCGAGAGGGCCATGATCAAAGCAGAGAATGCCATGATGAACAGGACGACGCGAATATCAAACGAAAACATGCTGGCAAAGGTGAGAAAAAGGAAGCAGATCAACTTGGATAGGCCGGATAACCGGTGGATGAAGGTATCGATATAGTTGTATGAGAACAGGCGCGCCTTCATTTTGCCACCTGACTTTCGTAATCGATAAAGCGCTGCACAAAGCTGGTTTCATCGGGCAAGCCGACCTTTTGGGCGAGGTAGTAAAGTGAAGTTTCCTTCAGGTTGGCTTGCTGGATCACGTGAAGATCAGTCAGTACATCCGAAGCGCGAGTATCCGCAATCTTCAGTCCCCCAGAGAGTACCAACGCCCGGGGAGTATATTCCAGCATCAGATGCATATCATGGGTGATGAGGATGATGGTAATGCCAAGGTGATTGATCTCACGCAGGAAGTCCATAATATCGCTGTAGTGGCGGTAATCCTGCCCAGCGGTAGGTTCATCCAGGATAAGGATACAAGGATCGAGGACTAAGATGGAAGCAATGGTGACGCGTTTCTTTTGACCGTAACTAAGAGCGGAAATGGGCCAACTGATGAACGGGGATAAACCGCAGATATCGAGCACTTTATCAACCCGTGATTTGATCTCCTCCTCTGGTATTTTGCGTAACCTTAATCCAAGCGCAACCTCATCAAATATCAACGATTTGGAGATCATCTGGTTGGGGTTTTGCATGACAAAACCAATGATCTCTGCTCTTTCCTTGATCGAGCGGCTGCGGATGTTCTGCCCTTCATACAGTACTGCACCTTTGTCCTCCCGGACAAAGCCACATACCACTTTCGCCAGGGTGGATTTACCCGCACCATTGCGGCCAACAATGGATAACATCTCACCCCGGCGAATGTCGATATCCAGGGTATCCAGGATCGGGCGGATGCCATCATAGGAGAATGAGAGATGATCCAATTTTAGCTGCGATGGATTGTGGTTTTCATTATCCAGCGGCTCGACAGATTTGTACCAGTCGCGCATAGCCTGGCTGATCTTATCTGTTTGCAGGCTCCAAATATGGCCTGGTTTCAATTCCGGCTTCACTTCCATCCCGGCGTACTTCATGGCGGTAACGTATAGCGGTTCACGGATACCATTTTTGGCAAGGATATCCGAGGAAACCAGTGTATCCGGGTCCATATCTGCCTGGATGCGGCCATCATTGATCACGATCACACGATCCACCTCGCGATGCAACACATCCTCCAGGCGGTGTTCTATGATGATGATGGTCTTATGGGATTGTTGGTGGATATCATCAATGATCTCTATCGCGGTTTTCCCGGTAGCGGGATCCAGGTTGGCTAGCGGCTCGTCGAAAAGCAGGATGTCCACATTATCGATCATTACTCCAGCCAGAGCCGTGCGCTGCTTTTGACCGCCCGAAAGCTCATACGGAGATGAATTGAGCAAAAGATCCATATCCACCATTTGGGCCACACGAGCAACGCGATCATGCATCTCCGCTTGTGGTACACAATCATTTTCCATGGCGAATGCTATATCTTCGCCCACGGTTAATCCAACGAACTGGCCGTCAGAATCCTGCAAGACTGTGCCGATGATCTTGGAAAGAGCGAAGATATCCTGGGTATGAGTTTCCACCCCCTTGATCTTCAGGCTACCCTGGCTCTCACCTTTATAATAGAAGGGAATCAACCCATTGAGGCAGTGACCCAGGGTGCTTTTACCGCTGCCGCTGGGACCGACGATCAAAATCTTTTCACCGGGGTAGATCTTGAGGTTGATATCGTGCAGGGTCGGTTCAGCCTGGCTGAAGTACTGAAAGCTGAAATTCTCAAATTCAATTATGGGGGCTTCATTCATACAGGGACTTCCATGTTGGGAATTAGATTGATAAGGATATTATACCGGAGGCAGGGGTGAATGCAGGCTTGCAAATCCAAATCAAAAGGCGGCATTGGCCGCCTTTTGATCATTAGTGATGGATAACAAGTAGGTAGATTAACCGGCTTTGTTCAGGCTGCCCTTCTTGGTGCGGGTGGCTGCGTAGGCGATCAACAGCAGGGTGCCGATGACACCTGCGCTGATGATGTTCATTCCACAGGCAACAGCACCTTGTACGAATACCTTATTGGCGGGTTCTGCATAGATGAGGATATCCAGTACCGGAGCGACCACCAGCCATGCGACTGCGTTGCCGGCGATCTGGTACAGCGTTAAATGTGAGGATGTCCTTGAGGCCAAATGTACCTTCTTCCACACGGGTGCGTTTGTATGCCAGGCCAAAAATAAAGCTGGCGATACCGCTGGCGATCACCCAGCTCCACCAGGGAGTACCATACTGGAGGAAATCACTGAGTGCATGTCCAATAAAGGCCATGAGGAAGGCGGTGATGGGTCCAAACAGGACGCCGAAGAAGGCGCTGAGCCCATAAGCGGTTTGGAATTGGGTTTCAGGCACCCAGGAGGGAATTTTGACATACATGAATAAAAGCATAAAAATGGCAGCGCCTAAGCCTGCAGCAACGATTGTTCTTGTTGTTACTTTAAATAATCCTTTCATAACTCACTCTCCTTTTGTATTAATATGAGATTAATAATGCATACTGACTATAGTATATATCTTTTTGTGATTGTCAATCTTAATAACCCTATTAATTCCTGATGGATGCTTGAGATGAATGGGCGGATCGCGATCCGCCCCTGCGTGGTCATAATTTATAGACAACTCCCTTAGGTCGGGTTGAGATGTTTTCCGAAACCCGACTGAATATTGTCGGATTTCGCTGCGTCCCTCGCCGTCCTTCGACAGGCTCAGGATGCGGCTCGGTTACCGGCTCTATCCGACCTACAATTCAGGGTGACAGAACGGGCGGACACATAGGTCCGCCCCTACAAGGAAAAATTTTTATAATTTGGTGGTTTGGAAAACTACAGGAAGGCCGCCATTTACCAGGTGCAATTTGGACTGGAAAGTGAGGCGGGTATGACCGACCAGGATCGGATCTCCACACAGGATACCCGCATGCCAACCAGGGCACTTGGAACGCAGCACTTCGCCCAACTGTGAGTACAGGTTGCGCAGGTCTTTGCCTGAGCTTACCCGCACTCCATAAGGGGGATTGGTCACGATCCAACCCTTTGCTTCGGGGGGTTCAATCGCGGAAAAAGCCTGGCATTTCAGATCCAGGTTTTCAAGGACACCTGCTCGTTCCGCATTGGCGGTGGTGATGCGGATCGCACCTTCGTCACGGTCAGATGCCAGGATGGGAGGGCAATCCGTGGTTTCATTGGCAGCTGCTTCTTTGTACAGGCTCTGCCAGAGGGGTAAGTCGAAGTTGGACCAGTCGGTAAAGGCGAAGCGCCGGTTCTTGCCAGGAGCTATTTTCCTGGCCATCAGTGCTGCTTCAATGGCGATGGTGCCTGATCCGCAAAATGGATCAAGAAGGGGTGTTGTCGGATCCCAGCCGGAGGCAGCTATCAACCCGGCAGCAAGGGTTTCACGCAGGGGAGCTTTGGCTGTCTCCAACCGGTAGCCGCGGCGATGCAGTGATGTGCCGGAGGTGTCCATGCTGATGGTGCAGACATCCCGCAGCAGACGGACGACCACCAACTGGGGTACAGGGCGAATATCCTCGTCAAATTTCACCAGGGTGCAGGGTTTTGTAAGCGTGGTGTTGATGGCAGCCAGCACTTCGCGGGCGACGGCATCTGAATGATACAGACGGCTTTTGCGGCAGGTGACCCGCATGGCAATGGGCTGTCCCTGACGCAGGTACTGCTGCCAGGGAAGGCGGGCAGCTTTCTTTTGTAGTTCTTCAAATCCATTGGCAGAGAATTCACCCAAACGGGCAAGGACACGGTTGGCGGTACGGAGGTGTAGGTTCACCCGGTACACATCCGCCAGGCTGGCATCAAATTCGACGCCGCCGGATTCCTCGTGGGCTTCGCCAGTTGAATCGTAGGCAACCGGCGGTGTGGATGTCAGTCCCAGCAATTTCAGTTCCTGCTTTAAATATGGTTCCAAACCGGGTTGGGTGACGGCAAACAATCGATACATTAATACTTTCTCTTTCCGGCTATACGCAAACGGGAGCGGCGGGAGTCAGGCTCGGGAGCTTTTTCCACAACGATCTGTTTTTGCTTTTCACGCCGCATGGGGTCTTTTTCCACAAACAACGGTTTGAGGGTGAACGGGTCCAAACCGGTATAGTACATCAGGCTGGAATAAGTGGACGGGGTGGGAGTGAAGATCTGCACCTGCTCAGGTGAGATCTGCAGTTCCTGGCTGGCAAATGTTTTCAGGCGGCGCATATCGATATCGGTGCAGCCGGGATGCGCGGCGATCATGTAGTAGGTGAGGAATTGCTTTTTCCCAGCCTGGCGGGAAAGAGAATCGAATTGATCTTTGAACTTGAGCAGGCTGGCCTGGCCGGGTTTCCCCATTTTGTCGAGGACATGTTTTTCGGTATGTTCCGGGGCGATCTTTAACTGACCGGAAACGTGTTCTTCCACGATCTCTTTCAAGTATTCGCCACCGTGATCAGTATCGGCATCGATCATATCGTAGCGGATGCCGGAAGCCACAAAGGCTTTTTTGACGCCCGGGATCTTGCGCAACTTGCGCAGCAGCTCCACCTGAGGCAGGTGATCCGGTTTGAGGGCGGCACATACCTCGGGATAGATGCAGCGTTTATCCACGCAGACGCCGCTTTTCAGCTTCTTCTTGCATTCGAAGCCGTACATGTTCGCGGTGGGGCCGCCCACATCGGAGATATAGCCTTTGAAGTCCGGCAGCTTGGTCAGTGTTACAGCTTCATTGATGATCGAGTCCTGGCTGCGCCAGCGGACTGTGCGGCCTTCATGGACTGCAATCGCGCAGAAGTTGCATTCGCCATAACAGCCGCGATGGGTGCTGATCGAAAAGCCGATGGTATCGAGGGCACGCACCGGACCCTGTTTTTCATAATACGGGTGCTGAACGCGCTGAAATGGCAGGGCGTACACTGCATCCATTTCTTTCTGGGTGGCATAAGGGGCGGGCGGATTCTGCACGAGGAACCGGTCTGCGTGC
The DNA here is from genome assembly GCA_963827895.1 of uncultured Chloroflexia bacterium. GTDB lineage: Bacteria > Chloroflexota > Anaerolineae > Anaerolineales > Anaerolineaceae > PNON01. Next base: position 14,759 of record CAWHCY010000012.1, on the reverse strand, counting down.
TGTTGAACCAGTCCCTTGGCGGTGATGGGATCGTTGTTCTGGTAGAAAACATGGAACATATTAATGAAGGCCAGTTTATCCGCGGCCACGGTTTCGTAATCGGGGAGTTTGAGGTATTTTTCCGGCGGCTGGCGGGTGATATAGCAAAGGCCGCGAATCGAGGTCGGGATCGTCACCCAATTGCAAAGCACGGGCAAGCGCCAGGGTTGATTGCTCGGACATACCGTACAGGAGGTAATCCGCTTTGGCATCGAACAGGATGGAGCGGCGGACGGAATTAGACCAGAAGTCGAAATGTGCCACCCGGCGCAGGGAGGCTTCGATCCCGCCCAGGACGATGGGGCGGGTATTCTTGTGAAAGCGGCGGATGAGGTTGGTGTATGCGATCACCGCACGATCGGGGCGGCGGTTGTTCTCGCCGCCGGGAGTGTAATCATCGGTGCGGCGTTTGTGTTTGTTGGCGGTGTAATTGGTGACCATCGAATCGACGCTGCCGCCGGTGACTCCCCAGAACAGTACCGGCTCACCCAGGCGGGTGATATCGGCATTGGAAGTGGCATCCGGCTGGGCAATGATCCCGACTCGGAATCCGGCACTTTCGAGCACCCGGCCGATGACAGCAGCACCTATGAACGGGCTGTCGATATAGCTGTCTCCGCTGACCAGGATGACATCCAGTTCATCCCAGCCGCGGGCATGCATTTCTTCGAGAGTGGTAGGCAGAAAGCGCGTATCCATAGCTAATTCATTGTAACATGACCGAAAAGAGGGGAATATAACCAGTACGGTAATATAAAAGGTTATAGGTTTGCGTCAAATGGCCCAATGCGTATAATTCTTAAATAATAGGGTTTTTACTGAATTATGATGATACTGAAAAGTTGGGGAAAATGACGTTAGCGGATGAAAACCAGGTAATTCCGAATATAAAATGTACGAATTGCGGCTCTGAGAATGCTCTAGGGGTGGAAATTTGTTCACATTGCGGGAAACCAATTAACCCCATAAAACTGAAGCGGACAGGATGTTTAACAGCGTTTCTAATTATTGGACTTATTTGGACATCTTCGGAACTAATCTGGCGATTATACAGATTTGACATGTACTTAAAAAATTATGGCGAATTCTTTTACTATTCTTTATTTACAACAGTATATAACCTACTCTTTTTTATTGGTGTGTGGAAATGGAAAAAATGGGTGGTGGAAGCGTATTTAACTATTTCCCTGGTATTGCTATTTGTTCTATTGGTTATTGGGAAAAACTTACCAGCAGTGATAATTAGTTTCATTATTGATTTAGGTATCTTGTTCCTGCTCATACACCCAAATTGGAAATATTTTAAGTAGGAATAATTAGGAATTAAACCCACGAGCTAACGCAAAAATGCATATGTGTGGCGATATCACCGATGTGAACATAGCAACCAAAACCCACAACAAAGGTATGAGACTGTGGAGAATTCATGATCTTTGTTGGGTTGAGCCAAGTCCTTCGACTGGCTCAGGAACCGGCTCAACCCAACCTACAACTTTCATTGTCTTTCTATATCTCGCATTAATAACAGCTTGTTGTGGAACAAATAAACGACAATTAATATCAAATCGAGTACCATTGGGAAGCGAGGTTAGCTAAAAAACCCCATTGAATACAGGTAATATTCAATCAAAAGGCTGTGCAGGTTATCAAGGCACTGCCTTTTGTACTGAATAATACTTATCTGATCATTTGCTAACCCGGATTTTGTAGCTAGTCTCTTCAGAGATCGTCCCATCCGGAAACACCTGGGTGGCATTGGTATCTTTGGTTGCCAGGTCACCACCGGGAGCAGAAGGGTTCACTTGCCAGCCGCTCACCGCCAGGTTGGGGGTGCGGGCAACAATAAAGAAGCTTCCCCACATATCGACACCCTTTTTTAATGGTACGGTCTGAGTGACTCTCGGGCATTTCACAATCGTCTTCCCACCGACCGAGGGAGTATCAAATTCAGCCAGGACAAAATCTTTCAGGACGGCTGAATCGTCAAAGATCGGGAACATCTTTTTTACAATGAACTTGCCCTGACCCTGCTCGAACATTTGGGCATAGCATTCAGATCCTTTTCCACCGGACGTTTGATGTGTAATATTCCCTGTGCCGGTGTAATAGACCGAACCGGCTGTGCTATCGTAATTGGTCTTCAGGATGATTTCGGCAGTTACAGGCATGATAAATTTTGCGTCTGCACCGATGAACGTGACAGTTGAATCGAGTTTCAAGGTCAGCTTGCAGCGCTCGGTTTTTTTCAAAACCTCTTTTAAAGTTGCATCTCCGTATTTCTTCTTATAGGCGGCCGCCACGATCTTGCCAAAAGCCGTGCGTGGATTACTGAGACCCTTTGCCGCGTGGAAGGCACTGAAGTCGTCCTTGGCAACGCAATTCTGCAGGTTCCTCTTGAAGTGCTTCTCGAATGCGCCAGCCAGATTTGCCAGGGCTTTTTCCATGGATTTCAGTGAAGCCGCTTTATCCTTAGCGTTGTTATAGGTGGACTCCATATCTTCGATCAATTGGAAAGTGTCATTCCAATTGCTCAAGCCTAACCCCCGGTTTGCGTAATCCTGGTATTTAAGAGGGGTAAGAGGAGTAAGCTCATCGTCTTCAACAGTGCTATTCTGGGTATTCCTTGAGCGATTATCAGAGGGTGGATGGCTGACCGCGTGCTGTCGGACTGCTTTTTTGGTAGTGACTGCTGAGCCTGCAGGGCTGGTCCTGGTCTGAGGCACATCCCAGGGCTGCATCACCCAGCCATCGTCCTGTTTCACAGGGGCAGCAAGTTTACCAGGCTTTGCAGAGGAGGCAACCGTATCTTTCGGGAAAATTCCATTGAAATAAAATTCAGAGCCATCTTCCTTGAATTCAAAAGTTGCAACCACATCTCCTGCACCGGCTCGACTATCGGGAGCGGGTTCGATGGTGAGGATGGCGGGTTCGTTCAACTCCAGCCCTTCGGGAAGGATGTTCACTGCACCTAGAAGATTCCCGGTCAGGGGAGCACCATCGACAATTGAGATGGGAATCAAGGTGAAGGGGATAGCGTCATCCAGTGCTCCAGGAGGGATGCGGTAGGTAAATTTCACCCCCGTTGTACTGGTGACACTCAATTCGCCACCTTCCGGACCGATCACCGTGGAGGTAGAGGTCTCCTGGGGGAGGAGTAACTCGGCTATCGCATCTGTATCCATATTCTCAGGATCAAGATTGGAGAAATCGATACTGGCTGGATCGGGTGTGGTCTTGTCGGTGGTGAGGGTCACCGTGAGCGGGTCAGCCTCCTGAGTGGGAGTAGTCACCTCAACAGTGAGCGATTGCCCTTTGCTGCTGCCGTTCACAGGGGTTAAGCGGTACTGCATAGTCCGGTCAGGAATGACCGGCATCAGTTCATAAGAGGTTACATTAGATGGTAGTTCGGCCAGGGTGACGAATTCACTGCTCGACACACTGCCTTCAAGCAGGAAAGCGTTCGCAGTTAAGCCATCCCAAGACAGGAGGACACTGATTGGTGAAGTCACATCGGCATTGAATGCACCGTCCTGGTCAGTCTTCGCGGTTTTTACTTCATCCGCGGCAAGTATTTCCGTTGAGGGTTGCGATCCACTATCATTGGTACCTTGATTTGTTATTTCAGCCACGCTGGCGGGTAATCCACATGCAGTGGATACAAGCAGCACGAGAACCATGGGAAGCAGGAAAAACTTTTTCATAGACCACCTTTATCGATTTTAATATATACTAATAATATCTTAATATTCCGAATAAGCAATGCGCCTATAGAACCACCCGGGGGAGCGGTTTTGCATGAATTTCTTGAGGACCATCCTGGTTCTGCGGGGATGTGAGAGTGACTTTGGGATACGACTATATTCTAAAGCATGATTCCTCACCTTGCCGGACTCGGAATAACAAAGGAGGGGTGGGTTATTGTTGGGTTTCGCCCTATCCTTCGGCATAGCTCAGGAACCGGCTCAACCCGACCTTGTACAACTAAATGGTACTCGGCATGAATACTGCACCATACCCCTTTAACAGCGGACCGGAGGCAGGTATGAGTAAAGAGGATGCGATAAAATCGGCGATCGAGATATTGAAGAATGCAGGTATTGATGCCAAGATGGTGAGGATCTACGGGTCAACGACTGAAGCGATCATCGTGCTGCCTGAAATGAAATTTCCTAAACCCATAATCGCTAAAGCCCCATCCTCAAAACCTCTAATATCCATCAGCGCCTGATCTTGTGTTATTAAATAATAATGCCCGGATAAAAGATTTCTCTTTGTCCGGGCTTTTTTTATTGAAGATTATCTTTCTATCGAAGTTCCTGGTTTATTATTCCTGGGTGCGGGCAAACTGAGAAGAGAGATTGGTCGCCACTTCCACATCCCGGCTGGAGATGATGTCTATACCGGTATCCAGGACATTATGGACAACCACTGCACCCATTTTTATCGGTGCCGTGAGTTCGACCTTGCGCAGTTTCTTCTGCAGTTCCATAATGCGGGGTTTGGGGAATGGGGCAGATGTGTAGACCGGCAGTAAGGGGTGGGCACTGTTCTTGAGGCGAATGGAAGTTGCCACCATGCGGCGGGGATCCACCAGTTCGCGTTTCGCATACTCATGGCCACGTTTACAGCCCGGCTTTACTTCGATCACGGTTTCGCCTTGTTTGGTGACCTCAAGGGAGCATCCCTTGGGGCAGGTGACGCATAAAATTTTTAATGTGGTTTGATCCATTTTCACTCCTAGCGTTGCACGACGGCAACAGTCAATTCTTCGGCGAGCTGAACTTCATCATAAGCGCGGATGGGTATTTCGAGGGTAATAATCTCGCCAGGCCGGGCATACAGCTCGCCTTTACGGGTGATCAAATTACCCCGATTGCGAACTTCGACCCAGACCGGTTTTTCGATGGGTGTCTTCACCCTGAGCTGGAGACGGACGATCGATTCGGTCAACGTTTCGCGGTCCATTTGATGCGGAACCACATAGCGAACATTTTCTCCGGCACGCAATGGTACCAGCCGATTTTCAAGCCGGCGTAATTTTCCTGCAAACTTGGCAGCACTCTTGCCGGCTTCCTTCCCGGCTTCAGATACCCAATCCACCAGATCATAGACATGGACCACGTTACCCGCGGCGAAAATTCCGGGGACGTTGGTCTCAAAGTGGTCATCCACGAATGGGCCGCCGGTGATCGGGTCCATTTGAACACCAGCCTTGCGGGATAACTCATTTTCTGGGATCAACCCGACAGAGAGCAGCATCGTATCGCAGGGGATGACCAATTCTGTTCCCTTGACGGGATTCCATTTTTCATCCACCTGGACTGATTCGACCGCCTCGACCCGGTTGCTGCCGATGATCTGTTTGACTGTATGGCTGAGGTGCAGGGGAATATCATAATCCATGAGGCATTGAACATAGTTACGGGTCAATCCAGTCAGGAAAGGCATGACTTCCAAAACGCCTTCCACTTTGGCGCCTTCCAGGGTCAACCTGCGGGCCATGATCATGCCGATGTCGCCGGAGCCCAGAATAACGAACTTCTTACCGGGCATGTAGCCTTCCACATTGACCCAGCGTTGAGCCGTTCCGGCGGTAAAGACACCCGACGGACGGGAACCGGGGATGCGGATTTGAGCACGGGTCTTTTCACGGCAGCCCATGGCCAGGACGATCGCCCGAGCCTGGATATCGACCACACCTACATCCCTACCGGTGGCAAAGATCCTGCGCTGGGGACTGATATCCAGAACCATTGCATCCATCAAAGTATCCACGCCGACGGATAAGGCTTCATTGATAAAGCGTTGGGCATAAGCCGGGCCGGGAAGATCCTGCTGGAAAACTTCCAGCCCGAAGCCATTATGAATACATTGATTCAGAATTCCACCCAATTCCTTATCGCGTTCGATGATGAGAACATCTTCGGCACCATTTTGTTTTGCAGCAATACTGGCTGCCAGTCCGCCGGGACCGGCACCGATTATCACGACGTCGTATTTTTCCTTGAGTGCCATGTTACGCCTCCACTTCTTTGGTCTTGCGGTAAAGGTATTCCGAGCCGGGACCCTTTTTGGTTATCGATTGGGGAGGTACACCCAATTCTTTCGAGAGGATATCCACTACACGGGGCATATCAAAGGAACCCAGGCAGCGGCCTGTTCCCAACCAGGTACGACGTTTGATCGCGTCATAGGTGACCGCAGGAATGATGCCGTGGATCTCATTGATGATCTCCATCTCGGTCACAGTCTCGCAGCGGCAAATGACACGGGCATAGCGAGGATCTGTCTTGATCAGTTTGATCTGTTCTTCGCGGGGAAGTTTTCGGAAGTGCGGCCGCGGAGGGCGGATGGGGTTCCAACTGCGTTTGACATGCAGTTTTTCTCCGGCATCCACCAGTAAGTCAACCACCCGTTGAGCTATGGCAGGGGCAGAGGTAAGGCCGGGCGATTCTATACCACCCAGATTGACCAATCCATGAACTTCGTAGGGGACCTCAATGATGAAATCTGCGTTATAGTCCACGCCGGGGGTTTCACACTGGGCGTTTCCGGTTGCCCGCAGACCGCTAAAGAGCGAAATGGTAAATTTTGGATTGAGGGATGGAACCAGTTTTTGAGCTCCACTCCAGACGCCATCCAATCCTTCTTTAGTGGATATACGATCGTCCTCACCGGTTACATTTTCTGAATTGGGACCGATCATCGTGTTGCCGTGAGCGGTTGTGGTCACGAGGATCCCTTTTCCTTTTTTGGAAGGAACCGGGAAAAGAACGTTATTGATCTGGATCTCTGCACGGTCCAACACAGCATATTCGCCGCGTTTTGGTGTGATGACGAATTCAGGGCGAATACCAGCTTTGTGCATTACAAAGTCGGAATACAGGCCAGCGGCATTTACGACCCATCGAGAGCCGAATGTGCCGTTGTTCGTTTTCACACCGACGATCTTGTCACCGTCGATCAGAAAATCCTCAAAACTGGTGTTGAGCATGAGGGTGACGCCATTTTGAACGGCGTTTTCAGCGGATGCCACCACCGCCATGAATGGGTCGCATATACCACCGGTTGGAGCCCATAATGCACCGCTCACTTCGGGGTTGATGTTTGGCTCACGATAGCGGATCTCATCGGCAGAGATGATGTGCATACCGGGTACGCCATTCTTTCGGCCACGGTCAATGAGGCTGTCAAGGTGAGCAAATTCTTCGGCACCGATGGCGACCACGTAGTCTCCCCGGCGGTCATAATCGAAACCCAACTCGCCTGACAGGGTATCCCACATCGCATTCCCGGCAACATTCATTTTGGCTTTTAATGATCCGGGCAACGGATCATAACCAGCATGAACGATGGCCGAATTGGCAGAACTGGCTCCAGTGCCAACATCGGACGTCTTCTCAATTAACAGGATATCCAATTGATAGCGGGAAAGAAAACGGGCAGTCATGGAGCCAACAATTCCCCCACCTACGATAATTACATCATATTTTTTCATAGTTTCCTTTATATATCCTTGATCTCAATCTGGTAATTATCCCCTTTGACCAAATATGATATTCGGTGGCAGGGGTTATCGACTTTCAGATAATAAGGTATAGTTATTAATAATAAGGAAAATATTTCAAAGCTTATTTTATCATAGTGTGTTCTCATGGAAAAAGAAGTAATAATCATCATCCTTTTTGCGATTTTCTTCGCTACCTTCGTTTTACTTACCATTACCAGGACGGAAGTAAGGCGCCTGGTAGCGCACCACTATGGTCAGAAGGTGGATTTCTTTCGACAGGTCCCGATCAAACCCGGGGATATTGTGTTCGTCGGTGACAGCCTGACCGAAGGGGCACGATGGGATGAACTCTTCCCGGATAAACCGGTCATTAATCGCGGTATAAATGCCGATACAGTCAACGGTGTATTACAAAGGCTTGACGATATCATTTCCGGAAAGCCGGCAAAAATTTTCTTACTGATTGGAACGAATGATCTGACCTGGTTCGAATACCGCACCCAGAATGAGGTATTAAAAAAATACAGACAGATCCTGGAAAAGATCAAAACCGAAATCCCCGCAACCCTGGTTTATGTACAATCGTTATTACCCCGGCATGTCATCTATGCGAGCCGAATCCGGAAGCTAAATAAAGAACTGAAAGCTTTAGCGGAAGAGTTTGGTTATACTTTTATCAATTTATTCCCGGCATTTGCCAACGCTCAGGGTGGATTAAAACAGAAGCTGACCAACGATAATATCCATCTGCTTGGGGCCGGGTATTGTATTTGGGTGGAAAAAATTAGCCAGTATTTATAAAGTGCCAATTTACCCTATCAGGTAGATTCCATTTACCTTAATTCCATTGGACAATTAATGCGATTTGCACCCTTCCTGTCATCGGGGGGTTGTTCATACTAAGACACATACAGTTATATGCCTGGTAATGCTTAATAAATCTACACACGGATAGATGCTGAATAAACCTGGAGCGGTTAAGATTACTACACGAATATGATTATTGAATACAAGCAGTCATAGCGCTGCAAAGAGGTTTTTAGTGTTAATAGATAAAACAATGTATTGGTTATCACGTCCCGTAATTGGGACTTACACGGGTACGATGTTGAAAATGGATGTAAAAAAACATTGTGAAATGCCTAGCGGGGCAAAGATTATTGCTGCAAACCATCCAACCACCACCGATCCATTTTTTGTAGCTGCGATGGTAAAAGAGCAAGCGTATATCCTGATCAACAATCTTTTATTCCAGGTGCCAGTGCTGGGTGAATATTTGCGGAGATCCGGTCACATCCCGGTGATCGCCGGAGGCGGACAGGCAGCCATCGATTCAGCCCTGGCTCACCTAAAAGCCGGTCATAACATCATGATCTTCCCAGAAGGAGCATTAAGTCCATCTGAAGGCGGTTTTCTAAGGTCACGAAGCGGAGTTGCCCGACTAGCGATAGAGAGCGGTGCTCCCATTGTCCCGGTGGGAATTTCACTGGTCAGAGAAAAAATCCATTCCATCCGTTCAGTCGTGCAGGGGAAAGAGGAATACGGACGATGGTATATACAGGGACCATACCACATGACCGTGGGAAAACCTGTTCATTACCATGGAGACGTAAATGATCATGCCTATGTTATGAAGGTTGCTGACCATGTCATGCATCTGATCATTGAATTGGCTTATGAAAGTGAGAATCGTTTGAAATTCAGCCCAAGCGGTCTCGCAAAAGCGATCAACCCGGTTTAACAAAGTCCATTAATTAGTATCATAACTCCTTTCACAACCCGAAAGGAGTTCTTTTTTTAAATTCTTTGTCTGGACTAATATTTGTGCTAATATTAATATTAGATGAGAATCCTGCTTAGCTGACAGGATTTTGTGGAGGATGAATGAAGGGCAAGCCTAATTGGTTGAAAAATTTCTTTTTTCCCCCGGCTGACCGCCCGGTGGGATTAAAAATCCTCCCCTACTTTGTAGTGGTTCTTATTCTGATCCTGCTCCTGGTGGGTGTTTCTGCCGGTTGGGAAACCACCAATACCACTACTTTTTGTGGCTTGACCTGCCATACCATGCCGCCGCAATATGTTACCCACTCGGTATCAGATCATTCCAGGGTAACCTGCGAGGAGTGCCACCTTGGTCGGGCTCCGCTGATCGTCCAAATCCCCCGTAAGATCAAGTATTCCTGGAATACAGGAACTTCGCTGGTTTTTCATACCTATGTCTACCCGATCCGGGCAAAAGACATGCGCCCTGCCATTGAAGCCTGTGAAACCTGCCATTACCCCCAGACTTTTACCGGGGACAAACTGCTGCAAATTAATAGATATGCCAGCGACACCGATAATACTGAGACGACTGTAAACCTGTTATTGAAAACAGGGGGTGGTTCCAAGCGAGAAGGACTGGGGAATGGAATCCACTGGCATATCGAGAACCCGGTATATTTTGTCGCAACAGATGCAGAAAGGCAGACCATTCCCTACATCCGGGTGACCCTGGCTGATGGCAGTATCAAAGAGTATGTAGATGTTCAATCCGGTTTTAAAGTTGAAAACGTCAAGAGCGCGGATTTGATCCAGATGGATTGCAACACCTGTCATAACCGGACGGCGCATCGGATACTCCCTCCTGCCACCGCAATGGACCAATTATTGAGCAGGGGATTGATCTCCACCTCCATTCCGGAGATAAAGAAAAAAGGGGTAGAAGTACTTGGCAAAGTCTATGCGACAGATGAAGAGGCACATGCAGCCATCCTCGAGTTGGATACATACTACAAAACTACATACCCCGAGTTCTATCAAAAGAATGAAGAGCGAATTTCAAATGCCATTAAAGCCTTACTGGATAGCTACAAGGTGTCTGCCTTTTCTGACCAAAAAATGTTCTGGGATACGCACCCGAACAACATTGGACATGACAATTCACCCGGATGTTTTCGCTGCCATGACGGTAAGCATCTGACAGCAGATGGAGAAGCCATCCGTCTGGAATGCAACCTGTGCCATTCCATACCAGTATCATCAAAAGCCGAAGATCTGGTTGCGAAAATTGAATTGAATCGCGGTGCAGAACCGCCATCTCACTTGAATACGAATTGGATCACCATCCATAACCAGGTCTTTGATACCACCTGCCAGGCATGCCACACAGTCGATAACCCGGGTGGGACAGATAACACTTCCTTCTGCTCCAACAGCGTTTGCCACGGCTCAAGTTGGAATTATGCAGGATTTGATGCACCACTACTTCGGGAAGCGCTAAAAGACCAGATCCCGGTGGCACCGCCCACTTCCACACCTGTGGCGACGATTATTCCAGTCGCAACTGCTGCACCAGGCGCAACTGCTGTGCCGGCTACTGCGGCGCCAGCAATTACCTATACCAACACAATTGGACCAATTTTCAAAGACAAGTGCTCCGCCTGCCATGGAGAATCTGGCACAGCCGGATTAACATTGGACAACTATGCAGGAGCAATGAAGGGTTCAAGTAAAGAAGTGGTTATAATTCCTGGTGATGCAGCAAATAGTGTCATAGTGCAGGTTCAAACCAAGGGACATCCTGTGATGCTCACACCAGACGAACTTAATCTTCTTATTGCATGGATCAATGCTGGAGCGCCTGAGTAGGACGATATGAAAAAGATCACCCGCCGTCCGGTTTTTCCGTTGGATTATGGAGTTCCCGAATCATTAGACGGCACCCTTCCGTGGCAGCATGTCACCGAAAGGCTGAAGAAAGCCTTGCATTACTGGGTAAGCACTGTGGACAGCAACCAAAGACCGCATGCAACTCCAGTTTGGGGCGCCTGGGTTGATGAAACCCTGTATTTCGACGGCAGCCCTCAGACCAAGCGGGGTAGAAACCTGAAGAATAATCCCAATATTGCCATCCACCTTGAAAGTGGAACGGACGTATTGATCATCCATGGAAATGCGATTGAGATCATTCCCGTGAGGGAACTGGCGATTAAATTGTCTGAAGAATATAACCGGAAATATCAATCCGAAACGTATACTGCCTCACCGGACTTTTGGCTGAAGGGCGGATTGTATCGCGTGGATTTCTCTGTCATATTTGCCTGGACGAAGTTTCCTGACGATGCGACCAAGTGGGTGATTGACTGAAATTCTTGTTTCCAAAAATTTTGAAGCAATCAATAGTGCAAGGAATTGTAGCTATGATACTTTTATAGCCCTAATACCATCGATCTCTGTGATCTTTTCCAATATCTGTTCAACAGGAATATTCGCCAGAATTTTTACGGTGTAAACCACTTTCACCCTTTTCGACCTGATGTTCTTTTCGACACTGGGCGATCCGGCTGATTTTACAAAACTATTCACTGCGGATTGAATGTCATCCAATAATTTTCTGCGATCATCCGCAGCTATTTCGATCACCATTGTAGAGTAAGTGTTAATATACCGTTTTTCAATCACATTTAATATGATCAATGCCACCAGGATAAGTGAAGTGGCAGCAACTCCAGAAAGGAAATGCCCCGCACCCACTGCGAGTCCAACAACAGCCATTGTCCATAATGATGCGGCTGTCGTCAGTCCTTTAATATTTGGACCATACCGTAATATGGCTCCAGCACCCAGAAAACCGATACCGGAGATCACTTGAGCCGCCAGGCGGGCGGGATCACCATTGGGAACCAATGGTCGAAATTGAATGGCCAGGTTGATCGACAAAGTCATGGTGAGGGTGGCACCGACAACAAGGATGATATGCGTACGCAAACCGGCAGGTTGACCCTGGCGTTCCCGTTCATAACCTACTAGTGCTCCCAGAACAGCTCCAATGACAATTCTAAGGATGATATCCTGATCAGTGATCATACTTTTCCTCTTCCAGAATTTGGTAAAAATCCATTATACAACCATTATCAAATGTTTTTCACACCCATATATATTGTGATAATTTGGGAATACAGGAAGACTTAAAACATTATTGAACCATGGGTGATGCGCAGATCAATTAAGTACCAACCAGTCAGAAATAAAAAAAATTCCCCTGGAATGACCCAGGGGAATTTCGAAATCAATTGTACTATTTGCCGATCGGATTATTTTTAGCCCAATCATCGCCCAGCACGACGATCACATCCACCGATGAATTGGGATCGTAGCTGGCATTACGGATCTGGGCAGGTGATAAATTTAGGACATTTGTAAAGTACGCCAGTGTGTATGGTTTGCCGGTAATGTCAATGATATAGGAAAAACCGGAAGGATCACCTGTGCCTTGTTCGGCAACGTTCACGCCCTGCTGCTGGAAATATTGCGCTGATAATGCAGCCAATCCTTCCAAAGAAGAGCCATTACGAATGGAGACCCTGGCGCTTTCGGCTTTCATCAGTTCAAGCGGATCAGATGATACAAGTGAGGGACCAAGTGGTCCACCTGTGGCAAATGTATCATTACGAACCGTTCGGATTTTATCCATGATCGGGATCAGAATGGACTGACCATCCGGAGACATTCCCATAAAAGCCGCATCATCGCCCATTAAGCCATGTTTAATACTATCTGCAGGAATTTGAGCTGCATATAAGGCCAACTGGATCATCTGGTCGAGCGACAAATTCGTATGCACACCTTTGGAAAGATCAGCATACAGCTTCGGGGCTTTTGTGATCAGCGAAGGCAGCATGTTGAAATTAAGGATCCTGGCTCGAACTGCATCCACTACCTGCTGCTGGCGCCCTGCGCGGTCATAATCTCCACCGGCAGTATGGCGATCCCTGGCATAAGCCAGGGCAGTAGCACCATCCATGAATTGAAGTCCTGATTTAATTAATTTCTCTTCCCGAGTGTAGGTTTTATCATTAATTTTATCGTTAACGGTGTAACCGCCCTTGATACTCACTTTGATCTTATGGGGGACGTTGATCTCTATACCGCCTAATTCATCAATTAATGCGATAAAGGCATCGAAGTCGATCTGGGCGTAGTAATTGATGGGCACACCCAGGAAATCCTGGACGGTTTGAACAGCCAGTCCAGCTCCACCACCTGGGAGCTGATAGGCTTCGCCCAGAAAATATGCTGTGTTAATTTTTGCATAATCAAATCCGGGAATGTTGACCCACATATCACGCGGTATCGAAAGGATGCCGGCGGTTCTGGATTGTGGATCCATCGAAACCAACATCATACTATCGGTTCTAGGGACCTTGCGGGCTTCAGTGTCATCATAATCCAAACCCATGACCAGGATAGTAACCCGGCTGGAGCCATCCCATGCCTGGGGAGTTGGACCGGAAGATGGTTGTAACGAATCTCCACCCTGCGGGAATTTTTCTCCAGGAGCAGGGGTAGGTAAGTCACTACTCGTCAGGTTAGGTTCACCTGGCAAAGTTCCCAATGTCCATGTGGACACAAGGTTTCTAATGAATACAAAAGCCAGTATGGTTGTGATCAAGGCGATCACGGCAAAGCCTGCCAGTAAGAGTATCCTGGAGTTATTGTTTTGTTTCTTACTTCTTCTATTTTGTGGTTGTGTCATAAAAGTTCCCAGCGAATTATGAGGGATATGGATACGAGAAACTCCTCTTCGATGTTGCAAGAGATGTTCCAGCTCCTTGCCTCAAAATGGTTATTATGTGATGAAAGAATCTATTTGAATAGTGTCCCTATGAAATTGGAGGAGGAGGAACAGGGAGTTCTTTTACATCAGTGTTTCTCCACTTGTCACCTTCGTCAATTAACATAACGGGTATATCTTCGCTGATCGGGTATTTTCGGCCACAATCCTGACAGACCAACCAGGTATCGTGTTCCAATTTTAAGAGACCTTCAGTATCCCGAACGCATGCGGGGCAGCGTAAAATTTCCAATAGATCTGCACTAACCATTTGACCTCCATGTGGTCACAAAAGTTGGCTTAATCATACCATAAAGGAATTGGGTAAAAACGAGTTGATTAGTTATTAAGTGATTAGTTGATAAGTTGATAAGTTACTTTGTTGATAAGTGATTAGTTGATGAGTATATTAGTTGATCAGTGATTAGGTGCAACAACTTAACTTTATAAACTACACCTTCCAAATCACAACTCACTACTCACTATTCACTATTCCCTCATCCCAAATCACTACTCACTAATTACTTCTCACTTTTCTCCTATTCCATTCATGGCGTTGCTGTTTGTGCTTTCTTGGGCAGTTTGGTACCCGGCCCATATTCGTAGATAGCCTGC
>CAWHCY010000011.1:0-32337 GCA_963827895.1 uncultured Chloroflexia bacterium | reverse complement strand
CCTGCCTTACCGTGAAGTTTGTATCGCAAACTATATTGCAGTATAAGGTTAATTATTGCACTTGTCAAGACCCTTATTTATCGAGTGGACTTTGAATTCAAATTATTAAGAACAGCACGAGGATGTTCTGTCAGATTTCTTCTTTTTCCAAAAGGATACGTGAACAATTAATTTCTAAACATCCGCCAAGGGGGCTGGAGGGTTAAAGTCATCCGTAGCGGTTACCCTCCACAGCGTCCGCCAGGTCGCTGAGAAAATCAAGAAGAAATCGCAGGTACTTGCCATCAGATATTCTTCCAGACTGGTCAAAGAGGATTTCTGACCCCTGAACAAAAACCGTGCCACCCATTTTCAATTGGGGGAGTTTCTGTCTGATTGTTGCAGAACTTAGCACTTTAAGAGCCAGCCAATCCGGTTCGCTTGTTGCATTGAAGTGACGGTCAATTTCTGCATCACCGGTGACCCGGGTGGCTTCGCCAATGGTGATGATCCGGTTGAGTTTCATCTTGATTTCCTGCGGAATGTTGATCTTTAGCCGTATATCAGTGCTGGTATTGGTCCGGGTATCTCTGCGCTCGGTCATGCCCCTGAATTTGTCTCGTTCTTCTGATATACTCTCGGTCAAAGTGATCGACCGCCCCCGGTAATTGCCGCTCAATTGCTGATCCCGATAGGTCCCGGATTGATGTTTGGAGAATTGCAAACCAGTCTCAGCGGCTATCTGCTTCCAGGCTTTTCCCCTGCCCAACTTTTGCACGGTATTAATGATGAATATGAGCACAATAAAACCGATCAGTATAAGAAATAAAGGATTGGTCAGGTACTCCATTAGTTTATCCATGTATCTCCTTTTCTATGTTTATCATGTCATCAATTAAGGATGGGTGGCTAGCTATTAATTATATAGAGTATTACTTCATTGCCATAATAAAAAGAGTATTCGTACTAGAGTGCAATCTCAACAATTATTTTTGTGAAAATTTATTATGGCCAACATTGATCCAATGGAAAAGTCTTCATCCAGGTGGTATATAGCTCCTGGTAATTTTCGTTCAATACTTGTTCTTGATCTGAAAAATATTTTTCAGCTTTGGCCTGTTCTTCGGATTCTTCTTCTGGTGTCAATGGGCGAGAAGTACATTCCGGAGGAATTCCATTGTTTTCATATGACCCCAAATCGCAAGTTTTTGCCTGGTGTGTTTCAATGGTCGTTTTTACTTTTTGTGATAATGCCCGGATCTGTTCCAACCGACGGGACCGCATCGCTTCCGGTGACTTCAAGTAAAGAGCCAGATCGTCTCGAAGGGGAAGATTAAAAGAATAATCTACAATTGTTTCTTGTATCTGATATTGAACAGATGACCAAAGTATGACAGTTGATTCGCTTTTATCCTTAAGTGTGTTGTACTTATCAAATCTCACACCCCAATGATCTCCAACGACGCTACCCCCATTTTCCGAAAAAGAAAAATGAACCCCCCAGCCTGTCCCCGGTGGAACCCGAAGTGCTTCAAACCCAAGGCCAAAGACCGCAGGAAACTCTTGCGGATAAGTTAATGTATTTAGGCTTAAGACATGCTGATCCCGAATATCAATGGTTGATTCCGCAATTCGACAGTCTGGTTTTACTCCAAACCCCTGGCACCAGGATGCTTGGCAAAAATTCCCATATAGATGGTATGGTATTGGCTTCCAGCGTACATCAACGAAATTGGTAATACATCGACTTAGTGATTCGAAATGATGTTTTGTTTCAGTATCTTTGAAGTTGAGATTATCCGGATTGATTATAGGTAATGGTGTTGGTCTCCTCAAAATGGAGAAGACACTCTTCTCACAACCCGCACATAGCATGCCGAGAATTAAAATAATTATCACCTTTGCTATTACTGATGAATATTTCATGTGTTCATTTTCCTAGTAGAAGCCGGCATTCTATCGCATTGCATAAGATCCTAGCTCCAAAACCATTACTGATCATTCTCCCTGACAGTAAAAGCGAATACCTGTATTATCTGTTACATTCTGAGTCAGGTGTGCTATTAAGAAATGTCAGCGCAAACCACGCTCATTCTCCAACTGATAGACCTTCTGTGCTGCAACGACCAATGCCTCGTGCTGGTCATCTGTATACCACAATGATCTTCTCGGATCATTTTTCTCCACCATCTCTGATATTACTTCCCAACTGTACCCGGCATGGTTGTGCTTGGGAAAGCGTAATGTATCAATTATGTCGAAGGCTGCTTCAGCTACAACTTCTTTCAACCTGAACCACAGGTTGTGGTAAGGTACAGTACTGATATACCTCAAATATACAAATTCAATATCTTCCCGGGTTGCAGGTTTTGGATTTGACATAATTATCGCCAATTCAAAATCTGTGAATTTCGCTTGATCATGAATACCTTTAGCGGCAGGCCAGGTGATTTTACCGGGTGGTACAGATTTCGGTGCAGACCTACCAAATAATGCCGAGACTTGACTCAGACCTCCTCCACTCCCCGCTTTTTCAACAGCCGCACCATCAATTAATTCGATGGACTTTGGCCTGCCAAGCACCACGGCTGTAGCATCAGTTGGCTGCTCAATTTTTTCAAAGAGAATTGGATATTGTAGGCCGTAAGCCATAGCTTGTTGAACAACACTAAAGTGGGCTATATAAGCTTGTTTTTGATCCTGGCTAAGCTGTTGTCGCCCAAGACGTATAATAAAATCGGTCTTGAACTCTTCGATGCTCGCAATTCTCCCTACGCTCCCTTTGCTTGCACCTAGAATTATCTGCGACGGATAATCTGCATAATATTCACCGCAATCGTATTTAATGACTACCTTGTCGTTTGGATTAAAGACCATTTCTGCCATGAAACCTCCCCATTACTCATTTTGTCTCAGAATTCGATGTGTACGTTAACAGTGACAGCCATATTATATGTTGATTTTGAAATGCATCACCAGTCTGCCATTTGATGTTCGCTATATAGTGCACATGTCTTTACTGAACCTTAAGCGAAGCCAAACGCAAACCTATAGAGTCGTATTATCCTAATTATATTTATTCATAGCATTAACTACTCAAACACGTTTCTCGGAAATCTTCAATTATTATTCTTTGGTAATTTCTGGTAGATATGACAATTCTTTGAAGTCTTTGGCTTTGAAAAACCACATTAGATTTGCAATTAATTGTTCTGGTGCAGCAATTTCAAACTCTTTACCTCTTTTCTCTTGCTCAACACGAATATGGTAAAAAAATTTAGAAAGGTCTGTTGACTTTCGACCTGCTACCGGGCAAAAGAAATATCTATATTTAATTCCAGGCATTTTTTCAAATGGTTGCATGCCTAATATTCGTTTGATCGCCTTGAAAGACTCATGGTTTATCCCAAATTCAAAAATCTTAGTTTCTGATCCAATTTTGATAGAAATTGAACAATAATAAAGGCCATCACGCTCATAAGCATTAATTATTTCAGGAAGACCTTCATGATTATCTCGCATTGTGTTTGCTTTTTCTCATAATTCTGGCTCATTAAGCGCTTCCTAATTATTAATTATGCTGTCTCCTTTTAAATTGCAATTATGACATAAAACTATAAATAGTGCTCTCCATTTCAGTGCTTTATGAAATTATCTCTGTCATACACATCTGCAACCGGTTTAAACTTGTGACCATAGGAATTATTGTGCGCGAACGAGGGGAGTGCAATTCATATATAGGAGAGCAAAGAATATGCCAATAACAAAGATTTATTCCTCGCAAGGTAAGCCTTTATGCTTGTATGAGTTCGAATCTTGATAAATATATTCGCTGAAAATTCACTTTGCGGATATGTTATGATGATATTACTTTCCATGTTCCTCGGATCCTGGTGACGATGGACACACTTATCCTTCCAACCAAGCTTTTTGCACCCCCCCTTCATCCGGGTTGGATTTTACGCAAAAGACTGATCGAGCAGCTAAATTTCGGCATCCAGCACAAGCTGACCCTGGTCTCAGCGCCAGCCGGTTACGGTAAAACCACTCTTATCAGCAGTTGGCTGCACGAAACGAATATCCCTTCGACCTGGCTTTCGTTGGACGAAGGCGATAATGATCCAATTCGCTTTTTTCAATATTTCATCACCTCGCTTCAAAAAATAATTCCAAGCCTTGGAATGGATTTGCCGGGTATGCTCAACGTTGCACAGCCACCCTCATTTGATGAGCTAATGAATTTATTGACCAACGAAATTACCAGACAGACTGATCCATTTATTGTAGTTCTGGATGATTTTCACGTCATTTCCTCCCAACCGGTTGTCGACATGGTTTTATTTTTACTCGAGCACATGCCTCCCAACATGCACCTTGTGCTTCTTTCCAGGACAGATCCCCCTTTCCCGCTTTCACGGCTACGTGTTCGCAACCAGTTGATCGATATTCGGGCTGATCAATTGCGCTTTACCCGGGAAGAAATTGCCATCTTTCTGAACGAAATCATGAGGTTGAGAATTTCCACCGAAGATCTTGGCGCAATAGAGGTGCGAACCGAGGGATGGATAGCGGGACTTCAACTGGCAGCCCTTTCCATGCAAAATTGCCATGATATTCATGGCTTCGTTTCGGCATTCACAGGCAGTCATTACTATGTGATGGATTACCTGATCGAAGAGGTACTAAAACTTCAGCCCCCGAATATCAGTACCTTTTTGTTGCAGTCTTCCATATTAAAGCGCCTTTGCGGACCTCTCTGCGAGGCGGTTATCGGCGTTGACCCAACTGGCCTAGTTGACGGACAAACAACGCTGGAAACCCTGGAGCAAATGAACTTGTTCCTCATCCCGCTGGACGATGAGCGGCATTGGTATCGTTATCACCACTTATTTTCGGATGTTCTCAATAAACGCCTGAAACACCAATTTCCACATTTGCTCCCGGAGCTGCACAGACGAGCGTCTGAATGGTATGAGCAAAATGGATTTATCTCCGAAGCCATTCAGTATGCCCTCTCTGCTGGGGACCAGACTCGGGCAGCTAAACTGATCGAGGATAATGGATGTTACCTCCTCATGAGTGGTGAGGTATCCACTCTCCTCAATTGGACCAGCGCTATAGAATTTCAATCAGATGCACATCCCTGGCTGGCCATCCAAAAGGCCTGGGCGCAAGCTCTTACTGGAAATCTGGATCAGGTTGAGACAACCTTGAAAGCTCCCGAGCAATTGCTTTCTTCGCTTGAATCATCAGCTGAAGTAAGGACGATGCAGGGGACCATTGCCGCTGCCCGAGCCCATTGTGCCAATTCGCGGGGTGATACTCAACTCGCTGCGGATTATGCTCAAAAAGCGCTCCAGCAGTTGCCGGATTGCAGCTCCATCTCTCAAAGCATCCGAAGTCTGGCCACTTCAATCCTCGGTGACGCAAGCTGGGTCAATGGGAATTTGGAAGATGCCAAACATGCTTACACCGAAGCGATTCGTATCGGTAGAGAGGCGAATAACCGGCATATGGTCATCATTGCCAACTCCAATATTGCCGACATTCTAATGGAACAAGGACAACTCCACCGGGCAGCAGACACATATATCCGATCATTACAAATGGCTGTGCGTCCGGATGGGCAAAGATCGGCATTAGCTGCAGGGATCTTTGCCGGGATGGGAAGGTTAACCTATGAATGGAATCGATTGGACGAAGCGGAGCTCAATATCCGCCAGTGTCTGGAACTGAGCCGAATCTGGGGAGATATCGGACAAGAAGCTTATGCCTATGCCATTCAAGCACGACTGGAGCTAGCCAGGAATAATCCGGAGCAAACCCGTGAAGCCATGCGGCAAGCAGAGCAATTAATTAGTGAACGTACACTTTCACCGCATTGGTCCATTCAGGTGAGGGCAGAACTGGCGTGGGTATGGCTGGCGCAGGGAAATTTGGAAAGGCTTTCCCAACGTATTCAAAAAAGGGGATTAAAGGTAAACGACGAAATTCCCTACCGGCGGGAGAGTGAATATGTACTTCTCCTGCGATTGCTCCTGGCTCAAGACGACCATGAGGCTGCCGTTATTCTTTCCAAGCGGTTGCTTCAACAAGCAGAGGCAACGGGGCAAATGGGATTGGTCATTGGAGTCCTGGTTCTTCAAGCACTGACGTTTCAGGGAAAAAAGGAGACCGAACCAGCGCTGGCTGCTCTGGAACGAGCTCTTTCCCTGGCTCAACCGGAGGGGTATGTGCGAGTATTCCTCGACGAAGGCGAAGCGATGACGAAATTGCTCTGCCAGGTTCAGTCACGTCAGCCCGGGACCGGTTATGCAGCTGATCTGTTGTCCAGGATTGGCAAAAACGCCGGTATGACACAACCATCCATGCGACTCCTGGCTGAGCCATTGACCACACGTGAGGTAGAAGTTTTGACGCTCATCAAAGGCGGTCTTTCCAACCAGGATATAGCTGAGAAACTGGTCATATCCATCCCCACAGTGAAGCGCCATATCAGCAATATTTATACAAAACTGGGAGTGGAGAGCCGGACCCAGGCTGTAGCTTTTGGGAAAGAGCTAAAAATATTCGAGTAAGCGGCTACAGATAATCAATTTCAAGAAGCTGGCAGTGGATATCCTCCATCGCCAGCTTTTTCGTTACCTATTGTGAGAAATCCGGAGGTGCTGACTACTACTTCCAGTGAAATAAATACAACCCCATCTACAACCTTTAGTCGATGATGCCAAGTCGGGAAATTGATAAATTATAACCAAGAGGAAACATGATGAACAAAAACGATGAAAAAATCAATGAACACAGCAATGAAAACCAGGGCGAACTTCCCACCAGCTTACATGGGGATTTCTACGAGATCCACGTCAGAGGTCATCTCGATGAAACCTGGTCGGATTGGTTGGAAGGTCTGGCGGTGAAGCTTCTGGATAATGGCGAAATGATCCTTTATGGCCATATCGGAGACCAGGCTGCCCTGATGGGCACACTGAATAAACTTTATGGACTCAACCTGACTTTGTTGTCAGTGAATGAAAATAAAAATATTAATCAAAGGAGGTAAGAAATGGAAAAATCACAGCAGTTCAATCCCAATTCGGTAGCCATCAACTGGAGTGCATCCGTTATCGAAAAGGTCCATAAGTGCGAAGACTGCCCCATCCGTGAATTAGCGCTGAAACAACCACACTCATTCTTCGCAAGAATACACGCCTGGCATGCCACCTGGTGGCCGGGCTGGAAAGCCCACCAGGCGAGGAAATGCGCCTACAGGGCAATGGCAAATGTTCAAGCATAAAAATATTAATCAAAATCAAACAACATATTTTGGAGGAAAAATGGAAAACGTATTCAAGTCAAACACAGATTTTAGCACGATCGCCTGGGGCGCAATCTTTATCCTGTGGGGTATCACAGAGATGATCCCAACCCTGCCGAAAGGCACAGGCGCTGTAGGTATCGGCGTTATCCTGATCGCACTTAATATTGCTCGATCATGGAAAGGGCAGTCTACCAGTAGTTTTACAACCACCCTTGGTGTCCTTCTGCTCCTATTGGGTGTCCTGGAACTGGCACGCCCCCTTCTGCACCTCTCGTTCGAGATGCCAACCTTCGCAATCCTGCTGCTGACTCTGGGTGTGATCCTGCTTCGCAACGCTTTACGAGCAGGCAATAATCAAGCTTAGAAAACCGTAAATATTTTCACTGGTAGAAGGACATCTGATTTGTCCTTCTACCAGAGCAATCATCTCATATTATTTTTGGAGCATATTATGGAACAGGCAATTGCATTACCTTCAAGCAACCCGATGATGAAAGTTCTCGGCATTCGCGATTTCTTGTTGTTATGGATCGGTCAAAGCACTTCCATGCTGGGAGATCAATTCGACAGCATTGCTGGAGCCTGGCTTGTCATGAAAATGACAGGTGATCCCATGGCTATTGGAATGGTCATGGCTTTAGGTGGAGTTACCCGGGCTATTTTCACTGTGATAGGCGGGGCAGTCACTGATCGAATATCACCGCGCAAATTAATGCTGATCTCTGACTTTGTCAGGCTTTTTCTTGCAGCCATACTTGCGATACAGGTCTTTACCGGAACACTGCAAGTTTGGATGATCTATATTTATGGTGCGGTCAACGGTATCATGGGAGGACTCTTCGGCCCGGCTTCCATGTCGATCGTTCCCCTTGTCATACCTGAAGAAAATCTGCAGACAGGAAATTCACTCACCCAGGGCAGCTCTTCACTGATCGGTTTTATCGGCCCGGCCCTGGCTGGTGGATTGATTGCGGCCTTTACCGATGAAAAAGCAGGCATGGGTTTGGCCATTGCCATTGATGCCATGACTTTCGTGATTTCGGTGATCACATTGTGGAAGATGCGTTCAGGAGAGATCGTTAGAACCTCTTTTGAGAAACCACAACCTGTTAACCTCGTCAAATCCATTAAAGACGGGTTCGGGTATATGCTGAAAGATCCTGTATTGCGAATGATGTTCATCCTGATCGCGGTGGCTAATCTCTGCTTTACCGGTCCGCTGCTGGTAGGTATCCCTTACCTGGCCGATACACGTTTTTCGGGAGGTGCTGCAGCCTACGGGTTCATCATTTCCGGTTATGCAGGCGGCAATTTGTTGGGTATCATCCTTTCGGGTGTCCTGCCTAAATTAACCAAACGTATCGTACGTGGAATGATGGTAGCCTTATTCGCAACCTTTGGCCTCGGGATCATTTCCATGAGTTGGATATCGATCACCTGGATGGCCACCCTTGATCTGTTCATCCTCGGGGTTCTGGAAGGTTACCTCTTTCTCCTGATGATCACAAGCTTACAGCGCACTACCCCCAAAGATCTCCTGGGTCGATTAATGAGCATGATCCTGCTGGCCAACCTGTGCATGATGCCGCTTTCTCAAGCACTGTCGGGCTTTGCCTTACGCTGGAGCGTTGTATCCGTCTTTGTGGCTGCGGGATTGATCATGATTGTTACATCTTTGACCATGGCTTTTAGCCGGACCACTGACTTAATGAGTGACACATTGGTGGGTGACCAGGGTCGGTAGAGAGACGGGATGAAAGGGAATCATACTTAGGGAATCACGGCTCTTTATTCTTACAGCAACCACCGTGAAATTTGGCAGCTTATTTTGGAGAAAAAATGGAAAACACATATACGCTAAATTCTGAAAATGCTAAACTTACTCCGCTCACCAGAGGGATGGGATGGGGCTTCATCGGAGGATTGACCGGCACAATTGTGATGGATGGACTGCTTATGGTAGCATTCCTGGCACTAAAGTTACCGGCTCTGTCGTGCTTCTCGATCGTGGGTGACACGGTCTCACAACTCTTTTCAAAATTGGGTTTGCAGGTGGCCGATGGCATTCCAACTGGCATCGCAGCACACTATTTGATCGGTCCGCTGTTTGGTGTGCTCTTTGGTGTAATAATGGCCAAGTTTCCTGCGCTGAGACTGATCACTTTGAAAAGGACCTTACTCGTGGCGATCATTTACGTCGAGATCTTTAGTCAACCAATCCTGGTGACAACACCCATATTGTTGAGGATGACGACATTTGAGATTTTGCAATGGTATTGTGGATCGTTCGTCATGCATTTGACGATGGCGGTGGTTCTTGGCGCAATCATGTGGTATGGAAAGTCTCATAATCCTAGAGCGAACCCTAACAAGGTAATCAAATAAATCCTGACCTCAATTACCACCTCAATCCAAAATCATTTTGCCATGCAGTTAGTACCGAGGATGCCTGTCCTTTTGGGACGAAATGGCAGAATCAAAGCAAGTCAAGCTATAATTTATACAGGTAAATATGTTTGTGGCAGGAAATGATCTGCCTGTTGATTATGATAGATGGAGGGTCTCATGAAGAAAGAAAAGTACCCAATATTGGAATTTGATGATACCCTGTTAGCAAAAATTGAACCTTCCTTTTCCCACAAAAAAGCGGAAGAGTATGAATATTGTGTAATTACTTTTTTTCGTGAAGTTCTCGAGAACATGGAAAAGAAAGGATTGATCAGGGTAGTCAAACTATTGAATTGTGAGACCATGGATATTCCGATCTATGAAATGGATTACAAGGGGAAAAAGATCCATTTATTTTTGGGATATGTAGGTGCAGCAGGTTCAGCGGCTTTCCTGGAAGAGTTAATTGCCTTTGGTTTCAATAAATTCATCGTCTGCGGGGGCGCGGGTGTACTGAGAAAGGATATAGCTGTCGGGCATCTGATCATTCCAACGTCAGCAATACGGGATGAAGGTGCTTCTTATCATTATCTTCCACCAGCCAGAGAAGTTGAATGCAACCCTGAAGTAGTTGAAAAGATCGAAGAAGAATTCATTAAAGACAAGATCGAATATATAAAAGCAAAAACCTGGACTACTGATTCGTTTTACAGGGAGACAGAGAAGAAAATTGAACTTAGAAAATCGGAAGGCTGCGTCACAGTGGAAATGGAGGCGGCAGCTTTTTTCGCGGTGGCCAAGTTTAGAAACGTAAAATTAGGCCAGATCCTTTATGGCGGAGATGACCTGAGTGACGTGGTATGGGATAGCAGAAAATGGCATAATCGAGTTGAAATTCGCGAAAACCTTGTAGATATTTCGATCAGGATTTGTTTAACGTTGTGATGTTGTATTGGATATCTTCCTGCCAGCATGGCACTAACAAGGAGGTTAAAACATGAACGAAAAAGCCCCACAACGAAGCGTTGAATTATTCAAGTCAGGTTTCTTCTGTGCAGAGAGTGTGCTATTAGCAATTGCTGAAAGCCAGGGGATCCAATCAGACCTGATTCCCAGGATTGCCACAGGGTTTTGTAGCGGTGTTTCCCGAACAGGCGGCATGTGCGGAGTAGTCAGTGGGGCAATTATGGGTATCAATCTCGTAGCCGGCAGAAATTTATCTGAAGAATCAAACGAGCTCTGTTATCACCTTACTCAAGAATTGATCAACAGTTTTGAAAAACAATATGGATCTGTATATTGCCGCCAATTGATGGGTTGTGACCTGGCTACCAGTACAGGACAGCAATATTTCGTGGAAAATAACCTCATGAATAGTTGTTTGAAATATGCTGAAGATGCTACCAGAATGGCATTCTCGCTTATATCTGAAATGAAGTAGTCAAGAACCAATTAGTATAAGCTCCAGCCATGGTGGGTTTAAAGAAATTTCATAAGCGATAAAAAAATTTATGGTTGTAAAATTTCA
Source organism: uncultured Chloroflexia bacterium (assembly GCA_963827895.1). Lineage (GTDB taxonomy): Bacteria > Chloroflexota > Anaerolineae > Anaerolineales > Anaerolineaceae > PNON01. The sequence goes on along the minus strand of CAWHCY010000011.1, from coordinate 21,124 downwards.
GCTTTATGCTGTTTCCACCAGGTCTTTGCGTATGCAGTTGAATTAAATCTTTTTCCTGTTATTTCCCATAATACCTTTTTAACACAACTTGCAATTGGGTATTGCTCCTTAACTATTTCAGTCCACCCCTCTCCATAGGTATCTTCCATTGAATTATATTGCCCTTGATGCCAGATTGTTTCCGGAATTCTTTTATCTTGGGTGAAATCTATCCAAGGAAGTAATACCTCGATAACTTGCGGTCCGAAACTCATGAGGATTTTTGATACTTTTTCTTCATGTAACGCTATTTGTGGGATGAGGAATTCACATGAATCGATATCAAGACCATTTAGTTCGTTGAGCAAATCAGTTAAATACTCGATTTCAGAAAAATTTGTTACGCCCCATTTATTTATTGTTTTTTCGGCAATTTTTGCTTTGGTCAACACAAAAATTTTTAACCTAAGCTCTGGTGTTTCATATTTTTTATAGATAGTAAGTATGGTACTAACAAATTCTGGAAAATTGTATAAACTGGAAAAACTGATCATTCGGTCAATGGCAGTTACATCTCCAATTCGTGAAAAAATCTTAAATTCGGTCGCCCTTTTTATTTTTAATCCTCGATCAAATAAACCGAGAATTTCCTGAAAATTATCATTTTTAGCCAGTAAGTCCAGAATATAATTCGGGCACTCGAAGTCTCTGGTAGTGTCTACCTCTATAAGAAGTTTGGAATAATCCCCTTTTTTTGCTAATGAACTTAATCTCATCTTATCAAAAATATTCATTACACCTCCAAAAAATTTTTCTAAAACCAAAATAAGAATTTATTGCTGATGTGAAGGCATTAATGATACAACCCGATTTGTAATTATTCAGATTCCTGCTTCGCTGCAATTATCCCATAAAATCGAAGAGACACATCCAAAAACGGAAAGTTCTTTTTATAAAGGGAAATTGTCTGCCCATGAATAGAATTCAGGAAGATCCATCCTCATTTGGTGCTTTGCTAAACAGTATATTCGCAGCAAATACTCATTATCATTTGAGTAAATCTTAATGGTGCAATTCTCATACATGTAATCTGATTCAAAAATAATAATTCTGAAGAACGAGTAAGTGGACTCAAAAATTAATGCAAAAATATCTGATAAAGTCTGAATAATATGCTTCTATTGGTCACCTTCCCTTCGATATTGGGAGTAAATATTCCATAAACTATCAAACCCATCGCTTGCCTGAATTTGAGGGTGAAGCGAGAACAATCTACCACAGGAGGGGAGAAGGATAACAAGCGAAGCAACCCCAGTAGTATCTATTCAAGAAACCAGATCACCGATGGGGATACAAAGTTAGGCGTTAATATTCCGGTTCAGTGAAGGCGATACGCCGTCCACTGAACCGGTTGTCAATTTTAGTTTTATCAGAACCTCTTAGAAGGTCCAGAAGACGTTTATACTACGATCAGGTGAGGTCGAAACGGTCAAGGTTCATGACTTTGTTCCACGCGGCAACAAAGTCGTGCAGGAACTTTTCAGGGGAGTCCAAACATCCATAGACTTCAGCCAGGGCCCGCAGTTGGGAGTTTGAACCGAAGATCAAGTCGACACGGGTGCCGGTCCACTTCAGAGCACCTGTTGCCCGATCACGGCCTTCGAATACATTTTCATCGCTGGTTGGTTTCCACTCTGTGCTCATGTCGAGAAGGTTCACGAAGAAATCATTAGTGAGAGCTTCTGGCTGCGTGGTGAAGACGCCATGTTTCGACTGATTAAAGTTGACATTCAACACACGCAGACCACCAAGTAGAACCGTCATTTCTGGTGCGGTAAGTGTCAGCAATTGCGCCCTGTCCACCAATAGTTCTTCTGCAGGTACTGCAAATTTACTTTGCAGGTAGTTGCGAAAACCGTCAGCAACCGGTTCGAGAAAGGCAAATGACAACACATCGGTTTGTTCCTGTGATGCATCCGTCCGTCCTGGTGTGAAGGGAACCTTCACCTCGTGACCTGTATTCTTTGCCGCCTGCTCTACGCCTGTGCATCCACCCAGGACGATCATATCGGCGAGTGAAACCTTTTTTCCTCCTGACTGGGCACTGTTAAACTTCTTTTGGATTGTCTCGAGTGTCTGCAGAACTTTATTTAGTTGGGTTGGCTGGTTGACTTCCCAATCCTTTTGAGGCGCGAGGCGAATTCGTGCTCCGTTTGCACCTCCACGTAAATCAGATCCGCGGAAGGTGGAAGCTGACGCCCAGGCTGTCGAAACGAGTTCCGGGATTGACAATCCCGAGGCAAGAATTTTATCCTTGAGCTGAACGATATCAGCAGCGTCAATTAATTTATGATCAACGACGGGGACAGGGTCCTGCCAGATCAGCTCTTCTGCCGGGACTTCCGGGCCGAGATAACGTGAACGAGGACCCATATCGCGGTGTGTGAGCTTGAACCAGGCCCTGGCAAACGCGTCTGCGAACAGATCCGGGTTCTCGTAGAAGCGCCTAGATATCCTTTCGTATATAGGATCGAATCGCAGGGCAAGGTCAGTGGTCAGCATGGAAGGAGCGTGATGCTTGGATGGGTCATGTGCATCCGGTACTGTTCCGGCGCCTGACCCATGCATAGGAGTCCACTGATGTGCACCGGCCGGACTCTTAGTCAGTTCCCATTCGTAGCCGAACAGGTTCCAGAAGAAATTGCTGCTCCACTTGGTTGGAGTTGTAGTCCAGATGACTTCAAGGCCGCTGCCGATCGCGTCACCACCTTTACCTGTTCCAAATTTGCTTTTCCAGCCGAGGCCTTGTTCCTCAATACTGGCTGCTTCCGGCTCGGGGCCAACCAGTGAGGCATCTCCAGCGCCGTGGGTTTTGCCAAATGTATGTCCGCCAGCAATCAGAGCGACCGTTTCTTCATCGTTCATTGCCATGCGTGCGAAGGTTTCGCGAATATCCTTGGCCGCAGCCAATGGATCCGGAATCCCATTCGGTCCTTCCGGGTTAACATAGATCAATCCCATCTGCACGGCTGCGAGAGGATTCTCAAGATCCCGATCCCCACTGTAGCGCTTATCGTCAAGCCACTTGCCTTCAGCTCCCCAATAAATATCCTCTTCCGGCTCCCAGATATCCTCGCGCCCGCCACCGAAGCCAAAGGTTTTAAATCCCATCGACTCCAGAGCGCAATTACCTGTGAGGATAAGTAAATCTGCCCACGAGATCTTGTTGCCATATTTCTGTTTGATCGGCCAGAGCAGCCGGCGGGCTTTATCGAGGTTAACATTGTCAGGCCAACTGTTGAGGGGTGCAAATCGTTGGGAGCCAGACCCTGCGCCACCGCGGCCGTCGCCGGTGCGGTAAGTACCAGCAGAGTGCCACGCCATACGGATGAACAACGGGCCGTAATGACCAAAGTCAGCCGGCCACCAATCCTGTGAGTTGGTCATAAGCGAGTAAAGGTCCTTTTTCAGGGCTTGAAGATCGAGTTTCTTAAATTCCTCCGCATAGTTGAAAGCCTCCCCCATAGGATTGGATAAGGGAGAGTTTTGGTGGAGCATCTTGAGGTTCAGCTGGTTCGGCCACCATTCCCGATTGGATGTACCCTGGTTGGCAGTCATCGGTTTGTGAGTATTGCCTGTAACCGGGCATTTGCTATCTTCACTCATAATTTTCTCCTTTATTGTGATATTTTGAACAGTATTACTATAAATTCATTTTCCGCAGACTCTAATAATTTTTCACATTTCCTTATTACAATCTGGACAAAGTCCATAAAGCGAAATTTGTGGGCGGAGGATCTTATATCCTGATTCCTGCTCCAACTTCATGAGTGATTCCTGATCGAGGGATACTTCTCCGTCGATAATCTTATTACAGTTAACGCAAATCAAGTGGGGATGAGGTTCGGGACGGTTGCCATCATAATGACTGTCATCACGCAAGTCGATCTCCAACACCTGGTCCATTTCTTTCAACATGCTGAGGGTTTTATATACCGTTGCATGGCTCATGGTTGGAAATTGGCGTTTAATTTTTGTGAATAGTTGACTTGCACTGGGATGCCCTTCACTGACTGCAATCAATCTCACCAACTCGACACGTTGAGGTGTCAGCCGGAAATTGCGCTCCTTCAATGCAACGATCATCTGATTAAAACGAACATCTGAATCGGTCACTAAGCTCCTGACGATAATAACTACTTATAAATAATCATTATCAATAATTATACATCAATATATATAAGATAGCTCACTTTTAACCACCAGATTGTTCCAGCTACAAGCCGCCAGGCAGAATTGGAATAATTAATCCGCGGTGAGTAAAGTAGCGCAAATTTAGTCAGAAGAGGCTTATCTATTGGATGAAATAATGGTGTATCTTGGATTTGTAAGAATTGGTCTTGACTTACGACCGGAGTGAAGGCTCTTTAAATCCATGTACAAAATTACCCCTTTCACCAGCTTCCGGGTGTAGGTTGTGGGCATACATTTCCACCCTTTATAATAATTTTGTCTCAATTTAATTTTTTGTTATCGGGTTGTCTATTTGGTGTAACTGCAACGAAAGCTGGGTTAATATCTAAAAGTCAGTTTGATTAAACTTCCTGTCGAATTTATTGATCATTTAATCCCTTACCATTGAGAATTTGCAGAGTATACTTTTCAACCCTTTCCGCCCGTGTTTTGGATTGTTTGGGTGCTGCGAAATATAGAAGATATGCTCTTTGCCGGCCCGGGGTCAGAGTATAAAACGCAGTATTCAACTCCGCATTTTCTTCCAATTTAGTTAGAAATTCATCCGCAATTGCAAATTCTGTTGCCTTTTTAAAAGCCACTTTCAACCCTGCCGTTTCCACTTCAATGGCTTCCAGGATATAGGCTTTCAAGATGCGTTCCATCTCGTTTATTTCCTTAATGTTGGTAAATCGAACCTGCCGCGCCGACTGCACATTCTCCGTTTGCTGGATCAGAATATGATGGGGATCCTTTAGCAAAACACCTTTGACAAACAAATATGCACAGTATTCTTTAAATTCATGGATTAATACGACGTTACTATTCTGAAAGGTGTAACAAGGAACGCCCCACTTCAATTCCTCGGTCAGCTGACAGTCAAGGACGATCTCCCTCAATTTCTCCTGTTCTATTCGCCAATTTTTGGATTTATTAAAATAAAAATCAACCTTTGGATTCACTCTACTCCTTCATATGATATGTCATTTATATACTGTATTTCAGACTTGGAATCAAGCCAGCCCAAAGGTTGATATTTTGATCTTCGGGATTGCCAGTGGCAAGATCAACCCTCAACTTACGGCTTTCTTCACGAGTGCGATGATCTTTTCCTCATCAGCGGGAGTAAGCTCCTTAAGCGCGTAACCCACCGGCCACAAATTGCCTTCGTCGAGCTTTGCCTCATCGCTGAAACCGAAAGTCGAGTACCTCGTTTTGAACTTCTGCGCACTCTGGAAGAAGCAGACGACCTTATCGTCCTTTGCGTATGCGGGCATACCATACCAGGTTTTCGGTGACAGACCAGGCGCAGCGGCTTTGATTATTATGTGGAGCTTCCCGGCCATGGACCGATCAGGTTCCGACATCTCAGCGATCTTCTCAATTACGGCGTTTTCTCCGTCCGCCTTGTTTGCGGCGGCTTTCAGCTCCCGGGCACGTTCTTTCATTGCGTCTTTTTCAAAGTTCGAGAATCCTTGGGACTTCTTGTTCTTTGCAGCTTTGCCCTCTGAGTCTTTATTAATTTCCTTTTTTGTACTCATGATATTCTCCTTATTTTAATTTTGAAAGATGATCGCCTCTTTGAGAGATCAATAACTATATTGAGGTAAGTTCCGGTTTTATAGCTCGCTCCAAAGGAGACAACTCTTGTATTTACAGATAATTAGTTATATAATAAAGATACTTTATAATCAAGATAATGTATAGGGTATTTATGATGAATTCCACAAAGATAGATATGAAGAAACGAACACTGAATGCGGTCAGGGATTATGGCATTCAATTGACCCACTTCCGAAACGCGATGAATGAATGGGCAGGTCTCAACGCAACGGATATGGAATGTCTCAGGATTTTATTCCTTAAAGGCACTTCCTCACCATCAGAACTTGCCAAGCTTACTGGCCTCACTTCAGGTGCAGCGACTGCCATGCTTGATCGGCTCGAAAAGGCTGGCTTAATTGAGCGAAGTTCCAATCCTGACGATCGCCGCGGGACTCTGATCGTTCCCGCGAAATCGAGTGCTGAAAAAGCTGCGTCATGGTTTGAATCGGCGAGAAAGGCACAGGACGAGTTGATTTCAAGTTACCCGGAAAATGAACTGGAAATTATTGCGGATGTCTTTGAACGGTTTACAAAATTATGGGAACAAGAACGCGAGAAATTGCGAATAGATCTATAATGACTGATCTATCTCATCATAGCTGAAAAATTAAGGTTTTACACCTTCGGCGCTCAGATGGGTGTAGTTGGATTATGTTCATTTTTACGGGAATCCCAAGAATGGAATAAATTTAATTCATCATCGCGAATCCAAGAATCCTGGTGCACGAGTTGTAAGTAAAGTTATTTCAACAATAATCCAATACACCTTTACAATTCGTCCTAATTCTATAGAAATCGGCCATCGTGTCTCTTCTCCAGAACGGACTTACAGCTTCCAGTAAACTAATATTCTCCTTTGATTACAAAAAACGAGCCCCGAATTGTTCCAGCCAGTTTAGACTTCTGTCTGGCAAATTTAAACTTCCCTTCCAACTCCTTTGGTACCTCCATCCCTTCAGAAAGCTTAAAACCAACGGCTCGTTTCTTTGGGTCATCAACTGTATACATGACGTTGAGCCCAAGGCCATCCTCATAAAAGACGTAGGCAAATTTTATATTTTCCACCTGAAAACGTGACGTTTCCAGTGGTTTGGCAGAAAACGTAAGGCCCCGTTCTTTTTTCAAAATTTGGTTTACATATTCAAGGGTCTCCCGGCTTTCGCCAGCTGGTACAACCGTGAATTCATGTTTGTATTTGTTCATAAAGTACCGGGCTTCATTAGCACGTAAACCGGCAAGCGCAGCTGCTACAAGAGAAGACTCTAAACCAGCCGTAGACACATTACTAAAATCAACTATTTTGGACATTTTCATTTCTCCATTTATCTTTTTATTTCCCTACAACTGATACATACATTTAACCCAAACCAAGACGTTTGGCAAAGAGGGGATTTCGATTCCCAAATCATTTTTCCATACATGAATACTGCATCCATTCACTATTCAATGATTCCTTGATATTGCTGATTCCCTATTAATTATATGGACTCATTGTCGGCTGCCGCGACGTCGTATAACCCCTTATCTGGATTTTGGGAAACAACAATATCCCTGTTCATTGATCCCTTTGTGGATATTGCGGGTCTCCCATTCATCCCTATACTATTATTTACCTATCAAGCTGTGCGCTACAAAGATGCTGACACTGCAAGTAAATTTCATTCTTCACATCAGGATAGCCTGATCACTCTCGGATCGATCCATGTTTTCATCTTTTGATTTGGATTGAAAACGCCAAGGTCCGTAGAATGCGACGATCACGCTGGCCATGATCACCAGTACCAACAACTCATACCCACGTGTAGCGTGCAAGAAAGGCAGGCTTGCTGAACCAAACATTACCATTACATCATATGCGGAATGGAACATTGAAACCAACAGGATACTTTCGCGGCTGTTGATATAAAGCCAGGTGTACAAGATTGAAATGACCAGGATATCGGACATGAAGAGAATCAAATCCAGGGCGTCCTGCTTTGGGTGGAATGGCCAAAGATTAGGTAAATGCCATAACCCCCAAATTAAGCCCACCCCTAAACTGGCTATCAGATCGGAATGTTTTGTACGAAGTTTCGGCAAGACAAACCCACGCCAGCCAATCTCCTCCCCAGCTACGATCACCAGTCCCAACAACAAGGTCAAGAGTAGCACAACACTATTCTTTCCCAAAAATCCCAGCCAGTTAACTAGGGACTGCAGCGGCGTAAGATCTCTGCTTATAAGCGAATATAGGGCAATCATAGCTACAGTTCCTAAGACCGGTAATCCAATGGCAGCCAGATACAAGATTGGATTAAACTTCCATACAAATACTTTTGATAGCAGGCGGGTCAACCCAATGCGGCCTTCCAGGACCGCTGTCAGGATGATTGCTGCGATAGCCGGGCCGAAACCCCCGATCCATGTTAGGAAAGTAGATGAGGTCTCCCCAAGTGCCGATATGATCCAGGTTGACCAGGAGAGTATATAAGAAAGTACAATAAACGTAATTAGGGGATGTTTTTTAATCAGGGTAAGATACATCAAATAATTATACAGTTTTCCCTCATTTGAATTTAAAATAACCTCACAATTAGAGGTTACTTAATCAGATCTTTTTCACGGTTGGCGGTCTAATTCTGCGGTACAGTATCATGATCTATGATAAGCTTTGCCAACCAGAATAAGAACCTTCACCGCAAGGGATCAATATCCGTGATTAAAATGTGACAATACGGTTGTAGTTCCGTTAATTTGTAAAATTGTTGAAAATCAACCCCAGACCTTTATCCGGTTTGATCCTGCGTTCAATCCTTCTATTGGACCTACAACCGGTTTTTCTGACCTGCGTGCTCCCAGGTAATCTGAATGAATGATGATCGGATTCCCATTGGGGTCGTCGAAGATCGCATCAACGATTCTGACCGTGCCAAGAGTATCGGTGGAAACAATTCTTGTTGGAATTTCAAGTAAATCCTGCTTAATAGTTATCTCCAGATATACTTTGCCGCCTTCTTCGAGAATTTTCACACCCGGGTCAAATTCTTTGTTTGCATATCCGCCTTTTTCGCGGTCAAAACTCTGTGCACCGTTGAAGTAAGCATTTGCAGAGATATAGACTGGCTGCTCTACCTTAATAAATTTCTCCAGATCACCGACACCCTGGCTTAACACCTTTTCTACATATTCCTCATAGGAGGCTGTATTCGGGTTATAACCTTTCGTTCCACAATTTTGAATGCCCTTACCACCGACAAAGAGGTTGTTGTAAAAGCGATCGTCACCACCGTATACCACCGCTGTTCCTGCAACCTGAGTTGTGTGCGGAAAGTGGTAAGGAGTGGAACGGTCCAGTACTTTTTGTCGGCCAATCTTCCCACAGCAAAGATTATTCACATATGCTCCACCCTGGGCATCGTTTTCTATGGAGAAATCGGAAGCAAAGATGTTATTATCCACCAGGTATGGACCGTGGCTGACTTCCACCATCAGGTCCATGTCGTTGTTGTAATACAAATTTCCACTAACGCGGGTTCCCTGTGCTTGCCAGTCCAGCCAGGTACCCAGCGTACAGTTGTGAATCCGATTGTGCTGGATCTTCACATCGATGGCAGCATGCAGCTTAATACCGGCGATTTCATAGCCGAAGAATTCGTGTTTGACAGCGATGTTGTAGATGTGGTTGCCGTAAATTTCGCTGAAAGCGCCGCCCATATGACCGACAATTCCGTTTTGACCACAGTCATAGATCGTATTATTCCGAATGATATGTGAGCCGATCTTTTCCTTGCTCCAACCGATCTGAAGTGCGCGGAAAACCGCTTCCATTTGATACTGATAACCGGGCTTTTGATGCCTTCTTGAGCAAAGATTATGACCGGTGGAAGCTTCCTTGCCAATGCTTATTGCGCTGCATTTGGCATCGTGAATAATGTTATTTTCAATGATCCATCCCTTGCTCCAGTTTACACCCAAGAGACCGGGTTGATCGGCTGTCGGGGGAGCCCACGGGCTGGCAGCATGCGCCATTTCAAACCCTCTGACAGTTATATAATTCAGCCCGGATTTTTCGGGGTAGAAGCAGCATTTTCGGACATTGATCTCAACCAGCTCTTTGTTAGGATCTGCTCCTTGAAAGTTGGCGTAAATCGTTGTGCTTTGTTCATTCGTTTCGCAGAACCATTGGTAAACTGTCAGTTCCGGATGGAGAATTTGCTCATCGGTTTTGAACCATGGGAGGTTATGTACAGATGTATGCACGGTTGGATTTTTTACTTCGTCCAGAGAATCGGCTTCATAAAATGAGACGCCATTGAGAAAAACCTCGCCCGGATGGCGGTAAACGCCAGGAAGGTACATATACCAATCACCATGAAGTACCTCTTTGTAAGGATTGTATTCGCCAAACATGGCGTTGGGGATGACGACTTTCCATACTGTTCCTTCATAAATCTCCCAACCTTGAATTTGTTCGGAGCCTTTGATGACAACCTTTTCATTTTCGGCTGCTTCGTAGGTGATCCTGCTAACATTGCTGTAGCCGCTGTGTTCAGGTTTTACCCATTCACGATATTCTCCTCCGTGGACGATGACCTTGTCTCCTGTCTCAGCGACCTTTGCTGCTTTAGAAATTGTTCGAAAAGGTTGTGCTTTGGTACCTTCTGCTAAATCACTTCCCTTAATTGCTACATGAAATTCTTTATTCATTTATGCGTCTCCCTAAAATAATCTTCCCGTTACATTCACCATGCAATTGAATTTTAGCATAACGCGATCTACATCTTTTTGCCGCTGGGTTAGATTTGGCGGGGGAGCACTCCAATCAATGATAAATGGCATCTACCGTTTGCGCTTTACATGGTTATAGAAACAGCAATTAGATTTTGTTCTCCTAGTCCATCAGATAGGATACCCTACAAGATAAGTGAAGACGAATACAGGTGTGCCTGTTGAAGCTTCACCGGCTTCCCAACAATATTCTTTCGAATCAAGCAGGGATACCAATTCGTTCAATTCAGGGACCGAATACACCCTTAATAATGACACGATCCCATCCCAGCAGGTTGCCAATGGAACGATCGGAACGAGGTAGGTCCAGAAGAAACGAGGCAAAGTGCGTGGTTTCATAAAAGGAGTGAGAAGCAAATAACTTATTAATGTAATGAAGGGAGATAAAAGTAGCAGAACAAATCCAAACGGAGGTTTAAGGTTGGCTTCGAATATTCCAAGCGCAGCCCTCTTCTCGAGTGCATCCTGCAAGATAGATCTGGCCTGGTCGGGTTTAAAATGATGAAAACCCTCAAAAAGAGTGCGCATACCTTTCAAATGGGATGGGACCTTGGTGGCATCCACCGATTCAGCCAGGTATTCTATTCCATGACGTGTGCCTTCCGGCCACTTTAGAACAGCTTCGGGATTCGGGTATTTATCGGTAAGCCTGACATTCACAGAAAGACCTGCCTGACAGAGCTGCTCTTTTAATCTCACCCAGGGGCCTGCTCCACCTGAACACAAATCCACGATCTCTGTCGTTCCAGCAGATTGTAGTGCTTTGACAAAAAGGGGGACTAAATTTCGATGCCCAGAGCCCAGGCTTGCTACAAATTGCAAATAATCAGTTTGAAATCGCCGAAAAGTCTGTGGATACCAGGATAGATCTGTAAATTCGAACAACTGAATTCGTCTCAATCTCCCTCCAAATTCATACTATGGATTATTCTGGCGTTCAACGGTTTATGTTATCTATCCGGGAGCTGGCGGTAGAGGATTCTGTTTGTGACCGGAATCGCCCATCCTAACGCAGAACCGCAGTGGATTCCTATTTGCCAGCTGCGCGTATTGTCAGGCTACCTTCTGCTTTCTCATTTCTCGATATTCGTCTTCCAGCAGGCTCATCATTACAAAATCTTGGTACTGGTGAGCATAATAATATCCGTCCCGCTGTATTCCTTCTCGCTTAAAACCAATGCGCTCATAAAAGCGTACAGCCCGTTCGTTTGTCCCTACAACCCCAATCGCCACCCGGTGATAATTTAAATACCCGAATGCATAATCCAATAATAACTCCATCGCTTCGTTCCCATAGCCTTTTCCCCAGGCTGTTTTTTCTCCAATGATGATACTCAAATCTGTGGTCCGCCAGGCTGGAAACATCCGCAATAACCCAGCTTCGCCAATTAATTGATCATTTTCTTGCAGCACAATCCCAAACCATACCCGGCTCGGATCAGCCTGAAGCTTTACCAAATACTCCTCCATACCCGTTTGGCCGGTCGGAAGCACTTCCCCGGTTAATCCCCGAATCTCCGGATCGTTGAACCAGATATATAACTGTTTCAGATCATCTTTTTCTATTGGTCTAAAATAAACGTGGCTTCCGGTCAAAAACTTCGCTCGATTGTTTTCCATCAGCGCATCCCTTCAGTATTATTTTCCAGCGGCTCAATTATTAATTATACAGACTCATGCTCTACTGCACTAATAGCAGACAGCACACTGATTGCCATCCGAACGAATCCTGATGAAGGTGACAATTTCGAGGATCAAGGAACCAGAAAGGGGCATGGAATTACGACTAATCAGTGCGTTCGGGTTTATGTGCAACCCATATCATATTGGAACTCATATCGTCGAGCGGGTTTCGAAAGAAGTCTCCATAAACATTCTCAAGCGAGAAACCCACTCGGGCTAATAAGTGTTCCATCTCGAATCGGAAAACGCAGTGTAATCGAATAGGTTCAGTTTTCCACTTGTCGACGACATGGCCGTCGGCTGAGACGGCTTCCCATTCAGTCATGCAAATGGCTGTCTGGGTCCCTGGTTCATACGTCCATGCACGGAAAGCGCGGATTTGATGCCCGGTTCCGGCATGCAGGAACTGCTCAGCTGGTTCAAAGACACCGCCCTTCCCCCCTACCAACTCACCCAGCCAACTGAAGTCCTGGTGATCAAGGTGAATCACGAGCCTCCCTCCCGGTATGAGGTGGTGGTAAATACACTGCAAGCAAGCAACTTGCTCTTGTGATGTGTTTAGATTCTGGAACGCATGACCAGGTATGACTACCAGTCCAAAAGTTTCTCCAAGATCAAATGCACACATGTCAGATTGTACCCACCTGATATTCGTGACATCTTTGCTTTTCTCTCTTGCCACCTCAAGCATTTTCGATGAGAGATCGAGGCCAACGGTGTAAGGTCCTACCTGGGCAAGGCGAATGGTAACACGTCCAGTTCCGCAGGCAATCTCGAGCAAACCCTCCCCCTTGCTCTTAACTTCGGAGGCAAGACCCTGGTAGAACTCAATCTCGCCGGGCCAATCCGGAACTGACTCATCGTATGTCTGGGCATAAAACTCGGCGACTCTATTATCTGATGATGGGCTCATAAGTTGGCTCCTCGTTACATATTTCCATCTTTTCTTAACATGATGTAAGCTCTTTTGCTTTCGTGTTCATACCCTATATATGGGTAACGTACCACAGCTTCTTCTACTTTAAAGCCAACCCGTTCTGCAATTTCAATAACCCGATCTGTATTCAGTAAGTACCATGTTGCCTTTGCTCCACTTACTCCGAGAAAAGCATCAACCTCAACCGGTTCATCGCCAACATGAAAACTAAACAAAATGATTGCGTTTGGCTTCAATAGTCTCAACCACTCTATAAGTACCTGTTCAATTTCGATATATGTGAAATGTACTACTGCATAGAATGCCAGGATGCCATCGGCAGAGCCGGAAGCCATTTTTGAATTAAGCATATCATCCACTAGAAATTCTATTTCACTAAAATTCTGTTTTGCCAGTTGGATAGCATTCTCAGAAAAGTCTAGGCCAATTATTTTGTGCCTTTGTTTATCGTAGATGTATTTCGTTGTCTGACCAGAGCCACACCCAAAGTCATATATCAGGCTTCCGGCTGGCAGCATATCACTAAACCGGTTCAGTATGTTTCGGTCAAATGGTTTACCATCCAACTCGCTCAGGAATTTTTCGGCATATTCCCTTGCAGTTCGGTTATAGCAATCCATGACTTCTTTAGCATTGTATCCTTTCATATTTACCTCAATAAAACCTGCAATCTTGTATGAGTTGGCACACAACTATTTATTATACTGAAACATACTATGCAGTATTAATACAAGTTAACATGCTGATTGCCATCCGAACGAATCCTGGTAAAAGTGACAATCTCGACCAGGATGTCATCATAATCTGCAACTGCCTTTATTCACCACCTACCGGTTACTTATTCTCATAGACGTAGAAAATATAATCTTGAGCTGTGGTCTTCACTCCCAGGTCATTTAATAATCTGAGAATTTGTGCACGGTGGTCCGTTCCGTGATTCACTACATGAAGGAGCACCTGCCATACAATAAGATCTTTATCTTCTTCCGGTTCTGTAATCGGCTTAGCGAACAACGTCTCATCCCGTAATCCTGACAGATAGACGCGCATACGCTGCTCAACACTATCCCAATGCTCACGAATGATTTTTCGATCATCAAAGTTGGTCGGAGGCAAGGGTTCTGATGGTTCGATGCCCTGCAGCTCGCTGAACCAGACCTCATCCACATCCATAAGATGCACGAGCTGGTTACGAACAGACCCATGCGAATATTCCGCATCCTGTGTGAAAAGGTCATAGGACAGAGGGGTGATACAGCTTTCCCAAATCTTGAGGTTTTCAGCAAAGTGATAGTCGAAAAAATGGCGAAACGCATCTGCATTCATGTCGTTCTTTCCTCCTTTTTATTTAGACTCCTGTTTGTAAGGTGATGATCTATCACAATCAGATAGTAAATTATTGCATACATGAGCAGCAATTATCATCAATTTCCCTCTATGTGTCTCGCTCCCCTATTTCAAGGTTAATCCTAACACTAACTCCAATAGGGCTCTATCACAAATCACGAGCCACGTAAAATCTTCTCCATCTTCCGACCTTTCGCCAGTTCATCCACCAATTTATCCAAATATCTCACCTGCTGTGTCAACGTATTCTCGATTTCCTCCACGCGGACACCGCAGATCACTCCAGTGATGAGGTGCGCATTCGGGTTTAAGGAAGCATGTTGGAAGAATTCTTCAAAAGTTACTTTTCCCATTATCAGTTCATTGAGTTTCATTTGATCGAAGTTGGTTAACCACTCTATGACCTGATGCAATTCTGCTTTGGTTCTGCCTTTCTTCTCTATCTTTGTGAGATACAACGGATAAACAGAAGCGAAAGTCATTTTTGCGAAACGTTGATTGGTTGTGTTGGAATTGTTCATTAATACCTCGCATTTCTACGATTGTCTTTCAAATTATTTTAACTGTTTCCATACGCGAAGCACGACGCAGAGACGAATGGAGGTGGATCTTGCGGGAGACCATTTAGAACAGTAGGATATAGTTAAATATGGATATGGTGCAATATGACGCCCCTTACCGGCTTACTTTTGCCTGACAATATCGAACGAGATCTCCACCGCCGGAGTCGTTCCTCTGTTCTCGAGCCAGTGCATGGTATTCCTATCCTCGGGCCAGCCTAATCCAGGCCCATAATCGGTAGCGATTCCATTCCGATGGTCTGTGATCGTTCCCTGCAATATGTAGACAAGACCCGGTCTGTCTTTATGGTCGTGAAGCGGGCCGAAGACACTTCCGGGTTCGAAGGTCACCAATCGCATGCGGAATAGGCGCCCTTCCATGCCCGCGATCTCAGGGCCGAGGTCAATCGTTTCCAATAACTTCACTGTAACACCTTTCGTCTCAGGGACCAGATGTTCGTTTTCCATCATGCCCTCCTTTCTGTACTTCCAAGGCTACTCTATTAATTTATCCAAACTCAGGAATTACTTCAATCATGTCGTATAACCCCCGATCCGGATCATTGAGGAATTTCAGCATTCCCGCCCAGGTAATACATTTTTTTGGCGGGCTGGTGGGATGGATTTTGGTCAGGAAAGAGAAAATATATGAATATTGAAATGGGCTTTGCAATCGCATTTTACGACTGGTGCCAGGTTATTTGGCGATCTCCCAGATATAACCATCGGGATCGACGAAACTGGCAGTGCGTACCCCCCACGGACGATCGATCGGACCATTCAGCAGTTTTACTCCGCGTTCCATTAATTCTGAACATAAGGCATCCACGCTATCCACGTGGATGGTGAAGACAATGCGTGAGCCTGCTTCGCGACTTGCGATTTGCAGGGGCGCAATGAGTTCTATCCCCGCTGTGGCTTTCAACAGATTGATGAGGGTGTTACCAAATTTAAATACAGCCGAATTATCATCTTCATAGTCAACAGGTAAGTTGAACGCTAGACTATAGAACTGTTTTGACTTCTGCAAATTTTCAACAAGGAGGGTAACAGCAAAAATACTCTTTGCCCAGGATCCTGCGCCGTTATTGATTTGTTCCATGTATGACCTCCGCTAAATTGCCACTCCCAATGATTTATTATCGAAAATCATGGTTAAGTTGAATTATCACACAGAAAAATAGTGCTACCCATAAAAAGTACAAGCTTACCAGCCATTGTGATTTCGGTCCACTATATCCTCTCAGCATAGACTGTTAAGACAATATGTCTAACACTTGATCATTAAAATCTCGGATCCATTGTCATCGAGGCGGATTATGCGGGTGATCATTTCCTCCGGGAAAATGTACGTATTTAGCGGTGGGTTTCAACCCACCTACAAGCTTCGTACCTATGAGCGAAAAGGTTAGTTATTTCTCTCTTCTGTGGATATTGACAATTGCTTCTTTGGCGACATCACCAAGTGTCAGTCCATAGTTCTCTATCAAAGTTCTATCCTGCTCGGCGATTCGATTCAGTGAAGGCAAAGCTCTATTGTCCCCAAGGTCCCCTAATGCTATAATCGCCGATTCTCTGACAGAACTATCCTCATCATCCAGAACAGTCAATAGAGTCTCATAGGATTTTGACAAACCCTCATAACCAAGTGCGCCGGTTACCCAGGCACGTTCATAAACCAATTTAGATTGTGTAAATGGAAGAAGTAAATCAATGTAAGAAGGGTTGCCAATTTTACCGATAACATGCATCGCAGAAATACGCACATTTGGATTACTGTGGTGTAACGCACCCTCCAATTCTGAAAGCGCCGGGGTACCAATTTTGACAAGAACCTCCAATAACTTTTTCCATCTTGCGACGGCATGTACACTTTCCTCCCAATCCGGATCATTGCTGTTTATTCCGTTTATACAAATTGACGCATAAGGTGTACCCAGAGTTAATAAAATCTCTTTTACAGCGGGCAAGCCAGTTTTGACTAGGCTATTTATGGCCCGTGTACGAACCCATGGAAAATAACTATTTAAGTAGCTGATTGTCTGTTGATGCTTTTCATTCAATATCCTACATTACTCTACGATCCAATGGTACGGCGATGAGTATCCCAACGATTAGTTTCAGTCGGCACGCGTATCGACACTAGCATCCACATCGATGCTATGCACGTGATCGGCTGCACGCGTTTCTTAGGAGGATCAATTTTCAATCAATGCTCTCTTCTAACTGAATTCTGTAGCAATGTTGGAACCGCCAGGTTGTCAGAAATGGAAAACTTCCCGTACCGCATTTTCACCCAGACATACAAAGCCAGTAAATTCACCATCTCATAAACCAATAGTCCGATGAACACTACGGAATTCAAATATGTAGTCATGAATGCGCTTGAGACCGGATTTTTGAATTGAATGCTGAATAAAGTTACAAAACCGTCAAAAAAGGAGGAAGCATTGGGAACAAACACGGTCAATATCAAAAGATCCACCATAAAGTGCATAGAAATGGCAATTGCAGCCTTTCCGGTTACCAGATAACACAGTCCCAGGAAAGCCCCATCCATCAGAACATATACAAGAAAAATGGGGGGGAAAAGTTCAAGATCAGCTATATGCATTAGAACTGATATCAATGCTGCCGTGCCTATCGCCACACAGGCCGCTCCCCAGTGACCGAAACGCGTCCAAACAGCTTCTAAAAGGTTGCGCATCTGATATACTCTCGCAATTTCTTCAAATGCACCTACGCAGATGTGAGTAATTACCGCGCTGATCAATGGCAAAATTATCGGCGATCCCACAAGTCTAGACTTGAAAACACTTTCTATCGTAATCCAGCCCATGGCTTGGAGCGTCATTAAAATGATCAACACTGGTATTGTGGACAACACCACCCCAAAGGCAAAATCCATCCACCATTCATGCTTCGATAGTGAGAGACCAAAATCAACAAACCGACGTCGATCAAAAAAACGACCGGCCAGCCAAACTGCTATCATGGTTGCCCCAAACATTACCGGATAAGTGAGAACGTATCCCCGAATATCGGGTGGAATAACTAGGCTAAAAATATTTGATACGATTGTCCCTAATATCAGAATAAAGCCGATATTCAGTATAAACTGTAATAATATTCTCCACACTGCACGTAATCGCTTTTCTTGAGTATTCCAAAATATGTTCCAGATATTGGCCATATAAATTCCTTTCGGAGACCCGGATAGTAATCGGCTAACCCAATCACTCTTTACCCGCCGGACGGTTTATGGTAAATCGTAACAAGTTACAAGTGGGTACGCTGGAACTCTGTTTTGGAGCAGGAAAACTGTGCCGCAAAACTATCTTAAGTATAGCAAATCGCTGACCTTATTGCATCCAGGCTGGACGTTCTAAGCGCATATAATCCTTGCGATATCGCCAATTGAGCGAATATTGCTGGAGACTATCTTGTCTGTTGATTGTGGTTGGGTTAGGGATGAGGACGGAGACCTTACGGTCATTCCACGCCCCGAAAAAACCAGCGGGATCTTTGGTTCACTCGGGCGCTCAGTGTCCCCTCCATTCCATTTCGGAGACTTACGAAGTCCCACTCCGCTTCGTTACAGGGATGATATCGCAAACACCAGCGCGAACATAGCATTGAAAGCTGCCAAACGCAGCGAATTCCACTTGTCGGTTGTACATTTCCTATTATGGTACCAGGGTGGGTGGAGCGTTGATGTCCGGGGTGGGACCGACCCAGGTGGGGCTGCTGACCGGTGCGGGTACATCGTCCTGGGTGGGAGCACTGACCGGTGCAGAGTTTTCTATACGAGTGGGTGACAACACCGCGCGTGAAACTTCTTTGGCTTTTTCCACCATTTGGGCAATGTCCATTCCGGTCTCTGCATAAGCAAAGGAATAAAAATTATCACCCGAAACGATCGCCACCGTGCCAATTTGAAACCCAGTGGGTGTGAGATATGCATAGGCGTTGGGTCCTAACTCCGGCACGGGCTCGATCTTCCCTCCACACTTCCCCTGCATCTGTATATTCATTTGGAATAATTCCAGCACCGATTTGCTCATCAGTGCTTCGACCTCTGGCGGAAACGGGGTGGCTGTGCTTGTGCCGCCGGAATAACCGACCGAACAGCCTTTTTGATACTGTGCAATTTCATTCAGTAAGTTCTTCTTCGCCTGGTCACCCATGGTGATCGTGATATAGATGCCCTTCCCTGTGCTGGTGAAGAAGGTGCATACAGAATACCCTGGCGCATTGAAAGGTGTGGGTGGGTTTACGGTTTCGCCCAATATATTACCCGCGCTTGCTGCATTGAACAATTTGCATGCATCCGTCTCTGTTAATGCCATCGCAGGTGAGGATTCTACAGTTGCGGGTACAGCTTCGGCTGTCGTAGGTGCAGTAATTGGTGTTGTCAAGAATGGCGTGGATGCCTGAGGAGTAACAATGCCTGGTTTTGCTGTAGGCAGACTACATGCCAGGGATGCCAATAGAAGAGCACATAAAAGAAGATTGATCCTGGTTTTCATTTTCACTCCTTACGATATTTCCATTCAGGGGTAAAGCGTGGGCAATGATGAACACTGCTTTGGAGCATTAAAGCTATGCGTTATATGTATCATAAGTATAGCAAGAATGTAAAATCACTTTAACCTTTGAGGAATATTATCAATAAACAATGTATTACCTATTACTGAAAAAGCACTCATAAATGATTTAGGTTTGTACCTTTGAGCAAATAGATATGCTAGAGATTGCCCGCGTTCTCCAACTTCTACCATAATTGCATCAAACTTATGATCCTGTACGTGAATATAAGTATCGTAACAAATAACATAGCCTTGCACATCGCCAGGAAGTGTTGCTATAGATTTTTTAGCCTCTTCTACACAATCAGCAACATTATCTGCGACATACCTGTACAAAGATTTTTGACCATTGATTACAGTAATAACAAAAGGGATTAGTGGTCCTTTTGTTCCACGAATTGAATTTATTCCATGAGCAAGTGCAAGATCACTTAACGAAAAAACAAAATCGCTTGCGTTAACAGTCACCGGATGGATTTCGATTTGTTTTCCCATGAAGTGCCTTTTTCCACAGTTTCTGTATATGAAAGTTATTTATTTCGATAAAGATTTATTTTAGCAATCCAACTATTAATTATACAGATACTTACAGAATACCAATACTGCTGAATAAATCACCACCTGGTTCATTGTAGGAATACAATTAACAGCGCTTATCCCAAGTTACAAAAAAATGGGGACCGGGCGGTCAAAACTGGTCCGGAAATAATCATTCGTCCCCAATATTTCATTACGGGGATTGTCGAAGACTTTACGTTTCGGTCCGAAGCCCGGTGTCCCTTCCCTTCCATTTTAGGGATCTACGAGGCTGCTTTCCGTGATGCTTCAAGAACACCACGCGAACATCGGCGCGAACAGGGAGGTTTTATTTTGAGTTGAATAAAACCATTACACCTATAACGATGAGAAACAACAAAAATGGCACAATGATAATTGTTGAAAAACGAATTATATTTTTCGTATATGTTGCTCTATCTACAGGAGGTTTTTCAGCAACAAAATTTTGTAAATTTATAAGGTCGCCGCTCGTCTGATTTTTTTTCAGTAGTAATAATTCCTGGATTGCCTTCTGACCTTTCCATAATCCTACCAATGCAATAATATGGAAGATTGTAGACAGCCAGTCCCCAAATACAAGTGATAGGACGGCATCAAGCCCATATAAAACCATCCCGACGATCACAGCCCAGCGAATATTTTTGCGTCCTAAGATTCCTGCCACTACAAAAATCCCAGCGATGAGAAAATCTAACCCAAAGCCAATTACCCGAAAGATAGTGCCTGCACCTGAACTGACATCATTGACCAAAGCATTGACAAAGCCATCAATAAATTGAGTTATGCCAAGTCCAACCACAAAAGTTAATGATCCACCCGTGAATGAGATTATCGAATTTAATATGGACAAGCCTGCAATCCAGTAA
>CAWHCY010000010.1:0-197247 GCA_963827895.1 uncultured Chloroflexia bacterium | reverse complement strand
GTCATGACAATGCTCAAGCTTCACCATTTGGTTGAAGATAAAGTCCATGCCCGCTCGACCGGCCCATACAGCCTGGTTACCCAGCAGCCGCTGGGTGGTAAGGCACAATTTGGTGGTCAACGCTTCGGAGAAATGGAAGTCTGGGCGCTGGAAGCCTATGGTGCAGCACATACTCTTCAGGAAATGCTCACCATCAAGTCTGATGATGTGACCGGGCGTGTAAACGCTTATGAAGCCATCGTCAAAGGTGAACCCATCGAAGAACCCAGTATTCCGGCATCTTTCCGCGTCCTGGTCAAAGAATTACAAAGCCTCGGGCTTGCGGTAGAGGCTGTATTCGACAGGCAGCGAAACGATTCGCTTTGGAAAAGACGAAGAGAAGGTAAAACCACCCAGAATGGGCACAGGATTGCTCGGGTTGGGCGGTTTTAATGACTTATTGTGAGGATGTTTCCTTGACGCAGTTTCCAGTGCATGGTAACATTACTCCCCGTTGTCCTGATGGCGTTTGAGGTAACCAAATCTCTTACCCATACAGAATCAGGTAACCCAGGTGAGGCCATCATCACTTGCGATGGCCTCGCTTATTGAAAATCTTTTTATCATGCGATTTTTATCGCAAACATTATTTGGGAGGCTGAATTGCCCACGATCAATCAATTAGTTAGAAAAGGCCGCCAGACCAAGAAGGTCAAGAGCAAAGCCCCGGCTCTACAATATACACTGAATTCGATGAATCAACGCCGTGTCAAACATGCAACTGGTGCACCACAAAAACGTGGTGTTTGCACAGTAGTTCGTACGATGACGCCAAAGAAACCGAATTCCGCGCTCCGGAAAATTGCCCGTGTTCGCCTTTCGAATGGTATTGAAGTCACAGCATATATTCCAGGTGAAGGTCACCAATTGCAGGAGCACTCTGTTGTGCTCATCCGTGGTGGTCGTGTAAAAGATCTACCTGGTGTCCGCTATCACATTGTACGCGGATCGCTGGATACCACTGGTGTCGCCAAAAGATCTCAGGCCCGTTCCAAATACGGCGCGAAAAAGCCAAAAGCCTAGATCGATAACGTGCTGTTTGCGGACAGCAAAATAAGAATTCTATAGTGATGGAGTAAGTTGAATGTCGCGAAGAGCAAAACCCGATAAGCGAGTAATCTTACCAGACGTTCGTTATCAGAGCGCCAATGTTTCCTTTTTCGTCCATCGTATGATGCGAAGAGGAAAGAAAAGCCTGGCCTTACGTTTGTTTTATGATGCGCTGGATATTGTAAAAGAAAAAACCGGCAAGGAACCTATGGAAATCCTGGATACAGCATTGAAAAATGTTGGTCCTTCGATGGAAGTAAAACCCCGCCGTGTTGGTGGCGCCACATACCAGGTTCCAATGGAAGTACCTACTTCCCGCCGAAATACCCTGGCGATGCGCTGGCTGATTGACGCTTCCAGAACCCGTTCTGGAAATTCCTATGCTGAAAAACTGGCAACCGAACTGATGGATGCTGCCAATAACACCGGCTCAGCTGTTAAGAAACGTGAAGAAACTCACAAGATGGCTGAAGCCAACAGAGCCTTCTCTCACTTTAGAATGTAATAACGATAGATTTAGAAGGCATTATTGGTGTAGCAAACAAGAATGGCGCGAAAATTTCCACTTGAGAAGTACAGAAATATTGGCATTATTGCCCATATTGACGCTGGTAAAACGACTACCACTGAGCGTATTTTATTTTATACTGGAAAAACCTATCGGATTGGTTCAGTAGATGATGGAACCACAGTCACCGATTGGATGGAACAGGAACGCGAACGTGGTATCACCATCGTCTCTGCGGCTGTTTCTGCTGAGTGGAAGGGGTATCAGATCAACATCATTGACACCCCGGGCCACATCGATTTCACTGCTGAAGTGCAGCGCTCGTTAAGAGTTCTGGATGGCGGCGTTGTCATCTTTGATTCAGTTCAAGGTGTCGAACCACAGAGCGAGACTGTCTGGCGACAGGCAGATCGCTACGAAGTTCCCCGAATATGTTTTGCTAATAAAATTGACCGGGTTGGTGCTTCTTATGACCGGACGATCGAGAGTATCAAAACCCGTTTAGGTGCCAATCCACTTCCCATGCAAATGCCAATCGGGGCAGAAGCAGAATTCAAAGGCGTCGTCGACTTAATGGAGATGAACGCTATTTTTTGGGAAGATGAACTCGGCCGTGATCCCACGATCAACGAGATCCCGGCAGATCTTTTACCCGCTGCAAACGCCATGCACGATAAACTCGTGGAACGCATTGCGGAACTCGATGATGACCTTACAATGAAGTATCTTGAAGGGGAAGATATTTCTGTCGCTGACCTTAAAAAAGTTCTTCGGGCAGCAGTGATCGCCAATAAGGCCACACCCATTTTCTGCGGTTCTTCATTAAAGAATAAAGGTGTTCAACCTTTACTGGATGCGATGATCGATTATCTTCCATCCCCCGAAGATGTTGCCGCGGTAACTGGAATCAATCCAAATAATAATGAAGAAGTAACCCGCGTTCAAGGCGATGATGAGCCGATGAGCGCGCTGGTTTTCAAAATAGTCACCGATCCTTATGTTGGACGGTTGGCCTATTTACGTGTATACAGTGGCAAGGTAACCCAGGGTTCCACCATTCTTAACTCCACCAAGGGGAAAAAAGAACGGGTGGGACGCTTGATCCGCATGTATGCTGACCGCCGCGAAGATATTGATGAAGTATATGCTGGTGATATTGCTGCGATTCTGGGTTTGAAAGAATCATTCACAGGCGATACATTATCAGATCCCAGCAACCCGGTCATTCTCGAAAATATCACTTTCCCTGAACCGGTGATCTCCATCGCCATTGAACCAAAAACATCCTCAGATCAATCCCGTATGGCGGAAGCACTCCGAAAACTTTCAGAAGAAGATCCCACATTCCGGGTTCATACTGACGCTGTCAATGGACAGACGATCATTGAAGGAATGGGAGAGCTTCACCTGGATGTACTTGTTGACCGTATGCTGCGTGAATTTCGCGTCCATGCCAATGTCGGACGTCCACGGGTGGCTTATCGTGAGACAATTACCCGCGCGGTGAACAAGCTGGATTATCGATATGTCAAGCAATCCGGTGGTCATGGTCAATTTGGACATGTAGTCATCAATCTTGAACCGGTCGAACGTGGACAGGGGATCGTATTCGAAAACAAGATCTTCGGCGGTTCCATCCCAAGTGAATATATTCCTGCCATTGAAAAAGGTATTCGTGAAGCATCTGAAACAGGTGTATTAGCCGGTTACCCGGTGGTGGATGTAAAAGTTATCACTCGTGGATGGTTCATTCCATGAAGTCGATTCAAGTGAAATGGCCTTTAAAATGGCCGGTTTATTTGCCTTCAAAGAGGCAATGCAAAAAGGAGCTCCGGTTCTGCTGGAACCGATCATGAAGGTTGAAGTTGTTGTTGCCGAAGAATATCTGGGCGATATTCTGGGTCAGATCAATTCCAGACGTGGAACCATTCTTGGAATGGAAGCCCGCCAGGGAAATGCACATGCTGCCCAGTCAAATATTCCGCTTTCCGAGATGTTCGGATACGCAACAGAACTGCGCTCCGCAACCCAGGGTAGAGGCGTCTTTACCATGGAGTTCAACCATTATGCCCCCGTTTCTGAAACGGTAGCACAGAAAATTATTAATTCGTAATCAATTAGTTATTTTTGAAGCAACAATACAGGAGTAAGGAAAATGGCGAAGCAAAAATTTGATCGGTCGAAGCCGCACTTGAATGTAGGGACCATGGGTCACATTGACCATGGGAAAACCACTTTGACCGCGGCGATCACCAAATACAGCCAGATGAAAGGTTTGGCAGAGTACAAAGCATATGATCAGATCGATAACGCACCGGAAGAGAAAGCGCGCGGTATCACGATCAACATTGCACACGTGGAATACCAGACCGAGAAACGGCACTATGCCCACGTCGACATGCCGGGACACCGTGACTACATCAAGAACATGATCACGGGAGCCGCGCAGGTGGATGGAGCGATCCTGGTAGTGGCAGCACCGGATGGACCGATGCCGCAGACCAAAGAGCACGTACTGTTGGCGCGCCAGGTGGAAGTACCGAGCATCGTCGTCTACCTGAACAAGATCGACCAGATGAACGATCCCGAGTTGTTGGAACTGGTGGAACTGGAACTGCGCGAAATGCTGACCAGCTACAAATTCCCCGGGGACACAGCCCCGATCGTACGCGGATCAGCCTTGCAGGCATTGGAAAGCAAGAGCACGGATCCGGAAGCACCCGAATACGCCAGCATCAAAGAACTGCTGCGTGTGGTGGATGAATACATTCCCGAGCCGGTACGCGCCATGGACAAACCGTTCATGATGCCGGTGGAAGATGTCTTCTCGATCAAAGGCCGTGGGACAGTGGTCACCGGTCGTGTGGATCGTGGCAAGATCAAAGTCGGCGAACCGTGGAGATCGTTGGACTGCAGGAAAAGACCCGCAGCTCAGTGGTGACCGGTGTGGAAATGTTCCACAAACTGTTGGATGAAGGAATGGCTGGAGACAACCTGGGCTTACTGCTGCGCGGAATTGAGCGTGGAGACGTGGAGCGCGGACAGGTCATCGCCAAACCGGGATCCATCACCCCGCACAAGAAATTCATGAGCGAAGTGTACGTATTGAGAAAAGACGAAGGTGGACGGCACAAAGCATTCTTCACCGGCTACCGGCCGCAGTTCTACATTCGGACCATGGACGTCACCGGTAACATCAAGCTGCCGGATGGTGTTGAAATGGTCATGCCGGGAGACAATGTCAACCTGGAAGTGGAATTGATCATCCCTGTAGCATTGGAGCAGGGTTCAAAGTTTGCTATTCGAGAAGGTGGTCTGACGGTTGGTGCCGGTGTGATCACTAAAATACTGGACTAGGTGTAAATATGGCAAAACAGAAAATACGTATTAGACTGAAGGCTTATGACCACCGTGTTCTCGATCAATCCGCCAAGCGGATTGTGGATACGGCAGAACGCAGTGGTGCACAGGTAGTTGGGCCAGTCCCACTTCCGACCAAGATCGAAAGATTTACAGTGCGCCGCGCGACATTCATCGATAAAGACTCTCATGAGCATTTTGAGATTCGTACCCATAATCGTTTGATCGATGTATTGGATCCGGATTCCAAAACCATAGATATGTTGATGCGGCTGAATTTACCGGCCGGTGTCGATATCGAAATTAAGATCTAATACGGGCAGCAAGCAGATCTTATTGCTGCGACACCAATTTCTGGTCAAATGACCAGATTGGTGGTACAATCAAAACTCGTGCTAGACGGAAGCAATTATCCGTCTACTAAGAGGTAATTCAAGAGTAGAAAAGTCTGTGCCAATAAGAAAGGCTCAGCTTATCAACTGACTGAATTACGCCCGGAGATGATGCAGCCTAGCCCAGGCTGACAGTCTCGTCAATAATAAATCTTGACAAGGAGAATATTAGGATGTTAAAAGGGCTTATTGGCAAGAAAATCGGGATGACCCAGATTTTCGATGAGAGTGGCGCGGCCATTCCAGTAACAATCATCGAAGCTGGGCCTTGTTACGTCACCCAGATATGCACCGCTGAAAAAGAAGGTTATTCAGCAGTACAGCTTGGTTTCGGTGAAACAAAACCCAAACGCCTGGCAGCAGGTGAACTGGGTCATTTGAAGAAAAACAATTTACCCCCCGTTCGTATCTTACGCGAATTCCGTGTAAAAGATCCTCAGGTCAACGAAGGAGACACAGTCTCGGTTGGCCTTTTTGCCGTTGGCGAAAATGTGGATGTAATTGGTACATCAAAGGGTAAAGGCTTCGCGGGTGCTGTCAAAAGATATCATTTCCGTGGTGGTCCCAAGACACATGGTCAGTCAGATAGACATCGTGCACCAGGATCCAACGGCTCAACCACTACCCCCGGTCGTGTTTATAAGGGATCGCGTAGACCCGGTCATATGGGCGATGAACGTGTCACAGCACAAAGATTAAGAGTTGTTTTAGTTGATGCTGAGCGCAACCTGTTAGGTGTACGCGGAGCCGTCCCCGGCTGCCGTGGCGGTATTGTTATGATTAGTGAGGCCCGAAAACAATAACGGAGTGATCCGGAATTGTTTTCTGTGATGGAGCATTATGACTATGGAAGCAGATGTATATAACATGCAAGGTGAGAAGGTCCGCACGGTAGTATTACCTGCAGAGATCTTTGAAGCCCCCATTAAGAATGATCTGATGCACCAGGCACTGGTTCGCCAACAGGCGAATGCACGGCTTGGTACACATCAGACAAAAACCCGTGCCGATGTTGCCGGTGGTGGTAAGAAACCATGGGCGCAAAAAGGTACCGGGCGTGCACGGTCAGGATCCAGCCGGTCTCCAGTATGGAAAGGCGGCGGCGGAGCTCACACTCCACATCCACATGGTTACAACTTGCAAATGCCCCGGCAGATGCGACGAGCAGCCTTGCGGTCCGCTCTGACAGTCAAAGCACAGGAATCAGGCATTGTAGTATTGGAAGGCATGCCTCTTCCCGAGCCAAAGACACGTTTTATGGTACAAGCATTGGATAAACTCGTTGGCGGCAGCAGCACCCTTATTCTCATTCCCGTAAAGAATGAAGAATATGAAATGGTGATCCGCACCACCAATAATATCCCGGATGCGAAAACATTAATGGCCAGCTACCTCAACATCAGAGACATTTTATCTTTTGATAAGATCCTCATGCCGCTTGATTCGCTGGACGTTATTGTGGCCAATTTGGGATAGGCAGGAGACAGTATGACTACTCAATTTGACATTTTACGTCGACCGATCGTGACAGAAAAAACAAATTACTTAACCAGTAAACTGCATCAGTATGTTTTCGAAGTCACTAAAGATGCAACCCGTTCCCAGGTGAAAGACGCCGTGGAAAAGGTCTTCGAAGTCACAGTCGTTCGTGTGAATATTATTAATACCGCAGCCAAACGCAGCCGCCGTTCCCGCAGCCGTCGGTTATCGGTTCGGGACAGCGGCATGAAGAAAGCCATCATCACTTTGGCACCTGATCAATCGTATTCCGATATTTGAGGGGGTAGAGTAATGGGCGTCAAGATCTATAAACCAATTACCCCGGGTCTGCGTGGAATGACCGGGCATACATTCGAAGAGATCACCAAAGACAGACCTGAACGTGCTTTACTGGTGATGCGAAAATCGAATAGCGGTCGAAATGCCAATGGGCGCATTACAGTCCGCCATCGTGGTGGTGGTGAGCGCAGATACGTCCGGCTGGTCGACTTCAAACGTGAAAAACGCGATGTTCCTGCCAAAGTGGCAGCCATTGAATATGATCCAAACCGCACAGCCCGTCTGGCATTGCTGAACTATGCTGACGGAGAAAAGCGTTACATCGTAGCTCCCCTTGGGTTACAGGTAGGTGACACCATCGTTTCCAGCGCAAAAGCTGAGATCCGGATTGGTAACAACACCTCCATTTCCAATATCCCCATTGGTACACTGGTTCATAGCATCGAACTGAAAGAGGGGAAGGGTGCCCAATTAGTTCGTGCTGCTGGTGGAGCCGCCCAATTACTGGCTAAAGAAGGTGATTTCGCTCAGATCCGTATGCCCTCCGGAGAAGTCCGGTTGGTGCATCAGAGCTGCTTTGCGACCATCGGCCAGGTAGGTAATCTTGATCACAAGAATATCAAACTTGGTAAAGCCGGACGCAAACGCCATTTGGGAATTCGCCCGACAGTTCGTGGAACAGCAATGAGCCCGCGCGACCATCCGCACGGTGGTGGTGAGGGACGACAACCTGTTGGTATGCCAGGGCCAAAAACTCCCTGGGGTAAATATACACTGGGTTTAAAGACCCGTAACAATAAGAAAACTGATAAATACATCGTTCGCCGGCGCAATAAAGCGACCCGGTAAGGTGTACTAGAAAAAATAATCAGGTAAAGAGGTCGAACAAATGTCACGATCGCTCAAAAAGGGTCCATTCATTGAACCCAAGCTATTGAAAAAAGTCGAAGTAATGAACACTCGGAATGATAAAAAAGTCATCCGCACGTGGAGTCGCGCCAGTACAATCTTCCCTCAGATGGTTGGACATACGATCGCCGTTCACGATGGTCGCCGGCATGTTCCTATTTACATCACCGAGAATATGGTTGGGCACCGCCTAGGCGAATTTGCTCCAACCCGCCATTTCCGCGGGCATGTGTCGTCTGACAAATCATCCGCGGCTAAGGGAAAATAAACCATGGCTCACGATATTAATGCAAAACTCAACAATATCTCCATGTCTGCCCAGAAAGTAAGACTGGTCGTGGACATGGTCAGAGGAAAAAAAGCTGTTGACGCGCTGAATATATTGACGGTTCATTCCCAAAGCAGCGTCGAAGCAGGTTTCCAAGGTTATTGCATCAGCCGTTGCTAATGCTGAAGAAAACTTTGGAGTAAGCCGGGACGATCTGTTTGTATACCGGATAACGGCTGACGAAGCTCCGACCCGCAAATGGCGAAGATTTGGCGCCCGCGGAAGGTTCAAACCGATATTACGACGCAGTTCACATATTTCGGTCATATTGAGAGAGAAGGAGTAGAGCGTCTGTCATTTGCTGAATCAGACACCTGATCCAGTGAGTGAAAAGACACCAGGAGAAATTATGGGTCGAAAAGTACATCCGATTGGTTTTCGTCTAAATATCAACCAGCCCTGGCTAGGACGCTGGTACGCTGAAGGTAAAGAGTATTCACAGCAGCTAATGCAGGATTTCGCAATCCGCAAAGCTGTCCATGCCGAAGCTGACAAGGCTGGAGTTTCAACGATCGAAGTTGAACGCTTCCCCGGTAAAGTGAAGGTTTCTGTTCATACTGCCAAACCTGGTATTCTCATTGGCCGTAAAGGTGAGAGTGTAAAAAAGTTGCGAACAACTTTGGAAACTCTGACTGCCAAGAAAATTGACCTTGAGATCAAAGAGATCAAGAATCCTGATACCGATGCTTATCTTGTTGCTGCAAATATTGCCGGTCAAATGGAACGACGTGTATCTTACCGCCGAGCCATGAAACGTGCACTGCAGCAGGCAATGCGGCAGGGAGCTCAGGGAATCAAAGTCCAGGTCGCAGGTCGCGTGAGTGGTGCTGAAATGGCTCGTACTGTCTGGCTAAGAGAAGGTCGAGTTCCACTGCAAACCTTGCGCGCGAATATTGATTTCGCCAAGGCTGAAGCTTTGACCACCTATGGCCGTATTGGTGTAAAGGTCTGGGTATATAAAGGTGAAGCGATGCCTGTTGTGGAAGAAAAAGCAGAATCCACTGAGGGTGTGTACGTCAGTGAATAATCCTATTCTGGGAATTTCCAGAAGTTGATGAAGAGGTAGCTATTATGTTGATGCCTAAAAGAGTGAAATGGCGCAAGCAAATGCGCGGCCGTATGAAGGGGAAAGCTCTCCGCGGTGCTGAGATCAGCTTTGGTGAATGGGGTCTTCAAGCTCTTGAACCAGGATGGGTAACTGCACGTCAGATCGAAGCAGCCCGCCGTGCCATTGTGCATGCCATGAAACGTCGTGGACAAATTTGGATCCGGATCTTCCCGGATAAACCATATACACAAAAACCCCCCGAGACCCGAATGGGTAAGGGTAAAGGTAACGTGGAATATTATGTAGCAGTAGTGAAACCAGGCCGGATGATCTTCGAAATTAGTGGTTTACCAGAAGACCAGGCTTTGGAAGCACTGCATCACGCGATCTACAAATTCTCCATCCGGACCAAGGTCGTTTCTAAGCGCGAGATCGCAGGAGAATAATCATGAAAACATCTGAAATCCGGTTAATGCCAATTGAAGAATTAAAGACAAAATTGTCGGATGCCCGCAATGAATTAATGAATTTGCGCTTTCAGGCGGTCACAGGCCAACTGACAGATACCAGCCGACTTCCGATTACCAAACACCTTATCGCACGGTACAGCACTATTTTGCGAGAGCACGAGCTCAAGGCAATGAAGGAAGGTAAAGCATGAACGAACGTCGTCGTATCACTGGTACAGTTACCAGTAACAAGATGATGAAAACAGTGGTGGTGGAAATATCCAGAACCTATCGCCATCCTGTTTATAAGAAAGTAGTCCACATGAGCAAACGTGTCAAAGCCCACGATGAAATTGGTTGCCATATTGGCGATAAAGTTCAGATCGTGGAAACACGTCCGCTTTCAAAGGATAAGTGCTGGGTGGTGGAATCAGTTCTTAAGACTGAATTCCGTACTGAAGATGCCGGTTTGGGAGAATAAGCGATGATACAACAGGAATCTCGAATTAAAGTCGCTGATAACTCTGGAGCTCGTGAACTACTGGTAATCCATGTAATGGGTGGATCCGTACATCATTACGGAACAGTTGGTGATGTTGTTGTTGCAACTGTAAAATCAGCCACTCCACAAGGCGCGGTGAAAAAAAGTGAAGTTGTGAAGGCAGTTATCGTTCGCTGTTCAAAAGAGTGGCGCCGCGAAGATGGTTCATCCATCCGCTTCGATGATAATGCTGCAGTCATCCTTGATACCGATGGGCAGAACCCCAAAGGAACACGTATCTTCGGACCCGTTGCACGCGAACTGCGTGAAAAGGGTTTCATGAAGATTGTCTCCCTTGCCCCAGAAGTAATTTAAGCTAGAGGAGATTCAGGAGCAAGCAATGGACATAAAAATAAAAATCGGTGACAAAGTAGAAGTCATCAGCGGTCGAATGGACGATAAGGGAAAACGCGGCGAGATCATTAAGGTCGTTCTGGCTGATAAAACTGTGGTCGTGCAGGGAATTAATATGCGCACCAAGCATCAGCGTCAAGTTCAATCTCAAGGACGCACTGTCAAACCTGGCATAGTCAAGTTTGAAGCTCCCGTTGACGTATCCAATGTCATGCTGGTCTGCCCAAAGTGCAGTAAACCCACCCGCGTAGCTTTACAGCGAACGGATGCAAAGACCAGGCGCGTTTGCAAAAAATGCAACGAACAGATAGACGAATAAGCTGGCTGGGAGCATTAATATGAATCGAATGAAAGAAAGATATCTAAAGGAAATTGGACCAGCTCTGATGGAAACTTTGAGCCTGGAAAATGTGATGCAGATTCCACGCGTTGAAAAAGTGGTTCTCAACATTGGATTAGGCGAAGCTATGGACAATGCGAAAGCAATGGACGCAGCCGTTAATGATCTTATCCAGATTGCCGGCCAAAAACCTGTCGTTACCAAAGCGCGAAAAGACATTGCAAACTTTAAACTGCGCGCAGGAAGATTGATTGGCGCTAAAGTAACATTACGTGGTGAAAAGATGTGGTCCTTTTTGGACCGCCTTATGAATATCGTACTCCCCCGTGTTCGCGACTTCCGTGGTATTTCACCGGATGCGTTTGATGGACGCGGAAATTACACTCTGGGACTGAAAGAACAATTGATCTTCCCGGAAATTGAGTACGACAAGATTGATAAAGTCAGAGGTATGGAAATTACAATCGTAACGACCGCACCTGACGATGATCAGGCTCGAGCACTTTTGACAATGCTTGGGATGCCTTTCAAGAAGGGAAATTAATTTATGGCTAAGACATGCATGAAGTATCGTGAAATGCGACGGAAGTTCCCGAATATGGTACGAAACCGTTGTAACCGCTGCGGACGACCGCGTGGGTATATTCGTAGATTTGATTTGTGCCGAATTTGTTTCCGTGAATATGCACTTGAAGGCCAAATTCCAGGCGTTACCAAAGCTTCTTGGTAGGCCATTCGGAGGTGATTGAGAATGAGTGTAATTGATCCTATTGCAGATATGTTGACCCGCATCCGGAATGGTTTGCTAGTTGGACAACCCATGGTTGCGATGCCTACTTCAAAATTGAAAGCGGAAATTGCCCGTATCATGAAAGAAGAAGGTTACATTGATGGTTATGAAATTGTGGATGGCGAAAAACCTGCTCAACAGGTATTACGTGTCCGCCTTAAATATGTCGGTGAACGACGCGAAAAACACCCGGTAATATACCGGTTTGGAACGTGTTAGTCGACCCGGTCGCAGGACATACAGCCGAAAACAGGATATCCCACACGTTCTTTCGGGAATTGGTGTTGCCATAATTTCCACCCCCAAGGGTGTGATGACCGGCGTCCGTGCTCGCCAGCTTGGCGTGGGCGGCGAGATCCTGTGCAAGGTCTGGTAATCCAGTAGATTGGATAGGAGGAGAGTACTGTGTCAAGAATAGGACGTTTACCGGTAACGGTGCCATCCAATGTCAAAGTGGAAATCCAGGGCAGTAATGTTCATGTGAAGGGTCCTCAAGGCGAAATGAGCCGCGGATTTTCACCCGAGATGGAAATCACTATGGAGAATGATCAGATCCTGGTCAGTCGACCATCTGATGCCAGCCAGCATCGAGCTTTGCATGGAACTACCCGGGCTTTAATTAGCAATATGGTAGTTGGTGTTAGCACTGGTTTTGATATTGTTTTAGAAATTGAAGGTGTTGGTTATCGCCCAGAGATGGACGGTGAAAAATTGGTCCTTCATATTGGATATTCACATCCAGTAGTGATCGATCCTCCAACCGGGATTAAATTTGAAGTGGATACAAAGACCCGTCAGGTCAAGATCCACGGCAAAGATAAAGAACAGGTCGGCCAAATTGCAGCGATCATTCGAAAGCATCGCCCACCAGAGCCATATCATGGCAAAGGTATTCGTTATGCAGGAGAAAAGATCCGCCGTAAAGCTGGTAAATCTGGTAAGGCAAAGAAGTAGGTGATGGCGTATGGCAACTAAAACTCGATCAAAAGCACGTATTCACCGGCACCTGCGGGTGCGCAAGAATATCTCAGGTTCAGCAGATCGACCGCGCGTTTGCGTTTATCGCAGTGTCGCAGAGATCTATGTTCAAGTTATTGATGACCAATCTGGAACCACACTGGTTTCAGCTTCGACCATTGATAATGAACTGAGAGCCAAGATGAAAGGCTTGAAGAAAATCGAACAGGCCACTCTTGTGGGACAGGCGCTTGCAGAGCGCGCGAAAGAAAAAGGAATCTCCTCAGTCGTATTCGACCGTGGTGGTTTCAGATACATGGGCAGAGTCAAGGCTCTGGCTGATGGGGCGCGCAAAGGCGGCCTTGAATTCTAACAAATTAGCACTCAAAAGGTCTGGTTATGGATGCGATTGATTATCAAAATGTAGAAACAGGTTACGACGAGCGGGTAATTGAAATTGCCCGTGTTGCAAAGGTAGTCAAAGGCGGTCGTCGATTTTCGTTTCGAGTTACCATAGTAGCAGGTGATAACAATGGTAAGATCGGAATTGGTATCGGCAAAGCCAATGCAGTACCTGAAGCAATGCGCAAAGCAACAGAACGCGCTCATAAAGATATGCACAAGGTCAACCTCTCTGGTTCGACGATTCCGCATGCGGTTACCGCGAAGGTGGGTGGTGCAGTAGTACTGCTAAAACCTGCATCTCCTGGTACCGGTGTTATCGCAGGTGGTGGTGTTCGTGCCGTACTTGGAGCTGTTGGTGTGCATGATATTCTCACAAAATCTCTGGGCAGTAACACCGTCTTGAACATTGTCAAAGCGACTTTACAGGCATTAGAGAGCCTGAAATCTCCACAGATGGAAGCGGCAAACCGCGGTAAAGACTTGAAAGATGTCTTACCATTCTGGGAGAGGAGAAAAAATGGCTGAAAAAGTAACTCCTCCAGTAGAAAAAACAGCTAAAAAAGCTACTACACCGGTAGTAAAAGCAGCCAAAAAAGAAGCAGCTCCAGTAGTTAAGAAGGTTAAAAAAGTTACTACGCCAGTAGTAAAAACAGCCAAAAAAGAAACTGCTCCAGTTGCAAAAAAAGCCAAGGATGTTGCTGCGCCAGTAGCAGAAAAAGCAAAGGAAGCAGCTGCACCAGTTGCTAAAAAAGTAAAAGAAGTAGCTGCTCCAGTAGAAATACAGGTTAAAGAAGTAGCTGCACCGGTTGTAAAGAAAGTTAAAAAGGAAGCTGCTCCTGGCGTAAAAATGATTAAGATCACCCAGGTGAAAAGCGCCATTGGCTACTCTAAAGTGCATAAAGCAACCATCCGCGCATTGGGTTTCCATCGTCTGCATCAGACGGTTGAACACCCGGACACTGGATCTTTGCGTGGTATGTTAAGAAAAGTCAATAATCTAGTTAAGATCGAAGAATAGGTATGACGATGAGATTAAACGATTTGAAGCCCAATCTTGGCGCAAAAAAAGATCGTAGACGCGTTGGTCGCGGCATTTCTGCTGGACAGGGTAAAACCTCTGGCCGTGGAACTAAAGGACAGGGCTCCCGTACAGGTGGAGGTCCCCGGCTTTACAGCCAGGGTGGTAACTTACCCCTTTTCCGCCGATTACCTTTCATGCGCGGTCAGGGTTTCACACCGCTGAATAGGATTGAATACGAAGAGATCAATCTCTTACAACTCAACCGTTTCACAGCGGGCACTGAAATTACCCCTGAACTACTATTCGAAGCCGGATTCGTCCGCAAGGGTGGTACTCCTGTCGTCATTCTTGGCAATGGAGAGATCACGGTTGCTTTGAAAGTACGTGTACACAGAGTTAGCAAAACGGCAAAAGCAAAGATCGAAGCAGCCGGCGGCAGTGTTGAAACACTCTAATAATTATCAATCCGAAAAGGAGAATCCATCATGAAGCGGTCGCCATGGCGCTATCTATGGAAAAGTGAAGATATTCGCAAGAAGCTGCTCATCACTCTGGGATTGCTTATCTTGTACCGTCTCGCTGCCAATATCCCGGTTCCGGGAATTGACCGTGCGGTAATAGCGAGCATTGCTACAGGTGGTGGGGCAGCCGGGAATCTCTTCAACTTGTTGGATCTACTTTCCGGCGGTACAGTATCAAACTTCTCCATTCTAGCAATGGGAGTTTATCCTTACATTACCGCCCAAATTATTCTTCAATTACTCGTCCCCATCATTCCAGCACTTGAAAGGAAAATGCGGGAGAATCCACGTGAGTCTCAATCGTGGATGGAAAAATGGACAATCATACTGACCATCCCCATGGCTTTATTGTCTGCGGTTGGCCAGATCAATATCTTTAGTTCCCTCACTGGTGGTATTCCGATATTGAGGCACTATGGCTTTACAGGTGCAGCATTATTACCCACCCTGGCAACATTGTTGAGTATGGTAGCCGGAACGATGTTGGGTATCTGGCTGGGACAATTAATTTCTGAATATGGTATCCGCAACCAGGGTCTATCGTTGATCATCTTCGCGGGTATTGTCGCTCAGAATGCCATCGCAATGTTCTGTCATTGCTCAGTGATCAGCAGAATCGCTGGTTGATCATCGTCGTACTTGGCCATTCTGGCACTTACGGTGTTTGCCATTGTCTTTGTCAATCAAGGGCGGCGAAATGTACCGGTCATGTTCCCCGGAAGACGTGTGGGTAACCGTATGTCCATGCCGGTGAAGAGCAACCTGCCTTTGATGATCAACATGGCGGGTATGATCCCGATCATTTTTGCACAATCACTGCTGACATTCCCTGCCATCGTTGCTTCTTACTTCCTGGCGTCAACAACAGCCTGGGTTGCCAACCTGGCATTAACTACTAAAAATATCTTCGGGGGCACCAGCCCCTGGTACGGATTGCTATATTTCCTGTTCGTTGTAGCATTCACCTTCTTCTATACAGATGTACTGTTTACACAACAGAATTATGGCGAGAACCTGAAGAAACAGGGTGCCCAAATTCCAGGTGTTATCCGTGGTAGCTCCGACCCAAAAGTACCTGACGAAAGTTCAGCGACGCATCACACTGCCTGGCGCACTCTTCCTGGGTTTGGTCGCTGTACTACCCTATATCCTGGGAGCCATCCTACCCTCTGTTGCCGGATCCGGTTTATTGCTGGTATCCTCAGCCGGGTCTGTTGATCGTGGTGGGTGTAGTCAGGGATACCTTTACCATTATTGATACAGAGCTCAAAGTACATGGTTACGATGAGCAGCTGATCAAGGGTTAATGATGGCACGATATTATGTTCTTCTAGGTCCTCCGGGAGCGGGTAAAGGTACTCAGGCGAAAATCATTGCTGAGAAACTGCACCTTGTCCATATCTCCTCGGGTGA
The DNA here is from genome assembly GCA_963827895.1 of uncultured Chloroflexia bacterium. Lineage (GTDB taxonomy): Bacteria > Chloroflexota > Anaerolineae > Anaerolineales > Anaerolineaceae > PNON01. The sequence continues at coordinate 181,043 of CAWHCY010000010.1, read as the reverse complement.
TATATTTCGCGAGAATCTGGGAAAACAGACTGAGCTTGGTAAACAGGCCCAGGGTTATATCAATCGAGGCGAATTAGTCCCCGATGGGTTAACGATCAATATGATCCGCGACCGCCTGCAAAAACCGGACTGCGAGAATGGTGTCATTTTAGACGGATTTCCACGTACTCCTGCCCAGGCTGAAGCACTCAGGAAAATGTTGAATGAAACCGGTCAAGAAGTACTTGGAGTTCCATATATTTCAGTTCCGGCTGATGTTTTGATCGAACGCCTGTCTGGAAGATGGTCCTGTAAACAGAATGGTCATGTGTACCATCTAAAATACAATCCACCCAAAGTGGCAGGTATTTGTGATATTGATGGCTCTGAACTTTACCAACGCGAAGATGACAAATCTGAAACTGTTCTAAAACGCATCGAAGTCTATCTTTCCCAAACAGCTCCATTAATTGTTTACTATAGAGAGCAAGGCAAATTGTTGGAGGTAGATGGCACGCAGGATATTGCCAATGTTTCTGACCAATTACTTAAGGCATTGGCATAAAAGAAGGCAACCGAAAGTTATGTCCTGGGACAGACAGATCAACCTCAAAACCGCTGCAGAGATCGCAATTATGCGTGAAGCAGGCAGAATCAATGCAGAGGCATTACAAGCTGCCACTGCAATCATCAAGCCAGGCGTCACTACTGCTGACCTTAATGCGGCTGCGGAAGAAGTATTGAAGAAGCATGGAGTGTACTCTCCATTCAAAGGTTATCCTGGTCGATACCCTTATCCGGCGAGCATCTGCACCAGTGTAAACGAAGAACTGGTTCACGGTATTCCCGGAAAACGCAAGTTGAAAGCAGGTGATATTGTCTCAATGGATTGTGGGACAGTATACAAAGGATACGTGGGAGATTCAGCCGTTACGATCGGTGTTGGTGAGATCTCAGAATCAGCCCGGAAATTATTGGAAGTGACCGAAGAAGCTCTTCGGATTGGTATAAAGCAAATGGTCGGCGGCAACCACGTAGGTGATATTGGTGCGGCGATCCAGGATTTTGTAGAACGGAACAAAATGAACGTTGTGCGCGAATATACCGGGCACGGTGTTGGCCGGCAAATGCATGAAGGACCGGCAGTCCCGAACTACGGAATTCCAGGTAAAGGCATGGAACTTCGGGTCGGAATGACGATCGCTTTGGAACCGATGGTCATGCTGGGCTCGTATTTCACCCGGGTAATGCCGGATGAATGGACGGTATGCTTCAAGAGATGGTGCATTGACGGCACACTTTGAACATAGTGTAGCCATTACCGAAAATGGACCAGTAATACTGACGGAATTATAGTAGTAGGAATTATTAATCTAGACGAAAGCAGAGCGAAGCGGTATAATTCAACCTTTGCGGCTGCGTCTGCAATACAGAATGATAAGGAGTAAGTAGAGAATGAAAGTATCACCATCCATACGAAAGCGCTGCGCTAAATGCAAAGTGGTTAAACGCAACCGCAGATTGTTCATTATCTGCGAAAATCCTAAACATAAACAGCGACAGGGATAAGAGAATATGGCAAGAATTGAAGGTGTAGATCTTCCTCGCAATAAACGCGTCGAAGTAGGTGTCCAATATATTTTTGGTATCGGATCAACCCGTGCAAAGCAAATTATTAAAGCTACCGGTGTAAATCCTGATATCCGTGTTAAAGATCTTACTGAAACCGAAGTATCGGCTTTGCGTGATTACATCACCAAAACCTACAAGGTGGAAGGTGATCTTCGACGTGAAGTAACCATGAATATCAAACGGCTGATCGAGATCGGCTGTTATCGTGGTATGCGCCACCGCCGCAATTTACCCTGCCGCGGCCAACGTACCCGCACGAACGCCCGAACATGCAAGGGTCCCAAGAAGACTGTTGCCGGTCGCGGACGCCGCCGTGGAGCTACAAAGAAATAAGTCGTGAATTAACCATTGCCTGGTAGGGATCCCTCGACCCCACGGCTGACCGGAAGATGGTTGACGAACGATATTATGAAATTCATTTAGAGAGGTTTTATGGCTCAAAACGTACGCTCGACAAGACGAACCACCAGTGCGCGAAAAGTAAAGCGCACCCTGTCTTCAGGGCAGATTCATATCTATGCTTCGTTTAACAATACGATCATTACCATTACTGACAAACAGGGTAATACCGTATGTTGGGGTAGTTCAGGATCTGCTGGATTCAAAGGCTCTCGCAAGAGCACTCCCTTTGCCGCCCGCCTTGCAGCAGAACAGGCTATCAAAGCCGCTGCTTCAATGGGTGTCCAGGAAGTGGACGTATATATCAAAGGACCTGGTCCGGGAAGAGAATCAGCCATCCGGGCTGTCCAGTCATTAGGTTTACGGGTACATTCAATTTCTGATATTACTCCGGTTCCGCATAATGGCTGCCGTCCTCCAAAGAAACGCCGTGTCTAATTTGTTCAGAGAGAGGGATTCTATTTATGGCTAAGTATCTAGGTCCGGTATGCAGATTATGCCGGCGAGAAGGTGAAAAATTATTCTTGAAAGGTGAACGCTGTTTCACCGCCAAGTGCTCATTTGATAAACGTGGTTTCGTACCAGGTGTTCATGGCCGCACTGGTGGACGTGGAAGCGATCGTTCATCTGACTATTCCCGCCAGTTGCGCGCGAAGCAAAAAGCTCGCCGAACATACGGGATGTTGGAAAAACAATTCCGCCGTTATTATGTGTTAGCACAGAAAAAACGAGGTTTGACCGGTTTGAATTTCCTGCAGACCCTGGAAACACGGTTCGATAACGTGGTATTCCGCATCGGATTTGCAGTGAACCGCGCTCAGGCACGTGAATTGGTATCACACGGACACTTCATGGTCAACGAAGTACGGACGGATATTCCATCCATGCTCCTGAAACCTGGAGATAAGATCGCGGTAAGAGAAGGATCCCAAGTCTGCAACATATTTCAAGGAATTGAAAGATATTGCTGAGACTCGAAATACTCCAACCTGGTTGGAGAGGGATCTTAAAAACCTGTCGGGGCGAGTACTGCGCTTACCGGACCGGGCTGAGATCGATGGCAACATCACCGAACAGCTCATCGTTGAGTACTACTCTCGCTAAAGGCTACTAGAGCCGACACACGGTAATTTAGGGCGTGTTGGCAAGAGGGAAGAGCAAAGTGACTGGTTTAACTAATATGGTAATGCCAAAAGTAGAGCGGGTGGCAGATGCCCGTAACTACGGCAAGTTTGTGATCAGCCCATTGGAACGCGGTTATGGCGTGACATTGGGAAATTCACTCCGCCGTGTATTATTGTCATCCCTGGATGGGGCTTGTGTTACATCCATCCGGATCAATGACGTATTGCACGAGTTCAGTGATATCCCTGGCGTTCGTGAAGACGTCATTCAGGTCATGCTGCAGATGAAGCAGATCCGCCTGAAGCTGTATGATGTCGATGTCTCCTCCATGCACCTGGATGTGCGTGGTGAAGGCGTGGTCACGGCAGCTGATATCAAAACACCTGCAGAGATAGAGATCGTCAACCCTGATCTTTACCTTTTCACTGTAGACGATAAAAATACCCGGCTTGAAATTGACATGAACGTGGAACATGGCCGCGGTTATTTACCTGCGAATGAACGCAGCGGTAAATTGCCGATCGCTGAACTTCCAATGGACGCCATTTTCTCACCTGTAAAACGTGTGAATTGGAATGTCAAGTCAACCCGTGTTGGTCAGAGCACCAACTACGATAAGTTGGAACTCGAAATTTGGACTGATGGCACAATTTCTCCTGAAAAGGCACTGGGGAACTCCTCTGTGATCTTGATGGAACACCTCCGTCTCCTGGCCGGGGTCAGTGATGAGATCATTGAACTCAGTGTGGAAAAAGAGACGACCGGCAGCAGACTTTCAAGTGAAGCTGCAGAGACACCCATTGAAAACCTGGATCTCTCTGTGCGCGTATTCAATTCACTGAAACGCACCGGCATAACCACCGTAGGTGATGTGCTTGAATTATTAGATAAAGGCGAAGATGCAGTGATGTCCATCCGTAATTTTGGAGAGAAGAGTCTGGATGAGCTTCAATTGAAAATGATGGATAAAGGATTCATGCATGATGAAAAAAGTGTGGAGTAAGAGATGCGTCATCAGATAGCTGGATATCGTTTAAGTCGTAGTACAGGTCAGCGCAACGCTTTACGGCGAACGTTGATCAGACAATTGTTTGAACATGAGCGGATCACCACCACCCGCGCCAAAGCTTCCGCAATTCGCGGCCAGGCAGAAGAATTGATCACCCTGGCAAAGAACAGCGGCAGCAAAAGCGACATTGAAAAAGTGAATGCCCGCCGCCTGGCAGCAAGCTATTTAGGCAATGCAGCCGATACCGTCAAAAAACTTGTTTGACGATCTTGGCCCGCGCTATAGCAAGCGTCCCGGTGGATATACCCGGATGTTGAAACTCGGACCACGCCTCGGCGATGCCGCAGATATGGTCCTGTTGGAATTGGTTGAAGAATAATTCCTGCGCTTGCAGGAAATCCATCCCCGTCTATTGGACGTGAATGGAATGGCACATTACCAGGTAACACTTTCATACGACGGTACAGAGTTCAAAGGATACCAGCGTCAGGGTATCAAGCGGACGGTTCAACGCTGTGTTGAAGAAGCTCTCCGGAAGCTGGGATGGACCGCAACATCCATCATCAGTGCCGGGAGAACAGATACAGGCGTTCACGCTTCAGGACAGGTGTTCACATTTGACCTGGATTGGAACCATCCCATGGGTGAGATCTTATGTGCGCTGAATACTTATCTGCCAGCGGATATATCTGCAAGGAAGATACAGGAAGCAGCACCGGATTTCCACCCGCGCTTTGATGCAAAATCCAGAGAATACCGATACCGGGTTCTTTGTGAAACCATCCGCGACCCTCTCCTCGAGAGGTACGCGTGGAGGCTTAACAAACCGGTGGATTATTCTGTACTGACCAGTTCTGCAGCAGTGATTATGGGAGAACACGATTTTACAGCCTATGGAACCCCGCCCCGGGCCGGAAGCGGTACGATCAGAAATGTCACCCGATCAGAATGGCAGATGGAAGGCAGTGAGCTCAAATACACAATTTGTGCAAATGCCTTCCTGTACCACATGGTACGCAGACTGGTATTTGTTCAGGTAGAAGCAGCCAGTGGACGGATAGACCCACAACGGCTTCGGGATCACTTCGAAGCAGGCTTTCAGGATCATCCCGGAATTGCCCCGGCCTGCGGACTTGAACTGATAAGAGTAAATTATTAGTATGATCGGGTTATCAAATTAAATTAAGAATACCTTGTGTAAGTGGAGAGGATAACTGTGGACAAAACATTCGTCCTAAAAGGAAAAATCGAACGTGAATGGGTCCTGGTGGATGCTAAAGAGCAGACATTGGGACGGTTAGCCACCAGAATTGCATATCTTCTGCTTGGCAAACATAAGCCCACCTTTACGCCGGGTGTATCAATGGGCGATTCGGTCATTGTTATCAATGCCGGTCATATCAAAGTAACTGGAAATCGTTTGGAAGAAAAGTTCTACCATTCCCATTCCGGCTACCCTGGTGGATTAAAATCCGTCAGCCTGCAAGATCAGTTAAAGAAATACCCGGACCGGGTTATCCGCCACGCCGTTTGGGGCATGATCCCTCACAATAAGATGGGGCGCGAGCTGATCAAGAATATTAAAGTGTATGGTGAAGCTGAGCATCCCCACCAGGCACAATCTCCTCAACCGGTTGAGTAGAGGAAAGAGGTTACATGACAGTTCAATATTTTGAAGGTATTGGTCGCCGTAAAGAAAGCTCTGCCCGCGTTCGCTTAATGAGTGGAACAGGCAAAGTCACCGTCAATTCAAAAGACGGTATGGATTACTTCACCCGTATGGGTGACCTGGAACTCATCCTTTCCCCGCTACAGGCAGCCGGACAGGAACGCACCCAGTATGATATTACCGTGATCGTCAATGGCGGCGGTGTGACTGGTCAGACTTTTTCCTGCCAGCTTGGACTTGCTCGCGCATTAACCAAAATGAATGCCGAACTGGTTCCTGTCATGCGCAAAGGTGGTTTCTTAACCCGCGACCCACGCGTGAAAGAACGTAAGAAGCCAGGTCTCAAGCGCGCCCGTAAGGCACCAACTTACACCAAACGTTAGAGCATATTTTATTCAATATAATTAATTAAGCAGAGGACACTGGTTATTCAGTGGTCTCTGCTTTTTATTTAATGGATTATGATTAGGATGTTCAGAATTGGATGATGGCGAGTAGGAATTAGATTTGGGAAGATGCAGAGGTGATACAGAATGACACGCGGAATTACAATACTTGGTCTTGGTCCCGGTGACCCGCAATTGCTGACAAGGCAGGCGCAGAACGTTATTGACGGATTGCAGGAGATCTACCTGCGTACAGAGCGGCATCCAACGGTTGAAGCTCTGCCGAAGAAGATAGAAGTACATTCATTTGATCACCTCTATGATCAGTCTGAAAAATTTGAAGATGTGTATTCCCAGATCATCGACCAGGTTTTAGCGCTGGGCGAAAGACCGGAAGGTGTGACCTATGCCGTTCCCGGTTCACCATTTGTAGCTGAAGCCACCTGCCCGGAGATCTACCGTCGGGCAAAGGAAAACGGTCTACCCGTGAGGGTGGTGGAAGGATTGAGCTTCTTTGAGCCGGTATGCACCGCGCTTGGAATCGATCCATACCCGCGGCTGATCATGGCGGATGCGATGGAATTGGCTGTTCTGCATCATGTCAACTTCCCGCCCACTTTTCCGGCACTCATCGCCCAGGTATATTCCCGCCAGATCGCTGCCGAGTTGAAAATGACCCTGCTCAGTGTTTACCCGGACGAGCACCCGGTGAAGCTGGTGCATTCCGCAGGAAATACGGATGAGGTTGTGGAATCCATTGCATTATATGAGATCGACCGCAGCGAGCACATCGGGCTGCTGACAGTTTTATATATTCCGCCGCTAGAACCGGATGCATCCTTTGAAGCATTCCAGGAAGTTGTGGCTCACTTGCGGGCTCCCGAAGGCTGCCCCTGGGATCGGGAACAAACCCACGTCAGCTTGCGAAAAGCCTTACTGGAAGAAACCTACGAAGCACTCAAAGCCATCGATGAAGAGAATCCGCAAAAACTGGCTGAAGAACTGGGTGACCTGCTGCTGCAGATCGTTTTACATGCCCAGATCGGTTCCGAGGAGGGTGACTTCTCCATGGTGGATGTCTTGGAAGGGATCAACCGCAAGATCGTCCGCCGGCATCCGCATGTGTTTGGCGACTTCAAATTGGACGGAATGGATCACCTGCTGACCAACTGGGAAAAGCTGAAAGCAGCCGAACGCAAAGAGAACGGCAACGTTGAAAAAAGCCTGCTGGATGGTGTTCCGGATATCCTGCCAGCGCTTACCCAATCGCAGGAAGTGCAGGACCGTGCTGCACGGGTGGGTTTCGACTGGAAAGATATCCGCGGCGTGATGGACAAGATCATAGAAGAGGTCAACGAGATCGATGCGGCACGCGACCCGCAGGAGTTGACCGATGAAATGGGAGATCTGCTCTTCGCGGTGGTCAATTATGCCCGCTGGCGAAAAGTGGACCCCGAGTTTGCATTACGCGACAGTACACAGAAGTTTAGAAAGCGATTCGCCTACATTGAAAAAAAAGCCCGCCTTTCAGGACGGGAAGTGTCACAGCTATCGTTCGATGAGCAAAATGAAGCATGGGAAGAAGCCAAAGGGATCTGAAATAATATGCGCGTAGGCGATATTCCTTATAACCAATTGATCGGGAGTTTTGGCTTATTTAATGTTGGCCAGCAGGGCAATCCCTTTCCCGCCAAAAGCAAATAGAGCTGCGCCAACGAAGATCGTAATGGCTGTCGTCCATAAGTAAGTCAAGACCGGTACATGGTAAATTCCAGCCATCATACTGACGACCTTGGGTCCGTATCCGGGGATCATCCGGGCACCGATCAGGAACATGGGTGAGTCTACCTTTAATCTGCCCAATCCAAACGGAAGCTTCTTCTTTTGTTCCACGAAATTTGTCGCTGTTCCGATATGGGTGCCCAGGTAATACTCGACAAAAGCTGCCAGAGTATTACCGGTGCCGGCGATCAGCAATGCCAACCATGGACCGAACAGTGCGCCGATAAAGAGGGTAAGCGGTTCGGATGGGATCAAGGTTAAGCCTAAGAGCGCATACAGCAAAATACTGACCAAAACACCCCAGGCGCCTGCCTTGCTGATAAATTCCCTAATGTAATTCATATCCTGGGTAAAGATAATTCCAGCCAGAACCATGATCAGGACTGAGAAAATGATGATGGATACAGATTGGGATATACCCTTTTTCTTTGGTTTTGGTGCAGTATTATTGGCTTCGGTGGGATTTTCCATGCGAAAAGTATAACGGATTAGTGATTGGTTGGATAGCTTGATGTGAAAATCTTCCCGAACTCAGTTGCCCGGGAGGATCACTTGCGCAGTTCAGGTGAATCAAACCAGAGACCGGAAATGGCATAATCAGCATCCGGATCAAAGATCACCCGGATGGTGACTTTATCTTCATTATCGAAAGTAGCATTGCAGATCACAGTGATGAAGTTCTGGGTTTTCAGCATATCTGCGATCTTGTATGATTGGTAATTGCCGATCTTCTCGGTGATCATTTTTCGGGTGTCGTTGAATCCGGATTCAGGCATTCCTTTGAGTAATTTGGCATCAAAGAATTCTGAGAATTTCTGATAATTGTTATCAGAGAAACCCTGCATCATGCTGTCGATCTTGGGTGTCACCAGGGCGGAAATCTTTTCCTTTTCATCCGCATCGATCTTTTTGGCAGTCGAGCAGCTTCCCAGAATGAAAACAAATAATAGAAGGAAGCAGGAGATTATTATTGGGTTGTATGTTCTTTTATTCAATCAGTCCTCCATGATAGGTCAGTCTGTATACAAGAGTGTCGTTCTTATAGATCTCTTCCATCCCCGTAAAATTTGTTATTGATCCATCACTTTTATCCAGGTAGCGAAGATCCTGGTCAAAGTACTCAAAACCACCCAGAAACCTGCCCTCTTTATACATCTCTTTCAGGCTCTTTTTGATCATTGCTCCAATATCTGCCGCCGATATCAGATCAGGTCTAAGGTCAACACCGTAATAATTCATTCCCCAGATCGGTGACCCTTTATGATACACGATTTCCTCACCGATAAAACTTTGACCGCCGAAATAACTATCCAGGTAGCGAAAATCGTTTTCGATGTATTCAATGTCATGTGATTGCAGGCGAGAAGGAGGACCTTTCGTTTCCACTTCCAACGTAGGAATGGATTTTAGCTGCCACTATGAAATGGTTTAATTGAGATAGAAAATCAACATCTGCCATTTGATCCTCCTGTTGATTATCATTAATTCTTCGAATGTTCGTTCGAATTGGTATTATAACCCGCTAATGGATTCCAGTTTTAGTAGGTTAGATTGAGCCGGTTACCGAGCCAGTCATAGAACAAGTGAAATCCGATATTCAATTTTCCATAATCATGCTGAAAATACAGGTGGTTATTCGAATAGTGGAAAAATTCAGGTATATAATCGTTTTAGTTGAAACGAACAGGAGCTTACAATGCCGGAAAAACCAGAATCTGAAAATGACTCCCCCAGGATTGTGATCATGCCAAACGGTTCTTACCATGTCTTTGGTGATGTTCCACTGGTTCATAAAACCCAGGTGGTCTCTGAGTACGGGGAACCCCTGACCTGGAAAAAAGATGGTGAATATCATGTTGTCAAGAAGGAAGGCAGGGAGTTCTACGGGTTGTGCCGCTGCGGCAAGTCCGGGAACAAACCCTATTGCGACGGTAATCACCATGAAAGTGAATTTGACGGCACTGAGACGGCAGATACCCATCCGATTGCAGAACGTCAATATGTAGACGATAGAGGTACAGGCCTGGTGGTGAAACAGGACAGTTACCTGTGCATGTCCTCAGGCTTCTGCGGCAACCGTCAGACCAACATCGACAGGATGATGAGCGAAACTTCCGAGCCACGGGTGCGGGCAGAGATCATTGCCATGATCGAGCGTTGCCCCTCCGGTGCTTATACCTATTCCATGGATAAATATGAAGCTGATATCGAGCCGGATCTGCCGGTTCAGATCGCTGTGACCACAGAGATCACGGCTGAAGGACCCATCGAAGGGCCATTATGGGTGACAGGCGGCATCCCGGTGGAACGCTCGGATGGTCAACCTTTTGAAACCCGTAACCGGGTGACCCTTTGCAATTGCGGCGAATCGTGCAAAAAGCCTATCTGCGATGGAACCCACCGCACCATTCAGGAGAAAGCATTGCGGTAAGTACATGGTGAATGGGAAACGCACCGGATGTGGTTAATGCAGAAAACTTTCGGTCAAATACTCGCGCTCGGTGAGATCCCACTTCGCTGCGCCATGGGGATAAAAACACCGGCGCGAACATAGAAAATGAATGAATGACGATATGAAACCTGAATATGATTTTTCCAAAGGAAAACGTGGCGCAGTTCTACCGGTTGCGTATGGTAAAGAACGGATCACGATCCGATTGGATAAAGAAGTCCTGGATTGGTTCCGCCAGCAAGTGACTGATGAAGGCGGTGGCAATTATCAAACTATGATCAATCAGGCTCTGCGCGAATACGTTTTTCGTGGCAGTATTCACCTGGAGGAAATGGTTCGATCTGTAGTGCGGGAGGAATTGGCAAAGTACAGAGTTCGAGGGTGGAAAGTAACATTCCTGATGTTTTCGTAGGTTGGATTGAGGGTGTTTTTCCCCGAAATCCAACGTCTTTTAAATTTATAGTCGGATTTCGCTCCGCTCCATCCGACCTACAGCTATTCGTTAATATTGATGTTTCAAAGATGAACATATTAATGGCGCACCATGATTACATCTCATAAAAGCAAACCCCATCAGCCATTTTCCAAATTCTGTAAAATTCCAAATAATTTAAATAATCTGGTACTGTAAAACAGTCATAATTTGGTCCAACAATATATCCAAAACTATCTGCATATCCCCCAGCGCTTCCAATAACGAAGATTGCCATACTCATGTTTGGATCAATACCAATTGGTCTACCAAGACCTTTTAATGATAACGGTACGATAAAATTTTCGGGATTTTCACTTGCAGATTGGATAAATCCTTTGCTATCTTTTATTAATTTTTCGGGACCTCCTGAAAGGGTCATGCGAATCCAACCACCCACAAAATATGAGTTGACCCTCTTTTCTCCCCAGAATGTATAACCTAGTGGTATCAATGCCAGCCAAATAATCAAGGAAATCACTGGAAGAAAATATGCCTTCCGATATAAACTTTTAGAAGGATCAGCCTTTCGGATATATTGAAAACAAATTACAAGGTAGATAGCTGAAATTCCGGAAAATAATACATCTGGAAAATAATAAAACGAAGGACTCAATCCAAAGATTAACGTTATCAACATTATAAAATAAGTGGCCGATAAACTGAGGATCCAAAATTTCAAAAATTGGTGAAAGAACCGGGAAAAATAAATAGAATATACCCGTCACTCCGTATATACAAATGATAGTAATGAGTATTCTATTTTTCTTCATATGGTTTTCTTAGGTAGGATTGAGGTGAATACCCGAAATCCAACTCTTTTATGATTTATTGTCGGATTTCGCTACGCTCTATTCGACCTACAATAACTCTACCCGACATACAACAAAAATAATTTACTCCCCAGCTACACCTTTAAATATATCGTTGGGTTCAACCTTACCCCAATCTTCGTTATAAGAACCTTCATCTATATACTTACGAAAGCTGGAATATTCCCATTTCAAGGGGTCTGCAACAAGCTTATGCTTGACGGGATTGAAATGGATATAGTCAATATGCTTATCCAGATCAAGCTGGTTCCGAATGGTGTGTTCCCAAAATCGGTTCTGCCAAAAACGATGCGGTTGTTGAAGGTGGACAGCATCAGAAGCATAATTTTGGTTATTCCAATTTCTAGAAACATAGCCTTTTATTAACCTACACCTTGTGGAATAGTCCTGATCTCCTTCAGGTAATTGCAAAATGACATGCAGGTGATCTGGCAATATAACGTGAGCAATCATATTGAACGGATGTTTCTTTATGACATAACGAAACGCATCCCTCAGGATCTCCATGTTTGACTGAGAAGAAAAATAATTATTCCGGTTAAAGGTTACCACGGTGAAGAAAAATGTCCCACCTGGCTGATACACTCTTCGGTAATTCATGTGTTAATTATATTCATTACCTTTTGTAGGTTGGATAGAGGGCGAAAGCCCGAAATCCAACTCTTTATTAATTGTTCATTGTCGGATTTCGCTTCGCTCTTTCCGACCTACATTTACTCTATCCGACCTACGACTATTCTATAACGTTTTTCTTTTTGACTCCATCACCTTCTCATGCGGAGTGCGGTTATCTGCAGCCAATGGTTCGAATTTAGCGGTGAAGTGGCGCATCAGGGGGGCCTGATAGGTGATCTTGTAGCCGCCCAAAGTCGATTTCTTCGCGTTGATCTCTTTCAGCACATCGACCACATAATCAAAATGGCTCTGGGTGTACATGCGGCGCGGAATGGCCATGCGCACCAGTTCCAGCTTGGGATGCACCATTTTGCCGGTATCCGGGTCGGCATACGCAAACATGACCGAGCCAATTTCGCAGGCGCGGATGCCGCCTTCCAGGTACATGGCGCAGCTCAGGGCGATCCCCGGGAATGCGATCTGCGGAATATGCGCAAGCATTTTCCCGGCATCAATATAAATGGCGTGTCCGCCCGGGGGCTCGATGATCGGGATGCCGGCTTCCAGCAGTTTATTACCGATATAAGCAGTCTGACCGATGCGGTAGGTAAGATACTCCTCATCCAGCCCTTCCAGCAATCCTACCGCCATGGCTGCCAGGTCGCGTCCGGCCAGACCACCATAAGTGGGAAAGCCCTCGCGCATGATCAACTCATTGCAAATCTTCTGGTACAGGTCGGCAGAACGAACAGCCAGGAAGCCGCCAATATTCACAATGGCGTCTTTCTTGGCGCTCATCCAGGCACCATCAGCGTACGAGAAGATCTCCTGGGCGATCTCCAGAATGGTTTTATCCGCATATCCGGGTTCACGCTGCTTGATGAAATAGGAATTTTCTGCGTAGCGGCAGCTATCGATGAAGAAGGGGATCTTATAGCTGTGATAAACCTCGGACACCTGGCGAATATTCTCCATGGAGACAGGTTGGCCGCCGCCGGCGTTATTGGTAATGGTGATCGTTCCAAATGGGATATTCTCTTTACCTGTTTTTTCGATGAATTCTTTCAACTTACGAATATCCATATTCCCTTTGAACGGGTGGTGGTTAGATGGGTCGAAAGCCTCATCAATCACCAGGTTGGCAGGTCTGCCGCCGCGGGCGCGGATGTTGCCTTCGGTGGTGTCAAAATGCATATTGGATGGGATGGAGTTCCCGGGTTTGACCGTCAATTGGGCGAGGATGTTTTCTGCTGCCCGGCCTTGATGGGTGGGCACAAAGAATTCAAAACCAAAGATCAGGTCCATGGATTCTTTGAGTTTATAGAAGGAACGCGCACCGGCATAGGATTCATCGCCTTCCATGATGGCAGCCCATTGATGCTGGCTCATGGCACCTGTACCCGAATCTGTCAGAAAATCGATAAACACATCTTCCGCTTTGACAGCGAAAATATTGTAGCCGGCATCTTTCAATGCCTTCTTGCGTGCAGCAGCATCGATCAACCTGATGGGTTCAACAGATTTAATGCGAAATGGCTCAGCCGGGTGTTTGATCATTTATCCTCCAATAAAGGGTTTGATAATTCAATTCTACCTGAATTTCCTGAAATTCCTGTTCATTGCGATCAGCATTTGCGTATCCATGCTGATTACGGTATTTCAAGGACGATTTTCTGCATCCCCAGGTTGACCGCATGCTGCAGCAGGAAGACATCCCCGTACCAGCCGCCGGATTTCAAGCGCATATAGGCTTCTGACAACTCTTTTCCCATGTAAAGATAGTGCCAGGGTTCATTCTTGATCCCATCATGGCTGTTGATATAACTGGGAACAAAGCCGTATTCCCAGGCGTGAGCCTCCATCCACTTTGCCGCCTTGGTATTCTCGAAGTGAAGGCTGATGTCAACCTGTTTCCCAATATCCGAAGAGGTGAAATCCAGCGCCAGTCCTGAATGGTGCTGGGAAGTGCCGGGTTTTAGCACTACCAGCTTGTCTTTCGACTTGCTGTAGGCGATGGCTTGTTCCTCATAAGATCGGAATCCGCTATGAATAAATAAACCGGTCAAGTCGCTGTTTGCCTGTGTAAACAGGTTTTCGAGTGAAGGTAAGAGGAGCGAATGCACGCGGATATTTTCATTCGCAGCCCGGATGCCTTCCAGCTTAAGAGGTATTTTCTGTAAATTCGGCGTAATCAAGGCGGTGATCTCTTCCTCAGTGATGGGGTGGGATGTGTCTATGATGCGGACCAACAGCGCGTCTTGCAGTTCAGCCAGAGCAGGCAGTTCTACCATGGCTAAAACCTGGTCTGGTTGCAGCAATAAATTCTTTCCATTAAGGTATGTGGATAGTGCAGGTGCGGCTATGAATAATCCCGCCAAGGAAGTGGTGACTTTTTGCAGAAAGTCACGGCGCGTGAGTTCTTGTGTTCTTTGTTTGGTTACTTTCATATCCGGATTCTCCATTTCCATACGCTCATCTATATGATATTCTAAAGGGGTGAAACCGTCCATGAGAAAACTTGGTATTTTATTATTGGTCCTGGCTGGCCTGCTGATTTTGATCGGGTTTATTCCGGATCGATCGGAGAAAATACAATTCAACTTCAAAGGTGAAGATATAGTTGAACGGATCAGTTCAGATTATGCTGAGATCCAGGACTTCTCTGACAGTGAGGATATCAAAGATTTTCTAAAGAATTCCAACCTGGAGATTGCCCTTCAATTTCCAAAGAATATTTTGCAGGGCAGAAAAGGTCATGTCGAGGTTGCTGCCAGCCTGGCTAGAGTAGATAATGAAGATCAAATGGAATCAACGCCAGTCGATTTCAACCTGCAAATAAAAGCCCATCTTGAATTTCCACGCCAATTCGTCGAACCGGCAGGAATTTACCAAAAATCGATCTCCCAGCAAGCATCCCCGGCTTTCCATTGGAATCTCCTATCCACCCGAAAGGAACCACAGATAGGCAAATTATGGATCTACCTCTCCATAGAAAATCCGCAAGGACTGTCGCTCGATTATCCGCTGGTTGCCCGGGATATGGAAATCCCGGTTACTACATTACTGGGTATGGATTTGATTGCTTCCCGAATTGTCAGCCTTTGCCTGGGTGTTATTGGTGCAGCTCTATGGGGTTTCGGGAAATTCGTTCGGAAAAAATAGTGCTGATAAGATAATAGTTATGATAAAATAATTTGACCCAATGAGGTTTATTTTCCGGGCTATCCTTTCTGTTTGAGGGTTATATGAACAACGAATGGTTTTACATCGGAGTATTCATGGTTGTTTCATTGGGATTACCGGCTGTAGCAATTTTCATGGCCGGGCTCCTCGCTCCTGAAAGATCCAATTCAATTAAAACATCCACGTATGAATGCGGACTCGAGACCGAAGGGGAAACCTGGGTGCAGTTCAAGGCCCAGTATTACCTGATCGGCCTCGTATTCCTCGTGTTTGATATTGAGACCGTTTTTCTTTATCCATGGGCGATCGCCTTCGATAAACTTGGTCTTTTTGCTGTTCTGGAAGGTGTTTTATTTATCCTGATCCTTGCGGCGGGACTGCTTTACGCATGGAAAAAGGGTGCCTTCGAATGGTCTTAAAGCTAAATCAAATTTATTAACCTGCCGGGTTAACCCTAAGGAGTCGGAATGGATTTTCTGCGCGATCCGGTAATTTTTATCAGCACACTGATACAAAAATGGCTCACACCTCTTAACTTGCCTGCATCCTTAGCAGGTCAGATCGTCCCCACACTGGGTGCAGTCGCCTTACCACTGCTGGCCATGCTGTGGGTGATCTTTTTGATCTGGTATGAACGTAAGATCATCGGTCGCTTACAAGACCGGTTGGGACCTAACCGTGTCGGGCCGTTCGGTCTCTTCCAACCATTTGCGGATATGGCCAAGATCTTCACCAAAGAATACATAACCCCAGCAGGAGCAGATGTTGTCCCTTATAACCTGGCACCGATCATGGCGGTGGGCGGGATTCTGATCATATGGGCGGTGGTTCCTTTCAGTCCGACCGTTTACGGTGTGGATATTAATGTTGGTGTGTTGTACTTGATCGCCGCTGGAGCAATCAGCTCACTGGGGATCATTTTCGCAGGCTATTCTTCGAATAATAAATATGCCATGCTTGGCGCTTTCCGGGTGATCGCCCAGCTGATCTCTTATGAGATCCCCATGGCTATGGCTTTACTAGTCCCGGTGATATTAGCCCGATCAATGGGGTTGAATACGATTGTGAAAGCTCAACCCGTATGGTTCATAGTGGTAGCACCCCTGGCGGCCTTGTTATTCTTCATCAGTTCAGTGGCAGAAGTGGGTCGTGCTCCATTCGACCTGGCTGAAGCAGAATCTGAGATCGTGGCCGGATTCAACATTGAATACTCCGGCCTGAAATTCGGCATGTTCTATGTCGGCGAATTCCTGCACGCATTTACCATCTCCCTTTTGTTTACAGCAGTCTTCCTAGGCGGCTGGCAGGGTCCCTGGGCGCAGCAAATACCGACCCTGGGGTTTGTGTACTTTGTTATCAAAACAATGGTGGTTTACTTCCTGGTGATCCTTTTCCGCGGGTCCTTCCCGCGCTTCCGTCTGGACCAGGTGATGAAACTGAACTGGCAGATCTTTACCCCGATCGCGCTGATGGCGGTGGTTACAACCGCTTTGATCGAAAAAATTATGGTGAATTCAGGGTCAGTCGTCAGGATACTTGTTCACCTGGCAGCAAACCTGGTCATTCTTGGAATTGTCTTCCTGGTAGGCAGAGCTTCCCTTAATAAAAGAAAAATAAAAATGGATGAACTGGCGGAAAGCCATCGATCAACACAAACCATGGTAATGGAGCACACACATGACGCTTGATCAAGCCATATTCCTTGTTTCAGCAGTGGTCATCCTGTTTTCTTCTGTGTTGGTTGTGACCGCCCCGAAGATGATCCACGCTGCGCTCTGGTTGATATTGGCCCTGGCGGGTGTGGCAGTACATCTTTGCATTGTTACAGGCGCCATTTTTTGCAGTCGTCCAGGTGATCGTATATATTGGAGCCATTGCAGTTTTGTTCATATTCGCAGTGATGCTGACCCGCAAAGCGATGATGGATACAGGACAGCAATTGAACAAATATTTTATTCTGACAACCATCCTTTGCGTTTTGATGTACGCCGGGTTGGTATATATGATCATGTCCTGGAATGGATCTCGGACCGTGCTTACAGAACCAGTTGTCAACCCGGATACGGTTGCCAACCTGGGTGTGGCACTTGTGGATCCTAATGGTTTCCTGATTCCTTTCGAAACAGCTTCCATTTTACTTCTGGCAGCACTGGTCGGTTCAATTTACATCGGCCGGGACCGCAGTACCGGGGAGAGTGACAAATGATCCCATTATCCTGGTATCTTATTCTGGCAGCAGGGATGGTTTGCATCGGCCTTTTCGGCGTACTTACCCGCAAGAATGCAATTGCCATGCTGTTGGGTGTCGAGTTGATCCTGAATGCGGTCAATATTAATTTGCTGGCTTTCTGGCGGTATTTGGATGTCGTCCATGCGGCTGGAATGGTCTTCGTTATCATCGTGATCACAGCCGCGGCTGCAGAAGTGGCAGTCGGCCTGGCGATATTTATTGCTGTGTACCGGAAACAAAAGACTATCGTGACAGAAGAAATTTCCTCCTTAAAGGGCTAACTCGGAGATAACGGAACATTATGACACCTGAAACATTAGTCTGGTTAATTCCTCTCCCGCCGTTACTGGCATTTATTCTCATCATCCTGTTTACGAACCGGTCCAAAGCCTTTAGCCATACCATTGCGATCGGTGCTGCAGCCATATCCTGGCTGTTGAGCATGATCACCTTCGTTACTGCTGTCACCAAACCACACCTGGCGGAAGAACCCATCCGCAGCGCGATCAACTGGCTGCCGACCGGTACCGGATACTTGCAGATCGGGGTGCAGGTTGATAACCTCACCGCCGTAGTGCTTTTCTTCGTGTCCTGGACGATCTTGATGATCTTCATTTATAGTGTAGGTTACCAGAACTTCGGGTCTCCCAAAGGTGATCATGACGTTGCCGGCCTGCCTCCACATGGGGCGACCATTACCGGTTCAGACGGACACTCTCACCGGGTTCCATCCGTTGAACCGATGTATTCCCGTTTCTTTGCCTTCCTGAGCCTGTTTGCCTTCGCCATGTACCTGCTGGTGGTCTGTGATAACCTGCTGCTGTTGTATGTCGGTTGGGAGATCATGGGACTGTGTTCCTATCTGCTGATCGGTTTCTGGTATGGAAAGGATTCAGCCAAGAAAGCAGCCATGAAAGCCTTTATGACCACCCGGGTCGGGGATGTCTTCATGCTGCTGGGTATCGCATTCCTCTATACCACAGCCGGCACATTGAATTATCGCGAGATATTTGCCAATCCAGAATTACTACAACGCCTGGCATCCACATCCTCCGGCATACTCGGGCTGTCCACTGCCGGTGCGATTGGTCTTTTACTGTTTATCGGGACGATTGGCAAATCCGCCCAGTTCCCGCTGCACGTCTGGCTGCCGGATGCCATGGAAGGACCCACACCGGTTTCAGCCATGATCCATGCGGCGACCATGGTTTCAGCTGGTGTTTACCTCTCCATTCGCATTTTCCCGCTGCTGACAGCCGGTTGGGAACCGGGAGGCGCTTTGACTCCAGCCATGCTGGTGGTTGGCGCTGTCGGGGCATTCACCGCGCTATTTGCAGCGACCATAGCAGTTTCGCAAAATGACATCAAACGCGTGCTGGCATTTTCCACCATAAGCCAATTGGGGTATATGATCGCCGCAGTGGGCATCGGTGCTTACTCGGCAGCCATTTTCCACCTTGTAACACATGCTTTCTTTAAAGCGCTGCTGTTCCTTGGTTCCGGGTCGGTCATTCACGGCATGGAGCACGGGGTGCTTCACACAGGCGAGGATGTCGATCCGCAGAATATGCTGAACATGGGCGGACTGCGTAAAAAGATGCCGGTAACCTTCTGGACGTTCCTGATCGGTGGGTTCGCCCTTTCCGGGTTCCCTTTGATCACTGCCGGGTTCTGGTCAAAAGATGAGATCCTCTCTAGTGCATTCAAAGGCGGACAGACCGTTGTATTCATTGTCCTGGCTTTGGCTGCTTTATTGACGGCATTTTATACCATGCGCCAGATCACACTCACATTCCTCGGTACACCGCGCACTAAATCAGCGGAACATGCCCAGGAAACAAAGTGGACGATGACTCTGCCACTGGTGATCCTGTCCATCTTCGCAGTTGGCGCGGGTTGGTCCGGCATTCCGGAAAATTTCCCCGGGTTGGGCGGCATTCTCCCCAACTGGTTCGAGAAATTTACCGGCAGTATGTTGGGAGAGGTGGAGCATGTGGCCGCCTTCAATGCGATTCCCCTGCTGGTTTCTGTCGTCGTTTCGCTGGGCGGGTTGGGATTAGGCTGGCTGGTTTATCGATCTATGAAGACCCAAAAAGACCCATTGCAGAGTAAGCTGGGTGGAGTTTATACAATTCTGCAGAATAAATATTATGTGGATGAGTTTTACCAGAAGATATTCATTCGACCGGCTGAATGGGTCTCAGAGGTGTTTACCAGCCTGTGGATGGATAAGATCGTGATCGATGGCGCCCTGCATGGGATCGCCCGCTTCTTCCTCTGGGTCGGACGAATCGTCAGGTCGGGTTTCGACGTTCCGGTGATCAATATGGGCGGCGACGGTCTTGCAGGTGGAGTGAAAAACCTGGGAGGGGCCATCAGCCCGATGCAGTCCGGAAAATTACAGCAATACATGGTCGTTACGATCACAGTGGTGATGGTATTTTCCGCGATCCTCTTCGCGGTGATCTATATTTTGATATAGTCTGATTCTTTGGAGCAAGCGATGGATTTCATCGTACGACACATTCTCACGCTGATCTTATTCCTGCCAACTGCTGCCGCAGCGGTCATCTTCTTTCTGCCGAGTAACAAGGAGAAGTTGATCAAGTGGGCAGCTTTCCTGTTCAGCTTATTACCTTTGATGTTCACTGTTTTTTTGTGGACAGGATTCAAAGCTGACCAGGCTGGTTTCCAATACCAGGAACAGGTAGCCTGGTTCCCGTCCATCGCTTCGACATATCACCTCGGAATTGATGGCATTTCACTGCCGATGGTCCTGTTGACCACATTATTGACACCCCTGGCACTCCTGGCATCTTTCTCCATCAAGGACCGCATCAAACCTTACATGATGCTGTTCTTGTTCCTGGAAACAGGCATGCTGGGTGTTTTTGTTTCGCTTGACCTGCTGCTTTTCTTTGTCTTCTGGGAAATTGGACTTGTGCCGATGTACTTCATCATCAACCAATGGGGTGGTGAAAATCGGAATTATGCGTCGTTAAAATTTATCCTGTACACCATGGCCGGATCACTGGGGCTTCTGCTTTCCATCCAGTTGATCGGTGCAATTTCAGGCACATTTGATCTGCCGCAATTGTTCAAGAGCTGGCCAGGACTTTCAGGCACTCTGTTCGGGCTACCTCTGACCACGATCAAGACGATAGCATTCTGGGCATTCGTGGTGGCTTTTGCCATCAAAGTGCCCGTGTGGCCTTTCCACACCTGGCTTCCGGATGCTCATACAGAAGCGCCAACTCCGGGATCCATGCTTTTAGCTGGTGTCCTCCTCAAACTGGGAGCTTATGGATTCCTGCGCCTGGTGCTGCCGCTCTTCCCGGCGGAAGCAAAGTTCTTTGCCGCGGCACTGGCTTTCCTGGCGACAATGGCCATCATATTTGGAGCTTTCGCAGCATTTGGTCAACGGGACTTCAAGAAACTCGTAGCTTATTCATCCATCAACCATATGGGTTTCGTGATCCTGGGGATCGCTGTCGGAGCGGCTGCTGCAGGAACAGAGAATGCTCACCTTGCATTGAACGGTGCCGTCTTGCAAATGTTCAACCATGGCCTTTCATCAGCGGGAATGTTCTTCCTGGTAGGCGTCATTTATGAACGGACACATACCCGCAACCTGGATGATTTTGGCGGTCTCTTCACCCTAGTTCCCTTGTTCGGTGGATTGCTGCTCTTCATATCCATGGCTTCACTCGGTTTGCCCGGTTTGAATGGCTTTGTCTCTGAATTCCTGGTAGTGCGGGGATCATGGCCGGTGTTCATTGTTGCAACCGCCTTGAGCATGATCGGATTACTTTTTACGGGTGCATATGTCCTTATCGCATTGAGAAAAGTTCTGCATGGTCCACTCAATACCCGCTGGGTGGGGCACCTAACAGAGATCAACACCAGGGAAATCTTTGTACTGGTTCCTTTGATAGTTTTTATCCTGGCGATCGGGATTTGGCCAGCCTGGATCCTTGAAATTATAAACAAGGCAGTCATGATGCTTTACTAACGGAGTGACAGATGCAGTTACCTGTGCTATCGATCATTATTTTTACACCCATCATCGCCGGCTTGATCATTTTTTTGCTCCCCAAAGAGCGGGTAAATGAGATCAAGATCCTCGCTCTGGCGGCGGCATCCCTCTCGATGCTGCTTTCGTTGGCGGTGTACTTTACCTATCAGATCAACGTGGCAGGTTACCAATTCGTCGAGCGTCTGAACTGGCTGCCTCAATTGGGAATTTCCTACCTGGTGGGCGTGGATGGAATTTCTGCACCGATGATATTGCTGACCGGGATTGTGGCATGTACCGGTGTGATGATCTCCTGGAGCGTGACTGAACGTCCCAAGGAGTTTTTTGGCTTTTTATTGATCCTGGTCGGAAGCGTATTTGGCGTCTTCGCATCCATGGACCTTTTCATGTTGTTTTTCTTCTTTGAGATCGCAGTGTTCCCCAAGTTCCTGATGATCACTGTCTGGGGTTGGCCGAAGACCCGTGAATACGGCGCCATGAAGTTGACGCTTTATTTATTCATCGGCTCGGTGATTGCTTTGGTCGGGGCATTGGCTGTGTACACGCAATCCGGTCAATATACCTTTGACCTGACCATACTTGAAACTGTCAAATTCACACCCTTATTTCAGCAGATCTGGTTCCCGTTCATTTTCTTTGGATTCGCGATTCTGGCGGGTATTTTCCCCTTCCATTCCTGGGCACCTGATGGTCATGTTGCCGCACCAACTGCAATCTCCATGATGCTGGCCGGTGTTGAAATGAAAGTGGGTGCATTTGCCGCATTACGGGTAGGGATTATGCTGCTGCCGGATGGAGCCAGATACTGGGCGCCGCTGATCATTGTTCTGGCAGTCATTAACGTAGTCTATGGGGCAGTCATTGCCTTGATCCAATCGGATTTCAAGTATGTCATCGGTTTTTCGTCAGTCTCCCATATGGGGCTTGTTTTGCTGGGATTTGCCAGCCTGAACAAAAACGGGTTGGTTGGTGCAGGCATGCAAATGTTCTCGCACGGAGTCATGACAGCTATGTTCTTTGCTGTTGTCGGAATGGTCTATGACAGGGCACATACCCGTGAGCTTCCCAAATTGGGCGGTTTGATGAAAGTGATGCCGTTTGCAGCCATCGGGTTCATCATTGCCGGGTTGGTTTCCATGGGCATGCCGGGATTCTCCGGCTTTGCAGCCGAGTTCCCGATCTTCATGGGGCTCTGGCAGGCATCACCGATCGCTGCGATCGTGGCGGTCATAGGAGTGATCATCACTGCAGCATATATTTTACGAGTCGTCAGCCGGGTTTTCTTCGGGAATATCCCCGTGGAGATCGAGTCTGGCTTGAGTGATGTAAAGATCCTTGATAAAGTATCCATCGTAATCCTAGCATTATTTATGGTTGGAATTGGTTTATTCCCATCGTTATTGAGTGGCATGGTACAGTCTGGAGTGCAGCATGTACTTCAGCTTCTTGGAGGTGTATAGGTGACAGCAGGAAGCTTTGATCCATCAATTCTCCGGGTAATCATCCCACAACTCGGTTTAATCCTGTTAGGGGCTGTTATTTTAGTTCTGGACCTCCTTTGGCGGGGAGAGCGAAGGCGAATCCTGGCCTGGATTGCTGGCGCTGGTTTTCTCCTGATCGGTGCTGCAATGTTTATCTTTGCCATTCCTCCCCAAAAAGGGGTACTGGTTTTCGGGGGTATGCTGCGCTTCGATTGGCTTTCTTTTACATTTGATTTGATCTTTCTGTTTGGCGGGGTGATCACCTCGCTGTTGATGAAGAATTATGAGGAAGCCGGGAAGAAAGGCGAATTTTACCTGATCATGATCATCGCCGTGCTTGGAATGACGCTCATGGCTTCTTCAGCAGACCTGATCATGTTATTCCTGGCGGTGGAAACTACATCCATTCCATTGTATATTCTTGCAAGTTTCCTGAGAAAGGATGCCAAGTCTGCTGAAGCAGGATTTAAATACCTGCTTTATGGGGCAATGACCTCTGCCCTGATGCTGTATGGTTTCAGTCTGTTATTTGGTTTTACAGGTACCACTCAGATCTACCAGATCGGTAATATGATAACCTCCAACCAGGTAGGTTTTGTACCTGTGATAGTCGTTGTCATCCTGATCCTGATCGGGATAGGTTTTAAGATCTCCGCAGTACCATTCCATTTTTGGGCTCCGGATGTCTATGAAGGCGCTCCCAGCCCGGTCGCCGGTTTTCTATCCACAGCTTCCAAGGCAGCCGGGTTTGCCGTCCTCCTCCGCTTATTGCTGATCGCATTTCCATTTGTTGCTTCCATTTGGGGCATTATCATCGCTGCATTGGCAGTAGCCAGCATGACATTCGGTAATCTCCAGGCAATGAACCAGAAGAATATCAAGCGTATGCTGGCATACTCCTCCATTGCCCAGGCGGGGTATATTTTGATCGGTATAGCATCCGTCCACCCGATCGGTATCATTGGTGTGGTTTATTATCTGATCGCCTATCTTGTGACCAACCTGACAGCCTTCGGCGTGGTATCCATCGTCGGTAAAGCTATTGGATCGGACGAGATCAAAGACTACGCCGGTCTATCCAGGCGTTCTCCTGCTTTGGCTCTGGGTTTACTGGCAGCGTTATTGTCCCTGGGAGGAATACCTCCATTTGCCGGTTTCCTGGGAAAGATCATCCTGTTTGCTTCAGCCATCCAGGTGAAAATGGTCTGGCTGGCAATCATCGGTATATTAAATTCGATCATAGCTCTCTACTACTACCTGGTGGTTCTAAAGGTGGTTTACCTGAATCGAAGTGAAGGCGATGAAGAACCGTCTGGTCATTCCCGGATCAGCCAAGGTCTGCGATCATCATCTCTGTTATTGGAATATTAGTGATCGGTATATTATTCTCGCCCTGGTTTTATTTATCCTATGGGGCAGTCGCAAGCATGTTTTAAGGTTTTCTCCGATTTGGTATAATGAGACACTAATGAACTCTGAAAAAGAGCCGATAACGAATAAGCAGAAGCTGCTTAATCTCACGCTGGTGGGAATTGTCAGCCAGGTCGGGTGCGTTACCCTGGTGATCATCATTGCGGCACTTCTTCTTGGACTTTATATAGACCATCAGTTTAATACCAAACCATGGTTTACAATTGGGTTGATCCTTGTGAGCATACCGGTAAGCCTTGTTCTGATGATCGTTATTGTGCGAGCGGCGATGAAGAAAATGAAAATTGAGACAACACTGAAAACGAAACAGGAGGAAAAAAACCTTGGAGAATAAGCGAAAATGGCGCTGGGGCGTAAACCGCTGGTTTGTCTTCCTTTTTATGGCTATTGCCATTGTAGGAGCCAGCTTCTTCCCGGCTATCAGTCCGCATATACAGGTAGCTCCGGAAAAGCTCACTGAGCACCCGTTATTCACATTACCAATTATTGGCGAATTTATACCGACAAATACTTTGGTCGCTGTTTTGATCGTCGATATTATCCTGATCGCAATGGCATTGATGGTGCGTTCAGCGACAAAGAGCGGCGAAATGGTACCGAAAGGCATATCCGGTGCAGTTGAAGCACTGATGGAAGCTCTTTATAACCTGACAGAATCAACAGCAGGAAAGTGGACGAAGACAATTTTTCCATACTTTGCCACGATTACTTTAATGGTTCTTATTTCCAACTGGTTGGAATTAATACCAGGCGTCGATAGTATTGGAAAGATCGAACCGAGTGCCCATGGTTATCTTTTACGGGATATCACCAGCGGAATAGCAGCCATAGTAAAAGGTGGAACGGTAGCGGAGGGACAGGGTTACAATATTGTTCCATTCGTGAGAGTGCCATCAACTGACCTGAACTTCACTGTAGCCCTAGCAATCGTTTCTGTGGTCATGACCCAGGTTATTGGATTAAGGGCTCAAGGTCCAGCCTATCTCTCAAAGTTCTTAAATTTTACGACCCTGTTTAAGAAACCAGCGTTTGGCCTGATGGACTTGTTGATCTCCATCCTTGAACTAATATCTGAACTATCCAAATTGCTTTCTTTCTCGTTCAGGTTGTTCGGAAATATTTTTGCGGGATCAGTTTTGTTATTCCTGGTCGGATCAATTTTACCGGCGGGAGCTTCGTGGATCCAATCCGGGATATTGTTATTTGAATTCTTTATCGGTTTGATCCAGGCGGTCGTATTTGGTATGTTAACCATGGTCTTTATGTCAATGGCCACACATGGCCATGGCAGTGAAGAACATGCTGAAGCGTAATTATAATTTGATATTATCCATCATCAGTGGAGGAGGTTCTAAATCATGACAGGTGACATCGTTTTTGCAGCAAAATTTATCGGAGCAGGTTTAGCCATGATCGGTGCAGCAGGTGCAGGCATTGGTATCGGGTTGAGTGTTCAGGGTGCTTTGGAAGGTATGGCTCGCAATCCAGATACATATGGTAATCTGCTTGTGAACATGATCCTTGGTATTGCGTTCTCTGAAGCAATCGCCATTTATTGTCTGGTCATTGCTTTCTTGATGCTCTTCGTTCTTTAATTTTTCGACTGGAGGAATACCTTGGATAAGCTTGGATTAAATCTTGGTTATTTGATCATCCAGATCGCAAACTTTGCGATTTTATTTATTGTTTTACGAGCCTGGGTTTATAAACCTATCACCAATATGCTGGATAAACGCCGCCAGGCTATTGCCAAAGGGCTGGAAGATGCCCGGGTAGCTTCTGCTGCCAGAGCGAATGCCGAGACTCAAGCGGCAAAGATCATCGCGGACGCACAGACACAGGCAGGCGCGATCATTCGTGACGCTTCCAGCAGAACCGAAACAACCATCAAGGACCTGAAACAAAAAGCTGATGAAGAGATTGCAAAGGCAAAAGAAGTCGCGATGGCAGAAGCTGTACAGGATCGCGACAAGATGCTGGGAGAACTTCGCAGCCAGGTTGCTGCCCTGGCGATAGCTGCTGCACAAAAATTGGTGGGCGATTCCCTGGATGAAAAACGACAGCGTGCCTTACTGGCTGAATTCTTCTCTGGTGTAAAAGCCGGTAAACTGACCTTATTGGATGATGTGAAGCTCGAAGCAGCCGATGCAGTGGTTACCAGCGCTTTGCCCCTCACCCCGGAAGAAAAAGCAATTTTGCAAAAAGATGTTTTTGCTAAGACCGGTAAAGAGGTCAAAGTGGATTACCATGTGGATCCATCCATTCTGGGCGGCTTGGTGATCAAAGTGGGCGATAAATTGATCGATGGTTCTGTTTTGGGCAAACTCGACAGCCTTCGCCAGAATATTGCCTGAAATAATTCCGACATTGATAAAGGGTCTTAGTGCGCTATAACGCTAAGGCTCTTTTGTTTAAAGTGTTTAGTCAATCAGTTGATCGGTTGATGAGTTGATTAGTCGAAAAAAAAGGAAACGGCTTTGACATAGACACCAACCACTAATCACTAATCAATAATCACTACTCACAAATCACTAATCACTAATCACTTTTCAACTCACTGAATAATCCCTCACACTTCCAAAAGTCGGTATAATAGCGGTAGGTGAGCAAATGACAGGATTTTTAAAACAGACATTAGCACAGCTTCTGGAAGAAATTAATGTAATTCAGACCACTGGCAATCTTAACATTCCCATATCTGGGATCGCCATCGATTCGCGCAAGGTGGAAACAGGGAATTGTTTTGTGGCATTGGTCGGAACTTCAACCGATGGGCATAAATATATCCAAACAGCCATTCAGAATGGTGCAGCAGCGGTTTTTGGCTCCCAACCAGGTTTACAGTTGGATGTGCCATATATCCAGGTAGCGGATACACGCCATACGCTGGCTTTAATCTCAGCAGCATTTTACGGTTTCCCCGCACGGTGTTTATGCGTGATCGGGGTAACCGGAACGGACGGGAAAACAACCACCTCCAACCTGATCTACCAGATCCTGTTAGCAGCCGGTTATCGGGCAGGGATCATCTCCACCGTGAACGCGATCATCAATAACGAAGAATTGGATACGGGATTTCATGTGACCACTCCGGAAGCCCCGGATGTGCAGCGTTATCTCTCCCGGATGGTCGCAGCCGGATTAACCCATGTTGTACTGGAAGCCACATCGCATGGTTTGAGTCAGGAACGTGTCACCGGCTGTGAGTTCGATATCGGTGTGGTAACGAATATTACCCATGAACACCTGGATTATCATGGCACCTATGAGGCATATCGAGCGGCCAAGGGCAGGCTGTTCACAAGCTTATTGGATACCGTCGAGAAACAATCCGGCAATCCCCGGACTGCAGTCTTGAACCGCGATGACAGCTCGTTTGAATATTTGAATTCGATCTCACCGCCACAAAAACTCACCTACAGTACCAAACAGAAGGCAGATTTTTTCACAAATGAATATTCCACCTTGCCTTCTGGTACGAAATTTGAAGTTCATTCAGCTCATGGTGATTTTCTCGTGGAATCCACCCTGGTAGGTGAATATAATATCGCCAATTGCCTTGCAGCCATCACAGCAACCGCTGGCGGCTTAAATATTCCCATCCAGGCTGTCCAATCGGGCATTGCCAACCTACCGGGTATTCCCGGCCGGATGCAGTTGATCAACCTGGGACAGGATTTTACCGCCATCGTGGATTTTGCCCATACACCGAATGCATTGAAGCAGGCACTTGAAACCGCCCGGACACTGACAAAGGGAAAGGTGATAGCCGTGTTTGGTTCAGCCGGGTTGCGCGACCGCGAGAAACGGCGCATGATGGCTGAAACCTCAGCAGATCTGGCGGATATCAGCATACTGACCGCGGAAGATCCACGTACCGAATCACTGGCAGGCATCCTGGCGGAGATGGCCAAAGGTGCGGAATCACATGGGGCAATTGAAGGTAAGACCTTCTTCCGGGTTCCGGACAGGGGAGAGGCAATCAGAACAGCAGTTCGAATGGCACAACCGGGAGACCTGGTGATTTCCTGCGGCAAAGGACATGAGCAATCCATGTGCTTCGGGGAGACTGAATACCCCTGGGACGACCGAACGGCCATGAAGTCTGCTCTGGCAGAATTGCTGGGGGTAACAGGACCTATTATGTTGAAGCTGCCGACGAGCAAGTAAGTTAATTTCTGCCCCCTTTTCAATTCTCTTTTTTACTCGTACTTCAGCGCTGTTACCGGCAGAAGGGTTGCGGCACGTAAGGCCGGGTATAAACCGGATAGCAGCCCGACCAGTGTTGCAAAAGCCAAGCTGAAGAGCGGCAGCCAAATGGGAGTGGAACTGGCACCAGTGGGCATGGTTCCGCCGGTGGAAGCCGCCTGGCTGGTCAAATAACCCATCAGGAGGATATTGAGGATCAGGCTTCCTCCCCAACCCAGCAGGGTGCCACCCAGGCCACCGATGAAACCGATCCCGGCAGCTTCACCCAGGAAAATGCTGAGGACGTCCCGGTTGGTAGCGCCGACGGCTTTCATCAAGCCGATCTCTTTGGTACGTTCCAAAATAGCCATCGCCATCGTATTGGCGATACCGATGGCAGCGACCAGAAGGGCAACTGCTCCAACCCCACCGAAGACAAACTGTAAAATGATGAAGAAGGAATTGATTCCCTGCACGAACTCCTGCGGAGTGTTAGCCTGGTATCCCAGTTCTTTGATCTGGTTGCTGATGTCAAGCACCGATTTGACATCCTTCACGTTGACCATGGCCATTTGATAGCCATCCTTGGTGCGATTGATGCGCCTGCCCATACCCCATTCATTGATCGTATTCAAGTCAGCCAGCGGTATATACATGCTGTAATCTGATTCACTGCGGCTTTCTTTAATGATCCCGACAATACGGACATTGATTGTTTTCTTTATCTCCAGACCGTCATTCGTGTACTTGCTAAGAACCAGGCGCACAGATTGGTCAAGTAGGTCAGGCGGGAGAGGTGGATCCTGACCCGGGCGTAATTTAGGATTATAGAATTGATTGACGACCGGAGCACCGATGATGGCTGTGCCCGGCTCTAATAGCAGCGTTCCAGCTTGTAGCTTCAGGTCAAGTTGGGAGAGGTCATTGGTACCGATCCCGATCACGTTGGCATAAGATTCAAGCATGCCATATTTCATCATCATCCCGACCTGGGAGTAATCACGGGGAATCACCCCGGTCACGCCGGGTATATTACCAAAATCTTTTAGGGACTGAGGTGTGATAAGTTGGATCGAGGACATTCCTTTGCCGCCACCACCACCTCCACCGCCACCTGCGGCATAGACCATTCCAGGACCACCCTCACCATAATTGGGATAAACGCTGACCTGGGTCAGTGAACCGATTCCACCTAACTGGCTGGTGAAGTTCTTCTGCAGACCAACACCCAATGAGACCAGGATCACCACAGCGGCAGTTCCGATGGTGACACCAACGGCAGTCAACAACACCCGGCCTTTACGGCGATTGAGGTTTTCCAGGATTAGCTGGAGTAGGTCGAAAAAACGCATGAGGAGTTAACCGCCCTTCATCGGGGCAGGATTGACTTGCACAGGCGGCATTTCAGGCTGGGTTTGATTGACGGGCACAGGTGCACCGCTATCCAATCCGAATAGTCCCTTGATGAAACGAACCACTTTTTGCCAGGCGGTTTCAGGTTGGGGCTCAACAAATCCTCCCCCGCCACCACCTCCGCCACCCGATCCATCCAACCCGGGACCAGACATATCCACCGCCGGAGAGACATCTACAAAGAACTTACTGGTTACTTCACGTGGGCTGTTAAAATCATCTGTATATTGAATGGTGACGACGATCTCAGCTTTCCCTTCTGCATCGGGCGTAAAGTTGACATCCAGTGGGAAGTATCCCCCGGCATCAAGCGGCCCGATCAGCATGGTGTCATTTGTCAACACACCGGCAGTAGTTGTTACTTTCATACTGCCCAGTATGGTGCTGTTCCGGCTGAGGTTCACCACCTGGATCGGGAGCACACCCGGCATGCCTGCAGAAAACATATCGGGAGGGCGGTAAAAGTTGACGTCCAATATTGGCAGCCTATAAACGAGTAGAGTAATGACCTGGTCATCCTGCCAGGATTTTCCGGATTCATCCGTATAGACGAAGGAGAATTTGACAGGATACGTACCTGGATTGGTAGAGACATTCACAATTAGCTTTTGAATGGCTTCCCTGGACTCAGATACTGGAATATTGCCAAGCATCTGTACATTGGATGCGCCAATAGGCGCAAAATTTGTAAACTCACCGGATGAGCCTGATACTCCACCCGGGACAGCAGTCCCGCTATCTCCACTACCGGAACTGGAGCTTCCGCCGCCCATGACCATGGTGATATTCTTGGCATTCGTCGATCCGACATTGCCTATATTGATGGATAATGTGAATTTTGACCCTGGTTGAAGGGGGTCAAGATCCGACTGGTAACTGCTAATAACCAATTGAGGCCGTTTGCTGGATGTTGGCGTGGCACTGGGGCTGTAAGAACCTCCAGATGCACTGGTGGCTTCGACATTCTTGATATTGAACGCCAGGCTTGTGTCGGATGTAAAAACCGCACCGAGAGTGTCGGTGTAACTGATGGTGACTGTCATGTAAGCCACTGTTTTTCCCAGTACCGCATCGGAGGCAGTCAATTGCTGGCTGATGGACGAAGCCTGCCCGGAATTTAGAAAAGAAATCGCCTGAACACCCCCGGTGCTGCGAGCGATAAAATCCCCGGAGGTAAATGAAATTACTACATTCGACGCCTGAATGAGACCATGATTGCTCAGGTTGATGGTTACATCAAAGGTTTTCCCCGGTGCGATGGATTTTCCGGGTCCTGTGTACCCATCAATTACCACCAGAGGCCGGCCGAAAGGTACAGGCGTTGCTGAGGGAACAGGGGTGTCTGTTGGTGTAAAAGTGTTTGTTGGCGTGGGCGTGTCTGTAGGAGGATCTTCTGCCCTGACTGGTTGAACTTTGAACATTAGATAATCCTGCAAATGCCATTGTAGTTAACATGACGGCAAAGAAAAGTATTGCGAAATGTTTACCATAGTTTCTATTCATACTGACTCCGGTTGTGCTGCAATTTGACTGGCGGTGTACGCGGTTTCATCGACCACATTGCCGTCAAGTAAATAAATTTGATGCGTTGAAAATTTGGTCATCCTTGGGTCATGTGTAACGACCAGCACAGTTTTACCCAGTTTGTGTAAATTGGACATTAATTGCATGATTCCCCATCCGCTGGTTGTATCCAGGTTACCGGTGGGTTCATCGGCCAGGATCAGTTGGGGGTCGTTCACAAGAGCCCGGGCAATTGCCACCCGTTGCTGCTGGCCACCTGATAGCTCAGTAGGCCGGTGGTGAGCTCGATCTTTGAGGCCGACTTGTTCAAGCACTTCGAGCGCTTTTTGTTTTCTTTTTTTGCGTGAAATTCCTGAAAATCGCATTGGAAACGCAACGTTATCCAACGCAGTCATTGATGCCACCAGGTTGAATGACTGAAATATAAAACCAACGGTCTTCCGCCGATACACAGCAAGTGTATTTTCATCCATTCCTTCGAGTTCGATCCCGTTGACGCCAATCCGTCCTGATGACGGACGATCAAGTCCACCCACCAGATATAGGAGAGTGCTTTTTCCTGAACCGGAAGGTCCCATAACGACTGTGAAACTGCTTTTAGATATCGATAGATCGACACCTGCCAGAGCATTCACTTTATTATTGCCCATCACAAAAGTTTTTCGTAATTGATTGGTGGTAATGAATTTTGATTCCATTAAATTTAGAAGAAGAATGGCCGGGTAATATTCATTCCTGATATTGAGTAGGAGACAAAAGCTGGAATGGCTGATAGTAACATGGTTAATCCAAGGGATATCACAACGGTGGCTACCGCTTTTCCTTTGGTCACACCCCCAAGGTGGGCAGTGCCGATGATCAAGTATACCAGTTGCAGCAGGAAGAACAGGTCGACCATTCCAAGCAGGGTGGAAAAGATCAGCGTTGCCCGCCCCTGGATAGTAATGAACCCTGAGAAACCCGGATGGCTGATAAGGCTATGTGAAACCAGGACACCGATGATTTGGATGATGAGGCGTAATGCGATTGGGAGTGATGCCCAGGCAGTGATATTAAATGTAGTGCCGCTGCCACTGCGGCTTCCACCCATTGTGAGCGAAATATGTAATATGGAACTCAGGATCAACCAAACGATCCAGATCCCGGCCAGCCCCAACAATAAAGGTAGGAAAAATGTAAAGAAAATTCCCGATTGATAATTTACGCTTTGATTGATCTGCCCTTGCTGGTCCGGAGTTATTGATTGCATTCCCTGTGGTAATGCAGGTGTCGCCATTAAAGCCGCAGCTTTACGGGCAGAGATTTCCACCAAATTCTTTACCAATTGAAGGATGGAGAGAAGAACCAAAGGCAGCCACCAGGTTTTTCCATCTGCAGCAATTATTTTTAGAAATGTCGCTCCCGGTTTGAACCAGAATGCTCCTAGCCATTTGAATACTTCCGGTTTGGTACTATCCGGTATCGTTTCCATATTAGTAGTTTCGATTTCTGCCATGATATCCCTTCCCAATTCACATAAACGCCATTATACATCAGTATAGACGCAGATTAACCTACGCATTCCACGTATTTACCTGACGCTTTCCCTTTGAAATAGTTCCCGAAAAATCCAAAAATTCCCACTTGATGTTAATTTCATTAAATTTTATACTTATAAATGAGGTGAATATGAATAATTCGATTGATAGATTAACTAAAATACAGCTCATTTCTCATTACAAAAAAATGCTTTCACCATACCAAAAAACAAACATGCAGCGTGGCATAATCCAGTTAGTCAATTCACTTGTGCCTTACCTGATCATCTGGGTTTTGATGATTTTCAGTTTAAAGTACTCTTATTGGTTAACTGTATTGCTAATTATTCCAGCAGCAGGTTTTTTGATTCGAATTTTTATTATTTTCCATGACTGTGGTCATCGTTCATTTTTTAAATCCAATAAAGCTAATAATATAGTTGGTTTTTTCCTGGGTGTCCTCGCTTTTACCCCCAGTGATTCCTGGTGGCATGATCACGCAGTACATCACGCCACGGTTGGTAATTTGGAGAAGCGAGGTGTCGGCGATGTGATGACGATGACAGTTGAAGAATATCGACAGAGCAGTTGGATTACGAAAGCTACCTACGCTTTCTTTCAGATATCCGTTGGTAATGTTTGGATTAGGTCCAATTTTCGTTTTCATGCTCAGACAAAGAATTCCTCCACCAGGCTCGAGGTGGAGGGAAATCCGTAGTGTATTATTAACCGACCTGGCACTTATTATTTTGGCATCGGGATTAACTCTATTGTTCGGTTGGAAAGCATTTGTATTAATCCAGATTCCGGTCATGTGGCTGGCGGGATTATTCGGGATATATTTGTTTTATATACAACACCAATTTGAAAATGTTTACTGGGCGCATGATGAACACTGGGATTTCATAAGTGCTTCAAGGCAGGGAGCGTCCTATTTTAAATTACCAGGTTTTCTCAATTGGTTTACCGGAAACATTGGATACCACCACATACACCATTTAAACCCTCGTATACCTAATTATAATTTGCAGGAATGTTATAAGACGAATCCCGAATTGCATGATGCGCCGACTATCACCTTGGTTTCGAGCATTAAATCTTTAGGTCTCCGCCTGTGGGATGAAAATTCCAAAAAAATGGTAGGTTTTAAGGTTATTCAAAACTGAACCTCTCCCTTTTGAGGGTGTTGGTTAAAAATATTGCGGGTTTTTTAACATGTTCATATCTCATCAGGCTCGCAAGCATTTTTATCGAAGAAATACCTTCAAATTGTGGGGAATAATGAGAAAGACAACCCTGTGGGGACAGAAATCAAAGTATAATCGGATAATCCAAACAGAAGGAAACGTATGATCATTACTGTATTTGGCGGATCAAGCCCAAAACCGGGAAGCATAGCTTACCAGCAAGCCTACCAGCTAGGCAAGTTATTAGCGGAAACCGGGCATTCTGTCGCGACCGGCGGCTATATCGGCGTAATGGAAGCTGTCAGCCGCGGTGCAAACGAAGCCGGCGGACATGTGATCGGTATCACCTGTGGAGATTTGGAACATATGCGGCCTACAGGTGCTAATGAATGGGTAATTGAAGAGATCCATTATGACACTTTGCACCAACGATTAGGCGCTTTAATTGATATATGCGATGGCGCCTTTGCACTTCCAGGCGGGATCGGCACACTGGCAGAGATCAGTGTGATGTGGAACCAGCTCCTCATTGGCGCGCAAAGGCCGAAGCCATTGATCCTGATCGGGGGTGGATGGAAATCGGTGATGGGTGAGTTCATCAAAGCGCAGGCAGGATATATCCCTGAACATGATATTAAATGGCTTCAGTTTGCAGATACAACCGAGACAGGCATGGAAATGCTGTCGTCCTGGGAGAATGTTCCCTAATTGTAATTATTAATTAAATGTATTCATTTTCCAGATCATGATTGAGAGATAAAGAATGGCAGAAGAGAAATTACCTTTACGCAGTGAAAATTATTCTGAATGGTACAACCAGGTCATCCAACGCGCTGAAATGGCAGATTATGCTCCAGTGCGCGGCTGTATGGTGGTACGCCCTTATGGTTGGGCGTTATGGGAGAATATTCAACAAGCCCTGGATAAACGGTTCAAAGCTACCGGACATCAAAACGCTGCTTTCCCATTATTCATCCCCATGAGCTTTTTAGAGAAGGAAAAGGAGCATGTTGAGGGCTTCGCGCCTGAACTGGCAGTGGTAACCATAGGCGGCGGTGAAAAGTTGGAAGAACCACTGGTTGTTCGCCCCACATCCGAGACAGTGATC
The DNA here is from genome assembly GCA_963827895.1 of uncultured Chloroflexia bacterium. Lineage (GTDB taxonomy): Bacteria > Chloroflexota > Anaerolineae > Anaerolineales > Anaerolineaceae > PNON01. The sequence continues at coordinate 145,392 of CAWHCY010000010.1, read as the reverse complement.
GGATACATGTATTCCAAGTGGATCAAGAGCTACCGGGATCTTCCGGTGTTGATCAACCAGTGGGGCAATGTAGTCCGCTGGGAATTGCGTACCCGGTTATTCCTGCGAACATTGGAGTTTTACTGGCAGGAAGGCCATACCGCCCATGCCACAGAGAAAGAAGCCGAGGAAGAAACTCGCCGCATGCTGGATGTATATACTGATTTTGCTGTCAATGAAGGCGCCGTTCCCGTCATTCCCGGAATGAAAAGTGTGACAGAAAAATTTGCCGGTGCAGCACGCAGTTACACCATCGAAGCCATGATGGGAGATACCAAAGCCCTGCAATCCGGAACCTCCCATAACCTTGGTCAGAATTTTGCCAAAGCGTTTGAGATCCAGTTCCTCGATCAAAATAATGAGCAGCAATTCTGCTGGACAACGTCCTGGGGTTTGAGCACCCGGTTTATTGGTGCGATCATCATGACCCATGGTGATGACCAGGGTCTGGTAATGCCTCCCCGGCTGGCTCCCATCCAGGTGGTGATCGTTCCAATCTATAAGAATGATGAAGAACGCAGCAAAGTTATGCCGGTCGTGGAAAAGGTGAAGAGCATGCTATCTGATCTGCGAATAAAGGTGGATGACCGGACTGAGGTTACACCGGGTTTCAAATTCAACGACTGGGAGATGCGGGGTGTTCCGCTGCGGTTGGAGATCGGACCGAAGGATGTAGAAAAAGGCTCTGTAGCTCTTGCACGGCGCGATATTCCCGGAAGGGATGGAAAGCGATTCGTCAGCCAGGAAGGATTGGCTGGTGTTGTTGGTGATTTACTGGTTGAAATCCAGGCTGCGATGCTGGAAAAAGCCACCAGGTTCCGGGATGCAAACATCCATGAGCCAAAAGATTATGAAGACTTGAAAACGATCGTTCAAAATGGATGGGCATTTGCACATTGGTGCGGGAAAGTGGAATGTGAAGCCAAAGTCAAGGAAGATACCAAGGCAACCACGCGCTGCATCCCACTTGAACAGGGTGTAACTAAGGGAAAGTGCATCGTTTGTGGTGAAGACGCAGAGCAAAAGGTATATTTTGCCAAATCGTATTAAGCTGGAAAATGCCTGCTGTTGAGTTGGATAAACTGAAGCTTCAGAGTGCAAACCTGGCAGGAAAAATATCCCGTCCGGATCTTTTTCTGCCCATGTATCGTGAGTTATTAAATTATTACAGCAACCGGACTTTCCGCCCTCAGACCGTCCCGGGCAGATTAAAAGCTACTCCCAAGCTATCATGTTCCGCAAAAAGTGATCTGGCAGATCGAACGGGATCTTTTAGCCCAGGTAAGGGTTCACAACCAGGAACAAGGTCTGGAAGTCGCCATACAATTATGGAAATCTCCCAGTCTTGAAGAGAAATTGTTGGCTATAACCATACTAGGCGCTTTGAATTGCAAAACCGCATGATCCGGTTGTGGAACAATTTAATTCCTGGTATAAAAGCACGAATGATCTGCTCTTATTACGGCAATTATCTGCGGTCGGTTCCCGGGCGATCCGCACATATGCAAATGATGAATGGCAGAATATCCTGAATGATTGGATGGAATCACGACGTACTTCCAACCTGATCAGCGCAATCTATGCGGTTGAAGATGCGCTGGACGTTGAAGGTGAATCCTACCTTCCAAAATCTTTTGAAATAATGTCCAGAATAATCCAAATTGCAATGATGGTGCTATTCTTCAAGAACTGCTGCATTTGCTCCAGGTAATGATCAAAAAATCCAGTTCAGAAACTGTTTACTATATAAAAAGCATAAGTTTGAAGCCTGAGATAAAAAACCAGCTTGCCAATCGATTACTGAAACGCAGTGTGTCATTATTTCCCATTGAGCTGCAGAAAGATCTTAGATACCTGACAGAGTCTGATTCAGAGTAGATAGTCTTCCCCGCTTAATATTTGTATCATTCCAACAACCAGGATTACACAATGGTCTGCATCCCAGAAACAGCCATTTTTTTATGGTATAATTTCTGCCATTGACTAGTCCTTCCTACGGCAAATGCTTTGGGACAGGAGACTTGCAAAATAATATTCAGGAGAAGCATTGTCATGCCACTTAACAAGGAAGTAAAAACACAGGTCATTACCGATTTTCACCGTCACGAAAGCGACACTGGCAGTCCGGAAGTCCAGATTGCCATTTTGAGCAAGCGTATTACACAACTCACCGAGCATTTACGGGCACACAAACTGGATAACAGCTCCCGCCGCGGTTTGTTGATACTGGTGGGAACCAGGCGCAGATTACTGGCTTACTTGCGGAAATCTGACTACCCCAGGTACCTCGCCATAACAGAACGCTTGAACATACGCAAGAAATAAGTGAAAATCGAGTAGATGGTGAAAGTTTGACCATCTACTCTTTATTTGCGGTTCACGGGATAGCCAATCAGGCTCAATAAAAATTTTGCGGGAAACATCTACTAAACCCATGCGTTGGGAATTGAAACTTTGCCAGGACAATCGCAAAATTGTCCTAGCTTGCTTTCAGTCCCTGACACGGTGGGAATATTCATATAAGGAAAAAGAACCATGAAACCAGAAAGTCATCAATATTCAGCCACAGTCGGTGATCAGACGATCACGTTTGAAACCGGCAAACTGGCAGCCCAAGCCGGTGGATCCATGACCGTCCGTCAGGGAGACTTCATCGTATTTGCAGCTGCCACAATGGGCGGTCTGCGGGAAGGAATCGATTTCTTCCCATTGACTGTTGAGTACGAAGAGAGAATGTATGCCAGCGGAAAGATCCCCGGTTCATTCTTCCGTCGTGAAGGCAGACCCAGCGAGGATGCCATATCTAACCGGACGCCTTACTGACCGTCCGCTACGCCCGTTATTCAACCAGGAAATGCGGAACGAAGTTCAGGTCATCCTGTTTACGCTTTCAGCCGATGAGATCCATCCATTGGATATATTAGCCATTAATGCTGCGTCCGGAGCACTGACGATCTCAGATGTGCCATGGGCTGGACCTGTAGCTGCCGTCCGGATCGGCAAAGTAAACGGAGCATTTGTTGTTAACCCAACATTTGCCCAGATCGACCAAAGCGAACTTGACCTGCGCATTGCAGGTACCCGCGACGCTATCTTAATGGTTGAAGCCGGCGCCCAGGAATTGTCCGAAGCAGAAATGCTCAAGGCGCTGGAATTTGGCCACAAGTCCCTGCTACCTTTGATCGATTTGCAGGACAAAATGGCTGCTGAGATCGGAAAACCAAAACGCCAGATCGAGATCAAAGCTCAGGATGGTGAGTTATTCCGTAAAGTAGCTGAAAAAGTCACAGCTCCGTTAACCGCTGCACTTGAAGCCCCACATAAAAAATCTGAACTCTATGATGCAGTTGATGCACTTGAAGCCAAAGTTGTTGAAGAACTTTGTGCCGATGATGCGACTCTGACTGGTGCAGTGAAGTCTGCTTTTGAAGAAACATACAAGAATATTGTCCGTTCACGGATCTTGAATGAAAGCAAGCGACCGGATGGCCGTGGTTTGAAAGAGATTCGTCCGATCTGGTGTGAAGTAGGCACAAGTCCGCGCGCTCATGGTTCAGGTTTATTCACCCGGGGTGAAACCCAGGTCATGACCATGCTTACCCTCGGCACTCCCAAGGAAGCTCAGGAGATTGACACCCTTTCTCCAAAAGATACAAAACGATATATTCATCATTACAACTTCCCTCCATATTCAACCGGCGAAGTCAAGCAGCTTCGTGGCCAGAGTAGGCGCGAAATTGGACATGGTGCACTGGCTGAACGGGCCTTATATCCCGTCATTCCAGCCGAAAAGGACTTCCCATATACCCTGCGCCTGGTTTCAGAAGTACTGGCTTCCAATGGATCAAGTTCCATGGCGTCAGTATGCGGATCGACCCTCGCATTAATGGATGCCGGTGTTCCGATCAAAGCTCCTGTAGCGGGAGTGGCGATGGGGTTGGTTAAGGAAGGCGATACATTCCAGGTATTGACCGACATCCAGGGATTGGAAGATCACCTGGGTGATATGGATTTCAAAGTGGCCGGTACAGAACTTGGGATCACAGCTCTACAGATGGATATCAAAATCAAGGGTATCACAACCGAGATCATGGGTACCGCTCTGGCACAGGCCAAGGAAGCCCGGCATGCCATTTTGGGTGAGATCATCAATACCATTGCAGAATATCGACCAGAGTTAAAACCGCATGCTCCACGGATCACCATTCTAAAGGTGGCTGTGGAAAAGATCGGTGCGATCATTGGCCCAGGTGGGAAGAATATTCGCAGCCTGCAGGAAGAAACCCACACCAAGATCGACATTGCCGATGATGGAACCGTCTATATTGCCGCCATCGATGGTGAAGGTGAAGCAATGGCTCGTGAACGTATCGAAGCTCTTACTGAAACACCGACGATTGGCCGAATTTATACCGGTAAGGTTGTGCGCATAGCAGACTTCGGCGCATTCGTGGAAATCCTCCCGAACATGGATGGCATGGTTCACATCAGCCAGTTGGATACAGAACGGGTTGAAAAAGTGGAAGATATCGTCAATATGGGCGATGAGATCACCGTCATGGTGATCGATATTGACCCGGCCGGTAAGATCAGACTTTCACGCCAGGCAGTACTTGAAGGCTGGACAGCAGAAGAAGCCATGGCAAAAGATCGCAAAGGTAGCGGGGGCAGTCGTCCCGGTGGAAGCAGACCCGGTGGTGACCGCGGTGGAAACCGAAGTGGTGGAAACCGTAGTGGTGGCGATCGCGGTGGATTCAACCGCAGATAATAGTCCCAATATTGCAAAAATAAACCGGGAGCAGAAATGCTCCCGATTTTGTTTAAATTTACCTGATACGGATCCGTTAATCATCCATCAATAATAACTGATGATTATTTGGCGATATTCAAAATCAGGCCTTGGTCTTTGCAGATTTGTTCAACTTGCTGGATAATATCATCAGGCGGGAACGATAGTGTTTCTTTAATATACCAGGTGATATATTGTCCTGCTTGAATTTTCTCTAGAGCAGTCTTCAATGCATCGAAATCCAGAATATTCTCTGCAGATTTGATTTCTTCTAGAGACTTTTCACGGTTCGTCCCTATTAGAAGAGAAAAATTCCATTGAGTGCCTTCCTGCCAACTGTAAAGTTCATATCCTTTCATGGACTCTGTTGATAGAGTGGATACAGGTTTGGCGGATACTCCACATCCGGATATAAACAATCCCAATAGGGCGACAAACAATAATGACCGTATTGCGCTGATAATTCTCACTCCTCGCATAATTACTAAACTAAACGTCACATAATAAAGACTGGTCATGTCTATAAAAAAGTTCTATGATGCCATGATATTATTGATCGTATATTTTCGATTACCTACTTCGTTATACGAAATTGAATATTAAACATGGTCACAGCCGGGGAATTAAGACCGGCGTTTTCTTTTTATAGGCCTCATAATCTTCCTGACCGCCCCATTTCTTGTCGGACTTATTTTCCAGCAGGGGAACTCCGCTGACACGGGTGAGAAGCAGGGTCACAAACACGGGAGAGATCAGCGCGATCCATTGCCAGCCTTGCAGAACGGGCAGGGTGATAATTGCGATACCTACCCACAGCAAAATCTCACCGAAAGTAGTTGGGATGGCGGGATCGCGACCACAATCCGGTTTGGATGAACTTCCCTTTGTTTTCCGGATTTGCATTGAAGCGGCTTTTTTGTGCATCTGCCATCACCTCAATACCAAACCCGATCACCCAGACAAGGAAACCGACGATGGCAAAAACATCCAGCGCCTTGTGATGCATTGGAGGTGATGGCGATCAATGCGGCTGCCACGGTGAATGATACCCATAATGCCTGGATATTCCAGACATTCAGGAAACGGAAGAAGGATGGTTTGATCTCATCAAACCGGTCATCTTTCCCTGCTTTTTTCACGCGGCCGGAGAGGAAGACACCCAACCGGATTGCCCAGATTATGACCAGCACAAATAGAAGAATTGATCTACCATCGAATGCCTTACTCAGGATCAAGGCAAGGGTGATCACGGATATATACGTGAGGCTCCCGGTCAGGTCGAAGAATTTTTCGGTCTGCCGCAAATAAGCCGGGATGAAGACCAGCCATTGGATGAGGAAGGCCAACCCGACCATCAACCCGAACACGGGGATTCCAGCCACCGAAGTTCCACCCTGGCTGCCGGCCAGAGCGAAGAGAAAACCAATAAGTACCAAAATGGGGAAAACGATCAAAGAATTGCGATCTGATTTTTTCATGGATTTTTATCCTTTCTTTTATTATCTTGTCTACACTATTCATTATATGCATCAGTTGGATTATTATCATTAAATCATTCTACAAACCTTATACTTTGTTTGAGAATCGAGTTTTACAACGCATTATCAGAGCTACAGAACCCGTGTAAGTCGGGTTGACTGGTTTTCTGAAACCCGACAATAACAAGAACTGGATGTTAGTGGGATAACCTTTGTAACCCTTATCAGAATAAAGAGTTTCTATGGCAAATGGTGGTGTTTTGCCCAGGGGGCTGCTGCGCAATCGCCTGTCGTCAGCATGACAAGTTCGTCTCCCTGGAGAATGCGATCTCTATTGCTTTGAATGGCAGTCCCTATACCTCACGTGGAACCGCTTTTTTGCGATAGTTGGGTTTTAGGCGAAGGCCTCAATCCAACTTACAAAATTCAAGTTTGGAAAAGTGACCATAGTTTTTTGTTACGAAGATCCTCGTCTGAGAGAACCAGAGCGCGGATGGCTTCTGGCAGTTGTTCCCGCTGCCACTGGCACTCGATCCGACCGGCTTCATTGCGTGAATCTGCCGGGGATGCAGCGCGTACAGCCCTGATCGCATAGGCAGCGGCACCGAGTTCATGGTCCGCCATGTGTGCAGTTGCCACGGCATGACCAGCCGCACGGGCTGCCTCGCGGGCAGCACCGGTGGATGTTTTAGCAGCATCATGAGCAGCATAAGCCGCCTCGCGTGCCTGGGTCATCGAGATCTCCCCCCGTGACCATGCCCGCGCCTGTTCGATCGCCCTCCGCGGACGGTCGTCGTTTGGATATTGGGAGGTGAAATAGTGAAGAACGTGCTCCGCGCAGTCCGCCGCCCAGGCAGCCAGTAAACGGTGCTGTGCATCTTCGAGCGTACCACCGCGCCGAACCGTCACGAACCGTGGATCCCTGCTTCCGGTGTAAGAGCTTTCTTTACCCATTCACCATCCTTCTATCAATGGTCTACCTGTTTATCACTTATTACCATTATCGGATTACTATATTGGTTTATCGACTTCATTATTGCATTACGTTCAAATATGCACTATGTATTCGGTGACTGCTACTGGCTGCTCACCTGAACCATAAGCGTATAAGTTGCATTACCACGTGTTGGACCAACTATGATGGAATACTCACCCTCAGTTTGAGCCACAATCGACCATTGGATTGCTTCCTTGTATTCTTCGGTGCCAGGCATGGGATTTTGACTCTGGATCTAAGATGGAGAAAGAGGCATTTCCTTCAAGTGACGAGATTACGACACTCAATATTTCGCCAGTCTGCATGCTCAGGGTATAACGGTCACGTTCCCCCCTAATAACGGATCCGTCCAGGGTAACATCCAACGGACCCTCTGCAAACCGAATCGGTTTATCTACGTTTATTTTCGGCATATCTGTAGTCGGCGGAATTTCTGATATGGCGGGAATTTCCACATTGAGTTGATAACTGATTTGTTCCGCGGATACCGATCTGACCTCAATGTAATAATCCTGGTTCGATGAAAAAGTACCAGCCCATGTTTGTGTGGGAGCCATAAGCGTGTACACTGTACCGTCCGCGCTCCAAATATAAAGGAAGGCGCTTTCTACCGGTTCCGAGGAAAGGTTGACTGTCAACTGTTGACCTTCGACCGCGCTGACTACAAAGCGAATCGATCCATTCGGTGCCAGGTCGCCCGGTGTGTACCAACTGGTTGCATTAGGCTGAAACTGGATGCGCGATGCTTCCGGTGGAGTAAGCGGCGGTATTCTCAGCGACAATGTATAGTTAATGGTTTGTGCTGCAACAGAACGCACAGCAATATAATAATCCTGTGTAGAGGGGACCGTACCTAGCCAGGTTGTAACTTCGTACGTTTCTGGTGTCAACACTACGCCATCTGCTCCCCAAACGAAAATGATCACACTATTAGATGGTTCAGCGGCAGCATCGACGGTCACAGTCTGACCGGCGGATGCAGCAAACACAAATTGCAACGTAGCATTAGGACCAATATCCCCTGGTGAAACCTGCATGGTTGTATTATTTAATTCAATCCGTACAGCGTTCGGGTCTGTTGGCGGATGAGCCGGCACCGCACTGGGAAGAATTGTTGATGTGGGTATCGGGGTGTTTGGAATTGTAGTTGGGACGATCGTAGGGCTGGGTTGACATGCGGTCGCCAGCAGGGCGATCAGGGTTAAAATGATGATTGTGTTGACCAACTTTATTGACATATATTCTCCTGGTATTCTTTGATAATTCCATCAAGATGTTTAGGTACATGGATGGCGAGGTTTGTAATACTGCTTTGTATACTTTATATAATTTCGCCCAATAACCCATTTCAAACAAATGCTTATTGACTGAATTCACTGACTTATGCATACCATTGAGCGGATTGGTTTGTAAAGTACCTTTATGGGCACTGGCAGGTTGGCAGGCATGGACTCTGCCTGGGAGCAGGATTTTTTACCTTGAAAAAGGCCAATAAACGGTGCATTTAGAGTGCTCACCATTCCAACTACACGCTTTGTCGGGTGGTCGTGTAAGGAAATTCCTGTTTAAGGTTGCCATGCAAGTAAATACCATTTCTCTCCTCCGAAAGCCTCATACTTCCAGGATTTCAGGATCATTGGAGATTCTCCAGAGAGTGGCAGGAGAAACAACTGTATTTCCTTTCCTACCCTCCCAATACAAGCAACGGTTTTCTGATCGATAGACCATACACAATTAGAAATATCAGTTATTGCGGGCTGACTATTAAGTTTGGTAACGCTCCCACTTAAAATATCCACGATTTCCCAGTTTTTATAATATCGTATCAAGGTTTTTTTATCAGGCGAAACACTGTATACATCAGTACTAGTAAATCCAAGTGAATTTCGGGTAGTATCATTCTTTTCTAGTAAGGTCTTCGTGTCTAATCTATACAATTCTTTCTGAGTTGAACCATTTGATTCAATTCCATTTTTTTCTCCCAAGAATAGGAATGTCGATCCTCCTTGCATATTAGGATCAACCTCTGATTTAGATGGGTAAGTGATCTCAATTGTATATGGTGTTATATGATTTGAAATTATTTTACCGTCTACATTAACAACAGAAAGCATATATTGTCTCCCAAAACCCCCATCACTACAACCTCCTACCATATCAGGAAATTGATAATTTGGGTTGATAATATTTGGATCATGAACTATTAGTAAAGTTTTATTATCTACCCAAAAAGGACTATACATGGAAAGACATTCAGACACACTACATCCGACATACCCGGTACATTTACCTTGAAATACTTCTGTTGTATATTCATTAAGAGCCCACCAACCATCGAAGCGGTCTTTGAGGGTAATTTCTTCAATTTCTTGATAATTTACTTTTTCCAAATCAATAACGAATAATCCATCCCCACCAGAAGAGACATACGCTAAATATTTATTATCTGGTGAAAACACCGCATTCCCCTTTATACGGTCAAGTGGAAATAAATAGCCTTTCCCACTCTGTAAATCGATTAAATAATACACATCCTCATAATTTGATAATAGTCCACGAATGAGTGCCATTTTTCCATCAGGTGATATTGTTGGAACAGCTGACGTTGGAATTATCCCAAGATTCCCCCATAACAGTATTGGGGTTAACTGTCCTTGAGACAGCTCATATATACCGGGAGCATTAGTGTCAGTCGCATTATTGTTTGAACCTGGAATTAGTAAAAATACTAATCTGCCTGTAAAAGTAATTTTGTTATTTGGTTTACATGATGTTAACATGAATGCCAAGAATAATAATATGAATAGCGTAATTTGAAGGTTATGCCTATTTAACTTAATATTTTCTGTTATTTCATTACTTTTTTCCTTCATTAATCCTCCGTTATGTTTTCTTCATAATAACTTGAACTATTCAGATTATATAAATTTTGATTAGTTCCACTTATCTACTCCGGTTATTATCAACCCAACTATTAATTGTGTCACTCCTGATACGTTGAAATTTTACGCTAATCATCGAGTCACTTAGGAAGACAGGCGTTTTGGATGCGGCAGGTTAAGCCCACTCTTCCTGCCTGGAAAGTTGTTTAGTATTTTTACAAATCTAAAACCTCAGATTATTAATGTTCAATAGGAATACGTAATGATATCTCACTAATCAATTCTGGACGTTAACAATATTGGATTTTTACTATTACTAATTGTAGTTAATTTACGAGAAATCGTCATTAGTAAATTGATATTGTTCTTAAGAAAGAAATATTTGCTTATTTCTATGTTTTATTTCTGGCCTGTTTTTTGGATAATTTATGTTTTTTCTCCCAGGGATTTGCATGGAAAAATTGCTGAATGGTGCATCAGGAATGCACCCTACCTGCTGCAAGAGGTGTCAGGTACAGCGAATATTAATAAACCAACGGAATTATCCTTTTTGTGTGTTTTTGATAATCCAGGTAATCCTCTCCAAGTTGATCGACCATAAATTTTTCCTCAACTCTTATCCGGTAGATGTACCCGATCGCGACCGGGATCATCATCAATAGAATCGATAACCAATTCGATAATGAGACCGAAAGCCCAAGAAAGATCAATAATTGCCCCAGGTAACCGGGATGCCGGAGGTTTTTATACAACCCGGTTTCAATTAATCGATGGCCTTCAACTTTGGCAACGGAATAGGTAAAGTATTGCCTGAGGGTCATGATTGATAGAATTCTGATCACTAATCCCACCACAACCAATATAGCCCCAACGGCGAAAAAGGTATTCCAGTTAGGCATCCGTCCAATTTTTGTTGCACCAATTGCAAATGACAGGGCATAGCCAACCGTAATAAGACCAAATAGCAGCCATAGACTTCCTTTATCACCAGAAGAGGTAACCCTGCTTTTATTTCTATTTCTTAAATTCATGAAAAGTTCAAAGAATCCGTATAAGTATGAAAAGCCAATGATGATTACAATTCTTATATCCATGGATGCTCCCATTTTTTATTTTCTTTTTGACCTCATTCCCATGAGATGTTGTAGCGAATTGCTTGTTCTATATATACTGTACTCCATCGATTCCATTGGATATAAGGCAACTTTACCATCTTTATCACTATGAATGCCCCATCCGTATCGCTTTGTCAATGGCGATGAACGTAAACAAGGTTGCCCTTTAGAGAAGAATTGAATTCTTTCAGCTTCCAGGTTTTCAGCTCTAATGTTATTTTTTTGAACAAAAGTATTAAAAATTACATCGTCTGATGTGTATTTATACGGATTGTTTCTCATCACCTCATAATGGATAAATGCTATTGTTTTTTCTCCATTTTTCAATGATGGTATCTCCGATTTTTCAACAGGGCAGTCTTCAGCGACTTCAATGAACGTCTCATAATAGTTAGTTGTTAGCATACAGTCTCCATTTTAGTGTAACAATCGCCTAACGAAAAGCATTACCGGCAAGGTGGGGATTTAGTGTCGTTTCCCCGAAAGTGCGGGTAAAAAACCAAGAGTTTGGTGCTCACCTTGTTAGCCGGTGTTTATTGCTATGTTACTCACTAATTTGGGTAAGCTGCTCTAATAAATGAGGCAACTGGCCCAGGTTTTCTAATTCATAGTATCCTCCTAGGTCACGAGGAGGTTTCTCAGCTGTCTCATGCAACCAAGTTATTTCATACGGAATGTGAACAGCAATACCACCTAATTTCAATACAGGCAAAATGTCTGAAGGAAGGGAGTTACCAATCATCATAAAACGGCTTGGATCAATAGAATATTTCTTGAGTAATTTCTCGTAAACTTCTAGCGTTTTCTGGCTAACGATTTCGATATGTTGAAAATATTTCCCTAAACCTGACTTTTCTATCTTTGTTTCCTGGTCAAGCAAATCGCCTTTGGTAATAATCATCATGGGGTATTGGCTTGATAGTAGAGGGATTACTAGACTGACGTGTGGCAACAATTCAACATCAGAATTCAACATTTTCTTTGCCCAGTCCACGATTTCATGAATTTCTTTACTGGATATTCGCCCTTCTGTAAGTTCTATCGCAGTTTCGATTAGGGAAAGAGCAAAGGCTTTTATACCATAACCAAAATGTTGAATATTGTGAGTTTCGGTTTGAAACAAATGATCAGTGATCCATTCTGGGTCATGATAATTTGCCAATAGCTGTGTAAACTGTTGTTGTACTTCAGCATACAACCGTTCAGTATGCCAAAGTGTATCGTCAGCGTCGAATGCAATAAAATCGAAAGCTACCATTTTTATGCTCCTGATCTATATTTCTTTGCGAAGCAACCCAATGCTTAATGTTATTATTGTACCGTTGATGGTAATTGCAGGTGGGTAAGTTAAAGCTTTGCTTGGGAGCAGAAAAAACCCGAAGCCACGCTTTCAGGAAATATTTGGATGCGGCAGAATCCCGCCTGACCATTGCACGCTTCGCTAATCCACGGTTTTCTTAAGTGTAACTTTATAGTTCATGGTCCATATTATTGCCGATATGGACCCTACTGCCGCATAAAGACACAACTCAGTAATTGAAATGCCTATAGCCATAAATAGGATGAATCCATAAATAACTGGAATAATTGAAAAACTCAATCCCAGCCAGTAAAAAACTGATTCTGGCGCAGATTTCATCGCCTGATATTTATTTAACCAACGATTTTTAAATAACCAGGGTAAGCAAATTGATAAAATGGATAACACAATTACTATAACGCGAGATATTGGCAGAAGTTCAGTGTGATAGTCCATTGGAATTTTTATATAATTAATCATCAATCCGAGAAATACAAACAATAATGGAAGAATCATGCCATATACAATAAAAGCCAACGATACAAATTTATTGGAAAATTTTATGTATAGAATATTACCTGCTTCTTGTGTTTCATTTAATATCGAAGACCTTGTCTAATTGTCTACCTATTTGGATGCTTACCTTAGCGCCAACCCACCGACCAGCAAAATAAAATGCCAATGCCCCGACAATAATTCCGATGATTTCTGGCTGTTTGAACGAATTCAAAATTCTAGCCCCAAGAAATCCCCCAATTAATATTCCAAAAAAGCGACCAAGATACATTCCGATGAACATCACCAAAAAATCTTTGTTGTTCGCTTTCTTGTGTATAAGCCAGGAAACAAGACCAACAAGTAAACCTTTCCAAAGCAGCAGAATAATTATAATTTGTAGAACGATGCCCGAATAAATTAACAGAGAATAGGAGCAAGTAAAGCAATACCCGCAATAAGAAATGTGAGATTTGTCAGACTTGATACCAGGATGAAATATAAAAGAGGCGATATAGTTCTTTGAGTTCTTAGCAAAATGTTCCCCTTGAAGTATATGGGTCGTTAACCATTAATTATACAGACTCCTGATACAAAGCAATTATGATGTAAAAAAAAGGATCATTCCGTTTTATTTGCGCTTAAGACGTGGCAGAATCCCGCCCTCTGTAAATGGTTTGATGGACTTTTGTTGCGAGATTCACTCAGTAGATTCACTCATTTCTTGTATTAATTTTAGCCATTCAACAACTTGCTTAGTAATATCCTTACCTCCACGAAGATTGACCATAAGGCAACGAATTGTGTGGATCATCCCAAAAAGACTTTCCCAACCGAACAACAAGGAAATAATACTGTAACGCACACTTAATATTTTTTGTTTATTATCAATATTAATAAAATGAACATTGGAGTCGTAATCAAGCGTAACAATAAGTGGCGAAATACAGAATTCATAAACAACAAATCTACCGCCAGTATTTACAGCTAATATTATTTCGTCAATGGTTTTCCCTTCAATGCCAATTATTTTCTTTGATCTGATGAAGTTGTGAAATACATTGGCATAAGCATTCTGAATTTGCTGTAATGGTTTATCTATTCCAATGCTGTAACCGAATAAAGCTACTGATCCAATTGGGAGAAGTAACATTTCTCCACTAATGTGGAGACCCGATAACCAGATTATTATGAACCATCCACCAAGAATAATGCCGAGCAGCCCTGCGTAAATTCTTGATTTCAAAGAAGGTGGTTGTGAGAATAAAATTCCTTCAGATTTTGTTCGTCGATCAAGTAAATAAATAATATGAAACAAGAGATTTGCTATAACAAATGTTATTGCTATATTTATCCAAACTGGAAAACCATCCACTTTTCTCCCTCATCTCTATTCCGAATATTCGGTCAACAAAAATTTATTTATGCCAAATGCATTTTGCCCAACTCAGGCAATTTGGCTGCCCATAACATTCTCTTTAGCAATTAAAAAATGCCCCACTCCAACTTCATTAAATATAATGAACCAATTCTTTGCTACTTTAAATAAATATACTGCTTATTTAAGTATGTGATTACAGATCTTTCCCTATTGCTTTGATAAATTCTTCAAAATCATTTGCAATAACAATTGCTTCATCTTCTGACATCGGAATAAATGGAATCATAACAAGTTCACACTTCTTATTGCTTCTCAAATCAAATGCCAACAATTCACCTCCACCATTACTGCCAAAACCAAAAAAGCCAGGAATGTTTTTCTCAATCTCATATCCCTTGTTTAGAGCGATTACTTCTGTGGACGGCCATATTTGAAACCAACCGGGTTCAATACTAATTTTTCCCGCTCCACCATCACTATAAAGTAAAAAACAATAGTAAGCCTCAGGTAATCCTTTTACTTCGTTTTTTAGGTTTTGTATTATTTCAGCTTTTGCTGGTTGATTTTTGAACCAGTTTCTGTCATTCAGAACTTCTACGAAATCGATCATAGAAAAGAAGACCTCGTTTTTACAATATTGTGCATACAATTATTCAGAAATGGTAAATAGTAAAAAAAATATTCGTATCAATTACTTACTTCTTCACCACCACCCAGACGGTATATTCCTTCCGGTATACCAACGCACCTTTACAGCACATTTCAAACATCCCGGCGATCTGCTCACCAGAGATGATGTGGGTCCGCATCAATAACAACTTCTCAGCTACGGCGATTAGCTTGACAGCAAAGGTGTTGATGTCCGGTTCCTTCACTACGATCGTTCCGCCTGGTTTTAGCACCCTGAAGAGTTCATTCAAGGTCAGATGCTGGTCGATTACATGGTGAAATGCATCCACCATAATAATTCCATCAAAGGACTCTGCCGGGTATGGCAGGTTTTCGCTGCCTGCCATGGCAAACATTCAATCCCGGTTTGAGTCTGGCTTCCTGCAGCATTTTATAAGACAGGTCAACAACTGTAACACTGGCTGCATAGGGGAGCAGGGTCTGGGCGACCCGCCCCGTCCCGCCACCTACATCCAGGACATGCGATTGGTTGTTTAAATTCAGGTGCTCCAACAGATCCAATGGCGGTTGAGGTTTTGCCATCCGGTCGTAATGTGGTGCAATAAAACCAAAGTGGTCGAATACTGGCATGATTAATATTTTTCCGGGACGAAAGTTTGATCGCTGAGAGGAGGGCGTATGTAGCCTGAATCCGACTGCCGGGGAGGCAGTTTGAGCGGCTCAGGGGTGAGGTCTTTGTAAGGGATGAGACTGAGCAGGTGGGCAATGACGTTCAGGCGGGCACGTTTTTTGTCATCCGCATTGACCACGTACCAGGGACTCTGCTTGGTATCGGTGTATGAGAACATGGCATCCTTGGCTCTGGAATATTCCACCCAGTGGGCACGGGATTCCAGGTCCATCGGGCTGAGTTTCCAGCGCTTGGTGGGATCGCTCATCCGGTCCTGGAAGCGGCGTTCCTGTTCGTCGTTGCTGACGCTAAACCAGTATTTGATCAGAATGATCCCTGAGCGGATAAGCATGCGTTCGAACTCCGGGCAGGCGCGCAGGAATTCCTGGTATTCCTCGTCGGTACAGAAACCCATCACGCGCTCCACACCGGCACGGTTATACCAGCTGCGGTCGAAGAATACCATCTCGCCGGCAGCCGGGAGGTGCTGTACATAGCGCTGAAAATACCACTGGGTTTTCTCTTTTTCGGTGGGTGTGCCCAGGGCAACGACCCGCGCAAAGCGCGGATTCAGGCTTTCGGTGATACGCTTGATGGCGCCGCCCTTCCCGGCGGCATCCCGGCCTTCGAACAGGACCACAACCTTCAACCCGTTGAACTTTACCCACTCCTGCAGCTTGACCAGCTCGATCTCCAGCTTCTCAAGTTCGGAGTAGTATTCCTTGCTGGACATTTCATTGCCGGGATGCAGTTCCGGTTCTGGTTTTTGTTTTTTGGTTTTTTTCTCCGCCATACTTAACCTCCGCTGAATTACGTCAACCAATGTTTTACAATAATACCCGATTACCTGGTGTAATGCAGCCAGGTGGAGGCGCGTCCGCGGTTATCCGGGCTGTCCTTAATGCCGGTAAGCCTGTGGAAAATCTTGAAGGCTTCAAAATCCTGTTCACTTAATCCATGTTCTACACCATGTTCAGGATCGTGGTAGAAGCCGTACATGAGCAGCGACCCGCCTGGCGCCAGTAGCCGTTGGATATTCATCCGGTATGGCTCACGATCTGCAGCGGGCAATCCCTGATAGCAGCCAATATCGAGGATCAGGTGAAATGGGCCAATGATTCTCGTTCAAATTGGTGACTGAATCAATGATAAACTCCGCATTAACCCCGGCTGTGTTAGCTTTTTGCCTGGCGCGTTGAATACTGCGTGGAATAAAATCAACGCCTGTCACCTGCCAACCGTGTTGAGCCAGGGTAATTGCATTTGTACCTGTCCCACAACCCAGATCCAGGGCACGCCCGGGTTCATTGTCTGCAATGAATTCCAGCAATTCCGGTGGTGAAATCCCTGTGTCCCAGCGTGGTTTCCTGAATGATGCAAGAAAAAAGAATAAGTAACGGAGCAACCGGTCCATGCTAAGAATTATAGATTTAAAGGGAGCAGAAGGAAAGTTGGCGGGGAGGTGAATAGTTGATAAGGGACAAGTGATTAGTTGATGAGTGATTAGTCAATTAGTTGATCAGTTGATTAGTTGATAAGTTGATCAGTCAATTAGTTGATCAGTTGATTGGTTGATTAGTTGGATAGTGCTTACCATCCCTAATAACTAATCACTACTCACTTATCACCACTCACTACTCCCTTGTCCCTAATCACTAATAACTTCTTTTAAAGCGCTGAGTGTTTACAAAAGAGCGTTCATACCTTAAAATAGACCAACACCCAATATCCGAAAGCTAGGAAGGTTCAATTAATGAAAGAATACACTACTGAATTCATTAGAAACATCGCCCTGGTTTCACACTCCAGTGCCGGAAAAACAATGCTGGCAGAAGCATTCCTGCATTTTACTGGCGCAACCACCCGTCTGGGAAAAATTGAAGACGGCACGACAGCTTCAGATTTTGAAGATGAAGAAAAACGCAGAAGGATCTCGCTTTCCACTTCTGTTCTCCCTGTAGAATATAACAATTACAAGATTAATTTTCTCGATACACCCGGTTACACTGACTTTGTTGGTGAGGTCATCTCAGCACTGCGTGTTGCTGATGGTGCCATCATTCTTGTAGATTCTGTATCTGGTTTCGAAGTTGGTACCGAAGTCGGCTGGAAATATTGTGATCAATTCAACCTTCCCCGTTTTCTCGTGGTCAATAAAGTTGACCGGGAAAACGCAAACTTCAAAGATGCCCTGGCTTCAGTTCAAAAGAACGTGGAGTCCCGCCTTATCCCTGCCCAATTACCCTGGGGAGAGAAATTAGCCTTTCAAGGTGTGATCGACTTGATCACTATGAAAGCCTATAAAGGTGATGGAAAAACGATTGTTGATATCCCCGCAGAATATTTGGATGCTGCCAAAGAAGCTCGCACAAACCTGACCGAAGCAGCAGCAGAAGGTGAAGATGCCCTGCTTGAAAAATATCTTGAATCCGGGGAATTAACCGACAAGGAACTGATCACCGGTTTGAAAGCCATTGTTCGCAGTGGAACATTTGTCCCGGTATTTTGCGCAGCCGGTGGCCATGAAATTGGATTGCAGCCATTACTGGATGCGATCATCACCTTAATGCCATCTCCTGCTGAAGTCACCCAACCGGCGCTTGGCAGCAAGGATGTAGAAGTAACACTACAAGCCGCTGATTCAGGACCTCTGGCAGCTTATGCATGGAAAACAACCGCAGATCCTTTTGTCGGTAAACAGACCTATTTCCGGGTATATTCTGGTCTTATGACTGCCGATTCACGTGTCTGGAACAGCACTAAAAACATCGAAGAACGAATTGGGACTCTGCAATTTATGCGCGGCAAAGAAGGCATTCATGTGAAAGCCATCCACAGCGGCGACATTGGATTAGTAGCGAAATTGAGCGAGACATCCACTGGCAACGTGTTATGCGATAAAGCGCATGCATTTACCATGGGTATGCCTAAATATCCGAAAGCACTTTACCAGGTGGCGATCCTCCCCAAGACTATGGCGGATTCAACCAAGATCAGCCCGACCCTTACGCGCCTATGTGAAGAAGACCTGACCCTATCCTGGCACCAGGAACATGCAACTACCCAGACCATTTTGCAGGGAATGGGTGATCAGCATATTGACGTCGCCATCCGGCGTGCAGATGCCAAATTCCAGGTGGGATTCATGACTGAGGAACCAAAAGTTCCATACACAGAGACCATCAATAAAAAAGCACAGGCAATGTACCGCCACAAGAAACAGTCTGGTGGATCTGGTCAATTTGGTGAAGTTTCGCTGCGTATTGAACCACTAACAGACTCAGATTTTGAGTTTGTGAATGATGTTTTCGGTGGTTCGGTATCCTCAAGTTATATGCCAGCCATTGAAAAGGGCATCCGATCCGTTTTGAAAGAAGGCGTCATCGCCGGTTACCCCGTGCAGCGCGTTAAAGTCTCCGTTTTTGATGGCAAAGAGCATCCGGTTGATTCAAAACCGATCGCATTCGAAATTGCTGGACGCGAAGCATTCAAACTGGCTTTCAAAGATGCAAGTCCTGTATTGAATGAGCCAATCATGCTGGTGAAAATTACTGTTCCGGAAGATAACATGGGCGACATTCTCGGCGACCTCAATACCCGCCGTGCCCGGGTTCAAGGTATGAATACTGAAAAAGGACACTCAATAGTGAACGCCCATGTTCCATTGGTCGAAATGCTGCGCTATACGACGCAGTTACGCTCAATGACCGGCGGTCGTGGTATTTTCGAGATGGAATTTGACCATTATGAAGTCGTTCCGGCTCATATCACATCTGAAATTATAGCTGCCCGCCAGAAAGACCTGGCAGCCAAGAAAGAAGAATGATCTTCTAGAGTTTAATGATCAAGAGGAAAGGAGCAAAAATCCTTTCCTCTTTTATTTTACTGACTGTGTTGGAGGGATATTCACCAGGGATTTCTCCATTCGCCAGGCTGCTTCCTTTACATCATGCCAGATACCCAGGTTATCCTGATACGACCATTCACCGGGATCTTCAAAGAGGACATGATAACCATGTCTTTCATATAAATTTCGGGCTCGCCAGTTGGTCTTTATCACGTTAAGGCATACCTTTTGAAATTTTCTTGCAAGCAAATCGCTCTCCACCTGCAACAGGAGGAGTGTACCTATTCCCCTATTACGATATTCCGGTTTGACACGAAATCCGAGCATGTAGGCCCGATAATAGCCATCAGCCAGATCGATCTGGTAGGAATTCAATTGGACAAATAATTGCCCGATCATATCATTTGTTTCTGAGACTGCCACCCACATGACAACGCGATCTTCAAAGGTTTGATTGTACGCATCCTGATATAAACGGCGGTAATGGCTGTATTCTCCGTCCCACTCCAGCAAGGGCAGATCAGATTCAACCAACTGCCTGATGACTATCTCATTTAATTGAAAATTAGGATTGGATAAATTTGTTAGATCCATTTTCTAGAACGCAACTGTTTTTATTATTTCGTTTATGAACGTCAATTCATCAGTACTATTGTGAATTTTACCATCCAACCAGCCCCCCTTTAACTTTTCAAGGATGGATTTATATAAAGGACCCGGTGGCAATCCAAGTGACGTAAGATACCGACCATCGATACCAGGCTGGATATTTCGCCATTTGGTCATGTATTGCTCGATGATCGTCCTTTCACCTGCTTCGACAGATCTGGAATAGGTACATAAAATGGCTGCCGGATTAATTCCGTCCATGAATTCTGTGATTTCCGATGGAAGCCAGTTGGTGAGGTCATGAATTTTTTCAGACAACCAGCGAGCCTGCAGGATCACTTTTTCGATATTTCCAGGGATCCGCAGCCGATGAGTGGCTGACCTGATATCTGCCTCGGGTAGATTCATCAGCCAGAATGTGTATCCCAACACCCTTCGCAATGGATATCCCCACATTTTTTCCGAGATATCCCATTCTTCAGGGATATGTTCGGTCAGCACCTTCGCCAGGAGTTCAGAATCCTCATTACGCCAATGTAATGCCGGGTGAATGCTGGATAACTGATCCAAAGCTTCCAACCGCTGCAGAATTTGACCGGCTTTTTCTTCTGAAAAAACCAGGTCAAGCTCGTGGCGGATACGTTCGCCGGTGATTGTCCTTAACTGACCGGCAGCCTCGAGCATTAATTCCTGAGTTCTTTCCTCTATCTTGAAATGGAAACGTTGTTCAAACCTAACTGCCCGAATTACCCGTGTTGGATCATCGATAAAGGATAAAGAATGGAGCACACGAATAATGCTTTTTTTTAGATCATTGTAACCACCCCAGTGATCCAACAGCTCACCATAATGCCTGCCATCCAGGCGGACTGCCATGGTGTTGATTGTGAAATCACGGCGGTGCAGATCCAACTTGATACTTGAGCGCTCCACAGTGGGTAATGCGGTCGGGTGGTCGTAGAATTCAGTCCGCGCGGTGATGAGATCCAGACTTCCCGGAAAATTATCCTGGTTTAATGGAATATCATTTGAGGGTGGGATCAAACCTGTCAGTTTGTTGGAGGTACGATCCAAATACCATTTTGCAGTTCCAAACCGGGTGTGGCAAACCAGCCGGCCGCCAAACTTTTCCACCAGAGATTTTGCAAGGCTGATGGCATCACCTTCAACCACCATATCAAAGTCCAATCCGGGGCGGTCCAGGATCAGGTCACGGACAAAACCACCAACGATGTAGATGGCCATTTGATTCAGAGAAGCCTGGTCTGCAACTGCTTTCAATAAAAAAAGACGCTCACGCGGCAAGGCGGCTTCCAGTTTTGCAGCCAGGTGGTGTAGGCGCTGGCGGGGTTGATGTGCAGCAAGCGTTTTTAATAGATCGGTACGGGTGACGATGCCTACAATTTCTTTTTTATCAGGGTCAAAAACAGGAATCTGACCCCAACCATTTTCTGTCATGACAGCCTGCAGGTGATCGATCGAATCCGTTGGAGTCACCGTCACATCTCCTGCTTCCATCAAGCTGGATGCATTGAGGTTTAATTTATGCGCCAATGCCCGATCCACTGACCGGCGGGTGAGCAGGCCGACAACTTTATTATTATCCACCACAGGAAAGCCTTCATAACCATATTTTTGCATCAGTTTCAATGCTTCGCCGGCAGATATGGTGGAAGGGATCAGCCTCGGTTTACGTGACATGATCTGTTTTACCGTTAAAGGCGGACGGATGTTCGTTGTCAAGACATTGATCAATTCCGCATTGATCCTGCGAAGTTCTTCACCGTCCCTGGTATAACCAAAACCTGATGGCCGGCGGACAAGAGCTGCAGCGGCGCGCTCATGACCGCCGCCTCCAAAGTGAGCTGCAATCGGGGCGACATTGATCATGTCAGTGGTGGAACGAAGAACCAGGCGGTAACCTTCCTCAGTTGAGACAATAATCACCAATCCATCCGGATCCAAAAAATCACGCATTTTATGGGCGATGCTCGAAATTTCTTCCAGTAGGCTGGTTGCTTCTGCACTCGAAACGATGATTCTTAATCCATGGATGATCACCGTTTGAGCATTTACAAGCAGTTGATCGTAGACGAATTTTTGTTCTTCCGAAAGGGGAGAGTTCAAATAATTGGCAGCAACTTTAAGGCTGGCTCCCTGTTCTATAAGGTATGCCGCACTTCTTATATCCCTGGCAGTAGTGGAGGAATAACTTAGTGAACCTGTATCTTCATAGATCCCAAGCAATAATAAATTAGCCTGGGTGGAGTTCAGTGGTATGTTCTGGTCCTGGAGGACCTCGGTCAGGACGGTGGTTATTGCTCCGACCTGTTCCAACTTCAGCGACCAGGATGGATCGACATTTTCTTTTTGTAGATGGTGGTCGATCACAGAAACCCGGGTATTCCGTGTTGTTCCTTTCAACGTGACCAAAGCCTGGGTATCAACAAGTGTTATTTGAGTAATTTCTTCCGTGGGGAGATCGCGGACATCAATAAACGGAAGTTCTTCAGCATAAAGGGCTAAAAATGAATGCACGTTGCGATTCATCTTACGGGGTAAAACAGGAAGATCGGAACCCTGAATTAGCGAAGTAGCCAGTAGGGCAGCGACTGCGTCAAAATCAGCCTGTTCATGCGTGAGGATGATATTCATAGGTCAATTGTAACCATAATCAAAAACCTTGACAAATATTCCCGAATTGTTAGGATAAGAGTTAAGAACCGACTGGAGAAAACCACAAAATGGTACAAATGAAGGTAAAGATACCATCTTATTTTCAACCTTTTACTGATTGGAAGACAGAAGTAGATGTAGAGGGAGGAACAGTCGGCGCAGTAATGGAAAATATTTTTGGACAGTATCCAGGGCTGCGTCCGCATTTTTATACTCACTGGGGGATCCTTTCTGCCAATGTTTTAATATATATCAATCAGGACGAGGTGTTCACAAAACAAGGATTGGATACTCCTGTGGATGCTGATGACCGCATCACATTCGTGCCAACAGCTTCAGGCGGATAGTTCCTCAAGGATATTATTGTATGATTATTGAACTCAAGAAACACGCAACCTCATAGTTACCATGATAAAATTAAACATGCCAACCTTAAAAATCCCCCAACCTTTACAATCTTACACTGCAGGTGAATCTCATTTGAAACTCTCAGGAGAAACAGTCCGGGAGATGATAGATGATCTGACCCTTCAGTATCCTTCTTTGAAACCGCACCTGATCAATAAAAAAGGTAACCTGAATGTCTTCGTGCATCTCTTCCTCCATGGGGAAGAAATTCCACAAAACGGGGTATTTGAAACTAAACTCAGTGCAGATGATGTTGTCACACTTGTTCCCAGCATTGCCGGAGGTTAGGATGGAACTGCCTCCTTTATCCCAAAGAGAGCTCAATCGCTATTCGCGGCACCTGTTATTACCCCAGATCAATATGCGGGGTCAACAGAAACTGAAAGCATCATCGGTATTGATCGTTGGCCTGGGTGGACTGGGCTCTCCGGTTGCTTTATATTTAGCTGCTGCCGGTGTTGGAAAAATCGGGTTGGTTGACTACGACAAGGTGGAACTATCCAACCTGCAGCGCCAGGTGATCCATGATGTGCAACATGAAGGGGAACTGAAAGCATTGTCTGCTGCCAAACGGCTGTCAGATCTTAATCCTGAGATCGAGGTAAATCCGTTACCGGTTCTATTCAATTCTGATAATGCCAGGAAGGTATCTGAAGGATACGATATCATCGTGGATGGGACAGATAACATTCCCACCCGATATTTGTTGAATGACCTGGCTGTGCTGACCCACCGGTTGTATATCTATGGATCGATCTTCCGGTTTGAGGGGCAGGTCAGTGTTTTTGGCGCTGAGCATGGTCCCTGTTATCGCTGCTTATTCCCAGAACCACCTCCACCGGATGCCATTCCATCCTGTTCGACTGCCGGTGTCATGGGTGTGCTGCCTGGAATTATTGGCTCGATCCAGGCCGCTGAGACGATCAAATTGATCACAGGGATTGGAAATCCGTTGATCGGCCGTCTTCTATTGTTCGATGCGTTGGATATGAACATGGAGACGGTAAAAATTCGAAAACGGCCGACCTGTCCGATTTGCGGTGAAGCTCCAACAATTCATGAATTGATCGATTATGAAGCCTGGTGCCATTCCACGATCTTTGACGAAACCGGGATCGCACGCACAGAATGGGATGTCGAGCCGGAAGTCCTTGTTCAATTATTGGGGGCAAATCCTAAACCTATTCTGCTCGATGTCCGCGAAGATTTTGAACGAGATATTTCCAAAATGGCCGATTCTGTGGATATTCCATTACTTGACCTGGTGGATCACCTCGACCAGTTGCCAATTGGTAATGATGTTGTGGTTTTTTGTCGCAATGGAATTCGCTCCTTGACTGCAGCGGAACTATTAAGAAAAGCAGGATATAAGAATGTCTACAATTTACGTGGAGGCATTAATGCCTGGGCTGACCGGGTTGATAGAAATCTGGTTCAATATTAATGTGGAGAAAGGTCAGAATTAATGATAGATCAACCAAGTAAACCAGTCATCCTTTCAGTCCTTGCTCACCCTGATGATGAAACATTCGGAATGGGTGGAACTCTTGCTTATTATGCAAAAAAAGGCGTCGATGTCTACCTGATCTGTGCCACCCGCGGTGAAGTCGGTGGTATGGATCCAGAACTCTTGAAAGGTCATGCATCGATTGCTGAAGTCCGTGAGGAAGAGCTGCGTTGTGCTGCTGATGTATTGGGATTGAAAGATGTATTTTTTCTCGATTATCGGGATTCGGGTATGCCCGGTTCAATAGATAACACGCATCCTCAGGCTTTAGCAGCAGCACCCATTGAAGAAGTTGCGAAGAAAGTTGCCCTTTTTATCCGTAAGTTGAAACCGCAGGTGGTTCTTACATTTGATCCGATCGGTGGTTACCGTCATCCTGACCACATAGCCATCCAACTTGCTACAGTGGAGGCATTCAACATGGCTTCAGACTCCGGATTTGTCGATCCGGGTGGGTTATTGCCATACCATCCGCAACGACTTTACTTCCATACCATACCTCGTGCTTTCTTAAGGTCAGCAGTGTTATTATTGCGATTATCAGGAAGAGACCCGCGTAAGTTTGGTTCAAACAGAGATATTGACCTGGTATCCATTGCAAATGAAAATTTCCCGGTCCACGCCAGCATCAATTATCAGCCGGTGCGAGAAATTCGGGATAGGGCAGCCGCCTGCCATGTCAGCCAGGGAGGGGCAAAGGTAGCGACCGGAGTTCAAGGGTGGTTAAGAAATACAT
Organism: uncultured Chloroflexia bacterium; assembly: GCA_963827895.1. Classification (GTDB taxonomy): domain Bacteria; phylum Chloroflexota; class Anaerolineae; order Anaerolineales; family Anaerolineaceae; genus PNON01. Next base: position 119,833 of record CAWHCY010000010.1, on the reverse strand, counting down.
TCCAGGTGAATGAATTGTTCATGCAGGCTTATCCGAATCCTCGAAAAAACACCCACTTACGGGATCTATTTGATGGAATTGAGCTTCAAACCTAAAAACCAGTTAATTTCACAAGATTGTGATTGACAGCCCGCAAAAAATCAGTACACTTTGTTTAATGATGAAATAAGGAGGAAAAAATGGCAGGACAAAGTTTTCAACTGGTTGTTCGATCTGGTCCGAATCCAGGTAAAGTCTATCCTATTATGAAGCAGGATATCATTATTGGACGCGATCCAAATAGTGATATATTGATCAATGATGCTGAAGTCTCACGGCATCATGCCACCATCAAACTGCAACCGGAAGGTTATGTATTCGAAGACCTCGGTTCGACGAATGGCACGATCATTAATGGACAGCGTTTGATGGGTCCTCATGTATTACAAGCCGGAGAGATCATAAATCTTGGAGAACACATATCCCTGGTTTTTGATCGTCAACCAGCATTTGACCCTGATGCAACAATGGTCGCACCTGTAAATACTCCTCCTCCTCCCAAACCCAGGAAGACAACTACACCGGTTTATTCCGAACCGGTTCCTGAACCATTCATCACTAGTTCGCCTGGGCAGCCTGTCCAACCCAAGAAATCATTGCCCAGATTAACCCTGATCTTGATTTTAGTGGCAATTTTACTAATTATTTGTGTGTGTATTAGTGTGGTTTGGTACATCGATGCCAACTTCCTCTGGTGTGAATTACCATTCATACCAAACTGCCAATAATTTCTCGTAATCTCATTGAAGCTATGTGGTTAATTGAAAGGCCCACATAGCTTCAGTCGTGTATATTTTGGAATGGATCCGTAAATAATGAATGAACCTTTGAACAATGTATCGCTATCACCCCGCTGGCCGTCGGGAACCAAGCTGGTCGTTTCCCTAACCCTGGCAGCCATTCTGATTGTATTGGTGATGCGCTTCAGGAATATTATCGGTCCATTGCTGATCACTTTTATACTGGCTTATCTGATATACCCTATCGCGGTCAGGCTCACCCGTAAATTGAGATTAAAGTGGCAAGTTACCGTTACCCTGCTTTACGTGATATTGATATTGATCGTGATCGGTTTATTAACCTGGGGTGGAGTGGCTTTGGCACAACAGATCCAGAGCTTGATCTCATTTATTGAAAAATCCCTGGTATTACTTCCCGATTTCTTAAATTCCATATCGACCAAAGTCATCGAGATCGGTACACTAAAGATCGACCTTTCACAATATGGGTTGAGTAATCTTGGAAATCAAATCCTCAATGCAATCCAGCCACTACTTGGGCAAAATGGGTTCCCTGGTTGGATTGATCGCCGGTGGAGCAGCTGAAGTGGTGGGTTGGCTCTTCTTTGTCTTGCTGGTATCCTACTTTATCCTGGTCGAATCAGGTGGAATTTCCGGGAGAATTTTCAATGTTAATCTTCCGGGACTAACGGCGGACTTGCGTCGTATGTCTGCTGAACTCGGAAGAATCTGGAATGCATTCGTTCGCGGTCAGTTCTTAATTATTCTGTTGACCTTCCTTGTGTATACTATTTTATTATCCATCCTAGGTGTTCGATATACCCTGGGATTGGCATTATTGGCAGGGTTTGCGCGTTTCGTACCGTATGTCGGTCCCGGGATAGCCTGGACTACCTTTGGATTGGTCAGTTATTTTCAAGGCAGCCATCCTTTTGGAATTAATCCATTGATCTATACCATCATTGTGGTGGGAGTATCATTGCTCACCGATATTCTGCTGGATAATCTTGTCGCCACCCGCATCCTTGCGAGGGCATTAAAGATCCATCCCGCTGCAGTTTTAGTCGCTGCTCTCATCCTGGCCAACCTGATAGGGTTTATAGGCATTGTTTTGGCTTCGCCAGTAGTGGCCACCCTGAAACTCTTCCTCAGATATACAGTACGAAAACTATTCGATTTGGATCCGTGGGAAGGACTGGAAGATGAGGAAGCCCCTCGACCGCAATCGCCCCTCGTAATATGGCTTTGTAGAATTTGGGACGCCTTAAATAAACGGGTGAAAATTGTCTTCCATAAAAGTTAAATTGAGATTTATGTAATTCAAAGGCCACCATTTAAATCCAGCCTCCAATTAATTCAAATATTAACCATAATAACCAAAATTTGATAAGCATTTTGATTCATTACCTGTGATAATGGATGATTTCTAGTCCAATTCTTCAGAACTGTGGGATAATGAAGTTAACTAATAATAAAGGAGCTAATAATGGCTGAAAATCACGACCCGAAAACTAACACTATGGTAGAGACAGAAAACTACCTGGCATGGATGGCAGAAGAAGCAGATGGTGAAACCACCTACCACCTCGAATTAAATAATGTGACCTTGCACTTCTTTAAAGAAGAATGGGTTGAATTTCTGGATCTTACCAGGCTTTTGATCAAAGACGCAGACAAGAAGTAAAATTTTTAAAGTCATAAAAAATAACCGGACCAGAAAACATTCTGGATCCGGTTTTTTTTGCTTAATGTGGTGCTTCATATGCTAGCAAGAATATGCGAAGGGTTTTGTTTCGTTTCCACCAACTCCATCCAGATCAATGTGATATGTTTTTGAAAACCATATCGGGAAAAGACTTGTTCACATTCTCCGGCTGGATAATTAAGTGCTTGAGGTTGTCTTCGTTGTAAAATGCTCATCGCATGCGGTAATAGTATATTCAAAACGGTTTCTTTATATTCTGGCTTGCATCCAACCCATAAATTATCAGCCCAGGTTTTTGCTTCTTCCCAAATCAGCACTCCCAATAATTCCTCGTTCTTCCTGAGTGCCCAATTACGATACGACTCACCCAGAATCGCTTTTGCGACCTGTGACAGGAACGTCGGTTTGAACTTCAAGAAATTTACCGGAAGATTCCATTGCACTAATGGAGGGTAAATATTTTCTAAGTATTGGATTTCTTTCTGCCAGTCTACAGGCCAACAGGAGGTGATATCATAACCGGGGATCATCGCAGGTTTTGGGTCTCCAGTATAATTATGCCAGGTTGTTCGCCTCGTTCTTTCGACAAAACCCAGATTTCGATAGAGTTGTTCAGCTGCAATATTATCATCTCTTACCTGCAGCCATATTGACCCACTTTTCTTATCCTGTACATAATCTATGGCAGCTTGTGTCAGTTTTTTCCCAATACCAGCACGGCGGTATTCAGGTATGACGGCAACATTTGCCACTAGGTGAATGGGTTTATCCTGTTTTTGCATCGGTATCAACGTCAAGTTTCCAATGATCCGGTCATTTTCGACCCATACAAATCCAGAAATTGGAATTCTGTTCTCTTCAACTAATCCAACTGCCCATCCCAGCCTTTTTGCTTCCTCGGCTGATTTTCGTAACTGACGCAGATACGCCCTCCCGTCCTCATCCATGGTCTCAGAAAAACACAGATCGATCAAATTTGCAATATCGTCGAGGTCTTTGCGAATGTCCACCGGGCGAATATGCGTATCCGAAGAATAGATATTTAGCAGATCAGAGGGAGTCATAAGTAGCAACTATTATATATCAGACGGTACGATTGTATAACACGCATTATGAGCATAATGCAAATTGGTATAAAATTATCTTACATCAAACATAAATCTAATACATCTCTGATAAATATAATAGATTACGGATGTTATAATCCTGATACAGCAACGCATATAAAAGGACAGAAATCCTATGATGAGATTTGATAGATTTACAGAGAGAGCACAGGAAGCAGCTCAACGAGCTGCTGAATTGATCCAAAGATATGGACACAACCAGATCGATACGGAGCATATTCTTCTTGCGCTGATCGAACAACCTCAAGGTGTGGTTACCCAAATACTGGAAATGTTGAAGGTAGACGCCCTTAACCTGACCGATAGACTGGACCATGTTTTAAAGAATACACCCAAGGCAAACATATTTGGCAGCGGTGCAGGACAGATCTTTATTACTCCTCGGGTGAAAAGGATCATCGATGTCGCCAATGAAGAAGCCAATAAGCTTAAAGACGAATATATCTCCACTGAACATATTTTTCTTGCCATTCTGGGAGAAAAGAATACAGTTGCATCCCGGATCCTAGAAGAATCAGGGTTAACGCGCGACCGTGTGTATGATTCAGTCATGCAGATGCGTGGTGGCCAGCGGGTAACTGATCCGCAGGCAGAGACGAGATACAGGACACTTGAAAAATATTCCCGGGACCTCACCCAGGCATCTCGCGAAGGTAAACTTGATCCGGTGATTGGCCGTGATAACGAGATCAAACGGGTGATGCAGATTCTATCCCGTAGAACAAAAAATAACCCGGTCTTGATCGGTGAAGCCGGTGTGGGTAAGACAGCCATCGTGGAAGGGTTGGCCCAAAAAATTGCTGCCAATGACGTACCTGAAATTTTGCAGGGAAAACGGGTCGTCTCCCTCGACCTTGGAGCCATGATCGCCGGATCACGTTTCCGCGGTGAATTTGAAGAGCGCTTGAAGGCAGCGATCGAAGAGATCCAGAAGTCTGAAGGCGAGATCATCCTGTTCATCGATGAACTCCACACAGTTGTCGGAGCAGGAGCAGCACAGGGAGCAATGGACGCAAGCAACATGCTCAAACCGGCCCTGGCGAGGGGAGACCTGCAATGCGTAGGTGCTACAACCCTGGATGAATACCATAAACATATTGAAAAAGACGCAGCCCTGGAGCGGCGTTTCGCACCTGTCTTCGTGGATGAACCATCTGTCGAAGATACGATTAAAATGTTGATGGGTTTACGGGACAAGTACGAAGCCCACCACAAAGTGCATTTTTTGGATAAGGCACTTGAAGAAGCCGTTCGTTTATCTTTCCGATATGTACCCGACCGCCATTTACCTGATAAAGCCATTGATTTAATGGATGAGGCTGCCGCCAAACTGCGTGTAGCTTTATATTCACTTCCCCCGGATCTTAAGGAAACCAAGTCAGAATTGGATAAGTTGAAAATTGAAGAGGAACAGGCCGGTCAGGAACGTGATTATGAAAGAGCAGCCCGCAAAAAAGCAGACAGGCTAAAGTTGGAAGGTGAATTTAAAGAAAAACGCGACCAATGGGAATCGGAACATAAGCTGGACGAAGTTGTGGATGTTAACGATATAGCTGAAGTGATCCACCAATGGACTGGAATACCGGTTTCACAGATGATGGAAACAGAAGCGCAAAAATTGCTTCACATGGAAGAACGGTTATCAGAGCGGATTATCGGTCAGGAAGAAGCCATTCATGCAGTTGCTGATGCTATACGGCGAGCCCGTTCCGGTATGGCAGATCCGCGTCGACCGATCGGTTCGTTTATATTCATTGGACCATCCGGGGTAGGCAAAACAGAGCTTGCCCGAGCCCTCGCAGAATTTATGTTCGATGACGAAGAATCCATGGTGCGGATCGATATGAGCGAATACCGGGAACAACATTCTGTATCCCGCCTGTTCGGTGCTCCTCCTGGCTATGTTGGTTATGAAGAAGGCGGCCAGCTCACAGAAGCTGTCAGAAGGCGTCCATACCGGGTCATTCTCTTTGATGAAGTCGAAAAAGCACACCCGGAAGTATGGAATTCACTTTTACAGATCCTTGATGACGGCCGGTTAACTGACGGGCAGGGTAGGACTGTGGATTTCCGAAACACGGTTCTGATCATGACCAGTAACCTGGGAACTGAATTCGTCCGCAGGGGCGGCAGTCTGGGATTTTTACAAAAGAAGGTATCCGACGAAGAACGGGATGCTGAAGAGAAGATCGAAAAGGCACTGAAAGGAACTTTTAGACCAGAGTTCCTAAACCGCATCGATGAAGTGATCATGTTCTCCCCATTAACTCTGGAACAAATGGAGAAGATCGTCGCACTGCAAATGAAAGAAATTCAAGGGCGATTGCTCGAACATGGGTTGAATGTAGAGCTGACCAAAACTGCCACGGAATGGTTGGCAAAGACCGGATACGATTCCAACTTTGGCGCCCGACCGTTACGCCGAACACTGCAAAAATATGTTGAAAGCCCTCTATCGATCCATTTGCTCGAAAAGAGACATGAATCGGGTGATAAAGTGATCGTCGATGTGGATGAAGAAAAAGGCGAACTTACCTTCCATTCACCTGAGGAACATAAGGCGAAAACAAAGCGTAAGGAAGCGAAGGAAGTTCCATCAAAAGTGGAAGACACAATTTCCATCTAGATATATAGTAATCAGCTAAGAGTACAGCGCCGGCTTTCAACCGGCGCTGTTTATTTTTCCCACTAGTTACCTCCTTAGTGGTTGGTATAAATAATGCACGTTTCTGGTAGAGAAAAAGGAATACAGCTATGGATGATGATCAGGTTTATGCAGAAGATATTCTAGCAGTGCTGAAGAGTAATCAGCTTTTCTTCGGGTTAACCGATGAAGAATTACTTACTGTTACGGAATCGGTTGAACTCTTCCAGATTAACCGTGGTGACCTGGTCTGCTGCCAGGGAGCAGAGAATGATGCTCTGTGGATGGTCTTTTCCGGCAAGGTATGTCAAACCCAGATTGAACATAAAAAAGAAACATTTATCCAAAACTTCGAGTCTGGTGCATATTGGGGAGAGGATTGTCTGAATGGTGGAAAGTTAAAATATAACATCCTGGTATTAAAAACCAGTATGCTCGTCCGGATCACTGCCCCACAGCTCCGTACTCTTGTGGATCAATTCCCACGGTTGGAATCCAACATGCAAATTTTGAATACATCCATTAATCTGACAGATAAGATGAATCTCAGCTGGTTACAACCCGGGGAAGAAGTTTTCTTTGCTGGCCGAAAACATCCCGTTTTTCTATTTGGAACGCTATTCCTTCCTGCGTTACTCATTTTTACCACGGTCTTTCTAACGCTTGTATTTATTGACTCAATCCTAACCAGCGCTCCTGGTTTCCTGATCGCCTCTGTTTTAATCTGTGTCTTTCTTATTGCATGGGGAATCTGGAAAGCGATTGATTGGTCCAACGACTATTCCATAGTCACTAATTTAAGAGTTGTCTGGCTGGAACGGGTTGCATTTCTTTACGACAGCCGACAGGAAGCTCCATTGACCACATTACAATCCGTCGATGTACAGACCTCTCAGATGGGGAGAATGCTTGGTTATGGAAATATCGTCGTCCGTACGATTTCAGGACCATTGATCCTACCGGATGTGGAAACCCCGGAGGATGTCGCAGCACTCATTCAACAACAATGGAATTTCTCAAAAGTGAATCATCGGAAGGATGATATTGTCCGAATGGAACAAACCCTAAGGAATCGCCTTCAACCAAACCAGGCAGCTAATTCAACCGGAACCAATTTTACACAGGTGGAAGAAGTCATGAAACCGGGATTTCTGCAGTCTTTCTGGGCAGATTTCTTTAAAGTGCGCTACGAAGGTGGTGGGGTAGTGACATACCGCAAGCACTGGTATATATTATTAAAGAAAACGTGGAAACCGGCATTGGCTGCCATCATCGGTTTATTACTCTGGTTGGGAAGGCTAATGGATGTGTATACCTTTACTCCCATGTTGGAAACCTTGCTCTTATTAACCTTTGTCTGGATGGGGGTTATTGCATGGTGGGTCTACGATTATGTGGACTGGAGAAATGATACTTATCAGATCACTCCGGACCAGATCATTGATATTGAACGTAAACCACTGGGTAAGGAAATCAAAAAAGTCGCCCAATTGGATAATATTCTATCCATTGAATATAAACGTATCGGGTTGATGGGATTATTCTTGAACTTTGGTACTGTCACAGTTGCCGTTGGCACAAGCATGTTTACGTTTGAATTTGTGTATGACCCCTCCAGGGTGCAACAGGATCTTTTCGCCAGTATGGCATTGCGCCAGCAAAGAAAGAAAACAGATGAGATCAACGAAGAAAGGGAGCGCGTGGGGGATTGGATCGCCACTTATCACCAGCATCAGGATGAATACCGTACAACCACTGACAATCAACGGCTCTCCCCGAACCAGGAAGTTATAGGTTAAAATATAAACAATAATCGCAGTAAAGGATATTGTTTATGGCATTACTTGAAATTAAATTTGTACCCGATGAGGTTCTGCGAAGGAAAGCTCATAAAATTACCGCATTTGACACCTCATTTCAGACATTAGTAGATGATATGATCGAGACATTACGGGAAGCACCTGGTGTCGGCCTGGCTGCTCCGCAAATAGGTGAATCAATTCGGTTGATCGTAGTTGAATACGGGGATGATGAAGACCCGGAAGTCCCGAAACGATTATTTACGGTGGTTAATCCGGAAATTGTACAGCATTCCGAGGAAACAGAAACGGGGATTGAAGCCTGTTTATCAATTCCAGGTTTGGCGGGTGATGTAGAGAGATTCAAGCGGATCACTGTGAAAGGGTTTAACAGAAGGGGTGTGCCGGTGAAATATAAACTTAGCGACTGGCTTGCCCGCATTTTTCAACATGAGATCGATCACCTGGATGGTGTTCTATTTACAGACAGAGCCACCCGAATTTGGAAACCAAGACCTGAAGAAGTAGAGTTTATCAAAGACTGATGCGTCTATCGCACTTATCTTTAACGAATTTTAGAACTTTTTCCCGCCTGGACTTGGATATTCCAGGCGGAATTGTAGTATTGGCAGGCGATAATGCTCAGGGGAAAACGAGCCTGCTAGAGGCAGTCTATTTCCTGGCAGCCTTTACATCTTTTCAGACTTCCCAGGACAACCAGGTGGTCAGCTTCTCAGCCAGGGATGATGAAATTCCGGTTTCCCGCATTGTTGGCGAGTACGAGAAGGGTGGGAAGGTGTCCACCCTGGAATTGCGTTTGATCTTGCAGAATTCAGCATCTTCAGGTGGAACTTCCACTCAAAGGTTACGCAAAGAAATACTGTTGAATGGGGTAAAAAAACCGGCTGCCCAGGCTATCCGTGAGTTTAATGCTGTGGTCTTCATCCCGCAAATGTCACGCTTCATAGATAACGGTCCGGAAGAAAGACGCCGATATTTGAACATGACATTATGCCAGGTTATCCCGGGATACGTGGATGATCTGACCAAGTATCAACAGGCACTTACCCGCCGCAATGCCCTCTTGAAATTAATTGCAGAGAAGGGTGGGGATGCATCACAATTGGATTACTGGGACAAATTGTTAGCTGGTTTTGGCTCCAGGATGATGGCAGCCCGGAATATGGCCGTCCGTGAGATCGAAGCGCTTGCAGTTCCAATACATACCGGACTGACAGGTCAGGGGGAGCTATTGGGGATGTTGTATCGTCCAACTTTTTCTCCTTCGGACGGTAAAGATATTAATGCTGTTGGAAGTACAACAGATATTAATTGGGAGGGAGTGACCGTTCCAGACCTGGAACAGGTCTTTCTGCATCGATTGCAAAACACCCGCAGGCTGGATGTGGCGCGCGGCGTGACCAGTACCGGCCCTCACCGGGATGATTTGCTCTTTAATGTGAATAAGCAGAGCCTGGGAGATTTTGGGTCACGCGGCCAGATTCGCACTGCCTTACAGTCACTTAAGTTGGGTGAAATGCAATGGATGTGTGAAAAGACCGGTGAAATGCCTGTATTACTCCTCGACGAAACCCTGGCAGAGTTGGATGAACACCGCCGGGAAGGATTGTTGAAAACGGTCGCAGGTTTTGAACAGGCTCTTTTAACGACCACCGATCTGGATCTTTTCATGCCTGAATTTATGCAAAACTGCCGTTTATGGCGAATTGCGGGCGGTTCAGTCAAAGTAGAATAAATCCAAATCAAATCCTGCTTAGTAACATAATTCCAATATCCAATTTTCCGGTTCTTTATCCAAAGAACGATAATCAGAAGCGCATTACCATCAACCATTAAATAAAAGATACCCACTACTCGAAATCTGTCAAAACGATTTGATGAGTAATCCGTTCAATGTCCAATCTATCGGGCTTATTAACTTGTATCAAGAACTTATTCGGTAGACTAACATCTGATCCGCTACATGCATTAATCATTATGGGACATTGGAACTGACCAGGATGGTATAAGTTCCGCTTTCTTACGCAATGGTCTCATTATTCGGGGAGAAGGAGTAGAGGAAAGTTTCTATATTTTATCTATTAATTGGAATCTTTCCTTGATTGTGGGATGATTTTTCTTGACATAATCGAGTTGAATAAGTAAACTAACTGTATAATTGTACCCATACAAACAACAAAATAAAAAGGAAAACCATGAAAAAGACATTTTCGATTACATTGACCCTTCTTTTTGTATTCATTCTGGCTGCCTGTCAGGCTGCTCCCGCGGTGGTTGCACCTGTGGAAGCACCAACAATAGCAGCTCCTGCTGAAAATGCAGAAGTTGTTCTCACCCTGGTCGGGGATTCAACAGCAGCATTTACGATGGATGACCTAAAAAAGATGCCTGTAGTGGAAGGCCAGGCTGGATTGAAGAGCAGTACCGGGAAGATCTTTCCTCCCCTGCCTTATAAAGGCGTTCTGCTTTCTGATCTGGTGAAACTGGCAGGTGGTGATAACTCCTCCATGGGTGTACAGATCGAGGCAAAAGATGGCTATTCAATGACCTTATCCTATGATCAAATCAACAAGGGTGATTTCATTACATACAACCCCGGGACGGGAGAAGAGACCAAGAGCGGTGGGGAATTGAAGACCATACTTGCCTATGAAGTTAATGGAAAACCATTGGATGTCGAACAGGATGGTGCCCTGCGTCTGATGGTGGTCAGTGCGGAACCCAACCAGGTTGTGGATGGCCACTGGTCTGTGAAATTTGTCACAAAGCTAACCGTCAAACCATTGGCTGAAGAATGGTCGCTATTATTGGAAGGTGCTATAAAAGATGAAATTGACCGGGGATCGTTTGAATCTTGCTCAGCAAGTACCTGCCATCAATCCAGCTATACGGACGATAAAGGACAGGAATGGGTGGGTGCGCCTTTATATTTGTTCGCTGGAAGAGTGGATGACGAGAATAAACATGAAGGCGACGCATTCTCAACCACTTTAGCTGAGAAAGGCTATACCATCGAGATCATTGCCAAGGATGGCTATTCTGTTTCACTGGATAGCATCCGTGTCATGAGTAACCCGAATTACATTGTTGCTTTTACCATGAATGGTAACGTACTTGACGAGAAGGGTTTCCCCCTGCAGTTGGTTGGCCCGGATCTCCAGAAAAACGAAAAAATTGGCGGAATAGCCAAAATTGTCCTGCACATGAACGAAAGTACTGCAGTTGTAGAAGCCACTGCAGAACCCACAGTTGAATCAAAACCAGCCGACGCGATTGCTGGAGCTGCCCTGTCCTTTGTTGGATTGGTGGATCAACCTCTGGGCTGGAGTCGTGACGACCTGGAAGCCATGGATGTGGTGAAGATGAATGTTGAACATCCCAAGAAGGGCTCAATGGAAGTCGAAGGTGTTCGTTTGAATGCTTTGCTTGAATTGGTAAAGGTAAAATCAGATGCCAAGACCCTGGTGGTAACCTCAGCTGACGGTTATGTCACTGAAATTGGATTGGCAGATGTGGTAGCATGCGCGGACTGCATGGTTGCTTTTGAGGATGATGGTACACTAAAGTTAGCCATGCCCGGAATGCAGAGTAATTTCTGGGCAAAAGCAGTAGTCAAGATAGAAGCAAAGTAAATGGTATTATGCCTGGCAGAGGATTTTCCTCTGCCAGGCTTTTTGTTTGTTGGAGTAAAACCAGTAATGAGAAAAACAAATCATTTTATCAGTTTGCTCATGTTAATCATTCTAATGGGAAACATCCTGGTCAGCTGCAAGCCGAAAGAAAAGATTCCTCTGGTGGTTTTCGCAGCCGGCAGCCTGATCGGGCCTTTTACGGCTTTGGAAAAATCCTTTGAGGCGAAATACCCGAATATTGATGTCATTTCTGAATACCACGGCAGCATTCAAGTCATCCGGCACACTACAGATCTGCATCAGTCAACCGATGTAATTGCCACTGCTGACCAGGCACTTATCCCAATGTTGATGTACACAGTGAATGATCCGGATACCGGAATTCCGTATGCAAATTGGTATTTACGTTTTGCAACCAATAGCCTGGGGTTGGCTTATACATCCACCAGCAAATATGCTGGAGAGATAAACGCTGATAATTGGATGGAAATCATCCGCAGACCAGATGTAAAGATCGGAATTGCAGATCCGCGCTTTGATGCATCCGGCTACCGGACATTAATGGCAATAAAGCTTGCTGAGGTACTATACAATAAGGCATACTTATTTGGTGACATGTTTGCCGGCCAGTTCCGCATTCCACTAAAAGTGGATGAGGGTGGCGGAAAAGCTATTATCCGGGTGCCGGAAGTGTTGGAGATGAAGGATGGCGGGCATATCGTCATCCGTGGAGCGAGTGTTCAGCTATTGGCTTTGCTTGAATCCGGAGACCTGGATTATGCGTTTGAGTATGAATCGGTGATCAAGCAGCATAAATTAAATTTGTTATCTTTACCGGCAGAACTGAACCTTGGGAATGCGGATTTAAACCAGGAATATGCTAATGTAAGTGTGAAACTGGACTTCCAACGCTTTGCGACAGTAAAGCCAGAGTTTATTGGAGAACAGATCGGTTACGGAATAACCATTCCCAGTGATGCCCAGCACCCAAAAGAAGCTGAATTATTTATCGCTTATCTTTTAGGACCGGACGGGAGGCAATTAATGGAAGATTATAATCATCCACTTTTTGAAACTATCGAAGCAAATGGGTATGAAAACTTACCTGAAAGCCTCAAGCAATATTCCGTTCCTGCACAATGAATCGTAAATCCCTTCGATTGGTTTTCAGCGTACTGGGCAGTATATTATTACTTTTCATATGTATTCCGGTTATAAATATTTTAATTTCCTCCAGTCCGCAGGCGTTGAAGGAGACATTTACTGATCGGGAGTTTATCCGTTCGATCACTTTAACCTTTACAGCCTCAGGACTCGCGACACTCATCACACTATTTACTGGTCTGCCACTTGCCTATCTTCTGGCAAGGCACCGGTTTCCGGGCAAGAGCATTGTGGAGAGCATCATAGATCTGCCCATTGTCATCCCGCATACCGCTGCAGGAATTGCGTTACTAATGGTTTATGGCAGCCGCGGTTTGTTTGGAAAAACGGTTGCTTCGTTCGGTATAAACTTTATCGACAGCCTGGCTGGAATAGTGGTTGCGATGGCATTTGTCAGCCTGCCATACCTGGTTAACCTCAGCCGCTCAGCCTTCGCATCCATAGATATTGAGCTTGAACAGGCTGCTTATGTAGATGGCGCAACGTCAATTCAAAATTTTCGGCATGTGATTTTACCGCTTGCCTGGCGTGGAATTTTCAGCGGTATTCTGATGATGTGGGCGCGCGGGATATCCGAGTTTGGAGCGGTTGTGATCCTTGCATATAATCCAAAGATCATCCCAGTCTTGATCTTTGAACGGTTTCAGGGGTTTGGATTGGAGGCAGCTCAACCGATCACAGTATTATTGATCCTGATCGTGCTGGTCACTTTTATATTATTAAGGCTTTTACTGGTAGATCGTTTTGATCGTTAAGCTGCCATCACTTGAAGGGAAAAAACACTGAAGGAGATAGTCTTCAGGATAAGATTGGTTTCTTCACAGGTAATCCTGCCTTACGTGGATAGATAAGCGGGGTGGCAGCCGTTTTCTTAATGACCACAAGATATCGTTCATCACTTACTCCAGGCAGCTCTATCGGAATGATCTTTTCCAAGTTCTCCGCCAAGTATTTTTATTGCTTTCGCAGCAGATTGAGTTTCGATATGTGCGTTATTCCCTTTTTGGGCGATCATTCGACCTCCAACCCGAACCAACGGTAATAAGTATTCGGTCAATACTGGCATATTGGCGACAGAACGGGCTATGGCAACATCAAATTTTTCCCTGTACCTGGGTTGGCAGGCCAATTCTTCTCCCCGATTTGCCAGCACTTCAACCCCTGCAAGGGCAAGCGAATCCACAACGAGCTGGCAAAATTTTGCTTTTTTCCCCACCGATTCGACCAGCACCAACCGTAATTGAGGGTAGGCGATTTTTAGTGGTATGCCGGGGAATCCAGCACCGGTTCCGATGTCGATCAACGAGATCGGTATACCCCCATTGAACCCCTTGACAGCACTGAGGGAATCGAGGAAATGCTTGGTATGAATCCCCTGAACATCCCGTATGGCGGTGAGATTTATCTTTTGATTCCACTCCAGTAATAGTTTTTCAAAGATTGAAAATTGTTCGATTTGTTCCGATGATAGAACAACATTGAAAAGACGTTCTGCCTGATGTGTGTAACTTTCCATAAGGAAATTATACCTTTTTCCTGTTGCTCACCCGCAAAATAGCGTAGAATTATGGTATGAATTATCGAAACCTCAGAGTATTTTTCCTGATCCTATTGATCATTTCCATGCTCATTGGAACCAGTCCGGTCCTTGCTGAAGACATACCGGAGGAAGCCTTTATCGATGGGTTCATAGGGTATGCACAACAACATACACTCACTTGTGAGGCCCGGTCTGCTGCTGATCTGGCAGGCTTTTGGGGAATAACCATCACAGAAGATCAAATGTTTGAAAAATTTCCAAAATCGGAAAACCCTGAGGTTGGTTTTGTCGGTAACCCGGATGATTATTGGGGTAATATTCCGCCTTATTCGTACGGCATCCACGCCACTCCGGTCGCAAAAGCCTTGCGAAAATTGGGACTGGCTGCAAAGAAAGGTAGAAATTTGGAATGGGATACCCTGCGAAGCGAGATCGCAGCCGGACACCCTGTAATCGTCTGGATCGTTGGCCAGATGTGGGCTGGAGAACCTGTGCTTTACACTACCAGTGATGGATCGCAAACACTAACTGCGAGATTTGAACATACCATGGTATTAACTGGTTATACCGCCAGTCAGGTGCAGGTTCTTGATTCTTATTCCGGGTACAGCCTCACTTATTCCCTGGCATCATTTCTACAATCATGGAAAGTACTTGGGAACCAAGCTGTAATTGTTCAGGGTTATAAATGTTTGGATTGTGTTTCAGGCACAAATGCTTCCACGCCAATACCCGATGAAACCTTGACTACACCTGCACCGATTCCCGATCCAGCCATAATTACACCTACACCAATTGCAGATTCAGACCAGGTTGATAAAATCCCTAAAAACTATACAGTCCAACGGGGAGAGTATCTCATCTTGCTTGCTAATAGGTTCGGTTTGGATTGGCGGAGGCTAGCAGAATTGAATAACCTCACTAGCCCGTGGGTCATCCATCCGGGTCAAGTAATAATACTTCGGTAACTTTTAATCCCAAAAGATCCCGCTTGGTGTATTGATTTTTATTACGTCAAATGGAATTTATCCTATCAGACTAAGTATGCATCACTGGAAAATGCTTCGATAATGCGGATGATGTGTTTCGCTCCCTTGAGATAAAGATCCAACCGAACGTTTTCATTCGGAGCATGGGCTTGCATTGCCGGATATCCGATCCCGGCTGAGACAATTGGAAAGTCAAGGTACTCTTTGAAAATCGAATTCGGTCCAGATCCCCCAACGCTCGGGACAATTTGCATCGGCATTCCATAAACCTCACGTGCAGTTTCAACAACCAGGTCGACAAATGGATGTTCGGGGTCAGTGACAGCCGGCCTTTCTTTGCCTAATAATTCGATCTTAACGTCTTCAAAACCATTTCGGTCCAGATGTGCCCGAAGTAGTTCAAAGATCTCTTCAGGTACCTGGTCCGGTACCAGTCGGAAATCCACTTTGGCAGAAGCACGTGCAGGTTGAACAGTCTTAGCTCCTTCACCCTGATAGCCGGAATTCAGTCCACAGATGGTGCAAGTGGGTTCATGCGCTTCAGCCAAGCGCAGTTCTGAACCGCCTTTAATTCCTTTGAGGAATGATTTGATTCCGTATTGAGTCATCAACTGCTCTGCTTCGTCAGGAAGTGCCTCGAGCAGAATTCGGGTCTTGGCTGATACAGGCTTCACTTTGTTATAAAAGCCGGCAATGCGAATGTTCTCATCCGGACCTTTCAAGCTATCCAGTGCCCAAACCAAGCGCCAGGCTGCATTTGGCATGATCGATCCACCCAGACCGGAATGAACATCCTGGTTGGCGGTTTCCACAGATAACTCCACATAACAAATTCCTCGCAACCCCAAATATTGCATGGGCCGATCCTTATCATCCACACCGCCAAATTCCCAGATACAGGCGTCAGCCTTAAATTTTTGCGGATCTGCTCTGACGACCTCATGTAGTGCTTCACTGGTGGTTTCTTCCTCCCCTTCCAACACCCATTTAATATTGCACGGCAGCATGCCATCTTTTGCCAGGATCGCATCAAGGGCGAACAAGCGGTTGACGAAGTGGCCTTTGTCGTCATTGACACCCCGGCCGAATAACTTGCCGTCCCGTACTTGAGGATCAAAAGGTGGCGACTGCCAGAGGTCCAGTGGTTCCACCGGTTGGACATCGTAGTGATTATAGATAAGCAGCGTTTTCTCGGTTCGCCCCTTGATTTGTGCAAATACTACCGGAGCAGAGTCGTATTGGTTGATGAGTTCCACCTTGAAACCGCGTTTTTCAAGCATGGATTTGACCAGCATGGCGCAGTCTTTCAATCCCCAGTTCTGGGCACTGACACTTGGCTGAGTAGCCAGCGTAGTGAGTTCCTGGATGCTTGTATTCAAATTATTTTCAAGATATTGATCGTATTGTTCCATAATTCAGCTCCGTTGAATATTAACGTTTGAACAAATGCTCCAACCAGTAAAAAATTGTTGATCCCGCATAAGCAAAAAGAAGCATCTTTAAGATCTTACCGATGGCACACCAGACTAAAAATTTTCTTAATGGCATTTTCAAGGCGCCAGATACAATACCCGCCATATCAAATGCCGGATTGGGAGTGAAAGCCAGAAATAAAACAGTCCAACCGCCATATTTTTTCATCCACTCGACCAACTTGACATACCTTGGACGGCCTTCGATGACGATCTGACCAGAGTACCCGGCCATATAACCGGTTATCTCCCCCAGTGCTGCTCCCAAACCGGCAGCCACAGCCACCCAGAATGGGTTGAATACAGCCGCCATGGTAGTGGTAAGTATCACGCCGGGGACGGGAACAATAATAGTTGAATTGGCAATGATAGATAGTAAAAATATCCCGGGGTAACCAAAAGCCCCGAAATATTGGATTTTATCGCGAAAGATAACAACAACGACCGTAATGATAATTACCGGGAGCAGCAGCAAAAGACGCTTTATGACTTCCCTTCGTGGTGGCTTCATAAAGGTTTAATTCTGGCTTCCAGTCAAGAGGGATTCAATTCGAGCAATAACCATATCCATAGCGACCAAATTAAAACCCCCTTCAGGTATGATCACGTCCGCATACCGTTTGGAGGGTTCAACAAATTCAAGGTGCATTGGTCGCACGGTAGTGAGGTACTGGTTGATCACACTTTCAGTGGAACGACCGCGTTCGGTGATATCCCTTTGCAGGCGACGGATAAAGCGTAGATCATTGTCGGTGTCCACAAATATCTTCACATCGAACAGTTCCCGCAAGTCTTTTTCCCCGAAAATGAGAATACCCTCCACCAGGATGACACCCCGCGGAGCAATAACACGATGCTCGCCTGTGCGGACGTGATGCTTGAAATCGTACACCGGTTGTTCGATCGATTCCCACCTTTTTAGTTGCTTGATGTGCTCAGTGAGCAATGCAGATTCCAACGCATCGGGATGGTCAAAGTTGAATCCTTGCCGCTCTTCCTGGGGAATATAGCTGAGGTCTTTGTAATATGCATCATGCGGAAGGTAGGCTATCCGTTCGCGGCCGACCCTATCAAGGATGGCAGATGCAACTGTGGTCTTACCAGAACCGGTACCGCCGGCGATTCCAATTACAAGAGGATCAGGTTTATTTTTCATTTTTCTATTATATCCGAGGCGCAGGTTTTATGCCCACCTGTAATTAATGACAGCTTGTAGAAAATTCAAGTCATGGATAATATAGAACATAAGTTCGGTAATAAAGTAATGAGCGATTAGTGAGGAGTGATTAGTATCAGCCAATAGATCTGATCAATTAATAATATCGTCAGTGGAATAATTAACGATCACCAATCACTAATAACTAGTCCCTAGTCACTAACCACTAATATCAAATCACTGTTATACACAAGGAGAAACATGGTTTTTGAAATTCCGGAAGATGTAAATATCTACGACTTGATCGCAGTCGCAGTGATCGAACAGGCAGGCCAGGATTCCCGAAGTACCAACCCGGACCTGGCGAAAGAGGCACGTCAATGGTTGGAATCTGAAGGTCGTTCCTGGTGGGAGATAATGGGACTGGAGGAAGAAATGTTTTATAAATTGGTGTTGGAAAAGGAAGGGATTTGAAATTCGCCAATAAGGGAAAAAATTATCATCATTCACCTTCGTTAGTTTCTAAATCATCTCCCACCCGATATTCACCGAGCAGATTTTCCCTCCCGGCAATGAACATTACCTCTTCCATGGTATGCACTCCAAGCTTGGCCTTGATGTTGGCAAAGTGGAAATGAACCGTGCGGGAGGTCATATTTAATCGGTTTGAGACCATCTTTGGGCTAAGCCCCTGTGCAACCAGGCGTAGTACGGCAATTTCACGGGGAGAGAGTGTTTCGCTAAAATAGGGCATGAATTAATTATAGCACGTATGTTCTAATAATAAGTACAAAAAATATTCTCTAAATGGATCTACTTTACTGGCTGGGAATAAGATTCTTCAGGATGTAACAAATATCTTTAATACTATTACGATTTTATTCTTTACTCTGTGCTGAAGATTGGCGAAAGAGATCAGTATACCGACTTAACGGGATTCTTCCATAATGCTCGTATCGATCCCATCATGGCGCAGCCGTTTTAATAGGATATCTTTCATTTCTTCAATAGTTAATTGCAAATCTGCATCGCAGGCAGATGATTTATCCATCACTTCTCCAATATGCCATTGCATATCCTCAGAGGAATACTCCACAAACTGGTTGCAGATTATCATCCTCAAGTCGCCAAACTTCAACAAAGTCTGATTTGGAAGTTTATTTTTTTTCGGATCCTTCCAGAGAACACTATATATCGGCCGTTCAGGTGAAGGATTTCCTTTTAACAAAGAAACACCTTCCATCCATTGGGGTATGGGTTCGCCCAAATAATCCAGGATGGTCGGGGCAATGTCCATGTTTTGAGTATTGCTGGTTATTTGGCCGGCATCCTGTCCATTTGGGAACCAAAAGATAAGAGGGGTATGCTGATATGCAGCTCTTGCCCGGGGATGGTCGGAATAAATGATGACAACCGTATTATTCAACTTTCCAGATTCATCCAAAGTTGTAAATAAGTCTTGGATATATGAATCAAAATCCAGGATGGCGTCATCATAAAAATCAATATCAAAGTCTTTTTTCTGTTTACGGCCTTGGGAAAATGTAGTGGATGATGTCCTGTAAGTCGGCCCATGGGTTCCCAGTAAATGCACATGGATAAAGTATGGTTCTGCCCCATTATGAACAGAACTCATCAATTCCGGGATGCGTGCCGTGGCATCCTTGTGGCCAGGTTGCATGGTAACTTCTTCAAAGGGGTTTGTCATGATCCGAATGAATAAAATGTGCTGCAACCTGTCCGTTATACGCTTAATTAATAGTTCAATGTTGTACTCGCTATTTACCGGCAATATCTTTCCCAGACGGATAATGAGCGGGTTTGTGTTCACATCAACTCCATTGATCCTGTCAAATCCATTTCGAACATTCGCCAGTGAAACATTGGAATATAGATCGAATGTGATATCGACATTTGTGTAGCCAATATCCTTTAACAATCCAGGTAAATGCTCATTCGAATCGTCACCGATCAAAGCATCGGGCATATTGACTACACCCGTACGGGTTGGCAGTTTGCTCGTAAATATGGAAATAAGAGAGCCTAAACTGGAGCCGGTCTGAGGGAAATTGGCTTCAGCGATAAGTGCATGGTCAACGATACTGTTCATGAAAGGTGTAGTATCGCGGTCATATCCATATACAGACAGGTTATCCGCTGCGACACCATCACTGCCTATCAGAATAATATTGGGAGTGCGTTTGGGAAGCACAGATGATTGAGAAGCTAAACGTGAAGTTTTAGTCACTATCCCGGCAATAGTGGAAATGGTTCCTACGGCAAATAAAGTAATTGCCATGACCGTTGAAAATTTCCATTTTGGCGAAAGAGGTTTCTCATTCTCAGGGAACTTAATTTTACAGTACGTCTTGTTGATAAACAGGAGGAATGCCAGTCCATAAGAAGCACGGAAGACAGAATGGGAATCAACAATTCCAATTCCTAAGATGTTGTATGTGAAATTATCAAACACTAATACAGCAGTAATGGCAATAATGACCGCGGGAATTACCCTGTATATGGATGAAGTAATTAATTGAACAATGGGGTATTTCAATAACTTTCGAAAATATCCAGGCAACAACGATAATAACAAGAATGATGATGGCAGGAATCCAGGTGGATTGTATGAGAATGGATAATTTTTCAACCACAGGGAGGGAGTCCATAAAGGACTCTTTGGTCACCAGGAATACCCATTCAGAAAACACCAGCAGGAAGATGGCAAGATATGCTGCAACAAGCGCAAGCAGGAGTGTTCCGTGTTTTTTTTGGCTTGTTGAGTAACCAGCATCTTTCCAGGGTGGAGATAAAATTATCTTTCGCTGCTTCACACAACGTACCAGCCAATCAACCAGGTTATCCGGGAAGAGGTAATCCAGCAGGTTGTAGCTGATTGCCCATCCCAATAAACCAGATACACTGATAAGTAAGAAGACAGAAAATTGATGCGTAGCTGCAATTGATTTTTCACCAAAATAGTTGGTGATCAATGTATCTTTAAAAAACCAGATGGCTGCTCCACTCAAAACCAGGGAGACGATGATCAGGATTAGGCGTTTCGGGTTTGTGTTTTTCAACAATTTCATGATGATATATTATAGTCTCTAAGTTGGAATGCCTGAATTGTAACACTGAAAATGGTGCATTCTTTCACATTAAGAACTTTAAAAACCTCATTAATATCGATGTTTACTGCCACCAATACGCAGGTTAATTCTTGAGTTTACCAATAATGAACCATTTATATATTCGATGTGACTTACTCATGTGAATTTGAAGTATGGGCTAAAATTAATTCAACCAGGCCTGTTCAAAAGCACGGGTGTGGGAATGACACAAGCATTGAGAATGACTTTGATCCAAACAAAAACTGATTCCGACCAGGTCCTACTTCAGCGGATCACCGAGGGAGATGAAGATGCTCTTCGGGCTTTATTTGCTGCCCATGGAAGATCCATGTACTCCTTTGCCTTGCGGCTTACAAACGATCCGGCAACAGCCGAAGAGGTGGTCCAGGAAAGCCTGGTCGCAGTCTGGCAGGGAGCCGGATACTATCGCGGAAATAGCCGCATTATCACCTGGCTGTTGGGTATCGTGCACCACAAGGCTCTCAATATCCTGCGGAAACGAGAGGATGTCAGCCTGGATGATCTGCAGATACCTTTACCGTCAAGCAGCCAACCACCGGGGAATCTTGTGGAAACACATGATCGTAACAGTCTGGTCCGGGAGGGGTTGGAGCAGCTTCCATAAGAGCAGCGTTCGGTCTTGGAGTTGGTCTTCTTCCACCACCTGAGTATGGAGGAAGCGGCGACGGGTGTTGGAGTGTCCGGCTGGAACAGTGAAAAGCCGCCTTTTTACTGCGAAGAATTCGTTGAAAGGAGTCCTTACCCGGCAGGGATTTCGATTGGAGGACCTCATATGATCACACATGAAGAAGTGAACACCCTGTTACCTGAATATGCGGCTGGTGGCCTAAAAGAAGAACTGCGCCACCTCATCGAATCCCACCTGGAAACCTGCAGTGAATGTAAATCAGATTTAGCTTTCTGGCAAATAGTCTCCACAGAGACCCGGCAAGCAGGATATTCCTTCTCTGCACCACAGGGAGCATTGGATAATGCCCTGATCCAGATTCGCAATTTCCACCGGAAAACAGGCCAATTTCACCAGGGTTGGGTATTATTGAAGTCTCAATTTCCACTGGTGCGACGCGAGATCTGGCCAGCTTCGGCGGCGATCATGATCATCGGTTATATTGCTGCGATCCTCATCGGGAAAGAAGTGATCATTCAAGTGCTGGCTCCACTCGTGGCGGCTGCCAGTATAGCCATGGTCTTTGGTCCTGCCAATGACCCGGCCTGTGAGTTAATGGGTTCTCTGCCCACGTCGCCACGCCAAATTCTGTTAGCCAGGTTGTCCATAGTTTTTGGCTATAACTTTCTCCTGTCCCTGTTGGCGAGTGTTTGTCTACTCCCGATCTTTCCAAATATTATCCTGCCGGAGCTGATCATCAGTTGGTTGGCACCTATGACTTTTATCTCAGCATTTGCTCTCTTCCTCTCCATTTACTTTGGAGCAGAGAATGCCATCATTGCAGCGTATTTTGTGTGGATATTAAAATATGCATTCCAGGGTGCTTTCTCTGTCCAATTGATCCAACCTGAAACCGGCCTGGCGAATCTCTTTTCAGGGTACTCGCTGCTATGGCAGCAGCCTGCAGTACTGTTCATAGCTGCCGGAATATTCCTGATCGGAGCCATTTGGGCTGCAGGTAAGGTGGAATACCACAGCCTGAATCTGACGTAAATGCAATACCATTTTAACATTGGAGTAATTGAATGTCTGAATTTTGGAGCGTTTTCCGCTATGAATTTATGATGTCCATCCGCAGGAAAGGACTGTGGTTGGCCTATGGATTGCTTTTCCTATTCTACTTTGTGTCCATCATCCTGGAACGGGGAAGTGTTGAAACCATCACCATGCCGATTAAAGGAACTATGGGCGAGTTCCGCTCAGTTGGCATTTATGTTCAACCTCTTTCTACCCGTCGTCGGTGGAATCTCGGCTGCAGACCGTCTGGTTCGAGATCGGTATCTCAAGGTGGATGAGCTTTTATCCAGTACTATATTAACCCACAGGGAGTATATTGCCGGTAAATATCTTGGAGTGTTGGTTTCTCTTCTTCTTCCGGTTTTTATCTGTCAGGTGGCATTGCGTATTTACACCCTCTTTTTGGGCGTTCCAGTTATTCTACTCGGAATGACTGTGGTGTGTTTCATCGTGATCACCATCCCTGCTTATGCATTTATCACTGCCTTTTCGCTGGCGTGCCCAATGGTGATGCCAGTGCGGGTGTACCAGGTATTATTTACGGGCTATTGGTTTTGGGGTAATTTTCTCAGCCCGAATGTTTTTCCAACCCTGAGCGGGACCTTGTTGCAGCCGGGTGGAAAAGTGGTTATGGAAGGATTATTTGGCGTAACATTCGGCGGGAAAACAGCTTATGGTTCCGTGGATGTTTTGATCAACCTCGGGTTATTGGCGATTTGCATCATTGCAGCTTTAGTGGCTGCCGATCAATATATTGTTCGTAAGTCCCGATTGGCATAATTTTATTAAATGGAAACGGTAAATGAATAATATTTTAGGTGTTTTTATTTATGAATTCAGAATGGGGATCCGGCGTAAAGGAGTATGGTTGGCATATGGTGTGATCTTCCTTTTCTACTTGTTTGTCATCATCTCCACCGGTCAGTTTCTAGAAACGCCAGGAATGTCCTCCGGGGATATGTGGGCGTTGACTGCCGTACTTGCTTTCATCTATAATCTCTTTCTTCCTGTAATTGGAGGTATTGCTACCGCCGATCGTCTCATCCGGGATCGAAGCCTGCACGTTTATGAACTTCTGTTCAGCACCGGATTAAAACTGAGCAGTTTATATTATTGGAAAATATCTTGGGGCACTGGCTGCCATCAGTCTACCTGCTCTGTCTAGGAATTCTAGCCATACGGATCTATTCACTGTTCCTGGGAGCCCCTCTTAGTAACCATTGGAATGAGTGTTGTCACTTTCCTGGTGATCAATCTGCCGGCTTATGCCTTCATCACCGCATTCTCCCTGGCCTGTCCACTGGTGATTCCCACGCGGGTATACCAGGTATTATTCACCGGTTACTGGTTTTGGGGAAACTTCCTGTATCCGGGAATGTTCCCCACCCTCAGTGGGACCCTGCTACAAGCTTCGGGCAGGATTCCAGCCGAAGGTTGGTTCGGTTCAGTGATCGAGATGGTAACTTCACAGGGATTCACATCCACAGAGGCATGGATCAATTTAGGCTTGATCGCGGTATGCATTACGCTGGCACTTTTGGCTGCAGGAAAGTACCTTTCGATCGAAAGGCGTTTGGCATGAGTAATAATATGAAACAAATGAATTCAACAACGATACAATTCGCCTTACGCACATACCAGGCCAGCATGTTTTGGCTTCCGGCTGCCATCTGGGCATTGTTCGTCATCATGGTGGGTATTTTTGGAAAGAATATGGAAGCCGTCAAGGTGTCGGCTGCTTATATCGGTGTGGTATTGCCGCTCATCGGTGGGATATTAGGAGCTTATGCCATCCTGGACGACCCCGTGCTGGAATTACAATTTGCTTCTCCGCGCAGTGCCTTGCGGATGATCATGGAGAGATTGATCGTAATCCTCCTGGTGCTCACTGTCTGTGCAGTCACATTCCAGCTATTTGTCCACTGGATCGGGCTTGATATGAGCGAATATGGCAATCTCTGGCAGCAGCAAGCCGCCTGGATCGTTCCATGTGTGGCAATGACCTTATTGGGCTTTGTTGGCGCTTTTGCCACAGCTCAGTCATCCACGGCAGCCATGGTGGTAGGGATGATCTGGATCGTTCAGGTGATAGCCCGCGAATGGTTCTTGAATACACCGGCTGCCAGTTATTTCTTCCTTTTCACAGGAGCGCTGTATCCGCAGGTGAAAACCGTCATTAGCAGCCAGATCGCTTTATCAGGTTTGAGCCTGGTATTCCTGGTCACAGGCTGGATTTTATTTCAAAAACAAGAAAGATATATTTAAGAGAGGGTAGAATGAATACGATCACCATTGAAGGTCTGAAGAAAGACTATAAAAGCGGAAGAAAAGTCGTCCATGCCTTGACCGGGGTGGATCTTGAATTCGGAGAAGGCATGTTTGGCTTGCTCGGTCCAAACGGCGCCGGCAAAACCACCCTCATGCGCATCCTGGCGGGAATCGTTCGCCCGACGAGCGGTAAGGTCTCTGTATATGGGTTGGGATTAGGAAGCGAGAAAGAGCGTATCGCCATCAAAGCCATGTTGGGTTATCTGCCACAGGAGTTGGGTGTCTATCCTGATCTTTCTGCCCGGCAGTTTGTAGATTACCTGGCAATATTAAAAGGAATGGACGATACATCCAGTCGCAATACGCGGGTGGAAGAAGTTTTGAACATGGTTGGGTTGACTGAAGATGGAGACCGCAAACTGAAGGGATTTTCAGGCGGAATGAAACGCCGGGTAGGTATTGCCCAGGCACTGGTGAACGATCCAAAGCTGCTGATCGTGGATGAACCTACAGCCGGGCTGGACCCGGAGGAGCGAATCCGTTTCCGTAATCTTCTGGTGAGCCTTGCGTCAAATCGGGTGGTAATCCTATCCACACATATTGTTGAGGATATTGGACAGACCAGCCGCAATATGGCCGTCCTGGCTGCCGGCCGAGTGATCTACACCGGCAGTCCATCTGATCTCACCCAGGCTGCTCAAGGGAAAGTGTGGACTGTTACCATGGATGGTCCACGCAAACCGGATAATGGCTTGACGGTGGTCTCGATGCTGCATATGGCTGAAGGCGTACAATATCGTCTGGTTGGTGAGGATGTCAGTTCATATCCGGGAGCGCAACCTGCTTCTCCAGGCCTGGAAGATGCTTATGTCTGGCTGATGAAGCAATCGGGCCATGCCATCGACAGTAATGGATTGAGCGATAAAGCATAATAATTAGAGCATCACCTCCCGATCATTTGACGCATCCATCAGGGGAAGGAATATTTCAAAGGAAGATACTCTTTGGCACTAAGCTAAAAAACGTCGAACACAATTTATTTTGTGTTCGACGTAAATTATTTCTGCTTTCAGAATTAATTACAGAATAAGATATATATAACCATTCAGAACCGTTATTTAATGACGATTCGGGTATATGGATAGCACATCCAGATGGCTGTGGCATCTGTTTTCCCTGGACCGATCACTGCCCAGAGCATGACCTGTCTGCCGCTTTTTCCTGATGCTTTAGCATCAAGCACAACCACGAATGTTTCGTCGGGTTTTAGTCGGGGGAGCGCAACTTTAGTTTGAGTCGACATGTGCGGCCCGCTCTGATATTTGAGGATCGTTCCATCTTTCCACTGCTCTGATCCATTATTTATTAATGTCCACCTGATATCAAAATCATCTCCTGAACCAAATTTTGTATCATCGGAAGGACTCTGATCGATGATGTCACACGAATATTCAGTATTGGTGTTGGTGACTTCAGTACTGGTGGGGGTGGCTGTAGGAGGGAGCATTGTCGGGATGGCTATCGTCGCTGTCGGTGCTACTGTATTGGTTTGTGTTGGCAGCGGTGTATTTGTGGGTGGAATAGCTGTAGGTTGTTCGGTGGCTGTTGCAGCCTGAGTTGCAGTGGGGGTCGCAGTCGGGAGGGGCGGGGACTGGAAGAGTGTGCAGGCTGGAAGCAAGGTGATCAATGCTATTGCAAAGATAAGAATTGTTTTATTTGTGTGTTTCATGTGAGTCTCCTCGTATAATCATCCAATACCTGGACTGTGATGATGACCGCGATGACGGATGAATATAGTGGAGTATAACATACTGTGTTCTCGTGTTTATTTAAGAATTTACGGATGTTTAGACAATTGTAAGAATTTTCATTGTTGAACTGATTTGAATATTACAATCCTCAACTGTAAATGATTGATGATTTAGAGATAAATTAGTTCTCTGTATATTAATCGCAAAGCGCTAAGAAGGGATTCGTACCAATGTATTGGCGTACCCTAAACGACCATTCCAACTATTATAAATTAGTTCTCGTATATTAATCGCAAAGCGCTAAGAAGGGATTCGTACCAATGTATTGGCGTACCCTAAACGACCATTCCAATTCTACGCACATCCCTTCCCTTCTAACTGTATGGTCAGTGCATAAAATAATTTTCTTTTATTTGGTCAATGACAAATTTGAAAATACTATTTGTTATTTTTACGGACAATATTGCACAACCCCTGATAATCACTCTGCGCATAACAATCTGAAGCTGGCCAGTTAGCCTGGGGCTGCTGGTTTAAGGCTGCCCGTGATTCATAGACTACCCCCTTAACCAATACACCCGGGCCATCGATATTTGCAAAAGTAATGCAGTTCGTTATGGCCATTTTGCTATAGGACAATTTGGTCCACTTTACAGAGCCATCTTTTTTCAAGCCATTTGGCCACCTGAAGAGTACATAAACGGTTGATCCGGCAAGATTATCTGCACAAATGGTTAAATTAGCCTTGCCATTTTTATCTCTGAGAGTGCTGGTGGGGTTACCCAAAAACTGGGTGGAAAAATTGCCAGGAATATCGGTAGGGACTATGGTAGGGATGGCGGTTGGGATATTAGTCGGGATGGCGGTTGGGATGATACTGCCAATCTTTAAATGCACACCTTTTTCATAATTCCATTTGGCCAATTTGGAGAAGTTCTTATTAACTCTTTCAGCATTCCAGGCAGAATACTTCCCGGCTCCGGTGACCATTACCACATGATCGATCCATGAGATCTCCAGGTTGTCAGGAATTTGTGCCTTATTATTTAAAAATATGATATCGCCTAACTCGAGCTGGTTTTTTGATCTGATCTCCCAGTAATCCGGGTGAGATTGCAGCCAATTGGCCAACTGAACATTCCCCGTATATGTAGGCACGGCGATACCACCTGCCTGCATTGCCTTGGTGACATAGGTTGTGCAATACCTGCCATGCTCTGAATCCCCCCAGAACCGTCCATCGTCATGATTGTTTTTTTGCGCCCATTTGACGGCAGCATTCCGGTCGTATGTACCCGGAGGAGTTAGTTCGGTACTGGCCTGCACACTATGTACAGGTGTAAAAATTCCCTGGCTGAACAACAATGCTTATCACCAAAACGGAAACGGTTAGTCTGGAGGATATCCACCTCATTAACATGAGAGCTCACTTTCGAAACAAAATATAACAATAATAAAAAGACGCTGCGCGTTATTGTTATTCTGAATATTGTATTCAGAACTAATTGCAATATTGATGCCTTGGACTTAACTACTTTGATTGGGGAAGTATTCTGGATATTAAATAGAAAGAGCCACCGAAGGGAGTCGAACCCATGACCTGGCGTTTACGAAACGTCTGCTCTGCCAACTGAGCTACGGTGGCGACCGCAGAATTATACCATTTCCAACCTTGATTTGAGGTTGTTCTTTATAAAATGGCAGTTATGATAAACCGGTAAAGATTTTACCGAACCAGAAAACGAGAATAGCGGATACCGGGACGGAAAGAACGAAGAAGAATAACCATAGTGCCAGTAAAGCCCTGACTTTGATATCCTTCTGTCCTTCCGGTCCATCAGAATACACGACAATAGCTTTCTGCCCCGGATGGTGGTAACTGTATACTTCCGTTTTTACGATCATTTCTGTGCCTGGAGGACAAACGAAGAGTCTCACGACCTTAACGACTTGGGGATTAATGGCCAGGGCTGAGGCAAAGATCATGAAAGCCAGCCAGATGGCGAATCCCAGAGTTATAAAGATCATTTTTTCCTCCTCAGATCATTCATTAATTTAGTGTTTGAAGCTACTTCATCCAATTCAATATAAAATCTCTTTGCGACCTGGTTTCCGGGCTGGGCACCCGCATCCAGCTCAGGTCCTTCCGCAATTCTGTAATTTGCTCCAGCGCCTGTCTGCCCGTCATTCCCTGCTCCACAAGGTAGCAGCCCACGACGGTGCCGGTGCGACCGATCCCTCCATAGCAATGCAAATAAATGTTGCTGCCTTCTTCCAATAAATGCTTGATTCGGTCCAATATATCCCGCATCACTTCCTGTGTGGGCAACCCGAAATCCCGGATCGGATGGTTGAAATAACGAATATCCGGATGGTCTGTCATCTTCTCGATGATGGGTTTGTAAGATGCTCCCATCATTTCGGCAGGATACGTCAGGTCGATGAATGCGTTGATCCCTCCCGAAACGAGCGTTTCGATGGTTTGGTGCGGGGAGGCTTCCTGGATCACCAAAGGTTGGGGTCCCGCCAGGAACCTGCCGGGGACGACCCAGTAGGTTACGGGCAGGGGTGGACGTGTATCGGTCATTTGCGTATCTTTCCTCTCTGCAGTAATGTCTTGCCAAATTTCTCCCGGATCTCATCCACAGCCTGGTGCAGGCGAATTTCGCGTTCCAACTGCGGCTCAAAGAGAGACATTTGCTGCCAGTTTTCATCCAGGTCGCTCACACCCACGCCCAACAGGCGGATGTGCTGCCCCGGTTTCCAGAAAGCATGGAACAGGTGCAGCGCTTTTTCCAGGATTACGCTTTCAATATTGGTGGCAACATCCAGGTGTTCCTGTCGGGTGAAAGTGGAGAAGTCCGACAGCCGCACTTTGATGCGAACGGTGCCGCCGCTGATCCCTTTCGCCCGCAGGCGGCGGGCTACTTTTTCTGACAACCAGCGGATGGTGCGTTCGATCTCCACGATATCATTGGTGTCAGTATCGTATGTGGTTTCCTGGCTGACAGATTTTAGTCCGTGTGAGGTGGATACGGGGGAATTATCGATACCCACTGCAGCGCGAGCCAGGTATTCACCGGTTTTCCCCAACCAGCGCTGTAAATCCGGAGCTGATGCGGCAGCAACGTCCCCCAACGTGAGCATTCCCATGGCATTCAGGGAAGCGGCCATTTTCGGTCC
The DNA here is from genome assembly GCA_963827895.1 of uncultured Chloroflexia bacterium. Taxonomy (GTDB): domain Bacteria; phylum Chloroflexota; class Anaerolineae; order Anaerolineales; family Anaerolineaceae; genus PNON01. Next base: position 89,767 of record CAWHCY010000010.1, on the reverse strand, counting down.
GACTCCCCACATCGCCTGGACGGGCAGCGGGGCGAGAAAAGCGGCCTCAGTACCCGGTGGCACAACTTTGATGGCACGCGGGGCAACACTGCCTTTTTTTTCAGCCTTACCCGCATCAGTGGCGATCTTGGCGACCAGTTTGTTGGCAGCCACCCCGATGGAGCAGGGCAGATTCACTTCCTGCCTGACCCTTTCCTGGATCTGCTTCGCGATCAGTTCCGCTGATTGCGGCAGGTCGCTGATATCCACAAAAGCCTCATCGATCGAGACCTCTTCAACCAGTGGGCTGATCTCATGAAAAATGGCCATCACCCGGTCGGAATACTCGCCATATTCGGAGTGGTGACCGGAAACGAGGATCAGTTCCGGGCAGAGCGCTTTCGCTCGACCTGTAGGCATGGCAGACCGGACGCCAAATTGTCGGGCGGCGTATGAACAGGAAGACACCACTCCGCGCTGACCGGGTTGGCCGCCCACAGCGAAGGCTTTGCCGATCAGTTCAGGATTCTTTAGCTCCTCCACGGAACAGAAGAAAGCATCCAGGTCAATATGCAAGAATTTTTCGGTTCATAGTATAGATAATTTATTCTATAATAGAATACATGTAGATACAACCGGGAAAATAGTATCAAATTACATAGGCTTGATATTCTAATGAAATAGGACTATGCTCAATATATGAAAAAACTACTTTTTCCAATTCTCGCCATAATCTCCTTTATTTTGGGAGCCTGCACGACACCAACAATTGAGCCAACAATTGCACCTACCATTGTGCCTACAGCTGCTTCAACCATCCAGAATACGGCAACTGCGCAACCAATCCCGACAGTCGTAGCTTCACCTGTTCCGACACAGTCCGTCGGTAGCGAACCAAACCCTCTCCACATCTACCAATTTAAAATGACCACAGAAAACACAGGTTGGGCACTTGGTGGGCGGCCGGGAGAGTCGGCCAAAGTGATGCGAACTGGTGACGCCACAAAGACATGGGTGGACATGAAAGTCCCGTACGATGGTGGGGCTGATCCCGCTTCGGTCGTGCTGGCCGGCTTCTTCCTGGATGACAAGACGGCGTGGGTTTCCCCATACATGAACGCATTACCTCCAATTGCTGAACAGAATGTGTGGAAAACAACAGATAGTGGAACGACCTGGAGTAAATCCCTGCTTGCCACCGATGGCCTGATGGAGGCGTTTTCCATATCACATATCTATTTTGTGGATCAGCTCAATGGATGGCTGATGGCGCATGTCGGGGCAGGAATGAATCATGACTATATTGTCATCTACCATACTGCTGACGGCGGGCTAACCTGGGAAAGAGTTGTCGACCCGATGAATAATGAAAACGTCGTGAGCGGAGACAGGGGAATTCAGAGCTGTTCCAAGAATGGGCTGATTTTCTCTGATGCACAGAATGGCTGGTTGACTGGTTCATGTAATGGCGTAGCCGCAGGAGTTCTTTTATTCCAAACACATGATGCCGGGAAAACCTGGAGCAATGTGAATCTGCCCGATCCTGATAAACATCCGGGAATATATCAGAACGCTGACGCAGTCTGTGCGTCCCAGTTTCCAAATGTTTCTGCCGATGGAGTCCAGCTTGAGGTGGCCTGTAAATTCATGAATGCGCCATTGGATCAACCTGTTGTGCTTTTATATCAGACCTCCGATGGTGGAATTAACTGGGAAAAGAGAGAAATTCCGGTTGGCAATTTGATTTACCTGCCTGGAGGTCGATTGCTTGTTCAAGGCACAACGACATCAATCCAACTGGAAACACAAACAAAATGGACAGAGCTATCGGATGTGCCGGAAGGAATTTCCATCCAGTTCATCAGCAAAGATCTCGGTTGGATCTTATCTGCTACTGGTGAAATGTACATGACCACTGATGGCGGTTTGCGATGGGGAATAATCTATCCACAGTTGGTTGAATAGTTATTGTATGAATTGATTCCAATAGATAATGGTTAACTATAAAAACCAGGGATATCATTCAAGATATCCCTGGTTTTTGGTACTGTTATTTATCGATCAAATTTAAGGATTGGTTTGGGTTGCGAATGGGCAGTCCGGATTTGTCATCCTGTTCTGTCCGGCATTACCACGACCGATGCCTAAACCGGTCCCGGTTCCACGGCCAGCTTGGTTGCCATTCATCCGATTACCACGAGTGAGCATCCAATCAGCCTGTTCCTGGGTGAGATCACCGTTCACTACTGCGGCTGCGATTGCCTTATCATGGGCATCTTTCAACATGGTTTGAAATTCAGTAACTGTAAACCCTTTAGAAAGAGCGATATCTGAAAGTGTCTCTCCGGCAGTAAGTCTGGTTTCAATTTCTTCCACGGGGACGCCAACTGATACTGAGAAGGCTGCGATGATTTCATCGTGCAGTAATCCATCTCCGGGAATCCCGGTTCCACCCGTTCCACTACGTGGACCACGTCCCTGGGGATTTCCCTGGTCACTTACACCGATAATGGCTGGTGACTGAGGAACATTGGAATCTGCTGAAACTACGGAGGCAGTTCCAAGAGTGGCCACAACGATGACCAAAGCAGTGATGCTTACAAGTAAAATATTTTTCATTTTGAAAATCTCCTTTAAGATATTTGTCAGAGGAATTTCTCTAACTGGTATGATGATAACTGCCAGTTTTGTAGAAACTGTGAAGTTTGTGTGAGTTACTTATGATTGTTTTTGGAAAGCGCAACTATTTAGTAGCTTACATGGTGGAGTCAAACATGTTGACAGCGATGCTATAATGAAAACAAGAGTTCTTCTTTGAGGAAGACTTGTTGTGCGGATTGCTACTGTTCAAGCATGGTTGATCAGAATGATAATTTCAGGGTATTTCCTTTATGAGTGATTTGGAGGCAGGTATGGCTGGAAAAAAGGATAAGGACGACAAGAAAGACAAAAAAGATAAGAAGAAAAAGAAAGACAAAAAAGATAAAAAATAGCAGTCACATACAATAAGGAACGACATCCATGTAGGTGGATGTCGTTTTTTTTTATTGTAGTTTTACTATAGATGTTTGAGCTTATACGTCAACAGCCCAATCACCCGAGCGCAAGACCGGTTCAGATCTGCCGTCAGGCAGAATTCCATCAATATTCACCTGGTTTGAACCCACCATGAAATCGACATGGATCACACTGACATTCCCGCCAGCTGCTTTGAACTCATCATCGCTCAGGCTGCCACCGCCTTTAAGCGTCGTTTGATAGGCATTACCCAATGCCAGATGACAGGCAGCATTTTCGTCAAGCAGGGTGTTGTAGAAAAGCAGACCGGATTGGGAGATCGGTGAGCTGTAAGGAACAATAGCCACCTCGCCTAACCGGCATGATCCATCATCTGTGGCGATCATCTTCTGCAGGACCAATTCACCCACCTTTGCAGAAACGTTGACCACGCGGCCACCTTCAAATCGAAGCGAGAAATCATCGATCAGGGTTCCGCCAAAATTCAGAGGCAGCGAAGAATGGATCACCCCTTCTGCTCTGTCCTTATGCGGCAGGGTAAAAACCTCTTCGGTGGGGATGTTGGCGATAAAGGAAATACCGGTACTGGTCTTTTCGCTGGCAGCAACCCACAAAACACCATCCGGAAATCCGACCGTGAAATCAGTTCCGGGGCCGGTATAGTGGAAATAGGAAAACCTTTTTTCGTTCAAATACTTCGCCCTGGCTTCCAGGTGTTTCACATGAGCTTTCCAGGCGGCGATCGGGTCAGCTTGGTCGAGACGACAAAGCTTGAAAATGGTCTCCCACATTTTTGATTCACGCTCATCAGGAGTTAGGTTGGGGAATACCTTTGCCGACCATCCAGGTGTTGGAACCGAGAGTACCAGCCAGTTGACATTATTATTGCTGGTGACCTTCAAGAAAGGATCCAGTTTTTTCCAAATGGATGTTGTATAAAGCGAAACAAGGTCAGGATCCTGCCCTTTGAGTAGATCAGGATTGATCCCGGAAATGCTGATAACCGCATCACCGCGTTTGACATGTTCATAAGGACCGTCTGTTTTCCATGCTGAAACTTCTTCAAAGGAATCACGTGGAGCATATTGAAAACGTAATAATTCAGTTTGTTCATCTCCCCACATGACATCAACCAGTCGTGCACCTGCCTGATATGCACTTTTTGTTAAGGCGAGGATTAGCGGAGCAGCGCTGATCGGAGCCCCATAGACCAGCGGACCACGAATGAGTAGACGCTGCCCTTTTTGTAAATTGAGGCCAACATGGATGGCCAGGTCTGCATAGGCGTTCATTTTTTGTTCAAAATCTACGGTATTCATATATATTCTCCTTGGTGTTCAGAAATCGTTGGGAAGCAAAATCCGATTTGGTCAGGTGATGGAAATTTTATTACCTGTTCGACCGGTTTGGTACCCGGGTAGTTTGGATATTTCATTCTTTGCTGCTGAACTGGCAAGCCAGTCAAGCAGGGGAGAAACTGCGGGGTGTGAGATGATCGACTCCAGGAAGACCAGGTCATATTGCTCCTGGGTTAACTGGATGAAATCCAACCCGTATTGCACAGCAGCAGCTTCCAGTCCCAAACCTGTATCCGCTTTTTTTTCTGCAATTTCGAGTGCAACTTCAGAGTGAGTACTAACCTCCCGGTCATAACCGGAAACATCTTTGGAAGAAATGCCTTTCATCCTGATATGAGCATCAAACCACACCCGGATACCGGATCCATCCTGTCGATTGATAAACCGAATACCGGGTTTGGCGATATCTTCCAATGAATGGATTCTTAATGGATTACCGGGTGCTACCATTAATCCCATTGTTCTTGTTGCCAGGGTGATCACTTCCAGTTTTTTACCTGGAAACAACTTTTGAATAAAAGGAATGTTGTAACTGTTTGTGTCCTCATCCCAAAGATGGCATCCGGCGAATTCAGCCTGGCTATTTTCCAGCGCAATCAATCCATGCAGCGATCCCGTAAAATTAAGCTGCAGCTTGAAGCCAGGGGAAATCTGGTTGAAATGAGCAGCAATCCATGCCACTACAAGGTCGTGGCTGCCATTGAACCGAATGGTGGTCTTATCTGGTGGAAGGGATACATTTTGGACGACACTTAATCGATCCAGTGCTTCGCGCACTGCATCTTCCACTTCATCCGGGTCGTAACCTGCACCCAGTACCTCGAGTAAAAATGACTCGGAACGGTGCAGCAATTGCGCTCTACGATATGGCATATATTGGTTGGGAGATTTTCCATAGATAACAATTGTCCCCTGGCCAGCATGACTGCTCACCAATCCTTGTTCCGAAAGAAGCTTGTATGCCTTTTGAACAGTCCCTACAGTGCAAGCCCATTGGTCCGCAACTGTCCGCACCGAAGGAAGCTTTTCCCCTGATTTAATCTCCCCGGAAAGGATTTGTTTTCTAAATACTTCAGCGAGTTTGTTGTAGAGATAATCGCTTGAGGTCATAATTCATTTTAACATAATATCTATTTTTGATTTTGTACTGCTGGATTGATTTGATCAGGTAAAGATCCTAATTTATCCGGGAAGTGGAATTTCGAATAACCAGCTTACCCGGGAGAGTAATTTGTTTGGCTGTGATTGGGGAGCTTTTCAGATCGGAAATTAGTAAACGGGTCGCTTCGTAGAGTAGGTCATCCGCAGGCTGGTGATAAGTAGTGATCCGCGGCCAAACCTGGCTGGACATGGGTAGATCTTCAAATCCTGCGATCGATAATTGGTTGGGCACATGGATATCCATCTCTCTCGCACCGAAAAGGGCACCCAGTGCTGCTTCATCATGCCCGGCAAATATTGCTGTGGGGGGATTTTTGAAGTGCATTAATATTCTCAGGGCGGTTGAGCCCCCATCAAATGTATATTCTGTGTCCTGCAAATAATCTTTATCCAAAGACAAATGACTTTCTTTCATTGCGGACATAAACCCGGAAAAACGATCCTGGCTTGAGCGAAGGTTGCGGGGACCCGTGAAGCAAGCAATCTTGGTGTGCCCAAGTGATATTAAATATTTTATTACCTGATAGGCTCCATTAACATCATCGCCGCTAACAAACATCAGATCCTGGTTATTGATCAAAGGATCCACCTGGACTACCGGAATTTTGTAAGTGGAAAGAAAATCGATTAAAAAACCATCAGAATCACATGGCGGAGTGGTTATGAAACCATCAAAGCGGCGTTGATTTACAAGTTCAACCACTCTTTGCTGTGATTTTGAACGGTTTGGATAGTAATTTTGGATCAGTATCTCGTAGTTCTCTTCATACCCCAGGTCAAGTAGTCTTGAAAGGAATGTAGGTGAAGAGTTATAAAAACCAGGATACATGATGATACACAGGGAATACGATTTTTGGTTAACCAGTCTCCTGGCGGTGAGGTTTGGCACATACCCCGTATTTCGAATAGCATCAAGAACCCGCTGGCGTGTGGAAACTGAGACATTTGGCTCATTGTTCACTACGCGTGAGACAGTTTTTATTGAACAACCTGCAAGTTTGGCTACTACCCGAATGGTTGCGGACATGGTTTATAAGAATGATTATATCCAAGAAGAAGATTAAATCCAAAACCGAAACATTGTTTCAATAAATATCCACCAATCTGGTGGATATTTATTGACAACGTTGTCATATATTCTATAATTGTACTATCGACAACATAGCAAAGTCATGCAATTTCCTGGAGGATGGAAATCAAATGAACAACACTGCACATCACCAAATAAGCGGGAAAGAACTTTTACTGGCAACCTTACGGCATGAAAAAATGGATGCAGTTCCATGGGTTCCATTCGCAGGCGTGCATGCAGGGAAATTGACGTCATTTTCCGCTCAGGACGTTCTAACAGATGAAAACAAACTATTTCAATCCCTGGTGAAGGTGAATGAAGTTTATGATCCGGATGGTCAACCGATCATATTCGATCTTCAAATAGAAGCTGAAATCCTGGGATGTGAACTGGTTTGGACAAAAAACAGTCCTCCAATGGTAGCTTCCCATCCATTTGAAACGAAGAAAGAGATCCCATCCAGTTTGCCAAATAAAACGGATGGCAGACTACCCATGATATTAAATGTGATGCGCAGAATGAAAAAAGAACGGGGCGATAGAACGGCTCTCTATGGGCTGATCACTGGACCACTCACATTGGCGTCCCATCTGCGCGGGACAGAGCTTTTTATGGATACATTCGATAATCCTGATTACCTAAAGGCCTTGCTCGATTATTGTAAGGATACAGCCGTCAGAATGGCAGAATACTATATCGATGCGGGGATGGATGTCATTGCTATTGTCGATCCAGTTGTATCGCAGGTTTCGCCAAGGCACTTCAAACAGTTTCTATCCGCACCCTTCTCCTACATTTTTAAATCGATAAGGGAAATGGGTGCTTTTTCATCATTTTTTGTGTGTGGGGATGCCACAAAAAACCTGGAGTTGATGTGTCAAACTTTCCCGGATTCAATATCAGTTGATGAGAATATCAACCTGGTAGCAGCCAAGCAGATCACTGACTGGTATGATGTAACTATATGCGGGAACATTCCTCTGACCACGCAACTGTTATTAGGCAACCAGCATGATAATATGAAATTTGTTGTTGACCTGTTGAAAAATCTGCGTAACCCGATTAGTTTTTTGAAACCCAACAACTTTATCCTGTCACCTGGTTGTGATATGCCTTATGATACGCCGATCGAAAATGTGATCGGAATTGTTCAAGCTGTGAGAAATCCGGATCAGATACGTGAAATGCTGGTGGATTACCACAGCAAATCTTTTGAAGAAATCGAAGTATCCATTCCCGATTATTCCAATTTAAAAACTCCACTAGTTGAAGTATTTACCCTGGATTCCGATACATGTGCGGCATGTGGCTATATGCTTGGGGCAGCTCAACGTGCAGTTGGGGAATTGAATGGACGGGCGGATCTGATCGAATATAAGTTTACAAAGCCGGAAAATGTTGCCCGGGTGATGAAAATGGGCATCAAAAACCTTCCCAGCCTGTATATAAACGGGAAACTGAAGTATTCGTCGATCATTCCCGGCAACAATGAACTTCTGACTGAGATCAAAAAATTTCTATGAAAATTCATTTGGTGGGTGGTTTTCTAGGATCAGGCAAAACTACAGCGATCATACAGGCTTGCCGGATGTTGTTGGCGGTCGGAAAAAAAGTAGGCGTGATCACCAATGACCAGGGCAAATACCTGGTGGATACTGCCTTTATGAAATTCAATGATATCCCAACTGTTGAAGTGGCCGGAGGATGTTTTTGCTGTAATTACCAGGATCTAAATTCACAGATCAATATACTTAACGACCAAATTAAACCAGATATTATCTTTGCCGAATCTGTCGGATCATGTGCTGATCTGGTTGCTACCGTAATAAATCCTTTACTTAAATATGCCGAACAAACTGTTCAACCTCTAAGCCTATCGGTGTTTGCAGACAGCAGATTACTACTACGCAGGCTGAAAGGACAACCTCTGCCTTTCAGTGATGATGTCACCTATATATTTGACCAACAGTTGGAAGAAGCCGGCATATTGCTCGTTAATAAGATCGATCTGCTCAAACCCGAAGAGCTCATACAGCTCAAGTCTTTGGTAAACACCCACTGGCCAACAGTTGATATATTATTTATATCTGCTTTATTCCAGAAAGATATTTTCTCCTGGGTCACTATATTGGATAAGGAAACACCTAATCAAATTGGAACCACCCTGAACCTTGATTATCAACGTTATGCAAGTGGAGAAAAACAGTTAGCCTGGTTGGATCAATCCATCCGGATCATGACACCAAATAATAATTTCCAAATTGATTTTATATTATTCGTTCAATCTCTATTGGACGAATTGAGAGAAAGAAAAGCAGGAATTGGCCATATAAAATTTATTATCCATCAGGATTCAGGCAGCACAAAAATCAGCCTTACCACATTGTCGGATAGAGGTTGGATGAACCAGGTGCCACTTGTTGTACAGGGTGAATGTTCTTTACTGATCAATGCAAGAGTTGAGATTCCAGCCAGATCTTTGGCAGATCTTATTGCTGAAAAGTTAAATTATAGCAATCTTCACTTTACTGTTGATTTTCTTTCAAGTTTTCAACCTACTGAGCCTAAACCCACTTATCATTTGAGTAGTTAAAAAGCAATTTTTGGAATATCAATATTCATTCTACAAATATCTGTCAATATCATAATTTCTCTCATCTAATTTTAATATTCATCCAGAAATGTATTGTAATAGCATCATGGAAGTGCTAAAATCTTGCAATACAAATAATATTATTGTGTTTATTGGTACACACTAACACTATCCCCCATCACTACCTAATTGAATAATTGTCTAGGTTGTTACCATCAATCCTGTTTGGGAGGGCGTATGGCAATTCAGACACAAGATACTCTGGAAGTACAAACGATGCAGAGAGTTTCTCGACGTGATTTCCTGGCATTTTGCAGCTTAATGGCCGGGGCTCTTGCATTACCTAAAGGGTCGGAAGAATTAATCAAAAAAGCATTAACCAGCGCAAAGCGGACCCCTGTGATTTGGCTTGAATTACAGGATTGTGCTGGCTGCAGCGAAGCCTTTTTAAGGTCTTCCAGCCCGACAGCCGCTGAAGTTGTACTCGATATTCTTTCAGTCGATTATCACGAAACGATCATGGCAGCATCCGGTAAGCGTGCAGAAGAAGCCAAGCAGGCAACAATTGCAGCCGGAGGTTACTTATTGGTAGTCGAAGGTTCAATCTCGCAGGGTGATGAGGGTGTGTATTGCTGTATTAGTGGCAAATCATCCGTTCAATTGCTCGAAGAAGCTGTCAAAAACGCCATAGCTGTAATTGCTGTAGGAAATTGTGCAACTTTTGGCGGAATTCCACGGGCAACCCCCAACCCGACCAAAGCAGTCAGCGTGATGGATCTTGTCAAAGATAAGCCTGTTTTAAATATTCCGGGCTGTCCCATGAATCCTGTAAACCTGACCGCAACTGTCGTGCACTTTTTGACCTTTGGCAGCTTACCAGAAATGGATAACTTGCATCGGCCGCTTTTTGCGTTTGGTCATCTCATTCATGATAATTGCGAAAGACGCGGACATTTTGATGCCGGAGAATTCGTCAGGGAATGGGGCGATGCGGGGCATAGAGCGGGCTGGTGTATGTATAAAATGGGTTGCAAGGGACCCATGTCCTACCATAACTGCCCGACAGTCCGCTATAACGAAGGTGTTAACTGGCCAATTGGAGCTGGCCATCCCTGCATTGGCTGTTCAGAACCCGGTTTCTGGGATATTCCGACATATGTACCCATTGAATTAGCCAACTTCACACCTCCAGAAACATTTCCGACGATCACAGCTCCGCAGAAGGAGATCTCACCTGTGGGTGCGGCAATTGCTGGCGGGACATTGGGCATCATCGCAGGCGCTGCCGGAGCTTTCGCATATAACATGATGACAGACCAGGCGGTGAAAGCTCAGAAGTTGGATGATGATAAAAACGGACCGGAAAAACCACCGGAATCACACGTGGAATGATGGAGGATTAAAATGGCCATCAATCGGAGGGATTTTCTTAAAATTACCGGTATGAGTCTAGGTGGATTGGCAATGGCTGAGCCAGCCACATCGACCTTACTACAAGTTAATAAAACAGCATCTGCGGATGGAAGTGCATCGATGTTATACGATGCAACGATCTGCATCGGCTGCAAAGCATGCCAGGTGGCATGTAAAAGGCGATCCAATCTTCCGCCTGTGATGGATGCTGACAAGACCCATGAAGCACCAACCGATCTCAGTGCAGATGTCTGGACTTTGATCAAGTTGTACAAAGGAGATGAAGGTACATCCTTCGTCAAAGCCCAGTGTATGCATTGCATCGAACCGGCGTGTGTATCAGTTTGCCCGGTGGCAGCGCTAGAGAAGACGGATACAGGTCCTGTCGTTTATCATGCAGAAAGATGCATTGGCTGCCGGTATTGCATGGCCGCTTGTCCGTTCCTTATTCCAAAAGCACAGTGGTATTCCAATTCACCAAAGATCCAGAAATGCGACTTTTGCGCTGACCGGCTTGCCAAAGGTCAAAACCCTGCCTGTGGGGATGCCTGCCCGACCGGTGCCTTGATCTATGGAAAAAGGGGCGAGATGCTGGCCACTGCCCGGAATCGAACCCAGGATTCAAATAGGTATAAAAATCATATTTATGGCGAAACAGAAGCTGGCGGTACAGATATGCTTTACATAGCGGGTGTATCGATGGGTAAACTTGGGTTCCCCGATCTGGGCTCACGTTCACTGCCTTCGTATGATTGGCCATATATGCTGGCAGTGCCCTGGGTGGTAGCAGTGGTCGGTGGATTGTTGACTGCCACATATTTCTACACTCACCGCAACGAGGACGGTAAGGAGGTGCATGATGACCGCACGAATGGGTGATATCCGCCTGCGGCATTACCGGGTTGGACCGGGAATGATCTTCATCTGGATCGTTGGAGCACTCGGACTGGGTGTGGCAGGGTATCGTTGGATTTATGGTCTGGGTGCGACAACAAATCTAAGCGATCTGCGTGGTTGGGGCATTTGGATCAGCTTTGACATGATGGCTGGAATTGGTTTGGCTGCCGGGGCTTTTACTTTGGCAGCAATTGTATATATATTCAACCTTAAACAGTTTTATCCTATTGTCCGGCCAACGATCCTGACGGGTTTTATCAGCTACATCCTGGCTGCATTAACACTTCTGGCTGATCTCGGTTTTCCACTCAGGATCTGGCATCTGATCATCTATAACAATATCCACTCGCCATTATTTGAAATTGGCTGGTGTGTGATGTTGTATTCCACTGTATTGGCTTTGGAATTCAGCCCGCTGCTTTTTGAAAGTTTACATTGGAAAGTACCCTTGAAAATTATCCATGGGATTACGATTCCATTGATCATCGCTGGAGTCACACTTTCCACATTGCACCAATCTACCCTCGGAACGATGATGACCATCATGCCATACCGCATCCACCCGTTATGGTACACACCATTGCTGCCGATTTACTTCCTGCTGTCTGCCATAGCTGCTGGACTGGCCATGGTCGTGTTTGAATCCTATCATTCTGCCCGAACGTATGGATATCGGTTTGAATTAAAACTAGTCTCGAGCTTAACCAAAGCCGTACCATATGTATTGGGTCTCTATGTTATTTTAAAGATCGGGGAGCTGATCATAACTGGTAAATATATATATCTATTAAAAGGTGACCTTGCATCTTTTTTGTATATCGTCGAAATTTTCGGTGGAGCGGTAATACCAATGCTGATGTTTGCTGATCCCAAGACAAGGAATACTGCTAACGGAATTATCTGGGCAGCCTGGTACACGATGGGCGGATTGATCCTCAATCGCATTAATACAGCCCTAGTGTTTATGGATGGAGCCCTTTATATCCCGGCTTGGTCTGAGATTGCGGTATCAATTGGATTGACCTGCCTGGGAATAATCATATTTGATGCTGCAGTCCGTTTTCTACCTTTGTTTCCGGAACCAAAACCGGAAGCACTGAAACAGCTCTAATTTTTATCTTTTAAAGGAGAAAAATTATGACAAAGATAGCAATAGATCCGATCACCCGCATTGAAGGCCACATGAGACTTGAGGTGGAGGTGGAAGGTGGTTTTGTTACAAAGGCGTGGAGCAGCAGCACAATGTTCCGCGGAATTGAGCTTATCCTGAAAGGGAGAGACCCACGGGAGGCCTGGACCTTCGCTCAACGAATTTGCGGTGTCTGAACGACGGTACATGCACTCAGCTCCGTGCGAGCTGTCGAAGATGCTCTTGGGATACAGATCCCAAAAAATGCCCGTCTTATTCGTAATATTATTGAAGCCATCCAGTATATTCAGGACCATGTGGTTCATTTCTACCATCTTCATGCTTTGGATTGGGTGGATATCACTTCAGCATTAAAGGCTGATCCAAAAGCCACATCGGATCTGGCACAATCCATCTCCGATTGGGATAAATCCAGTGAGGATTATTTCCGAACTGTTCAAAAACGCATCCAATCGTTTGTTGACAGTGGTCAGCTTGGGTTGTTCGGTAATGCATATTGGGGTCATCCCGCCTATAAGCTGCCGCCGGAAGCGAATTTGATGGCTGTTGCCCATTACCTGGAAGCGCTTGAATGGCAGCGGGAAGTGGTCAAGGCACATGCCATTCTTGGTGCAAAGAATCCACACCTTCAAACTTACCTGGTTGGAGGAATGTCGATACCAGTTGATCCAAACAGCCAGGCGGCGATCAATGCGGATAAGATCGCCCAATTACTCGGTTTATTCGTGAAAGCCAAAGAATTTGTAGATAAAGTATACCTGCCGGACGTGCTGGCAGTGGCACCTTTTTATCTTGATTGGGCAGGATTGGGAGAAGGATTGGGCAACTTCCTCTCCTATGGGGATCTTCCACTTGTGGATGGTGCTGATCCGAATGATCCAACCCATCTATTCTTCCCGCGCGGCATAATCCTTGGAAGAGACCTCACTAAAATTTACCCGCTTGACCCAAAAATGATCAGCGAATATGTTACCCACTCCTGGTACACATATGATAATGAAAAAGCTGGAATACATCCGTCAGAAGGGCAAACAAATCCCAGCTATACTGGTCCAAAACCGCCATATGACTTTCTGGATACTGAAGCGAAGTATTCATGGTTGAAAGCTCCCCGTTATGATAATAAATCCATGGAAGTGGGTCCACTTGCCCGGATGTTGATCGCATATGTGTCTGGACATGAACGCGTAAAATACTATGTTGATGCAGTACTCACAAAATTGAATGCCCCCGCCGAAGCATTATTCTCGACTCTTGGCCGGGTGGCAGCGCGGTGTATAGAATCGGTTGTTCTTGCAGAACAATTGGCTCCGTGGACAATGGAACTGGCAGCCAATATTGGTTCAGGTGACCTAAAAATCCATGAGAATGTGCACTGGGATCCATCCACCTGGCCTGCTGAAGCAATGGGGTGGGGTTGGACAGAGGCACCGCGTGGAGCATTAGGACACTGGATCCATATCAAGGATGGCAAGATTGCCAACTATCAGGCAATTGTTCCATCGACCTGGAACGGTTCTCCCCGGGATGCACAAGGCTTACCCGGGGCTTATGAGGCTGCGCTAATTGGAACTCCAGTGGCAGACCCCGAGCAGCCGGTTGAGATCCTGCGAACCATCCATTCCTTTGATCCTTGCATGGCTTGTGCAGTCCATGTCCTGGATCCGGACGGGAAAGAGATCACCAGCGTGGTGGTGATGGATTAATTCATAACAAAATATGCAACGCACTCTCATCCTTGGCGTAGGTAACCTGATACTTTCAGACGACGGCGTGGGCATCCACGCCGTCCGTTTGCTGCAGGAAAAAGTGATATTTGATGAGTCTGTCCAGGTGATCGATGGTGGAACCTGTGGACTGGATCTGCTGCAATACCTGGAGGGAATCGATCGATTGATCGTACTGGATGCAGCCAAACCGGATCATTCTCCAGGTAAGATCACCCGGATCACTGGGGAAAAAGTACCTGCGTACTTATCCATAAAAACCTCACCCCACGAGATCGGGTTACCGGAATTGTTATTTGCTGCAAAACTATCAGATATCTACCCGAAGGAAGTAATCATCTTCTGTGTTGAAGCACATAGTCTCGACACAGGAATCGAGCTTTCACCATTGGTTGAGAGCCAGGTTGAAAACTTGATCCAACAGGTTCAGGCTGAAATAGGATAAAGGATAATTATTACGCTTCCATCCGTTGGAATGATCGGGATGGAAAACGCTGTACTCCCTTGTATATAGGTATCTTTTCCTGATTTAAATTCATGAACTTCGATAATAATTGATGTTGATCTGTTCATGATAATGGGTTTGCATAATCATGTATAATTATTTTTATTCTGCTAAAAATGGTTATGAATTATCACTATGCACTCATCACGCCAGCCCCATTTTTTTCTGTCTGTGTTTTAATTTCTGTCGAAAACAAATCACCAGATATACCTAAGTATTGCAATCAGGATTTAGCGATCTACTTGAAGGACATAATTTCAGATAGGTATCGAGACTGTTTAGAATTATTCATTTAGGAGGCCTAATTGGTAGATACACCAGGAATTTCTTCAACTGATAAGATTACCATTCGCATTAATGGTGAATGGCGGGAATTCGAGGTCGGTCGTGACCTCGATCCATTAACCACCCTTTCAGCGTTTCTACGGGAGCGCCTTGGGTACACCGGCTTGAAGGTCAGCTGTGACCAGGGCGCGTGTGGTGCATGTACCATCATCATGGATGGGAAGGCAGTTCTCTCGTGCATGCTTTTCGCAGTGGAAGCCAATGGCCGGGAAATCCTCACCATAGAAGGTCTGCCGAAAGATGATCCGGTGATCATAGCTTTTTCTGAGCAGTGCGAGCCTGGACACGGGACCGCACTCCAATGTGGTTACTGCACTCCCGGTTTTGTCATGACCACCAGGGCATTGCTCAATGAAAACCCTAATCCGACCATGGATGAGGTTCGTGAAGCGCTTTCAGGAAACCTATGCCGCTGCGGTTGTTATGATGGGATTGCCACGGCAGTGATGCATGCTGCTGAAAAGATCGCCTCGAGGAGCAGCCAGGTATGAACACAACTTACAAACCCCGTGTCAAACGCCGTTTCATCGGTGGCTACCAACCCCGAATCGATGGGTTGGAAAAAGCTCAAGGAAAAGCCCCTTATGCTGACGATATAATCTCGGAACGAAACTATCCCGGTCTGCTTTATGCCCGGGTTTTGTGCAGCCCTTATCCCAGAGCCAGGATAGTCCGCATGGACATTAGCAAGGCAGAAGCACTACCAGGTGTCAAAGCTATCCTGACTTATAAAGATCCAGAAGTAAAACGAATGAAACCCACCAGTGCCGGCTGGACCGATGCAGTGGATACGGTCAGTTACGAAGGCATGATGTGGAGAAAATTCCGTGACCGAATTGTGCTGGGTGACTATGCCACCTGGGCAGGTGATGAGGTGGGGGTCGCGATCGCGGCGGTAAGCGAACAAATCGCAGAACAGGCACTAAAACTGGTTGACGTCGAATGGGAGATACTTCCTTTTGTATTGGACCCGCTCAAGGCGTTGCAGGCGGATGCACCTGTTATCCACCCGGAGATCACATCCACCAATGTGTTACCTCCTGATCCAGTTGGTGGTCCTGATGTATTCCTCACCAAAGGAGACATTGAGCGAGGTTTTTCAGAAGCAGATGTTGTCCTCGAGATGGATACCAGTCATCATAACCCGACACAGGGATCACTGGATCCCTGGTGCTGCATGGCAGAGTGGGAAGGTGATCGGCTGAAAATTGTTTCCAATTCATACGCCGCCGATCAAACCCGGATGCATGTCAGCCAGATGCTGGAGATGCCCATTCACAAAGTGCGGGTCATCAGTAAATATGTAGGCGGGCAATTTGGCCGTGGAGATACAGGTGATCAGCCATTTTTCCTTTTTACAGCATTACTAGCAAAGAAAGCCGGTCAACCGGTCAAATTCAAACACTCCAGGCGGGACAGCTTCCACGATACCCGGCAGCCTGCACTCTACCATTGCAAGGTAGGTGCGAAGAGTGACGGAACGATCACCACGCTCCATTTCAAGTCCATCGGTGATATTGGTGCCCATGCAGATCATTCTGTTTTTGCCTTGAAATTTGCACCGGCTGAGATCTCTGAGGCTGCTCTGGCACCGATACACAACATCAAGATGGAATCGTATGCTGTCTACACTGACCGCATCCCCGGTTGCATGATGCGCGGTGTGGGAAATTCACAGTTCAATTTTGTCTTCGGACGAATGATAGATGCTTTGGCTGAACGATTGGGAATAGATCCCATCAAATTGGCGATACAGAACTTCGGGCATGAATGGGGCAGCTGCCCGGATCCGAGCCTGAAGGCTGTCCTCGAAACAGGGGCACAGCGAATTGGCTGGTCAGAAAAACGGCATAAACCAGGTGACGGACCATTGTTCGACGGCGATAAGCGCCGTGGAGTTGGTTTTTCGCTCCATCCCGGTTGGCATGCTGAGTGGCAGGAAGAGCGGCGCGGGCAGGTTCAGGCAAAGATCACCCTTTACCCGGATGGAACAGTTACTTTGGATGCGCCAACAGTCGAAACTGGTACCGGATCAAACACCTGTAATGTGCTCGGCTGTGCTGAAGCGTTGAGCTTTCTGGGGGTGAAACCTGAAGATATCGGTTGGGTCTCAACTGTGGACACCGATAGCGGCATGCGTGATTGTGTGCAGACCGACAGCGCTGTCTCGTTTCTACAATCTGAAGTACTTGTTGTGGCTGCCCAGGAGTTAAAGGAAAAGATACTCAACCTTGCAGCACCAGTCCTGGACGTGCCGGTTGGCCAATTAGAAATATCAAACGGTCAAATAAGTGGCTCAGGGAAAAGTATTGGCTACAAAGAACTTTTATGGAAGGGTGATCTTGTACCCTTATCTGTAATGGTGAGCCGCCGTCCTGACAAACAGAGAACCGGCGTGCCCTATATTGCCAGTTTTGCAGAGGTGGAAGTGGACACCGGTACAGGTCGGACGCAGGTCCTAAAGTTGATCATTGTCAACGATTGTGGAACAGTCATGTATGCTTCAGGTGCTGAAGCTCAGCAGATCGGCGGACAGGTTATGGCAGTCGGAGAGGCACTGACCGAAGAGATTATCTATGATCCCGTGCATGGGGTGCCGCTGAACTTTAATCTTATCGATTATAAGATGCCGACCATCCTGGATATGCCCCAGATCGAGCCGGTTCTGCTGGAAGTATGGCGAGGCGCTGGTGAATATGGTGCCTGCGGAATAGGTGAGGGAACTTTAACCTGTACACCACGGGCGATAGCAAATGCAGTATACAATGCCATCGGTACACGGGTTGATGAAATCCCGATCACACCGGAAAAAGTTCTCCGGGCTTTAGGGAAAATATAAGGAGATATCATGACACAACCAACAATAAAATATATCTCCGCAGATAATCTACAGATGGCTGAGTCCTTACTCAAGGAACATAAAGGACGATCAGCAGTAGTAGCTGGCGGCACAGATCAAATGGGTTTACTCAAAGATGCCGTTCATTCCGATCCACCACAGGTACTCATCGGTCTTAAACCTGTGAAAGATTTTAGCTATGTGAAAACTGAAGCAGACGGAGTGAGGATCGGTGCCCTTACCACGCTCAATGATATTGCCAAAGATCCTTCGATTCAGAAAACCTATCCCCTGCTCGCCCAGGCTGCTGCCAGTGTGGCTTCCCCACAGATCCGAAATGTAGCCACCATTGCCGGTAATCTTTGCCAGGAACCACGCTGCTGGTATTACCGTAATCCTGATAATCACTTCGACTGCCTGCGCAAGGGTGGTAAATGGTGCGATGCATTATTCGCTGAGAATCGCTACCATTCCATCTTTGGCGGCATGTGCGTAAGTGCTGCTCCATGCAACACTGGCTGCCCAATCCATAATGACATTCCCGCCTATATGGCAAAAATCCGTGAAGGCAAGATCGAAGAAGCAGTGGAAATTTTGTTACGTACCAATCCGCTGGCTGCGATCACAGGACGGATCTGCTCGCATTATTGCGAGGAATCATGCAACCGCTTTGACTATGATGAGCCAGTTTCGATCCGAAACGTGGAGCGTTATCTGGGTGATTATGCATTAGAGCATTGTGCTGCATTCTACCCGGTACCCAAATTCGAATCGGGTAAAAAAGTAGCAATAGTGGGATCCGGGCCTACTGGACTTACCACAGCTTATTTCCTCAGGAAACAAGGCCATGCTGTCACAGTCTATGAACAGATGCCGGTTGCGGGTGGGATGCTCAAATACAGTATCCCCGAGTACCGCCTTCCGAAGGCTGTAGTTCAGGCACAGGTGGATGCCCTTAAGGGAATGGGAATCCAATTTGAACTGGGTAAAGGTATTGGAATGAATGGCCTCACATTGGAGGACCTCAAAAAGAAATACCAGGGAGTGTTTCTCGCAACTGGCCTTTGGAATGGGAAGAAATTACGGCTGGAAAAAAGTGAACTGCTGGACTCCGGTTTGGAATTTCTGATTGATGTTCAGACGGGAAAATCCAAACCACTGGGAAAACGAATCCTGGTTATAGGCGGTGGAAGTGTTGCAGTGGATGTGGCTTTGACCGCACATCGGCTGGGTGCAAAACAGGTGACGATGGCTTGCCTGGAAACCTTGGAGACCATGCCAGCCATTCCAGAAGACATAATCCAGGCACAACAGGAAGGAATCACAATACTTCCATCTTGGGGACCGCAGCAGGTTCTTGACCGTGAAGGAAAACTGGCCGGGATGGAATTCGTCCGCTGCACTTCCGTTTTTGATAAGGAAGGACGTTTTGCACCTGCTTTCGACGTGGATCAAAAAACAACAGTTGAGGTGGACCAGGTGCTGGTGGCTATTGGCCAGTCTGCGGATATTTCTTATTTTGGTTCATCCCTCAAGACTGAGCGGGGAATGGTCTTTACCGAAAAGGGATCGACAACGACCAGCATGGACGGTATATTTGCGGGCGGTGACGTTACTGGCAGGTCAGCGACAGTGGTGCATGGTATGGCATCCGGTAAAGAAGCCGCGATTGCCATCGATGCTTACTTAGCTGGCACAGAGGTCGCTCCAAGCCAAATCCCAACAGGACTTGTTCCATTGGCGATCAATAAAGCAGCTCTCGCCACCAGTGAAAGAGTCGAAACACCTTATGTAGAAATAGCCGAGCGGAATCTGCTAACTGAAGACTTTAAAAATTTGTCAAAGGAAGCGGTGGATACGGAAGCATTGCGCTGCGCAAACTGCGGCTGTGTGGCGGTCAATTGTTCTGACGTTGCAACCGCCTTGATCGCATTGGATGCACAGGTATTTACAACACAGCGGACCCTGGCTGCTGAACAGCTTTTTGCTGCCAGCGAAAGCAGCACAACAGTACTGGCAGACGATGAGTTGATCAAGGAGATATGGATTCCGACCCCTTCACCTGAAAGCCGGCAGAGTTACCTAAAATTCCGTATTCGTAATTCCATTGACTTCCCCATTGTCAGCGTTGCGTTTAAATCGACAATGCAAGATGGCGTTTTCCATGACTCCCGGGTGGTTTTGGGGGCTGTCAGCCCTATACCGTTGAGAGCACGGCTTGTCGAAGACCTATTGGAGGGCAAGGCACCAGGAGAGGTGCTGGCGAATGAAGCTGCCAATCTGACAGTCAGCAATGCCCAACCGCTTGCCAGAAATAAAGCTCAAGTTGAGGTGTTAAAAGCCCTGATCAATAAAACCATTCGGAAAAGCTAAAAAATCACATAGTTTAGCGGCGATATTAAACCATTACCGGGAAAGTGAATTATTTTCACTTCCCCGGTTTTTTAAATTTATTACTTCTTACTAACTCATAGTGCTGAGCTGCTGTTTCAACTTTGCAGCGGTATCCTGGAAAGCAGCCAGTTTCTGCTTTTCTTTTTCGACCACCTGGGCAGGAGCGCGTTCAGCAAACGAGCTGCCTAAAAGGGTTTGTAATCGTTCAACTTGCCCAAGCACTTCCTTAAGCTCAACCTCAATACGATGCCGCTCTTCCTCTTTATTGACCACTTCTTCAAGGATAAGGAAGATCTCAACTCCGGATACGACCATACCGGATTGATTTTCAGTTTCATCTGAATGGTCCACGATGGATATTTTTTCTTTATCCAGGTGTGCCAAGGCGGCGATGGTTCCTGCCTGTTGTGAAAGGATCGAAGTCTTCTCCCCGGCAGTGATCAAAGCTTCAAGTTTGGTTCCGGGCTTGACGTTCTTCTCAGTGCGGAAATTGCGAATTCCCCTGACAATATCCATTACGAGGATGAAATTCTTTAAACGATCTTCTTCATCACCCGCTTCAGCGGTGGATTCAGGCCATTCAGAGATCATCAGTGCATCCCTCCAGCCGGATTTCGGTGTAAAGTTGGATGGATGATTTTGGCAGGTTGTTTTCAAGTTACCCCAGAGTTCTTCAGTGATGAATGGTACAAAGGGATGCAGGAGTCTAAGTGAGGTATCCAGGATTGTCATCAGGGTCTGAGCTGTGTAATATGCCCGGTCCCCACCTTCCGCCATTTGTAGTTTGGCGATCTCCAGATACCAGTCGGCAAACTCACTCCAGAAGAATTCATAGATCTGACGGCCAGCTTCTCCATATTGATGTACATCAAATAGCCTGTTTACATCCCGCACCAATTGCTGGTGCCGGGTCTGGATCCATTGATCAGCCAGTGTCCATTGTGCAGGTGAGTTTGCCTTCTCAGGTGCATTGGGTAATGTGCTGATCACAAAGCGCCCCACATTCCAGATCTTATTGATGAAGTTACGGTTGGCTTCCACTTTTTTAGCGCTTAGGCTCATATCGTTTCCAGGGGCTGAACCAACCAGCAATGTAAACCTCAGAGCATCGGTGCCCATCTCGTCCATAATTCCCAGCGGGTCGATGACGTTGCCCTTGGTCTTGCTCATCTTTACCCCGTGTTCATCACGAATGATCCCATGCAGATACACTGTATGGAAGGGAGGCTTGCCGGTAAATTCTATTCCATCCATGATCATGCGCGCGACCCAGAAGAACAGGATGTCATAGCCTGTTTCAAGGATACTCGTCGGGTAGAAATATTTGTAATCGGGTGTCTCTTCCGGCCAACCCAGGGTTGAAAATGGCCACAAACCGGAGGAGAACCAGGTGTCCAATACATCCGGATCCTGTTCCAGTTTGGAACCATGGCATTTGGTGCATTCTGTCGGGTCAACCCGGCTGACAACCATTTCACCGCAATCCTGGCAGTACCACACCGGGATCCTGTGACCCCACCAGAGCTGCCGGCTGATACACCAATCCTGAATGTTCTCCAGCCAGTTGTAGTAGACCTTCGTAAATCTTTCGGGAACGATGGTAATACTTCCATTTCGCACCGCTTCAATTCCGGCTTCAGCCATGGGTTTGATCTTTACGAACCACTGCGTAGAGATCATCGGTTCAACGATTTCCCCGCCACGCTGGGTCCTTGGCACGTTCAAGGTGTAAGGTTGTTCCTTGATCACCAGACCGGAAAGGGTCATATCTGCCCAGATCTTCTTACGGCAGGCGAATCGGTCCATCCCTTCATATGGTCCGCCAGTACTGGTCACATGGGCACTCTCATCCAGCATGGAAAGGACCGGCAGGTTAAATCTTTGACCGATGGCATAATCATTCGGATCATGCCCGGGTGTGATCTTTAAGGCTCCTGTACCGAATTCACGGTCCACATATTCGTCAGCGATCACAGGCACCTCGCGGCCTAAAATGGGGACGATCACCTTGCGGCCAATGAACTGCATATAGCGTGGATCGTGCGGGTGGACTGCCACAGCGGTATCCGCCAAAATTGTTTCCGGGCGGGTGGTTGCCACTGGTATGTAGTCTCCGCTGTTATCGGCTAGCATATATTTGAAAAAATACAGGATACCCGGTTCTTCTGAATACTCTACTTCCAGGTCTGAAACGGCTGTTTTTAATCCGGGCGACCAGTTGATCATGCGCGGTCCGCGATAGATTAATCCCTTATCGTAAAGGCGCACAAATGCCTCGCGCACTGCTTTGGACAAGCCTTCATCCAGTGTGAAGCGTGTGCGGTCCCAATCGCAGGAAGCACCCATGCGCTTGATCTGATTGTAAATAATTCCGCCATATTTTTCTTTCCAAGCCCAGGTGCGTTTTACGAACTCTTCGCGACCTATTTCCTCGCGCGTCTTCTCTTCAGTCCGCAGGATATCTTTTTCCACCTGCAGTTGGGTGGCAATTCCCGCGTGATCACTGCCGGGAATCCAGAGAGTGGGTTCTCCAAGCATGCGATGATAGCGGATCATCAGGTCTTCCATGGAAACGAAAAGGGGATGACCAAGGTGCAGTTCACCGGTAACATTGGGTGGGGGTATGGCAATGACGAATGGTTTTTTCGTCGGGTCATGGTTTGGTTTATTCGGATCGTTGGTTGGTTTAAAGTAACCCTGTTTCTCCCACCAATCGTACAATCGCTGTTCGGTGGATTTGAAATCGTAAGCCTTTGCCATTTCAATGTCTGCCATATATCCTCCAATAAATAAAAAAAACCTTCAGTCCGTGAGGACGAAAGGTTGATTCTTCCGCGGTACCACCTCGATTCGCCCGAATGGGCGCTCTCAGGTGCGCAATAACGGGCGCTGCCGTGCCGGTCTACTTTTTCCATTTCTTCGGCAATACAACCAGGTGACTTTCAGAACAATATCACAGTGGAAGCTTTCAGCCAGGGCTACCCTTCTCTATCTGCTTTTTTGTTCTTACTCCTCCTGGAGGAATAAAATCATTATAGCATAATTTGCGTAGTAATAGGCTAGCGGGCGCCTATCTGAACCCCAACAGCCTTCATTGGCGATTGTAAATTGGGTCGACACGTTGGTCGACCCCTACAAATTTTATTTTTCAAACACCATCCAAAACCACCATATTTGTTCTGGTGGAAAGACGACGCATCTCTTTCGGATGGGCATATTCCGGCGAATTAAACCAGGAATTTGCCTGTTCAAATGATGGAAATTCGAGGATCACCAGTCGGTTGGGAGTCCATTCCCCTTCCAGAACTTCAGTTTTACCTCCACGAGCCAGGTACTTCCCACCATATGCTGCGACAGTAGCCGGAGCCAACAGCTTATATTCATCATATTTTTTCTGGTCCTGAACAAGGATGTCTACAATTACATAAGCTGACATGAAGAGTCCTCCATATTTCAAATTATCGGATAATTTATAGATGTTCTAGTTATCTCTCCATCGAGATAACCTGGTCTTCCCATTTGTGCCAACCCGAAAATTTTTCATCGACTACTTTTTTACCCTCGCCGGGACATTGCAATCCGGCCAGTTCAAGGTCAGCATCCACCATGATCCGAACCAACTCATGGAACTTTACTTTGGGTTCCCAATCAAGTCTTTGCTTTGATCGGGTCGGGTCCGCCATGAGAAAATCAACTTCTGTTGGTCGATAGTAACGGGGATCGATCTCAACATATTTATGCCAATCCATATCTGCATAACCAAAAGCTTCATCCAGGAACTCACGGATCATATGGGACTCACCTGTTCCGATGACATAATCATCCGCTTTATCCTGCTGTAAAATCTTCCATTGCACTTCAATGAATTCTGGTGTATATCCCCAGTCACGTTTGGAATCAAGATTTCCAAGATATAGTTTCTGCTGTTTTCCAGCTTTTATGGCTGCCAAAGCATGAGTGATCTTGCGGGTCACAAATGTTTCTCCCCGGCGGGGTGATTCGTGGTTAAATAAAATCCCATTGGATGCGAACAGGTTATAGCCTTCACGGTAATTGCGGGTGACCCAATATGCGTACACTTTTGCGGCAGCGTATGGACTGCGTGGTTCAAAAGGAGTATCTTCGGTCTGGGGCGGTTTTGCTCCACCGAACATCTCACTTGAAGATGCCTGGTAAAAGCGGGTCTTGATCTTACTCTTTCGTATCGCCTCAAGAACACGGATCGTGCCTAACCCGGTAACATCCCCTGTGTATTCAGGCATGTCAAATGAAACTCGCACATGAGATTGTGCAGCCAGGTGGTAGACTTCCTCCGGTTGAATGTTATAAATCACATCAACAAGAGAATCCGGTGATGTTACATCGCCATAATGCAGATGTAGATGAACCTTCTTGCCATTATTATGCGGATCGCTATAGATATGGTCTATTCTCCGGGTATTGAAGGAACTTGCCCGCCTGATCAATCCATGCACCTCATATCCTTTATCCAACAGGAATTCAGCCAGGTATGAACCGTCTTGTCCGGTGATTCCTGTAATCAGTGCCTTTTTCATAAAATGATCTCCTGACCCACATCGAAAATTTGATTTACAAACTAGTATTGATAGATTTATGATTTTTATCTCTGCCTGAATTATAAACCACCTTTTCGCTTGGAAAGTAGAACGGATTTCACGATAGATTCAAGCAAGACCTTACCAATCTTCAGGGATCGACTGCCTGGTTCTTTTGATCTCTCCCCTGCGTTTCTTCTCGTCCACTCTGACCGCCTTTGATGTGATTGTCGGCCTGGTTTTAATCCTTAGTTTTGGTTTTTCTGATGCCTTTTGAATGAGGGTAATTAAACGATTGATCGCATCCATCCGGTTTTGCTCCTGCGTTCGATAGCGTTTGGCCTCAATGATCAATATACCGTTTCCGGTAATTCTATTTTTGGCCAGTTTTAGCAGGCGTTGTTTGACTTCAGTTCCCAGTGAACTGGAATTCAATACATCATAATGAAGCTGAACTGAAGATGCCACCTTATTAACATTCTGTCCACCTGGACCGGATGCGCGGATAAATTCAAACTGAATATCGCGTTCATCGATTTGGATTGAATTGTTAACAATGATCATACTATAAGTATATCAATGGAAACGATTAGTTAAATCCACCAATATTCGACTAAAAGTTATACAGGAAGATATTTCCAGTTGGATATTATCTATAATTGTTTAAACGTAACTATTTTAATCCCTGGGAGGGTAAAATGATTAATGTTAGCACATTATTAAATCAGAAGGGTGGTACAGTGTGGACGATCAGTCCTGAAGCAACCATTCTTGATGCACTGATGCAGATGGCCAAAAAGAATGTTGGCGCCCTCGTGGTCGAGGAGAATGGAGAAATATGCGGGATAGTTTCTGAGCGAGATTTTGCCAGAAAAACCGCCGAAAGCAGATCTGGAAACCTAATTTCACCAGTAAGAGAGTTCATGACCAGTAAAGTTTTTACTGTGACTCCTGAACAGACACTGGATGAATGCATGGTGTGGATGACCAAAGAACATATCCGACACCTACCTGTTGTAAAAGAAAAGGAATTGCTCGGGATCATCTCGATTGGTGATGTTGTCAAGAACTTGCTGGATGAAAAATCCTCCACGATCGACAGTATGGAAGATTATATTCTTGGCCGAGGATATGTAACAAAATAGCTTTAAAATTCCCGGCTCAGAAACACCATTTTTTACGAATATCAGAGCAGGTTTATTACAGGATTTTACGAAATGTAATAAACCTGTTTCCGCCTAATCCCTTCGCCTGGTACATCGCATAATCTGCATTATTGATCAGTTTGTCAACATCAGCTCCAGAGTCCCCCAAAAGACAGATCCCAATACTAGCACATATTTGAATTTGATATCTTTTATATTGAATGGGAACGTGGAGCGAATCAATAATCCTGCCTGCAACTGCTTCAACTTCTGTTTCGCCCTGGATCCTTTCCAGGAGAAATGTAAACTCATCTCCTGACACTCTGGCAAGAGTATCGGATTCGCGAATGCATTCCTTCATTCTTCTCGCCGATTCAACTAATACATGGTCACCTACTTGGTGTCCAAATAAATCATTAACCTGTTTAAATTTATCCAAATCCAGGAACATCACGGCGAACTGTAAATTTTCCCGCTTGGACACTTTTATAATATGATCCAACCTGTCTTGAAAAAGTGTCCGGTTTGGTAATTTTGTCAATGCATCGTGTGTGGCCATGAACTCAAGCTTCTTTTCAGCTTCCTTGATATCTGATATATCAGTGGCGATTTGCAACCTAACCAGACGGTTATCATTCCAATAAACAGCTCTATCTGAGTTTTTGTACCATTTATTTGTGATCGGATTACTACCTTCCCAAACCACACCAGTTGTTGGCATTCCTTCAGAATTGATCAACAAATCGTTAGTACAATGTGGACACGGTGAAGATAATCCTCTAAACATTTCATAACACATTTTCCCGATCAGGGCTGATCCGAAACTATCCTCCATGTGCTTGTTCATAAAAATGATCTCGTAAGTAGTCAAATCTGATACATATACATCTGCATCAATACTATCCATTAATAGTTTAAATGAAGTGTATAGATCATTTGCAAGTCTTTCTGCATTTTTTAAATGGGTTACATCATGATATAGAGCTAAAACGCCAACACTTTTCCCGTTGATAATTACCGGCATGCCCTGGCTTTCCACTTCCACTTTACTTCCGTTGCGATGATATCGAATCGAAACCATCCTTAAGATTTCTGTGTTTCGGGTAGCCCGGATAGTTAATGCTCGAGCTTCTTCATAAGATTCGGGTGTTGTTATATATCGATCTATATCCTGTCCGAACAATTCCTTCAATGAATAGCCAAATAATGCTTCAAAAGCTGGATTGCATGTGACAACGTTTCCGAATAGATCAATATACACAAAGGCAACAGGGCTATTACCCATCAATGCTTCAAAAACAGCTTGCTGTTGGTCGGCTGACACAAGATCATATCGACGAGAGGAAATGTCTTGCCCTTTCGTATCTTCCACCCCAATTGCTTTTATTCGATCGTTAATGTTGTACCTCTTCGCGTTTATGTATAACCGTTTTAGTATTATACTGAATATCCTTTTGAAGATTCATAAGTATTGCCTAAATAATAACCATATTTACTGTATACTTGGTAGAATTATGAAGTAAGAGATGAGAAAAGAGGACTTTTGAGAAGAAGAAATTCGTTTTCTGCGTTAAGGTGGATATCTGTTTTTTTCATATTCAGCGCAGTTATAATCACGACAACCCAACTGATCAGTTTTAGCCGGATCCGGTCAAACTTTCCACAAGGATTGACAATTGCCGGTGTTTCTGTCGGTGGGCTGGGGAGGCAGGTTGCCGCTCAACGATTACTCGTCGCTTTCTCTTACCCTGTGGAGCTTCGCTACAATGAAGCAGTTATTCAGATAAAACCTAATATCGCAGGTTTTGAACTTGATCTCGAAGGAATGCTCACAGCAGGCGACCTTCAACGTACAAGTCAACCATTCTGGATCGGGTTTTGGGACTATTTATGGGGTCAACCCTTACCCACGACAGCGATACCATTAAAAGCAGATTTTGTTGAGGATAGGCTGCGGACTTATCTTCAATCCGAGATAGCAACCCGGTATGATCAACCACCTACACCACCACAACCTATTCCAGGGAGCACGGGATTTCTGCCGGGAAAACCTGGAAATGTACTTAATATCGACCGTGCTGTTCAACTCATCGAAGATGCTCTACGCTCGCCTACGAGTAGAGTGGTCAACCTTTCATTTGACAATACTGCTGCTCCACGACCATCATTAAAGAATCTCGAGATCTTATTACAGCAGATCATTACGGTCAATAAATTTGACGGAATAGTAGATATCTACCTGGATGATCTGCAATCCAATGAAACCATTCACTTTGGCTACCAGAATGGAAGCACCCTTTTAGTTGACCCTGATATCGCATTTTCTGCTGAAAGTACGATCAAAATCCCGATCATGGTATCGATCATGAAACGCGTGGATGAACCAACACCCCAAAATATTCTGGATCAAATGGGATTAATGATCGAACAATCTGGGAATGATCCGGCTGATACACTTATGGAAGCTGTGATGTCAGAAGGTGTCGCACCGCTTGAAGTCACCCAGGATATGCAGATGTTGGGGTTACCAAACACTTTTCTGGGCGCCTATATGGCCAAACCCATTTTCCTGCAGCGCATCCAAACTCCTGCCAACCAACGGACCGATATCAACACCGATCCTGATCCCTTCAGCCAAACCACTCCTTCGGATATTGGGACCTTGTTGGGTGATATTTATATGTGTGCTGAAAGCGGGGGCGGAGCATTAGCTGCTGCTTTCCCGGGAGAGATCAGTCAGGCTGAATGCCAGCAGATGATCGAATTTTTGGCAAATAATAAAACTGTCGCCATACTATTGCAAGCCGGGTTGCCGGAGGGTATAAAGGTCGCCCACAAACATGCCTATGCAACAGAATCAGATGGATTGATCCATACCATGGGTGATTCAGGCATTATCTATACACCAGGCGGCAATTACATAGTTTCCGTCTTTTTACATGACCCGGTGCAGGTAGTATGGGATCCATCCAATAAAATGGTAGCAGAACTATCCCAGGCAATTTACAATTATTTTAATGTAAAATAATTGAAAGCAAACGATAGACATTGAGCCTTTCGAAGCCCCTTTTTCAATTTTTATCATTCTTCTGGCCGATGGCAAGATGGATGAATCCAATCTTGCGCCGAAAACCTTTTGATCGGATTTTTGCTCCTGCATTTTCAAGCAAGTACAATCACGCTGTGATTCTACCTATACAGCAGGATATCCCGATACCTGCAAATACCATTCTTCCGCGACAATTATTAGAAACATTAGTAGAGCGATCTTCCACTCGTGTGGTGATGAATTCATGCCTTTGCCGGACAGTTGAAGGGTGTGACGACTATCCTTTAGATCTGGGTTGTCTTTTTCTGGGTGAAGGTGCCGAACAGATCCACTCCAGCATGGCGCATAATGTTTCTCGGGAAGAAGCTCTTGCCCATATCAATAGGGGGATGGCACTATCATTATCTCCAACGATCATCCACTCCTGGTTCGATGCAGCAGTTTTGGGCATTGACTATCGAAAAATGCTCGGGATCTGTTTTTGTTGTCCGTGTTGCTGTACCCTGCAAAGATCTGTTAATCTAGGTCCGGATTCGTTTCAGGATAGTGTTAAACCCATTCCCGGAATAAAAGTAGAGATCACCTCAGATTGCATAGGTTGTGGAACCTGTTTGGAAACCTGTACATTTCAAGCCATTGAATTACATTCTCCAGCAGCGATCATTACCAGCAAGTGTAAAGCCTGCGGTAGATGCGTCGAAATTTGTCCCCAGCAGGCAATACAAATGAGAATTGAGACGAATAATTCGAATATTGACAATCTATTGATGATAATTCAAGACCGAGTCCAAATTAGTTAAAAATCAAAATTGAGCCTCAACTAGGTTTAAATTTCGGTTCAGATAATTTAGCAAAGTTACTTCATCCATTCGAATGTTGGCGAGCATCTCATCTTTCATTGATTGAATTATTGGAATCGCTTTTTCAATGGCATCCGAATTTTCCGGATACCTTTGGTGTAATTTCATCAGCCATCTTTTCACCCCAACTATTTTATCTCCATCCACCATTTTATCCGCGAGGTAAACTATCTTTTCCTCTCTGGTGGTTGGAGAAGTATCAGGATCAAAAACTGAGAATACGGGATGACAGAGAGCAATTCGTGCTAATTCCGGGTACCCATTTTCAGCAAGAATTTTTGAAGCAACAACGCCATGAAGTTTGATTGTTTTTTTGGTCTGCATCTTATCCAGATCATGCAGTAATCCACCACGATGGGCAAGAATTGGGTTGATATTTAGTTTGTTTTCCGCACAAATACGAGCGATCAAATAAGCAGTCAGTGATACAGTTTGGGCATGTCTCAGAAGCTTGGGATCATGTTGTTGAAGATTTAAAAGATTGAAACATTCATTAAGGGAAGGTAACGGACTTTGCTGGAGCATTTTAATAGCATCAACCAATGAATCAGCTGATCGAATCTCAGCGGATTGAGCAGGATGATTTCGAAGAGATATTGCCTGATCCTGGTGGATCCATACAGATTTGATACCCACTTTTTCGGATCCTAGAATATCTGCATGTATATCATCTCCTACCATTAATACCTTATCAGGAGAAAGATCAAGAATGGATAATATCTGTTGATAATATAATGGGGAGGGTTTTGTACAGCCGAGCTCTCCACTTGTGAAATTATGAGAAAAATACGTGTCCACTCCAACCCTGGCTAAAGCACGGGAGATCTCTTGAGCATTGGAGTCTGCCGCATTGGTTGCAATATAAAGTTGATGTTGCCTGGAAAGGGAAGAGCAGGCATCAACAATCCCCGGCATGGGTTCAACTTTTGGCCAGTCAACCATCGCGCCCCGGAATTGTGGAAAGACCCGCATAACCGTGTCACCCCAATCAAATAAGATTGCTTTGATCATAGTCCTCCACGTGAATATTAATGGAATTATAACAGTTGGAATGCGACCAAATAATCGGGTATAATCACGAATACTGCCCTCGTAGCTCAATGGATAGAGTACCTGACTTCGAATCAGTTGGTTGCGCGTTCGACCCGCGCCGGGGGCACCTAAATGTAGGGGTCCATAAATTAGCATATTTTTATTAGCTAAATATGAGTTGATTTACATTCCAGGTATATATTTCACCCGATAATAAGATCCTCTAACCCAAAAATCACTCATAACCGGGAAATCGTTGGTTCGAGAACACTTTCCCTACTATTTTAGTAAGCATGTTTTGGCGTTTTTAGCCTAGACATGAGATAAATCGCAGATATTTTTTCATACACATGAGAATTTGTTGCGGATCGAATGACTAGTTTTCCTATAATGATTGATCAAGAATTACTAGACTGTAAATCAGTTGCAACCCGTTAAAACCGAATAGAGCAATTCGGAATAACGATACAAATTCCGATAGGGGAAATTAAAACCACGATACAGTCGTGGGATATGCTGCGGTTAGTTACCAGAAATTGGAATTTACAATTGAATCCACGGAAATGTCTAATTTCGAGTTATATTTTCTTGAAACTAGAGTATGATCATTTCTTCTATGCGCGTTTGTGACATATTTTAAGATAAAGATGCTTGTATTTGATCGATTAGACTATATAATATATATGTTCATGAATTATTGAGGATAATGATGAAAGATTACATATATTCGCCAGAACGCCAGAATCAAATTTTTGAGATGCTTTCTCAGCAGGGAAAACTAACAGTGTCAGAAATCGTCGAAGCCTTTTCTGTCAGCGAAGCAACCGCACGAAGGGATTTAAATTCGTTGGCTCGTGAAGGGAAAATTAAACGCTTCTATGGAGGAGCGATTCTCAATCAAAAAGCCGCTCCGGAAGAACCGATCCTGCGTAGAACCCATGATCAAGAGGAAGAGAAAGAACGAATTGGACAGGCAGCCGCCACCCAGATACAGAACGAAGAAACCATCTTCCTCGGTTCTGGAACCACTGTTCTCCAGGTTGCTAAAAATCTTATAGGCCGCCAACTTACGGTAATTACAAATTCTCTTCCAATCATCAATCTGATGGCAGACTGGCCTGGGATTACTTTAATTGTTCTGGGGGGACATTTTCGGGCGAGCGAACGTTCATTTATCGGCCATATCACAGAAAAATCCTTGCAGGATTTAAGGGCTGATAAGGTCATTATTGGGATTCGGGCAATCAGTATAGAACATGGACTGACAAATGATTATCTATCTGAGACAATCACTGACCGAAATATTATTCAAATGGGTCAAAAGCTGATGGTCGTTGCCGATCACACGAAATTTGGTCGCATCTCAACTGTCTTTGTAGTCCCCATCGAAAGGGTCAATACGTTGGTTACTACCTCAGAGACACCTGTAGAATTTATCCAAAACCTGAAGGAAAAAGGGATCAATGTACTCCTGGCATAAAATATTTTCCTAAACATCTTTTAATATAACGATTATTAATTAAGGAGCTTCAATTGCCAAACGAATCTATTGAAAGCAAGCCTGTAAAGATAAAGATAGAGCACCTGGATTTTAGCTATTCCGAAAGCAACCTGAGCGGTACTGAGATTATCTCAGGTTTGAATATGGATGTATTTGATCAAGAATTTTTGACCATAGTAGGTGCTTCGGGTTGTGGAAAATCCACATTGCTCAATATTATTGCAGGGCTGCTTCCTCCCGGAAATGGGAAGGTATTTATTGATAACCGGGAAATTGAACGACCTGGACCTGAACGAGCGATGGTTTTTCAGGATGACGCTGTTTTCCCCTGGTTTACAGTCTATGAGAATATTGAATACGGACTAAAGATAGCAAAAATGGCAAAAAGCCAAAGGGAGTTTGAAGTTCAACGTATGTTAAAACTGGTGGGTTTAACCGGTTTTGAGAATTTTTACCCCCGGCAGTTATCAGGAGGTATGAGAAAACGGGTAGATGTAGCCCGGGCTATTATTACCAAACCGGAAGTATTGTTGATGGATGAGCCGTTTGCCGCTCTGGACGTTTTGACTAAACAACATTTGCAGGAACAGTTCCAACAAATCTGGAATGATAACCGGATGACTGTCATTTTTGTCACACACGATCTGGAAGAGGCTCTTTACCTGGCTGATCGCGTGGTCGTTATGTCAAGTCATCCGGGTCGAATAGCCCAAACCGTGGAAGTGCCATTTGGCCGTCCAAGAGAAAAAATAATTAAGACCTCAAGTGATTTTCAGGCTTTGCGAAGAGACCTTGGAATGGTTCTTGATGGGAATCCTGTTGAATCAAATATTAATTTACCAATGGAGATGTAAAAGATGGAAAACGTTCATGAGGTTTTGACCATCAAGAAAAAGAAGGTCTCAGGCATTTTACCCAAACTCATAGTTCCATTTATATTGATAATTTTATGGGTCATTATTTCTGAACTAAAGCTAGTTAAACCGATCTTCGTACCTCCTCCTGAAGCACTATGGAAAGCGTTTATAGGAATGTACAAACTTCTTCCAAAAGCCATTATCACGACTGTGTCGATGACTTTAACTGGGTTTGGGATTGGAGTTGCTTTTGGAACAATTTCGGGACTTGCGATGGCATACAACAAAACCATTCGAGATTTATTGGGCACAATTTTCGATATTACCCGACCAGTCCCTGTTTTTGCCCTTATCCCGTTGTTCATTCTCTGGTTTGGAATAGGAAGAGGTCCACAAATTACCCTGATTGCCCTGGGTACTTCAGTAATCCTTGGATTGACAACCCTGGAAGCAATTCGGAACATTCCAAATATTTACATTCGAGCCGCACTTACACTGGGTGCTGATCGTCAGAAAGTCTATAGTTCTGTCATTGTTCCATATATCATCCCGCATCTTATCGGAGCGATCCGGGTGGCAGCAGCAAGTTCGTGGGGATTGGGGGTAGCTGCTGAATTTATGGGTTCCCAGGCTGGTTTGGGATACTTGATTATTCTCCAGCAGACTTATCTCAGGACAGCTGGCATCATCCTGTTAGTTTTTATATACAGCGCCCTGGCTGTAATTATGGATTTGATCATCGCAAAAATTGAAAAAAGAATTACGCGATGGACCGAAAGACGTTCGAGTGTTGGTGTTGTGGCTTCCATTGTTGGGAGCACATAATAAAAGGAGGCGATATAAGGAAACTTGCTTGTTTTTCTGTTTTTCGATAATAAAAACCAAAAATATAGCATAGGATAAGGAGCAGAAATGAGAATAAAGAGAAGCATTAAAGTCATTAGTCTTTCTACTTTTCGTAATCAGTATAGTGCTGACAGCTTGTCAACCAACCCCGGCTCCAGTTGTTTCTGAACCTGTAGCAACACAGGCTCCAGTTGTTGCTGAACCTGTAGCAACTGAGGCACCGGTTGTCGTCCAAGCAACAGAAGAACAGAAAGTCTATACTATTCATGTTGCCCGGACCCCGTTTTTTGATTACCAGTTCTTTGAAGTTGCTCAGAAGCTTGGATGGGACAAGGAACTGGGGATCAAGTTTGAGGATACTTGGTTGACTCAGAGCGGCCCGGCAATGCAAGCACTCGCGAATGGCTCCATTGATGTCGCCGGCTCATGCATTGTCTGCAATTACCCCTTTTATGAATTTATCCCAGAACTCCGGAATTTCATGACGGTTAATCAGTTTAAAGGATTTGTCGTAATTGGGCGGCAGGGAGTTTCAAAGTCATATGATGAATTCCTGGCCGAACTGGGCGATCCAAAAGAAGCAACCAAGGCGGCTGTACAGCAGCTTAAAGGTAAAACCTTCCCAATTTATGAAGCGAATTACCTGCCGTTGTTGACTGCGGTACTTGAACAAGGTGGATTGACCATCGCTGACATTAAAACGATCAATTTCGCTGATGATGAAAAAGCAGCCCTGGCAATGATTGGTGGCGAAGGAGATTTCTATATCGGAGGCTTGCCATCCGAAACGAATTTACTTCAGAATCATCCCGAAGATTTCAAACTCATTGGTGGTGCTGAGATCCTTGGTCCGGCTGGACTGTGGTACAGCAACATCACAGCCACACAGAAGTGGCTGGATGAAAATGAAGAAGCCGCATTAATATTGATGGCGATGGCCTATCGATATAATCGCTACATTCAGGAAGATCTCGATAAAGTCCTCCCGATGGTCGCGGATGCGATGAATGCACACTCGGGTGTTGCTTCCTCGGTAGAAGATTTGAAATTCACTTTCGACAAATTCCTGCAGTTCAGGACATACCAGGAAGATGCTGAAACCTGCTATAACCCTGAATCCAATCTTTATTGGGAGGCTTCAGCCAAATACTATGTTGCCAAATCAGCAGAATTACCCAAAGATGCAGATTATTTGCTGCAGAATCCACTCAATCCATGGTTCGATAAATTCATGGCCCGAGAGGATCTAAAAGAATGGGTGGATAAACCCCTCAACTAGATTTCAGTTTCAATATGAGGCAGGAGGATAAGTTCAACCTCGCTTCTCCTCCTGCCAAACCATTACAGGAATAATAAATTATTCAATATCATTCAAATCCTTTCAAACGGTGTTACTCTGTTGATAAAGACTTATCACCAGAGATGCAAAGGTGATTTTTGTCTAGTAAGGACACTTTGGGTGTAAGATATAGTACTTGTTATAAAAATAAAATAATCGATCGGAGATAAAAATGCCTCCTCAAAACCACGCAACATTGAAGGAGATAATGACCCAGACAGCAGCCTGGGAGGATGCTATTAGAGTTGTAAATGAGAAAGCCGCTGACATTCAGAAGATTGACCTTACAAAGTACGAACAAGTGCTGACCATCGGATGTGGTAGTACTTATTATTTATCATTATGTGCTGCAAATATTATCCAATCGCTAACCGGTGTAAAAATAATTCCACTGCCTGCATCTGAATTATTACTTTTCCCTGAAACCTATTATGGAAATGGGAAGAATTTGTTAATCGCCATCTCACGGTCAGGTAGTACCACAGAGACTCTGACTGTTGTTCGGGATTTCAAGAAGGCAAACCGTGGTGATGTAATTATAATTACGAATTACCCTGATTCTCCGCTTGTTTCTGAGAGTGATATTGCCATTTCCATCAGTGCAGGGCAGGAGATCAGTGTCGCTCAAACAAAATCGTTCGCTTCGATGCTGGTTGCGGTAAATGCCGTCGCTTACCTGTTAAAGGGAGAACAATCCTTTAACAAATACAAAGTTGGCTTGGTCAATTCTGGGAATAATCTGATTAAGCAATATGAAATGGCTGCCCGTGATTTTGGAAATGCACAGGACTTACATCAGGTTTTTTTTCTGGGGAGTGGTCCACATTATGGATTGGCCTGCGAGGTGAGTTTGAAATTGAAAGAGATGAGCCAGACTATCTGCGAACCATTTCACTTCATGGAATTTCGACATGGACCAATTTCGATGGTGGATAAGAACACTCTGGTGATCGGTTTGATTTCCGAGAAAGCTTATGCATTTGAAATGGCGGTTCTTGACGACGTTCGAAAATTTGGAGGCAGGGTTCTGACCATCGGTGAGAGTAAAACCGATATTGAATTCAAATCCGGTCTTCCTGAGAATGTTCAAAACGTCTTGTTCTTACCGGTTCTGCAACTATTCGCATACTTTCGCTCCGTAGTATCAGGTAAGAATCCTGACGTTCCCAGGAATCTTGCCGCCGTGGTGAATCTGGATATCGGATAATAGATAAATCATTTGCGAGGGTTGTTCTTAATTATTTTATTAGGGGAACCCGGATTGATCGAGTTGCTCTGTTAATTTATCGGAAATTCCCGGGCAAGTAATTGCTCATTGTTTTCCTTTAGACACTGCTTCGCGTTGTATGAAAAATAATATATCCGATAATTCAGGCATGAAGACAGATAATGATTTTGATGACGTAGTAGCGGCTGAGACCAATGTCGATCTTATCTCTAAATTTTCGCATTTGAAAGTTGGAATGACGGAAGAAAACCTCATGAAGACGTGGCCATCATTTTTTGTTGCTCTAGATGGGTCCGTACTGCATACCATGGATTTCATTTCTCAGACAGAATCAATATTCTTCGAAGGATTGGGTCTGTTGGGGTCTTTGATAAAACGTCATTATTCGGATTGGATAGACAACCCGGCTGGTTGTCCAAAATCTGTCGTGGGTGGTGCGATTGTTATACCAGCATTTACCGCCAAAGAGTTTAAACCATTAGTCAAAAACGAAAGCAAAATAAAAAGCCACATCCATCAAGAATCAATAATAAAAGTATCGCGACTTTGGGAAGTTATGACAAATGCTGTCGTCCGATTCAATCGCTGTGTAGAATGGTTATTGTTGGAGGAAAAGGACAGAGGTATTAGTGGCTTTAAGTATTAATCATTCGGTATAGCATACTGAAACCGGCTCTCTCTATGTGTGGACAAGTCAGGTTGTCTTTGAGTGGCAGCAAATACTAAATCAAAAATGTAAAGTGGTTTTTTCCAGACCCATTGGAATATGTCATGGATTGGATCAAATGGTATATGGAAAAATACCTCACGGCCTTCAATCTCAATAACCCTCAGCTGGATTATTCATAAAATGGATATCGATAAGGTGTGACATGGAAAAAAAGGTGAAAAACCTGTAATAGCCGCTCAACTCTCCAGCGTACATTCACCGGATGAATTGCTTCAACCAGCCTTGGTGGGGGACTATTTATCGAAAATCACCAAAAGAGGTGCCTCTCGACATACTTATCCTGGGGTGGGATGAGAAGCCGGAATTATTCAAGTTTTTATCATCCCATAAAAGTCGATTATCAGATCAGGTTTTCCTATGGTATCCGTTCTTATCTGATTATCCTGAATTTAATCAACAACATCTTGTAGAAAATATTAATGCCGGGAAAAGTAAAGGATGGAGTGGTTACAAAGGAACAGGAATCAATGAGACTTTCCGGCAGGCATGCCCGAATAACCCTGACGCCATAAAAACTTCCATGACTAATCTAAGACGCCTTTTATCAACTTATGAATTTGACGGCGTATTCATTGATAAAATCCGTTTCCCATCAATGGCGAACGGATTGCAGGATGTGTTTTCGTGTTTTTGCCCTTACTGTGTTACAGAAGCGGCAAAAACCGGATTGGATCTATCAGAAGTTAGGAAGATTCTAAAAAAGGAAGACAAAACCGTAAAAATTGGATCCACTTATGAGCTTCCTCGAGGGGCGAAATGGTTGGAATCTCTGATTTCTGGTTATCCAATTCTTCAGCAATTTGTTGGTTTTCGGGTGAATTCGATTAATTGTGTCGTGGAAAAAATTGCGGAGCTGACCAGAGAATTGAACAAGCAAATGTCATTAGATGTATTTTCACCTTGTCTTGCTCCTCTGGTTGGACAGAATTATGGTGACCTTGCGCGCAATGCAAAATGGGTCAAGCCGATGATTTACCGTTTTGGGAATGGACCATCCAGCTTGAGGAGTGAAATCCCCGCCCTGGTTCATGAATTAAGTGATTATCTGAATAAGGATATAGATGTAATATATCGTCAAATTTCATCACAATT
This sequence comes from uncultured Chloroflexia bacterium, assembly GCA_963827895.1. GTDB lineage: Bacteria > Chloroflexota > Anaerolineae > Anaerolineales > Anaerolineaceae > PNON01. The sequence goes on along the minus strand of CAWHCY010000010.1, from coordinate 51,081 downwards.
GGACGGTTTGGAGGGCTGTACACTCCAGCAACTTGAGATTGCAGCTCCTCTCAACCTGATTAAGGCTGAAACGAAAATGGCGAAAACGCTTCTGCCTGATACCCCGCTTTATCTGGGGCTTGAAACAGTCTGCATACCGGGAAAAATGGAGATCTCGCCTGCACATGTTCGAGAAGTATTGGAGGTGGGTACCATGGCAAATGTCGAAGGATATGTTCTCTCATGGGATCTTTATCATACCCCGATCGAAAATGTTCTCCCACTGAAGGACTTGCTGTGAATTAGAAGTCCCTGGTAGTTTTACTCAAAGATCTGATAACAACCATTCATTGGAATGGAAGGTCAAAATAGTATAGCAAGGTTGAATTGCGGTGAGAGGTAATTTACAATATATTCTGAAGCAATTCATCCGGAAGGAGCTCAAACCGATGAAACAAATATCCATAGGAAAATTACGTGGACTGCAACAAATATCCTCGCAGCGCGGCACTTTTCACCGCGTTGGCCCTTGACCATCGCCAAAATCTGCGGAAAGCAAACCCTGAATTCGTAAACAATACTGAGCTTTCACGCTTCAAATTGGACGTGACATCAAATCTGGCGCATAACGCAACAGCTGTATTGCTTGATCCTGAAGTTTCCGCGGCTCAGGCAATTGCTGAAAATGCCATTCCAAAAAACATCGGTCTGGTTGTTGCCCTTAAATCAACAGGTTATACCGGGGATGCCACTGCCCGCCAAGCTCAAATCATTCCCGGCTGGTCGGTTGAAAAGGCAAAACGCATGGGTGCGAGTGCTGTAAAATTGCTGGTCTATTACCACCCGGATTCGCTGGCTGCAAAAGAGATCGAAGACTTCGTATCCAAGGTGGCTGAAGCCTGTAAGAAGAATGACCTGGTTTTGATGCTTGAACCTTTGTCTTATTCAATGGATGAAAACACAAAATTATCTTCAGATGAAAAGCATCACGTGGTTATTGAAACTGTGCGAAACTTAAGTCCACTGGGCATCGATATCCTCAAGGCAGAATTTCCCCTTGATATAAATGACCCCGATGAATCGAAATGGGCAGTAGTATGCCAGGAAATTTCTACAGTTTGCGTTACTCCTTGGATTCTGCTCTCTGCCGCGGTGAATTATGAAACCTTCCTGAAGCAGGTAATTGTGGCGTGCAACGCGGGTGCGAGCGGGATTGCCGTCGGGCGCGCCGTCTGGCAAGAAGCGGTTACTCTACCCAGAACCCAGCGGATAGAATTCCTGCAAACAACTGCCTTGCAACGCATGTCTCGCTTAACTTCTTTGTGCGAGGCTCTTGCCAGGCCATTCACAGAATTTTATACTGCTACAACTCCTTTTAATTGGTACAAGACATATTAAGGATGCCTGCATAATGACTGATCGTAAATTCGATCTGCTTGTTGCCGGTGAAATCAACCCGGACTTGATCCTTTCTGGAAATGTTATACCCGAATTTGGCCAGGTTGAAAAAATTGTCGATCAAGCAGTGCTTTCCATCGGGTCATCGTCAGCGATTTTCGCGTGCGGCGCCGCCCGGTTGGGTCTGAAGGTTGCTTTTATCGGTAAATGCGGCGACGATACTTTCGGACGGTTTATGCTTGAAGAGTTGCAAAAAAGGCAGGTGGACGTTGAAAATATCATTATTGAACCAGGAGGAAGCACCGGCCTGAGTGTAATCCTGACCTCAGGGACGGATCGAGCGATTCTAACCTATCTTGGTCTGATCCCATCTTTGCGGGCAAATGATGTGTCAGATTCGATTCTTCGTCAGGCTCGCCACCTGCATGTAGCCTCCTACTTCTTGCAGGACGCCCTTCGTCCCGGGTTACCGGCGCTCTTTGGTCGAGCCCATTCCCTGGGTCTGACAACATCTCTCGACACGAACTATGATCCAAGCGGTCAGTGGCTTGGTTTCGACGAATTGCTTACCGCCACAAATTTATTTTTTCCCAACGAAACGGAAGCCAAATCGCTCACCCATAAGAAGGATTTCGCCGCGGCAGCCAACTCTTTACGGGGGAAAACAGAAATCGTGGCAATTAAGCTTGGCGCTCAGGGTGCTCTTGGAATTCATGGAGCAGAAACGGTTAAGGTTGATTCCATTCCAGTGCCTGTTGCAGATACAGTTGGGGCTGGTGATTCATTCGCGGCTGGATTTATCTATGGTTATTTACATAGTTGGGATTTACAGAAATCCTTGCGACTTGCCTGCGTGTGCGGTGCGCTTTCGACCCGCTCACCTGGAGGCACCACGTCTCAGCCCACACTTGAAGAGGCAATGGAATATGTTTGAAATTCTGTTGAATCATCAATGGTATTCCTTCCATTTGTTCTGCACATCCGGTTGTATTGAAAGAAGCCCTTCGAATGGAAAAAGATCGAAAGGTATTGATTGAAATCCACCTGCAACCAGGTAAATCAATTTGGCGGATACACTGGCATGACCCCTGATCTTTTTGTGGCATATGTGAGAAGTATTGCCACAAAAACAGGTTTCCCAATTGAAAACATTATCCTCGGCGGCGATCATCTCGGTCCAAATGTCTGGCAAGCAGAGCCATCTGATGTTGCCATGCAAAAATCAATGGAAATGGTGCAAGCCTATGTGAATGCTGGCTATACAAAAATTCACCTGGATTGCAGCATGCGCCTGATGGATGACCCTGCCGGACCGCTTGATCCGGCAATCATCGCGCAACGTGCGGCACGTTTGGCCTGGGCAGCAGAAACAATACAGACCGGAAGTGGGTAAGAATAATCTGCAGTATGTAATCGGTACTGAAGTGCCTGTTCCGGGGGGGGCATTGAACACGAAGAAGGGTGTCCGTGTAACCCGGGCCTCCGATGTGGCTGAAACGATTGAAATCCACAAGCAGGCCTTTTTTACTACTGGTTTACATCAGGCCTGGAAGAAAGTCATCGCCATTGTCGTTCAACCCGGGGTGGAGTTCGGCGATGACTTTGTTTTTCCTTATCAACCAGATGCGACGCAAGAGTTGTCCGCTTTTATCGAAAGTAAGGGCATGGTATATGAAGCCCACTCCACCGACTATCAAACGCAAGCAGCTTTGCAAAATATGGTTCGCGATCATTTTGCGATCTTGAAGGTAGGTCCTGCTCTGACATTTGCGTATCGTGAGGCAGTATTTGCATTGGCAATGATGGAAAATGAACTTGTCGCTTCAAGCGAACGATCGAACATCATCAGCGTGATGGATGAGGTGATGCTTCGAGCACCCTGACCATTGGCAGAAGTATTACCCTGGCACGCCAGAGGAACTGGCGTACAAACGAAAATTCAGTCTGAGTGATCGGATCCGTTATTATTGGGTTCAACCGGAAGTACAGGATGCGTTGGATCGATTAATGAAAAACCTGTCGGTTTTGAAGCTCCCAGTATCCCTGGTGAGTCAATTTGCACCACAGGAGATGTCCGTTCTTATCGAAGGAGGCACGCAGCGTTGACCCCTGAAAACATCATTTCCACGCGCATTTCAAGTGTATTGGATACCTATTGGAATGCATGTGAAAAGTAACAGATTTAGGAAGTACCCTGTACAATGGGATTTTTACTTGTCACCAATATCCCAGAGCTCGCAACACAAATGGGGACAGATTCAGGATTATCCCTCATTACCCAAAGGTCACAATGGTTCGGTATGGGGTGTGGTTCGAAATCCTTTCCCAGCAGTTTAACCATCGATAAAAGTGGTTTTCTTTTCCTCAAAATTATTGCTCAGACGCCTGTACGTTGAAATTAGAAGATATAATTAATAAGCCCTGGAAAAATATTCCGGGGCTTATTATTCGCATAGGTGGTTAATTGTAGACAGTTGAATTTAGTGTTGATTCGCTGGTGGTGTGGGCGGTGGGACAGACTTCACCCACTGGCCTTCTCCCCCGCCTTCTTCAAGACGGGTTCTCAACTCCACAACCACACCTTCCAAATTGTGGCCCATGTCAAAATAAGACCACTTGGAACCAACGTGTACGCCTGTGCCGCTGGCTATATTCTCTATCCCTTCATTGATCAGCGCTTCTACACCTTTTTCGAACCCAGGAATTGTCAGACGGAAGTGGTGCAAACCAGGACCATGATCACGCAGGAAATCGCTGTAGATATTTTGACCTTCCAGAGGTTGAACGATCTCAAGTTGAATCTTTCCAACAGTGACAAATGCCAATAGCAGGCGTAAGTTTGCCGGTTGACCATGATATGTAGCTTGTGGGTCAACTCCCTCGAGCGGCCATTCGAAAATGCGAAAAGGTCCAATGCCAAAGAGCCGGGAAAGTTCTTGGGTGAATGTTTGCAGATCATTCACTACAATCCCGATCTGATCAAGGTCAGCGCCTTCAATTAATGGTGAACCGTCTGGCATGTGTACCTCTCGTCGTGCTTTTTATAGCCGTGCCCGGATTTCATCGGTGACGTAGTTGATCGGTATTCCTTTTTCTTTTTTCTCGATAAATGCATAGACAACTTTACGCACAGCCGCAGCGATATCGTCGAGGTCTTGTTTTTCCAGTAGTGGGTGAACGCTGGCCAGCCAGAAGACCTCATCACAGGCACTTTCGGCATTTGGACATAGCCCCTTGTAATAGCTTACCTCACCCTCATACCACGGGCATTCAAATGGGCATTTGGTACCGCCGTATCCTTCCTTATTTACAAACAATGGCTCAAGGTGCTGTGGGATCATCCAACGGGTGGTGCTGAGGTAGTTCAGAGAATAGGTACCTTCAGCAGCCAAAGCGATGCCAAAATTGAGCATATCAGTCCCCAAAATTTCCGGCAGCAGGCGGATCAGGAAGTAAAAATAGACCCGCTCGCCGTACGGCTGTTGATAAGGCAGGACGATTCCGGGAACACCCTCCAGCAGGGAGCGGAGATACTCTGCGTTTTCGGTACGCTTATGGATCATATCCCAGGCACGTTTCACCTGCTGAATTCCAATGGCAGCCTGCATGTTGGTTATTCGATAGTTAGTGCAGGGCAATCCCCAGTGATACTTTGAAGCCGGGCCAAGAGATTTCTTACGAGCAAAATCCTGGAAACCCCACATTTTTTCGTACAGATCGGTATTATTGGTGATCACGAAACCACCTTCGCCGGTATTGATGATCTTGCCGGTGATGGTACTGAACGCTCCTACATCACCGATCGTTCCCACCAGCTTACCTTTATATTTGGCTCCAAGCGATTGACAGGCATCTTCTAATACGTATAAATTGTGCTTACGTGCCAGTTCCATGATCGGATCCATATCCACCAATGTACCTGAGATGGTCACCGGGATGATGGCTTTGGTACGGGGAGTGATGCACCGAGCGACAGACTCTGGATCCAGCGTCAAAGTGACCGGATCGATATCTGCGAAGATGGGGATGGCATTTTGTTCCAACACAGCAGTGTCAGTGGCGACGAAGGTATACGGTGGGACGATCACTTCATCACCGGGTCCGATCCCGAAAGCAGCCAGGGCAATATGTAAAGCAGTAGTACCACTTGAAACTGCGATAGCATGCTTAACTCCAAACCACTCGGCGAGGACACGTTCATATTCAATAGCAGCATCAGCACGGCGAAGCTTCTTATTTCGGGCTACTTCTATAAGGGCGTCAAGCTCTTCTTTCTCGAATACGTCTGTCTCAATAATGGGAGCTCGCGTGCGAACCGGCTTTCCGCCATCAATCGCTAATTTTTCCATGACTTTTTCTCCTAAAATTTATAATTGTAAACAATAGATGTATGACATCTATTGTCATATTTTTAGATAGCATTAGTATATCAACTTGAAATAGTCATGTCAAGACCCGTATTTTTGGGATTATATGAGAGATAACTATTAAATTTAGTTGGATATTGACAAAAATATATTTTTTGGTTAATATGAGTGAAATAAGATGTCATACCTTTGATAGGATTGGTCATGAATCTTTCGGCAATACTCGAACCGAATACCCAATGGGACAAAGACTCACACGAAGGTATGTTATTAACTCAACGTGTGGTTGAATACCTGCGCAAGAAGATCATGGAAGGCGACCTTCCTCCAGAATCTCAACTGCCCAACGAACCCGACCTGTCGGGGTACTTAAACATAAGCCGCTCCACTGTACGTTCAGCCTTGGCTATCCTGGAGCAAGGGGGGTTCATCCAGCGCCGGTGGGGAGTAGGTACATTTGTAACAAAAAAACCACCTACATATAATAACCTAAGTCTTAACTCCGGTGTTACCCAATTGATCCGCTCTTCTGGGGCAGAACCAGGCAGTTCAGAATTATTAATGACTACTCGACCAGCGAGCGAACGGGTGTCAGCCCAATTAGCAATCGAATTGGGAACTCCAACCCTGGTAATCGAGCGGGTAAGGCTGGCCAATGATATCCGGGCGGTCTTTACGGTGGATGTACTACCGCTCAGCGTGTTCCATACCTCGGGCGGCGATATTCCTCTGGAAGATCTTGAAAAACACATCAAAGAACAGGAATCAGTCTACGGTTTCTTAAGGCAACGCCTATCGTTGGAGATACACCACGGTATTGCCTGGATTCGTCCCCTATCTGCAGAACAATACATCGCTGATAAGCTTCAAATTTGCCTTGGCAGTAATATTCTGCACATTGAACAGGTGGATTTTGATTTTAATGAAGAACCGGTGGCATTATCTGACGAATATTACGTATCGGATGCCTTCAGGTTTTATATTTATCGATCGAATCAAGGAGTTTAAATATGAGTATTGATACTACTAACAGGAAAGATGGTGAATTAGCGGGTAAAGTAGCCTTGATCACTGGTGCAGCTTCCGGTATTGGTTTGGCGATCACCCGCCGATTCGTGAAAGAAGGTGCCCTGGTTGCAATGGTGGATTTTAACGAGGAGAAGTTGACTCAATCCAGGAATGAACTTCTGCAAATGGATAGTTCTGCACAGATCCTTCCCGTACGCTGCGATATTACAAACGAAGCAAATGTTGTCTTAGCCGTGAAAACCATCGCTGATCACTTTGGCAGGTTGAACATTGCTGTGAATAATGCAGGTGTCTCAGTCAGCGTCCCTTCCGACGAGTGTACCCTGGAGCAGTGGAATTGGGTGATGAATGTCAATTGTACTGGTAGTTTTCTGATCTCACGTGAATCAATTAAAGTTTTTAAACGTCAAACAGACGGCGGAGCACTGGTATTTATCAACAGTGATGATGCCCTTAAACCAAGCAGGCACTTCCTCGCTTATAACTCTTCCAAAGCAGCGGTATTGCAGATGGCTCGCACCATAGCGAATGAATTTGGTCCGTATCATATCCGTGCCAACAGTGTTCTGCCGGGAGCGGTCTTTGGTGGGAGTAATATGTGGTCTCCAGAGCTAAGAGCCGCCAGAGCGAAGATCCATGGTTTCAATCCTGACCTCTTGGAAGAGGAATACAAGAAGAATAATGCTTTAGGTGTGATCATTGACCCCACCGAAATTGCGGAAGTCGTCGTCTTTCTCGCCAGCGACCGTTCAGCTAAAATGACCGGCGCTGCACTGGTCATTGATGGCGGTGGTTTGGGCGGTTATGTTCGATAAACACAATTACCGATTCTTCCGGGCAGCCGGAGAAAATATGAAAGGAATGTAACGATGATGCTCGAAAAATTACGCCAGGAAGTCTTTGAATCTCTGTTGGAACTGCCTAAGAATCGTCTGGTGACGATGCACAGTGGAACGGTCAGCGGTCGCGATCCCGAAACTGGCCACGTCGTGATCAAGCCCACCGGTTTTCGTTACGATAGATTGACTCCATCCGATCTATTGGTGATGGACAACAGCGGAAAAATTTTGGAAGGCACTTTACGTCCTTCCAGTGATACTGAAACACACCTTTATTTGTACCAACATCGACCGGATATCTTCGGTATCGTCCACACCCACTCTCCCTATGCAGGAATTTTTGCTGCATTGGGTAAGCCGATCCCAGCTATTATGACCTCAGCGGCACTGCTTGGTGGTGAGATTCCGATTGGTGGTTATGCCGCAGTAGGCGGCGAAGACATCGGTTCTGAGATCATTCGCAGGATTGGTAAGTGCTCAGCGATCATCATGCAGAATCATGGAGTCTACACCATCGCTTCTACTGTCTGGCAGGCAACAATCGATGCCGTGGAAGTGGAAGATCTTGCAAAAATTGCTCATTTTGCCAGTTTGCATGGCAATCCTATAGTCTTAACCCAACTGCAAATAGAAGAGTTCCAGAATATATATCGCACTCTATACGGACAAAAGGAAGAATAAGTCATCCTGAAAAATCCTACAGCCATAAATTAATATTACATTTTGTGGTCGAAAATGATTTGTAATAACAGTCACCACTAGAGGTTAATAGAAGATGTACTCACTACTTAAAAGCCCTGTTGGTATATACGAGAAAGCTTTCCCTGATGAATATTCCTGGGAACAGATTCTGACTTCTGCTAAACAGGCTGGCTATGATTTTGTAGAAATGTCAATTGATGAAAGCCAGGAACGTTTGGACCGGCTCCAGTGGTCGCATTCCGAACGGGCAGCGCTTCGACAGGCGATTTTCAATACCGGAATGCCTGTTTGGGGAATGGGTGTTAGTGCCCACCGTAAGTACCCACTCGGCAGTGCTTCACCTGACTTGCGACGGCAAGGTTTGGATATCCTCTACCGGTCCATTGAATTGGCTGCCGATTTGGGTGTGAAAGTCATCCAGATCATGGGATATGACGCTTTTTATGAACCAAGCAATGCCGATACGCAGGCGCGATACCTGGAAGGATTAAATACCGGTGTCAGTTGGGCAAGCGCTGCTGGAATTCCTTTGGCGTTGGAGAACGGTGATAGTGAGCTGGTCGACTCAGTAGAAAAAGCCATGCGCTTTGTCAAAATGATCAATTCACCCTGGTTTCAAGTGTATCCCGATATTGGCAACATGACCGCAGCTGGTTACAGTCCACTCGAACAACTTCCATTAACTGAGGGTCACCTGGTAGGTGTACATGTTAAAGATACCCGTAAAGGTGAACTGCGAGGAGTGCCACTTGGACAAGGGATTGTCCAATTTCCAGAAACTTTCCAGTGGTTGGCTCGAAGTGGTTTTACTGGCCCCATGGTGATGGAGATGTGGGCGCATCTCGACCCTGCTGGCGATCCTGTTGGATCAGCCTCCCGGGCTCGGGTTACTCTTGACCAATGGATTTCAGAAGCCTGGGATAAATAACAATAATTAATTTTTTAGGAAGAAGGAAAAGTATTGAACAATGCATATGTCCAAATGAATTTGCTGATACTGGCTCTTCTGAAGGGTTGAAAGCAACCTTGGACAACTTAAATTTTTCATTATTGAAAGGAGATACTGCCCGTTCAAAATCAGAAACCGTTTTACCCTAAAGGCAATAGAACGATCAAAAATGATTCTATTTTGGAGGTCTTCAAATGTCTAAAAAGTTAACTGTTTTATGTGCGTCTGCTCATCCTGATGATATTGAGTTGCAATGTGCTGGTACACTCATCCGTTACGTCAAAGAAGGTCACAAAGTTGTTATGGCAATTGCTTGTACAGGTAATGTTGGATCAAAGATCCATACAGGTCCTGAGATCGAAGCTATTCGGGCTGGTGAAGCAAAAAAAGCAGCTGATATCATCGGTGCCGAGCTGGTCATGCTGGGTTACAAAGATGCAGATATCTGGCTTGACCACCCGCATTGGACTACATATGTGGACCTGATCCGCCGCACCAACCCGGATGTGATCCTTACCCACGATCGCGACGATTATGTTCACGACCATACAAACGTAGGTGAACTGGTATATCGGGCAGCTATCTGGGCTAGTGTTGCCAATATTCCAGAGTGTAATCTACCTCCGATCGATCATATACCAACTGTTTTTTATTTTGAGACGATTGGAACTACCCGAGTTGCTCCACCAGACCATTATGTGGATATTACTCAAGAATTCGATCAAAAAATGCATGCTTTCAAACAGCATGAGAGCCAGCATGGTGATTTCCTGGAAAAACAATTCGGGGTAAAAGACTGGTTCGAAGCTATGGAGATTGTCAATAAAATGCGTGGTTTCCAATGCGGCTGCAAGTATGCCGAAGCTTTCAGGGTTGTCCAAACCTGGCCCAACCACAAACCCTATCGTTTGCTGCCACCCGTCCAGCTCGGTTCTCGCGAATAAAGTGTGATCTTGGAGTCATACAACTATGTCTAAAAAGCTTACTGTTTTAGCAGCTACAGCCCATCCTGATGATGTCGAAGTATTTTGTGCGGGTACACTGATACGCTATGTGAAAGAAGGTCATAAAGTTTTCATGGCAATTGCTTGTACGGGCAATGTGGGCTCCAAGATCCATTCAGGTCCAGAGATCGAAGCCATTCGGGCAGTTGAGGCGCAGAGAGGGGCAGATGTAATTGGGGCAGAGCTGATCCATTGGAACCACAAAGATGCCGATGTTTGGATGAACGATTCCACCTGGAAAAAGTATGTAGATTTGATCCGTCGCACCAATCCGGACGTGATCATTACGCTCGACCGCGACGATTACGTTCACGACCATTCTAATGTCGGAGAACTTGTGTATCGGGCAGCGATCTGGGCCAGTGTAGCCAATATCCCCGGTACTGAATATCCGCCGATTGATCATATTCCCACCATATTCCGAGCTGAGACCACCGGAATGACCCGCGTGACTCCCCCTGACTATTATGTAGATATCACAGAGGAGTTCGAGCAAAAACTGGAAGCTTTTCACAAGCATGAGAGCCAACATGGCGATTTTCTGGAAAAACAGTTCGGGATAAAAGACTGGTTTGAATATGTAACAGTTACCAACAAGATGCGAGGCTTTCAGTGTGGATGTAAATATGCTGAAGCATTCTGCGTTGTCCAGACATGGCCGAATCACAAACCTTACCGACTCTTGCCGCCGGTACAGTATGACCAGCATTAGCAGCTTTACACAGGAAAGAAGTGAATCTTTGAACGATATTTGTATTGGGAAGCAAAGTGTAGGAGGCGTGGGTGAACTTGAGTGAGAACATACTCGAACTGAGGCATATTTGCAAGGCGTTCCCTGGCGTAGTGGCACTCAAGAACATAAATATGTCCGTGAGGAGAGGCGAAGTTCATGCTTTGCTGGGTGAGAATGGTGCCGGAAAATCTACTTTAATTAAGATATTAAGTGGCTATCACCAACCTGATAAAGGTGGTGAAATGCTGATCGATGGCATGCCTGTCACGTTTAGAAACCCCAAGGATGCGATAGATGCCTCCATTCATACAATATATCAGGAATTGACACTTTGCCCCCATATGACTGTAGCGGAGAACATTGTCCTGGATAAACAAAACCACTTCAAAGGTTTTATGCTGAGAAGGCACGAATACCAGGCCATCGCAGTTCAGGCACTTAAAGACTTAAACCAGAATGAAATAAATCCTAACTGGCTTGTCAAAGACCTTTCCATTGCCCAACAACAAGTCGTTGAGATCGCTAAAGCGGTCACATCCAATGCGAAAATCGTCCTTATGGATGAACCGACATCATCCATATCTCAAAGTGACGCAGACAAACTGATGGACATTATCCGCAACCTGAGGACTAAGGGCGTTACCATCATCTATATATCCCACAGGCTGCACGAAATTGGTGGGATCGCCGACCGAATAACTGTCCTGAGGGATGGAGAACTGGTGGGTACGGTTAACAACGCAGATGTCACCGAAAAAGACCTGATAACGATGATGGTCGGACGCGAACTAACAAATGTATATCCGAAGAGAGAAGTGCCTATCGGTGATGTTGTTCTGAAGGTGGAGAATCTGGCCAGTGGTGAATTGTTCAAAGGAATTTCCTTCGAAGTTCGCAAGGGCGAGATCTTAGGTATTGGTGGTCTGGTTGGTTCAAGGCGAACGGAAACACTTGAAGCTCTTTTTGGAATGCGCCAGATGACTGACGGAAAGATATTTCTGAATGGAGAAGAGTACCGCCCAACGAACCCGCGCCAGGCAATCAAGCACAGGATTGCCTATGTTACCGAGGATAGAAAGAAATCCGGTCTGGTGCTATGCCTTCCGGTATTTGAGAATATTAATTTGATCCACGCGCAGGAACCATCGTTCGCGGGATATCTGAATTGGTCAAATCTGAAAGCTGTTGCCAACCGTCACCGGAAAACTCTAAATATAAGAGTGAGCCGTATCGAGCAACCAGTCAGTTCGCTATCAGGTGGTAATCAGCAAAAAGTGGTACTGGCCAAATGGTTGGACTTCTCTCCAGCAGTGATCATCTTTGATGAGCCTACCCGCGGTATTGATATCGGAGCAAAAACTGAGATCTATTCGATCATGGGCGAACTTGCCGCACAAGGAACAGCAATCGTGATGATATCGTCCGAGTTGCCTGAATTGATCAGTGTTGCAGATAGGATTTTGGTCATGCAAGAAGGACGAATGAAAGGGATCGTATCTAAAGATGATATGACTCAAGAGCATGTGATGAGCCTTGCCACTCAGAAGGCTTAGTTGAAGACCCATTATCAACCGAAGGGAATAGAAAACGATGCAAGCACAACCCAAGACTGACCAGACATCCAAGCCGACAATCAGAAAATTTATTATTCAATATCGTACGTTCTTGATATTGATTGTGCTCATGACAATATTTTCACTATTAAAGCCGGTTTTCATCAATCCCTCAAACTTGCTCTCAATAATGAAGAATATGAGCTATGTACTCATCGCCGGATTGGGTATGACTTTCATTATTACCCTTGGGGGCTTGGACCTTTCCGTAGGTTCAACTGCTGCTGTGGTTGGTGTAGGTTTCGCAATGTTAGTAAGAGGTGGGTTTATGGCACCCATTCCAGCAGGTCTCATTGTAATGCTTGCAGCCATGCTCCTTGGTTTCCTCAACGGGTTCGTCTCTGTCAAAGGTAAGATCGAACCCTTCTTAGTGACCCTGGCTACTTTGAATATCTTCCGGGGAATTGCCCTTACGCTCACGACAGGTAGACCGGTTCCTATTGTGATCCCGCACTTTGCTGATCTGTTCGGAAACGGATTGGTATTCAATGTCATACCAACACCTGTCATCATATCGCTGGTTGTTTTAGTGGTATCCTGGTTCCTTTTCACACAAACCAAATTTGGATTTTATGTGCGCAGCATTGGAGGCAACCCGGAAGCAGCAAGGGTAGCTGGAATTGATATAGGATTGGTCAAGATAGCAGCTTACACACTGAGCGGATTATATGCTTTCATTTGTGGTCTGATCCTGGCTGCGTTGTTTAATGGTGGACTGCCTGACATGGGAAGAGACTTGGCACTAGACAGTATTTCAGGCGTTATCCTTGGCGGCACAGCGATCGCCGGGGGAGTTGGATCGATATGGGGAACATTGGGAGGTTGCTTGATTATGGCTTCTCTCAATAATGGCATGTCCCTACTGGGTGCACAGTATCATGTGCAGATATTGGTCAAAGGACTGGTCATCATCATCGCGGTACTGATGGACAATGCATTCAAGTCCAGGCAAAGATAACCGTGGCATTCGGATGCCTTGGGTAATTCCAGGTATAACAGCCAAAGAAAGGAGGTGTGTAACTTAATACTAAGAGATTATGTATAGATCAACCTCGACCAACGGAACCTATTATAAGAAACACTAAGGAGAAAAGAAAATGAAAAAAATGACACAGTTTGCATCGCTCTTGCTGATCTTAACGTTCATTCTCACAGCATGTGCTCCGGCTGCAGTTGCTACAGAAGCTCCTGTAGCTCCCACAACCGCGCCTGTAGCTCCAGCTGAACCAACAGCGGCTCCGGTTGAGCCAACAGCTGTACCAGCAACTGAAGTACCAGCTGCTCCTGTAAATGCCAACGTGACCGATTTTACATTTGTTGGAGATCCTGCTACTGTATTTGACCTGAATGGTTGGTACAAGGAAGTTGGTGTAGAAGCTGCTGTAACGATCAGATCAGCTGGTGCAGTAAAAGTTCCAGACGAGTTGACAACTGCTTTGCCCAAGGCTGACAAGAAGTACAAGATCGGCTTTTCAGTTTACTACACAGTTGATGAAGTTGGCTCCATGATTCTGGAGACCATGAAAGCCGCAGCAGAGGAATCCGGAGTTGAACTCCTGGTCAACGATGCAAACTACGACCAGAATGCTCAAAATCAGGCGATAGAGCAATGGATCCTGCAAGGTGTCGATGGCGTCATCCTTGCCCCATGCGATTTTACCGGTGTAAAGACCGCACTTGATGCACTTGAGAAAGCCAATATCCCCGTGATTTCTCTCAATGCTCCTCTTGCTGGTAACGTTGATGCAGTTGTTATTGGTGACACCGTAGAGCAGGGTAAGATCGCTGGTGAACTGCTTGAGAAAGCTATCCAGGCAGCCGGTATACCAATGAAAGGCTCCATCGTTTATCAAACACTGCCCTTTGTCCACCCCAACGCTGCTACCCGTGCAAAAGGCTTCGTAGATGTATTTACAAAATACCCGGATGTCAAGATCGTTGAATTGACCGGAATTTCACCCGAAGATCATTACACTGCATTTGATGGTGCCATCAAGGCCAATCCTGACATGATCGGTGCGTGGGGTCTGTACTCTTCAGCCACCATTGGTATGATGAACGCCGCGAAAGCGAACAATAGCAAAGTCCTCCTGTCCTCTGTGGACCAGGACAAACCTATCCTCGCGGGCATCTATAATGGCACCGTAGTAGGCACAGCCGCTTACTCCTCCATCGCTCCCGCCAAATGGTGTATGAGCGAGATGGTTAACCTGCTCAATGGCGCACCCATCCCTGGTGTTGTCTTCTATGCCAATATGGCCATCACTAAGGATAATGTTGAAGCAGCCTTCGAGCACTATTATCCTGGCAAGACTCTGGCCGACTATCTGGCTGGCAAGGTACAATAGTAGTACTAGATCTTTGTTAGAAGTAAGTAATTAGGAGGGGCGGACTGCAGATGTCTGCTGTCCGCCCCTTATGATGGCTGCCAGGAAAGTCCAACCACAAAAAAATTAGTCCGGTCTTGGTAAGCCGCGTTGCGTTTTGGAAACAAGCTCTCGTCTTCCTCCAGTCCGACAAGCTCCAGCCAATTCTGGTCAAGGGCTTGGCGATGGCTGGACGTAAAGGTTAAACGGGATATGGCATGATGCTAAAGGAGATGACAATGCTTAAAGGAGAAACAGATTTGCAGAGTCGGCAACTTGGCAATACCGATATGCACATCACTACCGTGGGATTTGGCGCATGGGCACTTGGCGGCGGCGACTGGGTATATGCCTGGGGTCCGCAAGATGATCGTGAATCAATTGCGGCTATTCATCATGCTCTGGACTTGGGTATCAATTGGATTGATACAGCAGCCGGGTATGGTCTCGGACACTCGGAAGATGTGGTGGGACAGGCACTGTCAGGAATGAGCAAACGCCCATATATCTTTACGAAATGTTCGCTGCCTTGGAATGAACGCGGCGAGATCAATTCTTCACTCAAACACGCCTCCGTGCGGCGCGAGTGCGAGGACAGTTTACGTCGCCTTAAAATTGATGCAATCGACCTTTACCAGATCCACTGGCCACGTCCTGAACCGGATCTTGAGGAAGGTTGGGCAACACTCGCCGAGTTACAACGCGAAGGTAAAGTGCGCTGGATTGGTGTATCAAATTACAGTGTTGCACAGATGCAGCAGGCGGAAGCGATTGCGCCAATCAGTTCGTTACAACCCCCTTACTCGCTCATCCGCCCCGAAGTGGAGAACGAGATACTTCCCTATTGCCAGGAACACAACATCGGTGTGATCGTCTATTCACCCATGTATTCGGGACTACTTTCCGGGAAAATGACAGCAGATCGGATCAAGAATATGCCTTCTGATGATTGGCGGCAGCATGATCCCGAATTCCAACAGCCCCGGCTTGAACAAAACTTGCGATTGGTTTCCACCCTCGCTGAAATCGGAAAACAGCATGGGGTAGAACCGGGGGTGGTTGCGATTGCATGGACCCTCCGCAACACGAGCGTAACTGGTGCGATTGTAGGTGCGCGGCGACCCAGCCAGGTGGACGGTATATTTCCTTCTACCACTTTCCGACTTTCCCCTCAGGAGATAGAACAGCTAAAAGGCATGATTTCCAATAAATCTTAGAGCGGTAATCATTCTCCCCAAGTAGGATAATTAGCAAAGGAACCACGATGAAAACCAAAAAGCCAACATCGGGAGGAATAAGTAGGGGGATTACAGGGCGAACAACCATCCCACCCCTATCGCACACTTCGGCGGCTCGGGTGAATGTCAACGCAGCCGATTTCACCTACGTGGGAGATCCGGGTACTATTTTTGATCTGAATAATTATTACGCTAATGTGGGCGTCGACGCCAACGTAAAAATTAATGAGGCTGGAGTTGTAAAAGTCCACGACAATATGCAAACTTTGATGCCCAAGGCAGATAGGAAGTATAAAATTGGCTTCTCCATCTTTTATACCTTGGACGAAGTTGACGCAACGATCCTGGAAAGTATGAAAGCTGCGGCAGACGAGTCTGGTATTGAACTGATTGTCAACGATGCGAACTACAAACAGGATGCTCAGAATCAGGCTGTTGAGCAGTGGATTCTGGTAGGGGTGGATGGAGTCATCCTCGCTCCTTGCGATTTCACCGATGTGAAGATCGCTCTCGATGTGCTTGAGGCGGCTAATATACCGGTGGTTACATTGAATGCTCCACTTGCGGGAACAATTAATGCTGCCGTAATTTCGGACACTGTGGAGCAAGGCACGATCTCGGGTGAACTCCTCGAACAAGTCCTGCTTGCAAGCAGCAAACCCATGAAAGGCGAGGTAGTATATCAAACGCTACCCTTCGTGCACCCTAACGCAGCCACCCGCGCCAAGGGCTTCAAGGATGTTTTTGCAAAATACCCGGATATTACAATGACTGAGTTGACTGGTATATCGACCGAAGATCATTTTAAGGCATTTGACGCTGCCATTAAGGCAAATCCCGACATGCTTGGCGCATGGGGCTTGTACTCCTCGGCCACAATTGGTATGATGAATGCCCAGAAAGCTAACGGAAGCAAAATCCCTCTGTCCTCTGTGGATAACGACAAACCCATTCTGGTTGGTATTAATAATGGTGAAGTAATTGGCACTGCAGCCTATTCCGCTGCCGCACCTGCGAGATGGTGCATGAGCGAGATGGTTAACCTGCTCAACGGTGCACCTATTCCGGGTTTAGTTTTTTATGAAAACATGAAAGTCACAAAGGAAAATGTCGCAGAGGCATTTGCACACTACTATCCTGGCAAGACTTTAACAGAGTATGAACTCGGCAAGTAGAGAACTTGATAAGAATTATAGAGCACAAAACGGAGGGCATAGATGGACTGCTTGCTAGGTATTGACGTGGGCTCGACGAGTATGAAAGCATTGGTTTATGATCTGGATGGCAATGTCATTTCCAGAGGTAGTCGCCCGACAGAAAGCATAGCAAACGACCCGGATCACCCAAACTGGCAGGTTTACATGCCTGATCATATCTGGGACGGAATTTCATCTGCAATTCGAGATGCAGTGAGTCAGATTGGACCACAGAATCGCATTGTAGCAGCGGCGGTTACCGGGCTTGGTGCAGATGCAGTCCCCCTGGATGAACATGGCCAACCGGTTTATCCATTTATTAATTGGATTTGTACAAGGACTACACCACAGTTTGAACGCTGGCTGGAGAATGTCGGCCTGGAGCGTACTTTTGAGGTCTCAGGATGGCAGCCTTTCATTTGGAGCACTGTCCTGCGCTTCCAATGGTTGAAGGAAAACGAACCCGAAATTGCACGCCGGGTTCATAAATGGCTGATTGTTGAAGATTTTGTAAACTATAAGCTGACAGGAAAATATTCCACAGATTACACAGATGCATCACCAACACTTTTATTCGATCAACGTTCGTTAGCCTGGTCGGGGGAAATGTTAAAAATAGCAGGACTCGAAAGTGATCTCTTTCCGACACCCCAACCCAGTGGATCATTCATTGGAGAGGTAACAACCGAGGCAGCGGAGAAGACCGGACTTCGCTCGAGGTACGCTTATCTTTCAAGGAGGGCATGACTATCTGGTAGGCGCACTTGCAGCTGGAGCGATCTCTCCTGGTATGTTTCTGGATGTTACTGGCACTTGGGAAATGGTGATTACTCCTACGATAAATCCCCACTGGACGCCTGAAATACGTCAATTAGGCCTTACCATTGAAGCACACTCAGCTCCTGGCATGTATTGTATTTGGGCTGGAGGAACCGCTGCAAGTATGCTGGAATGGTATAAAGATCAGCTCGGATCGGATGCCTTACGGCTTGCACAGGCTGGTCAAGGGTAATGTGTGGTCAATCCTGATGGATGAAGCAAAGAGCTCTCCACCGGGTGCCAATGGTATCTTTTTCCTGCCACATTTCAACGGCACAGCCTGTCCGAACCTGGATCCGCGTTCGTTAGGCGCATTCCTGGGTTTAAATGACACGACTAAAAAAGAAGATGTGGTTAGAGCTGTGATCGAAGGTCTTGACTATGGTTTCCTTGATATGCTTACTGCACTTGAGTTGGGATCTGGACAAAAGGCTAAAGAAATAATAGCCATCGGGGGCGGCACGCGTAATGAGTTCTGGATGCAGAACAAGGCAGATGTCTCGGGACGTCCGGTGGTTACTTTGGAGATCGAAGAAGCCACAGCACTTGGTGCAGCAATGTTGGCAGGTGTGGGCGTAGGGATTTATAAGAATTTAACAGAAGCAGCCCAACGTGTGAAAAAACCTGGAAAGAATTTTGATCCGAATATAAAGTTAACTTCCATATACTCCGAATTGTTCGAGATATATAGAGAAATATACCCTTCCTTAAAGCATGTAAACAGCCGAATCTATAACCGCTTTAGGGTTTGATCAAATTACTCTAATCTCTTTATCCTAGCAGGATCTCTGGATGTTCAACTGCTTTCACGAGGTCTGCCAGGAATTTTGCAGCAACGACACCATCAATCACCCGGTGATCTGCGGATAATGTAAACGAAATAACCGGGCGAACCGCAATTGTGTCCCGATCGTCGATCACTATGGGTTTTCGCACCGCCGCGCCAACTGCCAGAATTGCGTTTTCGGGTGGATTGATGATCGCTCTGAACTGATTGATACCGTACATACCCAGGTTGGTTATTGTGAAAGTTCCCCTTTGAACCTCACCCAGTTCCAGCTTACCCTGTCTTGCGCGTAGGCTAAGATCATTGATCTTGGCTGCTGTTTCAATGAACGATAACCGGTTGGCATCGTGAACGACTGGAACGATTAATCCATTTTCCAAAGCAGTTGCGACACCAATATTGATCTCTTTCCACAAATAGATATTCTCATCAATTAGTGATGAGTTTATATAAGGGTTACATTCCAGCGCCCAGGAAACGAGTTTGACTATGATGGCGGTAAGCGATACTTTGCCTCCGTCCTTTTTTGCAGCTATTTCATTTAAGTGCGTTTTGGTATCTTCCAGGCGGGATACATCCGCCTCCATCGTTTCAGCGATATGCGGTGCATCCTGGAAACTCGACTGCATTCTCCGGGCAATTTTTGCCCGTATACCAATTAATGGGATGATCTCAGCTTGCCGGTCGGTAGTCGGTAAAGGAACTGATGTCACAGTCCTTTTAATATCGGCAGCTTGAACTCGGCCAAATGGTCCGCTTCCGTGGACAGAGTCAAGCGGAATCCCGGTTTCCTCCGAGATCCTCCTTGCTGCAGGGGTGGCAGCGATCTTGCCAGTGACATTTTCTGTTGTGACAGTAGTAGCCTTCAATGAAGCTGCGTAGGCTTCGACATCTTCTTTTGTAACCTTCTGATTCAGAGTAGGAACATCATTAACATTTATTCCCATTTCTTGTGCAACTCGGAGAGCAAGGGGGCTTGCCTTTACTGCAGTAGACAACTGTATTTTATCGGAAGCTTTTTCAACATCCCGGACTTGCACGGGTTTAGGAGAAGTCTCACCAGGAAGTGCAGACAGGGCTTCTCCCGGTTTGAAGATCTGGGCGATCACTGTCGCCACAGGAACCACTTCTCCGGCCTGAAACCTGATCCCGGCTAGTATTCCACTGGCAGGCGAGGACACCTCAATCGCCACCTTTTCTGTCTCCACAGTAAGAAGGGTTTCATCCTGTTTGACTACATCGCCGTCCTTCTTCTCCCAGGAAATGATGGTGGCTTTTTCCTGGTCCATATCCACTTTAGGCATGATCACAGGTGTCGGCATCTTAATACTCACCTTTCAGGATGGCGCGAATCTCGCGTTCGATATCCTCTTCCTGAGGTACCGCAGCACGCTCTAAAACCCGGTTATAGGGGATGGGGACGTTCTTCCCAGTCAGGCGTCGCATGGGTGCATCCAGGTAATCAAAAGCCCGGCTGGAGGAAACCACCGCCATAATCTCACCTGCCCAACCAGCTGTCTCGCAAGCTTCGTGGACGACAAGCAGTTTACCCGTTTTCTTGACTGAATCTGTGATTGTCTTTGTATCCAGGGGTACCATTGTACGTGGATCTACTATCTCAATCTCGATACCTTCCTGTGCTAAACGGTTGGCAACCGCGATTGATTTATGGATCATAATGCCATTCGATACAATGGTAAGGTCGGTACCTTTACGTTTGATATCCGCCACACCAAACGGGATGGTGTACTCCCCTTCCGGTACCTCGCCCTTGGTTTTGTACAGCATTTTATGTTCAATAAAACAAACCGGGTTAGGGTCGCGGATGGCTGTAAGCAGGAGACCCTTTGCATCGTAAGGAGTTGATGGAGTAACAACTTTCAGGCCAGGCATATGCATGAGCAATGTCTCTAATGATTGGGAATGCTGGGCTGCTGCACCTGCGCCTGATCCGCTTGGCATGCGCACCACCATCGGGACTGTGGCTTTGCCGCCGAACATGTAATGCATTTTTGCAGCCTGGTTCCCAATTTGGTCAAGTGTTAGAAGAGTGAAATCCATAAACATAATTTCGGCTATCGGGCGCATACCAAGTAACGCTGCACCAACCGCGGCACCGACGATGGAGGGTTCAGAGATGGGGGTCTCAATGATCCGTTTATCGCCGAACTCATCCAGCATGCCATGGGTAACCCCGAAGGCACCGCCGTACCTGCCAATATCCTCACCGATGATGAAGACACGGTCATCACGCTTCATTTCTTCCCATAGGGCGGTTCTGATTGCTTCAAGATAGGTGATCTCAGGCATAGACATACTCCGTAACGGTGGAAGGATCTGGGTCGGGGGATGCGTCCGCGAATTCAACAGCAGCCTCAATGATACTTAAAGCCTCTTTCTCAATATCTTCTGCATCCTTTTGCGAAACTATCCCGCTTTCTAATAAATTGCTCCCAAACCGCAGGATCGGATCTTTTGTTGTTTTCCAGTATTCAATTTCTTCTTTAGTACGATAAAGATTTCGGTCGCTCTTTGAATGACCAAAATAGCGATATGTTTGGGTCTCAATAAATACCGGACCGTTACCCGAGCGGATACTCTCAGCAGCATCATGGGCGGTTTCATAAACGGTGAGCAAGTCGTTACCATCAATGTAAAACCAGGGTATACCATAGCCTTCGGCTCGTTGCGCAATCGGCAATTTGGCTGATACTCTTTCAATATCCATCGACATGCCATATTTATTATTTTCACAAATGTACAGTACTGGTAATTTCCATAGGGCAGCCATATTTAGAGTTTCGTGAAAAACACCTTCATTCGAGGCGCCATCACCAAAAATAGAAATGCAGATCAGATCAAGTTTTTGCATCTGAATTGCCAACCCGACACCCAACGAATGCGGGATACCTCCCCCGACAATCCCGTTTGCACCAAGATTGTGGGATGAAAAATCAGCGATATGCATGGAACCGCCGCGCCCTTTGCAGTAACCCGCTTCCTTACCGAGAAATTCGGCCATCATCAGGTTGATATTAGCTTTTTTAGAGATAAAATGACCATGACCGCGGTGGTGGTTGATCAGATAATCATCCACGCGGGTCGCACGGCTGATCCCAACTGCCACCGCTTCCTGACCTGCGGAAAGATGCATGGTACCGTGCACTTTTCCAAGAGCGTAAAGTTTATCTGCCATTAATTCAAATTGCCTGATCAGGTGCATGGTCTTATACATATCAAGCAGCTTGTTCGGATGATAATTTCAACCGTCCCGCTTTTTCGATGAACGATTCTTCGCTTTTTACTTTTTCCATTGTTACCTCAAATAGCGTGAGTGATAGTATTCGATTATTGCGTTAACAACCTGGCTGTGATGCTGTCAGTTACCAGATAATTCACTAATTTGGAGTTTAGTGCCCCGATGATGGCATTGACTTTTATGGATCCACCGGCTATCCCGATGCGGACCGGAACACGTTTCAAATCTTCAAGCCGGATGGTAATCATGCGGTTAAGAAAATCATCATTATATGGGGAGCCATCTATATGAAAATAATTACTGGCAATATCGCCCACAACCCCATTTTTTCGGATCACTTCGATCTCTTCCTCGGAAAGCAAACCTGATAAATATAAGCTGGAATACTCAATTTCAGTTGTCCCAATACCAAGGAGAGCAACATTTATTTGCTTACCCATATCTATTGTCTCTTTAATGCCTCTCGTTTCACGCATCGATTGGGCAATCTCAGCGGTCTGACATAAATAGGGAGCATTGATGTAGTATCCTTCACCACCCAATTTTTCTGCCAGGCGTTTCACAATTGCATGACCATCATATTCAACATTTCTCGCACCCTGGGCTCCAACGAGTTGAACAACCTTTATGGATGGTTCTCCCATTAATTGAACCGCATCAACAGTAGCACTCACTGCGGTTCCCCATGCCACTCCGATTGAAAGATCTGCTTGTAAGAATTTCTTCAATACTTCAGCTGCAGCACGTCCAAGATTGAGCAGTATTTTTTCTGGTTTCATCTCTTCCATAGAAACCACGAACACGGATTCAATTCCGAATTTGGCTTTAATGGCCTCTTCCAGTTCGTGATCCGAATGAATCGGTCGAACCACCTTGATCTCCACTATTCCCTGGCTCCGCGCCTCAGTAAGCATCCTGGATATCATCGACCTGGTGACACCGATCTCAAGCGCAATGTCGGATTGGTCTTTTCCCTCGATATAATACATCTCAGCAACATCCGCCAGGATATTAGTGCGTTTTTGGGAAGCTCTTTCTGCAGCCATTAATTTCAAGTTCCTGTATTCACTTATGTGATTAACAATTCACATAGTTGAGTATACCAATTCCGCATTATTAAGTCAATAATTAAATATGAAAATTTGGTTAATCTTGGAAAGTGGATAATATCAAGAATTATTAAGCGATGGGGGAATTCATTAACGTTGAAATCTATAATTATAAAAGAACAGGTAATTGAATGATGTATGAAATCATTGCTCCATTCCTGATAACAATAGCACAGGAATCCTTGCTTGAACAAATGAGAATTTAGAATTAACTGTCAGATGATCTGTGGTTGTGTTCTTATTTTCCCCCAATTACTCGCTTTTCGACTTATTCCCCCAACAATGTCGTCTTGTTAATAATAAATTCTACTTACTTAACAATAAATCGGGATAAGTAATTTTCAGTTGTTCTCGATACCACGGATATTGAAGCAACCCTTTGGAAATGATTTTTACGTCAGGCCTTAGGTTTAACCCGTATTGGTAATACCATAAAGCAAATGTCTCACCATCTGTCTCCGGAAAAATGATTGCATCTTGCTCAGAATTATTTAAGGTAGTTTCCGCATATTGAGCGAGATCTCCAGTTTGAAAAGTGATTGCCTTAAAACGGCCTGGCAGCATGATTCCAAGTTGTAAAATTAGCAGTAAGGGTAGAATTATGCCAACCCGGATTCCTCGCCACTTTAACTGCCAGGTTTCGTTAATTCCCCAGCCAATCCATATTGCAAACACGATCATTGCAGGCAGCAGATACACAAGTGAATCGTTGGTCTTATACCCCAGTGCAAATAAGGTATATGCACAGAATATATAACCCAGCATCCATTTCGGACGCTTTGATATTTTTCCTGAAGATAATCCCAAGAGGCCGATAAGTAATCCAACAACTCCAAATTGTTCGAGGAGGAGTTCAACTCCAGGCCAGGAAACGAGCCGGGTATTCCTGCACACCGATACCGAATAATAATTTATAGTAATCTCCACCACTGACAAGCCAAACAAAGCCCTGCCACGTGGAAGCATCTCCCCAGTTGACGGGTGGATGCGCAGCTGCTCTTATGGGTATAATGAGATAGGTCAGAATGCCTGATAGCCAACCGACTGCGCTAAGGACCGCTGTCCATTTCGAATGTTTGACCCGAAACAGTATATAAATTCCAATTACCACCAATGGATAAATTAAGAGGAAGGTACGATGGTTACCCAATCCCAAGCCACATATCCAGGCCAGGCAGATTACCAATATTTTCGCTGGAATTGGACTGGTTCTCTCCAACAGAAAATACAAGTTCCACCCATAATAACCCCAACACGATCATCAGAGCATTGAGGGCATATACTTCAATGGTCACTGCCTGACCCCAAAATAATGGTGAAATAGATAATGTTATGCTGGCGATGACTGCACTGGTTAATCGAACTGTGTTTGTTTGCCTTTTAAGTATGTTAAAAACCAGCCAGAATACAATACCTGCGCAAATAGCAGCAGGCAGGACCGATGCTTGTGCCTGACGCCAAACAAAACCTCCCCCAAAAATCCGCAGCCCAATATCAGATAATAATAGATACAGCGGGTACCCGGTTGGGTGGGGAACTCCTTTCGTTAACACTGCAGCAAGGTAATCCCCTCCATCCGCACCATAATTAGCAGAGCTTAACAACAAAGGCGCCGTGAGCTCATATAAAAAGCCCGCAGCGCCAGTAAGACTTATTGATAAAATTATGGAAAGTCGTTTGATAAACAACTACTACTTGTCTAGTATTTTATTGGACGGGTGGTAACACCAGCACCGGAATAGAGCTATCGGTGGTGGAATTATTACCTAGCTGTCCGAATTCATTAGAACCCCAGCATTTAGCTATACCATCACCCAACAAAGCGCAGTTGTGTTTCCTACCTGCAGCCAGGTCATACGCATCAGCAAGATCTTTTACACTAACTGCACTTGAATTTGAAACGTTGTTTCCGTTACCTAATTCACCGTACTGGTTGTCACCCCAGCAAGATACAGTCGAATTTGCATTTAATGCACAACCATGCTCCATAGCGGTGGCTACAAGAACAGCCGTTGGGGCTTGGTTAACAGCCGCGGATTTTAAATCGCCGGTCCAACATTCAACAACACCGTCAGCGGTCACAGCACAACCGCCTGCACCCCATCGATTGGCAGATATTGACATGGACAAGTCTAGATTACTTACACCAGCTTCTTGCATGGCTTTCCATTGAGCAACATCACCATAGGATTCACCCAGAAGAACAGTCTGTCCTCCAGATATATTTGTTTGAACCTTCTCGAGTTTGGATTTTACTGGAGTCGATCGGTTTGTCGTGGTTCCGTCATTTAATTGTCCGGTATCATTCTTTCCCCAGCAGTAAACATCCAGGTTTTCCAATTGTGCGCAAGTGAAATCGAGACCACCAGTGAAGCTGATCGCTTTTCCGGGTAAATCCTTCACCAGTACTGGAACATTGCTATTCACAGTCGTACCATTACCTAATTGACCATAGGTATTGTCACCCCAACAGTAGATTAAACCATCGCCTGTTAAGGCACAAGTAAATAAACTCCCCGATGTCAGATCCACTACACCGGTAAGATCCTTTACAAAAACCGGGATGTGTTGATCAACAAAGGTACCATTACCATCCTGGCCTGATGAGTTCAATCCCCAACAAATAACCTGATTGCCATAAGTCATACATGAATGACCCAGTCCGGCTGTAATTATTGGTAAACCAGTAACTGGTATGAAAGCAGGAGGTATAGATCCTTGGGCATTTGCCACTGACCATTGTCCACCGGCAAGACTGGCCAAGAACAAGACCATAAATAATGATATGAAGACAGCTTTTTTCATCTGGTTTCCTCCTAAGGATGATTGCTATTATTATACAGGCTAATTATAGCATTAACTTATTCATCAAATGCAAGTTATAACTTAGCTAAATATACTTAATATTGATAAAGTAATACGAGGTAGTACTTAATATGTCTGCGGTAACCACCCATTTTTAGTGGCAAGAAATACGGCCTGGGTCCGGTTGGTTGCGTTTAATTTTTTTAGTATATTTCTTACATGAGCTTCGACAGTACGTTCAGTAATATTTAATTGATTTCCTATGATCTTATTTGGTAATCCCTTTGAAATCTGCATTAGTACCATCGCTTCGCGGTGGGATAGGGATGAATTATTTGCTTTAACAGTTTTATTTGCTTCATTTACATTTCGCAAGTATAAAAGAAGTTCGCATGCAATACTTGGAGAAAGTGGTGATCTATCATTTGCAACATCACGAATGGCTTGAAGGAGAGAATCTTCTCCAACATCTTTTTGGATACATCCCTGGGCTCCCGCTCGGAGGAGATGAATGATATTGGGATCTTTGGCTTCATTTGCCAAAACGAGAAATTTACAGCGGTTAGCACTACACATTTCCTGGATGATATCCAGCGGACAATCCGGCTGTAATTGGACATCGATGATAACCACGTCAGGCAGATGATTTTGAATATCTGCCAATAATCGAATACTGTCTGAGGTTTGACAGACAACTTTAAAATCACGCTGTTTTGACAGAATCGAGAGGAGGCCGGATCTTGATAGATAAAACGAATCTGCTATTAGAATATTTATCATGGTCTTTATCCTTTGGTTAATAAGGATTTCGTCCGAAACATTAGAGATACAACTTTAATAGGAAATCAAACAAGACTGGATGTCAGCATTTGACATGTCCAGATGTTGCTTCTTTAAATACTTTCTTACTTATTGGAAATAGTTAACTGAACTTCAGTCAATGAATTTGAGAGCTTTCCTTCCCAAACCCATTTATCGCCTTGTTCAATAAAGGGAGGGCTGGAGGTTGCTGTATCAATAATGGTATTATTTGGAATGGTAATCTCAATCCGAAATGGTAAATTATCAATCCCTGACTGCTTCTGGATATTTAATGTATATGTTATTTGGTTTTCAGTAGTGTGAAGAACAGTGAGCGGCAAAATTCTATCCAGGATAATTGTTCTTTCTGAATTAGTTGGGACAACGATCAAACCGGAAACCTCATTTATTCCATTATTGAAAGTATTCGACGCAGGTGTATGGCTCCATTCATATCCATCCAGGAAATAAGAATCATCAAAACTTGGAGCATCGTAGTCGGATAACGTTGTTCCTTTGGCACCGAGTATGCGCCAATAATTTCCATAACAGCTTGGCACCAGGTACGAAACAGCTGTTTCTGTTCTGATATCTCCAGCCTGCTTACATGAGACAACACCTTGCATTGGATTTTTGTAAGTAACTTTCACCCTGGATGTTGGTGATTTAAGGTCACTAAGGTTAACCGAATAGGTAAGATTTCGCTGGATTATCTTATCAATTTTACTGTAACTCAGGTTGGCATCCACAAGCATTAGGTAATCACCTTTTCCAGAACGCAAATCACCATCAAGATGATATTTGATCAATAATTCTTGAACACTCTGGTTATCAGAAAATATGAGTAGATCACCTTCATTAACCATGTTCTGGAGAAGTTTTACCATATTCAACAAATTTTCTTTTCCTGATTTTTGGGAAATATTTTCAATTACCACTTCCAAAAGAGGAGTGATAAAACCTTTACGATTCTCGGCATTACCCGCATTTACTGCATCCATCTTTTTTTCAATCATGTACTCTTTAACTTTATCAGCTGAAATGGTCTCGCCCGCCACCACCACAGGACCGGTGAATTCCATTATCTTCTCAATGGACGATTGGTTCAACGCAATCACTCCATCTGTTTCTATCCCCGTGGAATAAAAATACAATTGCTGGACTTGCTTTGCTGATTCCGGAAATGAAGGAGACCAGTTTGCATCTCTTGGCAGCCAATGATTTGCCAGCAGAATCTGTTTTAATGGTTCTGGAGCTTGAATAACCTTGGAAATATAATTATTACTGGTACTATCTTTAAACTCGAGCTGAGTAACCACCCCATTTTCAAGTTTAACTAAACCGAAAGCAGTTATAAATCCCCCAGTTGGACGCAATTCATCGGAGTTCTGGAGCATCACTAGGTAAGTAACTGATTTTTCCGCTCCAGTGAGAATCGGTACCAGTTTAAGAACTTTTATACCTTCAGTCAACAGTGGCTGGATTTGCTCTATTTTCTTTAGTTTGTTTTGTATTTTTTCCGGGAATAGGTCCATTTTAATGAATTGGTGATATTCATCAGCCCGTTTCAAATGATCCTCAGCCGAAGCCACCAGGAGTTGATTTGCATTGATTTGCTGGATGAGCTTGGAGCTGTTTTTTGAATAAACTGGGTTATCCATGACTGGAATGACTAATTCAAGGATATCCCCTGCAGCAGAGACTGTATGGGAAGCATACTCAATGACTGGTTCAGCCTGACCGGTATATTCCCCTATCCAGGGGAGACAAGTCAGCTTATTTATAAGGCGATAATAAGGCTGGACTTCTCCCCGAATTGCCTTAATCTCCGAACTAACCGAATCGAATAGTACCTTTCCCTTATCGATATCCAGATCCTTGTTTTGGATCATGGCATTCAATTCGTCCGATAATGCATCCAGATGTTTATAACTTTCCCTAATAGCTTTTGCGCGTGGATAGATCCAAAGCCCGCTGAATACAAGCAGGCCACCTATCACGATTAGAATGGTGATGAGGATAATATGTTTAGGTTTGTTATGAAGTTTTCCGGTCATTGGGGGAATTTACCTTATTAAGTTGTTGAATGCATTATTAACTATGATTATTAGTTACTTGCTAGTGTTTTGGCTAGTTCAATTATTTTGTCAAAACCGTGAGAAATTAGCTGTGTTAACTCATTGGCGACTTTATCAGCATCGACCATGGGGGAGGCGGGGTCGGGAATGTCGTACACTTTACCCTTGACGATCTCTGAGAGCAGGAACACTTTTCCCTGGATGGATGGAAATTCATTGATGAGCGCTTCTTTGTGGTTGGCTTCCATCACGATAATAAGATCCGACTCATCCACCTGTGTTTGATTCACTTGACGGGTGCGATGACGCTCAATCTTATCAAGCCCAAGCCGATGACCTATCTGAATGCTGATCGGTGGCGGTGGAAGACCATCGGTGGTCCAGGTTCCTGCGCTGTGAATATGCCAATCTACAGAATCAGGCAGCAGATCAATTTGCTTCTGAAGCAGCTTGGCAGAGATTGGTGAGCGGAATTTATTGGCAGTGCAAATAAAAAGAATGGAAGGCAATATTTACCCGTAAAATTTCGATCATCTTTATCGTGGATGTGGGATCACAATCCAGTCACCAGAGGAGAGTTTGCAGTTATCTGAGCAGTTATTATAAAGTTTCGTAAGGGCAGGTTCGACATTATATTTTGTCGCACGTGCCTCAATAGTTGTGGACTGTTCCACGATCAGGTCAGCCTGGAAGGCAGGAATTGTTGGGTCGTCCACTAACAAACCAGGACAGATGATTATGGTCGATTTAACCCACAACGGAGTTGGGGCCTGGTAATTGATCGCCAATAAGATCTCAACTGTAGTGTTATACGTATGCGCTAATAACTCGTAACTTTCACCGCTGCTGATCAGGTGGATGAAGAATTGATGTCCATTCACCGTGAACGGAGTCTCCAATCGGTATTTTTGTGGAAGCATAGTAGCGGTAGGTTTTGGTGTGAATGTTTTGGATGGCGTTGATGTATATGTTTTTGTGGGAGTAAAGGTTTTTGTTTTACTTGGTGTTGCAGTAAGGGTTTTCGTAGGTGGAAGAGTGGATGTCCTTGTGAATGTGCGAGTTGGTACCTTCGTCGCCGTGATAGATTCGATCAAGGTCTGATCTATAGCTATAGATTTAGTTGCTGTTCGGGAGGATGTTTTGGTGGGAGTATTTGATGGGGTATTGCTCGGGAGAGGAGTTGGGTTGTCCGCTCCGGCGTTCATTGTGAGCATTAAGTTCTCGGTATTCACCTTATTTATTGTGGAAGCAGGGACGAATGTCCCTTCATCAGCGCTTACCCCGGGAATCACTTGCGTATAGGTTATCGAAATACCGGTCACGGGGATGATCTGGTCCTCCAAAGTGATTGTAGGTGTGGGTGTTGTATACATTGAATTCGAAACCTGGATCAGCGGCAATTCGATATTTCTTGTATGCATATAGATGGATACAAAATAGGAGGCTATGATTACGATGATCAATCCAAGGGCAACCCACAACAGCGTTCGCCAAAGGGTGGATGGTATTCGGCTGGCAGCGCCATCCCACGATAAGGCAGGCGGGAAGGGTTGCTCACCAGCTTGAGCATAGACCGGGCACTCGTTGTGGGCAGGGGCGAGGCAGAATTCCTTCTGATGCGTCTCGGCGGGTGTAGTAGGAACCTTGCAGTTGAAGCAAGTATTCGCAGGGGACGTATATGCGTAGGCAGTGGACTTATCGTGCTGGGCACCTAAATGGGGGCAGGTGTGTTGCAAAGATCCCATGGAATTTTTCGTCATAAAATAATCTCAGCTGGCAGGATTGATTTCATTCATCACTTTTGTAGGTCGAGGATGCACAAAGAGGCGTACAACCCAATGATACAGCAAAATCCCTAATAGTGCACCAAATATATCAAAAGCGAGATCCGGCCACTGAAAGGTCCGCCCGGGGACAAAACGCTGATGGAATTCATCGCTAAGGCCATACAACGAACACGCCATTAAGGCTACCCAGAATGCATAACGACCCGTGGAGAAAATCAACGCACGATAAACGAGATAGCCCAATCCAAGGTAAAGAAGAAGATGGAATAGTCTGCGTGTAAACTCAGAGTGGTTGACGATGGCTGCAAGGTCGGATAGACCGATCTTGGGGAGCATGGGCCGGACGGAAACCTCGGGGATGTCTATGCTATTCACCTCAGTCTGGATGCTCGTTACAACAGGGGATTGCAGCGGGTTGCCATAGGAGGACAGGAAGAAGATGAACCCCGCCCACAGGATGACCGGTATCCAGTAGAAGAGTATGCGTTTAGCCATGAAAGAAGTTTGACACTTGTCGGTTAATACTCGATCAATAGTTCCAAGCCGCCGTTGACCAATGATCGCTGGGCAGTTTCTAATATTTTGATAACCTTCAACCCATTTTCGCCATTACTTCGTGGAGAAGAACCCGAATTTATGCAATCAATGAAATGCTGGCATTCCATTTTTAAAGGCTCTGTCCATGTTATTGGAACGACTGTTTCAGGGCCTTCCCTATATGAGGCGCTAAATTCTTCTTCTGTGAGTGAATAAGGAGGAACTTCAACGCCTTTATCATGGAGAATGACCTTTTTTTCAAGAATATCGTTAAATACCAACATTTTTTTACTGCCTACTACAGTCATTCGGCGCATTTTAAATGGGTCCAGCCAACTCACACGAAGGTTTGCAATGGTATTATTTTTATAACGCAAATTCATATAAACAACTTCATGTAGATTCCTGGATTTATTGATAAATACAGAACCTACCGCACTGACTTTTGTAGGATCATCATTTAATATGTAATTCAGAATGGATAGATCATGAGGGGCAAGATCCCACATTACATTAATATCAGGTTGCAAAAGGCCTAAATTGACTCGTGAAGCATTAAGATAGTATATATCACCTAATTCCCCAGACATAACGATTTTTCTTATTTCTTCAATTGCCGGGTTATATAAAAATGTATGTCCTACCATTAACCGGCAATTATTTTTCTTTGCCAGGTCGATTAATTCTTGTGCTTGCTCTGAGGTTCTTGTAAAAGGTTTTTCGAGAAGAACATGTTTACCAGCTGATAAAGCCTCTTTGGCCAGTTTATAGTGAGTACTTACTGGAGTGGCGATTACTACAGCGTCGATTGTGTCGTTTAGCAAGTCCTTATAACTCTTTGTTACTTCAATTTCAGGAAATTTTTGTTTAAGATCTTCCAGTCGTTCCACCTTAAGGTCTGACGCTCTAGCCATTTCCACACCGGGTAAGCTTGCTAAATTCCTTACAAGCTTTGGCCCCCAATAACCCAGCCCAATTACACCAACACGGACAGGTTTCTTTACGTTGTCTTCTATCAATTTAACCCGATCCTTTCCCTTTTATCATTTCAATAGGAGTTAATACAATAATTTTTAAATCCAACCAAAAATTCATAGTCTCGATATACTTCAAGTCGATCTTTACCATATCATCAAAACAGACTATATTATGCGCAGTTGCCTGCCAAAGCCCTGTGATACCTGGTAAAACCGATAACCTTTCCTTATGCCACGTACTATAAACCTCATATTCGTATGGTAATGGGGGACGTGGACCGACGATCGACATCTCACCCTTAAGTACGTTATAGAATTGCGGTAGCTCATCCAAGCTGAATTTTCGCAGGTACTTACCTAACCCAGAGATTCTGGCATCTTCCTTGAGTTTTAGGCTACCATTCCCATTTTCTTTCGGATCAATGTTTTCAGTAATGAGCTTTTGAACATATTCTTTATGAAGATCTGCGTTATTTTTTACCTGCATCGATCGAAATTTCAACATTTTAAAGGGATTTCCATCTTTTCCAATTCGGATCTGCCTGTAAAATATTGGACCAGGTGAGGAAATCTTGATTCCCAAAGCTATTAAGAGCATGAGGGGAGAGAAAAATATGATCAACCCTAGAGAGATGATAATGTCCAGGAACCTTTTATAATATAAGTAATTCTTCATTGAGAGTGATTGATCAGACTCTATCTTTCTTGAAACCGCCTTGAAAAAGTTTACTGCCTTCATGGAATACTCCCCAAATTACGATTTTGTTGATAATGTTTCTACCTTGCGTATTACACGCGCTGGGTTTCCGGCTACTATGGTATATGGTGGGACATCCTTTGTGACAACACTACCTGCCCCAATGATGGCTCCTTCACCGACGGTTACCCCACATAAAATTGTTGAATTACTGCCCAGTGAAGCGCCTTTGCATATTTTTGTATTAATACATTCCCAATCATCTGGCGATTGGCAAGACCCATCGGGGTTAGCAGCACGGGGATAGCGGTCATTAATGAACATAACTCCATGCCCAACAAAAACACAATCTTCGATAGTTACTCCCTCGCAAATAAAAGTATGGCTGGAGATCTTCACTCGTTTGCCAATGGTAGCGCCTTTTTGAATTTCAACAAAAGCACCTACCCTGGATTCATCCCCTATCGAACAGCCATATAGATTTACAAAGCCATATATCTTGACATCGTTTCCCAAAATTACATCATCGGAGATTCGAGAAAAATCTGGAACTTTCATAGCAATTGCTGCCCCTCCTAAATTCTTGTCTGATGATTTAAATAATGCTCAATACTTCTGTGGAGACGTGGTCCACCATTTCTTCTGTCATATGCGGGAACATTGGCAGTGTAATGATCGAACCGGCAACAGCTTCGGTAACAGGAAAATCCCCGGTTTGATAACCCAGGTTGCGATAAGCCGTTTGAAGATGTAGCGGAATTGGGTAATGTAACCCACATCCTATTTCACGTGTACCGAGTTCCTTCAAGAGCATGTCACGATCTGGGACTCTCACAACATAAAGATGATAATTATGCTCACGCCCAGTGGGAACCACCGGTAGAGTGATCTTATCGTTTCCACTCAATCGTTCCCAATACCATTTGGCTACCTGGCGGCGACGGATATTCCATTCGTCCAATTTCCTGAGTTTAATATCCAATATGGCACACTGTAATGTATCCAACCGCCCATTCCAACCATCTGGTGAAAGGTGGACATACTTCTTGCTGGAGCCATGATCTCGCCACATGCGCATTCGGCTTGCCGCCAATTCATCCTGGGTAGTGACTGCACCACCTTCACCCATCGCTCCCAGGTTTTTACCAGGGTAGAAGCTAAAAGCAGCAGCATGACCAAAACTGCCAGCACGCTTCACTTGTCCATCCAGGGTGTAAGTTGCACCATGAGCCTGGCATGCATCTTCAATGACGACCAGATTGTATTTTTCGGCCAGGATCATTAATGGACCCATATCCGCGACCATCCCGTATAAATGAACAGGCAATACAGCAGTGACGGGCAGTCCACTGTTGCCATCCACCCAGTGACCATCTGGACCAAGATAGCATTTTTCCTGGAAGTATGCATCGAGAGCGGTTGGTGAGAGGTGGTAAGTATCAGGATCGATATCGACAAAGATGGGGTATGCCCCGATCATGCTGATGGCTTCCACTGTGGCGATGAAGGTGTGTGATACTGTGATCACAGCATCCCCCGCACGCACACCGGCTGCCATGAGCGCCAGTTTGACGGCATCGGTACCGGATGCACATGCAACTGCTTGCCTGGCGCCGCAGAAGGTTGCAAAATTCTTCTCGAAGGTGTCTACATAAGAACCCCCAACGAAAGCTGAACGGTCAAAGACATCTTTGAAGGCAGCTTCGATCTCTGGGCGTACTTCTTCATGGATGGCGCGTAGATCTACAAATGGAACTTTCATAATATAACTATCCTCCTGAGTAGCAAAATGATGTGTATGTAAATTTGTTCAAAGCGAAAAAGATGTACATTGAATAATGGTGAGGAAATTACTAACGGTATTATCAATGAGCTTCACACCTCCAAAAACCTTGATATGATTGTAATGAAAAATTTCGATAAAAATCCATTTCAATAACTATGAATAAGATGAATAAGTCCTCACCTTTTTGCAGATTGGCAAAAGCTAAATTCGATATCATTTTCTTCTTTTAATATTCGAATGATTCCTTTAGTCGCTCCTGGCATGCTGACCTGAATGTCGTCAGTAATGGTTTTATTAGCCAAGGATGACCTTGCTTTCCACCAACGAGCAACATCGCGGGGCAGAGCTTGCCAATAATCATCCTTCTGGCTCATCTGACGCAAAAACTCTTCATATATCGCAAAATTTGCCGGGCTACGCTGATAGTCAGGGTGGACATTGACAAGAGCCATACCACAATACTTGCGTATGAATTCGACTTTCTCTAACCATATCCGAGGCGTCTTTTCTCCTAATGTGATCATCAGAGTATGGTCCTGGACCAACGTATATGGAAGTTCAACGAAATCCCCCATTTGAAAAGGCCAAATACTCATCGTCCCGCCCGGGATGGGTTCGTAAGGATCTGTATCGAAGAATGAGGAGTCATATTCAATATCCAATGCCTGCATCCATTCTGGGTTGCGGTGTGTCATGGGAGATCGGAAGCCGACAGATCCCCATTCGTGTAAAACTTGATTGATTTGCATTGCGTGGTTTTCAAATTTTGACCTGGATGAAAATAACTTGCCATCATGTTTCCAACCATGAACACCAACCTCAAAACCACGCTGTTTGAGATCAAAGATAAGTCTTGTGTCTATTGGATAATCTTTTGGAACAAAATTAAAGGAGGAGCGAAAGCCAT
Organism: uncultured Chloroflexia bacterium; assembly: GCA_963827895.1. Lineage (GTDB taxonomy): Bacteria > Chloroflexota > Anaerolineae > Anaerolineales > Anaerolineaceae > PNON01. The sequence continues at coordinate 15,319 of CAWHCY010000010.1, read as the reverse complement.
ACTTTTCATCCATATCTGCCAACTCTCGCACAAATGATTGACCAGCAGCTGTTTCAATGTCATGGGTGATCACAAAAGAAAACCTTTTTCCATTTGGCCAGAAATGGACATACTCCAAATCATTTTTCAGTTGTTCGTTGATGGTGTTTTGCATGGTCGTAAACAGAAATACCACAAAGCGGTCTTCAACAGGCCATTGTAATAAGGTATTTTTCTTTTGGTGGTTGTTGTTGAATTTATGTAAAAGTGGCCGGACCCAGGCAGGCAAAAAAGGTCGAATCTGGTAATAAAGATGGCGAAGGCCTTTTAGTTGGAAGTGGTCTGGCCCAAATTGTTCCTCCCCTAAGGAAAGAGCAACCAGCTCAACCCAATTCATCGGATACGGTTTTGGTAATCCCGGAAATATATGTTCCACATCTTCCTGCGGAATATCACCCGAATGTGCGAAATCTGATGAGATTCCCCAAAAACTCTGAAAGGTATTTTTGGTATATAAGTTCATGCAGCAAACCGATAGAATAACTCACCTAATCCCCGGCACACCCAGGTGGGAGAGTGTTGAATTACATTTTTCATCGCTTTACGCAAAACTCCCTGTTTGGTTGGGCGAGGAGGGCTATCTGACAGGATGGTGTATTGCAATAACTTTTCTTCACTACCCCAACCCAATTTAAAATCTCGCAGACCTCTATCATCCAAATCAGTTCGCCCCCAATCGAACACTTTATATCCGTTTTCACAGCCCCAATGAATGGCTTCCCAGAGAACAAGGTTATTTGGATGCAGATTCCAAAACCGGTTATCGGATGCGCTATATTTGTAGGTTAGGGTTTGTTTCCAATGCAGAAAGACAGCCCCTGCCAATAATTCTTCCTCATGATATGCCAAAATAATGAACCCGAGACCTTGATCGATCAGGTTTTTCCATAAATTTCGGAAGTAACGTAGCGGTTGAATTGGAACTCCTAAACGTCGGCGGGTTTTTAAATGGAGTTTATAGAAGAGCTTTACGTCATCCCATTTTGTTCCCATTCGTACGGTTACGCCATCTTTTTCAGCCTTACGGATACTCTGTTGTACCTGAGTTCGCTTAAAACGTTTATACACAGATTCTGAATCTGGAGAGAGTTGGGTTGTATGCCAGTAAAAATTCTCACTCGTGTAAGAATTTATACTTGCCAGTAAAGGCCAACGTATTTCCATTGTTTTAGCATCGAGGCTCTTTCGCAATTGGTTCAATTCGTCTGTAAGTTCGATTGCATTATTAGCATTAATGCACAATGGTTTAGAACAATCTGTAAATGGCAAGGACACCCATCGATCGCCCTTTATCTGCATCACCGGAAGTACATAATTGGGTGGTGCTTTTGGCTGATAATTGTGCACAACATAATTGGACTTGAAACCATAAGTTTCCGAAATGGTTTTGAGCCAGGCTGGATGGTGAAAAATATTTGCGCCATCTGGTAAGTACTCTAACTCTGTAGTAGTAAGTTCTGTTTTAAGAGATAACATCAATGACAACAGCTATTCCAATTAGATTTCAACTATTTTAGTAATAAACTCGACTTACCCGGATGAAACGAGGTATTAATGATTGCTTATAAAGGTTCTAAGGCATTAACGCTGAAAAATATAAATGCTTTTCTCGATCCCATTGATGCTCCTGATAAACTATCATCGCTTTGGATGCCAGACTTATACCAAGGCTGGGATCATGGAAAAGCCTTAGAACTTGATCAGCAAGTTTGTTTGCATCTCCTGGAGGGAAGAATAAGAGCATCTGGTCATTAAAATAATCCCGGATTCCGTTCAAAGAAGAACACACTACTGGCTTAGATAAGGAAATATACTCAAACAATTTGTTGGGGACCATGAGTTCACCATATCCTCCAAGGATGGGTACAATACCCACATCCGCAGATTGGATTAATTCAAACACTTCGGATTGTGAAATCCAACCGACAAAGGAAACTCTTTCAGTTAAGGCTAATTTTTGAGTCATTTGTTTCAGCTGGGGTAAATACTCACCATCCCCAGGAATAAGCAACTGGATCCCAGGAATTTGGTGGATTAATAAATTCACAGCTTCAATGACGGTTTGGACCCCATACAATTCGATCAGAGTCCCATGTGTGATTATGGTAAAAGGTTTTTTCCCAGCAGTTGAAGAAACTGGTGTATTCTCAGGGGAAAACACTTTTTGGTTAGGTACATTCAAAATTACGTCAATCTTTCCATCAGTCGCGCCGCGTTGCGTAAACAATTTGCTAAAAGCATCGCAAGCTGTTATCGCTTTATCCGAATAAGCAATTGCCAATTGCTCAATTAATTCCATGACTTTTACAACAATATGATCTGAGGGTAATTTATATTTATTTGCAAATTCTTCAGGAAATGCTTCAAACAAATATAATACAATTCTTTTTCCCCGTAACTTTGGAATCAACGTACAGAATACTAAAAAATCTGGCATTGTGTCAACTTCAACAACTCTAAATCCCAACCGTAATTCTAACAAGGTAACCTGCCAGAATGCACACATAAAAAAGGCAATATATTCAAAAATATATCGAATAACCCCTTTGCGGTGATGTTCGACCGGCATTCGATAAACTGCAACCCCCGAGATGATTTCAAATGGTTTTTCGCCATTCCCCCGTAAACAAATCAAACTCACCGACTCCCCATTATCAGCAAGTGCTTCTGCATTCCGACGAACATGTGTTTCTTGTGGATAATAAGCATGGCGGATAATGCACACGTTGGACATTCAGTTTACCTTCCCCAATTCTTCCATGAATACTTGCATTTTATTTCCTGAGATTGAAGGTAAATGATTCATTAAAATTGTTTGGCGAGCGTTATTCCCTAACTTAATTCTTAATGATTGATCCCCAAGCAAGGAAATTAATATAACTTTCAACGCATTGGCATCACCGGATTTGAATAACATGCCATTTTGATCATTGGTAATCACTTCTGCAACAGAGCCTACTTGAGATACTACTACAGGTAAACCGCAAGCCATTGCTTCTAACATGGCAACCGGCAAGTTCTCAGCTCTTGAGGGTAAAACAAATATATCTGCTTCCAAGAAAAGAGCAATCAACTCACTTTGTTCTTTGTGGGTTATAAATTCAAAGTTTTCTGGTCTAAGCCTTTGTTGATAAAGTGATATCATATTGTCTCGTTCACCAGGTAATTCACCGCTCCCAACAATTAGAGCTTTAAACCGAATATCATCTTTTTCAAGCTCAACCAAAGCTTCCAATAATATATCGATACCTTTTCGATAACCAACGGTGCCAGTAAATAGAATTTCTGGAGGTTTTGATCCGAGGGGTACTTGGTTATTCATGGCTAAGGAAGCGAACACGTTTTTTACTGCGTTAGGTATTACACAAATATTTTCAACAGATACAGAGGTCTGTATCAAAAATTTCTTCCAGATTTCTCCCAAAACAACCCAACCATCTGGAAGTCGAAATATCCAACGAATTATTTTTTTCTTCCACTCTTTGCATTTCAAATATTCCTGATCGATCCAAGGATCATGCATTTGAGCGATTACACGCACACCAAATATTTTTGAGATTATCACCTCAATCGCAAATTTTTGAATGGATGTATACGAAAACATCAGATTAATATAAAACGGGTGAAATGTAATCAGGGCAATAATCAGTTTTAAGAAATGCGTTATTCCACGCAATAGATTGTAGAGGGAAACCTTTCCAGCCGAGAAACGGGGGTCACGTTCACCAGTATCAATTAATCGCAATTCATATCCCAAAGCCGGCAAGGATTCGAAAAAGGTCTGGGTAACATTCGCTTCACCTCCTGAAGGTGGAGGTAAAGTCGACATAAATGCAATCCGTTTATGATGAGGTATATTATTCTTCACGACACATACCATTAATCATGACTATCCGCCAATATCGTGCGGTAGACCTCTATTGTTTGACGTGCCACGGTAATTGGATGATATCTAGTCAGTGCTAAATCTTTTCCTCGCATGCCAAATGCTTCGGCTAATGAATGTGAGTTGAGTAATTTGCCTAGACACATTACCAGTTGTTGTATATCTCCAGGAGGATACAAATACCCTGTCTTGTTATCCTCCACCATTTCCGGGATCCCTCCAACCTTTGTAGCTACAACTGGTACTCCAGCTGCCATTGCTTCTGAAATGACAATGGGGGCATTTTCTTGCAAAGAAGGAAGTACTAAAACAGAAGCGATACTGAGCCATTTTTTCAATCCATCTTCATCTACTAACCCAACAAATTGGATACCATCTACAGATAAACTTCGTAATCGTTTTTTGTATTGATCTGTTTCAAACAGACCGCAAAAAATAGTTTGCAGATTTGGGAACTGTTTTCGAAGGATATTGTGGGCATTGATCAGATCCTCTGGTCCTTTTAGGGGCGAGAGACCACCCACAAACAAGAGCAAAGGTTTATCGGAAGAATTTCGACGTTGAACCGAAAAAAATGTAGACCGAACCGCGTTTGGAATCAAATAAGTGTAACAATCATTCCTTATCAAATTTTGAATATAAGAGGAGACACAAAGGATATTTTTATAACTATGCCAAACTCTCTTCTCAAATAATGCATCAGCACTTGCTGCCCACTTTTCCCACCCTAACCGTTTATTCGCTTCTTGACTTTTCACTCCATGAATGGTTAAAAGACTTTTTTTTCTACTCAGAGTTCCTGCAATTCCCCATGCAATGCTATCCTGGCTATGTACTAAGTCAGGTTGTATTTGATCAATTAGATGAATCGCTTTAACCACTTTGTATAATAAGCGAGGTCGTTGCCAATTGTGAGGAGTTATAATTTTGAAAAATGTAAAACCATCCTTTCTTTCAGCTTCCATTGCTTTTTTATCTCTGGTAAAGCTAATAATTTGGAATTCGTAATGATCTTGATATTCACTTAGTCCTTCCAATAACCCGGCAGTCGCAGTTTCTACTCCCCCGGTAAAACTCTTATAATCGGAGGGATAATTGGTCAGGATGGCGATACGAGGATTACGGTTCAAAAGGTGCTCAACCCTGCCCAATCAAAGATAGCCACATTTTCAATGAGCCAGCTCTGGCAAATTCGGATTGGTGTTCCAGCCAGGTCTTTGATTGAAAATCTTGTTCCAGCATTCCTGTAAAGAATTCAGAATCTTTATAATCAGGCAAAAGTCGCTGCTTATAAATTAGTTCTGTCCATTCATTTGTTTTAAATTCGCGGTAGTTATTGAGGCGTCTTTTTGCCCGGCGAAGCATAAAATTCGGACCCACCCACAATACTCCCAAAGGTGAAAGGACGTCCGCAGGCGAATAGCCATGATCCGTAAGGTAAGGTAACAGTTTGGGATTGAAACGTTGAATGATATAGGAATAGAAATATTGAGAGTTGAATCTGTTTTGGATGGTGGGAGTAAGAGTACGAGAATATACTCCGGCAAATGGGGCATGAAAGGCAAATTCTACAAATTCATCATCCAGGAATGGAAAACGAGTGATTCCCCACGTCCGTTCCAGTTGCAATTCAGGACCAAAATATTTTCGTAATATTTCTGTTAGCAGTAACACATAAAAGCGACGGTCAATGGGCAAATGGGTAAATCGTTCGAAAAGAGACAACAGATCTTCTCTAATCTCTTCCTTTGCCTCATTGAAGAGGGTTTCTTGCAGGTAACGCGGTTTGCTGTTTAAAAGCACTTCATCTATGCCCGTTGGAATATTTGCGGCTTTATTAATTGATGTCACCCCAGCGCCGATCATACTGCCAACGTTCTGGAATGTGCGCATCAGCTCGCTTCCGAATAGGCCAGTGAGCACAACAGGAGAAAACCCAGCCAACCGCTCAAAGGCGTATGGGTAATTGGCCCGTTCCACAGTGGAATAACAGTCTGAAAGTAGAATTGCCCGGGTGGCATATTCGGCATATACTTGTTCGTAGCACTCATCCAGTATGATTGGCTCAAATGGAATACCGTTTTCCCGGCAGATACACGTCGGGATATCCACATTCAAGCTGCCAGGGATGCCAAAAGAATATGCCTGGATCTGCTCAACCGGCTTATTCAGTACTGCCATGATCGCCCGGCTATCGAATCCAGATGTGAACGAAACCCGTATTGGACCTGTACCGGCATAATCATTCGTGATTTTGTAGAAAAGTTCACTCCCGAGATCAAGAGCTTTCTGACGCGGATAAACATCTGATGAGTATAGAGAGCTTACATCCCAATATATCTTCCGGCTGATCCCGCTTGCATTCACTTCAAGGCATTCTGCTGGTAACAGCATGGATATGTTTTTAAAATAGGTTCTTCTTCCTAATGGATAATTAAATAAGCTCTGTTCGACGATCGCGGCAGGATCCAAAGCGCTCGTATCCATGAACGCGGCAGCCGATGCAAGACTGGTCGAAAAAACAAACAGACCATTGCTCCAGGCGTAGTAGAAAGGCGAAATTCCAAAACGACTATTGATCACCCGGGCTGTGCGATCCTGAAGATTCACGAGGATTATGGAATAATTGCCCTTGATCTTATCTTGAAATAATGGTCCCCCGGCTTTTGCGATTTCAAATATTGCAGAGGCTGAAAGTAATTCTCCCGGGACTGTGTGAAAACCCGGAATCGGGACTGCATCAAGCCGCAACCTGGGCTCGCCAAGAATTAATATCGCTTGTGAACTATCATAAGCATAACACTGGAGGCTGTTTTCATGCTCGAGATAAATCGCCTCAAAATTCACAGCTTTAATTCTTTTTACTGGCGAATGAGCCCAATTCCTTTGCGAAGGAAGGAGGTATTTTTCGGTAAGCAGCGAAGGGTTACCATTAAAGTTTAGAAAACCAAGAATTTCATACAAAGAAAAACACCTTTCAAATTAATTTCGTTTCTGGATATATTCCATTAATTGCCGCACGAAATCATTACGAATTTCTTCACGAAACATATAAATGTTGCCGGCGACGTGGGGGGTGATTAATAGATTGGGGCTATTTCGTAAAGGATGAAAAAGTCCGGGTGGTTCTGTAGAGAGAACGTCTAGTGCTGCCCCGGCGATGAGACCCTTCTTCAAGGCTTTCGCAAGAGCTTTTTCATCGACGATTTGCCCGCGTGAAACATTGATAAGATAAGAGTTTGGACCCAAAATCATCAATTCATTTAAACCGATTAATTTATATGTTCCTTTATTTAGCGGCACACATAGAACCACAAAATCTGATAGTCTGAGCAACTCAATAAGGCGTTCGGGAGGAAATATACTATCTACACCCGCCACAGCTAAGTCCAGTCGTTTATCGAGGCCTATCACGTTCATCCCAAGCGCACGAGCCGGGCTGACTATCGCCTGACCATTGTTGCCCAATCCAACAATCCCGAGCGTACGCCCTTTTAGTCCACGTATGTGTTCAACGATACCGCTTTGGTTCCACAGGTTTCGATTCTGTCTGGAAAACGCTATATCAAACCGTCTATCTAAAGCAATAATCAAACCGATAACATGTTCTGCAATACTTGTAGAGGAAATGCCTGCAACGGTAGTGATTTTTATGCTTGAAGGTATCTTGATTTCCTCGAGAAATTCAACCCCACCGACTGTAAGATGCACCCATCTTAGATCAGTAGCGTTTTTTAAGTATTCATTTGAGAGCCAGGTGCTGACATAAATTTCAGCGCCTGGCGCCAGGGAGGCTCGCTGCAAGATGTTGTGCACGAAACGAAGCTCTATATGTTCACTCCACCCGTTATAACTATCTTCAAGAGATTTTACCCAATCTTCCGGAGTGAACCCTGGTGATGTTTCAATTAATAATCTGCATTTACCGTTATGGTTCCAATCGTCTTGGGAAAATTTCTTATACAATGCGGTGCCTGTGGATAAAAGGACCTGTTTAATATCAATAATGCGATTTTGCGCCGTCATTTTGCCTGCTTTCGATTCCTCAACAGGTAAAATGGCATGCGCAGGTATTTCAGACCATACTCATTTGCTTTGAGGAATGGTCCCAGGTCATCCCAGGCAAACCGCGGGTGGGAAGTGGCTCCAATCCAGGAGGACACCCATTGCGGGAAAGAAAGCTCGCCGCGCTTGTTGTACTCCCAGAAGGATTGGAAATCGGCCAGCGAATCCCACCAGCGTACCCCTTCTCGGAATGTGGTAATTGCAGGTGGGTTTTGGCCGCACAGGTCCTGGTATTCCATCAATGGAAAGTTCATACCGCAGTCTGTTGCCTGAATATTTTGCTGCCACAGACGCGGGTTCAGCTCGATCATCTTCAACTTACCATCACGGTCATCTTTCTTAAATTCAATTGAGCCTATGCCGCGATAGTTGATCGATTTCAGAAAATGCAGACCCAACGCAGCCAGCTCAGGGTAATGCACACTTTCGACCATTGTGCCGACACCGAATTCGGTAGGGTATTGGCGGATTTTACGTAGAGTAAATACCAGCAGCGGCTCTCCTCGCTGGTTGATATATGCATTTACTTTGTAGTGGTTTGTGTTGGGTCCCTGGATGATTGCCTGTACCATGGCTTTCAAACCGGTTGGGAAAATTTCAGTGTATCTCTGACGCAGTTCCTGAACCGAAAATACTTTAAATCCTTTGTGTGTTCCGCCAAACTTTTCCCGCCACAGGTGTCCAATATATGGCTTAATAAAAGCAGGGTAGGCAAGCTGGTTCTGGATGTTTTCCACATCTTCCATGGTTTCCGGGTAGAAGGTTTGGGCAATTGGGGTGCCGACCTTTTCGGCAAGTTCGTATTGCAGGCGCTTGTTGACCATGGCATCCAGAACGGTTGCATATGGCAGATTGAACAGGAAAAATTTCGCGAGTGTTTCACGGTAACGCGAGAGGAACTGAACGTAGGCATCGGAAGCGGGGATCAATACCGGTGACAGATCATACTTACGGGCTTCACCCAGGAGGAATTTCTCCAATGCATCCGGCTGGTGGATGGGGCTGGGACAGAGTAAAGCCTTGCAGTAGCGCGACTTGAAACCCGGCAATTGTGGATCGCTATCCATCCCGACAACAGGAATGCCGGCCCGCCCCAGGCTGCGAATCGCGCCTAGACCAGTATCGAATAAGCTGAGGATGAAGACCATTCTCAATCGGGTTCTAGTCGTACTTTTCACAAAACATTCCTATTGTCCGCGGATATCTGAACAAGATCTGCCATCGTCCCAATCCAGAGATTTTCCCTGTAATTGCTAATAGTTACTAACAATTGTGGAAACACTTTTGTAATATTGACCGGATCACAGGAAGGGTGAAACCATAAATGTATCAGTGTATTGGTCTCGAGCGCTCGGTCAACACAGTGACAAAGGACATTAGCCCAATCTTCCACTTGCCAGCCTGGTGGGACTTCTAACTGAATTCCTCCAGGAATACTCCATAAACCATATTCATCCTGTTCTGGTATCCCCAGGTGATATTGACCATGGTGACGATAGCTTTTAAAACCAAGTTTTTGCAGTATGGGTAGGTTCCCGGGATAATTGGCGGGGAAAACCAACGACTGTAATTCAAGGCCCCACGGACGGGCAGCTTCCTGGCAGGCAAGTAACTCGGCTTCCATTAGCTCTGACGGGCAATAAGCGTCGGAGCAATCAATATGAGAAAAGGTGTGGCAGGCGATCTCATGCTTCACTTTGGCCGTAAGGATGGATTGGATCAGGTCAGGGGCATACCAGTCGGGTGCGTCTTCCAGGCTGCTGCATGGATCGGCGTCATACCAATCTCCGGACTGATACTGCCAGTATTCATTCTCAAAATATGACGGACGCGGCAGATCGGGATGGGACCGGCCGTTCTTTCGTTCGCAGTGATCCAGGAACAGGTGCCCAACCGTTGCCCAGGTGATGGGTATTTCGTAGCGGTCGAAAAGCTCGATCAATGCTGGGAAGTTTTTGCGAGTCTGAACTGCTGCTTCCATTGCCAAAGTTGCCGCATTCTCAGAGCGGGTATACCGCCAGGCCCAACCCATTTCGAAATCTGCCGAGATGACCAGGGCGGCTTTGTAGGGTTTGGGAAGCCAATCACTACTTATAGCAGATGGATCCACCCGGGGAAGCAGATTCAATCGGTAACGCATCTGGTCAACTATCGACTGGAATTGTGGACTTAATAAATCATAAAGCTTCTTTTGCATCATTATTGAGGCTTTACAGTGTTTTCTTTAATGCCATGAATAAATCGGGTAATACAATTGTGTTAGGCAAATGCCAGGGTTGACACAAAATTTTTTCGGCCCCTCTGCAAATTATCCGCCAAAAACGATTGGTAATTTTATTTCTGGGTGAATGATACATTTGTAATAATGTATCAAAATAACCTTGAATGTCATCAGCTCGTACATCGAACTGGTTGTCTACCTGAGGGAGAGCGGAGGCTATTTCGGAATATGTGACTCCGCGGATACCCTGGCTGATCATATAATCCCAATCGAGAAGTTGAGCACGGGTATATTGCTTGCTAAATAACATTGCATACCTTTGGGCGATTGATTTTGGTAAGTAAGGCAATCCCCAAAGACCAGTGGTATGACCGTCTTTAAGCCACCAACGATTTGGGGTTTCATTAACGATGAAAAAACCTCCAGGTGAGACAAATTTCCACAGCTGTTGTGCCAATACCTTTCTTTCAGAATATGGAACGTGTTCGAATAAGGCGTTACAAAGAACGATATCGAAGCTTTCGAGGTCAAACGGCGGATTTTCAAAAGGACGGATATCCTGGAAGGAGATTTTTGCCTTCCCACAAATGGTTGGATTATTTATTAACTGAGCTAAAAGATATCGCGCGGTTTCGATCGAATCGGAGGATATATCAATTCCAACAACTTCGGCTGCACCCATACGTGAAGCTGCAAACGTGGAAGTACCATAGCGGCAGCCTACATCCAGGATTCGCTTACCAACGAAAGATATATTTCGCCTTTTGAGCATTTCAGCTAAACCATCATACCGTTGTGGGTTTTCCAATCGACTGATAGCATCAATAAAACCAGGAGGCAAAAATGTTTTTGCCAACCTTTCAATAAGGCTAGGCGGAAGTTGTGTGATTACCTGCAACCCTTCAGAACCATTAGCTATTTTAATTTGAAACCTTTTTTCATCTAATGGATTTATTTTGAAATTAGTTTGCGGATAAGTAGAGTCCATTCAAATACCTAATAATAGATTTTTGGAATCATTAAGTGTGTTTAACATACAAACTAGTAATTAACACCATATGTATTCGGGGTTTCTATACAAAATGAACTTCAGCTTTCTAATTGAGTTATTTATTTGCCAAAATGATGCAAAAGAACTAACACAGCCATTAACCCCTTGTTGCATTACTATTTCCGAGTTATTTCATACTTGATCATGCCTACCCAAATGGCTGGTTTGAAAAAATATTCACACATGAAATTAGCGATTCGTAATCCTCTAAAGCGCGTTGGTTGCCAATAACGAAACACAATATATACAGACAACAAAACCGGGATGAAAGCGAACACCCACCACAAGCCTGATAAAAGCAACCCACCTGAACCAAGTATGGCTAAAACGAATTGTTGAATTGCCCGGTGACCAGCGCGTTGCTCGCCAGCAATCGACTCTGATGGTGGTAACCGGAGAATTCGCATAAAGCTTCGCCCTTTGGTTGCGTACCATTTCCACAAATCAACCAGATTATGCACTTCGTAGTCATGCGTCCCCATCGTCTGGTCGATGAGTATTATTTTATAACCTCTTTGACGCAATCGATATCCTAATTCTGTTTCTTGCCCCCGTAGAATTTCGGCATTATACCCGTCAACTTCTGCTAATGCAGCACGCAGAAGTGTTCCTCCTGCTCCAGGTGCATCCACAAAACCTGCTTCTCTTGCTGCCCAGGGGTATTCCAAAATATGGGCAATAAAATTCCGGTCAGCGTATCGTTCCTTCAACCGCCCGATCACTCCTGCCACCCCATCTTTCCCTATCAGGAGCACTGCTTCCCGCAAATATTGTGGTGCAACAGTCATATCGCCATCTATGAAGTGGACAATATCGTACTTTGCTTCATGCCAACCACGATTGCGCGCCCTTCCTGCCGACGGAAAATTACTATGTTCCTCATGAACTGTCACACCACAGGTCAGAGCTACCTCCGGGCTGCCATCATTTGAATCGGTATCAACGTACATGATTTCCAGCTTGTCTTGTGGGTAATCCATCTCCCTGATCGACTGTATGCAAGCGGGTAAATTTCGAGCTTCGTTGCGGCCGATAATGACGATAGACACATTCGGTAATTCAGTTAAAGGAAAACTCATTACATCTCTTTTATGTAACCGAAATTTTGTCTGGTGCCAGTAATGGTAGTTTTTCAATCAGGACCAACAGAAGACCAACAGCCATGCCGTTGCTGATACTGAAAAATGGATCAATACTGAATGAATATACGCTGATCATGCCAATCCACATCCCCAATAACCCGATGGCATACCCTTTCTGGGTCGAGCCTTCGTATGATTGTTTCCACTGTCTAAATAATGTTTGTCCCATCATAATTATCAAAAAAACAACCGCACCCCAACCCAATATGCCATAATCGACCAATGTATTTAACAATCCAACATCGCTGTTATAGGATCCATTACCCGGACCGAGGCCAAAAATGGAAGTTTTTAAAAACATCTGCCACATGTGTTGGATGGCATTGGCGCGAATTAGGAAGGTGCTTTCTTGCTGGAAATTTAATAATGTACCCACTCGATTAACAATAGCCGAAAGTAAGTTAAACGACTGTTTTGGTAAATTAAGGCTCGCAAAATCGATTGCCATATAAATAATCACTAATGTGACAAGAATAATGGCCAAGGTTTTAATAATTGTCGGTTTTTTTGCTAGTATAAACGTAAAGGCGAAACCAATTGCAATAAAAATGAACCATGATCTTACAAGGGTGATGGCAAAGCCAATGCAGCAAAGGATGAATAAAGGAATAAATATCACTTTCTTTTTACCGACGGATAAAGCGCCCCAGGCCAGGAATAGGCAAAGCGCAAGATACATTGGGGCTCTGTTCCATAGATATGGAATTATTTCATTCCCTACACTAACAGTTCTGGTGGCACTATAATAACCGGGTCCAGAAAGTCCGGATATAAGTCTTTCACCATTTACAAATTCCACCACTTGTACTCCGACTGAAACAAAGGCTAGTAAGAAAATAAAGATAAGCACATACCTCAACTGCTGCGAAGAGGTAATGTTGCCAGATAAAGCAAAATAAAATAGAAAACCAGAAATGGCTCTCAAACCTGATAAACCTGCCTTTACAGTGGTGCTATCTGAAATCACTCCAACGATTAATGAAATTAGAATTGCCACAACAATGAATAATAATGGACGCCAGAACAAAGGGCGCTCCTTGCGTTGGGAAAGACGGATGATTCCGAACACAAACATCATCAAAAGGCAAAGATCAAGCGCATTCAAACGCACTACCCGATGCAAGTTGCAAATAAGGCAAGTTTTCAAGTGTGACAAACTGAAGAACGGACGTCGAAAGAATAGCAGCTACTATCAGAGCGGGTACCGGCCGATACCAGGAAAAAACAGCCGCGTAAATGCCCAAAACCAGCATCAATAGTAGTCTAACTTGAGCGAATAATATTAAAGCCACAATGCCGGCAAGACTGCCAGCGCAATCCAGGAAATTTTCGCCGAAGAGTCAGAATTTATACGAATTCTGTCCATTTGATTAAAAAGTCCACAATAATCAAGCCTGTTTCTAAAAAAATACTTTGCCCCTGGTTGGATTTACGTGATTGATTGTTTTTGCAACCTTAAAATTGGTTCTAAGGAAGAATTTCTCTTCTTCATCAACTCCACCCAGAACGAAAAGAGAAACTCCATATGTGATTGGTCCTATTAAGCAGCCTAATATCAAAAAATGGATGCCGGCTTCCCTGCCTAGAAAAACTATTCCTGACATAACCAGGGTTGCACCAATGGTTCGCAGTATCATTCCAGCGGGGATGGCAATATGCAATAAGCGGTGGCAAATAATACTAAAAATAACAAAACCAAATATCACCGGAATAGTATACGCCAGGCTGGCACCGATAATACCGAGCGAGGTATAAGACAGACGTACAAAACCACCATAACGACCAGCGGTTAGCAATAAATCACGGATAATAATCTTTGCTTACCCATAGCTGTCAACACAGGACCACTTGTAAAGCTGGCAGCGAGGGTCAAGATTTATGGCAAGTAACTGTAAAGCAATTATGCTTTCCTGATAACCGGGTCCAAACAACATTTCAACAATTGGTTTTGCCAGCAGAATGGTTCCGGCAGCCAGGGGTACACCAAAACTGGTAAGTAATTTATACGATTTCTGATAACTGAATTGCAAATGCCCGGACTGCTCCGAAAAAAATCGGGAGAATACCGGAAGAACAGCTTGAGAATACATCGAGGGCAAGATAAAAAGCATCGCCAACAAGCTGTTCGCAGACCAAAATGCCCCGGTAATTGCTTTTGTCGCCAGTATGGATAGGAGTACTGGACCTGTCTGACTGTATAAGGCATTGAGTAAAACCACCACACCGAAAGGCAGGCCTTTTCGAATAATTGTACGACTTTGAGACCAATCAGGAATTGAAATCTTGGCCATTTTTAGCCTGGCGATGAAAATATATTGCACAACTACGTGGAGAATATTTGCGATAAATGATGCTCCTACTATTTGAAGTAAATTACCGCCTAGAGCGATCACCAGTAAGCTCAAACCGACATTCGTAATATCCCGTCCAAGTTGTAAGCCGGCAACAATTTCAAGCCTTTCATTGGCTTGTAAGATTGAATTACCAACCGATATAAAACCACCAGCCAGAGATACCAAACCATAGACGAAAATGATCTGGGTTGTATCCGATCCGTATTTCGCTAATCCGCTAATGAAGATTAAAACGACCATCGCAAGGCCAGCCAGAATTCCTTTAATAAAAAGGATACTGGATAGATAAGCAGACCCGTTTTGCCGATCCTGGGCAACGTCCCTGACAGCCAGCGTATCGAAACCCAGATTGACAAACAAGAAAACCAATGCGCTAAGAGATTGAGTTATGCCAAGCTGGCCCATTCCATCGGGTTTTATATACCGTGCGAGAATGGCCAGGTAAACGATCATTAATCCGCGCGAAGCCAACTGCCCAAGGCTGAGGGCGGAAACATTTTTTAAAAGTGTTTTACCTGTTCCAAATGTCATATAAAATTCGATTTATGATTACTCAACTTT
>CAWHCY010000009.1:0-166139 GCA_963827895.1 uncultured Chloroflexia bacterium | reverse complement strand
CGACGATCATATCGATCTGCAACAACTCCGGCAATTAACGAAAGAAATATGATTGGAAGAAACCTGGCCAACCCTATTCCACTGATAATTACCGGCTGGTCTGATAGGGTACGTAGATGCCAATAAATTGACCATAACTGCATTTGTGAACCGGCGATGGAAATTAAGTGACCGATCCAATACAGGCGAAAATTTTTGGATCTAAATGCAGGAGGTACGATCATATTAAGGAGTTTTTCCTATCCTTAAAAATATTGAGAAGTTCACTTAACGATTGTATGACTAGATCGGGTTGAATAGATAAATCTCGCTCGTCATTCCGTGGATTCACAGGCGGTTCGAGAAGGATACCTAACCCAAAACCAGCCTGCTTACAACCAACAAGATCTTTTGAAATCCGATTTCCGACATACGCACACTTGCCGGGATCAATATCTAATGAACGAAGAGCTTCCAAAAATGGTTTAGGGGATGGTTTCCGAAATTTAATAAAGGAGGAGAGGATGACCACTACTTCAAAATATTCTGCCCAACCATAACGATCCATACTGCGAGGAATATCTAACGTTGACATGCTGTTGCTTATTACCCCAAGTCGGTAGCCACGTTTCTTCAACTCGATGATTGTTTCTTTTGCACCTGGCCTTGGAACAGTCCGCCCTTTGCGTTCACTCCATAAAAGCATCAATTCATCAGCCACTGGTTCAATCTGGGAACGAGGAAAATCAGGCAAAATCCACTTCGTCCAAATCTCCTGCTCGGATAATTGAACCAGGTTCTGCTGTGCCCAGGCTCCGTAAGCTTTTTGTCGCCTTACCAATTCTTCCCAAAAAGCTTCAGAAACAGCATTCATTTGTAGTAATTCCAGAATTCGCTTTATCGCAGCTTGCTGTGTGGGTTCATGAAGTTCGCGCACTCTTAAAGTGCCATTAATATCAAAGAGAATTGCTTCAGTGTTAGTGATTGAGTTAGGAAGAACCTCTGTCATTGATTTCATTCCTGGTTTAAATGTTTCATCGTTTGTGGTGTAACCCACAGAGCCGCACCAGTAGTATCGACGACTATGTCGCACACCTGCATCAATGGTAAATATATATCTTGAGCTCGAAGGAACTGCGTCCTGAAATACCTGTTCCTGAAGTATGATGGATCGTATTTCTTCCTGTAGTCAATATCTCTCTTCCACTTTCGTTTCAACCGTATTGGATCATCGGTCAAATATACAGCATTTATCCCTATCAAATTTGATAGCTCCTGGATATGGAAAGGAAAATTACCTTCCATGAATATAATATCAGCTGGTTCTATCTCCAGTGGAGTACAGCCAACCTTCAAATTGCCATCCAAATCGTGACTGGATGTAGCGTTCACAAAATCATATCTCGGGATGAATACTTTTTTACCCTTAAGAATTTCCGCCAGACAATTAATAAACATATCAAAGTGGGTTGATTCCTTTCCCATGGGTTTATCATCCCGATATTCCCTGTCCAAGAGGAAATTGTCTACTTCAATTGTTGTGATTTTCTTTCCGGCTTGATTTAGAATATTGAATAAACGTTCAGTGATCTCGGTCTTACCAGCAGCAGTAGGTCCTGCAAGAGTGATCAATATAGGGGTTCCTCTACGATCAATTAATTCCTTTACTAGTGCAACAAATGCTCGATCAATTTCAGAATTTGCTTCTTTAAAGTCTCTGTACCCGACACCCTGGAAGCGTTCTAATCCCCTTTGTTTCCTGGGGAACTGCTTATAAGGTTTGTCCCCAAAGTGGATGAGTACTTCTTCAGTAAAATAAACAGTACGAGGTAAAAAGAAAAATCCCCGAATATCGAAATAAAAATGAAGATTAACCCATCTTAGAGGATACTTTTTCCTTACCAAACCAACGAAAAGCATTTGGGTAAGTTGGGTGATGGTTTTATCCAAACAAATGCATTCACCTGATCGTGGTCGTAGTTCGATATGAGTATAAAAGTCTCTTGACCCGATACTTTTTTCAATGTTTTCCTGATTTTCCAATTCAACCGAATCCCAACCATCTTCAGGGAAAAGATTTTCTAACGCATAACGGAATTCATATAGTTCCAAATATTTAATGCCTAAGTTTATTTTCTTCATTCTTTCAAAAAGAACGTCTGAAAACTCTTCGGGGGAGTGCATTCTATTTGTCCCTGCCATCAGAACTTATCCTGTCTACTTTAGTATTTCTGCAATTTCTGGTGAGACCCACAATGCTGCACCGGTTGTATCAACGGTCATATCGCATACCTGCATTTGGGGAATGTAGGCCACCTCGGCCATGATGAACTGTTCTCTAAAGTATCGATTTCGTAAATAGGAAATGTCATATTTCTTTCGAAGATCTATATCTCGTTTCCATTTACGCTTCAGGCGAATTGGATCATCTGTGAGGTAAACTACTTTGATTCCAATCAAATGCAGGATTTCTTCGATTAAAAACGGGAAATTACCTTCGATAAAAATTATATCTGCCGGTTCAATTTCCACAGGGATACGGTTTGGTTTCAAATTGCCACTCAGATCGTGGCTGGATGTGCCATCTACGAAGTTATAACAGGGGATGATGATCTTTTTGCCATGAGTAATATCTTCCAGGCTTTGTTTAAAAAGCTCAAAGTGTAATGCTCTTTTACCCTCAGAATCGATACCCTTGGCTTCGCGATAGTCTCTATCAGTCATGAAATTATCCAATTCAACTGATGTAACCTGTTTACCTTCCTGCTCAAAGGTAGAACGAAGGCGTTCCACAATTTCTGTTTTCCCGGCAGCGGTTGGCCCGGCAATGGCAATCATGATCGGCGTACCACGTGCGGCGATTATTTTCTTTACACTCGTAAAGAATAAATCGTCCACTTCCTTATTTGCTTCTTTAAAATCCTTATAACCAATATCCTGGCTTTGATCAAACGATTTTTGTTTTTTCTCAAATTGCTTAAAGGGTTTCCCGCCAAAATACTTAAGGACATTTTCGGTGAAATATTTTGTGCGAACCAGGAAATAAAAACCGCGAATATCAAAATAGAAATGCTCATTTACCCAGTCAGGTGAATATTCACCAGTCACAAGACCAACAAAAAGCATTTGCGTCAGACGTAATACTTGTTCATCCAACACTATTTTGTCCCAAGCCGTGGGTTTGGCTTTAATACTGTCAAAGAACTTCCGATTGTTAATCCGTGAAGTGATTTCTTCTTTCCCATCCAGCTTAATTGAATTCCAACCATTTTCGGGATTCAATTCAAGCATCCCATATCGGAATTCATACAATTCCAAATTGGAAATGCCGGAATTAATTTGTTTCATGATTTCGAATAATTTTTCCGAGAAGGCAACTTTGTTTTCTAAAACTGAATTGACCATAGCATTTCCTTAATAGTTTGTATTGGTTTGATACAAATGAACTGACAAATCCTGTTCAGATCCAGGTGTAAATGGGATGAATTGTTATTATTAATTGCCTTTCATACTTTAGATTTCTTCTTATCCTCATTGATAATCTATACCAAATCAAGCACTAAATTTTGACAGACGCTGAGAATTTGCAAGTGCGATAGGCATAATGTGTTTTGCTGGAAATACTCCAAGACTACCGTGTGAGCATACTCGTTCACCAAATTCCGCAATCCCATCGGCGCGGACACATTTACTATAAATCAGAGTGGGAACAGGATGCCATGAGTGGGATTTTAATGCTGCCGGTGTCGAATGATCTCCACTGACAATGACCACATCGGGATTAAGGGCCAGTACCCTTGGAATCAGGCTATCCACTTCTTCAATAACACGTACTTTACGCGGAAAGTCACCATCCTCACCAGCAAGATCAGTATCCTTGACATGTAA
Organism: uncultured Chloroflexia bacterium; assembly: GCA_963827895.1. Taxonomy (GTDB): domain Bacteria; phylum Chloroflexota; class Anaerolineae; order Anaerolineales; family Anaerolineaceae; genus PNON01. The sequence goes on along the minus strand of CAWHCY010000009.1, from coordinate 162,272 downwards.
GTAAAAGAAGTCAAAGTCGTTCCAATTCTTTTCCAACAATTCAAATTCATCTTTCAACATAGTCCCTTCAACTTTAAGGACTTGCATACCAACCAATTGTGCAATTCCGCGATACGTTGGGTAAATAGCAATGCATGCTGCATTTAATCCATATAAGTCTTGAAAGGATGGAAATTTTGGGTAATGATCAAAACCTCTTAAGAGGATCATATTAGCTGGCTGTTTGGGTTGGTACTCTGCAAGAATTTTCCGTGACCTTTCCACAAATACTTTTGCTAATTGCGCAGTTCTTTCTGAGTTTTTATTTCGTGCCTTGATGGGAAGAGGGTGCAACCCATTTTTGTTAGGATCAGAACCAATGATTGCACTACCTAAGTCTGGACCACGCAAAACGATCGATAAACGATGCTCTTTAACTGTTTCAACAGAAAACGTGGTGTCTTCAATTTGCGTTGTTAATAATTTAGACAATTCCATGCTTATAGAAGTTGGAATTCGGCCAGCACGTCTGTCCGTTACTATACCTATATCGTCAACCGAACAATAATTTCCACGAACAGCGACATCATTTGGCTGTAAATCGAGACCGAGTCCGACAGCTTCCAGAACACCTCGCCCGATTCTATATTCAATGGGGTCATAACCAAAAAGACCAAGATGCCCGGGACCACTCTCCACTGTAATTCCTGGTCCAAGAGGGACAGATAAACCTAATGCCGACATTTCTGCCAGTGCGTCGAGATTTGGTGTTTTTGCAGTTTCTAATTCAGTTTTTCCGCCTGGTTCGAGAGGTAAACCACCAAGGCCATCCATAATGATCATAGCTATTTTAGTTTTCCCGGGTATGACCAGGCTTTGCAGGAATTTATGATCCATTGCTAACCCTCCTGATTATTCCACGCATTTTCTACCGGTTCCATTGACCAATGCATCAAAGGCATGTTGGATCTTGCCATAATTTCCATCACGGTCGAGTGCAATGCCTCGACCTACACCAGTGACGACTTTTCCAATTCCAATCTCATTTACTTGAATTTCCAGTTTTTCCAGGAGAGCTGGAGCACTACCTGGTTCTGTACTCCGGCCATCAAAAATAACATGCAGGTAGACCCTGTCCAAACCATTATCCCTTGCCATTTTTAAAACTGCCAAGGGATAATCAATTGAACCATGGGAACTTTTTTCTGTGAGCAACCCGATCAGATGCAATGAAGATCCCCTATTTTTTGTTTCTTCAATGGACTGGCAAAGAATTCTCATTCGAATAGAAAGATCCGTCTTTCATCGCTAAATCCAGGCGGACATCGTCTTGAAGTACTACTCGACCTGCACCAATATTAATGTGGCCAGCTTCAGAATTTCCGGCTTTTCCAGATTTCAAACCCACTGCCTCACCGGAAGCCTGTAATTGGCAATTTGGATAACGTTGGAGCAATGAATCCCAGACAGGAGTTTGAGCAAGAAAAATTGGATTGGTTTTATCCTGCTTACCATTTCCCCAGCCGTCAAGAATGACGAGCATGACCCTTCTTTTCTCACCCCAGCTATGATTTGCAGCTATATTTTCACCGAGCATAGAGATAGGCTGGTTGATATTGAGGACTGATAAAATCGTTGGAGCTACATCAGCTAATTTCCCATCTCTTAAATTAATGGATCCTGGTGTGCGTGGATCTATCAGGATAAACGAGACGAGGTTCGTTGTATGAGCAACATGGGGTGTCCCATCATGGTTGGTCATTTCTTCCAGATTGCCGTGATCCGCTGTAATAAGAGTGACATAATCGGCACCGAGGGCAGCATCTACCACCCGTCCAAGTTGTTTATCCACAAGAGAAGCGCACTCGATCTTGGCTTCACGATTTGCAGTATGACCAATAACATCTCCATTAGCAAAATTAGTCACAATAAATTCGTATTGTTTTGTTATTCCATCCAAAACTTGATCTGCAACTTTTTCCAGGCTCATTCCAGGGATCTGGTCAAAAGGAATACCTTTGATCGTTGGAATGCGCACATCTGTTTCACCTTTGAAGGGTTGATTATTACCCCCGTTGAAAAAGAAAGTAACATGTGAAAATTTTTCGGATTCAGCAGTATGCAGTTGAGACAAGCCAGCTCGACTTATCGTTTCTCCGAGTGTGTCCACTATTTTGGATGGAGCAAAAGCAACGGGTAAATCCTTGAATTTTTCGTGATAGAGAGTCAGGATGACAAATGCAAGATTTTGAAGGTCAGGACGTGGAAAGTGGGGAAACCCAGTTTCTGTAAATGCTTCAGTCAATTCAATCTCACGCTCTCCCCGGCGGCAACAAAAAATAACCGAGTCACCATTCCTGATCCGACCAATTGGGACACCACTGATATTTGTCAATACAATCGGTTCCAGGGAATAGTCTGTCTGACCTTCTTTGTAGAGATCCCTAACCGTACCGGCAATTGAAGCCGCCCCACGCGGAGGATTACCTGTTGAGGTTCGCAATTCCTTTTGGACCATATTTGCCTACTTTCGGCCAGGGAAGATATTTAATAGCTCCCGAAATTCGTTTATGATCAAGTCGGGTCGGTTCTCATCAGTTATTGTTTCTTTGGATAATTCTTGAGGTGTGATCATTATGATCACCTTTCCAAATCCTGCTTCACGTGTGCCAGTAACATCGCGTTTCAGGTTGTCACCAACATAAGCACAATTCGCTGGTTTCACCCCTGCTAATGAAACCGCTTCATGATAAATTGCGGGATCTGGTTTTCTTTTTCCAAAAACTGAAGAGAGAACCACGGACTTGAAATATGGGGTGAAGCCGTCATTGTCCAGCCATTCAGGAATTTCCCTTGTCGATATTAAGTTGCTAATAATACCTAAGATATAACCGCGACGGTGTAATTCCATTACCACTTCCCGACCATTCTCCACCAATACTCTGCGGCCATTTGTCTGTCGAAACAGATATGTCAATTCTTCAGCTAAAGGCGCGATCTTGCTGGTATCAATTTCAGGTGACAACCATTTGGTCCAAAGATCGACCTCCGGGGCTTCGGTCAAGTTTTCAAATGCCCACACCCGATAAGCTTTGTATCTTTCGTTTAGAATTTCGCAATATTTATCAGGTTTTTCATCGGTTCCAAGGAGATCGACGATCTTTTGGCGGGCAATTGATTGATATTCATCGTCTTTTACCAATAATCTTAAGGTATTGCCAAGGTCAAGAAAAATTGCCTGGATGTCATTGTTCATATATTTGACCTTTCCTGTCAAGAACGATTTTTTCCATCTGAAACCCTTAATTACATACAATTCCACGGATATCTTCCATCATTGTTCCGATGGATCAAATTGAAAATTTGATAATGAGAGATACGTTTAGGTCTAAAGTGCCACCTCAAATAACTTTTAAGGCTATTTACATATTTATTAAAATTTTCGTGGAGGGAAAATTTCCAACAGGTCTTTCATTGCCTTTATGGTGTGGTCAGGTTTAACTTCACCAGTAGGCGGTTCTTTTTCCTGAGTTGCAGGTTCATAAAACAGGATAAACATCCCATAACCAGCGAGCCGTGTACCTTCCTCATCCCGAACCGGATTGTCGCCAACATATACACATTTTGAAGGTTCAACCCCCATCCTGCGGGCTGCTTCCCAATAGATCTCAGGATCAGGCTTCCGGATTCCAACCTTTGATGAGAGAACAACCGTTGTAAAGTAATCGGTCAAACCATCGGTTTCAAGATAATCCGGGATCTCAGTTTCGGTTATTGTGTTTGCAATAATGCCCAATTTATATCCGCGTTTATGCAATTCAAGGACAGTTTCTTTTACATCTTCTCGTGGAATACGGCGGCCATCGCAATCACGCCAAAGCCGGGTTAATTTCGCTGAGAGTGGGGCGATTTTTTCGATAGGAAAATCAGGTAACATCCATTGGGTCCACATTTCTTTTTCAGAAGCTTCGATCAATTTCTCTTTGGCCCGCTTCCTTAGTACTTGATAGCGATCTTCCAACATTGGGATGAATTCGTCCACTGTCATTTTAGTTCCAGTCAACTCGACCAATTTCTGCTTGGATTGAGCCATAAACAGTTCATCTTTAATGACAATTCGCATTGTATTTCCAACATCTAAAAGAATGGCTTCGATATTATTTTGCATAGTATTTTCTGTCCTTTAACGAGATAATATTGATTATTTTGTGAATCGCTTTCAATACTAATAATTTTGAAAAATTACTTACTTTTGCAAATTATATAACAAAATTATAATATGTGCAAGTAATCTTTCATTATTAGAATCTTTAATTAAGGATATTACGTTCAAAAATGAAAATACCACAAACCAAGCGAAACGTCCTTGTGATATTTATATAACGATGGCTGGTTAATGCAGGTAGACAGGTTTGGATTAATGTTATTAATTGTAATTTTCTAAATGAATTGCAGATAGATTTATTCGGAATCAAGGAATAATATCTATTACAAAAGAATGGAATAATAAAAAACATAAATCATGCAAGAAATAATGAATGTGTGAAAAAGTGTCTCATTAATTGAAGTTAAGAATATCGTCCGCTATTGATTGAAAAGGTGCTGAAAAACATCCTGAAATTACGTACTAGTACTAATGGGGGTTGACAATATTTTGAGAAGTCAATATAGTGGGGTTTCGAATGAAATTACTTCTTCGGGCAGTAACAATATTTTTCCCATAATACATCATCCCTGCAAAATCCTGGAAAAATTCAAGAATGCCAGGTATGGTTTTACTCACCTTCAATCCCTGTTCGAAAAAGATAAATAAATTAATATATGTGCTTACGCTAGGTAAATCATAAATAGCATAAGACAATTGTGGTTTAGTCTGCGTAAAATAATGAAAGTGGCTTGGGGAACCAGGCTATTTTTTTTCGTTGGCTTCCACCAATAAGGAGTTCTTAATGGTAAAAGTAAATAGATCACGATGGGTGAGCTTGATCACCCTAGTATTATTGGTAAATTTCAGCTTCGTTACCCAAGCATCGTCAACATCACAATCTACTCAAGCAACTGATGGCTTAAATTTCTCTCCAACAGCTGATGCATATGTGCGGGAGGCTTACCCGGATAAAAACTATGGATCCAGGAAGATCCTGTATGTTGATAACTTGTCATTGACACGAAGTTATCTTCGCTTTGATGTTAGTGGATTGGCTACCAACGCGGGTCAATCTGTAACATTGCGTGTCTATGCAAATAGTCCAAACAAAACCGGAGTAACCGTCTCTCTCGTTCCTGATAACAATTGGGATGAAGATGCAATAACTTTTAATAATGCCCCGGCTATTGGTGCAGAAGTCAATTCAGTGGATAAAGTGAATAAGGGTCAGTGGGTTGAATTAGATGTAAGTAGTGTAATAACATCGGATGGCACCTACACATTGGCGATCACGACAACGAGCAATAGAAACACAAACCTCAGTTCACGGGAAGCAGACAATAATACCCCGCAACTTGTGGTTTCAGGTGAAGTCGCACCGACCGTCGTCCAAGAAGAAGCTACTGCAACCTTAATTACACCTATAATTCTTACTGAGACTCCCACCAAAGAGGCGATTCTAACCGGTGTGCCTACACTCCCATCACCACCAACCAACACAGTCACCCCCGAGCAAATTCCTTCCAGTACAAGTCCGGCCGTTTCCACGATGGTCGTTTCGGCAAGTCAAAACCAGACGTATTTACCGGTAGCAGATACTTATGTTAATTCAAGCAATCCTGGTACGAATTATGGTGGATCCACTTCACTGAGGGTGGATGGATCACCCATAGTTAGCAGCTTGCTTCGTTTTAGCCTGGTTGGAGTAAACCAACAAGTACTGAGCCAAGTTCAACTCCAAGTTTATGCGAATAGCAGTTCCACCAAAGGGATAGATGTAAAATCTGTAGCTAATAATACCTGGGGCGAGTTAACGACAACCTTTTCTAATGCTCCAGCCGCAGGAAATACTTTATTCTCTACCCAAAAGACCACTGGTGGGTCTTGGGTTGTTTTTGATGTGACCACATATGTTACAGGTGAAGGTACATATAGCTTTAACCTTTTAACCCCAGGAACAACAGCGATCAACTTTTCATCTCGAGAATCAGGATCGAGATCGCCCAAGTTGATCCTATTATTCAACGGTTTATCAACCCCTTTGGCAACAATGGTTCCTACTTTAGCAGCAACTTCAACTCGAACGAATACAACAGTACCAATTATAACAAATACACCTACCAGAACTAGCACAGTTCAAATAGGAGCAACCAATACCTCAACTCCAACTCGCACAAACACTCCTAATCCTATTGTGACAAATACTCCAACTCGAACCAATACTCTGACACCCACTCGAATTAATACACTTACTCCCACTCGCAGCAGCACACCTACATCGGTTGTAACTTCAACCACTGCTCCAACATTAAATAGTGATCCAGTTTTAGTAGGTGCAGGTGATATTTCGACTTGTTCCAACAACGGAGATGAGGCTACTGCGAAATTAATCGATGGCATTGCAGGCACAGTTTTCACAACTGGTGATAATGCCTACGAAAGTGGTTCCGCCTCTGAATATACAAATTGTTATAACCCAACCTGGGGACGGTTTAAGTCACGAACGAATCCATCTCCCGGAAACCATGAATATAATACATCAGGTGCGGCAGGATATTACGGATATTTTGGAGCTGCAGCTGGAGATCCGACCAAGGGCTATTACTCATACAACCTTGGATCCTGGCATATCATTGTATTGAATAGCGAAATAAGCACATCCAGCGGTTCAGTTCAGGAAAAATGGTTAAGGCAGGACCTTGTTGCTAATCCAACCACCTGCACACTTGCCTACTGGCATAAACCAAGGTTTTCCAGTGGTTCTGCCCATGGTAGCAATTCCAGTATGCAACCCTTATGGCAAGCTTTGTATGACAACCATGCAGATGTGATCGTGAATGGGCACGAACATAATTATGAACGCTTTGCCCCTCAATCACCTTCAGGTGTGGCTGACGTGAATGGATTAAGAGAATTCGTCGCCGGCATGGGAGGCAGGAGTCATTATGGATTTGTAACTATTCTTGCGAACAGTGTTGCGCGGAATAGTGATACTTACGGAGTACTTAAATTCACATTGCACTCCACTAGCTATGATTGGCAATTCGTACCTGAAGCAGGAAAAACCTATGCAGATTCGGGTACAGCACTCTGTGTTCCGTAAGCGTAAAATTCACACATCCTATGACAATAAGCCCGCCAATATATCGGCGGGCTTATTTGATGCAATAATGATCACTGGGATAAGTACAGGATAGTTTTGGTTATTATCCAGGAACGTATAAGGTGTCATCTTTTATGGTGTCGAAATATATCCTAAAATAAAATCGATGTCTTGAACAATTATTTGGAAAATTGTAAGTTTATCAAAAATCGAATCATGATCTTTTAAGTAAACTCCTTGAATGTAAATTATCCGTCAGATCCTGCCTAAGTAAATGGGTAATAGTAAAAGGAAGTAATGACTACTTTGGATAAGAAAACCAACCTTAGCATGACTGGATCCTACTACCGAAGCAAGAGATATCTTACTGGAATGTTCACTTTAGGGTTCCATCATTAAACTAAAAGGTATATTATGATAAAAAAATTAATTCCTGTCCTCTTAGCAAGTTTGTTCGTTTTACTGGCTTTGGTACTAGGTTTTGCATTACGCACTAAGGCCTTCGAATCGTCTCCTACCCAACAGGAAATAAATAAAATTAGCATCTTCCCTGTGGCAGATTCATTTGTAAAGGAATCCAAACCTGAAAACAATTATGGATTAAATAATACCCTCTATGTGGATAATCTACCTGTTACTAGAAGCTATCTACGTTTTGATGTTGTTGGATTAGATAACCAAGAAGAGAAAACGATTAAACTATTAATCTATGCTAACAGTTCAAACGGTACTGGTTTCACTGTTTCAACAGTATTGGATAATAATTGGGTTGAAGACAGGCTCACATATAATAATGCACCGGAGATCGGACCTGAAATCGGAATTTCAAGTCCAATAAAAAGGGGAAGGTGGTTGGAGGTCGACGTAAGTAACGCCATACAGACTGATGGCATTTATACTCTGGCGATAACAACTTCAAGCTCAAGAAATACAAATTTGTCATCCCGGGAATCAGGGAACAAGTCACCACAATTGGTGATTTCAAGTGTTATGACATCCACTAATTTAGGTGATACTCCTCCTGAGACCTCACTCCTAGATTTAATTTCTGAGATACCACCAATTGAGTTGTTACCATCAGATACAGCAATACCTGAGATACCAATTCCAATAGATAATACTCCAACACCTTTCGTAACTACCGCTGAATTACCCACTTTTACTCCGAGCAGCACTCCAGCACCGTTGGTCTCACCCACAGCAGTTCCAACTTCTAGTGATGATCCGGTATTGGTGGGAGCAGGAGATATTTCGACATGCTCCAATGATGGAGACGAGGCAACAGCGAAACTTATTGATGGGATCGCTGGTACTGTATTTACAGCCGGAGACAATGCTTATGAAAGCGGTTCTGCCTCTGAATATACAAATTGCTACAACCCTACCTGGGGAAGATTTAAGGCTCGAACGAATCCATCTCCTGGAAACCATGAATACAATACATCAGGTGCGGCAGGATATTACGGATATTTTGGCTCCGCAGCAGGTGACCCAACCAAGGGATACTACTCATACAACTTGGGGACCTGGCATATCGTTGTATTGAATAGCGAAATTAGCACTGCCACTGGATCAGCGCAGGAAAAGTGGTTAAGGCAGGATTTAATCGCAAACCCAACTACCTGTACGCTTGCTTACTGGCACAAACCCAGGTTTTCAAGTGGTTCATCCCATGGAAGCACTTCAGGTATGCAACCCTTATGGCAAGCATTGTTTGATTACCATGCGGATGTTATTGTCAATGGACACGAACACAATTATGAACGTTTTGATCCCCAATCTCCTACTGGCGCTGCAAATGTGAGCGGAATCAGGGAATTCGTTGCCGGTATGGGTGGCAGGAGTCACTATGGATTTGGAACCATTCTTCCGAATAGTGTTGCCAGGAACAGCGATACTTATGGAGTGCTTAAATTTACGTTACACTCCAACAGTTACACCTGGCAATTTGTACCTGAAGCTGGAAAAACCTATGCAGATACAGGTACGGCGAATTGTATACCCTAATAACCAAAGTATTTTCGTTATAACCAACAATTGCCCGCCAAAACATTGGCGGGCAAATTTTAAACAAATCTGAACTTTGTAAAACTAATGAAGTGCAATGGTTATTGTTCGTTTATCCATTTATTTCGCAGAAAATATTTACCCTTTAATATGAAATAAAGTTATCGTGTAGGGAGTATAAAAAAAAACTAATATACTATTATGCATAAATATTTTTAAGTATTACTGCAACATCATGCTGAGTACCTTTCCACGGACCGGGAATTTCCTGTTTTAAGGTTGTCACAACACCTGCCCACCGGCAGGCAGTCTCAGCACTATCTGTCAGCCGTTTGGCGATATACGTAGAGAAGCAGGTATCTCCTCTACCGGTTCGTCCCGCAAGGGAATGTGGGGTGAAGGGAGCGGAATACAATTTACCATCAGAAAACACAGTTACACCCGATGATTGTGTTAAAACAATCTCGTTTGGTCCCATTGAGTGTAATTTATTCAAGATCTGAGACAGATCTGATAATCCTGTAATATATTCAGCTTCTGCTTTATCTAATTTGAGGTAAGTGATACTCCTCAAACCGGTGACCATATCTGCCCAGGGTTGGAAGATAAGGTCATTCTCTACCGGCACTCGCACAAATCCCTGGATATCCATTCCGATTGGTGCCCTTTTCGATAATTCTTGCAAGAGGGGCAAATCTACTTCACCCGCAAAGAGGGGAGAAAGCATGATCACTCGAGCTTTAAAATTTGGAATTTCTGCCAGTGAATATTTACCACCAAATCCTATTGGTTTACATATACGGGTTTCCATATTTGAAGACTGGTAATAATTGGCAATCCCAGAAGTTCCATCTGCTGGAGTGGCAAAAACTTCCACACCTTCGGCGCGCAATTCATCCAATCGCGGAAAATCGTCCTTGTGAAGTCTGGTTACCACAGCAACACTAACGTCGAGGTGTTTGATCGCGATACTGCCATAGTAGATTCCACCACCAGAAGAAATTTCCTCGACACCATCTACGATCAATTTATCCTTGGCGAAATTGCCAATCATGACAATATCAAACTCAGGCATGATTTTTCTCAGCAGGCAATACCTGAATGCAACCTTCTGCGAATCCGACAGTTACTTTTTCGCCTTCTGGGAAAAGGTCCATAACATAAGGATCAGTCTCTGTACCGGTGATCATTTGTCCATTCACGTCTACGTCATACTCGATCACATCACCCAAATAAACTGACCTGCGAATAATTCCGTTGAACATTTCACCAGTTTTCTTCACCCGGATCATCTCAGGACGTACTACCAAAGTAACGGCTTCCAAATTTTTAAATTCCCTAATCACGTTCTTTAACTCAACCACTTTTCCGAGAGCTTTTACAGTTAAGTTTTGTTTCTTTTGTTCTTGAACTTCGCCTGAAACAAAATTTGCCCTGCCAATGAAATCTGCCACAAAGCGGTTGGTTGGAAAACGGTACATTTCCACGGGTGTACCAATTTGCTCGATGACACCCTGATTTATGACGACAATTCTGTCTGATAGCGTCATGGCTTCGATTTGATCGTGAGTCACATAGACGCTGGTTATATTCATCCCTTTTTGAATACGCCGGATCTCTGTACGCATTTCTTCACGCAGTTTTGCGTCCAGGTTTGAAAGAGGCTCATCCATTAATAAGACTTTCGGTTCCATCACCAAGGCGCGAGCCAATGCCACCCGCTGTTGTTGTCCTCCAGAAAGCTGCGTAGGAGCGCGATCGCCATACCCTTCCAGGTGCACAAGATCGAGGACTTTATCCACGCGGTCTGAAATAACTGCTTTGGAGAGTCTTTGCACATGCAATCCATAAGCTATGTTTTCAAATACGGTTAAATGAGGAAAAATTGCATAGCTTTGAAAAACCATTGACATCTCACGTTTATGAGGTGGGAGGGAATTGATTTCCTGTTCATCCAGAATAATTTTTCCGGAAGTTGGAAATTCAAACCCTGCGATCATCCTTAAGGTAGTTGTTTTGCCACAACCACTTGGTCCTAACAGGGTGACCAATTCCCCTTTATTTATTTCCAGGTTGACATTATGAACAGCAGTAACTTCACTGACTCCACCTCGTGGAGGGAAGATTTTTGTTATGTTTTCTAGGGTCAGATACATTGGTTTGTCCTCGGTTTCAAGTAATTAGAATCCCTGGCTCATATCCACTGAGCCTCTGCCTTTAAATAATCTATTTACTAGCAGGTTGAGCACAACGATGGCCACCATTACGAACACAATGATGACTGTTGAATAGGCTGCGGCGATACTCACACCGCCTTGTTCCCACTCGCTCAGAATGGAAGCGGTTACTATCCGCCATTTTGCACTGACCAGGAAGATAATTGCTGAAAGGCTGGTCATGTGTCTGGTAAAACTGAAGATCAAACCAGCCAACAATGCCGGCAAAATGAGGGGCAATGTCACTTTACGGAAGGTGTATTGCGCATCCGCGCCAAGAATGTTGGAGGCTTCTTCTATTGATGGATCGATCTGTTGGAGAGAAGCAACACCGGATCGAACAGATGCCGGCAGGCTGCGGATTATAAATGCTGCCATGATTATATAGGCACCCCCCACCATAGCAAACGGAACTCCCGTGAAAAATAAAGCACACGGAATGGCGAGACCTAATACGCCAAGACCAATTCGTACACCGCCAAATTTCATCCCCTGCAATAGTATTACACCACCGAAAACAAGGGCTATTGCCAATAGAGCGGGGGTGGGTTGAAGCAGTACTTTCAAATAATCTGCAAACTGGAAGATCGCGTTACTCCAAAAACCCCTTTCGAGAGTGCGACTAAAATCAGCTATCGGTTTACCAATGGCTGTCGCCCAATTGGTAGACATTACATAAATTCCAATTACTGCAGTGGGCAAAGACTTAGAAATTTTTCGTTGGGTGATCAATAACACAACTGCTATGGCCAAGTAAATAAATCCTAAGTAAAAATACATCATCCGACTATCGACCTTTGTAAGGCTTACTCCAATGGCAGTCCCGATGATGAGAATAACAATCCGTTCTGCTGCTTTTTTACCAATCACTTGCGAAAAGAATAACGCAAGAATTGCATAGATACCAATTGCCAGAGCCAACGGTGGTTTATTGAAAGCCATAATAAACCCAATACCGAGGATCGTACCGGGCACTGCACCACCCAGGTTGGATGTAAAATCCAAAGCATCTTTTCCGGAAAATTTCTTGCGAACAACCAACCAGGCAATGATCATCCCTAATATTGCCGCAAAAGGTGTCGCCAAAGCACTCAAGAAAGTAGTATCGAGGATCGCTTCAACCCCACGTGTTACAGTCAACGCCCAATGTTTCAAAGTAGGTGTAAAGTCAACTCCCCAGGCCGTGCTGAATGAACCATAAATGATAGTCGCATATAAAATGATGATAAATGCGATGATCAGATATGCAGTAATGTTAAATGTCCACCTGATGAGCGGTTCTTTTTCAACGATCTGGGATCCGGCTGGTTTGCCCGTAACAGATATATACGAACGGCGATTTACAAAATAACGCTGAGCAAGGAAAATGATCAGAGTAGGGATGATCAATACCAGAGATAATGCAGAGGCTTTCTGATAGTTATATTCACCGATCACCGCCAGAAATATTTGCGATGAGAGAACGGTTTTATTACCTGCAATAAATAATGGATTTCCCAGGTCAGCAAGTGATTCAACAAATAAAAGTAAAAACGATCCGGCAATTCCAGGTATCAGAAGGGGCAAGCGTAACAGTTCGAAATAAATAGAATCCTCCCGCCCCCATGCTGGCAGCAGCTTCTTCCATGGCAGGGTTCAAGCGTTCAAGCATGGCTTTGAGAATCAGATAAGAAACCGAGAAAAAAGTAATTGTCTGGACGATGACCAATCCATCCAATCCATAAATATCATTCATCCCTTTAACAAATTCAATTCCCAAAATTTTATGCGTGATCAAACCATTTCGCCCAAACAACAGGATCATACTCAAAGCCAGCGCAAACGGAGGAGATACTGTTGGAACAAGTGCCAGCCAATGGACAATTTTCTTTCCCGGAATATTGCATCGGACGATTGCATAGGCAAAAATGAAACCAACCAAGGTTCCAGCAGAAGCCGTGAGTAATCCCATCAACATGGTATCAGTAAAGGCTCTTCTGAGTGCAGGTCCATAATAATCATCAAAATATCGTACAAAATATGTGATATCCCAGGTACCTTCCTTGGAAACAAATCCACCGGATACGGAACGATATAAAGGAAAAACTACAAAAACAAATATAAATATTCCTGATAATAGCAGGCTCATGGAGAGAGTTGGATCTCTGCCGATTAGTGAAAATTCACGAATTCGTCTGATGAAACTTGAGGATCTTTAAAGCTGGAGAATCTGGACTGGCTGAGGTGGTCTGCATAATCCTCCTGGAAAAGTAACCGGGCGGCTTGTAAGCCGCCCGGAAGTAAGAATCAAAGACTATTGTTTCAGGTTTTCAGCGTTGGCAATTTCGTTGGTGAATTTTTCAACGAATGCGGTTTTATTCTCACCGGACCAAATGAAGTTATAGTCGATCAATTTAGCTTCCATCAGTTCGGGGTGGGAAAGCTCGACACCGTTAACGGTTGGAGCCTGGTAAGCATGGTATTTTGGACCCAATGCCTGTCCTTCGGCTGAAATTGCCCAGTCATACCACAACTTGGCTGCCTGGATGTTCTTGGCACCTTTAAGGATGGCTTCTCCACCGATTTCATAACCGGTTCCTTCAGCAGGGAAGGTAAGGACGAGCGGGCAAGTAATTGTTCTCAATCTCATTGACAATATCGTGTGAGAACACAACTGCTACTGCAGCTTCGCCCTGGCACAACAAACTTGGCAGGTGCAGCACCACTTTTTGTGAATTGAGCCATCTGGGCAGCATACTTCTTAATGTATTCCCAACCTGCTTCTTCACCACGGATCTGAAGAACTGTGGAAATGGCAGTGTAGGAGGTTCCTGAGGTGGATGGATGTGCGACCATTACCTGACCTGTAAATTCAGGTTTCAGAAGATCATCCCAGGAGGTGGGTGCTTTGGCATCCGGATGTGCTGCAAGCCAATTGGTATTTGTTGCAAAACCAAGGGTTCCTACATAGACACCAACCCATTGATTGTCAACATCTTTCATTAGTTTTGGATCACGAATATTGACAAAATTGGGAGAATCATAGGTTTCCAGAAGGCCTTTACCTTTTGCAGAAACGAAGCTATCGATCGGGCCACCCCACCAGATATCAAAGGTTGGGGCATCTTTTTCAGCTTCAATACGGGCTAAAGCTTCACCAGCGGACATACGAACATAGTTCACTGTGATTCCGTATTTGGCTTCGAATTCCTGTTTCATACCCTGGCACCATTCTTCCTGTGGGGTGCAAAGGACATTAAGCTCTGTGTCAGTAATGGCAGCAGGAGCTTCAGTTGCTGCAGGTGCGGCTGGGGCAACAGGGGCGGCAGGTTCTGCAGGCGCAGCAGGAGCCTCGGTTGGGACGGCTGGAGCTACTGGGGCGACAGGAGCCGGTGCACATGCTGTTAAGACCATCAGTAGCAGCATTGTTGCAGCCATCACGAAGTTAATTCTTTTTGAAATCATTCTATTCCTCCTAAAGAATAATGATTTGCGGCGGTATCATAAAAACCGCTCTGGTCATTCTTGTCAAATAATAAGATGACCTAATGTGATTATACATGTTATATGTAATTTTCAATAATGAGGAAAGTAATAAAAATCTAACTAATTCTTACAGGAATTATCGATAGCGAAATAATCTCGATTGATCTGTTCATAAACCTTTCAAGAATAAAGCTAGAGAACAAATATATCTTCCACGATAATCTCAACAACTTTATCTCAGCAAGAAGCCTTGCTCTATAATGTATTGCTAGTCTTGGAATATCAGGAATAAAAAAAACCGCCCGGGGGAGGCGGTTATGTTCAGTCGGGGCGCCGGGAGTTGAACCCGGGACCTCTTGCACCCCATGCAAGCGCGCTAGCCGGGCTGCGCCACGCCCCGATTTCCGAACTGCCGAAATTATAGCCGTCTTTACTATTATTTACAAGGATATTTTTTTGGTTTAATTTTGCCGATGGCGTAAAAGACAGGAACAAAAAGGATCCTGGTACCATCCACCCGAGCTGCCAGATCTTGTGCCTGATATTTCTCTATCTGTTCGGGAGTCTGATTATTCGAGAGGTCATGTTTTAATGTCTTCCACTCATTTTCCATATCATTAGTTGAATTGGATGGGCGCCATTGCCCGCCGGATAATCCGGTCTCTATGACTTCAATATCTACCTGATTTAATAACCCAGCAATAGATGGACCGATACCCGGGTCAGCCCCCTGGGAACCTAGCGATTCAGCTTGCAATTTTCCCAAAACGCTTAGCTCATCAGGGAAATCGATCCTATGCGTATAGTCAGGTTCTGCCAGAATCAAAACGTGACCACCGGGATGGATGACCCTTTTCATCTCTTCCAAAGCTAGGAGAGGTTCATTGATCCACAAAAGCAGGTAATGGCAAAGGCAAATATCAAAAGAATCCTGCGGGAAAGGTAATGATAAGGCATTTCCATTCACCCAGTTTGCGGAAAACTGCTCGCTGGCAAAGACCAACCGTGGAAAATCAATGTCCAAAGAGGTAATGACTGTATCAGTTAGAGAGGAACATTCAGGTTCCAGCGCTCCTGTTCCACAGCCAACATCCAATATAGCCGCATCGGGTCGCGGAGCAACCAGTTTATAGATATATGAACGTATCTGTTCGGTCCAGAGAGCCTGCTGGGAGAACCGGGAGTGCCAATCAGCTGTCGAAAACATCAATTTACTGTATTTGGCTTAATACGTTTTGCCCAGATTGAATCCCAATCATCGGTCACCATATTACCCAGAACGGTGTTTACTCCCTGCGATGGAAGTACATCCCCATCCGGCTCAATGTATAACCAGGCATAACCTTCGCCTTTTGTCTGATCGGCTTTTTCATTTTCAAGGTTGAAAGGATTAAAAGCGGAGTAAGGAACCGGAATATCCCAAACCAGATTTAATCCTTTACTTGTAGCAAAATCAGAACTTTCCTTTAATCCAGTACCATCCTGAATGGATTTCGCGCTCAAAGACAGATTCTTAACACCCATTTTTTCCAAACGATCAATAGTCGCAAATACTTGAGATTGGTCATACGTGGTTATGGTCAGATGAACTGTCAGGAAGATATCTTCAACCAGGACATCTTTTATCGCTTCCCATGATTGCTCGTCTTTTGGGTCATGAAGGATCATTATGTGGTCCAATCCTTCATTCAAGTAAGCTATGCAGGTACTCGTGGTCACTAAGCCTCAAGCCGTCTGTTAATAATCCGGTAACCTGTCCAAGAGACTGACAATGAGCGAGCAATTCTGCAAGGTCCGGCCTCAGGGTGGGTTCGCCGCCTGTAAAGACAATGTGGGGAATTCCAGCGTTCCATGCCTTAGTCAATATTGAACGCCATTCCTCAGTTATTAATTCACGTTTAACTCTCGCAATGGGTGCAACAGATTTTAAGTCAGGTGAGTTGACTTTATACGTCAATCCACAATCCAGGCGGTATGGGGCAGATATTTCTTCAGAGTAAGGTTCCTGGCTGTCAATACTCAAATAGTTCTCAGGTTCGAGGTCTTGTGTTTGGATCAGAGTCTTTATCTTCTCTACAATATCCAGGTAATCTTCTTTGGCCTGGTCAGTTTTGATATTATAACGACGAGTGATCTCGGCAACAGCTTTTTCTTCGGTGTAGCCTTGGACCAAATAATAAGCAAACTCAGCGGCAGTCTGATTAAGATGGAGCGTGGTATGTGCATTAATGATCAGCAGACCACGGCTATCCTTTTCCAACCTTAGATGCAGCCGGTACGGACTATCTGTATCAGGTGGAGATTGGAAATGGTAAATGCCCGCCGGGATTGATTGAACAGGAATTCCTTTTCCGAAAATATCTTGTATTCGATCCATCCATTTAGCCATAGTTCCCTCTTTTCAATGAAATTGAACCAAAATCAATTGTAAGATTTCAGGTTAATTAATATATTGATTTACCTTTGACTCACTCACGTTTACACTTTCAAACTGCAATGGGCAACCTCCGCCGCATTCAACTACCAAGGAACAACCTGAACACTTTTCAGGAATGTTTGATCTATTACGAATAGATTCGGAAAGTGGATGGTTCCAAATGCTTTCCCAATTATCTCTGAGAATATTTCCAAGCGAAACATAATATGATTGACAAGGTAATACGCTGCCATCCGGTTCAATACACATGTTATAGCGTGCAGCAGAACAGCCTTTTATGCCTAATTCCTGCGTGACTGGATCGAAATGACAATACTGGGTGGGTGTATACCAGATCAATTTTTGTCCGGTTTTTTGTACATGGTCTTTCGCTTTGGATAAATAGATATCAAGTTCTGCTTCCTTCAAACCACTATTTACATTTGCCCCTTTACCCGAATAAATCAACGAATTTAATCCAATAGTGGGAACTCCTGCTTCCGAAAGATAATCTAATAATCCATCAATGAACAGGCTGTTGGATTGTAATAATGTGGTGTTGGTCATGACATATAGTTGTGAGTTGACAGCATTTTGGATTCCGATATTTGTTTGTTTCCATGCCCCAATTGAATTTACTATTTGATCATGTATATCTGGCAGGTGGGATTCAAGAGTGATCTGAACATGATCCAAACCAGCATCGACCAGCGTAGTTACATAACCTGCTTGACTCAGACGGCGGCCATTGGTATTTAAACCAGTGATCATCCCCTTTTTTTCAGCGTAGGATATTAGCTCTGGCAGATCCTCTTTCAGTGTAGGTTCTCCACCCGTAAATACGATGTGAGGGATGGATAAGTCCCAAACTTTATCGATCACACGTTTCCAATGCAATGTATCCATTTCCGGGAAAGATCTGGATCTGGCATTATAACAATGGTGGCAATCGTTATTGCAGCGATAGGTAACAGCCAGATCCATTCTGTAAGGTGCTGTCAACCTAGCGCTGAAAGGCATAGTAGTATCCAGCTCGAGTTCATGTATTGGGCAGGCGCCGTTTGGTCTGGTCAATTCATGAATTTGATTGATAGTCTGCCTGACATCCAGCATCAATTCGTTACTATCAACAGCGAATGACCTGGAAACAATGCGGTTTATCCGTTCTTCAGATTTTCCATTTAAGTAGTGGTATGCAATGACAGTGGCAGTTGGATTGAGGTGGATCATCTGAGCTGCATCAATTACCAGGCAGCCGGAAACATCGGGATTAACACGCAAGTGAACCCGCGAATATCCACCATCATGTTCAATTCTATGGTGGTACAGGCCAGATGAAGGCAAGTTCCCACCATCCGAGAATATCTCTCGAACATCCACTACCGAATTCTTGATCCAATTGGTAATTGAAGTCATTATTTCAATCGTCCAGAGAACCTTTACCGACCACCACCAGCACACGCACATGCGCAGCCAGCACAGGCACAAGCACAGGCACAGGAATGTCCGCTGCTTCCACCACCTCTGGAACTGCTGGTTGAAGGCGGCGGTGGCGGGTTTGTACGGTTGGTAATTCCAGATGTGAAATTGGTTATATTGCCGACCGCTCCTGCAGCAAAGGTCTGGATGCCTGTGGTCATTGATGAAGCAAAATCGGCTCCTGGTAATGAAGGTAAGTTAATGCTGACCGGTTTGGATGACCCAAATGAGGGGGTTGAACCTGTAGAAATTGGCGTATGGCTCGCAGTTGAACCCCGGAATGTCGGGTCGAAGCTTCCCCACCACATGGGTAAGAAAACCGGCCCCTGGCTAAAGGTCTTTTGCGTCCGGTCATTATAGTTCTTATCGAGCATGGTCCATTCAAGATTTTCATCGTATTTTTGACTTTTAATCTCAGGTGTGCCAGATGCTTCCACCTGTTCCCAGGCTTTCTTGTTAATATCTTCGTAGTAGGCGACAGTTTCTTTGCGGCTGAAACCTTTCATCAATTCAGTCACCGACTTTACAAGGTTAACAACAACTTCCTGCATCGCCTTTTGGCGTTCTTTCCCAGCCGGGCTTTTGAATGCGTTCAGGAATTCCAATTCGTAAGGCTGCAATCCAGTGGGAAGTGGGTCTGTAACTACTACATCCAAAGGTTCTCGGGACTTGACAGAAGCAGCTGATTTCTTGATCACACCAAACAGGATCATTGTTAACAGCTTATCCATCGGTTGTTCCATGACAATGGCAGCCTGGACAGCAGTGAGTCCGCGTTTAATTCCATGTCCTTCAATAGAGATCTTGGGAGGAAGATATTGAAGTTTACGCTTTTTGGAACCCCAAATTGCTGAGTAGAAGCTATAGCCTATGATCGCAAGGAAGAAGATCGCCATACAAGGGCAGATAAGAACTGTCGGGTCAAACGTAAAGGCCGGGGGAGTATAGACCTCCTGGGCTGGAATATATCCAGCCGGGAAAGCTGCGGCAAATTCGTATTTATCACTTGAGCTTGCACCAGTACTTTGCCAGGTATATGTAATCCGGTTTTCTGAATCAAACCCTGTTTCCGGTTCAGCATTTCCAGGCCAACCAGATGCCATTTTTTCCCACCGAGGTTCTGTTGGTTGTATACCTGGAGGTAGGTGGAACGTGACCTTCAAATTAGTTTTCCCATTTACATACTGGGATCCGAAATAATTCGGAATGAAACGAATGCTGGCGTAGTTTTGATCCTGGTCATTGCTATAAACAAACATGACTTTACTGATATTGTTAACCCGCATAGTAACTACACCAAATTGCCCGGGCTGAATTGCATTCGAACCAAGACCAAGAGTCACTCCGTCTTTTGTACCATTAAGGTATTGTGGATCAGCAGTATTAATATTCGTAATCGTTTTACCATCGACATCTGCTGATACATCCGAAAGGCTGAAATTGCCATTCGGTAATCCTATATCCACAAAATCAATGGGTGAAGCTGATGGGTCATTGGTAAAACCGTAAACATAATTAAGATTTAATGTTCCATCTGCATTCCAGTATGCGTCAATAGTCGCTGAATCAACAGAAAAGGAATATGTTTGGGCTGAAACGAATGATGTCGTAAATAATGAAAGTACAAAAATAACCAACACTATAAGGCTGATTTTTTTCATATATCCCTCCCGGAAATGACGATTACCACTTAGGATCTTCAGTCAGTTGGTAAGAAGTATGGCAAAATGGGCAAGTAACAACCGGTGCACCCGCTACCATGGCAATATCTGCCGGAGTAATAGCACCACCACAAGATTGGCACTTCAAGGTGTCCATATTTACATTAGCTGGTAAGTCGATCTTGTATGTGATATTCTGATCATCAGTAACTGGAACAGCAGCTTTACGGAAGGAAAAGAACCCCAGTACAGCACAAATAATCAATAATATGATGCCTGTAACGAGAGTGCCGCCCTGATTTGCTTGATTTCTGCTAAAAGCAGCAAGGGTAAACAAAACACCGAAGATAAAGAAGAAGGCTGTAAGAATTTTCCCGACAGTTTTCATAACGGTCTCCTATGTTGACGCAAGGTCAGATTTCAGTAAAATGTTAATAAATTATACAACGAATACGTATTCATTATGGAACAGGTTGCACTATGAATGTTGAAAAAAATACCAAAGATGAGTATTTGTTATTGATCCAGAAAATCCAATACCATAATTCCAGGTATTGGATCTTGGATGATCCGGTGGTAAGCGATGCAGAATATGACCAGTTAATGGTCAGATTGAGGGAGATTGAGTACACCCATCCGGATTGGATCATCCCCAAATCACCAACTCAAAGGGTTAGCGGCGAGAGCGTCGAAAAATTTTTAAAAGTACAGCATCCCGCGCCAATCCTCAGTCTGGCAAATGCGTTTAGTGAACAAGATATTCGAGCCTGGTATGAGCGAATTTCCAAATTAGATCAACGAGTACGGACATCAAAATTTGTGGTTGAACCAAAGATCGATGGATTAACCGTGGTTTTACATTATGAAAACGGTAGATTTGTTAAAGGTGCGACCCGTGGTGATGGTCATGTGGGGGAAGATGTGACGATGAATTTGAAGACAATTCGCGCAATTCCGCTAAAAATCCCACTCGACAGTAATGGACCAATTCCACCAGGCAACCTTGTGATACGGGGGGAGGCCTATATTTCCATTGCAAGCTTTGAAAAACTCAACCAGGAATTGCTGGAAAAAGGTGAAAAGACTTACTTGAATCCACGGAATACAGCTGCTGGGTCATTACGGCAATTAGATCCGGCTTTAACAGCCAGTCGGCCGTTAACATTGCTCACTTATGATATTGTGGATGCAGATGGCGAGACGCCACAGACACAATGGGAATTGTTGAAATTCCTGAAAGCACTGGGATTTCCAGTCTCCTCCAAAATCAAATTGTGCGACACACTGGATGAAGCGATAAAAACCTGTATTCAGGGGGGGATCGATAGGGATAACTACTATTTTGAGATCGATGGAATGGTCATCAAATTAAATGACCTGGCACTCGCAGATAGTTTAGGGATTGCCGGAAAAGACCCGCGCGGGGCCATTGCATTCAAATTTCCTGCCAGGGAGGTCTCTACTCGATTGCTGGAGATAAAGGTAAATGTTGGCAGAACCGGAGTATTAACTCCGTATGCAGTTTTGGAAGCAGTAGAAGTTGGTGGAGTGGTTGTCCGGCAGGCTACTTTACATAACTTTGACTACATACAGGAAAAAGACATTCGGGTGGGAGACCGGATCATGATCAAAAGGGCTGGAGATGTCATACCCTATGTGATCGGACCAATTGTGGACCTTAGAACAGGACAGGAACAGGGATATATTCCGCCTGAAACATGTCCTGATTGTGGCGAAAAGGTGGAACAAATACCGGGTGAGGTAGCGAGGTATTGTGTTAATGCTTCCTGCCCGGCTCAGTTAGTTCGAAACCTGGAGCACTTCGTCTCCCGGGAAGCTATGGAAATTACCGGGATGGGAATAAAAATTGTAGAACAATTAGTAGAAGCCGGATTTCTTAAAGACCTGGCGGATATATTCTCACTCACAAAAGAAAGTTTGTTAACTGTCGAAGGGTTTGCAGAAAAAAAAGCAGTCAACCTGATCGAATCGATCCAATCCTCTAAAAATCGCCCATTAGCCAGATTAATTAATGGCATCGGAATACGCGGGGTAGGAGAAGTAGCTGCTATTGAATTAGCTAATAGGTATAAGGATATTGATTTATTGGCAAATGCTTCAATGGAAGAATTACAAAGGATAGAAGGAATTGGTCCGAATATCGCAGCGGGTATCGTCGATTGGTTCGAAAGGAAAGAAAATATTGAATTGATCCAAAAATTCAAGAATGCTGGTGTTTCGACA
Organism: uncultured Chloroflexia bacterium; assembly: GCA_963827895.1. Classification (GTDB taxonomy): domain Bacteria; phylum Chloroflexota; class Anaerolineae; order Anaerolineales; family Anaerolineaceae; genus PNON01. Next base: position 139,555 of record CAWHCY010000009.1, on the reverse strand, counting down.
CATGAGCTTGATAATGGAAACGAAAAACGGGAAGAACAGGTATTTGGCGGTTTGATCTTTGTTGTTACTGGATCTCTGACGGGATTTGGTCGTGAGGAAGTCAAAGAATTTATTCAGGCAAGAGGCGGTAAAGTCACCGACAGCGTAAGTGCTAAAACAAGTTACCTGGTGTTAGGTGAAAATCCCGGTTCCAAATTGGAAAAAGCAAGGGGATTGGGAGTAAAAATAATAAGAGAGGAAGAACTGAGAAGACTTGGATGAAAAGTTGATATGTCTATGTTCGAATTAAAAATCCTTCAGCATGAAGGATTTTTGCTTTTAATGATAATACTACGATTGTTATGATTCGTTGACATGAAACCTTCACTCGGATAAACTAACACCCAACTATTGTACAAATTAATGGAGATCAATGCATGAATAAAATACAAGATTTGATCAGCAATCGCATCAATGAGATGAAAGCTCGAACAACCTCAATGAAGGCAGAGAATCTGTATTTTTACAACCAACCAGTAACTGAAATGCTGGGAGGTAGTAAAGTGCGAGTTGATGGCAGGGTAATGAGCATGTATGCCTCATACAGTTACCTCGGCTTAATTGGTCATCCCCGGATAAATGAAGCAGCCCAGAAGGCTATTACCCGTTATGGCACAGGAACACATGGCGTTAGAACACTTGCAGGTACGCTTCCGGTCCATGTTGAATTGGAAGAAACAATTGCCAATTTCAAACATACTGAAGAAGCCATAACATATTCTTCGGGATATGTAACAAACCTTTCCGTAATTTCCACTCTAGTAGGCAGAGGAGATTATGTTTTTTGTGATAAGTTGAATCATGCCAGCATTTATGATGGATGCATGATGTCACACGCGAAGTTTGTACGGTTTAATCACAATGACCTTAACGACCTTGAAAAACAGATCTCTGAAACACCCGTGGAATCTGCAAAATTGGTAGTGGTAGATGCAGTATTCAGCATGGATGGGGATCTGGTCAATCTTCCCCAACTTCGTGCAATTTGCGATAAATACCTCTGCTGGTTGATGGTGGATGAAGCCCACTCAGTAGGAGTGCTTGGTGAAACCGGAAGAGGAATTGAAGAGCATTTTAATATGGTGGATGCGATTGATATCAAAATGGGGACCCTCTCAAAAACCATTCCATCAATTGGCGGTTATGTGGCGTCGAAGCATGATGTAATCAATTATTTACGCCATGGCAGCCGAGGTTATATATTTTCAGCTGCTCTTCCACCAGCCCAGGCGGCTGCATCCAATGAGGCATTTAAAGTAATTTTAGATGAGCAATGGCGGATAAGAAAACTTTGTGATAATGCCAGACTATTCATTAATAATTTAACCAAAGCAGGTTTTGACACCTTGAAAACCCAAACAGCGATAGTGCCTATATATTGTGGATCTGATCAGATGGCCTACGAAATGACTCGGGAAGCCCAAATGCACGATGTTTTTGTGCTTCCCGTAGTATCACCAGCAGTTCCGGAAGGCCAGGCACGTCTGCGGGCAACAGTGACTGCAAACCACACTTCCGAGGATATTATTCAAACAGTTGAAATCATGACTGAAGCAGGAAAAAAATTGGGATTAATATAAACAACATGAGACTTCCGCAAGTGATATTGCTCCCAGGCAGGGATAAATCATTGTTACGGAAACATCCCTGGATATTTTCCGGGGCGATAAAAAATGTTATTGGCGATCCAGGCTCTGGCGAAACCGTTGAGATATTAAGTGCTGCAGGAATAGTATTGGGGTCAGGTGCGTATAGTAATAAGTCGCAGATTAGAGTCAGAACCTGGTCCTTTGATCCAGATGAAAAGATAGACAGGGGCTATTTTCGTGAAAAAATCAAACAAGCCATTTTAACCCGGGAAATGCTTCCTACTACTGGAAGAATCCAATTCGAGACGTTTAATATATGGTGAAAATGATGGTCTTCCAGGTGTGATCGCAGATAAATTTGGCGACACTATTGTTCTTCAACTCTCGACAACCGGTGCCTATCATTGGCGGGAAACGATCATTGAGGAAATTGTTGACCTAACCAAATGTAAATGTCTATTTGAAAAATCCGATTCAGATATAAATCAGCTTGAAGGTTTGGACGATGTCGTCCAAATTCAATATGGATCGCTTGAGGCGACACAAATTATCATTCAAGAAAATGGATTGAACTATTCATTTGCGATCGAAGGAAGCCAGAAAACCGGTTTCTACCTTGATCAAAGAAATAATCGGAAGGAATTAAGGGAATATTCGCAAAGTAAAAGGGTATTGGATTGCTTCTGTTTTAGTGGTGGATTTACCCTGAATGCACTCAAAGGCGGAGCTTCGACTGTAATTGCTGTGGATAGCTCAGACGCAGCTCTTCGACTTGCTGCTGACAATCTCAAATTGAACAAATTTGAAGAGGCAAAGGTTGAGCTGGTGAATGACAACGCTTTTGAGTACTTACGCAAATTACGAGATCGAGGTGAACAATTCGATTTGATCGTTCTAGATCCGCCTAAATTTGCTCCGACCACTTCACAGGTGGATAGAGCTGCCAGGGCGTACAAAGACATAAACCTATTGGCTTTTAAATTATTATCTCCCAATGGAGTGCTGTTTACCTTCTCCTGTTCAGGTGGCGTGGGATTACCATTATTCCAAAAAATCGTCGCCGATGCTGCTCTGGATGCCGGAAAAACAGTCCAGATCATTAAATTCCTGCATCAAGCTGAAGATCATCCGATTTCTTCAGCTTTCCCTGAGGGCGAATATCTTAAAGGGTTGGTATGCAAAGTCACGGGATGATGAGGAAAATATTGAGTAATGTGATTTGTGATAAGTGAGTAGTGATATGATTTTGGTGAGTTTTCCGAGAAATGTCATATTTTGGTAAATTTATATTTTATATTAATGAAAACAAGAGTTCATCAAAGGAACTCTTGTTTTTTAGTGGAGATGGCGGGAATTGAACCCGCGTCCGAAAGACTCGACCACCAGATATCTACGAGCGTAGTAAAGTTATTTGATCTTGCCAAAAGCACGCTCATTTACGTTGCCTGCTTTCAGCCAGCAGCTTGGACCCGAAAGCCCTCTTTCCTGAAATAAGCTGCATCAGTCAGGGCACACCAACATTGTGACGCCTGGCTCCACCATCGGTTGGTGAGCGAGGTGGGCAGACGTGACCTCTCTAGGAAGTCAGCCGAACTTCAATCGCTGTTATTAGGCAGCGAGAGGAAGTGCAGCGTAGGAAGTGCGATTGGCACTTGATTTTTTGTACTGATTTATCGAGTTCGGCACCTCTCGGCTCGCAATCCGGGATCAGCCTCCTCCGTCGAAGCCTGTCATCCCCGGTAGAATCATTATACCTTTCAAATATCAGATTTGCATTAAATTAGCTATGAACATCAAGATAATGCATAATTGAGGAAATTTGTGGATGATATAATAATTGGCAGTTCCTGCACTATATGTATACTTTAGAGGCATTATTTTTGAGAAGTTTTCTTGAAAATCAATGAAGATCTTTAGCAAATTTCCATTTCATTCAATATTATTCGCGATTTTCCCAATAATTTCGCTAATGGCTCATAATATTGGTCAAATTAGCGTGATTAATATCATCCGCCCAATAATCTTATACACCCTCTTCACTATCAGTCTTCTGGTAGTTTTCAAACTGGTCATAAAAGATTGGGAAAAAGTTGGACTAATTGTCACGCCGCTGGTAATCAGCAATTCAGTATTTGGAATTTTGTTTGAACAATTACAAAAAATATCATTTCTTGGATTAATCATAAAGCATAGGTTGATATTAGCAATTGCTTTAGGAATACTATTCGTAATTTTGACCGTCTTTGTAATTAGATCAAAAATGAATTTTGGTCTCGGAAACAAAATTCTTACAATTATTGGTCTATCCGCTGTACTTATACCGATTTTCCAAATTGGATACAACGAAATATCGAACTCCAATTTATTCCTTAAAAGAGAAAGTACTCTTTCTACAGAAGTAAGTGCGAGCGAACCAAATGCAACCTCTCCTGATATATATTATTTTATTTTGGATGGATATGGACGGTCGGATGTTTTGAAAAAAGCCTTCAAATACGATAACAGTGAATTTATTCAGGGATTAAAACAACTGGGTTTCTATGTAGCGGATTGTAGCAGATCCAATTACTCATTTACCCGTCCATCCCTTAGCTCGTCGCTAAATATGGATTATTTGGATGTAATAGCACCGGAAGTTAAACCGGATGTTAAAAATATTTTAGCTCTGGATAAATATATTCAGAATAATTTAGTGCAGACAAAACTAAAAGACCTGGGATATGAGACAGTAAGTTTTGAGACAGGCTACTTGTTTACTGAGTTTCACCAAGCCGATCATTATATTCAGACATCAAACTTCTCCCTCATAAGGCCCTATTTAACACCTTTCGAACGAATATTATTGGATGAATCGGGATTCAAGCTGTTGGAAACGATAAAGCCAATTCAAACCTGGTCTGCAAAGAGTTCAGTTTACGAAGGTTATCTGATCAATATTAATAAAATTAAATTGTTAAGCAAACTCGATCTTCCTTCGCCAAAATATGTTTTTGTTCATTTGACTATATCTCACCCACCTTATGTTTTTACCCCTGAAGGTCAATTCCAGGAAGATACCAGGTTTTATAGCAATGATAAAGGACGGCCAATTAACGAAGCTTTTAGCAGAGAAGGTTATATAAACGGAATCACTTATTTAAATAGAAAACTAATAACAATATTAAAAGTATTGCAATCGTCAAATAACCCTCCCATCATCATCCTTCAAGGTGATCATGGAAATATGATCTCACAACAGCAAGAAATATTAAATGCATATTACTTTCCAGATCGAGATTATCATCTTCTATACTCAAAAATCTCACCCGTAAATAGTTTCAGAGTGGTTTTTAATGAATATTTTGGACAATCAAATCCATTACTACCGGATCGGTCTTATAAATCCAACCTAGTTAACTTTCCTTATGTTTTTACGGAAACTCGGGAAAAGATTAAAGCATGCTCTGGTGAATAATCTCCATGATTGTATTGATTTTCCCGACTTACTCCAGGCATATAATCAATCGATTTGTTCCATAGTTTATAGTTAATATACAAAATGCATTTAGCTCAGGTTATACTTATTTTGAACCTTTGATAAGCATACAGGGTTATATTCTATAAAACCCTAATTGCGGGATGAATATTGGAAGAACTAACCGACGACCAGGCATTGCAGAAAGCCGCACTGGGAAACAAAGAAGCTTTTGGAATCCTTTACGAACGCTATGTGGCTCGTATCTATAACTATATTTATTACCGGACAGGACTAACCACAGAAGCTGAGGACCTTACCGCAAAAGTGTTTTTTAGGGCGTATAACCATATTGGATCATACAGGAATACAGGAGTCCCATTTTCTGCATGGTTATACCGGATCGCACATAATTTAGTTGCGAATTGGCACAGGGATAATAGCCGGAATAAGGAAGTTGCCCTGGAGGACGAACCGCAGATCATACAACGCGGAGACCTTCCTGAGAGCAGTGTGATGAAAGATCAGCAGGTTGATTCTCTTTTTTCGATCTTAAGGGGATTAACAGCAGATAGACAACAGCTTTTAATATTAAAATTTGTAGAGCAATATTCAAATGCAGATATCGGGATCATTATGGGTCGCAGTGAAGGTGCAATCAAGAGTCTTTATCACCGGACCCTCTATAATTTGAAGGATGAATTAGAAGACATCGAAATGTAAAGTGAGTGGGTATGCTAAGGATCGTAGCAGACAGTTCAATGGATATGCCGGTAGACTGGGATAAGAAGTACGAGATTGACATATTACCGGTCAATATTCAGTTTGGAACCAAGACCTTCAGGCAAGGAATTGATATTACTGCAGCCAAATTTTATCAAATGATCAATGAAACCAAGATCATTCCACACACATCTTTGCCATCTCCAGCGCAGGTCGTTGAATTCTACAAGCGTATTGCTCAAAAGGGTGAATCGATTCTCTCTATTCATGTTGGCAGCAAAATGAGTGGCACATATGACGTAGTTAGATCTGCATCAGCTGAATTAGCAGGAGAGATCAATGTCCATCCGTTTGATTCTGGGAACGGATCTGCCGGGTTAGCATTTATGTGTAAAGAAGCAAGGCTCCTATCGATTGCAGGGGCAAACATGAAGTCGATCATCAGCAGGTTGGAAGAAATCAGAGATCAGATAACTGTTGTCTTTGCTATTGATAACCTGGAATTTGCCCGGATGAATGGGAGAGTGAGTGCATTGCAGGAAAAAGTTGTTTCCATATTACGGATCAAGCCGATCATAGTCCTTAGAGATGGACTATTAGAGATAGCTGAAAGAGTCAGAACCAGGAAGAAATCAATCGATAGGATTGTCGATCTGGTTTATAAACGAATAGGTACTCAAAAAGTAAATATTGCAATTGTCCATGCTCAAAATCCTGACACAGCTAATGTCCTCCTAAATTTGGTCAGAGATAAATTGAAAATTGAGGAATTTATTATGACCGATCTATCCATATCGGTAGCTGCAAACCTCGGTCCGGGAACCGTGGGTATCATCGCGTATCCTGTTGGAAAAATGGGATTGGAAGGTAAATAATGGAAAATTTCAATGGGATCGAAAACCAATTAACATCAAAATTACAGGTTCATCACCCAAATCCACTTTTTATTGATCACTTGCGCACGAGAATTTTTGACAATTCAGAAATTGAGCTCGAAGAACCAAAAAAGCGAAACAAAGTATTTTTTTATTCCATCGGAATCATAAGTTTCATTGCAGCTTTTATCTGGTTATGCAATTATATCTGGTCGTTTTTCCAGGAAGACGACTTAGATCATTGATTTGAGTTTGCTCTCTAGGGTTAAAGACGATGGCTCGACCAGAAAAGTGCCGTCCGGAAAGATGATCGTCGGTACACTACAATAGCCGTGATTCTTTTCCATAACAAACGCTCTCGCATCCTTATCTACATCCGTATCGAACCATTCAAAAGCAATATTTAGCTTATTGAATATTCCTTTTGCCCTGGTGCAATCAGGACACCATTTTGTACCGTAAACGAGTATTTTTTGATCAGTCATGTTAATCCTATTCCCATAAATTTATTGTAAGAAGTTGTGCCAATACTGGTAGGTTTGCAACAAGGTCTACATCTGAAGCAAGGTGGTGATCATTGGTTACGGTTTCTGAATAATGGCTTAATAGTAAAGCTAATTCAGGTGAATCAGATGTTTGTTGTAGATGCTTGATAAGATCCAGGCTATTCATTTTTGGGTGGTTAAGATTCTGTGTTTCTAGATATTTTTGAATGAGCAAACCAGCAGCTCTGCGTGCGCAGACCCTGGCCCTCCCTTCCAGTCCAGCAGCTTGTGCATCGATTGCAGTTTGATACTCTTTCCTGAATGTTGTTAGAAGCTTCATCCTTTTACAACCGATCAGCAGGCATTGACGATTTGGTTTAGTGAATTATAATTAGGTATCCTAACAATATTTGGAGAACCATGGATGATCTTATAGAACAAACAGCCAATGACATTTCGAATATTATACCAAGATTGATGCAGTCGTTTGTGATGTATATAAAGGAGTGCGCAGATTACAATTTCCCCGTTGCACATTTCCGGATCATTGCCATGTTGATGGATCACCCTATGAAGATCAGTGATCTGGCCAAACTCCAGAATGTTTCCAAAGCATCGATCAGTGAATCGGTCAAAATACTGTTTGAAAGAGGATGGATCGTTAAAACACATGATCCAGTAGACAAACGAGTTGTTTCCCTTCAAGTTTCAGACGATGGTAAGAGACAAATGGAAGAAATGCATGATAGATTGAGAGCAAATATCAAAAAGAAGTTAAGTCAAACACCGGAAAAGGAATTATTGATCATCAAGGAATCGCTCAAAATATTGAATGATAAATTCACGACAAACAACCATGGAGGATTGCATTGAAGGGAATTCGTAGAGCATTTGGATTTATAAAGCCATTCACATTATTAGCCATAGGAGCCTTCATCAGCTTGGTATTAGTAAATGCAGCCAATTTGATTACACCCCAATTACTAAAAATACTGATTGATAAAGGAATTTCTCAGAAATTAATGGGTACCATTGTGCAGATTGCAGTTTTGCTGGTAGTTATTGCACTTGGTCGAGGTATTTTCAATTTCTTACAGGGATACTGGGCGGAGAGAGTTTCACAGGGTATTGCATATGAAATGCGAAACCGGATATTCTCCAAGCTGCAGAAGTTAAGCTTCACCTATCACGACCAATCACAAACCGGAAAGTTAATGACCCGGATGACATCTGACGTAGAACTTGTGAAAATGTTTACCGGAAATGGTTTGCTTCAACTTTCCAGTGCCTTTATCATGTTTTTTGGCACCCTAACGATATTATTTGTAATGAATTGGAAATTGACATTGATATTCCTGGGCATGCTGCCTGTGATTGGCGGATTATTCGCGGTTTTTATTAAAAAGGTGATGCCCCTCTCAAGGACCATTCAGCAGAAATTAGGAGCATTGAACACTGTTTTGCAAGAGAATCTCGCTGGTATTCGAATCGTTAAAGCATTTGCACGGGAGGATTTTGAAATTGGACGATTTGATGAGAGAAACCAGGACTACAAAAGTGAAAACATCAAGTTGGTCAATGCCTTTTCCACTTTCTTTCCTCTTGCATTCTTCGTGGCAAACCTGGCGTCAGCTATTGTCATTTGGGTGGGTGGATTGATGGTCATAAAGGAATCGATCACATTAGGGGAACTCGTCGCTTTTACCAGTTACCAGGGATATTTCCTGATGCCTGTATTCATGCTTGGTTTTATTGCCAGCTCATTATCCCGGGCAGAAGCATCGGCAGAGCGTATCTTTGAGATTCTGGATGCGAAATCGGAAGTGGAAGATAAACCGGATGCCTTGACCCTTCCACCAGTGGTAGGTCAAGTCACTTTCAAAGATGTTTGTTTTAAATATACAGGTTCAGATAGTTACGTGATCGAAGATGCTTCATTTACTGTAGAGCCGAATCAGACTATTGCCATACTTGGACAGACTGGATCAGGGAAATCATCGATCATCAATTTAATTCCCAGGTTTTATGATGTCAGTTCAGGTCAGGTACTCATTGATGGCATTGATGTTCGCGATGTGACATTGGACTCTTTACGAAGACAAATCGGAATGGTTCTACAGGAGACAACATTATTTGCAGGAACCATCAGGGAAAACATCGCTTATGGAAAACCTGAAGCATTAATGGACGAAGTAGTATCAGTAGCAAAAGCTGCTCAGGCGGATGAATTCATCAATCAAATGCCGGAAGGTTATGAAACTATCATTGGTGAAAGGGGTGTTGGGCTTTCTGGAGGTCAAAAGCAAAGGATAGCCATAGCCAGGGCATTGTTACTCCAACCGCGGATACTGATCATGGATGATAGTACATCTTCTGTAGATTCAGAAACCGAATTCCTTATCCAACAAGCATTAGAGGAATTACGAAAAGGTCGAACGACTTTCGTAATCGCACAAAGGATCAGTACAGTAAGAAATGCAGACAAAATACTGGTGATGGAGGACGCAAAAATAGCTGCTCAAGGAACACACCAGGAATTAATGCAGACCAGCGAGCTGTATGCGGAAATTCTTGAGACACAAATGGGCGGTCACACTGAACTTGTAGCTTCTTCTGAGGAGGTGGCACTATGATGCACGGTGGTGGTAGACCCGGCGGTCCAGGTGGCAGATTGTTCCAGGAAGAAGAAAAGCCAAAAGACACTTCCAAAGTATTAAAAAGGCTATTGCAGACACTAATACCTTATAAGAAACAAGTATCCATTGCTTTTATTATGATCCTTCTTTCAGCGGCGACCCAGGGGCTTGGACCATATCTAACTGGAGTAGCGATTGACAAGTTTATTTCGGTTGGGAATCAAACCGGTCTGGGATATATTTTTATTGCCATGGTGGCAACCTTTCTGGTTGGAGCCTGGGCAACACGTTCTCAAATATATATCATGTCCAAAGTCGGACAACAGATATTAGCAGAACTTAGAAAAAATGTCTTTGAAAAAATTGAAAGCTTGTCTCTTCAATTCCTGGAAAGTAAGCAAGCCGGAGAGTTGATGAGCCGACTGGTAAATGATATTGATGTGATCAACAACTTTATCAGTCAATCATTTACCCAGATGGTCGGATCCATATTTGCTCTACTTGGTATTGGTGTAGCGATGCTGCTGGTGAGTTGGAAACTTGGGTTGGCTGTCATTGTAATGGTGCCAGTACTGTTATATACAACAAAATTCTTCTCCCAGCTTGCCCGCGGTGCATTTCGCAAAACTCGGGAAACGATCGGAGATGTTTCGGCAAACATGGAAGAAGAGATCAGCGGTATTAAAGTCGCACAGGCTTTTAATCGCTCGGATGTGAATATTAAGAAATTTGCTGAAAGAAACGCAGCCAATCGTGATGCGAATGTAAGTGCAACAGCCATCACCTCTGCCTTTAACCCGGCGATGGATGTATTGATCACGCTTGATTTGGCCCTTGTCGCAGGTCTGGGCGGTGTCCTCGTGATCAATAACAGCATTTCAATTGGCGTAGTCGTTGCATTTCTTCAATATGTTCAAAACTTTTTCCGGCCGATACAACAGGTAGCCCAATTATGGACGACAGCCCAGTCTGCTTTTGCTGCAGCCGAACGAGTTTTCAGCTTAATGGATATTGATGCGACCGTGGAGGATAAAACAAGTGCCATAGAACTGTTAAAGATCAATGGAAAAGTTGAATTCAAAGATGTATGTTTTGCCTACGAAGAAGATCAACACGTATTAAAGGATATCAATCTGACTGTCAATCCAGGTGAAACAATAGCTGTAGTGGGCAGCACTGGAGCGGGTAAAACAACCCTCGTCAGTCTCATGGCAAGGTTTTATGATCCATCTGAAGGCGCAATTCTTGTTGATGGCAACAATTTGAAGGATATCAAACAAAAAAGTTTACGGTCAAAAATGGGTATCGTCACACAGGAACCATTCTTATTTTCGGGTTCCATCGCAGATAATATACGCTATGGCAAATTAACTGCCAGCGATGAAGAAATTAAACAAGCGGCGACAGCGGCAAATGCAGATCAATTCATTGAGAAGCTGCCGGAAGGTTATAAAACCGAAGTAGGTGAAAGAGGAAAGTTACTCAGCCAGGGACAAAGGCAGTTAATTTCCATTGCCAGAGCTGTTTTAGCAGACCCGAGAATACTCATTTTAGATGAAGCCACAGCCAGTATTGATACCCGTACTGAAAGCCTGATACAAAAGGCATTAAATGCATTGCTGGTCGGAAGAACGAGTTTTGTTATAGCTCACAGGTTATCGACAGTACGCAATGCAAACCAGGTGATCGTGATCGAAGATGGAAGAATTGTGGAACGTGGAACCCATGATGGGTTAATCAAGTCAGGCGGAATTTATGCCGATCTATATAAGCGGCAATTTTATGTTCCAGGAGAAGTTGTCAGCCTGAATTAACGTCAAATTGCTGTATTTACTTAAATGATAAACCTGCCAGGGCATTATCTGGCAGGTTTATAAATTTTAATTTATTATGCCCAACCCTGTTTACGGACAAAGTCAGTAACCAGCGGTATGGTGACCATTTCACCGTTATAGGCTTTGATGCCAACATAAACACCATATGCCCAAACAAGTCCACCAACACATAATCCAACGATAATCCAGCCGAGAACAACATAGAATAATATGGCTACAACACCCAGCACGAGGGAGCAAACGGCATGATACTTGATAAAGGGACGTGACTTTTTATCTTCCATCAGTAAAAGGATCAGACCTACAAGAGGAGCAAAGATGTAGGAGAGCAAAGACCAAAGCTTATCATCACTTGTTACATCAGCAGGTGGAACGGTTGTCATTTTATCCTCCATAATATGTTTACATTTATTGTACAGCAAAAAATTCAGATGGCAAGTTTATTTTCAAATAATACCTTATCTTGCATATAGATATGCTAAAATATCCCAATGTCAATGAAAGTTGTATTCTTCGGATCACCAGAATTTGCCATTCCGTCACTTGTTTCCATCCATGAAGAATATAATATCGTAGGTGTCGTAACACAACCCGACCGTCCTGCAGGACGTGGCAAAATAATTACCCCCTCACCTGTAAAGGTAATGGCTCAGCATTATGGGCTGCCGATCCTTCAACCCAACCGGTTAAGAGATCTTGGTGTTTTAGAGCAACTTCTGGCATGGAATGCTGATGTATACATCGTTGCAGCGTTTGGTCAGATCTTTCGGAAGAATATACTGGAAATTCCTAAATTCGGTTTGATCAACGTGCATGCCAGTTTATTGCCCCGTTGGCGAGGAGCTGCTCCCATTCAGGCAGCCATCATTGCAGGTGATAAGGTTACCGGAACTACGATCATGAAATTGGATGAGGGCATTGATACCGGCGATTTTCTCACACAACAACCCGTGGATATTGATCCAAACGAAACGACCGGGGAGCTATCGGACAGGTTGTCAAAAATTGGTGCGAACTTGCTGATCAAGACGCTGCCAGAATATTTTAATGGAAGAATTCCTCTGGTCCATCAAAATGATCAGGAAGCCACGTATGCAGGAATGATCCATAAAGAAGATGCGATCCTCGATTTGAATGAACCTGCTGAGTTATTGTGTCGAAAAGTACGTGCTTATCAACCCTGGCCGGTTTCCAGGTTGGAGGTAGATGGGGCAATTATGCAAGTCCACAAAGCCGAGGCAGTAATAGTCCGGAAAAAAACCTGTTGGAAGAAAATGTATATATACAAAAACTACCCTGCGATTGCAACAATTGAAGGCTTATTCGTTATTGAAAGTGGTGCAAATACCTGGTAAAAAACCTGTGGATGGAAAGTCTTACTTACAAGGCAATCGTACATGGGGTGATATTCTAAATTGAGGATTATTTTCGGGGTGGACGATGGATGGAATAATTGCTGCGATCGATCAAGGAACAACCAGTACAAGATGCATTCTTTTTGACCATAGCGGGAAAATAATTTCAGTTAGTCAAAAAGAGCACACCCAAATATTTCCTAAACCAGGTTGGGTGGAACATGACCCCCTGGAAATATGGAAAAATACCAGAGAAGTGATTATTGATGCTGTCCATAAATCCGGACTTCCAGAAAAAAGTATTAATGCTTTCGGAATCACTAATCAACGGGAAACAACATTCCTTTGGAATAAAAAGACCGGTAAACCGTTATGCAATGCGATCGTCTGGCAGGATACGCGTACGGACACTCTCTGTAACAAATATGCACTTGAGGGGGGTAATGATCGATTCAGGGAGAAAACTGGTCTACCACTGGCGACGTATTTTTCAGGTCCGAAGATCACCTGGCTTTTTGAAAATGTTCCTGGAGTAAAAGAAGCAGCAGTAAGTGGGAATCTGTTTTTTGGAAATGCTGATTCCTGGATCATCTGGAACTTGACGGGAGGCGTGAACGGGGGATTGCACATCACCGATGTAACCAACGCCTCCAGGACCATGTTGATGGATCTCTCCACATTGGAATGGGATCAAGAAATCCTGGCAACTTTTGGTATTCCTGAAAGTATTCTGCCAAAAATTATGCCATCATCAATGGTTTATGGGTTATCTAAAGATCCTTTTGCTGGATATCCCGGTGGCGAGTGACTTTGGAGACCAGCAGGCAGCATTATTTGGACAAACCTGTTTTGAAGCCGGTGAAGTAAAGAATACATACGGTACCGGTTGTTTTATGCTGATGAACACTGGAGAGCAAGCCGGTAGTATCTAAAAATGGACTGCTTACAACGGTTGGCTATAAGATCGGCGATGAACCTGCTGTATTTTGTTTGGAAGGATCGATAGCAGTAACCGGTTCACTGGTGCAATGGCTGCGGGATAATTTAAAGATCATCTCGACCTCCAAAGAGGTAGAAACCCTGGCAAGGACCGTCGAGGATAACGGTGATGTTTATTTCGTTCCAGCATTTTCGGGATTATTTGCCCCATATTGGCGAAGCGATGCACGCGGGGTAATTGTTGGGTTGACCAGATTTGTCAATTCAGGCCACATTGCCAGGGCGGCACTGGAAGCTACCGCTTTTCAAACAAAAGAAGTGATCGATGCCATGGAAATTGATTCCGGAGTGCGGTTAACTGCCTTAAAAGTAGATGGCGGAATGGTATATAATGGACTGCTGATGCAGTTCCAGGCAGACATATTGCAGGTTCCGGTCATACGGCCGAGTATTGCAGAAACGACCGCTCTGGGGGCAGCTTATGGAGCTGGATTGGCAGTTGGTTATTGGTCTGGAATATCAGACTTGAAACAAAATTGGATAAAAGACCATGAGTGGCAGCCTAATATGGACAAAAGGAGTGTAGACCAGCGAATTTCGCGATGGAAAAAGGCCGTAAAAAAATCTTTCAATTGGGTGGATGAACCACCGGAACGGATGGGTAATGAATAAACCAACGGTATTAATTATTGGCGCCGGTTTTACCGGAGTTGCTACCGCATATGACCTTGCCCTAAGAGGATTTGCGGTAACAGTTGTGGAGCGGGGGGAACTTGTATCCGGCACGTCGGGGAGGACACATGGTTTATTGCACAGCGGTGGCAGGTACTGTGTAAATGATAGGGAATCCGCGATTGAGTGCATCGAAGAAAACACGATCCTGAGGAAAATTGCCAGTCAGTGCATAGAACCGAATGGTGGCTACTTTATAGGCTTGAATGATTCAGATGTTGAGTATAGCCAGAAATTCCTTGAAGGCGCAGCAGCCTGTGGAATTCCGACTAAAGAAATTAGCGTATCTGATCTCCTCAAAGCAGAGCCACACATCAACCCCAAAGTTATCAAGGCATATTCTGTCCCGGATGGGACATTTGAACCACTTCGATTGGCATTTGCGTTTGCTGCATCAGCCCAGAAATACGGCGCTAAATTCTATCCATACCACGAAGTGGAAGAGATCGTACTGGATAATTCCAAAAAAGTCACCGGAATCAAAACCTGGAACCGGACGAATAATAAAAAAGTTAATTTCGACGCTGACATGGTCATCAATGCCACCGGAGCCTGGGCTGGGAAAATAGCGAAGATGGCAAATATCCATGTACCTGTGAAACCCACACCAGGGATCATGGTGACAGTTGCAAAAAGATTGACAAATACAACCATTAACCGGTTGAATATTCCTGATGATGGAGATATTGTCCTTCCTCAGCGCAGAATGGCGGTCATTGGGACGACGTCCTTTGAGATCGAAGATGTGGATTATATACCGATCAACGAGGAACAGATCCAGATGATGGTTGACCGGGGATCTGAATTGCTTCCAGAAATCAAGAATACACCATTCCGGGGAGTATTTATGTCCAGCCGGCCTTTGATCGGAGCAGGAATGGAAGCGCGCAGTATCGCACGTACATTCAAATGCTATGATCATGAAGAATCCGACAAAGTCGGCGGGTTGATCAGCATCATCGGTGGCAAAGCGACTACATCCAGAGGGATGGCAGAAAAAACTGCAGACCTGGTCTGTAAAAAATTTGGCTTGTCCATCGAATGTCAGACCAAAAATCAACCTTTGGTTTCATATCGAAAGTATTATCAACAGTGAGCGAGGGTGCACTTTGAGCGAAAAATGGAAAGTTACTTTTACTGTATACCGTCAAAAAGCTGACGAGAAGCCAGGTTTCCAGGATTTTGAGCTGGAAATCAATCCAGACGAATATGTTTTGGATGGAATTGAAAAAATCTGGGCATACCACGATCGCAGCCTTGTATATCGACATGCCTGCCATCATTCAGCATGCGGTGCATGCGGAATGCGTGTCAACCACCGGGAGAAATTGACCTGTATCACTTTGATCCGGGATGTCACGCATGATGGTGGGAAGATCGTAGTGGAACCACTACGAAACATGCCAATAATCAGCGACCTGGCTGTCGATATGGGACAGTTCTTCCGTAATCTCGACGAAGTGGATTACAACCAGGTTCAACCAGTTATTAACCAACCGGTTGATAAGGGAATTCAGCCAGATAAGAGACACTCCGAATTCTGGAATGGAAAGGCTGGTTGACTGTCTTGAATGTGGATTGTGCATCAGTGCCTGTCCGGCCAGTTCTACCTCATTGGAGTATTTGGGTCCGGCGGCTTTAGGTGCAAATCAAGCGAAAGCCCGTTATGAAGACAAGAACACAGTAACAATGACGGACGATCAGGATGGTGTCTGGCGATGCCACTCCGCTTTTGAATGTTCTGAAGTTTGTCCTTCGAATTTTGAACCAGGTTGGCGAATAATGGACTTACGCAAAATGACGATCTCAGCCAGATTTCAGCACCTTTTTGGCAAAGCAACGCCTGAAGGAGGAAAATAAACATGAAAAACATTGGCGCACCAAAAAGATCAAACTGGATAAGGTGGATCGATCCACGAGGTAAAAGCACTGGCAGCATTGGATTCATCGTAAATAGATTGGCTGGATTAGGCTTAACCCTCTATCTATTCATGCACCTGATCGTTCTCGGGAAACTCGCCCAGGGAAAAGAATCATTTGATGGATTTACTGCCATGGCGCATAATCCAATCATTGTTGCTGGAGAGGTCCTGGTAGTTTTTGCAGTCATGCTGCATGGCATAAATGGACTGCGAATAGCATTGACTGGCATCGGTTACAACGTAGGCAGCCAAAAACGAATGCTGGTGGTTATATTTGTAATTGCCATTGCAATTGGTCTGTACTTCGCATTCCGAATGTTTGGAGGTGCAGAATGATGTCAAAATCTGCTAACTCCGAAAACGGACATATTATGGTTTATTAAACAGGGAAGCGGTGTCCTGGTTTTCCTGCTGATCATGGTTCATATGGTGGTTAATCACCTGGTGGCAGAAACTGGTCTATTAAGCTATACCGATGTAGTCCATTATTTCGCCAACCCATGGATCGCTTTTATGGAAAGCAGTTTCCTGATCGTTGTCATAATACACTCCCTTCTGGGATTCCGAAGTGTCATATTGGATTTCAATCCATCTCAGAAATTTATGAAAGTGATCGATCCAATCCTTGTTATTGCAGCAATCATCGCTCTGCTTATGGTATCTGGCTTACGATCACAGTTGGATCAGTTGTACTGTAGGAGAATTAACCACCGGGACCTCTATGAAATATCTGGTCATTGGCGCAGGAGCGATTGGTACATATATTGGGGGCTCTCTGTTGCGCAGCGGACAGGAGGTAGTTTTCCTTGAGCGAAAAGAATTAATTGAGAAATTGCAGAAAAAGTGGAATCAGAATAAACCTGGAGGATGAAGTATATAGCTCATCCAATATCCAGGTTTTTTCTGATATACAACATGCATTGTCTAATCCCGTGGATATTGTGATCTTTGCAATGAAATCATTTGACACGAAATCAGCAGCCAAAATGCTGTCTACCGGTAAAGGATAAATTCAAAGCGGTATTATGCCTTCAGAATGGTGTGGAGAATGAGGCGAAAATTGCTGGATTTATCGGAGAAGATAAAGTAATTGGGGGCAGTGTAACCAGCGCCATAGAACGGTTGGATAGCGGACAAGCTACCCTTGAAAGGAAACGAGGTATTGGGATAGCAAATTCGCATATCCTTTCGAGATCAATCGTTGATGAATTTAATATTGCCGGATTGAATGCTAAACGCTTTCCCAATTTAATGGACTTGAAATGGTCAAAAATGCTATCCAATCTGCTGGGAAATGCAACCTCTGCAATTTTGAATATGACACCTGCAGAGGTATTTGGCTCCTCGGAAGTATATACAATTGAATACATGGAAATGAAGGAAGCAGTAAAGGTGATGGAAGGATTAGGCCTTCACATTGTGAATTTACCAGGGGTTCCAATGCGGCTGCTTTTATTAATCATGTTGAGGTTGCCAATTCAAATTTCCAGGCCTTTGCTTTCTAAAATGCTGGGTTCTGGACGTGGTGGAAAGATGCCCTCTTTTCATATTGATCTGCATTCAGGCAGAAAAGTCTTAGAATCCAGCTTTCTAAATGGGGCGATCAGCCGAAATGGATTAACCGCGAAAATACCGACTCCGGTGAATGATGTTCTGGATCAAAAGCTGCAGCAATTAGCTTTTGATAATACTCTTATCAAAGAATACGATCATCGAATTGATCGGTTGGTTGCCGATATTAATGAATATTCCAGAGGGTTAAAATGGAAACGGAAGCAGAAAGTATAAAAAACTTTCAGTCGCATTATCAGGATGAAATAAACAGTTCATATTTGTATGGACTAATCAGTCAATTGGAAAAAGACAATCAGTTATTCTCCGTTTATGCACAGATGTCTGAAGCTGAAGCAAAGCATGCACAATACTGGAAAGGCAAATTGGAAGCAGCGGGGGTTAAGAATTTAACAGGAAAACCTGATGCAAGGACCAAATTATTGGGATGGCTTTCCAAAAAACTGGGACCACAAGCTGTTATGTCTGTTCTAATTGGAAATGAACAACAGGGGAATAAAAGCTATCAAATTGAGGCAGATCCAGAGTCTGGAAAAATGGCGATGGAGGAACAATCTCACGCCAGACTTCTCAGCCATATAGTTCGCCAAAAAAGCGGAGGAATGGAAGGTGGTCTGCTGGCAAAGCTGGAAGGCAGGCATAAAGCTGGTGGAGGAAATGCACTGCGGGCGGCTGTGCTGGGTGCGAATGATGGGCTTGTATCCAACCTTAGCCTGGTCATGGGTGTTGCCGGGGCAGCACTTTCGGGAAAGACGATCCTTATCACCGGGCTGGCAGGTTTGCTCGCCGGAGCGGCTTCCATGGCTCTGGGAGAATGGTTGTCTGTACAGAGCTCGCGGGAACTTTATATGCATCAGATCGATATTGAAGGACATGAATTAGAATCTGCTCCAGAAGAAGAAGAAGGTGAGCTTGTCCTCATTTATCAGTCCAAGGGATTACCCAAGGATCAGGCAATTCAGTTAGCTGCCAGGATCATGGAAAATAAAACCACTATGGTCGAGACCCTGGCCAGGGAAGAATTAGGGATCGATCCGCTAGAATTGGGCGGTTCAGCTGTGGAAGCTGCAATTACATCTTTTATTCTATTTGCCATAGGTGCAATTATTCCCGTATTTTCGTTTATTTTCTTAGAAGGTATGCAGGCAATTATTCTAAGCGTGATCCTCAGCACGATAGGATTGTTTATCATTGGCAGCGCCATCACCTTATTCACCGGAAGAAGCGTATTATTTTCAGGATTCAGGCAGGTGACTTTTGGGCTGATCGCAGCTGCTCTCACATTTGGCATAGGGAAACTGATTGGAGTGTCCATTGGTGGATAAGCGAATCAATAATAAGAAGAGTACTAAATTTTCCACTTCGGATCACCGGATTGTCATTAAGGTAGGAACTTCAACCCTTACAGCCGGAAAAAAGGAGCTTTTCCTGCCAGCCATAGTTGACCTGGCCAGGCAAATCTCAATTTTATTGGAAAACGGTAAAGAAGTAGTTCTGGTCACTTCCGGAGCCATTGCTGCCGGACGTGAACTTATGCGTAAAAATGTGAGCAACCAGCAAATACCAGCTAAACAAATGCTTGCGGCGATTGGCCAACCAAGATTGATGGAGATCTATGCCCAGGTATTCCGAATCTACGGTATTTCAGTAGCCCAGGTTTTGTTAACCAGATCGGACCTTGTGCAACGGCGTGGTTATATTAATGCCAGAAACACATTAACTGCCTTACTGGATAATAAGATTCTACCGATCGTTAATGAAAATGATGCGGTTGCGACAGAGGAAATCCGGGTGGGTGATAACGACAACCTCTCCGCGCTAGTAGCAAACCTGATCGAGGCAGATCTGCTCATTCTTTTGACAGACCAGGCAGGTCTGTATACCAGTGATCCACGAAGTAACGTCAATGCTAAGTTGATTAAACAAATATCGGAACCAGAAATCCCGGAAGAAATTTGGCAATCCGCAGGCGGGAGTGGATCTGGTTTGGGTATCGGCGGGATGTTGACAAAGATAAAAGCGGCGGATCTGGCAAGAAGGACAGGTACAACTGTTATTATTGCCAAGGGCGACGAAAAAGACATCTTACCTCGCCTGATACACAACGAAGAACTGGGAACTACGATTTCACCGCTTATCTCCAAAGTGGAAAGCCGGAAAAGGTATTTTATATCAGGAATGAAGACATCACATGTCACCATTCAAATTGACGCTGGCGCAGTTCAGGCTTTAAGGTCGGGAAGCAGCCTTCTTCCGATTGGAGTTGTAGCAGTGAATGGAAAATTCGATCGCGGGGATATTGTCCAAATTGTGCAGGAGGATGAAAAACCAGTCGCCATCGGGTTGGTAAGTTACGATTCAGATGATATAAAGAATATCAGTAAACACCGCTCCGAGGAAATTGAAGGGATCATCGGGTATAACTTCGGTGATGAAGTGGTTCACCGCAGCAATCTTGTATTGTTATGAAGGTCAGCATGGAAAATCTTATTAAATCTTTGACGGAATTAAAAGCAGCATCCAAAATACTAGCCTTGCTGTCTACCCAGGAAAAAAATGACTCCATAAATTTGATTGCAGACAGGTTGTGGGAAAGGAAAGAAATAATCCTTCAGGCAAATCAGGCAGACATTGAAAAAGCGAAATCAAATGAAATGCAGCCAGCCATGTTGGACCGTCTGACATTGGATGATTGCCGATGGAAAATGGTAGTTGATGATCTGCGAAAAGTTGCCGAACTCCCGGATCCTGTCGGACAGATCATCGAAAAAAACTTGCTTCCAAATGGTCTGGAAGTGTCCAGACAGAGAGTCCCGTTAGGGGTATTGGCTGTGATCTATGAAGCCCGACCAAATGTGACTGTAGATGTTGTCGGATTGGCAATTAAAAGTGGAAATGGGGTGGTTTTACGGGGCGGCAAAGAGACTTTACAAACAAACAAGGCAATTATTAAAGTCATCGAGGAAGGTCTAGTCAGTTCCTCTGTTCCAGCACGAGTTGTTTTATTTATTGATGATCCTGACCGGGATCTTCTTCTGCAATTAATGAAACGGTATGATCTGATCGATATGCTCATTCCACGCGGAGGAGCAGGGTTGCATCAATTTTGCAGGGAAAACAGCATGATTCCTGTCATCACCGGTGGAATAGGTATTTGCCACCTGTTTGTTGATGAAAGTGCAGATCCTGGCAAAGCGATTGAAGTAATCCGAAATGCCAAAATCCAACGTCCGACTGTGTGCAACGCCCTTGATACTGTTCTTGTTCACAAAGATATAGCCAGGGAATTTATACCAGCATTGGTGGACAAGTTAAAGAGTGATGGTGTAGTTTTTTATGCTGATCCAGAGGCATATGGCATGCTGAATAAAAGGCCGGAGGTTCATGCAGCTTTGGAGGGAGATTTTGATAAAGAATGGTTGTCACTATCCCTTGGAATAAAAATAGTTACAGGTTTGGAAGAAGCTGTACAACATATCCAACTCCACAGTACAGGTCATTCAGATGGCATTATTAGTGAGAATAAAATTAATACTGACCAATTTGTAAAACAGGTGGATTCAGCTGCAGTGTATGTCAATGCCAGTACAAGGTTCACAGACGGCAGTGCCCTGGGATTGGGGGCTGAGATAGCCATATCCACACAAAAACTGCACGCACGCGGTCCTATGGGGTTGGTGGAATTAACCACTTACAAATGGGTGATCAGAGGGGATTATCACACCCGTAAATAGGGTTAGCCATCCTTACGGATATATTTTTGTTTCCACTCGTATAGTTTATTCAAAGCTTCGATCGGCGATATCTGGTTTATATCAAGGGATTTGATCTCATCCAATAATGGGTTGGTCTCGGGAAAAAGAGCGATCTGTTGGGAGGAAATCGGGTTGATCCTGTATTGATGACCGGAAGATGCTTCCAGGTCGATCAGGATCTGGTTGGCGCGTTGGATGATCGTCCCGGGGATCCCGGCAATCTGGGCTACGTGTATACCATAAGAGCGGTCAGCTCCTCCAGGAATGATTTTGTGCAGAAATAATACTTTTCCATCAGTTTCAGTAACAGCCACATTATAATTTCGGATACCCGGAAAGGTTTCGGGCAGTAGTATCAGCTCATGATAATGGGTGGCAAAAAGCGTCCGGGCACGCAATTGTGGATGATTATGGATGTATTCAATTATCGCCCAGGCAATCGATAAACCATCATAAGTACTGGTCCCGCGGCCAATTTCATCTAAAATAAGCAGACTGCGCATAGTCGCATGGTGGAGAATGTTTGCTGTTTCGACCATCTCGACCATGAAAGTTGATTGTCCTGAATGGATCTCATCTTGAGCACCAATTCGAGTAAAGATACGGTCAACCAAACCTATTTTCGCCGAAGAAGCTGGAACGAAGCTGCCCATCTGCGCCATGAGAACAATTAATGCGACCTGGCGGAGATAAGTGCTTTTACCGCTCATATTCGGGCCGGTGATTACCCTTACTATCTCCCCGGTCTCAATCACAAAATCATTGGGAATATACGCCTCAGTGGATAGAGCCTGTTCCACAACAGGATGGCGACCATCTCGAATATCAACCTCATTCGTGCCTGTTATTTCCGGACGATGGTAATTTTGATGAATGGCAACCTCAGCCAGGGCAGATAAGAGATCAAGTTCAGCAATAACCCGAGATGTAGCGAGTAATCTCGTAGATTGCTTACTGATTTCAATCAGCAGCGATTTAAACAGCCTAATTTCAATTTCATGGATGCGTGCTTCTGCATTGAGGACCAGTGATTCATATTCTTTCAGTTCCGGGGTAATGTACCTTTCAGCATTCACCAGGGTCTGTTTACGAATGTAATTGGTAGGCGCTTGCTCAGAGTTCGCATGAGTTATTTCAAGGTAATAACCGAAAACTTTGTTAAATCCAACTTTGAGAGTCTTAATCCCTGTCCTATTTTTCTCGACAGATTCAAGACTTGCAATCCATTCCCGGGCATGTTTTGAGGCATCAATCACCTGGTCCAATTCTGTCGAATACCCGGGTTTGATAATTCCGATTCCCTGCAGCGTAGCTGGTGGTTCATCCAAAAGAGCCTGATCTATCAGCTCTTTTATATTTCCACAATCATCCAAAGGTAAGAATTCCGGGTAAGCCTCCAGTAATTGGTTGATGATTGGGGAGAGCAATGGCAGCGTTTTTAATGATTCTTTCAAGGAAATTAATTCCCGCGGAGAGGCATTTCCAATAATGATCCTGGATGAAATGCGTTCCATATCCACTATGGATCTTAATAATTTCCGAAACTCCGACCTTACCAAACCATCTTTAGAAAAATACTCCACCCCATCCAGGCGATGGTTGATCTGCTCCATATCGAGTAACGGTTTATTTATCCAGTTGGCTATTAGCCTGTGACCCATGGGTGTGATGGTTTGATCAAGCACGCCCAGCAGCGATCCATCACGTGAACCGGACCGTATTGTAGATGTCAATTCCAAATTCCGACGGGTTGATACATCCAGGACCATAAATTCGTCCTGGTTATATGTATGGATGGTAGTTAATTGTTTGGCCGCTGCAGATTGAGTATCCTGAAGGTATTGGATGATCACACCGGCTGACCTTTCAGCTAACGGCATATTTTTAATTCCAAAACCTTCCAGTGTGGCGACATCAAAATGACTCAGGAGGATTTGATGGCAGCGCCCAGGTTCAAAGTGCCAGTTGGGATAGTGAGTTACATGACCGGTACACCCGGGTATCTCAGTGGTTTGATCTGAAAGTAAAATTTCAGATGGGGAAATTCGGTTTATCTCTGTTCCGAGGCTTGCCAGAATATCCTCTGAATGGATCTCAGTCGCATAGAATTCGCCTGTGGATATATCCGCATAGGAAATTCCGGCAGTATTTTCCTGAATATAGTAAGAAAGAAGATAGTTATTACGATTAGAAGACAACAAAGTTGGCTCTGTCACTGTTCCCGGTGTGACAACCCTCACCACTTCCCGTGGAAAAATACCTTTCGCCGGTTGGTCTCCGACCTGTTCACAGATCGCAACATGATATCCATGTTCTATCAACTTGGAAAGGTAATTATCTACTGCGTGATAAGGAATGCCTGCCATTGGAATACGCATACCCTTGGCGACATTGCGACCTGTTAGAACGATATCCAGTTCTCTGGAAGTAATTTCAGCGTCCTGGTCAAAGGTCTCATAAAAATCCCCCAGGCGAAAGAAGACAATGGTATCGGGATATTTTTTCTTGATATCCAGGTATTGTTGACGGATGGGTGTGATATCTTCTGACATAGTTGATTATTTGTAACTAATTGGGTCAATTTTTATTTGGTGTATTGATTTGCTTGCGATATAATAATATCACTATACACAACCGAACGGAGGAATAAAATGGCTAGCGTTACTTATAATCATGTTACAAAGAAGTTTGGTGATTTTACTGCTTTAAACGACCTGAATATTGCTGTAGATGATAAAGAATTTCTGGTATTAGTTGGCCCATCCGGGTGCGGTAAAACAACTGCACTTCGATGCCTTGCCGGCCTGGAAGAAGTCACCAGCGGTGAGGTCAAGATTGCTGATCATGTTGTGAATGATGTCGCACCAAAAGATCGCGATATCGCAATGGTTTTTCAATCTTATGCTTTGTATCCCCATATGACAGTTTACGACAATATGGCTTTTGGATTAAAACTAAGAAAAGTACCAAAAGATCAGATCAAAGCTCGTGTCGAAAACGCCGCGAAAATCCTGGGAATTGAACAATTATTAAAGAGACGCCCTCGAGAACTATCTGGCGGTCAGCGCCAAAGGGTGGCATTAGGTCGGGCAATTGTACGCGAACCTAAAGTATTCCTCTTTGATGAACCGCTTTCCAACCTGGACGCCAAATTAAGAGTCCAGACGCGGGCTGAAATCTCCAAGATGCACCAACGCCTGCAGACCACCTTTATTTATGTGACTCACGACCAGACAGAAGCCATGACCATGGCTACCCGTATCGCGGTAATGAATAAAGGTCTGCTTCAACAACTGGATACACCGCAAACCCTTTATGATTATCCCGCCAACTTATTTGTGGCTGGTTTCATTGGTTCACCGGCTATGAACTTTTTCCAGGCAAAACTGAAAAAAGAAGGCGAGAAATTATTCGTTGATACTGGTGAAATGGTCATACATATTCCGGATGAACGGGCAAAAGTCTATATGCCGTTAGCAGGTAAGGATGTGATCTTTGGGATTCGCCCTGAGAATATACATAACCCCATGTTTGTTCCACCGGGAATTCATGCAGAACCTGTTGAAGCAAAAGTTGATGTTGTTGAACTCATGGGTTTTGAAATACTTCTTTATATGATCAGCGGAAATAACAATTTTGTAGCCCGGGTTGATCCACGCACAAGATTCTCAATGGGTGATAAAGTTCAACTGGTTTTTGATATGGATAATTTCCATATCTTTGACCCAAGCACTGACCCAGAGAATCCTACTGCTTACCGATAAAATAAATAGATCTTGATCGACACCATTAACTTTGTAGCGCAAGGATTTCTTGCGCTACAAAATTTTATCAAGCGGAGGAACATATGCCATTTAAAGATATAAAATCACTGTTGAGTCCTAATAAAACCAAGATCGTACTGTTGGTCATGGATGGATTAGGCGGTTTACCAATTCAATCAGGTGGATTAACTGAGCTGGAAACGGCCAAAACACCTAACATGGATAAGCTTGCCAAGGAAGGAATTTTGGGTCAGACACAACCCCTGGATTATGGAATTACACCTGGCTCCGGACCAGCTCATTTGTCATTATTCGGATATGACCCGGTTGCACACGAAGTAGGTCGCGGTGTGCTCGAAGCGATTGGTGTGGGGATGTACGTTAAAAAAGGTGATGTCGCTGCCAGAGGCAATTTCTGCACAGTTGACGGAAATGGTTTGATCAGCGATAGACGTGCAGGACGCATTCCCACGGAAGAAGCAGCGATCATCGTAGACAAACTCAAACAAATTAAAGCTTCCAGGTGTGGAAGTTGAAGTCAACCATGTTAAAGAGCATCGATTTGCGGTCGTCATGCGTGGAGCAGATCTTTCACCGGACCTGGAAGACACTGATCCTCAAAAGGTGGGAGTTGCTCCGCTTGAAGTAAAAGTGAAGAATTTAACCGCACAAAAAACAGCAAACCTCTTCAATCAATGGATCGCAGAAGCTCGGAAATTACTTAAAAATGAACCAAAAGCAAATGCTTTAACCCTGCGTGGATTTGCGACTGATCCGGGTCTGGAAACCTACATGAGCCGCTACGAATTAAAATCCGCATGTGTTGCAGTTTACCCGATGTATAAAGGCGTAGCTCAACTGGTTGGTATGGACGTCATTGATGTAACAGGGGAAACACCGGCAGATGAATTTAAAGCAGTGGAAAAAGCATGGAAAGACTATGATTTCTTCTTCATCCATATCAAGAAAACAGACAGTTATGGCGAAGATGGAAATTTTGATGCAAAAGTGCATGTGATCGAGACTGTGGATGAAGCTTTGCCAGAATTAATGGCACTGAAACCGGACGTGCTAATGATCACCGGTGACCATTCCACACCAGCACTACTGAAATCACATAGCTGGCATCCTGTGCCGTTCTTACTCTGGGCTCCAGGCACAGTACGAGCAGATGATCAAACCCAGTTTGGCGAGAAGTATTGTGTTCATGGAGGCTTGGGTACTTTCAGCGCATTGGAGACCATGCCATTGGCTTTGGCACACTCACTGCGGCTTAATAAATTTGGTGCGTGATTCACTTCTAAAAACCAATACCACCTCATTCATTTTGAGTTGAGGTGGTATTTTTTATTTAATCCATTTTCCTGGCAGCTTGATCACTGCAAAAGATAGCAACAAACTTAGGATTCCAATATAAATAAAGCAGTCCTGCCAAAATCGTATGGGGAAAAGGCGTATAAATGTATCGGAATAGTAAAAGATCCAACTATCACCCGTAAAGAAGAGTGAATGAAATTTGGCAAAAAAGACATCGAAATTTATGGCAACAGACAGGAGTATTGCTGCGATTAGCCCGATAGTTACATAACCACCACGGCGAAAACCAGTCCGTAAGGGTGGATAATTATTGGATCGGATCACAATAGCTATAGCCAACAGGAAAACGAAGGTGGATAAGATTCCAAAATCCCAGCCCTTTACGAACGAGTGACTTTACATCATCCATATGTGATAATTCGCGCTCATTATAAAGTGGAGACCCGTCGGCAAGTTTATAGTCATTAAAAAAAGTAATATCCTTATTGTTCAATAAATAATCCATGGAAAGCTTCGACCATTTGAGCCTTTCTTCTTTAGTGAAGCCGTATGGATCATCAGGGAAACCAGGCATATTGTATTCAATTGGCGGAAAAACTGGCGTCATGATCAACCTGGTTATGGAAAAGATGATCATAACCGGCATAAGGAGGGTGAAGATCCAGGTCAGTATGATAGATACCAGATTTCGTGATTGCATATTATTCCTTCAAATCCGAAAGATTATCTGTCAAAAGGTAGCGAACCACCATGTCATTGGTGATCCACTCAACGGGTGCAACATCATCCGTATAAACTTGACCAAGGGTCGGTGTTTCCTGTAAATTTGCTGCGGCTACCTGCATTGTGTCGATCAACAACTGGGAGGTATTGCCTTCTGAAGTCAAGATAACCAGATTGGATAATAAATTTCCCTTTTCTGTAGGCAAGCGGGTGGCGTAAACCATTGAATTAAAAGTATTGGGGATATCCATCACGTACACTGAAGGAAAGATACTGCTCAATGTAGCAGTTAAATCATTGATCAGACGGCGGTCTTTGGGTGCACGTCCCACATTTATCACAACTACTCCATCGGGGAGCAAATGATCATAAGCAGATTGAAAAAACTCTTTGGTGGTAAGATGCCAGGGAATGTACGGCGGTCGGTAGGCATCCACTGCAATGATCGAATATGACCGGGTAGAATGAGCTAACCCCCAGCGGCCATCTTCAGCAAAAGCTGTTAACCCGGGTTCATTCATATTGAAATACTTGCGACCTACATCAATGATCTTCGGGTCGATCTCGAAACCATCAATAGGGATATTTCCATAGATGACAGATGCTGCTCGAGCAGTAGTTCCGGCTGCCAAACCGACTATGGCGATCGATTCGACTTGAGCAACTTTGAATGGAGCGGCATTAAAAAAAGGACCCACCAGGAACTGTTCCCAGGGTCCATAATAATTATCCACTCCAGGTTTATAAATGGAATGGATTCCCTGGCCTTCGTTGAGACGAAGTAGATTATATCCATCACTTTGGAGCACCTGGATATAGTTATATTCCGATTCAGCCTCATAAACCTGGCCTTCAGAAGCTTTAATGGTTCCTTGCTTGCCAAGGATGAGTAAAAGGATCATTCCCAACAAGGGAATCAGGAAGAATAAATATTTTGGTTTGTAAGATTGCAGCAGCAACCCAATAAGGGCGACAAGACAAAGAAGCACTGCAAAAAACATAAAGGTACGGTATGTTCCGATCAAGGGAATCAAGACAAGGGTGGAAAGGAAAGTACCGATGAAAGAGCCCACGGTCGAAATGGCGTAGATCTTTCCGGAGACTTTTCCGGATGATCCTGCATCATTAATGGATAGTCGGATGGCAAATGGCGATGCGGTACCCAGCAGTATCATTGGGATCAACAGCAGGATCAGGACAGAAATAAAAGCTCCAAGCATCACCCCGAGCTGCAGTTGGTCAAAGGCGTCAGCAGCAAACTTTAAAACCGGGCGAGAAATCAGCGGAATGATTGCGACTGAAATTCCGGTCCAGATCAAGATCTGGTAAAAAACGGACGCCTGGGGATGATTATCCGCCCATTTACCACCCAACCAATAACCAATTGTCAGGTAGATGAGGATCAAACCGATGATGCTGGCCCATACCAGGTTGCTGGATCCAAAAACATTACCAAGCAGGCGCGAAGCAGCCATTTCCAACCCCAACGAGGTCAATCCGGAGATGAAAACTGTAATAAGAAGGTACGTTGGGGATAGTTTGTTTGATGGCTTCATGGTATGGATTCCTTTGGATTATTATACCTTAGGGAGAGGCAACTAATTTCCCTTATAGGTCTCGCATTCATCGAAGGATATTTATATCGAAAATTCTAATGTCCATTTTGTTCCAATATAATTCGGTCTTGCTTTTGTACAATTTTGGCGATCGCAGAATTGACGAATGTTTCTGTCTTTTGTTAGCTTATTGATAGATAAGTCATGTTCCTTTATAATTTATCTTTTAGTTCAAACATACAGGAGTCCTAATGAAACAACTTTCAGGCGCAGAGATACGGCAATCCTTCATCGACTTTTTCATCAGCAAAGGGCATACCTTTGTGCGCTCTGCTTCCCTGGTGCCCGGCGGAGACCAGACTTTACTATTTACCAATGCTGGAATGGTTCAATTTAAGGATGTATTTTTAGGGACAGATAAACGGCCATATACCCGTGCTGTCAATTCCCAGAAGTGTCTTCGGGTTGCTGGTAAGCATAATGACCTGGAGGAAGTTGGCCGGGACGATAGCCACCACACTTTTTTTGAAATGCTGGGCAACTGGTCATTTGGCGATTATTACAAAAAAGAAGCCATTGAATGGGCATGGGAACTTCTGACAGTCGAATGGGAGCTGCCAGCCGACAAACTTATGGGCAACATACTTTTTCGATGATAAAGGTGATATTCCGGCAGATGAAGAAGCCAGGGACAATTGGTTAAAACAAAAAGGAATGCTCCCGGAGCATGTTCTAAGAGGTGGCAGAAAAGATAATTTCTGGGAGATGGCAGAAACCGGTCCATGCGGTCCCTGCAGCGAGATCCATATTGATCGGGGACCGGAAGGCTGCAATAAGCAGGGTGTTCCCGGTCATATTTGTAAAGTGAATGGTGATTGCATTCGATATTTGGAACTCTGGAACCTGGTATTCATTCAGTACAACCGCCAGAGTGCCTCTGTGCTGGAGCCATTACCTGCCAAACACGTGGATACGGGTATGGGATTGGAACGAATCGTATCGATCATGCAAGGGGTGACCTCAAACTACAAAACGGACCTGCTCTTGCCATTGATGAAAACCATTCAATCGCTAGCCGGGCAAAATGACAACCAAATGATGGAGAATTTCACTCCTTATCGTGTCATAGCGGACCATGCTCGAGCATGCAGCTTCCTTATCGCTGATGGTGTCATTCCGGGAAATACTGGCAGGAACTATATTACCCGGATGATCGCCCGCCGGGCTGCCCGTTTTGGAGGAAAGATCGGACTGGATAAACCTTTCCTGGCAAAGGTAGCAGAAGCGGTTGTCAATAATTATGGTGCTGCTTATCCGGAACTGGAAAAGAATAAAAAGACCATCTTTGATAACCTTACCCGGGAAGAGATTCGATTCCACCGGACATTGGAATCAGGGATGGGTCAACTTGATGATTTCATCGAGGAAATGAATAAAGATAATATCAATAAGCTTAATGGTGAACAAGCTTTTGAACTGTATGCCACACATGGCCTTCCATTGGAAATCACCAGGGACATACTGGAGGAACGCGGATTAAGCGTCGATGATATTGGCTTCAAAACAGCAATGGATGAACACCGCATCGCATCCGGCGGGAGGTAAAGCCATGGGTGAAATGGGCGGTGGGGATGTAGCGATATATAGTGAGATCCTTAATGAACTGGTAAAAACGGGAAAACTTACCAGGAGTGGCGTGAAATTCGATCCATACAGCCGTACATCCGTGAATGGAGAAGTTCTATCGATCATCCAGGATGGCATTGTTGTGGATGAAATAGACTGAAGGTGAAGAGGGTGAAATTCTCCTCCCGGAAACATGTTTCTATATAGAATCAGGCGGCCAGGTGACAGATAAGGGGAAAATCATCAGCCTGGGTGCAGATGAAAATATATTTGAAGTATCAGAAATGAGAAAACCGGCAGCAGGCGTCATAGTACATGTTGGAAAAATGCTCAAAGGTACATTGACTGTTGGACAAAAAGTTGACTGCCCAGGTGGATGCTGCTCGCCGGCAGGATATTCGCCGGAATCACACAGCAACCCATTTACTCCATGCAGAACTGCACAAGGTGATTGGTAAACATGCGCTACAGGCTGGTTCCATGGTTTCACCTGACAGATTACGGTTCGATTTTAACCATCCAGAATCTGTCACACCGGAGCAATTGGAAAAAATCGAAGCTGGTGTAAATTCCAATATATTGAATGATTACAAGTTGGAAATCAAAGAACGCTCATTACAGGAAGCCATGAACGATGGGGCAACAGCACTCTTCGGCGAAAAATATGGTGAGATCGTGCGGACAGTGATCATTGGTGGAGATGAACGGATCTCCTTTGAACTTTGCGGCGGCACCCATGTGGATGAAACCGGAGATATTGGACTATTCCTGATCACCAGCGAAGGTAGTGCTGCGGCTGGAATTCGTAGGATCGAGGCGGTCACCGGTCGGGCGGCTTATGCCCTGGTTCAACATCGAACCAAATTATTAAAGCAATCTGCTGCCTTAATGCAGACCAGCCAGGAAGAACTGCCTAAAAAGATCGAACAGGTACTAATAGATTCATCTGACCAGGCAAAACAAATGGCTGCTTATAAGGTACAGGTTGCAGGTACTGAATTCCAAAAGCGGATTACAGGTCTACCATTGATCGGTGGTTCTGCGGTATATAGCGGTCTGATACCAGGAGTAGACCTGGAAACATTACGATCACTCACAGACCTTTTTAAGGCGAATTACTCATCCGGGGTTGCCATTCTTGCAACAGTGATCGATGATAAACCATCCATTGTGGTTTCGGTTAGTGATGACCTGGTGAAGAATGGAATAAATGCCGGTGAGATCGCGCGTGCTGCTGCCCAAATAGTTGGTGGCAGCGGCGGTGGACGCCCGAACCTGGCTCAAGCCGGCGGAAAAGATGCCTCACGACTGAAAGAAGCACTGGAAACTGCAGAAAACCTCGTCAAATCCAAGCTAATAAAAGTAATGCATAACCTCCGGGAAACCGGAGGTTATTTTTCTCGTGGGAAGTTTTTTACTTTGATCCTATCAATACGTGTTTGAAGTTCTTTGACGCGCTGCTGCTTTGTAAATGGAGGCAAGTTCTGGTTGGAAATGAATTCCAATAACCTTTCAGCGTATTCCAACGCTTCAGGGTAATTTCTTTCCTGGTGCTCGTAGAATTTGGTTAATTCGAACCAGCCGAATTCCAGCCCATTTTCTGCTGCAGCTTCCCAAATATATTTTGCTGATTCCCATTCCCTGTTCCTCTTATAATACAAAGCCACCTTTTCAATTGTTTCCCAATCATCCACCTGTGAAGACAAATCAGGTTGGAATGTTCTATTAAACAATTCGATCGCAGCCTGGTGATGGCCAAGATCCAACAGAAGGTTGATCACCGGGTATAGATCTTCCGGAGAACTATTGGCATCGAGTGTTGGCTGAGAAAAAGCATTCATGAAGTGCTGGAGCAGGGTTGTTAGTGAAAGCACATCCATCTCATTATGGTAAAGGACTCCCACAAGTGGACGCGCATCACCAGATTTCAAATAATCAAAATACACCTGTGGAACAAGATAACCAGGAACCTCATCCATGGTCCTCTCGACACGGAGGATCTCAGTTTCCACGTTGGAAAGACGTCGGCTGGCAAGTTTCTTTTTCCAGATTTTCCGTGCCATTGGAAGCAGGTCAATATGGGCGAGATCCTTGAAGGGAGAAATTAAATCATGCAAAACATAACGATTATTTAACAGAGGGATATCAAACGACTTGCCATTATAAGTCACCACAGCTTGGGCATCGATCATATATTCAGCAAGGGCGATCAACATTGCTCGTTCTTCAGATGGATCCCTGAGCAGGAATTGCGTAAATTCCAAACCATGTGATGTTACCTGACTGACACCTACTAAAAATGCAAATGATCCTGTCCCACCAGATAAACCTGATGTTTCTGTATCCAGAAAGATCATATGGTCAACAGATTGGTTCCTTAGATGACTGGAATGAGCCCAATCTGCAACCAGGCCAATCTCACCGTCGATGACCAAGGTGGTTTGACCGTGGACATGATCCCGATCCAGCAATTTTTGTATTCGATAGCAATACCCGAACATGGTTTCAATTTCTTCCCCGGGTATCACATTGGAGACAGAAAACTGATCTGCGCGGGGTTGAGGAGCAGGAATATGCTCACTCCCCAGTTTCATGCCCAGACGTTTGAGTTTCTCAGCTAAGGAATCTTCCATCTTGTATTATTTTATAAGGTCTAGAATTGCGAGTGTTTCTTTTTTTCCGCCATAGCCTTCTTCACCTGCGGGTCCTATGCAGCTTGGACAGCCATCACTGCACTGGCATTCGGCAATAAAGGTATAAAGAATGGGCAGCAATGTAATTATTTTATCGTAAGACATTTGTGATAGACCAATTCCACCTGGTATTGCATCAAAAATGATGAGAGCCGGTTTTTGTTCGAAGAGCGCAGACTGCGGGTCGGAGTGGACCTCGATATCCTTAAAATCACACATCAAGTGTAAGGGCAAAATATGGCGCAGGGCATAAGCCAAACCAGTTAATCCACTGCGGACATAAGTAAGCATTTCAGCTTTTTGATGGCAATCCGGACAAAGGGTGACGAGGTTCTCAAGTTGATTCGCCCTTTCAGGTTCCTGAAACATCCGGAATGGAATTAAATGGTGGACATGGTGTGATAATCCGTTTTCAGGCAGGCCGCAATTCGTACATTTGTAACCATCTCTTTCCCTGATCTGCTTGCGAGTTTGATTCCAATCAGGTCCATAGTTATTGGGGTCATTCAACCACAATCCACTTGAGCGGAGTTGATCGACAGTACCAGTATTGAGCACCAGCCACATACCGGTAGTGTCAAAGGTGAACTCCGGAAGGTCAACTTCCCCAACACCCAGCACTTCATGAGTAAAGTTCTTGATCTTTTTATAACCGACCACCTGGCTTGTTACTCGAAGATCCCCGTAACCCATAAAGTAACTCGTTCTATCAAGCTCCTTCTTTTTGGAGGTGATCAGGATATCCATCGTTTCCTGAGGTTCGGTCGAATAATCCTCAGCAACCGGATGCATCGTGGATGAATTTTCATCCAAATTCAAGTCATCTACAAGATAGGTTTGACCTTCGTGAATGTAGATCGCTCCAGGGTGGACCATCCAATACGAGCTGATCTTATCCACCGTGCCGAAAATCTCCCAGCGGTCGTTGGTCATTCGTTTGAGATCTATCCGGTCGGCAGAAGTGCTACGTAAATTGAATGCAGAAGAAGGGTAAGTGCTTTGCATCCAAAAGTAGCTGCCATTGGATTCATGCAGAATACCCTGTTGAGCCAGGAAGGATAAGAAGTCATATAGTAAAGTGGTTGGTAGATTTCCAAATCGATCTTGTTTAGTAAACGGCAATTCAAAAGCAGCACATTGCAGGTGATTCAAAAGGATCATCAAATGGTCCGGGTCGACCAGGGCATTTTCCGGATGTAAGCTGAGCAAGTAATCAGGATTCCGCGCAAGGAATTGGTCGATCGGATCGGCAGTTGCAATCAGAACCGCTGCAGAGTCTTGAGATTTACGTCCAGACCGGCCGATCTGTTGAATGGTAGAAGCAATGGTGCCCGGATAACCGACCAGAATGGATACATCCAATGCACCAATATCCACACCAAGTTCAAGGGCATTTGTGGCGATGACTGTAGTAACCTGGTTTTCCCGCAATCCTTTTTCGATCTCACGCCGGTCTTGCGGCAGGTATCCGCTGCGATAGCCTCTCAACCTTTCCCGCCATTCGGGAAAATATTGTTGAAAAGAAGTCAGGATTAATTCAACAGTTTTCCGTGTACGGGCAAAAATTATTGTTTGAAGATTGTTTAGCAGCAAGGGGGAACCAAGATGCATGGCTTCAAATAAGGCGCTTTTTCGGATTCCAAGATCCGGATTGGATAAGGGAGGATTATAAATAAAGAAATTCTTACGTCCATGACCGGCACCATCTTCTGAGATCACAGTGACCGGGAGACCGGTTAATTTTTGAGCCAATTCCTCAGCATTACCAATGGTCGCAGATGTCATAATATATTGGGGGCGGGAATGGTAATGATTTGTTACACGCTCAAGGCGGCGTAAGACATTCGCAACATGGGATCCAAAGACTCCCCGATAGGTGTGGATTTCATCAATAACGATGTATTTCAGGTTGGCAAAGAAATCATTCCATTGGGTGTGGTGCGGCAGAATTCCAAGGTGAAGCATATCCGGGTTTGAAATGATGATATTCGCATTCTCTCGAATATTGCGCCGGTGGGTAGTCGAAGTATCACCATCATAGGAAGCAACCTTGATCTGGTGTGAAGGAATCAATTGCAGGAGGGCTTCGATCTTGTGGAGTTGGTCCTGTGCGAGTGCTTTGGTGGGGAATAGAAGCAGTGCTCTTGAAGTAGGATCTTTGAGCATGGCATCCAGAATTGGCAGGTAATAACACAGTGATTTTCCACTTGCAGTACCGGAAATGACCACAAGGTTTTCAGATTTACTTGAATGGTCCCAGGCAATTCGTTGATGTGAATATAGTTGGGATATACCGGTTTGATGCAACGCGGTAATTATTTTCGGTGAGAGATCATATGGGAAATCTGCAAAAACGGGAGGGGTCTCAGAAATCGTTGTTGAAAAAACAAAATTTGGCTGAATCTCATGATCAGCTGCCCAGGAACGGAGAACATTATTCAAAGGCGATAAACCGCTCATATGTTCTGATTATACTCTGATTATTGTTATATCCAATATTTATGTACACAAAATTATATGGTTATGGAATTCGGATTATAAAAACAATCCCCCATAAAATTTCCAAATGGGGGTTGTTATTGATGAAAATACGAATATGATTAATTCTTTTATGACCGGATTGAGTACAATTTGCGGTTCAGATGGAATTAATAGCAGCATAACAAGATAAATCAGTATTCCATGCCCGCCTACCAGAGCTAACAATACAAAGGCCAGACGGATGACTGTTGGATCTACATCAAGGTAGCTGCCCAATCCACCGCAGACACCGCCAATCATGCGGTTGTTCAAGCTGCGAGTTAGTTTTTTCTTATCCATTTCAAATCTCCTTCACAACTATCTACGCAATTATTTCGAAGGAGTTGCAGGGCGGCTGCCTTATTTATTACTACTTTGTGCACCTGGCACAGACTCGATATGGATATCCACGGGGGGGAGCTTCTGATTGAAGATTTTCGCACTGAGAACCTGAAGAAAAACGAAAATCGCCTGCCCAATAAATGGAATCTGAATTACCTTTCCAGTCATGTTATCCGTAGCAGAAGAGGCCAGCCAGGCTACCTTTCTTGCAGGAATCTCTGCAGGCTTGGCCAGCAGTCGGATCACCATGGAAAAAACTTTTAATTTGTCTTCGTACCCTGCAACCACATGCACCCGGGTGAGCAGGTCCGTGAGAACCATGCCGGGGTTGAATGCAAAAATATTGATTCCGCTGTTTTCATACTCTTTTGCCAGACCAAGCGTGAAATTCTTACCCCATGCCTTGGTAGGTGCATACGCGTTCTGATAAGGAACAGGTCCATTCCAGCCGCGTCCCAAGATATTGACCAATTTACCGCTGCCTTGCCTGGTAAAAACCTCCATAGCTACCAATGAACCTTGGTATACTCCTGTAATATTGGTTGCTAAAACGTTCTTATACTCGGATACCGGTATTTCAAGCGTGGGTCCGTATGCTCCTGCCATTCCTGCATTATTGATCCAGATATCCATGTGGCCAAAGATTTCCTGGGCTTTTTCGGCCAGTTGTTTGATGTAATTCAGATCACTAACATCGCCAGCCAAACCAGCAACTGAATAACCCTTACTTTGTAAAGATTGAACAGCCATTTGAACAGATTTCATCATTGCGAGAACCAATCACTACTTCGGCACCAGACTTGGCTAATTCAAATGCTATTGCAAATCCCAAACCCTTCGTTCCACCAGTAATTACTGCAACCTTTCCAGTCAGATCCACCATTTATTTCTCCATGGAAAAAAACAAATCCAATTATTTTATTTTCTAATGCTTATTCATTTTACCTTGTTTGCGAGTTCATCTGATTATTGGATCTCAGTAAGAAGTGATCAAAAAAATGAATTGCTTAGAAGTAAAATCGTGGCTATACTCAACCTATAATTTCAGATAAGGAATGGATAAATGAATAAAAAAGCATTGGTAATGGCTCCACATCCGGATGACGCTGAATTTTATGCTGGTGGGTTGATAGCAAGCCTAATCGATGCTGGAACTGAGGTCACGATCATCACCGCAACCGATGGATGCTGTGGATCTTATAAAGAAAATCGTTCTGATCTGATTCGAATTCGTCAAATTGAGGCTGAAAACGCAGCCAAAGTGATGGGTGCAAATTTAATTATGCTGGGCTACCATGATTACGAATTGGACCAGGCACCTGTGGGAGAACTTCGTGAAAAGTTGGTTCGGTTGATTAGGATCGAAAAACCGGATATCGTTATAACAATTGACCCGTTTGCCTCCAATGAAGCGCACCCGGACCACAGAACACTAGCCTGGGCAGCCTCAGATGCAGTGAATCATGCCGGACTGCCATTAGTATATCCTCAGCACATCCAGGAAGGACTCGAACCTCATTTTGTCTGTGAGAAATATTTTTACAGTGAAGATTTTGGGATCCATAATAAAGAGGTGGATATCACACAATTCATGGAGAAAAAGTTATCAGCCATGAAAGCCCATGAAAGCCAGGTAATTTTCCTGGTGGAAGACTTTTACCGGCAGGCTCAAATTGCAGGCATTGATCTTACATCTGTTCTGGGATCAGCCATGAATGATCCATTTCAGGCAATCAGTTTCGCCTTGGTTTCCCAGGCAGAAATAATTGGAAAAAAAGCCGGTGTAAAATATGCGGAGAGCTATCGATATTCAAGGTTTCATGCTTTTATTGAGGAAATCTTGGCTCAAACACAATAATCAATCATTAAGCGCATAGGTTAATAGACGTTCTTTATTTTTATAAAATATCTTAATAATGTGAAGAGGAAAATCAATGAAAAAACAAAGCAAAGCTTATTCTATATTTGTCGTGGTAGTGTTTGCTCTTTTTATGTTATTACATCAGACAGACAAATTATTGATCGGGTCACTGCAACTGCCTATTAGTGAAACCTTTAACCTGAATAACAGGCAGTGGGGATTGATAAACTCGGGAGCATTAATTATCGGGACAATCCTGTATCCTATTTGGGGATACCTATATGATAAATATTCTCGGGTAAAGCTGCTTGCACTGGCTTCATTCATCTGGGGAGCCACCACCTGGATGAGTTCAGTGGTGAAGACGTATACGGGTTTTCTATTTACACGGGCATCCACTGGTATCGATGATTCTGCATATCCCGGCCTTTACAGCCTCATCGCAGATTATTTTACCCCCAAGGTACGTGGCCGAATTTATGGAATATTGCAATTAACACAGCCGATCGGCTACCTTTTGGGTATGATTCTGGCGTTGATGATCGCACCCATGCTAAACGGCGCGGTTGGTCAGATGGAAGGCTGGAGAACGATTTTTATCATCACCGGCAGCCTGGGAATTATTATGGCAGTAGTTATCTTTTTCGGGATCAAAGAAGTTCCCCGCGGAAAGTCTGAGCCTGAATTTGCTGACATGGAAGAAATCGGTCAATTCCGGTTCAAATGGAGCTCTCTAAAAGATGTAATGAAGAAGAAAACCATGTGGTTTGTTTTCCTGCAGGGTTTTGCAGGTGTGTTCCCCTGGAATGTGATCACATTCTTTTTCTTTGGTTATTTAATGACTGAGCGTGGATATGACAATGACTCAGTCCTCTTCACCATGGGACCTGTCATTATTATTCTTGCGGCAGGTTATTTTATCGGTGGTGCGCTGGGAGATTGGTTATTCAAACGCACTCTAAAAGGACGTATCATCATTTCCAGCATCGGAGTAATCCTGGGTGCAATCTTCCTATACTTTGCATTGATCACTCCGATCGAACAAAAAACGACTTTTCTCATATTAATGAGCCTGACGGCGTTATTTATGCCATTCTCTTCTCCCAATGTCATTGCGACTGTATTTGATATCAGTCTACCGGAGGTACGGAGCTCAGCCCAGGCAGTGGAATACTTCGTTGAGAATAGCGGTGCTGCCCTTGCACCAATCCTTGCTGGTCTGATCGCAGATGCCTACAGCACCCAAACAGCGATCATGACGGTCTGTATATCCGCCTGGATATTATGCTTCTTCCTGTATTTAGGTGCGTTATTCTTTGTGGATGGAGATATCAAGACCTTACGGGCCAATCTATCTGAACGGGCTAACCAGGAAAAAGCATTGCATACTACTTAATACCTGGTAATAACCTAGGTCGTAAAAAAGAACTGGAAATATATTATTCCAGTTCTTTTTTTACCTTTTGGTGATCGTTATTCAGGCTTCAATGAAACTCAATGGTGACAGGAACCGCATGATCCGCCGCTGCAGCCGCCACAACCACCTGTAGATACTGTAGAAGAAGGTGAAGGACTTCCTCCAGATGAATGGGAAAAGAACGTGGAAAGCGATCGTTTTGTATCAATGCTTTGGCAGGATACACAAGCAATTGGAGAATCTGCGTCTTTATAAGAACGCAACATATCAAATTTCTTGTCGCAGGTGAGACATGTATATTCGTATAAAGGCATAGATTCCTCAGAGGACTTTCATTTCCTTAATTCTTGCTTGATAAGATGTGACAGCTATAAATACAATAAGCTGTATTGTAACAAAAAATATGGTGGAAAACTGATCGTAATAAAAGATCAACATATCCACAGTGGTGAAAACCAACAGCAAACTAAAATATGCAAGTGAAAGACCGCGGATCAGCTTCTTTACCAGCAAAAGAACGCCAGACACAATGAGCAGGGTTCCTACAGAAGCCTCAAGGGCCAATCTGCCTGCAAACCAATCCATACCAACAGTCGATCTAACCAATTGAGATTGAATCAGTGGTTGAATAAACTGAACCAGGTTAGCGGGTGTTCGAGTGGATAAGAATATTCGAAAAGGATAGATCATCGTATAAGCACCAAGTAGAAGCAATGACACAGCGCAAAAGTAGTGCAATACCCGGTTGGAGATCAAGCGGCTTTTCGCACGGTTTAAGAAAATGCTTACGTGATCTGAAATAAATAAAACTTTCTCTCCAGAATTAAACTTCGGGGATGATAAGAAATGGAGTAATTCTTCTGACAGATTGCGATAATCGTCATCGTTCGTTGTAATTCGGACGCGTTCCAGGGAAGCGATCAGATCTGCCCGTTCGGCATGATCCAATTCATGTTCCAGGACTTCTTCCAGGAGGTCAAGCGCATGATATAACTCTGTCCGGGCATCCTGAGTGGGTTTTCTTTTCATCCGCGAATATAAAAAGACAGTTAATAGAAAAAAACCATAAATGATGGGTGCAGCTGGAGGATAAAAATAATTATTGGTCTGGGTAATAAATTTGCCAACTTCATCAATAAACAGACCTACACCGACACCCGATAGAATTGCCCCGAGTGGATAGACCCAGCGGTTGGCAAATAATAATGGGATAACGGAAGCCAGAAATAAGACCAATCCTCCCCACAGAACATGGGCAATATGAAGGCCTTCACTGCCTAGTTGTGGAAAACCAGTCAGGTTTAAGAATGCCCTGGTAAATGAAACAGATATAGCAAAGCTGACAAGCATCAAGAGGAAATACTTATCTGATCCAGCACGTCTGACATGCCTGCTAATTCGCCGTAAACTTTCAAACATAGTGGATTAATTATAACCAAACTTGGAATATTAGATGTACCGGGAATGATCGATATGTGATTTCTGAATAATTATCGTCTTTATGCTTAAAGTTTATTGAAAGTTTATTGAACCTGGTGGTGTGACGAAATCATCGAAGTGTTATACAATCAAATATAATCGAACAAAATGGAACTGGTTTACGATTTAACTATATAGAAAAATATGCTTTTCGCGGCACGTCAAGTAATATTGTTGGTTTTTACTTAACCATGAGGCAGAAATATGACGACGGTACTAAAAGGCAAGGATATCCTGCACGTAAAAGAATTAAAGCTTGAGCATATTAGCTTGATCCTTGAGACGGCTGCCCGCTTTGAAACTGTAATGGCTTCGGGCGGGCGATTGACTAATATGGATGGTAAAGTGCTTGCCACTTTATTCTTTGAGCCTTCCACACAGACCAGGTTGACATTTGAAACTGCCATGCTACGCCTGGGTGGTCATGTTGTTTCTGTGATGGATGCAAAATCCTCCAGTTCAGCAGTTAAAGGGGAGAAACTGTTTGACACCGGGCGGATGATTGATGGATATGCAGATGTGGCAGTGATTAGACATATGATAGAAGGCAGTGCAAAAGAATTGGCTGACGGAGCCAATGTTCCTGTGATCAATGGTGGTGATGGGTCAGGTCAGCATCCAACCCAGGCCTTGATGGATCTGTTTGCTATCCAAAAGGAAAAAGGCCGGTTGAACAACCTGGTTGTTACATTAGTCGGAGATTTACTCAACGGGCGAACAGTGCATTCGCTATCATGGCTGCTTGGTAAATATGGTCCCCGATTTTATTTTGTTTCACCGGAAGAACTGCGGATGCCGGAAGAAATCACCCAATCCCTGCGAGCAGATGGAATTGACATTATCGAAACCACAAACTTGAGTGAAGCTGCTGCGAAATCAGATGTTCTATACATGACCCGAATCCAGAAAGAACGGTTTCCTGACCCAGGGGTCTATGATCGGTTGAAAGGAAGTTATGTCGTAAATAATGATCTGATTGGAAAATCCAAACGCGGCATTACCATCCTTCACCCGCTACCCCGGGTGGATGAAATTGCCAGGGAAGTGGACGATTACGAAGGAGCAGCATACTTCAGACAAGCTGCCAACGGTGTACCCATCCGCATGGCAGTCATTGCATTAATAACCGGGCTGGAATGAAATATTCCGGATAATCAAGCCATAGCTTTTTGATCACAGATTAGCCAGGAGAGAAATCAGAATGGAGAATTTCAGTTCTAGGATAGAGTTGGATGGAAACAATGCGATTGAACCCAAAAAAATCCACTGGAATTTAACACCACCATTACTTTACGAAGAAATCGTAAAGCGCAGCGAAGCGATGATTGCTGAAAAAGGACCAATTGTCATATATACCGGTAAATCAACTGGCAGGTCACCCAATGACAAATTCTTTGTACGCGAGGCTTCCAGCGAAGATAAGATTTGGTGGAATAAGGACAATAAACCCTTTGATCCGGAAAAATTTGAAATATTGAAATCCCGTATGGTGGAATATTGTAACAACCAGGAGCTGTTTGTTCAGAATTGCTACGCAGGAGCTGATCCATCCTGCAGATTCCCGGCACAAATCATTACCGATACAGCCTGGCAAAGCCTGTTTGCTTATAATATGTTCAGGCATGCTGATGATGCTGGTGCAAATGAATTCAAACCTCAGTTTACTGTGTTGGTGGCAACAGGGTTTGAGACTGAACCCGAAATTGATGGTACATCCTCTGATGTAGTAATAACAATCAATGCAGGTCAAAAAATAGCTCTCATATCTGGTACCCGGTATGCGGGTGAGGTCAAGAAGTGTGTATTTACCATTTTAAATTACCTTTTCCCTTTGCAGGGGATTCTACCGATGCATTGTTCTGCAAATATTGGTAAAGACAATCAATCTGCGCTTTTCTTTGGATTGAGTGGTACGGGGAAAACAACCTTGTCTTCAGATCCCAAAAGACACCTTATCGGCGATGATGAGCACGGATGGAATGACCGCGGAATTTTCAACTTTGAGGGCGGTTGTTATGCAAAGGTGATCCGACTTTCGGCTCAGGATGAACCCCAAATTTATAACATGACCAGGCGTTTTGGTACCATATTGGAAAATGTGGTCATTGATATGGAAACCAGGCAAATTGACTTGAATGATGATTCGATCACAGAAAATACAAGGGCTTCTTATCTGTTAAGCGAAATAGAAAATTTTGAACCAACAGGTATGGGTGGTCACCCAAAGGATGTTGTATTCTTAACCGCTGACGCATTTGGAGTGCTGCCTCCCATCTCACGATTAACCCCCGAACAAGCCATGTATCAATTTTTGTCCGGTTACACCGCCAAAGTGGCTGGAACTGAGAAACGATTGAAAGAACCCCAGGCCACATTCAGTACTTGTTTTGGAGGTCCCTTCATGGTGCATCATCCAATGGTTTATGCCCGACTGCTTGGAGAAAAAATCCGAAAATTCAACTCGCGTTGTTGGTTGGTCAATACCGGCTGGACAGGTGGAGCTTATGGAATAGGCTCGAGGATGAAGATTTCGTACACCCGGGCCATGGTGGATGCTCTTTTAAGCGGCATGCTGGATGAAGTTGAGTACGATATTGACCCTGTTTTTGGCTTACAAATACCCAGGTCCTGCCCGAACGTTCCAGCCGAAGTCCTCAATCCTCGTAATACATGGCCTGATCCAGCGATGTATGATGCGCAGGCACATAATTTAGCAAGGATGTTTAATAGTAATTTTGAAAAATATCGAGAGGAAGTACCTCCGGAAGTACTCCATGCAGGTCCGAAGGAATAAGTAGAAAAGTCCAATTTATATTTGAAAGTTTCCTAATGAACGAAAAACCAAACATATGTTTAAAAAATGTTTGGTTTCATATATTTTGAGATACGATTTGTTTTGTGGCGAGGGTGGGATTTGAACCCACAACCAATGGCTTATGAGTCCACTGCTCCACCGTTGAGCTACCTCGCCATAAGCGGATTGTATTCTAGCATAAAACCATGAATATTTCCATAGGAATCTCACCAACACTTGTTATAATCAGAACTATTC
Source organism: uncultured Chloroflexia bacterium (assembly GCA_963827895.1). Classification (GTDB taxonomy): domain Bacteria; phylum Chloroflexota; class Anaerolineae; order Anaerolineales; family Anaerolineaceae; genus PNON01. Next base: position 95,294 of record CAWHCY010000009.1, on the reverse strand, counting down.
AATTTTGAAGGAGTACATTAGTGAGCTGGAACTTAAGTGGAACTACCGCGCAGGCAGGTGACCTGGCTAGCCTTGTTGGGCTTAATCATAAACATTTTATTATCAAACTAGTTCCCGGAGCAGAATTTCAATCACACAGGGGCGTAATACAACATGACCAGATCATTGGTTTAACCTGGGGAAGTAAAATCTACAGTCATAATCATAGTCCATTTATTATTCTGCAGCCTGCCCTGGCAGATCTTTTACGCCAAATAAAACGCAATACCCAGATCATCTATCCGAAAGACATCGGCTATATCCTGGTGCGACTGGGAATTGGACCAGGAACAAAGGTACTGGAGGCGGGTACCGGATCGGGAGCATTAACAACCGCATTTGCGTTCGCGGTTGGTAAAGAGGGTCGAGTTTTTACATACGAAAGCCGGGAAGATATGATGAACCTGGCACGAAAGAATCTTGAAAAAATGGATTTACAAGATAGGGTGGAATTCAAACTACACGATATTCGTAACGGTTTCTTCGAGACAGGAGTTGATGCAGCTTTCCTGGATGTGCAAAATCCGTATGATTTCATGCCGCAGATTCGGTCTGCTTTGAAGCCGGGTGGTTTTTTTGGAACCATTCTACCGACAACGAACCAGGTAATTCGACTTTTGGAGGCTTTAAGACAGGAAAAATTTGCATTCGTGGATGTTTGCGAGATCATGATGCGCTTTTACAAAGCAAAATCTGACCATTTTAGACCAACAGATCGTATGGTAGCCCATACTGGGTTCCTAATATTTGCCCGACCAGTGAACTTTTCCAAGGATGAGGAAGCTGATGATCTGCTGGAAGAAACTTTCGAAGCAGATGATTAATAATGAGTAATGAAGTCAACAAAAGTCAATTCCCCCTTTCTGACCTAATTATCAAATTAGAGGAAAAGTTGGATCATAACATTTGTGATGTTCCACCGAGTCAGAATGATGGGTACTTTCCGGCTGCGGTGATGATCCTTTTCCTTAAAGAAAATGATAATTGGAATATTTTATACACACAGCGCACTCATTCGGTAAGAGACCATAAAGGCCAGGTTTCATTTCCTGGAGGAGCCTGGGAGGATCAGGATTTGTGCTTGAAAGAAACGGCATTCCGTGAGACTTTTGAGGAAATTGGTATCAAGAAGGAAGAAATTTACATTCTGGGATCGCTTCCCCAAATTAATACTATATCGAATTATTCAATTACACCTTTTGTAGGATTGATTTCACCAGAATTACACTTTCAACTTGAAAAAGCAGAGGTGGAAAGTGTATTTTCAATTCCAATTGATTGGTTAGCGGATGAAACCAATCGGGAAGAGCGGGAATTTGAGGATAGCAATTCGAATATCCATCGTAATGTAATTTTTTATAAAGAATATGGCGGACACATATTATGGGGAATTACTGCGATGTTAACAATGAAAATACTTGAATTGATACAATAAAAAACCAACGGAACAAATTCCGTTGGTTTTTTTTAGCCAAGCGTAGAAATTATTCGGGTACTTCTTCTTCCTTCTTACCCTTTTCAATAATTTCGGGTTCCTCAACTGCAGCGGCTTCTTCGACCACTTCTTCTTCCTCAGCCTTTTGAGCAGTTATATGAACAAGCTGTTCATCTTCATGATTGAAAATGGTAATATTGCTGTCCAACTGTAGATCTCGGACAAATATACCATCACCAATTTTCAAGAGTGAGGAAATATCAACAGTAATCTTCTCAGGAAGATACTGAGGCAGGCATTCTACTTCTAATTTATCTATACCAGTCACAATTAATCCGTTGAAATCTTTTACCGCTGGAGATAAACCTACCAATTCTATACTTACATTGGTTCGGATTTTCTCTGTAAGTGAGATAACTTGAAAATCGATATGTAAAAATGTACCACGGATAAAATTGCGCTGCTTTTCTCGAACAATGACTGCATGCTCTTTCCCATCCAGGTCAATAGTTACAATGGATGATCCTGTCACAGAATGGAGAACTTTTGATGCCTGGCGGAGATCCATTATGATCGGGGTAGCAGTGAAATTATGACCATATAACACGCCCGGTAATTTACCTTCGCGGCGGAGAACGCCAACTTTTTTACCAATTACAGTTCGGGGTGAAGCGTTAATGACTACTTTTTCCATCTTTTTCTTCTTTCCAGCGCCTCTCACCTGAAAATCAGGTTACCTTCGCTACATATAATAATTTACCACCTCATTGTGGCGAGTAATTCTATTCTGTTATCCTCACCTAGTCAAGAAAATTCAACAATATCAATTATTGCCTGTAAATTATATTGCTATGTGGAGAATATCTCCCGCAATTCATTTTTAATTTATGAGTGATATAGAATTAGATAAATCAACTTCCCCTATTCTTAGTCAGGATAAATCCAATGGCAATTTGGAACTATGAAGGTCATTCAAGAATTCAAACTCTATATTATCGGGATCAATACCCGGATAATAAACAAATAGTTTTATTGCTCCATGGTCTCGGAGTAGATAGTCAGAGTTGGATATTTCAGGAAAAAGCATTGGGAGATGCTGGATATCGTCCAATAGTACCCGATCTTCCCGGATTCGGGTCGTCCACAACGATCACCAGAAAGTGGTCAATCGAAGATTGCGCGCGAAATTGTTAATTTATTCGTTACCGAAATAACGAACGAACCAATTATTCTGGTAGGTATTTCTTTAGGTGGGGCGATAGAACTCAAGATGCTGGTTGATCACCCTGAGAATTATGAAAAGGCGATCTTGATCAATACCTTTTCAAAAATCAGACCCGAAAAATTCAGTAATTTGCTATATTTATTGACACGCTTATGGAAGCTTTTATTTTTATCACTTGAAGACCAAGCAATATTCATGGCAAAACGCTTATTTCCAGCAGACGTAGATGCTCCATACCGGGATATGATCGTAAAGCAGATCGTAAACACCGACCCAAGTGTTTACAAGCAAACCTTATATAAAATCAGTATATTGAATTTGGATAGATTTCTTAAATCTATCTTTACTCCATGCTTGATGATCACCGGGGCAGAAGACTTTACCATCCTACCTGAGTCCCAAACAGCCCTGGCTAAAAAATTACACACATGTGATCAGATTTTCATTGAGAAAGCCGGCCATGCCGTAATCGTTCAGCAACCAGACCTGGTAAACCGCTATATTCTGGATTTCATTACATTTGATCAACATCCAAATGATAAAAATGGGGTTAAAAGTGTATAGCGGATTACTATTGCGGTGTATACTTTTTTTTATTATCCAACATTATTTTGTTTTCCTGAGAGGCTAAAATGGTCCTTATTGAAAAAATTGACACAACCGACAAAAAACAGGTGGATCGTTTCATTAAAGTACAATTTGATATTTATCAGAACTGTTCGCAATGGGTACCGCCTTTTTATTCAGACATTAGGGTGATGCTGAACCATGATAAGCACCCATTTTACGAACACTCAGATGCAGAATTTTTTATTGCCATAAAAGATGGAAAAGATGCCGGTAGGATCGCAGCTCTTGAAAATAAGCCTTTTAATACCTATCACGGAACAAAAGATGCTGAATTCTATTTTTTTGATAGTATCAACGACCAGGAAGTTGCAAATGCTCTTTTTAATACGGTGTTCGATTGGGCAAAAGCCAGGGGATTAAATCATATTGTTGGTCCAAAAGGTATGAGTCCATTCGATGGTTATGGTATTCAGGTGGAAGGTTTTGAACATCGTCAGATGATGACCATGATGAATTACAACTATGATTATTATCCAAAATTGGTTGAAGCACTTGGATTTGAAAAAGAGGTCGACTTTGTTTCATGCTATATTCCCGCCCCTGATTTTCATCTTGATCCAAGGATCAAGCTAATTGCAGAAAAAGTTGTTGAAAGAGGAACCTTTAAAGTGGTCCGGTTCAATACCAAACCACCACTGGTAAAATATGCGGATCGAATATGTGAAGCATACAACAAAGCTTTCGTAAACAACTGGGAATATTACCCATTGACTATGAAGGAAGTAAAATTTGCAGTAAATCAGGTGATCGATTTTGCAAACCCAAAGCTCATCAAGATAATTGAGCATCAAGGCGAAGTGGTGGGTTTCCTATTTGCATTTCAGGATGTCTCCAAAGCTCTTCAACGAGCAAAAGGTAAGTTAACGCTATTTTCAATCATAGATATTCTCCTTGAAGTGGGAAGAACAAATTGGGTCTCATTTAATGGTATGGGAGTGTTACCGGAATTTCATGGCCGGGGAGGTAATGCCTTACTTTATTCAGAAATGGAAAATACAATTCATGAGTTTCATTTTGAGCATGCAGACCTGACTCAGGTTGCTGAAACCACCAAACAAATGCGTAAAGACCTGGAAAATGTGGGTGGAAAAGCCTATAAAAACCACAGGGTATTTCAAAAGCATTTAGACTAATATCAACAAATGGAGCAGAGGGTTATCCAATGCTCCGTTATTTATTTAATACCGAAATAATGTGCATCATATCAGCCTGCATTGGGGCTTGGATACTAATTAATTTTCCGCTTTCCGGGTGAAAAAAGGATATTTCGCTGGCATGCAGCATCATTCGCTGATTATCAAAATTGACATCTAGTGAATTAATGATCGCTGAAGCTTTTTCTTTTAGAGCAGGTGGAGTATAAAGTGAGTCGAAAAGGATCGGGTATCCGATGGAGCTAATATGAGCCCGGACTTGATGAGTATAACCAGTCTGAGGTATAGCGGTAACATGTGTAATTGATTGCCAGCAAAATACTTTTGAATAATCCGTTCGTGCTTGTTTTCCTTTATTTGGGAGTACTCTGGTCCGATGTGAACGGTCGCCATTGATAGTTAGGGGAGCGTCAACAGTAATACCTTCCCAGGCAGGAATTCCAATAATAAGAGCCTGATATTGTTTTTTGATTATTCGATTGTCAAATTGTAAATTCAGGGCACGGTGCGCAGGTACGGAACGGGCGATAACCATGATACCACTGGTATCTTTATCCAATCTTTGGACAATATAGAGCCGACCAAATACTGGTTCTAAAATACTTCTCAGGTGAGGAGTCTCTGGATGGTAACCATCTGGGATTGAAAGAATTCCAGATGGTTTATTGATAACCAGAATACTTTGATCCTGGTATAAAATCCAATTATTCGAATCTTGATCATTCATAGTATGGATAGATTACGACAATTCTTTCACAAGATATGTATAATTTATTCTAACCCAATTCAAACATGTGGAGGTAATATGTTTCTGGTTCATGTTCATGTAAAAGTTCGTCCTGAAAAAGTGGAAGAATTTATTGTTGCAACCAAAGAAAATGCGAAGAATAGTTTGTTGGAACCTGGTGTAATTCGCTTCGATTTGATCCAGGAAGAAACAGATTTCTCCAAATTTATTCTGGTTGAAGGTTATAAAGACCAGGATGCATCTGCAGCGCATAAAGATACCCGTCACTATAGAATTTGGCGGAATTGTGTCAATGATATGATGGCCGAACCACGCCAAAGCACCAGGTATAAAACTATTTACCCGGTTGAAAAGGAATGATTGCATGAATTTTGAATTTGGGACAGCACAAAGGATCATTTTCGGGCAAGGGTGTGTCAGTCAGGCCAGTGATATTATCTCGGGCTATGGAAAACGACTTTTATTAATCACCGGAAAGCATAATAAAACTGATAACCCAATAAAAAAACAACAATCAATTATAAAAAATTGTGAAATATTGGAAATCGTCGTTGAAAAGGAACCGGGAATTGAATTTGTCCAGGATTCATTAAGGATGATTAAGGATTTTCACCCTGATGTAGTTGTCAGCATTGGTGGTGGAAGTGTCATTGATACTGGAAAGGCATTAGCAATACTTTCCTCCAACAAAGGAGTACTGCTCGATTACCTTGAAGTGATTGGAAAAGGAAACCCATTAACAAAGGAATCACTTCCCTTTATTGCGATTCCAACAACAGCGGGGACAGGTTCTGAAGCCACTCGAAATGCTGTGATATATGATCAGACAAGCGGTTTAAAGGTGAGTTTACGCAGCCCGTTGATGCTACCTAAAATTGCCATGATAGACCCTCTTCTCTCTCTTGGTCTACCAGCAGAAATTACAGCTTCTACAGGAATGGATGCGTTGACCCAGGTTATTGAACCGCTGATCACCCGAAAGGCAAACCCAATAACTGATTCCATCTGTTTCCACGCTGTTTCAATTGCACGGGAAGCTCTTCTTACTGCTTACCATGATCCAGAGAACTTGGAAGCCAGGGAACAAATGGCACTGGTAAGCCTGTTTGGGGGAATGGCGCTGGCCAATTCCGGACTGGGTGTTGTCCATGGGTTTGCTGCGGCCATTGGGGGCATGTATCCTGGAATTCATCATGGGCAAATTTGTGCTGCATTGCTTCCAGCATCTTTTACATATAAATTACCAGGCAAGCAAAGCCAAGCCTGAGTATGCCCATATCACCCATAGGATGGAAGAAATTAGCCGGCATCTTGCAGGCAAAAGTCAAACCAAACCGGATGAAGTCCTGAAGGAACTGGTTTCCGAGATCGGTATTCCCGGACTTGAAAAATTGGGAATTGAAAAAAAAGATTACCCAATGATCATTGAAAAAGCGCTAAAATCCAGCAGCATGAAGGGTAATCCATTTGATTTGTCACGGGAAGAATTATCCCGAATTCTGGAAATGAGTTGAAAATAGGAGGTTATCCATTATTAATGGATAACCTCCTTGGTTTTACTCTTTGATGAAATAACTTACTGAAAGAGACTTAGGGCCGGCGTGGACCACTATAGCCGGTGGAAGTTCATAAATTGGAATATTCTTTATTCCCAGGGTGGTTTCAAGCATTTTCCTTAATTCTTGAGCTTCAGGCTCTGCATCGCAATGAGAAACAGATAGCAAGGCTGATGCATCCCTCGGACAGTTTTCTGATACTATATCGATCAATTTTGCCAGAGCTTTCTTCTTTGTACGTTGAGAATCAGCAGGTTCTGCTTTTCCATCCTTTAACGTAAGAATAGGTTTGACCTGCAAAATACTACCCAATAATGCCTGCGCTCCACCTATTCGCCCGCCTTTATGCAAATACTCAAGTGTATCGACCAGGAAATATACACGTTCACGTTTGGCAAGGTTCCGCACTTTGTTTTCGATATCCTGTGCGCTGATACCTTGTTGAGACCAGGCGTGAGCCTGAAGGACAATTGAACCTAACCCGCCAGCAACCGTTCGAGTATCAATTACACGAATATCTGCGTTTGGATACTCTTCGGCCGCAACTGTAGCGCTGCGGAAGGTACCACTTAACTCTGCAGATGGGACGATTACAACAACTGAACCACCATTCTCAATACCTTTTTTATATATTGGATGATAAAGAGCTGGTGCCGGTGCAGCGGTCTTGGGAAGAATTGTCGATGAGCGCAGTTTTTGGAGGAAGGCTTCAGTATCCAATTCAGTGTCATCACGGTATTCCTTATCTCCGAAAATAATGATCTGCGGAAGGAGAGGAATTCCTAATTCAGGGTACCTGGTTTTAGGCAAACTAGCCGTTGTATCAGCAACAATTGTGACCATGATCGTCCTTTCAAGAATGAATAATAAAATTGATAATAATATGCGTATTATATAAGAAAACTATTGCATGAGGTATTGCAAACTAAGAACGATTATTTGCCGTTGGTAATCCTGCCAACGGTTTTGCTTCTTTTACTGCTCTCAGGATCGCCATTGAAAACACCTCTGCAGCATAAGCACCGATCAAATTGACATCAGCGGCTTTTTTCCCGGTTGATAATGCAAAAATGGTATCCCCGTCCATCATTGTATGAGCAGGTTTGACGACCCTGGCCAGGCCATCTTGTGCCATTTGGGCGACTTTATTCGTTTCTTCCTTGTTCAATTTGGCATTCGATGCAACTACTCCAATAACAGTGTTTTGCCTGCCAGCAAAGTTCAAAACTGTTTTTCCCGCAAATGTCTTCATTGTCAATAAAGTATCGGCAAAGTAATCACCCTGCCCAATTTTGATCGGTCCTTTATGCATTGTCCTTGTTCCAGCTATGATCTGATTTGTATCGGGATCAATCACATCACCAAATGCATTTACAACCACCATGGCAGAAACTAGCAAACCATTTCCCATTTCGATGGTAGCTGAACCAAGCCCTGATTTCATCGAATTTTCAACTCCCAACAGTTTTCCAACGCTTGCACCTGTTCCAGCCCCTATGTTTCCCTGCTCTGAGGACGAAGTTGTAGAATTTACACAGGCAGAATATCCCATCTTGGCATCAGGACGGATATTGGAACTACCGAGAGCCAGGTCGAAGATCACGGCAGCTGGCACAATAGGAACTTTAACCACTCCCGTGTCATAACCTATGCCATGTTCTTCCAGGTAACGCATAACCCCCGTGGCTGCATCCAAACCGAAAGCCGACCCGCCTGACAGTAGAATTGCATGGACTTTTTCAACCAGATGCATCGGATGTAAAAGATCTGTTTCCCGGGTTCCTGGCGCACCACCGCGTTGATCCACTCCTGCTATTGCGCCTTGGGGACACAAAATAACTGTACAACCTGTCAGGGCAGTTTCATCTTGAGCATGACCCACTAAAATCCCATTAATATCTGTCAAGTAATTTTTCAACTGAGGCATAAATCGCTTCCTTCAGACCTTTCAGGAACCCTAATTATTAAGAAAATGAATGATCAATTATTTATATGATAAAGTAATCATACAATAGAATCAGGTAATTATGAATGAAAACCAAATAACCAACCTCAATACTCTTACACCACAAGATAATGATCTAAGGAATGAGATTTCTCTCATTATCGAGTCGGTTTTAAACTCCGCTGATCCGAAAAAAGCAGTAGACAAATTCCTTAATCTGCAAAATGATAGCATCAAAGCAGGAGATCAGATTATTAATCGAGATGAATATAAGAAGATTTACCTGATCGCAATAGGAAAAGCCTCCATCCCGATGATCAAAGCAGCGGCTTTTATCCTGGGAGATGCTGTATATAAAGGATTGGCAATTACAAAAAACGCAAGAATTCATGAGGAAATTGGGGACAGGATCTCAATTATTATTGGGGACCATCCCATTCCCGGAACCAACAGTATACTGGCGGCAGATACACTTTTAGAGTTCATTTCGGAAGCCACACAACAAGACCTCATTATTCTTCTTATTTCTGGAGGAGGATCTGCGCTGATCACAAAACCCGGATATGGACTTAACCTGGCAGATTTACAGGAAACAACCCGGTGTTTACTGAATGCAAGTGTTCCCATTCAAGAGATAAATACAATCCGAAAGCACCTGGACCTGGTAAAAGGCGGTGGATTATTAAATAGAGCCGGAAAGGCAAGGGTACTGACACTTATACTTTCGGATGTTGTTGGTAATAACCTGGGAGTAGTTGCCTCGGGACCCAGCATGCCTGACCCTACTAGTTATGCAGATTGTATGGAGATCATCTCCAAACATCATCTGGAGAGATCGATCCCTGATGAAGTTTTAAAATACCTGCAAAATGGGATTGCAGGAAAAATACCTGAAACGTTTAAACCAGGACAGAATAATAAAATTCATTATGAGGTCTTAATCGGGAATATTGATCTGGCATTGGAAAAGGTTTTAGAATTTGGAAATGAATTAGGTTATCAGGTACAACGATCTGCTCAATATTTAGCTGGAGATATCGAAGTTGAATCTGAAAGAGTTATCCGGGAGTTTACTGAATTTATTAAAACATCGCAGGATGCAAAATTATTAATGGTATGGGGTGGTGAAGTAACAGTCAACCATAGGGGATCCGGGAAAGGCGGTAGAAACATGCACATGGCTTTATTGTGTGCCAAAGCTATCGCAGGTATGGATGACATAGTGGGTATTTCCCTGGCGACAGATGGCGAAGACGGATCAACAGATGCTGCCGGTGCCATATTCGATGGATCCACAATGGAACGAGGGTCCCAATCAGGCTTAAATTATATGAAAAGTTTGGAAAATCAATCATCTTATGATTACTTTAAAACCCTGGGTGACCTGCTTATTACTGGTTCAACAGGTACAAATATCAACGATATATTCATTATGATAAAGAATTGAGAACAAATGCAAAAACTTAACAAAGTAATAATAACGCACCCACTACCTGACGAATGGATATCTTCCATCAAAGACCGCTGTGAAATAATCATTGGACCTGATAACTCCATGGGGCTAGACCCAGCACTTGAGACGCAATTGAGAGATGCACAGGGGTTGATCGCATTATTAAGTGACAAGATAGATGAAAGGATACTTAATCTAGCTCCAAATTTGAAGGTGGTATGTAATATGGCTGCAGGTACAGATAACATCGACTTGAAAACCTGTACAGGCAGAAAAATTCCAGTGGGATTCACTCCAGGAGTCTTAACGAACGCAACCGCAGATCTGGCCATCGGATTGATGTTGGCTGTGAACAGGCAATTAATGATCAGTGCAACTGCAGCTAAAAACGGTGAGTGGAAAATGTGGCATCCAGATAAGTGGTTGGGGATGGAATTGGAGGGCACAACACTTGGGATAATCGGGATGGGTAAGATCGGAACAGCGGTTGCTAAAAGGGCATCCAGTTTTGGTATGAAAATTATATATGTTAGCCGGTCTCAAAAACCTGATATTGAAAATGCTATATCTGCCCGAAAAGTTGAATTGAATGAATTATTAGGGCTAAGCGATATCATCAGCATGCATGCTCCCCTTAACCCCGAGACGTACCATATGATCGACCAGGATGCCTTCAGAAGGATGAAAACATCAACAATGTTTATAAATACTGCTCGTGGTGGAGAAGTGGATACAGGAGCCTTATATCGAGCCCTAAGTACAGGCCAGATCAAAGCTGCGGGTTTGGATGTTACAGACCCGGAACCACTTCCACCAGATCATCCACTCTACTCGTTACCAAATTGCGTCATACTCCCACACATCGGGTCAGCTACTGAAAAAACGCGTAAAAAAATGGCAGAAATGACCTGTGAGAATTTGCTAGCGGGGTTATACGGTAAGGAGCTTCCTTATTGTGTAAACCCTGAAATTTATAGATAATAATATTAAAGTCAATTAATGGAGCGGGATATGAAAATTGGATTTATAGGGTTGGGAAAAATGGGCGCCAATATGGTGCGCAGATTGATCAGGGGTGGACACAAGGTAGTTGGTTATAACAGATCACAAGATATCGTAAAAGAATTAGTTGCCGAAGAAGGAATGATCCCGTCTGTAACTATTGACGATATTGTTCAACAATTAGTACATCCAAGGGTGGTTTGGTTAATGCTGCCTTCCGGGAGTGTCACGGAAGATTTTTTCTTAAAACTGCTCGAAAAACTTCAAGCAGGAGATATTATTGTCGATGGCGGGAATTCCAATTTCAAGGATTCAATGCGCCGTTCAGATTTAGCTAAAAGTTCTGGAATTGGATTTGTTGATGCTGGAGTCTCGGGTGGTATTTGGGGATTAAAAGAAGGATACTCTATTATGGTTGGGGGGGAAAAAACAAATGTAGATGTTGTTGTTCCCTTGATAAAAACCCTTGCTCCAGGCGTTGATCAAGGTTGGGGTCATGTTGGTCCCAGCGGATCCGGCCATTTCGTAAAAATGGTCCATAATGGAATTGAATACGGCATGATGGAAGCATATGCTGAAGGGTTTGAAATATTAAAAGCTAGAAAGGAATATCAACTAGATCTGCACCAAGTGTCAAAAATCTGGCAATATGGTTCAGTTGTACGATCCTGGTTGTTAGATCTGGCAGAAACTGCACTGGCTGAAGATGGTGAATTGGAGAATGTGAAAGGCTGGGTGGCAAACTCTGGTGAAGGTAGATGGACAGTTATGGAAGCGATCGATCAGAGCGTACCTGCGCCGATCATTACAATGTCATTATTCAGGCGGTTTGAAAGTCGTCAGGAAGAGAGTTTTGCTGCAAAGATACTGGCAGCATTGCGAAATCAATTTGGTGGGCATGAGATAAAACATCCCGATTAGGGGAAAAAGGGAAACAATGGATGAAAAAAATTTTCCATCAACCGCTTTAGTTATTTTTGGAGTAACCGGAGATTTAACTTTTCGTAAACTAATTCCAGCAGTTTACCAGATCATGAAATCTGGCCAAATGATGCAGGACTTGTATATCATCGGTTTTGCCCGGAGAGACTGGAACCAAACGAAACTACTTTCGGTAATCCGACAATCAATTAAAGTGGAATTTCCTGATGATAAGGATGCTGATTCGATCACCAAAAAATTGAATGGCAAGGTGATTTATATCCAGTCTACATTTGATGAGGATAAAGGGTATCAGGAAATTAATGAAAAAATTAAAGAACATAATATCCAAAATATCCTATATTATCTAGCTACACCACCAGAATCATATATTCCAATTATTGAACGATTGGGAAAATATTGTCTTTATGAGGAAGAATTTGGTTGGAGAAGGATCATCATCGAAAAACCATACGGAAGTGATTCAGAATCCGCAGAATTACTGGATGCAACAGTTCATACAGTTTTCAAGGAATCACAGGTTTATCGAATCGATCATTATTTGGGTAAAGACACTGTTCAAAACATACTGGTTTTTCGCTTTGCCAATGGAATTTTTGAACCACTTTGGAATAGAAGATATGTGGATCACATTCAAATCACAGTAGCTGAAACCGTGGGAGTTGAGACCAGAGCAAATTACTATGAATCCGCTGGGGTAATTAGGGATGTGTTTCAAAACCACTTGATGCAGCTCCTCACACTGACTGCGATGGAAGCTCCAGTGGCATTTAATGCCCACTCTGTCAGGGATGAAAAGGTAAAAGTACTTAGCGCATTGCGTGAAATGAAAGGAAAAGAAGTTCTAAAGAATACAGTTCGCGGACAATATGTTTCTGGATTTATTGATGGATTGCGTGTGAGATCATACCGCGATGAGCCAGGTGTTGATCCCATGTCGATCACCGAAACGTATTTGGCTGCAAGGATGTACGTAGACAGCTGGCGTTGGTCAGGTGTCCCTTTTTACGTCAGGTCCGGAAAACGGCTGCCAAACAGACTGACAGAGATTGCAATCCAATTCAAGCAAGTTCCGCTGGCATTGTTTAAGAATAAAAATATCGCATTTGATGCTCCGAACCGATTGGTTCTTCATATTCAGCCAGATGAAGGCATCACCTTGTCTTTTGGAGCCAAATATCCTGGACCTGGTGACACAGTTCAACCCGTTGAGATGAAATTTTCATACCAGGAAACCTTTGGATCTGAACCTCCGGAAGCCTATCAACGGTTATTATTGGATTGCCTTGCAGGGGATGCAACACTTTTTACACGCCGCGATGAAGTGCAGGCGGCATGGGCATATACTACAAATATTATTAATGCGTGGAAAGAGGAATCATTAAAAAACCTGCCTATTTATGAGGCAGGTACATGGGGTCCTTCAACAGCGGATGACTTTATTAATGATGATGGCAGAATCTGGCGCGTGAATAGTTCTTCTTAAAGTTCAGAACCACAATTTGGACAAAAGGCTTCAGATTTCCTGGTGACATAGCCACATTTTATACAGGTCCTGGGCTGAACATCGCCAAGTGGTGCACCACAGGCAATACAATTGGATTCACCTACAAGATTGGCTGAGCCGCAATAATTACAGACTAAACGCCTTAACCGTTCTGAAAGTTCCTGAGTAGCTTGCTTTGCTGCAGCAGTGCGGTCGAGTACTTTCCAAATCTCATCAGTTAATTGTAAAGATTCAATATCCTGAGCCAGGTCATCCAACCTTTGAAGGAGGGAAAACGGGTTACGAATGGCAGAAAAAACTGTCTGTCCAAGGCTGGCAGCAACCCCCAACCAGGCTTGCTGCCCGATCTGAACCGCAACTCCATCCTCAACAGATGTAATGGATATCGATAAGGCAGTTTGACCACCAGAGCTCTGAAAAGCTCGTGTAGCGACCTGAACCATTGTGGTTTCGCCCGAATTCACCTGTTGAGCGATATAGTTTCCCCGATTAAAATTGGAAATGAGGTCCCGGCAGAAATCTTGAGGATTAATATCACCATGATAAATTTTATGAATCATAAATAGATTATAATCGGAAAGATAAAAATATTGAACCTATATCAGGAGAAATTAATGGTAAAAGCACGAAAAATGGCGAGCATCACAATTGTAATTGTGGGATTTTTTATCTTCCTAACAGGAACAAGATCCATGGTGTTCGCTCAACAAGCTACTCCATTTATTCCGACTGTTGCGATTGCAACTGTAACAGGGACACCTGAGGGTCCCGTTGTAACAGTTAATGCCGACCAGGATCAGATCAATGTAAGAGAATGCCCAAATGCCACTACCTGTGCAAAAATTGGCGTATTGTTAGCTGGTGAACATCGATCCTGCAAAAGGGAGATCGGTTGGGGGTGAATGGATAATGATCGAATACCCTGGTGTACCAAGCGGAAGAGCCTGGGTACATTCATCTCTTGTCACATTAAGTCCAGGGTTTTTACCCATCATTGAGCCGCAAGACACACCAACGCCGCTTGTTACATCAACGATCGATCCGACATTGGCGGCTCAATTTATTGTGACCGCCATTCCTTCCAGGCTGCCAACTTTTACACCACCGCCCCCCCTCGAAATACCCACACTCATTCCTGAAACGACCCAAAGCAATGCCGCAAATGTTCCGATGGGTATGATCATTACATCCCTGGCAGTTTTAGGCGTTTTTGGGGCTCTCCTGAGTGTAATCCGGGGAAGGTAGTAAAATTTCAGGAATTTGAGTTTTTCTTTACGATATATTCCATCACCCATAAAATACCAATAATAATTAACACCGGTAATAATCCGACACCCAGGCATAGTACTCCGGATATTGCAGCTGCTGATCCATAAATAATATAGATCAATGTATCACCGACGATAAATAAAATTAGTATTCCACCTGCTATGAGTCGAAAAGTGGTTTGTCTGGAATATTCTACGAGTGTTTTTCTTTTTGGGGCCATAGATAATTTATTTATGATAATGATTTACATCAACTGATTCATTGTATACCCTTTTAGGAAGGTGAGGGTAAACGAGGAATAACTTTTATGAAGTTCGTTAATCTCCTTTTATACCGTTATGAATATTGGAAGATTAATCAATCAGGGACTGAGAAGTCGCATTTACCATAAATTAATATACGTTTGCGCATAGATAAATTACCCAAGAAGACGTTCTAATTATTGTTCAATAAATTTAGATCATATATAAAAATTTTCGTTGGTACAATTAATAATCACCACAGTAATGTTATTACAGACAAGTATTTGGTTGATAATTCATTGGAAAATAGCAGAAGGAAAAGGAATTGTGGATATTAATTATGAACTTATTAGCGTTTATGAAAAAATCGCTATTTTTATGACATTGAGTCAATGGTGATACCGATACTCATAAATGAATCATAAGGAGTTGGAATTATGAGTTTAAATTCATTAAATATGATGCCCGATAAAAGAATTGCTTTGATCGCACATGACCTGAAAAAGCAAGATCTAGTCGATTGGGTCAAATTCAATAAAGGAACGCTCCACGCACATAAGTTGTTTGCAACTTTATCTACAGGAAAACTTATTCAACTGGAAACAGGTCTAAAAGTTCACTGTTTTAAAAGCGGTCCGGTCGGTGGCGACATGCAGATCGGAGCAAAGATCATAGAGGGAAAAATAGATTTCCTCATTTTCTTTTGGGACCCACTTACCCCACAACCCCATGATCCGGATGTGAAAGCGCTATTGAGGATTGCTGTTCTCTACAATATTCCTACTGCCAGCAACCGTTCAACCGCCGATTTCATTATTTCTTCCCATTTGATGAAAGAAGATTACGAAAGAATAATTAATCTGGAATAGTGCAGCGAAAAATGAGATTTCAATTGCCGGACTTAAACAAAAATGTACCTGAAGAATACCGTAGTGATTTTAATCACCTCTACATGGATATTCTATGGTTCGGGATTTTAAATGGCAGTTCGATTTCGTTTATAACGATCTATTTTGCAAGAATATCAGCAACCGGAACACAAATTGGGCTATTAGGCGCTTTACCAGCCATAGTCGCTTTAATTTTCACCCTGCCTATAGGAACCTGGCTGCAACATGGTAATTCAGATCTGAAAGTGATCAATGCTTCATTTGTCCACCGAATGTTCTATTTATTATGGGTCCCCGTCCCTTTGCTGTTTATTGGGAAAACGCAAATTGAATTATTACTGCTCCTAACATTTGTGATGAGTGTTCCGGGCACAATATTACAAGTAGGATTCAATTCTCTTTTTGCAGAATCTGTACCGATCAATTTACGAGGTTATGTCGCGGGGATTAGGAATGCCCTTTTTGCCATTGTAACAATTCTGGCAACTCTTTTATCCGGTCAAATATTAATCAGATTAATTTTCCCGATCAACTATCAAATAGTATTTGGGATTGGATTTATCGGAGCAATGATGAGTTCAGTGCATCTCTGGTTGCTGATCCGGCGACGAAAAAATATACAAAATTCAACAAAAAAATCCGGTGAAGTATTGATAAAAACAGGAAAAAAGCGAAATTATTTCATCAGGTTGATAAGCTTATACCGGTTTAAATGGCCGAAAATTATAGAAAATAGACATTTCTATACTGTAATGGGATTACTATTCTTTTTCCATATAGCTCAATACTTATGTATTCCGGTATTCCCTGTATTCTGGGTAAATAATTTGCATTTGTCAGATAATATCATCAGTTTAGGGACTGGAGCATTCTTTGTTACTGTTTTCCTTGGGTCGACTCAGATTTCAAAACTTTCAACCAGGTATGGCAATAAGACAATTGTCGGTATCGGAGCCATGTTAATGGCGGCTTATCCTGGAATCATGGCTTTCAGTAACGGTGTTGTTCTTTATATGGTTGCCTCGCTGGGTGGTGGTTTAGCCTGGGCTTTTGTCGGTGGTTTATTGGTAAATTATCTACTCGAGAAAATTCCAGAACAAAATCGTCCACCATATCTGGCAATATACTATTTAATATTTTATGGAGCTGTGCTCATCGGGAGCTTGGCCGGACCAGAAATCGGCAAGCTAGTTGGATTACCAGTGGCACTTTTCATATTCGGATTGTTGCGATTAAGTGCGGGAGCTGCGATTCTCTGGAAGGGTTAATATGTTAGAATCAGCCTATGACTGATAAGATCGTTGCCAGGAATCGCAAAGCAAGTTTTGAATATTTCCTTCTGGAAAACTTTGAAGCCGGAATTTCCTTGCAGGGATCAGAAATAAAATCCATCAAAAATGGACAAATGAGCCTGGCTGAAGCGTATGTAGAAATTCGTGCTGGCGAAGCCTGGTTGATGAATTCACATATTGCTCCATACAATCCTGCGAATCGTTATAATCATGATCCATTAAGACCCAGAAGGTTGCTGCTCCATAAGCGCGAGATACGCAAACTATATGAACAGGTACGCTTAAAGGGGACAACCTTAGTACCAATCAAAGTATATATTAAAGAAGGTCGCGCCAAGGTGGAAGTTGCGTTGGCAAAGGGGAAAAAACTCTTTGACAAGCGGGATACGATAGCGCAAAGAGATATGGCAAGAGAATCTCAACGAGAAATGAATCGAAAAGATTGGTAATCAACATCCATGTTGCATAATAACCTTGCCGCCTTCATAATCACTCTTTTATTATCGGTTATTTGGTTACGCTTTGTAGGTTATGCTGTAATAAAAAAATGGATCCCGAATACAATCAGTAGAAAAGTCATCCATATAGGAACGGGACCTCTCTTCGTTCTATGCTGGTTATTATTTGATACTCGTATGGAATCCAGATTTTTGGCAGCAGTTGTCCCATTAATTTCCACTGTTCAATATGCCCTTGCAGGTTTGGGAATAATTCGTGACAAAGCATCGGTGCAATCCATGTCAAGAAGAGGAGGCATGGAAGAATTACTAAAAGGACCACTTTTTTATGGTCTGGTTTTCATAGCGATTACACTAATATTCTGGAATACATCACCTATTGGAATAGTCTCCCTGATGGTCCTTTGTGGAGGAGATGGTGTTGCAGATATATTCGGGAAACAATATGGGAAGAAGTTACTTCCCTGGTCAAAAGATAAAACCTGGTTGGGAAGTATTGCAATGCTAATTGGGGGATTTGTCCTAAGTCTGATAATGATTTTTATCTTTAGTTATTTCAGCATTTTTAAGATCGATTTTCCAACAATTCTTATCAAGGTATTCATTGTTGTTCTACTATCAACTCTGATAGAATCAATATCTAAATCCGATGTTGACAATATTACTGTGCCCCTCACAGCCGTTATCATGGGAATTTTAGTAAATTTATAGGATCAGGATGATAAATATTAATGGGAATCAACTTACGCTAGATGATGTTATTAATGTTGCCAGATATAACGAAATTGTTACCCTTGATCCTCAAGCCAAAGCCAGGATGGAAGATTCCTGGGCCTGGGTTGAAAGCATCAACAATGATGAGCGTCCGGTTTATGGAATCAACACAGGGTTCGGGATATTTTCTGATAAAAAGATTTCCAGGGCAGATACTGCAACCCTTAGCCGAAATCTAATCCTTAGCCACTCTGTAGGAATGGGAGACCCATTACCAGAAGAGGTTGTACGAGCTGCCATGCTCGTGAGGGCAAATACCCTTGCGAAAGGGTTCTCTGGAGTAAGACCCATTATTGTAGAAACATTCATTGATTTGTTGAATAAAGGAGTTACGCCTGTTGTTCCTTGCCAGGGTTCCATGGGATCTTCAGGTGACCTTGGACCTCTTTCACACCTAGCCTTGGTAATTTCAACTGATAAAATTGACGATGAAAAGGACTCAGGTTTTGCGATCTTTAATGGGGAAGTGATGCCCGGGAAGTGGGCTATGGCAGCTGCGGGTATTAATCGAGTAATACTTGGCCCCAAGGAAGGTCTCGCACTAAATAACGGAGCCACTTTCTCTGCATCGATTGGTGCATTGGCAGTATATGATGCGGAGCGGTTATACCATGTTGCGAACATTTCTTTGGCCATGACCTTAGAATCCTTGCAAGGATTATCTGCTGCATTTGATCGAAGGATCCATCTAGCACGTGGACAAGTTGGCCAGATACAGTGCGCAGAAGAAGTTTTAAACCTGATACATGGCAGTTCATTGATCGATAGCTCAGGCCGTATACAAGATGCATATAGCTTGAGGTGTGCTCCTCAGGTTCATGGCGCTGTACTGGATGCAATTGAGCATGTCAAAAAAATCATAGAAAGAGAGATCAATGCAGCTACGGATAATCCGCTATTATTTGCGCCAGAAGTAGCCTTGTCTGGTGGTAACTTCCATGGCGAACCAATAGGGATAGCCCTGGATTACTTGACAATAGCTCTTTCAGAAATTGGAGCCATTTCTGAAAGACGAATTTTCAGGTTGACTGATGGCAATCTGAATGATGGATTACCTTCAATGCTTGTTGATTCTCAAAATGCCGCGGGGTTAAACTCCGGGTTAATGATGCCACAGTATACTGCCGCATCTTTGGTTCTGGAAAATCAAACTTTGTCCACCCCTGATTCGGTTCATTCTTTGCCAACATCTGGTGACCAGGAAGACCATAATGCAAACTCTATGACAGCTGCCCGCCATACCAGCAGAGTATTAAAGAATTGCTGGCAAATACTGGCCATAGAACTTTTTACTGCATCCAGGGCACTTGATCTTCGTTTGAGGATGAAGCCTGAAGCAATAGTAGGCAAATCTGTATTTGATATTCACAACCAGATAAGGAAGATAGTCCCTTACCAGGCAGATGACCGGTGTTGGGGACAGGATATCGAAAAAGTATTTGATTTAATATATAAAGCTAAATTGGAAATCCCAGATTTTCAACGTTGACAATAAATGGACCATGGATTATCTTAATAATATGGACAATAATTATCTAATTAATAGAAGGAACTTCTTAAAGACTTCAATTGGCGCAGCAGCCGGAGCTGTTTTGCTTAAACCGTATAAGCAATTCACTGATCAAGTGGAAATCCCCAACTATGAAAGATTGGGTCGCCTTTGCACCGGCGGCGAGGGAGCACCTTTTGAATTCAAGACAAAACCTAGTATTAATAGCTCAACCGCAAGAGTTTTATATCGTGATGATGTAGTTCCCTGGGTAAAAGAAGTTGTAGCCTCAACCTTGGATTATTCTGATTTTAATCAACGCTGGGTGGAGACAGACCAGGGATATATATATGGTGCTCATTTACAACCGGTAAAAAATATATTGAATGCTCCCCTAACAGCATTACCTGTATATGGAACTGAACCAGGTATGTGGGTTGAGATCACTGTTCCAGTAGTTGATCTGGTACTCACCCAGCCACCAAGTGGATACTGGTTGCGAACTGTTCTAAAACCTAGAATATATTATGGTCAGGTGTTTTGGTGTGACAATATCAGTCAGGACGCAAATGGACAAATATTGTACAGGTTATCTGAAAAAAAAGGCAGCCTGCCTGATTATTTTTTTGCAAAAGCAGAAGCATGCAAACCAATTACACCTGACGAAATGACGGTCCTCAGCCCGGACGTAGAAGAAAAGAAAATTATCGTAAACCTTACCAGGCAGACCCTATCAGCTTATGAAAATGGCAGGGAAGTATTTTTCTGCAGGGTTTCTACAGGCCCTAACTTGACTGATGGTTGGAGCACACCTCCCGGAGATCACCCCATCCGGTGGAAACTGGTATCCCTGCATATGAGTGCAAATGCATCAAAAGGAGAAGCTTTCGATACCTCTGGTATTGGCTGGGTTACCATGTTTACTTCAGAAGGAGCTGCAGTTCATGCTGCATATTGGCATAATGAATTTGGAAAGGCAAGATCACATGGATGTGTAAATTGCCTTCCTGAAGAAGCAAAATGGGTTTGGCGCTGGACTTTACCTCATGTTGAATATGAACCAGGGGACCTCGAAATCAAAGGTATGAATGCATCCGACCGCGTGACTGTTCAGGTCGAATAAAGGGATTTTATAGTGGATGTAACCATCGGATTAGCATTTCTGGCTGGACTTGTCAGCTTTTTATCACCATGCGTTTTTCCACTGGTTCCCGCATATATCGGATATTTAGGGGGAAGGACAATAATCCTTGAAGGTGAAACTATTTCACCCAGACAAAGATGGAGAACAGTTGGCCACGGGTTCGCATTTATTCTAGGCTTTAGCATCATTTTTATTCTTTTGGGATTGTCTTTTTCAATTCTGGGAGGGTGGCTTTATAACATCCGCGATCTTCTAGCAAAAATTGGGGGTTTGGTCATCATTTTATTCGGAATCCACATGACAGGGATTTTTCGCTTCAGATTTCTTGAATATGACCTCAGACACCAAACACCTGTGAAAGAAAATATTGGATATATATCTTCATTTTTGATGGGTGTTTTCTTCTCAGCCGGATGGTCACCATGTCTGGGACCTGTTTTGGCAGCCATATTAACAATAGCTATGAATAGTGGGAATAGTTGGCAAGGTGTAAGTTTATTGGGAGCTTACTCCATTGGGTTGGGAATACCATTTATGTTGGCAGCTTTTGGTGTGTCCTGGGTGTCTAAAATTCTTGTAAGGTTTAAGAAAACACTGAGGATTACTGAAATAATAATGGGTATTATATTGATCATTGTTGGAATTATGCTTTTTACTGGTACTTTTGCTATTATTGCTCAATATGGTAATTTCTTTAATGTAGGACTATAGAAGGTCTTTATGATTACTGTTTTCGTTTATGCTGCCCAAAATAAAGAAGATACACAAATAGTTCTGGACCAACTCACAAAAATCCAGAATGAGATTCCACATAAATTAACAGTAATCGATATTACTGACGATCCCGAAGTTTATAAAGCTTATATTAATAAAACACCGGTAATAGAAACTGGACCTTATCACCTTTACTATCCATATAAAGCTGATGAAATATATATATTGTTAAGAACTGCTCAAGATCGCCAGAATAGATTGATGGAGAGTGATCCAAAATATCAGGAAAAACTGGAGTCTGCTCGAACGATCACAAAAGCAGATCGTTTTTCTTTTTGGCTAACTAATCATTACATGTTTATCTTAAATGCCATTTTGATCATATTTGTCGGTTTGCCATTTTTAGCCCCAGTATTTGAAAAATATGGAGCAGAACTTCCTGCACGCGTGATCTATAAGATCTACAGCCCTCTTTGTCACCAATTGGCCTACCGTTCGTGGTTTTTATTTGGCGAACAAGCTGCTTATCCACGTGAAATTGCCGGGTTGAGTAATGAATTATCGTTTGAACAGGCTACAGGTCTTGACAGTCATGATGTACTTGCCGCAAAAGCTTTCGACGGCAATGAGACCGTCGGTTACAAAGTAGCTTTCTGCGAAAGAGATGTAGCAATATATGCAGGAATATTGGTTTTCGGTCTATTATTTTCTTTAACTGGAAAGAAACTAAAATCGATACCATGGTATATATGGATAATTGCCGGGATAATCCCAATTGGGATAGATGGAAGTCTCCCAACTACCAAGCCTGATAAATACAGGACTTACCTGGTTACCGATAAGAGAAAGTACACCATTGTTGCGAACATTGACCGGGGCGTTGTTTGGAATTACAACAGCATGGTATGGTTTTCCAATGATAGAAGAAACGATGCTTGATAGCAGAAAAGCTTTAAAGAAGAAATTTGCACTCGGGGGTAATTAATAATTGTATGATTACATCGTGGAATAACGGAATTCTTTCTTACTCATTCGACCTTTTCTCAAACCATCCGATCCAGGCCGAAGTGATAACCAGGAAAGGGGGTGTTTCACCTGTTCCGTGGTCATCATTGAACCTTGGTGGAACTGTAGGTGATGATCCTGATCATGTACTTGAAAATAAACGAAAGGTGATCAATACTTTCAATCTGGCTGCGGATAAGATCTTTGATGTTTGGCAGGTTCATAGTGCGGATTGGATTTATACGAATAAATCTCGGCCAGTTGAGCAACCACATGTGAAAGCGGACATAATTATTTCTGACAAACCAGGATTAGCATTATTTATGCGATTTGCTGATTGTGTGCCAATATTTATTTATGATCCTTCAAATGAAGCTATAGGTATTGCTCATGCAGGATGGCAGGGTACAGCAAAAAATGTTGCCGGAACCCTGGTTAAGGCCATGCAAACCCGATTTAATTCCACCCCGAGTGAGCTTTTAGCAGCAATTGGTCCGGCTATTTGCAAGAAGCATTACCAGGTAGGTCACGAGGTAATCGAAGCTATTAGATCAGATATTGGCAATCAGATTCAAAGTGTTTCATCAATCGTAGATGGAAACAATTACATCGACTTGAAAAAATGCAATGAAATTCAATTGTTTACCGCCGGGGTTCATCAAGTGGAAAATTCGGAAATCTGTACAGTCTGCGAAAATGAAAACTGGTTTTCCCACCGTGCCGAAAATGGTAAAACCGGAAGATTCGGGGCTTTTATAAAAATAGTAGATGCAAATGAAAAATAGTGTTGAACAAATTGTCCAAGATAATTACCTGCATCTCCAGGATGATATCACTGGAACCATTGCTCGTTGCAACCGACAATTAAGTGGAATATCGACAGTATTGGTCACAAAATACCAACCTGTCCAAAAGATAAATGCAGCCATTGCAGCAGGCGGCTGTCATTTTGCAGAAAACTATCCGGAAATGTTAATTCCAAAATTATCGGAAATTGCAGATTCATCCTCCATCAAATGGCATATGATCGGTCACATTCAGTCCCGGAAAGCGAATCTGGTAATGGATCATTTTGATTATGTCCATTCAATGGATAGTTTGAAAATTGCTCAACGACTGCAAAGGAGAGGTGAGGAGACTGGGCGAAGACAAATTGTCCTACTAGAAGTAAATTTAGGGCTGGAAGAATCAAAAAATGGATATCGGGTAGGAAATTCTGAGGATTATGATATATTCATCTCTGATATTCTAGAGATATCCAAATTAAGTAAGCTGAGTATCAGGGGGTTGATGACAATGCCGCCGATCACGGAAGATGGTGAAGAAAGTCGGAAA
Source organism: uncultured Chloroflexia bacterium (assembly GCA_963827895.1). Classification (GTDB taxonomy): domain Bacteria; phylum Chloroflexota; class Anaerolineae; order Anaerolineales; family Anaerolineaceae; genus PNON01. Next base: position 71,046 of record CAWHCY010000009.1, on the reverse strand, counting down.
TATTTTAGGGGTTTAAAACAATTGTTGGAAAAAGTCAACAACGATATTGTATACCTGCAATTATCAGAGTTATCCATGGGAACAAGCCAGGATTATAAAATTGCAATAGAAGAAGGTGCAACCATGTTAAGAATTGGTACATTAGTTTTTGGAGAGAGACAATGGCGGTAATAATTGGTGTAATTAATTATGTTATACAGGCTGTTTCACAAATATTCATATTACTCGTCATTCTTAATGTATTCCTGCCGTATTTCCTACCCATAACGAACCGCTTCAGGGAGATCGTAGACAATATTGTCAACCCATTCTTAAGGATAATTCAGAGATATGTACCACCCATTGGTCGATTTGATTTTAGCCCGGTTATCCTTGTAATTCTTGTCCAGGTGGTAACATGGCTGTTGAGAGTTTTACTCTATAGGCTTATTATCTAAGATTTCCTTTAGCTTAGGATAAGATATTGTTGACTGAATGCAATTTACTGGTACATATATCTCCCGGTGCTCGAAAAAACCAAGTAGTTGGAATAACATCGGAAGGTGTGGCGAAAATCAAGATATCAGCTCCACCAGTTGAAGGAAAAGCCAACTTGGGACTGATTAAAATATCTTTCGTTGGTTTTAGAAATTCCTGTTTCTAAAATTTATATCGAACGGGGAGAAAAATCACGAAATAAACTGGTAAAAATTGCGGATATCTCGTATGAAGATGCAATAAAACGGTTGAAATTCGCAGCAGGTGAAATTAACATTTAGTGAAAACCATACTTTTTTGTGGATGGAAATTCAACACCTGACAAAGACATTTTCCAAAGTGAGTAGAAAGCAGTTTCACGAACCTGATTTTGGTGACTGAACATCACATCGTAAATTTTTGCAATAATGGATTCTGAATCGCTATTTACCAGGTATTCAAGAACACCATATTTCTCTTCATCGGTCCCTTCATCAAGTAATTTTAAGAAGAGTGGGACTGGAGGAATTCCGGGGGAAATTCCTTCTCCTGTATTACTTGCTGCCTGAATTAACCAAGGGCACAAATGTGGCTCATCCAAATGACGGGGTATGCATGGATCAATACCTTCAGCCAATTCCAATGCTTGAGTAGCTGCAGTACGGACAACCCATTGGCCTTCCTGAATTTGTAATTTTTGCAACAAATCATATGACCATTTATTCCGCATCAATCCTAAGCCGAAAACAACTGCCCTCCTCACCATGATATCTTGGTGGGAAATGCCATCTGCTAGAACGGGGTGGCCTTCAGACGGATTAAGAGTCAACAATTCAGCAACAGCCCTTCTTAGATTTTCATCTGCCTGTAGTAATATTTTTACGATATATTCAAGTGTATCTTCCCTATTCATTCCATAAAGTGCCATACAGGCAGATACTCGAACGTTTATATTTTGATCTGCTAAGAGATCAGCGAGGCGATTGATTGAAATAGGATCCTGCAATAACCCGCATCCCAAAGAGGCAAGTAATCTTATAGTGGGATAACCAGATAAAAGGTAACTTTGGAATAATGAGGCAATCCCTTTTTCGTTAGAAAAACATAAAGCAGCCATTGCTTTTGCCCGAATTGTAACCGGTAAGGAATCTGTATTCATGACCTGGGCAAGCCGCTTTAAGATTTGTGGACGCCAAATGCTTGCTGACTTACATTCATTTAACCAATGGGCATAGGTAAACAGCTTTGACTGAAGGGGTGAATCATTATCGACATCATGAAAGTCAAGATATTGGGATATATCAATTAAATGTGCAAGAAAGCTTAAAGCAGTTTCTTTTCCTGCCCATTCTCGCTGATCAAAAATCGACTGAAATTGACCATTTCTGATCACAGCATTACTAGCGAGAAAGCCCAAATAGATAGGATGTGAAAATATCGTATTACCCTTTATGGTTTCTTTAAGAATTATTCCACGCGATTTCAAGCTAAATGCTTTTTTAGGATTGACCGTACCAGGGGAAATGACCTCACTATCTTCATGGGATACCAATTCTGGTACATAATGGTTCATTTCGTATTTATTAATGATCGGATTCTCACTAATAAGAGTCTGATATGCAAGAACTTCGAGAGAATTTCGAAGAGCTTTGTTTGGCACTACATAATCGATAAAGGAATTCATGATGTCAAACGATGATTTTCCCGTCTCAGCACCATTTAATAATGTTATTGTCTGAATTGTGATTTCAAGTGGTGTAAAGTGATTGTGTCCATTAGAAATCCAGGATCTCAAAGATGCGCAAAGCAATTGTTCATTTATCTCCGTTACAGGTTGATCCTGGAATTTATTAAAGACATGAACAATATTTCCGATAAAGGTGTTTATCGAATTGGCATTCCATATTCCCATTGCAACAGGGGCTACATTTTCGAGGGCAAAGCCATCCAGATAATCCAAAGGAGCTGTAATCATTAATCGATAATTCGATCGAACGACGTGATTGATACTGTTGATAAACATATAGCAGTCTTTTATCAGATTTCTAGGCAGTTCATCAATCCCATCAATTAAAAGAATGATCTCGTTTGCTTGAAAACTTGTATCGAGAAGTTGTTTGATTTTTTCAGGCCTAATTTCCGGATAATAATCAGAAAGTATCTTAGTTAAAATCTGTATAGGATCGGGGTTGCTGCTGGCTTCAATGATATCCCTGGCGTGTATAAATATTGGCAGACTTTTGCCAAGATATTGGACTTTTGGATCATTATTTATGACCAAAATCGCAAAATAAGCTAATGCAGTAGTTTTTCCAATGCCTGGTTTTCCAATTAACGCTATGTTCAATCCACCTTTAAATAGATCAGCAACATTCACATGTTTGACTGAATATGCTGCCATAAATTCTGGCCAATCTGGCATATACGGTAGGACCTGATGAACTATACTATCTGCATAAACAGGAGAATTTGGAGACAATTGAAGCGGTGGGGGTAATATTTCTGGGGTGATTGCAATATCTGCGAGAGGACAAATATTTGAGAGCATATGTAGCGATTGGATGTGTAAGGATTCAAGTAATAGAAATTTATTCCAGACCAATGACAGGTTTGGACCGGATGGTTGGTGCGTGTTTGATTTTCGAATTGGCTTCTTATTCATGAATAATATTCTCAATCAACCATAGTTTGTGGAGTATGAACACGCCGAAGAAATTTATTTCCCATATATAATTCTTCCGCAACCTTGACAAAATACCAATTCCTGACTGATCCTTGCTTTTTGCCATTCAGCATGAGATATTTCTGCCCCACAGGATGAACATGTATTCTCTATTACATCAATTACAGCGATCCCAGCTTTGTGTTGTCTGATGCGGTTATATATAGCTAAATCCTTCGGCTGGATAGACTTTTCAGCGGGTTCTCTTTCAGTTTGGATCTTTTCCAATTCTTTTCTGTATTCTACCAATTTCTGGTTTAATTCATTTTTGATATTTTGGAACCGGATAAGATCATTGGATAAAATGGTATTCAAATTATCAAATACTAGCTGTTGCTTTTCGACCTTAAACATTAGATCCAACTCATTTTCTTCAGAAATACCTAATTGTTTCTTGAGAGAAGCAATTTCGTTTTGAAGATCCTGAAGTTCTTTGGGAACTTTTATCGTTCCACTATATAGTGAGCTTTCACATTGTTCGATCTTTATCCGCAACGATGAGGTGGCAAAAGAAATCTCTTTTAATTCTTGTTCGAGCAAATGTAATGTATTCTTTTCGGTATTTAATGTTTTCTGTAAAGAAGCTACCGCGCTATCATCAGATATTTGTTGTTCTAGCCGGTTTATTTGTTGTATGCACTGGTCCATTTTATTATCCAGTGTCTGTAATCTATGCAAGCTGGCTGATAAGTTCATGTTTATGATTATAGGTTTTGATCCCTCTTAATGCAAGAAAAAATCACTTTGGTTGTGATGAATATACTTCTACTGTATACTTTTTGTTATGCTACAGATGAATAAGAAGCAGGTTATTTTATTGATTGCCTTTCTACTTATATTGACTCTTCCATATGCAATTTCGTATTTAATGACAGGGAAAGGGTATCTATTTAATGGATTCTTGGTCAATCCGACTGATGGTCATTCATACCTGGCAAAAATGCAATTTGGTAGAATTGGTGAGTGGTTATTTAGACTTCCTTATACCAGTAAACCGGGAGATGGAGTTTTCTTATTTACTTATTATATAGTTCTCGGACATATCGCTAGCCTGCTACACCTTCCCAGCATAATAATATTCCACGTTGCCAGGATAATTAATTCAGCATTCCTATTCCTTGTCCTAACAAAATTTGTAAGGATATATTTAAATGAAAATTGGTCTTTATTTTCGATTGGACTATTATGTTTTGGGTCAGGTTTTGGGTGGTTAATTTTACTATTCGGTTATGTGAATTCTGACTTTACTACACCGGAGATCTATCCATTCCTATCTTGCCTTACAAATCCGCATTTTCCGTTGGCTATTGGATTAATGCTCATCATATTGGAAAGGGCCAGGGAATTGAAATTTCAGAATACCATAATAACTACACTGATCTCAGTATTATTATTGATAATTCAACCATTCTGCATGGTGATCATATTAGGGGTAACAGGTATATCTAACCTACTAACACTAAAAGAAAACTTAAAAGCTAAACTCATTCAGTTGAGTACTCTTGCGTTTCCCTCAATAATCTTTGGTTTGTATCTGTCCATGATCATAAAGAATAATCCTGCACTTTACAGTTGGAATTCGCAAAACCTCACACTGTCTCCCCCGATTTGGGATCTATTAATAGCATTATCGCCTATCATTTTTCCTGCGATATACGGTATCGTTTCAGTAATAAAAGCAAAGGAGAAAGCATATTATCCAATGGTGATTTGGACGATATTAGTGATTCTCCTGGCATATTTACCATTGAACTTACAAAGAAGATTCTTGATCGGACTATTCATACCTGTCGCAATTCTGGGAATTAAAGGGATTTCAATATTTGAAGAAAAATTTAGGGACAAGTTTGGTCAGGTGAAGAAATTAATCCTGGCAACAGCTATTCCATCCAACATTATTTTATTAACCTTATCCATTTTAGCGGTAACTCAAAATAACCCCAAGCTGGTAATGAAGGAGACACTTTGGTCTGGAATTCAATGGATTAGTATGAATACTCCCGCGAGAAGCCTGGTATTAACATCTCCTACCATTGGATTATATATTCCTGCATATACAAATGATCGTGTGGTCTATGGCCATCCTTTTGAAACAGCGGATGCACAAGTAAACCAGGCAAATGTTGATGCCTTTTTTACGAATATGAGTAAAGAAGATCAACAAAAATACCTTTTCAAAGAAGGTATAGATTACATCCTGACTGCGTCAGAGCTAAATGCGGAACCAATGAATTACTCCCCTATGGATGCCAATGTTGTGTACCAGGTTGAAGATGTCAAAATATTCTTGGTTAAAAAATAGTATCCCCTATTTTCTTCTTCTCCTGGTTCCTTTGGTATTAATAATTCCTTCCATTGGATCGATTAATTATCCTCCGGGCGGTGAGTTTTCGGATATGGCGATCAGCCATCTTCCAAATGCAGAATTTATTAAGCGTTCTATTCTGGTGGACCATCAAATCCCTTTATGGAATCCGTTGATCATGAGCGGTTATCCATTTGCTGGTGATCCGCTGTCAGGATTGTGGTATCCGCCCGGGTGGCTTGCATTATTATTTCCATTACCTTTCGGAATAAATCTGATCACAGCGCTTCATATTGGCGTAGGATCTATTGGTCTTTTCAAACTCCTAAGAAAACTATCAGTGCGCTGGGAAATTGCCTTCATCTTTGGATTATCTTTTGCGCTACTTCCAAAGATCTATGCTCATTACGGAGCAGGGCATATAACATATCTATATGCAGTGTGCCTCACACCATGGTTAATGTGGTCAGAAGCAAACCGGCCAGAGGGCAGATCGCATTTCAGTAAATTAAATATTATTCTTTCTGCATTGATAGTTCTGGCTGACATGCGTTGGTATCCATTTGCTTTGATTGCGTGGGGGTGTATTGCAGTATTATCCCAAACGGATTATTCGAGTACAGATGGGGTAACTAAAAGCAAGAAATCGGGAACCTATCGGAGATATTGGAGTGTTTTCTATAAAATTGGCGTAGAAGGGTTTATTAGTTTACTGATCGCTGCACCCTTGCTTTTCCCATTTGTCGAATTTCTACTTCGTTCAACGAGAATCTATATGACTGGTGGGGAGAATTTAGTATATTCCTTACCTCCGGCGAGATTGATTGGTCTGCTTGTACCTCCTGAAGGTGGTTTTGCGGAATGGATAGTATATCCCGGAATTGGGGTGATTCTTCTTGTCGTCGTCTCGTTTTTAACTAAAAACCGGAAGATCATCCTACCAACTTTGATATTTATTGTTTCCCTTGTTTGGTCTTTGGGAAATAATGTCGCCATTATTGGGTTTATAGAATCATTACCCGGGTTAAACCTGATCCGTGTTCCACCAAGAATTATGTTTCTTGGGGATATCATGGCTATCCTTGCATCAGCCTTAACTTTAGATTGGATCCTGCATCTACCTGACGAAAAGGTAAAGAAACGAATAAATCTGATCATTATTGGAACTGGCTTATTCTTAATTCTATTAGGAGCGGGGTTGGGAATATTGCAGGGTGGTATGAATAATTCCATGATCCGTTTACTCATTGTTACAGCATTAATTATCGGGATATTAATTTTATTGGTAAGAAAGGCGAATTTAATGATTCCAATCATCACCTTTGGAATTATTCTGACGGCTGATCTTTTCTTATCTGATATTACCCTGTTTGGTCCATCAAACACGCAAAATGTAATGGAATCAAAGGCAATTGAGATCATAAAGAACGATAATTCTTTATTTAGAGTCTATTCCCCAGCATATTCGATAGGACAGGAAGTCGCTGAACGGTATGGAATTCAGCTTGTGCAAGGTGTAAACCCAATGCAGTTGGCTAGTTATGTTAATTACTTAGAAAAGGCGACCAATATTCCATACGATAAATACAGTGTTGTCATTCCACCGCTTCTTGAGCCTAATTCGGAATTAATTACAAAAAGCTGGACAATAGGGGAAATGAATACGAAATATCTCAATGAACTAAATGTTAAATATGTTATATTCGATTCTCCCATGATATCTGGTGAAGGGTGGAAATTAATTTCGAATTTTGAGGGTCAGTGGCTGTACGAGAATCAAACAAAAGTCGAAAGAGCAATATTATTACCCCAAAATGCCGAAACGAGAGGCACAGGAATAATTATTAATAAGTACTCACCTAATGAGATATTTATTTCCATTCAGCAATCCGGGGAATTCGTCCTGAAATTATTGGAAATCAATTATCCGGGTTGGAGAGTATGGGTGGATGGTATTGAAAAACCAATCAGTGAGTGTGGGATATTCAGATGTGTACAATTGCCAATAAATACAAATCAGGTTATTTTCCAATACCAGCCTCTTTCTTTATATGTTGGATTATTCATTTCTGGATTACTCATTCTAATGATTTGCATTTATAAGAAATAAACATTATGACAATAGATAAAACTGACCGTAAATGGTTTGTATTGCTTTTATTTGGGGGGATCTTCCTCACCACTCTTCCATATTTTATTGCCTTGAGCAATCAGGGAGATAAATGGGTATTCAGCGGATTCTTTATGGGAGTGGAAGACGGGAATTCCTATCTTGCTAAGATGCTGTCTGGTATGGCAGGAAGTTGGCTTTTTAAAACTCCATATACCACCCAAGCACAAAATGGTATTATCGCATTCCTGCCCTATCTCCTTCTGGGTAAGCTTGCTCATCCTCCTGCTCAACATATTCAGTTTATAATGCTTTTTCAGTTATTCCGTTGGGTGGGGATTTTCATTTACCTCATAGGAATCTATCAATTTATTCGTATATTCGTAGCAGAAACTAAATACCGATTCCTTGCACTTCTACTGGCTGCATTCGGTGGGGGGTTAGGCTGGTTGCTGCCATTTTTTGGAGTCACTACGATTTTTGGCACTGTTCCACTGGATTATTATTCACCAGAAGCTTTTGGATTCCTCAATTTATACACCTTACCCCACCTAGCTATTGCGAGGGGGTTGATGTTTATGGGGATAACAACATACATTCAAAATTCCAGGAATCCAATAACGAGAAAGATATTTCAGTACATATTACCGGGTTTTTTACTGCTTTTAGCCGGATTATTCCAACCACTTAATAGTGCAATTGGATTGATCCTCATATTCTTATACTCAATATCCCATTTGGTCATTTTAAAATTTGGTAAAGAAAAAATTGAGTCCTACTTTATTAGAATGATCTATGTGACATTACCTACCTTACCTGTAATTCTGTATTATGGAATTGCACAATTTACGGATCCGTTTTATAAAGCCTGGACCGCCCAAAATATTATCAGTACCCCAAATCCAATACATTATCTTCTAGCTTATGCAATCCCAGTATTTGTCATACTTGCTCATAAAAATTCCCTGGAACAAATCCTAAAGAAACAAGAAATTATTTTATTAACCTTATGGATCCCAGTTTTTTTGATACTGGCTTATATACCTTATAACCTGCAGCGACGATTTCCGGATGGCACCTTCATCGCATTAATTGTTCTCATGATGTGTGTTCTTGAAGAAGTAAGAAAAAAGTATATATGGAAACTTTCGATTATTATTGGAATTCTAATAATCCCTTCATCAGTTATTATCATGATCAGTGGAATAATAACTTCTTTAAACCCAACCGCACCGATTTTCATCTCAAAGCAGAAAGTAATATCTTATGAACAGATTGGAAAAATGATCGAACCGGGTGCAAAGATATTGGCAAATTATCAAACGGGAAATGAACTACCTGTCTGGTCACCAGTTTTTATGGCAATGGGGCATGGTCCCGAAAGTATACATCTGGAATTGGTAAAGGCTGATACTGAAAAGTATTTTGGATCGTCGATTACAGATACAGAACGAATTACCATACTCGAAAAATATAATATTGATTTTGTGCTAAAAGAAAAAGGAAAGGAACTTTTCCCTGTAGGCGGTGAAAAGCTGCCATGTTTTTATGATCCTATCTATGATGATATAAATTATGAACTATTCAGGGTGAAGAATTGTGAATAAGTTTACCCATGTTTTTCATTGGCTAAAGGACAACTACCCATACTGGGTGGTTTGGATAGGTCCATTAATTCTTTTTGGATCATTAATCCTTGCAGGAAAGGTCGTTTTTTGGGGAACAGCATATTTACAATTTCTACCCTGGCGTGCTGTAGGATGGGAGCAGATATCGGGAGGATTCTTTCCGTTATGGAACAACTATAACGGTTATGGAACCCCTCTTTTGGCTAACTATCAATCTGCTTTTTTTTATCCCCCGAATATTATAGTTTGGATATTTGCCTATTTGAAAGGTAATCAAGGAATAGCACTAGCACAGACTATACTGATACTTTTACACCTGGTCATGGCTGGTTATGGTATGGTCTACCTGACAAATGAACTTGGTTTCTCTAAACTAGGACAGGCAGTATCAGCAATTGCATATTCCATGAGCGGATATCTGGTTTCCAGGGTCTCGTTTATAAGTGTCAATTCAGTTTTAACCTGGATTCCCTGGATACTTTTTACTGGGTTACACCTTACTAAACAATCGAGCATAAACTCAGCTATAAATAATAAGTACTTTTTATTATCGATATTATTCCATGTTCTATTACTGTTGGCTGGCCACGCCCAGATCGCATGGTACACACTTATCCTTAGTTTTTTCTGGATGTTTACATGGAGTTGGCATTTTCACAGATGGTCCAAAATCGGGGTTACATTAGGAATTCTAGCAATTCTAATTGGATTTTCTGTAGGTTTATCCGCGATACAGTTGATTCCTACTGGTGAATTCTTACTACAATCAGCACGAGCGAGTAAAGTAGATTATGCTTATGCATTAAATTATTCTTTCTGGCCGTGGAGATTTTTAACAATAATTTCAGCAAACCTTTTTGGGAATCCAGCTCATGGAAATTACTGGGTAACTGCTGATAATTATTGGGAAGATAATATTTATACTGGAGTTCTCTCAATTGTATTTGCATTTACTGCAATTGGCAGATTGGTCATTAGTCGTTATAAAAATAGCTCGACTTCAAAGATAATTGCACTTTTTTCGATTTCAGCAATTTTGCTTTCTGCTATTTTTGCATTAGGAAAATATACTCCTGTCTTCCCCTTTTTTTACAAATACATTCCCACTTTCGATATGTTCCAGGCACCAACTCGTTTTAACATTTGGCTGGTGCTTGCGGTTTCATTACTTGCGGGAATGGGTATTAATTCGTGGAGAGCACCAGAAGGGAAATGGTTGTACTGGTCAAGGTTATTTACAGCTGGAGCAATTGGGATAGCAATTACGAGTGTTACAGCCAGTTATATTTTAAAATCAAGAGTCCAAGAGACTTTTATTAGTGGAATCGCTGAAACTGGGATATTACTATCAATATTATTGCTCATCAACCTTTTTGCACCACGATCCGGTAAAACCCCCGAGTTGTCAACCCCTGTTATGACCCTTATAGTGTTAGTTTTCCTTGTTGGCGATCTCGTTTATTCAAATTGGGGCGTTAATCCCGGCATTAAAATTGACACTTTTACCACTGAGAAGGGATCTACATATACTTCATCCGAACCGGAAACCCAAAATTTGATCTATATTGATGTTTTGACAGAACAGAAATTAAAATTCGAAAAATATTTTCGTTTTGATTCATTCATAAATAGTGAGGGATGGGAAGGACTGACTAAATATTTAATACCAAATTCAAACATATTAAATGGTTTGTCGGTTTTAAATAACTTTGATCCATTTATTACCCAAAGATTTGAAAGTTTTACCAAGATAATCATCCCGAAGATCACAGTTGAAGATTCCGAGTTTAATCGGTTCTGGTCAATAGGAGATGTAATAGGTTCTGTGCAGCCACCAAACATTAAATCGATAAAAAATATGGATGATACATTACGTATACGCTGGTTTAATTGCGCCATTCCTTCACAAGGAATACATCAATCAGGCGAATTATTGAATAATATCATTCAGAAGGAGACAACAGGTGAAACGGTTGTAATTGAAGGAATCAGTCCAGAAAGCAATATTTGTAATAGTAATAATGGTAAATTAGAAATCATTGATTATGAGTCCAATCCAATCAGCATAAAACTAAAAGTTGTCGCTCCTGCAGACGGGTGGTTACTTCAATTAAGCACAAATTATCCCGGATGGAAAGTAAAAATCGATGGCAATAAGGAAGAAATATATTACGGTGATATTCTATTTAGGGCTATCAAGCTAACCAAGGGTAGTCACTTGATCGAATTTTATTATCAACCAGCATCATTTATCCTTGGTCTCAGTATCAGTACCTGTTTTCTTTGCATCATATTTATTTATATAATTCTAAACAGAAGGAAAATTAGAGAATATATTTCTGCATAATTGACTTGGAATAGGCAAGATTATTCCCTCAATGGATTAAAGCTGAGAATAGTATTTATTGAAATATTCTTGCTTTGAATAATATAATTAGCTTAATGGATGCAGTCCTAAATTGAACAAAATAAGCTGTATGGTATAATTTACCGGGGTTTAGATAACAAACCGGATTTCATCGATAATAAGGAGATAGATTTGACTTTTAATCCCCTGAATTGGTTACTGGGTTTTTTCTCACTGGATATTGGAATCGACCTGGGAACAGCCAACACACTCGTCAACGTTCGGGGCAAAGGAATTGTAATCAACGAACCTTCCTGGGTTGCGATAGATAAGAAAACCCGAAAACCCCTGGCTATCGGATCAAGAGCAAAAGAAATGGTAGGACGAACTCCAGCTAATGTTGTAGCTATTCGTCCGTTACGGGATGGTGTTATTTCCGATTTCGAAATTACTCAAGCAATGCTTGAATATTTTATTGGTAAAGCTCATCAGCAGAGTATTGTCCCATTACCAAGCCCAAGGGTCGTCGTAGGAATTCCTTCAGGTGCAACAGAAGTAGAAAAAAGGGCTGTATATGATGCTGCACGATCTGCAGGAGCAAGAGAAGCTTATTTAATCGAAGAACCGTCTGCTGCTGCTTTAGGGGCTGGTTTACCTGTATCGGAGATCAAAGGTTCGATGATTGTGGATATCGGGGGCGGCACAACTGAAGTTGCTGTTATATCAATGGGTGGGATCGTTGTATCCAGGTCATTGCGTGTAGCCGGCGACGAAATGGATCAAGATATTATTACGTATTTACGTAATAAATATAATTTATTAATTGGTGAGCTGATGGCTGAACAGGTAAAGATATCAATTGGTTCAGCCTATCCATTACAAACAGAAAAGACGATGTTGATCCGTGGAAGAAACCTGATCACCGGATTACCAGAAACATTGGAGATTTCATCAGTCGAAATTCGTGAAGGATTATCAAATTCAATTCGTGTTATTGTGGACACAATTAAGGATGCATTGGATGAGGTTCCCCCTGAAATTGTTGCAGACCTGTTGGAAACTGGAATTTGCCTGGCAGGAGGAGGGTCACAAGTCCTCGGGCTTGCTGAAAGATTGAGTGATGATCTTCGATTGCGTGTTTGGATTGCTGAGGACCCAATGACTTGCGTTGCACGTGGCGCAGGAATCGTATTAGAAAATTTGGATCTATATGAACGTTTCCTTGTCGGATTGGAGCGGAATAGCGGAAAATAAGAAGATCCGATCTAATTATTGGATTGAGAGATGAAAAATTTGTCCTCGCGTAATATCTATGCGGGAATACTGGTTTTAATTATTGCCGGGATTCTTTTATTAACCTTAAGCGGATATACCAACCCCATATTCGATAGTGCGTTAAGACCGTTTATTAATATTCAGAGCTGGATATCTGTTCGTTATTTGGCAGTTGTTGATTTCCTTACTGTACCTAGAGATGTAGCCAGTTTACGCCAAAGAAATGCGGAATTGGAAGCGGAAATATCAAGATTGCAAACCCAGGTAATCGAACTTCAACAACAAATGAATGAAGCCAAGGTTGTTTATGCACTATTAGATTTTGCCCGGTCAAATCCCGAAAATCAATATATCGCTACAAGTGTGATCGGAAGAGATCCAAGTCCATTCCTCCATTATGTAATTATCAACCATGGATCAGATTTTGGTATTAAGCATGGTATGCCTGTTGTGACCCAAAACGGATTAGTAGGCACTGTAGATGCAGTTACAGCGGGTGCTTCAAGGGTTCAATTAATAAATGACCCTGCTTCTACAATTAACGGAAGACTTGAACGAATTAACGCAGAAGCTACAGTCTCTGGATCAGTTACAGGAAATATTACATTATCCTTACTACCCCAAGATGTAGCATTAAAGACCGGTGATATCATCTTAACCTCAGGACTGGGTGGTAAATATCCAGCCAATATTGTAATCGGTCAAGTTACTGGGGTACTTAATCAGGCAAATGATTTATTTCAAGAAGCTTCAATTCAAAGTTCTGTAGATTTTAATAACTTAGGTGTGGTGCTGATAATAACGAATTTTAGGCCGTTGGATATTAACCCGCTTATCCCTACTCCAGTTCAATAATCATGACATTTACTATAGGGATACCTACAATTATTTTTCTTGTTATATTGCAGTCGACAATAGTGAGCCGATTAAATCTATCATTTGGTTCAACAGATATTGTTATGCTTGTGTTAATCGCGTTGGGGCTGCAACAAAACACGAAAAACACGTTTTTATGGTTTTCAATTGGCGGAGCATTATTGGCAATATTCAGTGCAATTCCGTTAACGTATCCCTTAATTCCATATATTATTATTAGCTTGATAATTGACTATCTCAGAAAGAGAATTTGGAAAATTCCATTATTGCTGATGATCCTGGTTTCATTTATTGGGACAGTAATTTGTAATTTGGTAGGATTTATAATAATAAATATTACTCAGGTTCCTTTACCTATCACCGTAAGCATTAATAGTGTGATACTGCCGAGTATTGCTTTAAATATTGTATTCGGTATACCCATATTCTTATTGGTTAGGGATTGGTCCAAATGGTTAAATCCAAGAGATGATGAATGAAAAGTAAAACTACTGTAATAAATTACTTTGAAAATTGGCGGCTAAATGTGTTTTTTATTATCATGACGCTTGTTTTTGGATACTATTTGTATAGATTATTTGACCTACAAATAGTACAAGGCAAGGATTACCTTGCTCAAGCAGATGAGAATAGGATTACAAAAATAAGCGAACCAGCGTTAAGAGGAAATATTTATGACAGGAATGATTTTTTGTTAGCAGGTAATATTCCCTCATATAATATATCAATTACTCCCGCATATTTGCCCGAAGATACTGGTGCACTTCAAACAATTTACAGGGAATTATCAACATTAATTGGTGTTCCAGTCTTGTCTGGAAAAAAAACTGAAGAGGCTGTAAGAAATTTCTCCCCTTGTAATTCTGATTTGGGCATTAGTGAAATAGTGGATATAGGCAATACCAATGAACCATTTAACCCAATTCAAATAAAATGTGACGTAAAAGAAAATATAGCTATGATCATCAAAGGAAAAGAAGGGGATTGGCCAGGTGTCACAGTTGAAATTCAGCCAATTCGAGATTACCCGACTGGCAATTTAACTTCAGAAGTAATCGGATTCTTGGGACCAATTCCAGCAATTTACGAGGCAGATTTTGTTGCCAAAGGATTTGTACCCAGACGTGATAAAGTAGGTTATGCCGGGGTTGAATCAGAATTACAAGATGATTTAGCGGGAAAAAATGGAGAGAGATTGGTCGAAGTGGATGTGGCCGGGCAGGAGATCCGAAACCTGGAAGCACCTATTGATCCAGTTTCCGGGAATAATATTCGGCTGACAATAGACTCCAGGCTGCAACTTGCCGCAAAAACTGCCTTGATCAATGAAATTGATTTTTGGAATAGATGGACGGGAACGACATTTTCTTCAAATGGAGTCGTCATTGCAGTAAATCCCAAGACCGGAGAAATACTGGCGATGGTCAGTTATCCCAACTTTGAAAATAACCGTATGGCACGGCTTATTCCCGGTTATTATTATGAACAATTGACCCGTGACCCAAACAGACCTTTATTTAATCATGCGATATCTGCTGAGCATCCACCAGGATCAGTTTTTAAAATGGCTGCTGCAACTGGGGCATTGAACGAAGGTGTTGTAACACTTGATAAGGAAATTTTAGACCCGGGAAAAATTACGATCATGCAGAAATTCTATCCAAATGACCCGGGAACTCCCAGGGATTACGTTTGTTGGAACAGAACCGGTCATGGAATTGTTGATTTTCTGCATGGCATTTCTCTATCTTGTGATGTCTATTTTTATAAGATAGGTGGTGGGTACAGCGGAGAAGTGGAGAATGGCGGGTTAGGGATTTTAAGGATCGCAGAATATGCCAGAGCCCTTGGCTATGGTCGAATACTTGGAATTGAGTTACCGGGAGAATCTAAAGGATTGATACCAGATCCAACCTGGAAACGGATTAATGTTGGTGAAAACTGGTCGACAGGAGACACATATATTGGAACAATGGGCCAGGGATATGTACTTGCTACCCCTTTACAGGTTTTAATGTCCATTGCAACACTGGCAAATAACGGTAAGTTGATGCGACCAACGATAATTAAAGAAGTACTTAACAGCCAGGGGCAGGTAATTAAACCATTTGAACCTGATATGCTATGGGACATTACTGTGGACCCAGTGATCAACACATTTGTTGATAGCATCCCAACAGATAAAAAGATCACAGTTCAGCCCTGGGTGATAGAAAAAGTAAAAGAAGGAATGCGGATGGTTGTCACCGAAGGTACTGCTAGGGCAGAATTCGAAGGTGTGACAATACCAACTGCAGGAAAAACTGGAACCGCAGAATATTGTGATGATTTAGCCCAATCCAAGAATCTTTGCCAGCCAGGAAGTTGGCCAGCACATGCGTGGTATGTGGGTTATGCTCCTTTTGATGATCCTGAGATCGCGGTTGTTGCTTTCGTTTATAACGGAACAGAGGGATCTACCGTATCTGGCCCTATTGTTAGAGAAGTAATTAAAGCGTACTTCAACTTGAAGGCAATAGATAGTCGGCAAACAACAGAACCATAAGTTTGAGAGTGATTAATGAAATGTATTAAGTCAACTAACCAAAGTGTAATAGCATAGTATTTAACACTATTGGTTAGTGTGAGAATGATACAGTCATTACTAGAGTACATAAAGTACACTTGTGAATTGAACAGAGTAGTCAATTTGTGAAAAGGTTGAATATTAATGTTTACAAAAGATAATTGGCGAAATTTTGATTTCTGGTTATTTGGGTCAGTAATCATTTTAAGTATCTTTGGAATTGCAATGATAAGATCGGCAATAGCTGGCAATACTGGATTATCTGGATCGGTATTACGGCAAATCATATTTATTTCGATAGGATTGGTGGTCATTATCCTCACAGCTTTAATTGATTACCATTATTGGTCTTCTATAACTCGATTGATGTATATAGGGACCTTCTTACTACTGCTTACTGTGTTTGTTGTAGGAAAAGCTACCTTTGGCTCAAATAGATGGATCGAAACGGGACTAGTTAATATTCAACCTTCAGAAATTGGTAAAGTAGTTCTTATCCTGGTCTTATCTGACTACTTTTCCCGCACGAGAGATCGGAAAAAAGATTTACGCTGGGTCATTAATTCTCTATTGGTCCTTGCGGGATTAGTTACCTGGATTTTACTGCAGCCAAACCTTTCAACTTCAATCGTTATGTTCGTAATTTGGTTTAGTCTGATCTGGATCAGTGGACTACCGCCCAAATTTATTATTGCTTTTGTGATTATTGGTGGATTACTGGCGGTCCTTGCGTTTCCATTGCTTGAAAAGTACCAACAACTAAGAATTATCAATTTCATCGTTCCTGAAGAGAATGCGCGGTATGGTAACTCTTATAATATCGAGCAAGCATTAATCTCTATTGGATCTGGGGGCTTGTTAGGTCAAGGGTATGGACACGGCACCCAGGTTCAACTCAGGTTTTTGAAAGTTAGACATACTGACTATATATTTTCTGCAATGGCGGAGGAATTCGGATTTGTAGGCACCGTGCTGGTTGTTGCATTGTTAATATTTGTCATGATACGATGCATTCGGGCAGGGAAAAAAGCGAGTGATCCCTTTTGGAGCATTGATCGCATATAGCTTTGGAATACTTATATTTTTCCAGACTGCTGTAAATATAGGTGTGAATCTTAAAGTAGTTCCTGTAACTGGATTAACATTACCCTTTGTTAGTTATGGAGGCAGTTCATTGCTGAGTATGATTCTAGGTATTGGGCTTGTTGAAAGTGTGCTGGTCCGACAAAAGAAGATGGAATACTAAAATGGAGAAGATTATGGATCCCGTTCGCGTAAGATTTGCACCCTCACCAACAGGTCATTTACATTTGGGGTCTGCCCGAACTGCATTGTATGACTATTTGATAGCGCGAAAAACCGGAGGACAATTCATTTTACGGATTGAAGATACAGACCAAAAACGTCTTGTAGATGGAGCAGAGCAAGAGATCTACCAGGGTCTGAAATGGCTTGGTTTGGATTGGGATGAAGGGCCAGATATTGGTGGCCCTTTTGGACCTTATAAACAATCAGAACGTAAAGATATATACAAAAAATATGCAGAAGAATTAATCGAATCTGATCATGCTTATTATTGTTTTTGCACACCTGAAAGATTGAATGAAGTACGTCAGGCACAACAAAAACTTAAAGAAATGGCTTTATACGATGGAAAGTGTCGGAATCTATCCCGCGAAGAGGCTGTGGAAAGAGTGAAAGCTGGCGAAAGGCATGTGATTCGTTTCAAGACACCTAAAGTTGGTTCCACGACCCTTACAGACCTACTTAGGGGAGAAATAACAGTAGAAAACAAGAATCTTGATGATTATATTATTGTGAAATCAGATGGCTTAGCTCTTTATCATTTGGCTGCAGCTGTGGATGATCACCTGATGAAAATAACCCACGTGATCCGTAGTTCTGAATGGTTACCGACTGCGCCTCTTCACAGCATGATACATCGTGCTTTCGGATGGTATGAACCTGTTTGGGTTCATTTATCCGTATTTTTAAAACCAAGCGGAAAAGGAAAAATGAGTAAACGGGATGTAGCCGAACTTGTAAAAGATGGGCATTCAATATTCATAAAAGAACTGGAAAAACTTGGCTATCTACCAGAAGCAGTGCTCAACTGGATTGCTTTGATGGGATGGAGTCTTGACGATCATTCTGAATTTTTTTCAAAGGATGAGTTAATTGAAAAATTCTCCCTGGAAAAATTAAACCCGTCTCCTGCAGCCATCAACTTTCAAAAATTTGATTACTTCAACGGAAACTATATCCGGAAATTGGACGACCAGGACCTGGCCCGAAGGATAAAACCTTTCTTTGATGAACTAGGTATTAAGGTTGATCTTCCTACATTGGCGAAAATTGCGCCTATCATTCGAGAACGCTTAACAACACTTGATGATGCTATTGATATGGCTGGATTTTTCTTTAAAGACTTCCCAATAATCAAGGCAGAACAATTGATCGGAAAAGATATGACCTTGGAGGAGTCAGCTCTGGTGATTGAAAAAACTTTGGTTGAATTTAGAAAGTTACATCTTCTAGAAAAAGAACTAACAGAACCGGCAATGCGTACAGTTATCGAAAAAGAAGGTTGGTCAGCTGGCCAGGCATTTGGAATTCTTAGAATGGCAATTACGGGGCAAAAAGTAAGCCCGCCTTTATTCGAATCGATAGAAATAATTGGGAAAGAAGTTGTAATAGAAAGATTGGAAAGTGCAATGAATATTCTAAAAAGCGGTCTATAAGCTGCTTGCCAACAGTCTGCCTGTATGATAGAATTTCATTCTCATGGTGGCTGTAGCTCAATGGCAGAGTGCTTGACTGTGGATCAAGTTGTTGTGGGTTCGACCCCCATCAGCCACCCCTAATGCATCTGAAAACCCCAATCATTGGGGTTTTGCATTATATAAGGATTTTATTAATTATATTTTATATTGCTATTTGATAATAAGCATAAAAAGGATTTGTGAATTTTGTTAGTGGCTGTAGAGTAAATAAATATATAACATATATGTTTATTATTCAAAATAGATTGGGTTAGAAATTAATGCAGGGAGCAAGGGTAAACCAGGAAGAAATGAACGTAGAATCTCAATACGAGCAAAACCAGGCGCATTCATTGTATAACTTATTTCAATACGACCGTTAGCGGGAGATTCACAGATAGTTTCGCAAATTGTCCCGGTAACAACCTGAATAATGTCTCCACCGACAAGACCATTTACCGAAATTTGAAGTTTTTTCGTCTGAGCCCAAGAAACTGTATCGCCTAGAATTGCTTCGCCAGTAGTCATTTCGAGAGTAGGTCCGTTTGGTGCGAAAGTGATATATGAATGTCCTGATTTAATTGCATAGAGAATGTCGTTAGAACTGGAAGACATGGCATAGACGCATGTAGTTGGTCCTCCTAGAATTTGGAACGGGCTATCCCGGTGATAATCGCTACCTCCAGTGATCGGAATCTTTTTTCCGTTTGCAAGCATGCTTTGCCAGAAAGATAATGCGCGTAGATTCGACTCGCGCATCGGGCCATTCCATACTTCCATGCAATCAAATGGTAGAGTATTTATATCAAATTGAAATCCCATGCCTTCCTCAAAGGGATGATTGAGGATGATCAGTGCTCCACGATTACGAGCCGACTCAAAGCGGGTGACTACTTCGTCCAATTTGTTAGCTGCGAAAGAAGAGTCGTAAGGCTTATCAATTCCTAAGAAATTTGCGTGGCCAAGATAGTGTGTCCATTCCACACCTGGAATAAAAGTTATACCTGGAATATGAGGAAGGGCTTCAGTGCTGATAAGCTGATTGTGATCAGTGACTGCCACAAAATCTAATCCATGGCGTAACGCATGCCAGCCAAGCTCCTCAGTTGTTAATACACCGTCTGATGCGATGGTATGGGTATGTAAATCACCCTTAAATAACCGTAAAGTCTTCTTTACAAACGATAACTCAAACTTAACAGTTACCCCTTCAGATGCGACCTTGTATGCGCCTATGAGGATCATCCATGAACCAGAAATCAGGGGATATGGTTTATAACCGGGTGTCGCTTCATTGGCACTAAGGAATAATTCATATTTATCTGAACCTGAGGCACCTACCTGGGTACGGTCTGGTGCAATGAGACCCAGATCAATGATATTAATTTCCTGGCGAGTTATAAAAGATCCATTTCCGATCTTGGATTCGCTTTCGCGATGACGCTCGTACATGTAACTAAGAGTAAGCTTTTCTGTGTCTGGCGGCATGGTAAACGGAAGCGTAAAATAAGTACCCTCCCGATCATGTTCGATGAATAACTCAATAACTTTTATTCTTTGCATAATCTTTCCAGTTCATTGATAAAAGAAATTCATTGTAGAACAGATGCGAGGAATTTTTGTACCTGCATATCCCAGAATAGCCATTCATGCCTGGCATCTTCTTCGTGATAATCCACCGAAATCCCCAAATTCCTACATTCCGAGAGAAATAATTGGTTTAGGGGAAATAAATCATCCTGACGACCACATGCAATATAAAGGTGCGGTAATGCAGATGGATTATTTACGCTTTTTTTAACCAAATTGCTGGATCATGCTCACTGCCAGATAATTTGCTTAAATCTCCAAAAATTAAGGAAAACTCCTTTTGCCGAGGGTCATTAGGATATAACTCGAGAAATTTTAAGGATAAGGCTCCCGAAAAACTAGCAGCTGCAAAAAAACGTTCAGGATATAAAAGGGCTGCTTTGACTGCACCATAACCGCCCATTGAGACACCTGCAATTAACGTATCTTCCCGCTTGGGTGCAAGATCAAACACATCTGAAAGATATTGTGGAAGTTCTTCCATCAAATATGAAAAATAGTGTTGACCATTTGGTTGGTCAGTATAGAAACTTCGACCAACAGAAGGCATCACCACAACCAGACCGTATTCATTGGCTACAGTTTCAATAGCTGTGTACCGCTGCCATGCGCTGGCATCATCGCTAAGGCCATGTAGTAAATAGAGAACTTTGCGTTTACGTATGGGAATACCATTTATCATCCCTGGGTCAGGAACGATTATATTTAGGGGTAGATTAACACTGGTTCTCTGAGATGTATGATCGATGTGCAATTATTGCCATTGGATTTCCTCCTAATTACTCCTTCAGCGATTCAGATTGGACAATTTCAGCCTTTGGGAAAGTTTATAAAGAATGAAAAGCCTAAACTGATCAACATTAACACAGAAGGGGAACATAGTTAGCAAGAAACGAGCTGCATTTGCTGGCTGTATACCAGGGTTATTCCCACTCTCAAAACCATAAATAACAAAGACCAATGTAAAAGCGGCACTAGTAAATAAGCCGTTTAAACGATTCATAAAACCCAATGCATTCGAGATAATACCCTCGCGACGCTGATTGTGCTTTTGAGTGTCTTCGTCCATTACTTTGGCACCAATCAGATCCATCGTAGTGATCACACCCGAAAATCCAAATCCAACCAATATACTGCCGATGATCGCTGAAATCAGAGAATTAGCAAAATACAAGGGGATAAAAGCTACCGCCAATGAAGCCAATGTGATCCGCCAGATCGGGATGAGTGAGAATTTACGCACCAACCATGCCCATACCGAAACACCGCCGATAGCGATGATCAAGACCGAGGCAAATAAAATGGTCGATTGGCTACTCGGGATTTTTAGAGTGTACTTGACGAAGAATGGCAAGGCTGCCATTACAAGAGACATTGCTGCGCTATAAAAAGCATTTGCAAAACCAGAGATCCAGAATTTTTTATTCAAGAACAGATCCCGAATGCTTTCCCAGAGTTTGGGTTTAATCTCCTCTTCTGTGACCGGAACTTCTTTACTCGTCATATGCCATGTATAGAATAACAGCGCCACCCAGAATACCATATAGAAGTGCAGTAAGACCATATCCAATAGCACTTGTAACTACTGGGGTCAGCGCAATGCTGATGATCATGGCGACCAGTTGAAAAGCTTGACGCAAGGCATTTGTCGATGCACGGCTGGCATCACTACGAAACAATTCCGGGAAAAGTGCCCCATAGTTAGCGTTGATCACAGAATCCAAAGTGCCAGCCAACATGTAGAACAACATACAGAATGCAACCAGGGAATTTCCTGCTAGAAAAGCCGGTGGATTATAAAATATGACAAAACTAAGGATGAGCAAAGGGGTGCCAATAACCATCCAGGGGCGACGACGTCCCCATTTTGTGCGGGTGCGGTCTGAAAGAAAACCATAAACCGGGTTATCGATCGCATCAATAAATGTATAGATCAACAACATTAATGCGAACTGTGGGGTAGTCATTCCCAGGCTGTCAACATAGAAAATTGCAGCATAGGTTTTTAACATATTGATGGGGATCGATGTCCCGAACATACCAATTGCATAATTGAATGATTTTAGTTTAGCGGAAGGCACTGGGAAATCTCCTTTTATGTTAAGATAATTCATTTATTTTGGATTATTTTCAGAATATCTGTATATTTTTCACGTATGGCTTCAAAATTCATAACATTACGTAAATTATATACTCATTATTTTTCGACAATTATTGAGAATTATTTGTTTTCATCATGATAATGACTAATTCGTTCATATTAAATAAGGTATAAGTTGTCCTTACGGATCACTCAGATATAATAATACACGGATGACGCAATCAATTTTATACGCAACGGAGAAATCGAAGGAATGACTCAAAAAATCCACCTTGTATTTAAAACTCACCTGGATATTGGCTTTACAGATTACGCCAAAATTGTTTTACAAAATTATTTTAAAGGATATATTCCTGCTGCCATAAGAGTGGCCAAGGAAATGACTGCAAGGACATCTGCAGGAACGCTTTATTTGGACGACAGGATCTTTTCTGATTTATGAATATTTGGAACAAGCCACTTCTGATGAGCGTAAACTTATGGAAGATGCGATCCTGGCCGGAGATATTACCTGGCATGGGTTGCCATTCACGACACATACCGAGTTGATGGATGTCGATATGTTTCGATTTGGTCTATCACTCTCAAAAGAATTAGATAATCGCTTTGGAAAGCATACCATTGCAGCTAAGTTGACAGATGTTCCTGGTCATACCCGTGGAATTATCCCATTATTGGCAGAAGTCAGGAATACAGTTCCTCCACATCGGTGTGAATCCCGGCTCGACAGTACCTGGAGTACCTCCACTATTTCGCTGGCAAGACCCGTCCGGGTCCGAAATTGTAGTAATGTATGAAAGTGGGTATGGAAGTACTTTTACAATCCCCGGAATTGAGGATTCACTTGCATTTGGTCATACAAGTGACAATCTTGGCCCACAATCGGTGGCTCAAGTGTTGAATGTATATTCCGATTTAACCAAGAAATTCCCCGATGCACACATTTTTGCTTCAACTTTGGATGCGTTTGCAGCTAATCTGGTATCCATTCGAGACAGCTTGCCAGTGGTGACACAAGAAATTGGTGATACCTGGATTCACGGGGTAGGCAGTGATCCGATCAAAGTAAGCCAATTTAAAGAACTGAGTCGGTTACGACTACAATGGTTGAGGGAATTTCCTGGGCTTAGCACAAATGCAAGGTTTAAGAGATTTAGCCGACGCTTATTGATGGTTCCTGAGCATACCTGGGGTATGGATGAGAAAACTTACCTGAACGACCATGAAAATTATAGTGCAACAGATTTTAAATCAGCTAGAGGTAAAGATAATTTTCAAAAATTCCAAAGTTCATGGGTCGAAAAGCGATCGTATCCTCAGGAAGCAGTCCAGGCACTTGAGGATCTTTCCCAGGCAAATGTTGCTCGGGAACATTTGAAGGCAGTTCAGGCGGCTGAACCTGATCTTACCAAATGGATAAAATATCCACATCCAGGTGAAACAAATCAATTTAATGGATTTAATTTTTACTTCGATCCACAGACCGGTTCATTGCATTCGTTAAAACTGGAAAGCCAGATAAGAAATTGGGCTGATCACGATAACCCTTTGGTTTGGCTGCGTTATCAGACATTCTCAGCAACTGATTACGAACGCTTCTTTAACCAGTATATTATTCCTTCTGAGCGTAACAATGGATGGGCAAGGGAAGATTTCACAAAACCAGGATTGGAATTGTCGAATCCTGTGAGTCGTTTTTGGCAGCCGAAGGTAGTAGATAGTTTTACACAGCAGATAAAGGAAGATGCAAAATATCTTTTCCATCTTACCGCAGATCCTATCAGTACTCAGGAATACGGATGTCCACGTGATTTTTGGTTAGAATACAAATTTAAACTTGGTCAGCCGTTTATTAAAGTGGAATTGCAGTGGTTCCATAAGCCTGCATGCCGCATGCCGGAAGCTATCTGGTTATCATTTATTCCACCGATAACTAGCAATGAAGAGTGGTGCATTGAAAAAATGGGCGAAGAATTGTGTCCTAACGATGTTGTTCCATTTGGCAATCGTCATTTACATGCAATGGGAAAATATATTAGTTGGATGGATCAGACCAACTTTCTTAGAATTATTTCTCTTGACGCTCCTTTAGTAGCACCTGGCAAGCCTTCTTTATTGGATTTTAACAACGATCAACCGCAGATCAACCAAGGTATGCACATTAATTTACTTAATAATCTTTGGGGGACAAACTTTCCGATGTGGTTTGAAGAAGATTGCAGGTTTAGATTTGAGCTCAGGTTTGAATAACCATCAATTTATATTTATCACATAATTGCATTTTACTTCTATCCAAAAATGTGGAATATAAGGATCGGTCTGATACAATAATAAATTATTGGTGGAATTGCTTTGATAAGGATTGTGAATAATAATGACACAACAATGCTGAACATATTTATACAAAGAAAATGAATAAAAAGATAAATAGGATTACAAAGCAGAAAATACCTCCCTTGCTTACTTTAATGGCAAATTAATTTTGGTTTTTAGAAAAGGATTAATACAAATCGCATTTGATCATCAGTGATTATCGATCAGAGCAAGGTAGTGCTTCATAGAATCATACCACTAGCTATAATGGGTTGATCCCTCCAGTGTTGTAATTATTCTATCAACTATATTGTCGACTGAGTATCCAATATCCACAAAGATGGCATTCGTTGGTTCTTCTAAAGTATCGAATTGGCTCTGGAGCATGGAAGATTGCATAAAATGATCAACGCGAGTCGTTAAACGAGCCAAGACCAAATCAATACTAGCCTTCAGATATACAATTTGAATTTCAGTGTTGCTTGATAACAATATTTGTCGATAGCTCTCTTTGAGGGCAGAACAGGCTAGGATACCAGGGTTCCCATTTTCAAAACAATCTGTTATTTTCGATCTGAGTAATAAAAGCCATGGCAGGCGATCTTCGTCAGTTAATGGGATCCCATTTGTCATTTTAGTGATATTCGCGCTTGAATGAAAGTCATCCGCATCAAAGAAATCCCAACCCAATCTATCCGCAAGAGCTTTACCGATAGTTGTTTTCCCACTGCCGGTGACGCCCATAATAATTAAGAAGCGAATTTTCAAGTTTGAATCCAATTTACTTGCTCAGTCAACAAATTTAAATCAGATGATTTTGATAAAAAATCAAATATCCAATTTATAACTGATTTTTTGACCGTCTATTCGAAATTATTAACATTATCACCAGGCCAACAACTCCCAGAAATAATATAAATAGCCCAACTCCGCCCAGTGAAACCTGACTTATGAAAGAAGGTGTTGGTGTAGGTGTGGGTGTAGCTGTAAGTGGTATGGGGGTCGGGGAAGGCGTTGCTGTCGTTGGAGGTCGGGGAGTGAATGATGGTGCAGTTGTTGCTGTGGAAGAAGGTTGACTTGTAGTGGTTATTTTCGCCTGACCAGTCGATGTATCTGAAAATGATTTTCTAATTACAATTTGTTGTCCTGGAACGATGAGGACGCCTTGTGTTGTAAAACCGTTGAACTCCCTGATTGTTTGTAAAGGAACATTATAAGAAAGGGCAATTAATAACAAACTTTCGCCTTCTTTGACAATGTGAATTATAGATCCATCGGGGTTTGGGGTGGATGTAAGTACTGGAGTATAAGAAAAGACTTCTCCTGCCTCATTGGTCGACATGATCATACCTGCTGAGGCAAACGTGTATCCAATATCAACAATATAGAAAACGACAGTGCCTTGTTGGGCGATACCTACACCAATGTCCTTATTTGTATTCCCCCATCCATCAAGGAGATTCTTTTGGTCATATTCTTGTCGCCACCAGTCATTGGTTACTACTTTATCTAATGGGTATTCTTTATTTAGGTAAATCCAGTTCTCAACAACATCGTATTGCTCCCAAGGCGCATAGCCAAACTGGTAAGCCCGATCTTTTGGGGATGTTTGGCGGTCACCGATCCTTCCATCTCCACCTTTGTCAATATTATATGTTTTTGCAAGGTAATCTGCTTGAGCCTGGGCAGCAGCCATTAAGTGAGGGTTAGGGGTTAATATTCCCAATCCTTTAGATTCTCTGTAGGCGTTGATATACCCGATCAACTGATCAACAGGGCTGATTTCTTGCGCATAGGCTTGAATTGGAAAAATATTTATGACAATCACGATAGTGAAAAACAGTGCTTTTAATATTCGATTAATTAACATAGGCTGGATTATAATCCATAAAGAATACTAAGCCATAGTTGGAAAAATGACTTTTCCTTCATTAAGATTTCATATTCAGATAGGTATAGGCACTTAACTTGATTGACAATTCATGATAATAATGAACAAATCAAGGTTCGTTAACGAAAAGGTATGTATATATATTTTTATATGTAATATATTCTCTCGCATGAATTAGACCAGCTAGAAAGAGAACAATTTTTGTGTATTGATTATTAATAATATTTTGAAAGGATTGTAAATGAGCAGACCGATCACACTATTTACCGGGCAATGGGCTGACTTACCATTGGAAGAAGTCGCAAAGAAAGCCAGCCTTTGGGGATTTGACGGACTGGAACTGGCATGCTGGGGGGATCATTTTGAAGTTGATAAAGCGTTAGCCAGTGACGGGTATATCAGAAGCCGTTGGGATATCCTCAACAAATATAATCTCAAATGCTATGCAATTAGTGCACACCTTGTTGGGCAATGCGTTGCTGATGATCCAATCGATGAACGACATCGGGAAGTGTTGCCTGATCGTCTATGGGGTGATGGGTCTCCAGATGGTGTACGTTCCAGAGCGCAACAGGAGCTGAAAGACACTGCCATTGCTGCAAAAATGATGGGTGTAAAGTTGGTGAATGGCTTCACTGGGAGTCCTGTTTGGAAGAATTTATATTTCTTTCCTCCCACAAACCAGGAAATGATAAATAGAGGATACAAATTCTTTGCAGATATGTGGATTCCGATTCTTGATGTTTTCAAGGCTAATGAAATCAAATTCGCTCTTGAAGTTCACCCTACAGAAATTGCATATGACCTGGTCACTTCCCAACGTACTTTGGACGCAATAAAGAATCACCCTGCTTTTGGTTTTAATTTTGATCCATCTCACTTTATTCATCAATTCATAGACCCAGTCGAATTTATAAACGAATTTGGAAAGTATATTTACCATGTTCATGTTAAGGATTCCCGAATTCAATTAAACGGAAAGAATAGCATACTTGGCGGGCATCTGGACTTTGGCGACCCTCGCCGAGGATGGGACTTTGTGTCCCCGGGTCATGGTGACGTAAAATGGGATCGACTTATCCGCGCATTGAACAGGTTTGGTTACCAGGGGCCGCTATCCATCGAATGGGAAGATAGCGGTATGAACCGCGAATGGGGAGCACCTGAAGCCCTTAAGATGATAAAATCGCAAGACTTTACAGCATCAGATATTGCTTTCGATGCTGCATTTGCGTCAAAAAAATAACCCAGTTGCTGAAGTAAAATGATCATTATGAAGCTGTTGATCTTATGATCCATTTTGAATTCGATCTTTTGGAATACAGTTTTTGGCACCATTTCAAAACGAGTTTTAAGATAGTTAAGGAGTATTATGAAAATCGCCATTGGATCTGACAAATTAGGATATACATTAAAACAGAGCTTGATCGAGCATCTAGAAAAACAATTATTGGTTCATGTGGAAATTGAGGATTTCGGTGTTAATTCAGATGAAGACGTTGATTACCCTGATACAGGTTTAAGAGTAGCTGAATCAATAGCATTAGGGAAAAATGAGCGAGGAATATTAATTTGTGGCACTGGAATTGGTATGGCAATCACAGCTAATAAAGTTCCAGGAGTATATGCAGCCAATGTGAGCGACAGTTATTCTGCTGAAAGAGCTCGTAAAAGTAATAATGCACAAATTATTACTTTCGGTGCTTTAACTATTGGTGTTGCATTGGCAAAATCATTGGTCGATATCTGGCTTGTATCAGAATTCCAGGGTGGCCAATCCACACGGAAGACTGATAAGGTCATTGGAATTGAAAAGAAATACTACAAAGGTTCATAGCTGGTGAAAAGATAATTCCTATAATAATTTTAGGAATTATCTTTCATATAAATTCAAAAACTTTAAAAAGTATGAGCAGTTTCTATTGCAGCTCGAATATTTTCGGGAGGAGTTGCAGCGCTGATATTGCATAAATACAATGCAAATTTTCCACCCACTTTACCTACTTCAACATAGTGCTTGACTCTTTCAATTACCTGGTCGGGAGAGGCTTGAGCAAGAAATGCTGCTCCAACTCCCAAAACCAAAGGAATACTAGATTTATCAGCAAAGTTTTTGAACAACTCCGGGACCTAAGGCTTCTACGTCAGGATCCTGACCCTGGATAGTGGTTGACGCAACTTTTAATTTTAAATCAAGCATTTGCATGGGATTCTTTAGGTAGCGCTCTCCAACCCAGTTCCCAACATAAACATCCAATCCCGTAAGTTCTCGTAATCTTAGAATTGGGGCAGCACACCAGTTTTCAAGTATTTTGTAATTAATAATTGGAAAAGATGCAGTCGCATCTGCACCACCAAACTTATTCGCTTTGGGAAATAGTTTCTTAAGGAATAGAATGTATGGGCCAATGACTTCATCCGTCACTTTATTCATCAAATCCCGCGCAAATTCAGGATCGTTATAAATATCAGTAATGAAATTTTCTATTCCCCTAATATTGGCTACCAGAGAAAAAGGGGCGCAAAACTCCAAACCTGGTTCGAATCCAGTTAAAGAACTAAATAACTGAACTCCTTCAACCACATTACGAAAACGACCGGATGATTCAAAATTTGGTGTCTTTATTTTGTGGATATCAGATTTATCCTGAATTAGCATGTGAGATCGGTCAACATCAGGCATGCAATCATCATTCATAATAATAGGTTGTCCAAGGCTTTCTGCCTCGATGTTGTACACATCATAAGTTGATAATGGGAGGTCAAGGTCATATTCCGTCTGCACTTCAAGAAGGGCCGGTATACGAATATCGGGACGGGTATAAAAGATGCTTTTAGGGATATTTAATACATGGGCGGTGAACTCATGAATTTGAGCGAAAACAGGAATGCGTTCAACTGGACCGATCAAAGCACGGTTGTATAGATCGAGACCCTTTTGGAAAGAAGCGAACGGAGGTTGATTCAGGGATGATTGCATTTATAATCTTTCTATTGAAGTATTTGTAAACCACCGAAAAACTTTTCAATTGGAACTTCTATTGTTTTATTGTTCACAATTGTGTCGATTAAAAATCGCATTAATGGCAGATCCATGGCTGTGATCAGCTCCTTGGATTCCATTACCGGTAATGCATCTCCCATTACACGAATAATTTCTGCCGCTTCAAGTGTTTCACCTGCCATAATCGTTCTTGCTTTAGAATAACTATTTCCTTCACCGATCAACCTACCTAATCTAACTGTTCTCCCACCCATACAGGTTACATACATATCTCCAACTCCAGGTAACCCATAAGCAAATGATGGATTTGCGCCAGAAAGTTGTAATACTTTATTTATTTCAGTTGCGCTTTCGCCAAATACTCCTGCAGCCAGATTATGCATATACGCTCCTGAGCTATCTACTCCACCTGATTTCTCCAACAAACCGGAAGCAAATCCGACAGCAAGTGTATATGCATTTTTTAATGCAGCACAGATCTCAAGGCCGACTAGATCTGTTGTTGTCCATATATGATAATAAGAGGTACGGAAAATATTTGCCAATTTAATTACAGTTTCCTGATTACGTGCCCCAAATACTACCAGGCTGTTACGCCGACCAGCTAACTCTCCTGCAATACAAGGTCCTCCAACTGCCGCATAAGATACCCGATCTTGTATGGTTGGAGGTAATTCACTCCTTAAAACATCAGGAAGAATGGATAAATTCCCATTTATATCCACTTCGAGTCCCTTGGTAATTGCAATAATTGTCTGTCCCGGTTGAAGATGTCGTCCTAATGTTTTACCCATCCAGTGAACACCCAAAGAATTCACCCCGCTAAGAATTATTTCTACCCCATTCAATGCTTCTGCAATTTCCTCTATATAATAAGGAGTTACATTAGGAGGAAGGTGACGTTTTAGGCGCGGGTGGTAGTTCTGTTCTTTGCAACTTAGAATAGTTTCATGATCAAGATGGGTACCAACCAACCGAACACTATGTCCATTATCCGACAAAGGGAAAGATGTAGCTGAACCCATTAAACCTGCGCCTACGATAGCGATGTTTGTCATAATTGCTCCATTCTGTATAGAATTAACATAGTTTTACTCCCGGAGGAATAATATATTTTTTGTTACATAAATCAATTATTGCGCATAGCAAATACCACCTATGGTTAATGGGATTCTGCTTAACAATTCTGAATTTTCACAACTAAGTGGAAATTCACACGTGAAGGATATCCTTGTATAAATCTTTATCTATACTCAATTTTATAAGAGATTGATGAATATGGGAAGAATTAAAAGGGTAAGAATTCCTAATTATTTGAGGCCTTCTTCATATGACATCTTTAAGACAGTGAACCATATTGAGGAATGAATAGATTAAATATATAATTACAATTTGTTTAACCAGTAAAGAAATCAAGCAAATAAACAAAAATGGGAGAGCACAATGTCAAATATTTGGATACGCGAGAAAAAACCATTAGTAATAGCTCATCGAGGGCATGGAATACTAGCTCCTGAAAATACTCTTGCAGCTTATGAGCTGGCGAAAGAAGCCGGAGCTGAAATGATCGAAACGGACGTAAATATTACTAAAGATGGAAACCTGGTTATTATCCACGATTGGAGACTTGGCCGTACAACTGATGTAACAGGGAAAGTTCACGAATATACATTAGATGAGCTTCGTAAAGCGGATGCAGGTTCCTGGTTTGATAAAAAATACGCAGGAGAGAAAATACCCACTTTGGAGGAAGCAATCCAATTTGGTCAAAAGAATAACATATATATGTGTTTTGAGGTGAAAGGTGGAAACCCAGATCGCGCATTGGAAATTTCCACTCGTTTAGTTGAGACCCTCAGGAAGGCAGATGCTTTTGAATGGGCATTTATGTCATCTTATTTCCATGAATCACTGGCAGAAGCCAAAAAAATGGCTCCAAAATTGATGCTAGCTCCGGAACGAATACCAGACGATGTTGAACCAGATCTGGAAGAAGCATTTAGGCAGGTAAGGTATTTGAAATCAAATGTGATTCAAATTCATTATAAATATCTTTATCCAAATATTGTAAAAGCAATGCGGGAAGAGGGTATAGCGCTTTGGGCCTGGCCTACCACCACCGAAGAAGAGATTGTTCCCGCCATCAAAACTGGAGCTGACGGGGTGATGGGAGATAATCCAACTTTAGCTGTAAAATTAGTAAATCAACTTTGCAATCCAGCTTAATATAAGGAAAGGGAAAATAATGAATCCTTGGGTCCGTCCAGAAAAGCCATTAGTGATTGCCCATCGGGGCTATTCTCTGGTGGCGCCAGAAAATACAATTTTATCTTATCGAAAGGCAATTGAAGCTGGAGCTGATATGCTCGAATTGGATATCAACTTGACCAGCGATGGGGAATTGGTCATGATCCATGACTATCGGTTGGAACGTACAACAAATGGAAAAGGATTTGTACATGACCTTACACTGACTGATATCAAACTTCTCGATGCGGGATATCAGTTTAAACCTTACATTAAGGGTACTACGATTCCAACAACAGAAGAGACCATTAAGCTTGCTATTGAAACAGGCATAAAAATGTGTTTCGAAATTAAAGGCGGTGAAGTAGATCGGGCAAAAATAATAGCCCAAAAACTAATGGATTTGTTCAAAAAGTACAATGCATTCGAGTGGGCGAGCATCTCATCATACTATCCAGAAGCCTCCGCTGTGGCGAGGCAGCTATGCCCAGAATTGGTTATAACCAGGGAACGCTTACCTGATGATAGTAAGTTTGACCTCCCGGAAGCCATAAAACAGGCCAATATATTGAATTCACCTATCATGCTTTCTGATTTTCATACTATTGATAAAAAAGCAGTAGAAGGGTTGCATAATGCAGGGATTGCAATGTGGGCGTGGAATCCATTTGAACGAAGTGAAATTGAACAAGTCATTTCTTATGGAGTTGATGGCATTATGGGCGATAATCCTGAAGTCGCAAGAAAACTTGTAGATGCTCTATTATAAAAATAGGTTATTCGGATGATTATTTAAATGCAAGAGAGTTAATATAAAGTCTTAATTTAAAGAGAAAATTATCCAAGAATCCTTGTGACTGTATTAATAGGGAATCAATAGAAAAATAAACATCCAAATCCTTTTTCTCGGATTTGGATGTTATTGCAAAAATCTGATTCGATTCGGTTCAGTTCTAAGCAAATCCTTTGAGGGATAATTCCTTCGAAAAATGACAAGCAGAAAAATGCCCGGGCTTCTCCTCGATCCAAGCCGGTCGGTCAGTTTTACAAATATCTTGTGCATATTTACATCTTGGATGGAAAGAACAACCCGGTGGAGGATCGATCGGGCTAGGAATCTCACCGCTCAACATAATTGGTTTCATGACCAGATCAGGGTCAGCAGCCGGAATTGCGGACATTAATGCTTCAGTGTATGGGTGCAACGGGTTATAGAATAATTCATCTGTTGCAGCCATTTCTACTATTCGACCCAGGTACATTACACCAACCCGGTTGCAAATATGCTCAACAACACTTAAATCGTGAGCGATGAATAGGTAGGTAAGGTTTAATTCTGATTGAAGATCCTTTAATAAGTTTAATATCTGAGCCTGAATGGAAACATCCAGTGCAGAGACAGGCTCATCGCAAACGATAAATTCAGGTCGAAGGACTAATGCCCTGGCAATGCCTATTCTTTGACGTTGGCCTCCACTAAAAGCATGAGGATATCGGCGCAGGTGTTCAATACTGATCTGACAACGTCCTGCAGTCTCTTTTATCCTAGTAGATACTTCCTCTCCCTGAGCTGAATGTGTAGCAATTAGAGGTTCCGCAATAATGTCACGAACAGTCATGCGGGGGTTCAATGAGGAATAAGGATCTTGAAATATCATTTGTGCATGTTTCCGAAAATCCCAAAGGTCTTTCCGGTTTAATTTTGCCACATCTACAGGATCACGCCCCATTAAATGATAAATAGTTTCCCCGGAAGTCGGCTCATAACCTCGCAGTATCAAGCGCCCGGTGGTAGTTTTTCCGGATCCGCTTTCGCCAACCAACCCAAACGTTTCTCCCCTATAAATGAAAAAGCTAACATCATCCACCGCTTTTACGACCTTTTTTGATGTACCAAAGGTACCCTGGCGAATGGGGAAATATTTTCGTAAATTTGTGACTTGAATGAGTTTCTGTCTTTCTTCAACCATTCATTTACTCCCGAATATTAAGATTATTTATTATTAACTAATAAAGGTGGCAAGCAGCTTTGTGATTATTGCCAAAATCAATCAATTTTGGAACCTGGATCTCACAAACACCCTTAATATACCGATTGCACCTTGGATGGAATGGACAACCCGATGGTCGATCATACGGACTCGGGACATTTCCTTCAATAGCTACCAGTCTATCTTTTCTTGTACCAGAGATCTTAGGAATGGCTTGAAGTAAATCAACAGTATAAGGATGCTTGGGATCATGGAAAATATCTGCAACGGATCCACTTTCAACGATCCTGCCAAGGTACATAATGTAAACTTCATCAGCAATTTGTGCGATCACACCCAGATTATGTGTGATAAATAAAATGCTTGAACCGAAGTCTTTTCGTAGATCACGCATCAATTCAAGCATCTGGGCTTGGATTGTTACATCAAGTGATGTTGTAGGTTCATCAGCTATTAACAATGAAGGATTGCATATCAAAGCCATGGCAATCATTGCCCTCTGGCGCATACCACCAGAGAATTCATGGGGATATTGATTCACGCGAGTGGAAGCATTGGGTATTCCCACACGATTCAGCATTTCAATAGCAAGTCTTCGTGCTTCAGGTTTAGATATTTTAGAATGGACAATTGCTGCTTCGCTGATTTGATCACCCAGGGTATGATAGGAAGAAAATGAGGTCATAGGTTCCTGGAATATCATTGAAATCTCACCCCAACGAATTTGTCGAAGTAAATCGCTATCCTGATCTAATTTTGCAATATCAAGGACGTAGTCTTTTCCATCCGGGGAGCCTATTTTTGTCCTGAGCAGAATCTCACCTTCATCGATCTTGCCGGGTGATGGAATAATTCTTAAAATACTTCTTGCGGTAATACTTTTCCCGCATCCACTTTCTCCAACGACACCTATGACCTTTCCATTACCTATGGTCATATCAATACCATCCAGGGCTTGGACGGTACCTTCATCCAACGGAAAAGTAACTTTAAGATTGTTAATTCGTATTAGTTCATTCTTTTCAAGGTGCATGACATTCCTCTTATTGCGAATACGGATCAGCAGCGTCACGCATTCCATCGCCAACAAGGCTGAAAGCTAAAACGCTAATAACGACAAAGATCGCCGGTATAAACAGCCAGGGGTGTTCTTCAATAGCTTTAATATTTTGTGCTGCCTGAAGTAAAACTCCCAGGCTGACAACTGGTTCTCGCAGTCCTAATCCAATAAAACTTAAGGTCGTCTCGCCAAGGATCATTGCAGGAAAAGATATTGTTAGGTCAACAATAATATAACTCAGAAAGGCAGGAAGCATATGGCGCCAGATTATTCGAAGATCATCACTACCAGCAAGACGGGCTGCAAAGACAAAATCTTCCTCTCGCATAGAGATCAGTTTACCCCTTACTCTTCGAGCAAGAGTAGTCCATGTAAGGAATCCAAGAATAATTGTCACTGCAAAATAGACCCGAAGGGGAGACCATTCTTTAGGCAAGATCGCTGCGAGTGACATCCATAGTGGAATGGTTGGAATTGACCGAATAAACTCAATAATACGTTGAATAATCGTGTCAATAGCCCCACCAAAATAGCCGGAGATACCACCTAAGGATAATCCTACTAGAAATGATATACAGACACCTAACAAGCCAATGGTCATCGATGTTCTGATACCATAGAGAGTTCGGGAGAAAACATCCCTTCCCAGACTATCTGTTCCAAATAAATGTAAATATCCATCTGGAACCGCAAAAAAGTGAAAATCGCTTTTAAAGATTCCCCACAATTTATAAGGCTCTCCCTTAGATAGAAACTTAATTTTATGTGGAGTAGTTTTATCTTCAGTAAGATCCAATTGCATTGTTTCTTTATTGAATTGGGTAGTCATACTATAAACAAAAGGTCCAATAAAATCACCATTTTCATTGCTGAAATGAATTTTCTGTGGTCCTCCAAATAAATAATCGCCATCTCTGGATTGAGATCCATAAGGA
This sequence comes from uncultured Chloroflexia bacterium, assembly GCA_963827895.1. Lineage (GTDB taxonomy): Bacteria > Chloroflexota > Anaerolineae > Anaerolineales > Anaerolineaceae > PNON01. The sequence goes on along the minus strand of CAWHCY010000009.1, from coordinate 34,867 downwards.
GCCAGGAATTCACAAAATAGCATAATAAAAACAAATACACCTAGGACGTAAGAACCGATTATGGCAACACGATGCTTGCGAAATTTCCACCACATCAGTTGTAACTGTGTAGCTGTGTAATATGCTTCCTTCTTCTTTTGTTCTGAATTCAACTCATGGATCTTTGAACCAGATGTATTCATGGGGTTAGTTGTTGAGTTCATCGTGCACCTCCCCCAAATCGGATCCTTGGATCAAGGGCAGCCAAGAGGATATCTGAGAGAAAAGTTCCAATAATTGTCAATGAAGAATATATTAATAAGACTGTGGCTGACAAATAAATATCCTGATTTAGCAAGGCTTTAAGAAATACTGGTCCGATATCTGGTAGTGCAAGTACAGTAGCGGTAATTGGAGAGCCTGACACAATTGAAGCTAATTCCCAACCTATAGTGCTAACAACTGGATTCAATGCTGCTCGTACAGGGTATTTTTGTATTAAATTCTTTTCACTGACACCTTTGGCCCGTGCGACAGTTACATACAATTGATTTTTTTCATCCAGCATGGTGGCTCGCATGGTCCGGATAGTGGATGCAGCGCCGGAGGTTCCTAACACAAGAACAGGAATCCACATGTGCTTGAAGAAATCCAAAGCTTTTCCCCAGGACCATGCGGCCTGTTGATATTCTCCAGAAAAAATTCCACCAACGCTTGTATTTAAATACATGGTGGAAATATATAAAAGGATAAGTGCAAAGAGAAAGGCAGGTGTTGCCATCCCAAGATATCCCAATACTGTAAATACATAATCACCAAAAGAATACTGGTGCATTGCTGAATATATACCTAATGGAATTGCTATCAAATATGATAAAGCAATAGTAACAACGGATAAAACTACAGTAAATAGAATTCTACTTCCAAGTACCTCGGTTACAGGAATTCGGTAGGTTAATGACCAGCCAAAATCAAGCCTGGTGACAATTCCACCAATCCATTGTAGATATCTTATCGGCCACGGTCTATCTAATCCCAACATATGCCGATAGTTATCTATCTGATCAAAGGTAATTTGAGCGCCGGATTGCCGTAGGTCAAAAACATAGCGTTCAGCAAAATCGCCAGGTGGTAATTCAAGAATTACAAAAACAATTAGAGAAAGACCGATTAACATCACTAACATGATGAGTAATCGCTTTAGAGCAAACTTTAACATGTTCACCCTTTCTTTTCAAAATGTGGTTAGGGGGGACTCCCCCCCTAACCATTGCACTACATCGAAATTGTTTTATTACTTGAGGAACCACTGATCCGGGCGGAATGGATACTCCCGGTAAAACTCGAAAGCGGTTACTGTGGGTAAAACGAAGTTGACAAGTCTGTTTTTGACAATCATAACAGACGGTGCTGGTCCAATGATTCCAATCAAATACATATTCTTGCTATGGAGATCACCGATTTCCTGACCAAGTTTGATGTAGTCAGCTGAACCAGGTAAAGTGACTTTCCACTGATTTGTCAGATCGTAAAGTGATTTCATATCAGCGGGTGGTTCTTCACCTGTAGCGCCATCGCTCTTCAGCCATTCGTAGTAGGGCAAACCACACTGGGGTTCAAGTACTGAATCACCGAAAGGCGGGTAGAAACGATATTGATTGGCTAGGAATGAAGGTTCTAGTGTACCGCCACTGGTAAATGATGCAAGATCATGATCATTTCCAGACACTAATGCGCGGTAGGCTTCTGTCGCAACTTCCTTCAATTCAACCTTCACACCAACAGCTTCCCAATAGCTTTTGATCAAAGCCATTGCTTCAGCGCTGATGGATTGGATGGTATAGTTTGCGAAAATAATTAACCGCTTACCATCTGAGCGAAGGCGGAAACCCTCACCATCTTTCTTATCCAGACCTAATGCATCAAGCATCTGATTGGCCTTGGCAGGATCGTATTCAGTTGCCTTGGTATACCATTCAGGTTTGGCAAAACTGGCTGTCGGGTGAATGGGTACACCTGTGTTGATTTCCTCGCACTCACCGAAGCAGGTTACCTTGTTGAATTCTTTGCGATCAAGCGCGATTGACATAGCATAATTGAAATCCGGATTGCTGAACAAAGTTTTTAGTACCGGATCTTTGCTGGTGCAATTGAAGGCTACATTCATACCATCGCTGGCCGACTTCAGCAAGTATGCTTTGTAATCACCATCTGCCTCATGCTGTTTGAAAACAGGAGCTGATGCAAATTTTAATGTCTGAGCTTTTTGATCAATTTCACCATTGATGACTTTAAGCTCAAGAACCTGGTTATCCTGAGTGTAGTTTTCTTTACTTCTGTCAACATAAGGTAATTGTTGACCGGCCGTATCTACAACATGATAATACGGATTAGCCATACCCATTTGGTATTCTGGTGTTTCTTCAACAACTAACCAGGCTTCAAGTCGGGGAGTTCCAGGACGATGAACGGAATCTGCCCATTCACCATACCAGGTGTAGAAGTATTCGACCCAGCTTGGTTTACCTTCTGCAATGGCTTCTTCGTTGATGGCAGCGTTATACTTTATGTGTTTGGATTCAAGCCAGTGTTTTGGAGCAGCTGGAAGGATCCAGGTACGGGCTAGCCAGGGCATCATTCCGGGAGCAGGAGCTACAGTGACAAACTTGAAGGTGACTTCATCAACTTTTACTACCTTCATGGGTTCACCACCAAAGGTCCAGACCGAAGGGACTTCTTTGGTTAGTTCTTTGTTTAAAATGATGTCTTCCCACCAGAATACTACATCATCAGATGTGAAGGGTTGACCGTCAGACCATTTGTGACCTTTGCGAAGAGTAAAAGTAAACTCAGTCAAGTCATCGCTGACAACGTAATCTTTTACCAAATTCGGGAGGATCTGTACCAGGTCTTCGCCATACCGAACCAGGTTTGCATGGCGCCAGCTTAAATATTCTGAGTTGCCGCTTTCTGGTCCAAGCGAGAGACCTTCCAGTTGTCCACCATACACACCAATTTCAGCATAAGGCACAGTTACTAGTGGTTCTTCCGGTAACCGAGCAGTTACGTCAGTAGGAATGTCTCCGAATAGTTCTACAAGTTTCGGGTCAATCGTTTCGCGACCAGAAAATTCCATTTTTCCACCGGTAGCTGCTTCAAATTCAGCGACTTCATACTGGTTAGGATACTTTCCCGGTGCAACGCCTTGCATATCAGCGACAGTAATAGCAGGTGGTTTTCCAACAACGGCTGGTGCTGCAGGGGCTGCAGGAGCAGCTGGGGCAGCTGGAGCCGCGGGTTCAGCTGTTGGTGCAGGAGGTAGGGGTAACGGTGTTGGTTGTGGAGCGCAGGATACAATCATTGAGGCAACAACCAATACACTTATTAGCATTAGAACTACTTGTTTCAATTTCATTTTCTCACTCCTTAGAAGTTAGATATAAATGAACAACTTTTCGTAATGCTGTTGAATAACTCGATTTCAATTATGCGATACACACCTCCTTTCTCGAAAATGCAAATTTGAATAAGTTGTTACGAACCGTAGGAACTTGCAGGAATATACAAATTATATAGGGAAATTCATATTGTCAAGCATTCAATTTGCCTATTAATTTGAATTCTTCATTTAACCAATTTGTAACGACCTGAATGTTATCAGCAAAGGATCCATTGGTAGAGAATTTATTATCGAAAAGCGCACTACCAATAGTAAATCCCCATGCTCCGGTTTTCTGTTACCTCTGATATTCGTTGAATTGATTCTATTGATCCAGCGGAAACGATTGGGATGGAAACTGCATCTACTACTTTTTGTAAAAGCAACGGTGCATCACCTTGATATCTATAGGTGAGTAAATCCAATCCCTGAACTCCTTTGGATTCCAAAAATTTTGCATGAGTGACAATTTCATCAATAGATCCATCTAAAACACTTGGATGCCCATGTATATGGCCAGGGAAGGGAAAATATTGAATAGGTTTATCGTTAAGGTAATTAAGGATTAGAATCGAAAATAACCGTGCCCATTAAAACGTCACATCCAGCTTCAACTGCCAGCTTAGCACCTCTTAACCCCTCTTCTTCAGTTAGGCTCACAACTTCAAGGTAAGTTGTTTTACCGGCATTTTTCATCTCTTTGAATAAAGCCTTCATATTATCTGGAGGAAGGCCAACATCTTTAAAACCCCAATGAGCAACTGGAAGGTCTTTACAATCTTCAAAAATCTTTGAAGCATCGGTTACCGTTTGATCATTGTATGTGAGCATTAAGATAAATTCAGGTATCATTAAATTTCTCCATCGGCTGGTAATGTATAAATGAAAAATTTACGCAGTATTAATTAAATCGAGACCTGTCCATTCAAGATAGTACTTCCTTAAGTAAATCTCGTATTATAAAGTTTCTTGTGAATATAAAGTTGACTTTTATTCCAGTGGTAATATAATAGTTGTTATGACGTCTTATGATATTATATCAATTAAAAATGGATTTTCAACAAGGAAAATTTATAATATTTGGAGGAAGAATGAAGTATTCTTTGTTACGACTCGCACATAGAGGATTTTCTGGTTTGTATCCCGAAAACACAATATTGGCATTCAAGAAGGCGATCGAATCAGGGGTGGAATTCCTCGAAATGGATCTCCATTTGACAAAAGATAGAAAAGTGATAATTATGCATGACGAGTCTTTTGAGCGCACTACAACTGGAAAAGGATGGGTTTGGGATGTTGATCTTGAGGATACAAGAAATTTTGATGCTGGACTGGGAGAACATCTTCCAACTTTAAAAGAAGTGATCGATTTAGTTCGGCCAACTTCTGTTCGTTTATGTCTGGAATTAAAGTTCGAACCTCATACCTTGGATCCCCTGCGTTCCGAACCTGAAGCACTGGAAACAGCAGCAGAAGTTGTAAAAATACTTCATAATGAAAATTTTGTAGATAGAGTTGTGGTGACCTCTTTTTCGCCTAATGTGTTAAGAAGAGCTAAAGAACTGGAACCCAGATTGCCGACTGTTTTAGATCCATCTCCACAAGATGGAACTTTGACCCCGAAGCAAGTAATGGACCAGGTAGTTCCGTGTGCGAATGTAGTAGCTTATTATTATCCACACATAAATAAAGAATTTATGGATGAAGCTCGCTTAGCAGGTATCCAGGTTTGGGCTTGGGACCCTGATGAACCGGAAGATATCCGAAGGGTAGTAAACCTTGGAGTGAACGGTGTTATGACAAACCGCCCAGATACTTTAAACAAAATTTTAAATGAGATCAAATTCATTCCAATAAAGTAGTCAAATGAAAATATTCATTTGTAAATATGGATGTATTCGGCCATAATAATTTACAGTCATAGAATTGGATTAACAATATATTTATCAAAAGCAATGTGGATTTCAACAAACTACATTGTGGATTGAATTGTTGTCATTGATTCAAATATGTGATATTGCGCAATGAAGAATAACTCTATATCCATAGACGTTTATTATACAAATACATGTGTATGATAATTAACTTCTGAACATCCTAATAGTAAAAATAAAATCCATATCATGTCAACAAATATGACCAAAATCTAACAAACCTTTTTGGGAGGCCCATAATATTTTAGGGAAATAAGTGGTACAACTGAATAACAATTATTGCATTTAGTATCTGAAAGTATATTATTACTGGTTAGTTTCAAATACTTTGGCAGGTTGGACCGTAATCAATTCAATCTTAAGATCTTTTATCCCATCCACAAAGTTTTGTGGCAAATTAATGTCTGTAATTATCGTGTGGAAATAGGATAGTGGGCAAGTAATGGCAAACGCATTATTACCAAATTTTTTGCTATCTGTCACAAGGATTGATTGTTTTGCCCGTTTAATTGCCATAAGCCTAACTTGGGTTTCTTCATAGTTGAAGTCAGAAATTCCTTCATTAAATGTTACTCCAGCTGCACCAATAAAAGCTTTTTGTACACAGAACTGTTCAAGGGCATTAATGGTTATACTTCCTGACATAGACAATTCATGCGGACGAATTTTCCCACCTAGAGAGTAGACAGTAACATTTGAATTGGCAAGCTCATTCATAATTGTTAGAGAACTTGTTAGAACAGTAATGTTATTTAGCTTTTTTAAATTACGGGCAATCTCAAGTGTGGTTGTGCCAATGTCGAGTATTATTGTATCTCCTTCGTTAACTAGTTCTGCTGCAGCTTTCCCAATGGCTATCTTTTCCGCTCTGTTTTCAACTTCACGTGTAATAAACAAAGGTTCAGTACCAGATGGAGTTAATGCAGCAGCTCCACCATAAATTCGTTTTATGTAAAGTTGCTCTTGAAGAACATCAAGGTCACGGCGAGCAGTAGCGATGGAGACACCAAAATTACTTGTAATATCCTTAATTTTAATAATTTTTTCGCGGTCAATTATTTCTAGAATTTTATTACGTCGCTCTTCAGATAGCATATTCCCTACTTTTTTTATTATCATTATATATTAACATAAGAATATGGTATATCAAAATTTAGCTAAATAAGGCCATAGAATGTCAAGATAATATTTGATAATCATCCAAAGATGAAAATGGGTAGAAGGAAACAGGTACTTTTCGATAGGGAAGCGAATTTAGATTTGATGATGCGGCACCAGGAGTATCAGTAAGACAAATCATTTTTGAAATCGGACTGTATGCTTCCCTGAAAGAATTACAGGCTTTTACAACAACCATTTGATAAAAAGTAGGTTCGATGCCAAATCCGCGATATATCTGTGGATCGCCGCCGAATACCATATTTTGGCAAATAACAATATCAATTTCGTTAAAATTAATTACTGCGGTAAGCCCAATATTATTCACCATACCTCGTCCCGCAGGTCCCTCCAAAGAAAACAATCCTTCGTGGAGAGATTTAATATGTGCTTTTACATGAACCGGTTTGAACAAATCAGGGTTAATTGAACCACCAATTGAGAAATCAGCGTAGTTTCCTACTCCAGCTTCGAATGCAACCCTCACAGCGTTCAAATCATTTACTATAATTGCTGTCTTTGGTTGTTTTTTTCTATTAAGTAACTTAATGAGGATTGCTGCACTATCTCCAGAAGATCCAGCATTTGCTGAATCAGCAGAGTCTACCAGGACAACCGGTTTCCCAGATGAATTTTCCAATGCAATATCAATCACCTGGTCGATCGTAAAAAGGTCAGACCTAAATTCTTTACGCATATCATAAACACATTTTGCAAGTTTTTGGGCATAAAATTTGGCGTTTTCTTCACCTTGATCAATTGTAACTATTACAGAACCACTAGCAGGTTCTACATCAAGCCAAGGTTGCATTTGGAATATTGTGCAATCAATTAGTTTACCAGAACTGACCAGATCTTTTGCTTCATCAATCACATCTTTAAAGGGACTTGTCATACTTGTATAAGAGCTGGCTGGTACAAGCATAGGAATTGAAACTCTAACCATGTGAAATTTTTCGCCATTTATACACCGCATGCCTAAATTGGCTGCCCTATAGCCTGTAGTGAAGTAATCCACATGCGGATAGGATTGATATCCACAGATAATGTCAGCATTTTTCATCCATTTGGGAGTAACATTTGCGTGTAAATCCGCAGAAACTGCAATCACAGCAGATTCACCTACTTCTTTACGTACATTCTCTAGAATTATGCCGCAAGCATCATCAAATTCTGTTGTTTGGGTAGAACCATGCAATGAAAGGAATACACCATCCACCGGGAAGTATTTTTTAATAACAGATATCGTGTTCTCTAAAAAGTAATCCAAAACTTTTTGATCAATAGGACCTCCACTTTGAGAATTCATTGAACACGCGGGGATAATCTCGCCATTGCTTTCTGTTATTGCTTTGAACATCCCACCTAATTCTCGCGGGTTGTTGAAATTTACCATTTCTTGTCCAAAATGGATCGTCCTTCTTACAAAGTCATTCATATTTGTGATAACGGGATTGAAGGAATTCGTCTCTTGATGAATCTCAGAAACAACTATTTTTTTCATGTAGCTATTACCTCCCAGAAAATGACTCGTATAGTTGACCTACCCATAAATATTGGATATTGCGAATCCATTAGTAGGATAGGATTCGCAATAACTCAAGAGTAATAGATCTACCTTAATAAGGTAATTCCAAAGCCCCTTACTGATTCAAAGTATTGAATGCAAACTCCATCCTTGGAGCAATTTCTTTAAAAACATTAAACAGTTTGTCATAGGTTTTGATGTAGTCCTTACGGGGGGTAAATGTTCTTCTTACTTTAATTTTTCGTTTTGCATCTTTAAACCCATCGACCATTCCTAAGCCTATGAAAACACAATATGCAGTACCGATGGCGCCTGCATGGGAAGGATTTTCAGGTACTTCGACTTGTATCTGAAGGATATCGGCCATCATTTGCATCCAATGGTCACTAGAGGCACAGCCACCCACGATACGAATCGATTTTATTGATTTACCAATTTTTGTATTATATATTTCAATAATCCAGCGCATCTGGTAGCATATGCCCTCAAGCACCGCATTTACCATATGGCGACGATCATGAAGGTTGGTAATATTGAAAAATACACTGCGAGCCGTTTGAGGTACGGGTGGAAAAGCGCCATAAATCCATGGAGTTGCTATCATGTTTAAAGAGCCGGGGGAGACATCTTTGATTTCATTATTCACAAATTCATAAATCTCCTCTTTCCTTGTCTCTTTTTCTGAATGATAGAACTGATCAATGACCCAATTGAAAGACATGCCTGCAGATTTCAATCCATCCAGGCGGATATCCTTATCTTTTTCGAATGTCAGGTAAAAATCATCGAGGGTAGTTCCACGTTTGGTGATTGTTCCCATCCATCCAGATGATCCCAGATAAATATGAGCATCATCATCTTCGCAGCACCCAGAACCTATGGTGATAGCCGGAATATCTCCACACCCACCAAATACCGGTGTACCTTCATTAAGACCCATATCTTCTGCAGCTTTTGATGTTATTTCACCAACTTTCTCAGTCGTCATCACAAGTTGTGGGAATTTATTGGGATCGAGGTCTGCTGCTTGGAGTATCTGGTCAAAAAATATCTGTAGATTATTATCTGTAGTTTTGATAAAGTTATTAGTCAGGTCAACCGCTTTCTTCCCAGTAGCCTTAAATTTTAAGTATGAATTTACCTCCAAAAAACAGACCGTCTTCTGGTAAATTTCCGGGAGTTCTTCTTTGACCCACATCAACTTAGGCCAGTAATCATTTCCCATGAAAAGATTCATATTCATCTTTTTGTTTAGCTCATTTGCCTGCTTGACCGCACGGCTATCCAACCAGATGATGTTGTTATGCAATACTTGATCCTGGGAATCCAGCGGAATAATACCTTTCCACTGCGTTCCAAACGCTATCCCACGAATATCCGCAGGTGATATTTTTGCTTGTTTTAATGCCTGTTTGGTTGAAAGACAAACTGCACTCCAGTATGCATCGGGTGTCTGTTCTGCCCATCCTGCTTGAGGAGTGAGTAATGGATAATTTGCATTTGAAACACTTACAACATTGCCCATTAAATCTACAATCACAGTTTTTACGCTACCAGTTCCAACATCATATGAAAGAACGTATGAATTTTCCATGTATTTTTCTCCTTTTATACGATATATGAATGTTCCAATATATTGTGGATTATTTTATCAACATATTTAAATCTACAAAATGCTCATCCGCACTTACCAGGTGGCAACTTACATAATGTCCTGGTGCTACCATTTTTGACGCGGGTCTTTCACAAAAACAGCGTTCCTCACTATACATACAACGAGTAGTAAACAAACAACCTACAGGTAATGAGTCTGGACTAGGAGTATCCCCTACTTTAATATCCAGGTTAAAGCCTTCTTGGTTAATCCCCTTGGATATACTGGGAGCAGATTTTAATAGTACTTTGGTATAAGGATGTTGCGGATTATTATATATTTCCCAACTGGTGCCGCTCTCTAAAATGGTTCCTGCGTACATGATCATGATCTTGCTCGCTATCTGGCGAACAACAGCCAGATCATGTGCTACGAATAACATAGACATTTTGTATTCGTCCTGAAGGTCCATCAACAGGTTTAGTACTTGAGCTTGTAATGAAACATCCAAAGACGATATAGGCTCATCGGCTAAAATAATCTGAGGTTGCTCTACCAACGCGCGGGCAATGATCGCTCGTTGGCATTGTCCACCAGAGAGTTGTTCAGGTAATCTAAAACGATAAACTGGATCAAGCCCTACTTTCTTTAAGGTTTCGATGATGGTCATTTCCCTCCTTTTAGAATCTTTCATACCTGTGAGAATTAGTACTTCTTCAAGAGACTGTTCAATAGTAAATCGAGGATGGAGAGCAGTAAAAGCATTTTGGAATATTAATTGCACTTTTTTCCGAAATTCTTTTTGTCCAGCTTTATCCATTTTCTGTATATCATTCCCTTTAAATAATACTTTTCCCCTGGTAGGTGGTTCTAGACCGATAATTGTACGGAGTAAGACAGATTTCCCGCATCCAAATTCACCAACAAGTCCAACAGTTTCGCCGTCTTCGATGGTAATATTCATACAATTTACCACCTCTTTCAGACCAACCTGCTTATTAAAGAAACCTTCACGGATTGGATAATGTTTATCGACGTTTACAATTTCTAAAATCTGTGCAGTCATAGATTTATCCTCAACTTAACCTTAAATCATCACTAGTCTGATAATCGAACAAAGGATAATGGCAGGCAACCTTACGATTTCCCCCAATTTCTTGCAATTCAGGTAGTTCTTGGATACACCTTTCCTGCTTGTATGCACACCGTGGTGCAAATGGACATCCGTCAGGAATATGGACCATATCTGGTGGAAAACCTGGTATAGATTTTAGGCGTTTGGTTTTTCGTGCTTCTAATAGAGGAACTGATTGAATCAATCCAACAGTGTAAGGATGTTTTGGATAAAGCAATAATTCCTTTTTTGGAGAGTATTCAACACAATGACCAGCGTACATAACAAGGATATCATCAGAAAACTGTGAAACTACACCAAAATCGTGAGTGATAATAATAACGGAGTTTCCTACGCGTTCTTTTACTTCAATAAGTGCTTCAATTATCTCTGCTTGTATAGTTATGCCAAGATTCGTTGTTGGTTCATCAGCAATCAATAAAGCAGGATTGAATATCATTGCCATTGCAATAAAGATCCTTTGGCGAAAGCCTGCGGAAAACTCACATGGATATCGATTTATGATGTCTTCATAATTAGAAATGCCAACCATCTTTAGAGCATTAATAACATGTCTCTTAACATCTTCCTTACTTTCTTTTTTATGTACTTGATAAGCTTCAGATAAATGCTCACCTATCTTTAAATATGGATTGAAAGATGTAGTTGGATCCTGGAAAATTAAAGAAATTTGTGCTCCTCTAATCTTTGCCATCTCTTTTTCGGATAATTCTAATAAATTTTGTCCCTTGAATATTATTTCACCACTTACTACTTTCCCGGGTTGGTCAACAATTCGCAATATAGAACGAGATGTAACACTTTTTCCGGATCCGCTCTCACCTATTATTCCTAAAACGCTGCCTTTTCTAAGAGTAAAATCTACTCCATCTACAGCCTTGATGACATCGCCTGATTGCATATAAAAATAGGTGCTGAGATTTTTTACTTCCAATAATATTTCTAATTTATCAGACGGTTGTTTTTTACTATTAACGTCTTGGTCCATTTTATTATTCTCCAGCCGATATTAATTTGTTTGTTTTTTATCTGACGAAGATTGCATTGCATCAGCCATAAGATTTAGTCCAAGAACAATGATCATAATTACAATACCTGGAAAAGCCGTAATCCACCATTGAGTACCAATATAGTTTTTTCCATCTGCCATTATGTTACCAAGGGAAATCCCGGGTGGTTGAATACCAAGGTTCATAAAGGAAAGCAAGCTTTCTGCAATGACAATACTTGCGAGATCCATAGGTGCAACAGGTAAAATCGATGGAACTAGATTTTTCCCAAGGTACTTGAAAGCGATACGAAATTTACTGGCTCCCATGATTTGAGCAAATGCTACATAATCCATTTCTTTTTCAATAATTACTCCGGAGCGTATAACACGAGCGTATGCAGGCCAGGCAGATAAACTAAGCACTATTATGATAGTAATTATTGATGGGTTAACCAGAGACAATATGATGATAGCAAGTAATACAAACGGGAAACCCATTTGTATATCTGTTATGCGCATTAATATAGAGTCAAATAATCCGGGATAAGAAAGACCAGATAATAAACCAACTATCGCTCCTAAAATAATTGCCAGACTAATTGAGAATAGTCCAATTAACATAGAATTTTTTATACCAATAAAAATACGTGAGAGTAAATCCCTGCCGATATAGTCTGTACCTAATAAATGGAATGCATTTGTGTCTGAACTCCAAAAAGGAGCCATTAGTCTATCATGAGGTATAACTTTACCTGGGTCATAAGGTACTATTTGTTTCGCAAATATTGTAATAAATAATGTGACAATAATAATTATCAAACCTAGCAAAAAGTTTTTATCCTTCAAAAGCAATTCTAAGGTTTTGTTCTTTTTCATGATAAACCACCAAGGGCTTTTCTTATACGAGGATCAAGATATATATAGCCAATATCTATAGCAGTATTTACTATAATGAAAAAACCAGATATTAATACGACAAGACCTTGAACTAAATAGTAATCACGCCTGGAAATAGCGTTAAGTGTTTGTAAACCAATACCCGGATAACCAAAAACATATTCAACTACAACAATACCACCCACGATATAGCTTAGCTGTGCGCCGAATAAAGTTAGCATCGGAATTAGAGAATTACGAAATGCATATTTGAATATATATATTCTCCATGGAACTCCTCGGGCTTTTGCAGCTTTTACAAAATTTTGTGTAAGACTTCCTATCATGGAGGCACGTATGTTACGAATTAATACAGCCATTGGTTGAAGTGAAAGCACTATTGCTGGAAGAACTGCATAAAGCGGTCCTTTATATCCAATAGATGGGATCAGATGCCATTTAACAGTGATAAATGAAATTAGAATAAGGGCTACCCAATAATTTGGCAATGATTGGAAAATAACTGCAAAGCCTGAAATGAGCTTATCAATCCATGTATTTGCCTTTATAGCTGCCATCACACCAAGTATTACACCAAAAACCAATTCTAATATTAGGGTAAAAAATAATAGTACAGCTGTTTTAGGCAATGCATTATTTATCACAGTTGATACATCGGCTTTTTGAAAATATGAGTAACCTAGATACCCATGTAAAAGATTATTCATATATTTCCCAAATTGTATCGGAATACTATCACCAATACCCATCTGTTCTTTGAGCTGTAAAATCTGAGCTTCTGTCGCTACAGGCGCCATAGTTCTTGAAGGATCGCCTGGTATAAGCCTCAACATAATAAATGTTATGACCATAACTGCAAAAACGACAACCAATCCCTGCAATAGGCGTTTAATTATTGTTGTTATCATTAATTCTCCATTTTATATGTTCACGAAATAGCAGATCGATTCGCCTATCATTTGTCTATCTTTTATTGATCGAGAGCATTCAGAAAAGTAGCCAGCCATTTAATTGACGAGGTAACATTTTTTACATAGAACTATTCTATCGAATTATTTTGGAATATTTTACCTCGACCTTCTTTATTATCTGGCCGAATAATATTATGGAATAACTTCGCGAATAGTTAATGAAAGTAACGGTACAATGTTGGTAATGCCGTGCCCAAAACGGTTGTTTATTGTTCTGGGCACGGTTAACTTTATTACTTGTTTATTATTTTACAAAATAGGCATTCCTGATAGATGATAAATCAGATGTGAATGCTGGTGAGAAACCTTGAAGATCTTTATTCTTTGCATACATCAACATTGAGTTGAAAAGCGGTAATTGCGGAACCACTTCCGCAATTAATGGAAATACAACATCTTTTAAATATGCGGCTCTTTTTTCTGGATCTACTATTCTGCTTTCGTTCAGGAGTACTTCATTAATTCGGGGATCTCCACCGCCTGTAGTCAGGCCAGGATTCTTGTATAAAGCAGCAAGAGTCATATCTGGTTCTAAAGCTGGAGGCATCCATCCTGAATCAACCATATTTCCAGATGTAGGAGTATATAGAGCATTAAGCCAACTAGCAGTCTCCATAGGTACTAAAGTACACTTAATTCCGACATCGGCTAAGTTTGATACAATGAATTCACCATATTCTTTTGTCTTTGGATAAAATCCAACTGACGTAAGGTAAGTTAATTCAGGCAAACCCTTACCTTCAGGATATCCGGCTTGAACAAGTAGATCTTTAGCTTTTGCAGGATCATAAGTTGGGAATCCTTTTGCTGAAGCATAACCCCAAGCAACTGGGGATACAAAACTATCTGCAACGATACCATAACCCTGCAAAATATCTTTTACGATTGTTTCACGGTCAATGGCATAAGAGATAGCCTGTCGAACAAGGATCTCTTGCATAGGAGGGACCTGCCACTTAAATATGAGGCTCTTTTGCTCAATTGACGGTAATGTAATCATCTCAAGATTGGAATCTGCTTCAATCATAGGAATCTGCTCTAAATCGACACGTTCGATAAGGTCAGCTTCACCAGATTGCAATGCTGCGAGACGTGTAGCGGGATCAGCCACATACCGAAAGGTTATAGTTTTGATTTGCGGTACTTTCTCCCAATAGTTTTCATTAGAAACCAAGTTTACTTGTTCGTTCTCGTAACTTACGAACTTAAAGGCACCTGTGCCATTTAATCCAGCCTTTAATTTAGCTTCATCTTTGATATCATCGGAAGACATCATTGAAATAAATGAAAGATTATTGATTAATGGAGCATATGGCTGGCCACTTTTTGTAACAAGCCTTACCGTTACTGGATCAATCACAGTCGCAGCCATTTGTTCAGCCCAAAAGAATCCCATCGGCCTTGTAGGATCGCTATAGCGTTCTACCGAGGCAGCCACATCTTCTGCAGTAAAATCTGTTCCATCGTGGAATTTTATTCCTGTCTTAAGGGTTATTTCTAACGTTACGCCATCTTCCAAATATTTCCATGAGTTTGCAAGACGGGGAACATAATCAGTACTTCCACTTGCCCAATCAACTTCCCAAAGATGGTCGAATACAAGCTGTTCAAGATGTACATTTGCTAGAACTGTGTGTCCAGTAGGATCCCAACTGCCTGTAAAACTTTCAGCAGATAACATTACAAGTGAATCCTTTACTTTAACTGCTGGTAAAGGTTCTGTTGTGGCGGCCTGTGGAATAGATTCCGTAGTGGGAGCCTGTTGGTCGGATTCTTCTGGAGTTACTTTAGTGGTTGGGTTGCAGCCACTCAAAACCGTAATGAGCATCACCATGACCATTAATACAGCATATATCTTAATGCTTGTCTTCATCTTTAATCTCCTTATTGAATTTTTTCATCATTTGATTATTTTGAAAACAATTCGTTTATTACTAATAGGTTGCCTCCTTTCCCTCAATACTTGAATTAATAAATATATTCATCCAAAATTTGAAGAATATATATTATTTACTAATTACATCATCAAGCGCATTAATTAAAAGTTCGGCAATCATTCTCGGAAATTTCCCCCATATTCGCAATTTGAAACATACCCATCTCACCATATTTCCCCTTGCCAATATACAAGACATAACCTAATGCTTCCATATCAGCCAAGAAATCTATAATATTTTTATCTTTCGGTAGAAATACTGATGTTACTGTATTAGACATATGAGCATCAAGCAGAGGCTTGAGTCCGAGTTTTTGGACACCTTCTCTAATTATTGTTGCGCAAGACTGATAACGGGAAATTCGTGAATCAAGCCCCTCGCTAAGAATATTGGTAATAGCTATATTGAGTGCCCAGAAAAGCGTAACATTGGGAGTATTAGGTGTTTGATGTTTGTTGACGGAAAACTGGTAGTGTTTAAAGAGGTTAAGATAGATATTTTTGCATTGGAGGTCAGTAAGTTCTTTCAAATACTTTTCTTTTGCACAGATAAAGGCAGATCCTGGAAATGCGCCTATACATTTTCCCCCAACCGATGTCGTGAAATCGATGTGGTTATCCATCATGTTCACGTTTTCACCACCAGCCGCAGATACTGAATCGACAAAATATTTCTTACCATACTTCACACATAGATCTCCCACATCATGAACAGGGTTTATCATTCCCGTCGATGTCTCGTGAAACACCATAGCTACTAGTGCTATTTTGGAATTTTCCTTTAATTTCCTCTCAATTGTGACCAAATCAGGATAAGTAGCCCAAGGAAAAGAGATAATTTCTGTAGAAATCCTATACTTTAATAATATTTCTTCTAATTTGTCTCCAAAAACTCCATTCTTAATTAACAGAACTGATTCACCTTCTTTAATTACAGAAGATAGTACTGTTTCATTGGCGGCAGTTCCGGAACCAGAAATAATCAACGAATAGTATTTGTCATCAGCATTGAAAAGCTTGTTTATCTTTAATTGTGTATCAACGAACATTTCTTCAAATTCCCTCGTTCTATGGCAAATATCATAATGTAATAGGGCTTGACGAACATCATCACTGACATTGACCGGACCTGGACTAAATAATTTTGGAATAATCATATTGACCTTTTCTACCCTCGTAATAAAGTATTGCTTTTTAGTATTTACAAAATCCGAAATAAATATTTTGATTTCAACAAAACTATGTCAAGCACATTAATCAAAAAAATGTTACGCTTCATGTTGTTAGTGAAAACTAACAAAAAGCGATACTAACCATATTCGTAACTTTATATAATCGACTTACTTGCTTTCAATAATAGTATAGTATTATTGTTAGATAATGTCAATGTTATATCAATATTATGCGGCTATTATGATTTATTATTCTGCGGATATTTTGTGAATTACCCCAAAATGGTCAGTATTTGCGCAATTAATGGGAATATGTTGAAGTAATATATCAATAATTATCGATAATATTAATATTATTAGTATAGTATGCTGGCGTAAAATTATTACAGAGTGTGTTTATTATTTTTACACTTTAGGGCTCGACCTATTTATTGCAAAGGAATAGTTAGGTAAGGGGGAAGGCAGGACAAATTGCAATTATGATAGTAGGGATGCGCAGCGATTAATAACATAATTTTTATGTAACTATCAGGTAAACGTTGACATTTGAATATTTAACAACTGCTGATTAATGTAAACAAGCATTGATTGAATCAAATCAAAGAGGAACTATTCCGAAGTATGTTATTTAAAATGAATGGAAAAAAGTAAAAACTTGGGTATAAGTTCATTTATTTTTTGTTTTAGTAAAATAAAGACTAAAAAAATATTGAAGTTGTTATGACGTCTTATGATATAATATCATTGAATTTAAAGATATTTATCGAAGGAAATTCATTCAACTATAGGATAAAATATCAATAATCTTGGATTATTGTTAAGTAGAACAGGAGTTTAATGAAAAGCTCCCCAGAATATCTTAGAAATCATGTGAAATGTTTCCTTGTAGATTTGGATGGGACCATCTATAAAGGGCAATCTCTTCTAAAAGGTTCTATAAATCTTATTAAAGTATTTAATACTTTAGGGAAGGACTTTCTTTTCCTAACGAATAATTCTTCTATCAATCGAACTTTGACAGCAGATAAATTATCGCAAAATGGGCTACATACACGGAAAGAAAAGATACTTACTTCCGGGGGAGCTACAGCGATATACATGCAAAGAATGTATCCAAAAGCGCGAGTTTTTGTTGTTGGAACTCCTTCCTTAGAAGAGGAATTCTTAATTAGGGGATTTCAACTAACAGATAAAGATCCCGAGGTTGTTGTCCTTGGTTTTGATACAGGTCTTACATATAATAAACTTTGGAAGTTATCAGAGTTTGTGTATTCAGGAATTCCGTATATAGCAACTCATCCAGATAGAACTTGCCTTTATGAAAACGGATTTATGCCAGAAACAGCCCCAACAATCGCTTATATCGAATCGGCCGCTGGTAAAAGACCAGATATTGTAATCGGTAAGCCAAATCCGATCATGGCAGAAATCGCATCCGAAATGACTGGATATCCGCTAAATAAAATGGCGATTATTGGCGATTCATTGGAAACGGATATACCAATGGGGAAAAATGCTGGTATTCCGACAATATTGATTCTTTCCGGAGATACTCTTCCAGGGACGATGACAGGCGATCAACCCAAACCAGATTTTATATTCAACGATCTTGATGAATTATCAAATGTTCTGTTAAATTTATAAAATATCCAATACAAGGAGGCATATTATGGCTAAAGTAAAACAATCATTTTCCTGGTGGTGTTTTGAAAACAGAGGAATCGCCCCCCTGACATTGTTGCGAGAAGCAAAGGCAATTGGTTATGAGGGTGTAGATCTTATTCCAACTGAATACTGGGATGATGCCATCAAAACTGGATTTACAATAGTTAATGTTGCTGGTCATAGGCCTCTGGAAAAGGGTTTTAACAAAACCGAAAACCATGATTTCCTCGAAAAAGAAGTAATAAGACAATTGGAAATGGCGGCTAAATATCGAATTCCATATTTGACTGTATTTTCCGGAAACCGCGAAGGTATTGATGACAGTATCGGATTGGCAAATACGGTAAATGGAATAAAACGGGTAATTCATCAAGCTGAAAAATTAGGCGTTACCCTCGTACTGGAATTATTAAATTCAAAAATTGACCACCCAGATCATCAATGTGACCGGACCTTGTGGGGAGTAGCGGTATGCGATTTGGTAAATTCTCCAAACCTAAAACTGCTCTATGATATTTACCATATGCAAATCATGGAAGGCGATGTTATTCATACAATTCAAACCAACCTGAAACACATTGCTCACCTACATACTGCAGGAGTACCTGGTCGAAATGACATTGATGGAAGCCAGGAACTTAATTATGCTGCGATCGTAAAATCTGTTATGAATTTTGGATATACCGGTTATATCGGACACGAATTTTTACCAAAGGGCGAACCATTATCTGCTTTAAAAGCAGCATACGATTTGTGTAATATCTAACACTTTCTGAAAGGAATTATGAAAAACTCACTGCATCCTTTTGATTTACCTGGAAATTGGTATAAGGGAAATTTGCACAGCCACAGCACTGAATCTGATGGCATACGCTCCCCGATGGAAGTGATGGACTGGTATTCATCACATGGTTATGCATTCAATGTGATCACTGATCATAATCGTTTGACCATCCCTGATAAATTCGGAAAACCGCCTCTTTTGGCGATTCCTGGCACAGAATTGACCTGTCGAAGAGGTGACCAGGAATTTCATATTTTAGGGATTGGATTAGATTCGATGCCGATCGAGTCTCAAAAAGACCCACAGGATGCGATCAATGCGATTAAAACAGTTGGAGGAATTAGTATTATTGCTCATCCTTACTGGCACGATCTTCAGCTTGATGACATGCTTCCGCTTACTGATCACAATGGAATTGAAATTTACAATACTGGTTGTTGGATAGAACAACAAAGAGGGCACGCGCTTACTCATTGGGATGCACTCACAAGCCGGGGTCAAAAAACTTGGGGTTATGCTGTTGATGATTCCCATTGGAAGACAGCTGACCACGGTGGTGGGTGGATAGTTGTTAAAGCAAAGAAATTAGACCAAACTTCCATAATAAATGCCATAAAGAGTGGTGATTTTTATTCGTCGTGTGGTCCAGAAATTCATGACATCAGCATCGAAGGCGATCTATTAACTGTAAAATGTTCTCCTGCCCGTTCCATTTATGTTTTCGACCAATATCATTACAGCCCATTAGCAATCAATGCTTGGGATGGCGATACTTTTGAAGAAGGTGCCAGCAATATATTTGAAAAAGTTAATAAGTTTAAACCCATAACAGGTGCTGTTTTCAAAATTAAACCTGTGCAGGAACTGATCAGAATCGAAGTGGTTGATTATCAAGGGCGATCAGCCTGGAGTAATCCATATTTCAAGAATCCTGATCAATTCAATTGGGAGTAAATAAATCCAATCTACGAATTTTCCGAGGAAATTTTCTCAACTAAATAAAAGAAAACCTCATGAATTATGTCATTGGATGCGATATTGGATCTCAAGGAATAAAGACCATTCTGCTTTCAGTAGAGGGAAAGCTGGAAGGACAATTTAGTACGAGTTATGGGATCAATTATCCAAAACCTGGATGGGCAGAACAGGATCCAAACATTTGGGTGGATACATTAGTAGATGCAATCAAGGGGTTAATTTCAAAAACCGGAATAGATACCAATAATATCCTGGCCATTGGTTTGGATGCTCAAGTGGATGGTCTTGTAGTATTAAATGCTGAAAGGAAGCCGCTACGTCCAGCAATTATATGGATGGACAGACGTGCGACCGAACAATGCAAAGTAATTGAGGGCTTGATTTCTCCTGAGCGAATAAAAAACATTACCGGATTAAACCTGGATCCGTCACATGTAGCTCCGAAAATTCTCTGGCTGGCCGAAAATGAGCCAGATATTTATAAATCAGCTAAGTATTTCTTACTACCCGGGAGTTTTGTGGCATATTGCCTGACAGAAGAATTTGGCGTCGATTATTCAAATGCTTCATCGACACTTTTAATGGATATTCAAGCAAAAACTTGGTCGATAGATCTCTGCAGTACGCTAGGTATAGATATAGAAAAGTTGGCTCCAATTTACCCAGCCACACACATTATTGGTAGATTAACATTTGAATTTGCTAACAGACTATCATTGGTTCCTTCTATTCCGATCATTCTTGGTTGTGGTGACGAACATGCTGCTAGTTTAGGTGCAGGAGTTATCTCACCCGGACTTGTATGTGACATAGCTGGAACTGGTGAACCGGTTTGTGCGGCCATTAACTTGCCCATCTTTGACCCTACAGGATTGTTGGAAACTCACTCGCACGCTGACCCTGATTTATGGTTGCTAGAGAACCCTGGTTTTGTGTCTGGTGGAATGTATCGTTGGTTTCGTGACCAATTTGCAAATAAAGAATTCGAAGAAGCGGCTGTATTAGGTATTGATATTTATCAAATCCTTTCCAATGAGGCAGCAGCAGTCCCACCGGGATCTGAGGGATTGATCATGCTCCCTTGCATTATGGGAGCAATGACACCGACATGGAATGTAGACGCAAGGGGAACATATATGGGTTTCACACTGGCTCATAAACGCAGGCATTTTATTCGTGCATTAATGGAATCCTGTGCGTATGGACTGCGTGATAATACAGATCAAATTCAACAAATGGGACTAAATATATCTGAAATACGAATTGTCGGAGGTGGAGCAAAGAGCTCACTCTGGCGGCAAATAAAAGCAGATGTTACTGGTATTCCGATTTCATTACCTGAGACTGTTGAGACGGCTGCATTGGGAGCCGGTATATTAGCTTTGGTAGGATCTGGACAAATACAAACGGTTAAAGAAGCAACCGATAAAGCTGTAAATATCATTGAGACAACTCAACCAATTACACAAAATCATACAATTTATGATGAGTATTATCATCTATATCGGTCAACTTATTTCGCTTTATTACCCGTTTTTAAAGAAGCTGCGGGTATAAGAGTATGAAGAATTCGCTAAGGAATGTTAAATGTTTTTTATTGGATATGGATGGGACATTTAATCTCGGGAGTCAAATTATTGATGGCTCTCTGGATTTTATTAATGTTCTTATTAGCCAGAGAAAGAAGTATATTTTCCTCACAAACAATTCATCCAAAAATAGGAATAACTATGCCTCCAAGATAACAAATCTAGGATTAAGTGTTACAAGTGACACTATATTTACTTCAGGTGAAGCAACGACCATTTATATCCAAAAATATTATCCGAATGCAGGCGTGTACATGGTTGGAACTTCTCAAGTAATTTCTGAATTCCGAGAATTCGGAATAAAAATAAAACATAAGTCCCCAGACATTATTGTGCTTGGGTTTGATACAACTATTACATATAAGAAATTATGGAAATTGTGCGATTATGTTCGTGCTGGATTACCATATATTGCAACACATCCAGACTATAACTGTCCAACAGAAAATGGCTTTATGCCAGACATTGGAGCAATTATTGCCTTTGTAAAAACCGCAACCGGAAGGGAACCTGACCTCGTTATTGGAAAACCAAATCGTTTTATAGTTGATGCTCTGGCAGCGAAAATGAATATTGGGATAGACGAAATGGCGATGGTTGGGGATCGGCTCTATACAGATATCGCTTTAGGGAAGTCCTCAGGGATAACTACGTGCTTAGTCTTGAGTGGAGAAACAAAACGAGATGATGTTGAACTATCAGAGTTCAAACCTGATTATGTTTTTGACAATTTAAAGGCAATCGGAGACTGGCTACAGAATAATAATTAATTCCATATTAACAATTAAATGTTTACTGAAATTCATTATTTATTTAGAAAGTAAGATTTATAAGGTGGTAATATGAAATTAAGATTTGACCCTGCAAACGGCAAAATATTCTGGAATGAAATCAGTAAAATCCCGGGATATCCTGAAAATGAGGTTATGCCAATCAGCTCTATGCTGTTCGAATCTGGTGCGATCAACAAGATTGGTGAAGTATTAACTTCAGTTGGAGCAATAAAAACGTCTACCTTGATTGTAGTCATAGACGAGACGCAAATGATTCGAAAAGGTCAAGACCTTAAAAAAGAAATAGGAGAAATTCTACAGAGAGAAGGGTGGAAAGTAAAGGTAGTTACACTTAAAGCAGATAAATTAGGTCAAGTTCACACAGATATGACCCATATTGAGTTCACAAAGAAATTTTTGACCAATGACTGCAGTGTGCTATCTGTAGGGTCAGGTGTAGTAACTGATGTTGCCAAACACGCTTGTTATCTTTTTCAACAAGAGACAAATAGAAAATTACCATTTATTGTTTTTCAAACAGCTAATAGTGTGAGTGCCTTCACATCGTGTTTAGCCCCAGTTTTTATTAATGGTGTAAAAAGAACTGTAAACTCAAGGTATCCGGATGCTCTGATATGCGATCTTGAAACACTTGTTGATGCACCACGGGAAATGACAGTCGCTGGTGTTGGGGATATGCTTGCAGGATTCGTAAGCCTACCGGATTGGTATTTGGCTAATCAATTAGGAATGGATCCCGGATATACAGATTTTGCGACTACACTTTTGGGTCCACTGGACAAAATATTTTTATCATATACGGACGAAATTAGTAATACGACCATTGAAGGTATGTCCATCCTGGCAAAAGTTATTGCACTGGGCGGATTAGCAATGTCTTTATCCCATGCAACAACACCGATGTCCGGGTTTGAGCATGTAATGTCTCATGTACTGGACCTACAATTTGAAATGAAAGAATTACCCCTTCCGCAACACGGTTCTCAGGTGGCATTGGCTACTATTGTTGGACTGGAAATGTATCAGGAATTATTAAAGACATTTGATCCGACCACAATTGTTTTAGATAATTGCTACCCTAAACCTGAATTCATGAAGAAACAAATCTTTGATAACTTTAAAACGATCGATCCTTCAGGAAAGGCAGGAGAAGAATGCTGGTCGGATTATAAGCAAAAGCTAGACACATGGAATAATTGCCGTGATAAATTTAAGCAAGCATTAAGAAATTGGGACCATATAAAACTACGTTTACAAACCGAAATCAGGTCCACGGAAGTAATATTAAAAATACTTAGGGCAATTAATGCTCCAATTAAATGGGATATGTTAGAACCTCAAGTAAAAGAAAACGAAGCGCATTTTGCATTTATGAATGCTTCACTTATGAGAAAACGAATGACGATCGGCGATATTTTTATTTTCACAAATTGGAATAGAGAATCCCTATGGCAGCAAATATATGAAAAGCAACAAAAGTTAATACCTTGAAGACGTAACCGAATTAGTTTTAGGTAAATACAATTAATTGCACTAGCTAGATTATCCAAATGTTAACCAAAGTTGTGAATCCAGAAAATTATTTACCAGATCATCACAGACAAGAAGGAGATGGGTTACATTCACTGGACTTCATAAATCATCTTGTTTCTAGAACTATACTGGATGGATCCAGGCAAAATTGCATTCTTATATTCATTAACAAGCATTAACGAGCGAAAATAGATTTTTTTCAAGTTTTGACCCAATAGCAGATTGGAATGCTGGAAAGCATTGATGCTTTGATAGGGTAACCGAGGAAGGGATGAAGTTTGGAAAACGTACTGCAGAATTCTATCGGTACTGAAAATGATATAGAAAAATTGTTTTTCATAATGCCACATTCTCACATTGACGTGGAATGGTACTGGACTGAGTCGGTAACTAGAGCATGGAGCAATAACATACTTCATAAGGCTTTATCTTTACTTGAAGAAGACCCAGAATTTTGCTTTTCACAAGACCAGACTATTTTGCTTCAGTGGTTTTGGAATGACCTAAGTTTAAATAAAAAAGCAATTATTAGAAGGATGATTCAAGAAAAAAGATTTGCAATTGTAGGAGGAATGTATGTTATGCCGGATGTTTCTGTCCCAAATGGAGAATGCCTAATCCGCCAAATAATCAAGGGACAAGAATGGCTTATAAGTACATTTGGAGTACAGAGTGAATGCGGATGGTTTATTGATACTTTTGGGCAAATTCCTCAAATTCCCCAAATACTCAAGAAGTCAGGATACAAATACAATGTATTCTGGAGGGATATACCAACAATCTCAGATTTAAAAAAAATGCCACTTGATTTTTATTGGATCTCACCGGATGGATCCAAAATCCTGACGCATTGGCTGGCAGGGGGGTACGGATATCGAGATGAACAAGTGAAAATGATTCTCGACCATTCAAATCAAGACCAGGTATTAATTCCATTTGGAGATGATGTAACCATTCCAACGTTAAATACTGAGGAAATGAAAGAAAATCTACTAAATTTATTGAAAGATTTAAAAAAGCAAGCTTATTCTATTCAGACAGCTACAATTCTTGATTATTTTAGGACAATCAATGAAAGTGATAAGAAATTTCAGGAATTCAATTTGGATTTTAATCCTCCTTACCTGGCGTATGACCTCAGGGGAACATATGATAATCGAATAGAAATCAAAAAATTGAACAGAAAAGCCGAAGTGTCATTGTTGAATTTGGAAACAATAGCAGCAGTCGCGTCAACTAAGGGCATACCATGCCCACAAAAGCAGACCGAGGAATTATGGAAGAAATTGCTTATTACTCAATTTCATGACACACTTGGCGGAAGTGATTCAGATCCAGTCCATTTAAGTGCAATGGAGCGATTAAATTTTGTTTATAAACGGTCTCAAGAAATTATTACATCGACTTTACATCAAATGTTTCCAGAGGACGAATCGGGAATAAACAGAGCAATTATTGTGTTTAATCCATTGTCTTTTCCTCGGTCGGAAATTACCCGGGTTTCATTAGGTTTGAAAAGTGAAGAAAACTTAACATTGCGAGACAGTAAAGGCAATTATGTGCCATCAAGAATAATTCAAGAACAAAATACTTCTTATATAGAATTTCTTGCTGATAATATTCCTGCAGTGGGAATTGGACGTTATGAATATTTTCAAGATGAAACAAATCAGGGATCAAAGGAATTTTTTGATAAAAGTACCAATTATATAGAGAATGAGCATTATCAGATTGAATGGTCTCCAAGCTCAGGTGATCTGATTAAAATTTGGGATAAAGATTACAATTGCGAGGTTTTATCAAATCCTGGGAATGTCATTGTTTCACTGGGAGAAGACAATCCTGATATGGAAGGATCTCTTCGGTTGAATGGGAGGATATTTAGGTCAAGTGATTTTGAGTTGGTGCAGATAATAATGGAAGAAGATGATTTAGGTATATCGTGTACCTTTATAAGTAATTTTGCAAGGTGTTCCATTCAACGAAAAATCATGCTACACAACTTTTCACGTAGAATTGATTTCGAGACATCCATACTCAACTACTCGGGAGGAGACGAGATAATAAAAGTATCATTCCCGCTAAATTTGGATTGGAAAAATGTAAGAAATACGTACGAAACTCCATTCGCAGCTACTTCCAGACCAGCAGGTCATTTTGCGGCCCAAAACTGGGTGGATTGTTCGGATAACAATTATGGTATTGCATTATTTAATCATGGTACACCAGGATACTGGATTTGTGACGGTAGCATTGACATAGTTTTACTCAGGACATTTTCAAATTACAAAGATTACCAGGTACTTGGTTTAAAGAAAGGTATTCCTGGATACGATCATTCAACACAAACTGAATTAGCTAATGAACATGGTTCACACCATTATAAATATTCCCTATATCCACACAAAGGAGGAAAGAATTATTGTGAGCTTAGTATGATCGGCCAGAGTATAAATAATCCAATTTATACAATAAGATGTATGTCAAACGATGCTTTTAACAGTAGCGATTCCAGTTTCATTTCAGTATCACCCGATTTTCTGATGACAGCTCTCAAATTATCAGAAGATAAAGAACATTTAGTATTTAGGGGATATGAATCGAGTGGAAAAAGCCACAATGTCCAGTTAAAAGTCCCTGAATGGGTAAGTGTAGTTTCAACAGCGAACCTATTGGAAAAAATTGAGAAAAACTTACAAATAAAAAATAACAAGGTGTCATTTAAATGTGCGCCTTATGAAATTGTAACAATTATGTTTGACAATACAGCAAACATAGGTTTACGATGACATGGATATATAGGACTGATAACGAAAATTAAAAGGAATTGAGGATACTTGATGTTTCGGAAAAAGACATCAGTTATGGATAGCTTTCTTAAATGAATATAGATAAGCTTCCAAATATAAAAATTACTAAACAGTGACAAAGTAATATCTGACTTTAATGATTGAAAAATCTGTTAGAAGAAAGGAATGAATATGAAGATCAATGGCATAGGTATGGATTTTTGTGGACTGGGTCCGATTAATCAAATGAAGCAAGTGGAACAAAATCTGGAAACCTTAGTAAATATGGGGTACAAAGTTGTTGAAATCGGGCTGGAACAACTTAATTTAATCATTAATGGTGAATTAAGGAGCAAAGAATACGAAATATTCAAATCAGTATTAAAGGACTTTGATCTGACATATTCTGTACATGGTTTCCTCAGACTTAATCTGGCCTATGATGAACGGATCGATTTGTGTAGAAAAATCATGAATACTCAGATAGAATTCTGTAAGGGAATTGGTGCAGCAAGATTAGTCGTTCATAGTGGTTTGGAGTCCCTTACAACAATCAGGCAAGGTGTGAGGAATACTTTATTATCCGATGATGAGCTACTTCAAGGTGAGTTAAATGAAGTAGCAGCACTGAAAGCATCTGGAAAGGTAGCTGCTGATGCTGGTGTACTCATATGCGTTGAAAATAGCGATGCGCATTTATGGGAATTAAATGTTATTCAGCAATGTGGTGGAAATCCATCAGACCTGCCAAAATATCATGCCAGATTATTACTACCAAAAATTGTGAAGCAACTGGAAGAGGTTAACCATCCAAATGTGGCCATGACTCTTGATTTCGGTCATTTATTCATAGCATCAAAAATTGCAGGTTTTGAATATTTTCAAGCAATTAATGAAGCAGCGCCATGGATAAAGCATTTGCATATCTCTGATAATTTTGGAAATCTCGATCGAAATGTATATCATGAACCGGATAGGTGGGCTTTCGCGGAAGCTGACATGCATATGCCTCCAGGATGGGGTTGTATCCCATTAGAACGAGCGATAGCTTGCTTACCCGATTTTAATGGTTATGTAATATTGGAAATGAATGAAGGATTTAGAGATTATTTTTCTGATGCATTAATTTATACAAAGAAGTTATATAATTTGTCGTAGCCAAACAATATACCTCAAGGAGAAACATATGAAACTAGCATATCATGGTTCAACAAGTATGAAATCCAATATTGAAACCGATATACTTTCTGCAGCAAAAGCGGGTTTCAAAGCATTGGAAATTAAGGATCATAAGATTGATGATTATTTAAAGGATCACACTTTGAATGATCTTAAATCTTTATTGAACAAAAGTGGTATTTTGCCTACTTCTGTAAATTCCCTGGAATTTATAGCTTTTCAAGGCGGAAAATATCAAAGAGTAAAAGATTATTGCCTTAAATACTCCAAGATACTATCTGAAATTGGATGTTCTGCAATGGTTGTTGTTCCAAGCCCAACTCCACGAACTTTGGCAGGGGAAGATATATTAAATTACCCCTGGTCACAAATGGTTGACGAATATGTTACAGTTCTTAGGGATCTGAGTGAAATTTCCAAACCTTATGGTGTCAACCTGGCATTTGAATTCCTGGGTTTTGGATGGTGCTCAGTAAGGACACCACGGGGGGCATATGAAATAGTACAAAAGACGGCCAGAGAAAATGTCGGGATGAATTTTGATTCTTGCCATTTCTATGGAGGTGGTGGACTGCTTAATGAAATGGATATAGTTGATCCTAAGAAACTTATAACTTTCCATATTAATGACCTGGAAGATGGACCAAAAGAAGCCATTACAGACAGCATTCGACTAATGCCTGGATTAGGAATAATTCCATTGGACGATATTTGTAAAAAACTTAAAGGAATTGGATATAACGGGGTTTGTACCGTTGAATTATTCCGACCTGAATATTGGGAATGGGACCCTTATGAATTGGCAAAAAAATGTTATGAAAATACAGTAAAAGTTGTATCTCCATATTTTAAAATTGATTAATTGATGATTCAGTATTATTGAACCATTACCAACTATAACCTGATATTTAACGACTTGATGGAATGAAATGAATCCGATCTGAGGGTTCTCAATCATCAAGTCGTTATTATTTGGATTTCACAGAAAATAATTAATATATTAAAGATTTGTAATATCAATCAATTACGAATTATATAGATGGGATTGGTAATTGCCAATAATGAAGCATCTCCAGCGTAAAGTTCAAGCCAGGTACTATCGTTATCCAGAACATTGATTTCAATATCCCGTGAACCAGATCCTAAAACCGAAGTCCTGAATTTAACATCGTGGTTAGTATGTATTAATAACTCAGAATTATCCGGAACATCCTTCCAGCTAAATGTTAGTTTTACCTGTTGATTAGAAGTTAGTAAAGTGTCCCCAATTTCTACAAGACCCTGCCCATCACCTTTTAATCCTTGCATGGATATCCAGGGACCACTT
This sequence comes from uncultured Chloroflexia bacterium, assembly GCA_963827895.1. Lineage (GTDB taxonomy): Bacteria > Chloroflexota > Anaerolineae > Anaerolineales > Anaerolineaceae > PNON01. The sequence goes on along the minus strand of CAWHCY010000009.1, from coordinate 5,495 downwards.
GAGATTGTTACCTTGCCTTTACGGATTCCATCCAGAATCGCCTTAACAGAAAGCTCAGTTGCATATACATATGTGAAAGCAACCTTTTTCTCCCAATCGCTAGACTGGTGGTAATCTGTTCCAGCAGTAAATGGAAGGTGGCGAGGTTCTTGTTGAAGATCCTGCCATTGTTGAAGATTTTTGATATTTCCACCCTCACCTTCCCACCATCCACTATTCCAGATTTCAACAGCATCAACAAAGTCGAAATTTATTTCTGGGTATTCCCATTTACAACCAGTACAACGGGGAGATCCGATATCATTAGGATGAGCAAGGATAAATGTTCCTCCTAATCTTTTGACTTCGGCAGCAGCATCATTTATAGTCCATCCTTGGTACCCTGTCCGCCAATCGACCCATTGATCAATACCCAGAGCTAGGGCATGACCGTGAAAAGTTGTTAACTCGAATCCCGGAATTATCAATAAATCCTGAAAATTAGTATGGTTCAATTCATATAAAGTGCTGGTAGTGTTATGGTCAGTAATTGCAAGAAAGTCAAGCTGGTTCTTTAATGCATTATTAATCAATTCTTGTACAGTACAGTCCCCATCGGAATGGGTCGTATGAGAATGCAACTCACCTCGGTACCAGCCAGGTGATGAGCTGATTATTTTTTGGTTGCCATCCCAAGGTATATTACGAACAACCGGCGAATTTCCTTCCGCCAATTCGATCTCAAGTCGATACTTACATGGTTTAACATCCGCCACGATAGCATGGACAGAGAGCTGAGCTAACCATTTCCCAGCATGAATGGGTCCTGGTGTAAATCCTACGGTTGCTTCCTTCGCAGATAGAATTATTCCTTGTTCTGATGGAATTCTATGAGCATTTCCTCGAAAACCATAAGGATCAAATAAACCAAGTGTAATTAAGTTTGTTATACCGCGAACAAACATTGGTTCATATTCCAGGTGAACAATTATTGATTCAATTCCCTTAGGTACTGTAAAAGGAAATTGAATATAATCTTGAATGTATTCCTGATTGTCAGGTACGGTTAACTCTCCATTAAATATAAAGCGGGTAATATTTCCCATCTATATCCTCAATAATTTCCTGAAAATTTTTCATCAAGCAATAAATGGCATATTATGAGCAATGATTCGAATATATTGCGCATAGCCAATAATCAATTAGTAATTCTAATTATTCAAAACAAAATTCCATATAGCCTATCGCAATTACTATTCTATTGGAATGGAATTAATTCCGCTTAATACTTTATTTAATATGTCAGGGCGGTTAGATTCAACTGCGCTGACTCCCAGGTTGATCATACGAAGAATATCCTCGGGTTTGTCAGGATCCCATGCCCAAATAGTTATCCCCGCTAATCGCGCTTCATCCATAAATTCCTTATCAATATGCTTGTAATAATATGCTGCAACATTTGCACAAGGTACCACCTGATCCATAACTTGCTTTGGGGATAAGGAGCCATCGTGAGGTGAGGGTGTGAGCACAATGGATAATCTCGGTTCGATTTCTTTTGCCCGTTTTAAGACATTGGCAGAAAAGGAAGTGACCACAACGCGATCCAGGAAATTAGTTTCTCGTAAGATCTTTATAACCGCTGCTGCGGTTTCCATAGCCTCAGGTTCTGCGCGCATTGGATCAGAAGTATTGGGTTCATATTTTAATTCCAGGCACAAGCGAACATCCATAGGTCGCGCGAAATCTATAATTTCCAATAATGTAGGTATTTTTTCCCCTTGGCCAGCGTCAAGCTTTTTTACATCCTTTAGGTCCATATCCCAAACCCAACCAGTTCCATTGGTGGTTCTATCGTAAGTTTCATCATGAATAATAATGACTTGCCGGTCTTTAGTGAGATGTAGATCCATCTCAATGAATTCAGTACCTTCTTCTACGGCTTTTCTAAAGGAGAGCATAGTATTTTCAGGATAAAGCCCGGAAAAACCCCTGTGTGCCTGACGCACAATTGAATATTTCATATTCGATCCTTTCGTGCTAGAATTAGTTAGTTATAATATCATGAGACGTCATTACAACTATTATATTACGTGATATAGCAATGTCAAATTGTGTATATAGCATCTACTTAGGTCGATACGAAATTGAACCCAATTGATCACCCAAATCGGAAAACTAATCTTTTACCTTATGTTGCATTAGTAATAACTGTCCTCGCAACCAGTATTGGAGGTATGTTTGTCAGGTGGGCAAATGCACCAGGGATTGTTACTGTGTTCTATCGCACAGCCTTATCAACTATTCTAGTGGCTCCATTTTTTGTTAGGAACCTGATACAAAATAAGCAATCAGTAAAAAGTATCGCTCCTTGGATTCCAATGGCATTATTGGGAGGTTTACTGATAGCTTTGGATCAAGCCTCCTGGGCATCAGCATTATTGATGACCAAGATGGCCAATACTACTTATTTTAACAGCCTCGCCCCATTATGGGTGGCTTTATTCGCATTATTGGTATTTAAAGAAAAACTGAAGTGGATCTTTTGGGTGGGGCTTTCATTAGCTCTCGGTGGGACACTGATCATACTTGGGCTTGATTTGATATACAGGCCTCATTTAGGACCGGGTGATCTGCTAGGATTATTATCGAGTTTCTTTTATGGGGGTTACTTTTTAGTAACACAGATTGGGAGAAGGAACCTGGACACGCTGACATACACCTGGATAGCTACTCTGTCGTGTGCATTATGTTTGGGATTGCTCAATATAATATTCAATCAATCTATCATTGGGTATCCCTTAGAATCATATTTTTTCTTTTTTGGAGCAGCAATCACATCACAGGTAATTGGATACTTTTCATTGAGCTATGCTTTGGGACATTTGTCTGCAACAATCGTATCACCAACAATGTTAGCAAAACCAATTACCGTAGCCTTATTAGCCTTTATCTTCTTTGGTGAATCATTATCGTTTGGCGAAATAATCGGTGGAATTCTTGTCCTTGCAGGAATATTCTTAATTAATAAAAATGAACTTAGTTTTGGAAATAAATCAACCAGATAATTTTTCAATATTTATTTTCAATTGAAAGTACAGCTTCCATGGCAAGTTTTTCCCATTCCCATAATCTCTCAGGATGGTAGCGGACCGTTGAGATATCTTTCATTATGATTTCTATTGATAATCCCTTAGCTTTTGTTAGAAAATCATCCAAATCCATGCGAGCTTGTTGAGGACGCCAATTATCTTCGGCAAATACAGCTGGACTTGGTTTTCTTGATAGAACATAGTCGTTTGCCATAAATTTTACAGCTCTGTCAGTATCAACCCATGGGCTAAGAGACACTTTTCGAAGATTGGGTATCCGTTTTAGTATATCAACTTTTCGATCAAGGGGTTCACAACAACCATAATAGGTTAACCCCCAACGATCCAGCCAACGAAGTTCATGTCTAAGGGCAAATTCCCAATGCATTTTTTGTGATACTGACCCAAAAATTTGAGCAGTTGCACTTCCCCATAAATCCTTACATAATAATTTTTCGGAAGATATTTCTTCTGAAAGCAGTTGTTTTGTATAACCAAAACCTCCGGAACCGATCCGAGTATTATTTGCATTAGTAGAGAGTAGGTTTAAGGATTCCCATTGATCAAGTTCGCAAAGCCTGGCATCCATGAGTTTTGAAATTGCTGCGTTTACCATATCAGGACGCTGAGTCAAATCCAGCATTAGTGCTTCAACACCCCACCAACTGACCAATTCATCCCAGGGGGCAAACCATGTTCCCCGTTTTCCTTCTTTTTGGACAGGGATGATATTTCCAAAGATCGAATTCATCCAATCATACTTTTCTTCGGTCGCTTCCCAATCGCAAGTGACAACGGGCATATTTATCTTATCAATATCATCGGGATTTACAATTTGTGGGTGGTAATGACGTGAAATAATATCATTTGCTGGATCTGTCATGATAATATCAACATTTTCGAGCAAACCAATTCCAGAGGACCTTATATCCAGAGGGCATGGAATAAATGGGGATACAACCATATCTGCAGGAAAATGATTCCATTGATATATTAATCGGCGTAGCTCTACCTCGATTTGTTGTAAGACAGGATCACAAGTTTGAGGAGTTAATTCTCCACTCTCATCCATTTCATGCCAGGGTACTTCATTAATCCAAACCAAGGGGCGAACAGGTTCAAGATCATTCAATTTGCGCCAAAGTTCAGCTTTTTCTTTTTGGATGGGTAAGTCAGCTATATGTGCTTGAATCTCAGCCAGTTTTCGTAATATATCACGATCATGATTGGATACTTTCATCATTATCCCTTTAAAAAACAATATGTCTGTCTTTTAATGTCCACATAACATCCCAGTAATTTATATTTCCACACCATATACACAAGAAATTTATTAGCTTCTGTTAGTATAAAATAAATAAATAGGAAGTCAGTTATGTAAACCTGACTTCCCAAATATCAATTAACTTAATTTTATTGACCCATTAACACGTTCTTTGTGAAGTCTTCTGATGCTAAAGCTTTGTATGGAGCAGGATACCAGGGTCTACCATTGGCTAAACGCTGGTCATCACCTAACAGGGCTTTAATACCGGTTAGATCAGTTCGAGCAGGATAAGAACCGATCATTTCGTTTAGGGTCTTCTGCATTTCAGCGCTGGTTAAGAATTGGAGCCAGAGCAAACCTGCAGCTTTATGAGGAGCATTCTTTAATATTCCAGCTGTATCACCACCACCGGGAAGGCCAAATTTTGGAATATACATCGTAGCGCCTTTGAAGAGAGTTCCCTTATTAAAGGCAATTTGGGTATCATCATCCCAGGCAAGAACAAGAGATGTTGCTCCCTGATTGAGGGTATCAGTAGATTCGTTATTCGAAGCAGTAAATGTAACTTTATCCATGTTAGCTTTGAACCAGTCCCAAACGACTGTCCATTTTGCTGTCTTTGCAGAGTCAACTTCTGTATCAGTCATATATTGGTCTAATCCACCAGTCAAGTTGGCAATTACAGTCTGAACCATTGCCTGGCCTGTGCCACCTTTATTGGGATCACAAAATGCAAACTGTTTTGGATTTGCATCAATGAATGCCTGGAGTTCTTCCCAGGTTTGTGGCGGGTTTGCAACTTTCTCGGGATTATAAAGGATTCCTACCTGATTACGGTAAATTGGAACCAGATACCCACCTGTCTGAACGCCTTCCTGAACTTTAGACAAAGTTGGATCAAGTTTGTCGGAATCAGGAATCATGGGGACGATAGGTCCATAAAGCAAGCCAGCATCGATTACTGTTTTTACAGAAGATCCACCAAGAAGTTGGACATCAACTGTTCCAACCGCATTGTCTTTCTCAGCTAAGAGTTTATCAACAGTATTATCTGCCATAACAACATTTACTTTTATGCCATACTTTGTCTCAAATTGCGTAGCAGCTGTTTTCCAAAAATCTTCGCCCCACCAGGCATAAAAGACTAATTCTTTTTC
>CAWHCY010000008.1:0-32493 GCA_963827895.1 uncultured Chloroflexia bacterium | reverse complement strand
CATGACCGGGCGGAACTTGTAGCCGTACACCAGAATACCGCGCTCATTGCCATCCGAGCGGATCTTGCGGGTGACCATTTCCACCGGCATGCCGATCTCCACCGGTTGGGCGCCCAGGTCGGTCAATTGGGCGGTGACAACGGGTCCTTCATTTAACTTGACCAACGCCACCGTGTATGGGGCGTTCTCTTCATACCCGGCGGGGGCATCGCTGATGGTGGTAAACGAATACACTTCGCCCCTACCGCTAAAAGTAAACTTGGTCTTGGCATCCTGGCCGCAGTGCGGGCAGACGTCGCGCGGGGGGAATATCTTTGCATCGCAGTGGGGGCAGACTTCGCCAACCAGTGCGTATCTTTGATTTTTCATTCTCCAGTAACGGGGTACTTCCATAGCATATCTCCTTTTTTATCGCATCCTGAGTCTAATCAGGAGAGGACTCTCAATTGCTATCAGGATGGGAAGGAAGTGAGTAGTGACGAGTGATTAGTGATTAGGGATGGAAAAAGTGAGTAGTGATTGGGAATGGATAAAAAGTGAGTTGTGAGTAGTGATTAGTATTTTGTATTAACCTAATTGACTAATCACCTTATCAACTAATGAACTCTTCCCTAATCAACTATTCAACTAACAACACCTTATCAACTAATGAACTATTCCCTAATCGACTAACCAACTAATCAACTGATTCCTAATTGACTAATCCCTAATCAACTATTCTCTCCGCAGTACATGCGTCACCACTGTGGAGGCGGGGCCGCCCCAATTTTGGAGCATGGCGATCTTCGCGCCGGGCACCTGGCTACTGCCGGCCAGTCCACGCAATTGCAGAACCGCTTCGACGGCCTGGTACACGCCCACCGCGCCGATGGGATTGCCGCGGGCTTTGCTGCCGCCCATGGTGCAGATGGGTATCTTGCCGCGCGGGATGATCGAGCCGTCCTGCGCCAGTTCCCAGCCTTTGCCGGGTTCAGCGAAACCTGCACCTTCCAAAGCCAGGGCGGCGTACACCGAATAGGCGTCATCCAGTTCGAAGAGGTCCACATCCGCGGGAGTAATACCGGCCTGGGTATACGCCCGCCCGGCTGACAGGTTGATCGCCTGGAACAGCATCGGATCCGGCCGGTCATGCAGGGCCAGTGAATCGATGACGTTGCTCGAACCGGTGATGCGCACAACCGGGTAGGGATAATTTTTGGGTAACAGATCACTGCGAGTCAGGATCACCGCGGCGGCGCCATCCGCTGCCGGGGCAATATCCATCATATTGACCGGGTCTGAGATCATTTCGGCTTCGTCGTACCTGGCACGCGATATGGCTTTGTGGAATATCGCATTGGGATTATGCACAGCATTGGCGTGTGCATTGATGCTGAAACCGGCAAAAGCTCCAGCCGGTAAATGATAGGTGTGCATATAGCGCTGCATGATGAGCGCTGCCTGGCCTGTGGGAGTGAGTCCCGGCATGGCTTCGTAATCGCCGTCCAGCATCTGGGTCAGGGCCGGGTCGAGCTCGCCGCTGACCGCATCAGTGACCTTCTCCACGCCGACCACCAGGGCTACATTCGACATCCCCGAGGCCACTGCGAGGTATCCCAACCGCAAAGCAGCGCCGCCGGATGCACCGGAGGCTTCCACGGTGGGTGCTTCTATTCCCAGCAAATTCGACCAATCGCAGATCAATGATCCCAGGTTGGCCTGGTGCGAGATGACCGAGGCCAGCATGTTGCCCACGATCAATGATTCAGGTTCCAGGTCGGGAACTTCGCGGCGGGCAGCCAAAATCGACTGGACTGCATGCGAGCGGAGGGAGGTGTTCCAGTGTTCACTGACCGGAATTTGACCAATTCCTGCAATTACAACATCATCTGTCATTTTCCCGCCTCAGTCTGCTAAATTTCCGCGATAACGCACATATAGACCGTAATCGACTTCGGTGCGCCGGGCAATATATTCCTGTGTCTTAATCGCCTTGTCCCTGCGTTCAAGAAGTTTATCCGTCACCTTCAGGGAGAAGGCATCCGACCCTGCGCCTGATCCGAACGAGACCATCAGAATGCGGTCGCCGGGTTGCGCTTCATCCAGGATGGCGGTCAGGCCGATCATCGCTGCACCGGCATAGGTATTGCCGATAACGGGGGAGAGCAGCCCGGCCTTGTTCTGTTCGGGGGTGAAACCCAACAATTTGGCTGCGCGCTGCGGGAACTTGGTGTTCGGCTGGTGGAAGACACAGTAGCGGTAATCTTCCGGTTTTCTCCCCAGCCCTTCCATTAAAAGTACTGCCCGCCTCGGTGATATGTTTGAAGTAAGCCGGTTCCCCGGTGAAACGCTGCCCGTGGGAAGGGTAACGCTGGTCCGCCCGACGCCAGAAATCCGGTGTATCGGTCACGAAGGAATATGACCCTTCGATCACTGCCAGAGCTTCGGCTGCCGGTCCAATGACAAAGGCTGCCCCGCCAGCCGCGGCTGTATATTCCAATTCGTCGCCCGGCCGACCCTGGGCGGTATCCATGCCGATCGCCAGGGCATATTTACCCATCTTCGCACCGACCATGGCCATCGCTGCCACCATGGCTTCGGTACCGGCTTTGCAGGCAAACTCCCAATCGCCGGCCTGAATGGATGGAACGGCTCCGATGGCTTCTGCCACGATGGTGGAAGTCGGCTTGACCGAATAGGGGTGTGACTCAGACCCGACCCACACTGCCCGCAGTTCACACGGGTCGATCTCCGCGCGCAAGAGTGCGTTGCGGGCGGCTTCGATCGACATGGTGATCACGTCCTCATCCAACCCCGGCACAGATTTTTCCTTCACCGGACCGCCGCGGGCTCCACCCACCCAGATGCGGGCAACTTCAGCGGATGGCAGACGGTAGCGGGGAACATACGCCCCGTAGCCGATGATGCCAACCGGATTGATCGGTTTTAAGACCAAATTCTGTTTTTCAATATCCGTCATTTCGTACCCCATTCCATTAATATTTGTTGAGCGTGTTCCACGCTGATCTGTTTATCTTGAACCATTTGTACCGCCAGACGATGCACTTCTTCGGATCTTGCACCGGCAGCCATGGCCACCTGGCGGGCATGTAGATTCATATGTCCGCGCTGAATGCCTTCGGTAGCCAGCGCCCTTAGGGCGGCCAGGTTCTGGGCCAGCCCCACAGAGACAATGACCTCAGCCAGTTCGCGGGCTGTTTTTACTCCCATTAACTTGATGGCGGCCTGTGCCCCTGGGTGAACCCGGGTAGCTCCGCCAAAGACGCCCACGGCCATCGGCATTTCCAATTCACCGGTCAAGCTGCCGTCTTTGTCTTTTCCCCATTTACTTAAGCTCGTATATTTTCCATTCCGGGCAGCGTATGCATGTGCACCGGCTTCGATCGCCCGCCAGTCATTGGCTGTTGCCACCACTACAGCATCAATTCCGTTCATGATGCCTTTGTTGTGGGTGGCTGCGCGGTATGGATCCACTGATGCGAATGCCCAGGCAGCAAGGATGCCGTCCCGCACGTCTTCGCCGGAGAAATCATTGAAGGCCAGGTCAGCCAGGGATATTTTACAGGTCGCTTTGGCCAGGCGCTGGTCTGCCAGGTTGGAGAGGATACGTAAATGCACCCGTCCGCCAGTGATCTGCTCGATGCGCGGCGCCAGGCACTCCACGATCGTATTCACTGCGTTGGCCCCCATTGCGTCGCGGACGTCCACCAGGAAATGGATCACCAGGAATGCGCCGATGGGCGAGTCCTTGAACTGCCGGACGATAATATCCCTGAGGCCGCCGCCGATGGACTGCAGGATCGGGTCTATTAAAGAAGCTTCCTGCAGGAGGTCCGCCCGGTTCTGGAGGATGGCGAGTTCGGCGTGGTCCAGGTCTGCCAGGTCGAGCACCTGCATCTGCCCGATCATGATCAATTCTGATGAAGTGGCGGTAAAACCGCCATTGATCCCCACCAGCTTGGCCATATAAGATGCTCCGGCAACGACAGATGGCTCTTCGATCACCATCGGCACGAGTACTTCCCGCCCGTTGACGATGAAATTGCGGGCGATGCCAATCGGCAGATTGTAGAGCCCGACGACGTTTTCGATCATCCCATCCGCCTGGACAGAGGTCAACCCGGGAATTCCGCACAATGCATCCAGGGTTTCGTCATCCAGGTCTGACCATTTCTGAAGCATTTCGCGCCGCCCCGGAATGGTCAGTTCATAAAATTTTGAGTGAACAGCTTTTGTCATAGTCTTCCCATCTTCTTATGCCTAAATATAATCTTGCACCTCTGGCAAAAGCTATCAAGAAGGGGAGAAAAGAGAAATGAGAATAGAGAGATAAAAAAGACACAGTATGGGCACAATATATTGTGCCCGTACTTGTGCCCAGTCTGTGCCCGAACTGTGTCAGCGCTGAGTCCGTACTACTCGCCCTCCACTGGTTCTGCGCAAAACCGGGCCTTTCGATTACAATTACCTCACTTACAATGAGTAAACTTACCCATAAGCAGTTGGAAAACCGCCTGGCGGCATTACATCTAGCCAGCCTTGAGCTCGTCAAAGAGATCTCACTTGATTCTTTGCTGGAACGGATTGCCCAGTTGGCTTGTGACCAGGTGGACGCCAGTTATGGTGCTGTGGGTGTGGTGGATGACACCGGCAAGTTGGTGAAATTCATTCCGGTGCAAAATCCACCCGAAAGCCTGACAATCCAGGCAGGTCTGCCGCAAGAGCTGGGGATGATCGGCGACCTGGTGAAAAGCACCACCTCCATCCGCTTATCACGCGTCGGCAACCATTCCAAACAGGTTGCCATACCTGCCGGTCACCCTGAGGTCACCTCATTCCTGGGTGTTCCCATGCACATCGGGGACAAACCGCTCGGCCAGATCTACCTTGGGGATAAGAAGGAACTGCCTGAATTCACTGACGATGATGAGAAAGTCATTGAGACACTGGCAGCATACGCTTCTGTAGCCATTTCGAATGCCCGCCTGTATGAGGAATTAACCAATCGAGATACAGCCCTGACCCGTCGCAATGCCGACCTGGCACTGTTGAATGATCTCGCGTCCACCCTGGCTTCCTCCCTGGATATTGATGAGATCCTGGAAAAAGCACTCACCCGGGTGATGGGGAACCCACAAATCACCGTGGGGGAAGTATTCATCACGGATGAATCCGGGACCTCTCTGCAGTTAATGCATCACCTGGGAAATTTTGACGGTACATTGTGGGTAAAAGATAAATTCGAATTTGGTGAAGGACCTATCGGTGATACTGCCGAGTTGGGGCTTCCGCAATTTAGTGAGGTTCCTGGTAAGTTTGGCAAGTTCCTGAAACAATCGGTCAAGGAAGCCTGCCTGAGCCAGATCGCCTGTTTCCCGCTATCAAGCCGGGGAGTTTCTGTCGGTGTCCTGTGCATCGCCACCTGCCAGGATAAATATCTGGATGAACATGAAACCCAGTTGTTCACAGCAATTGGAGCCTGGGTAGGCACAGCCATTGATAACGTCCGGTTATACAATCAAGGCCGCCGTTTGGCAGTCCTGGAAGAACGCGAACGTATTGGAATGGACCTGCATGATGGTGTGATCCAATCGATATACGCTGTTGGTTTAACTCTGGAACACGCCCGATTATTGATCGCCGATGATCCAACGCAATCCAAAGACAGGATCGACCAGGCAGTGGATGGCTTAAACCATACCATTCGAGATATCCGAGCATATATTTTGGATCTGCGTCCCCGCCAAATGAACGAAGAGAATTTAATGGACGGGCTCAAGCGGCTCATTGCTGAGTTCAAGGCAAATACACAGGCAGAGATCACGCTGGAAGGTCCTGAAGAAGGTTACCGTAAATTACCTCAGGTCCAGGCGTTGACACTTTTTCACATTTGCCAGGAAGCTCTGGCGAATATTGCCAAACATGCCCATGCCACTCATGTGAAGGTGTCCTTGTGGAATTCTTCTGACCGGCTGCTGTTGGAGGTGAGGGATGACGGCAAAGGATTTGATCAGACGCATACCCGGATGACACTCGGACACGGCCTGGCGAACATCAATACACGCGCAAAAAATGCCAGCGGGGATGTTGAAATTTCATCCGAACCGGGTGAGGGAACGACCATCCTGGCCTGGGTTCCGTTCAGAGAAATATAATCCATGGCTGTGGATCCCATCACCATTATTTCCAGATCACAATTCGTACAGGTTGAATTTTCTCAAATAGCTGAACGCTACGAACTGATGAACCAGTTCATGACTTTTGGCCAGGTCAATCGTTTGAGAAAAGCCGCGATCAAGGCACTGGACATCCAAAGTGGAATGAAGATTTTAGACCTCGGGGCAGGAGGCGGCCAGATCTCACATTTGATCAAAAGAATTCATCCCAATGCATATATATACCCTTCGGATTTCAATCCCGACATGATCCGGGCGGATGTACATCATACTAGTTTGCCATTCAGTCTGTCTGATGCGCGTAAGCTGCCATACCCTGATAATTCTTTCGAGCGAGTGATCTGCGGTTTTTTATTGCGCAATGTCCGGGATTACCCGACAGCTTTAACAGAGATTTACCGGGTGCTTAAACCTGGCGGAAAATTTGTATCTTTGGACACGACACCGCCAGTGACTAACATTTTCAGTCCATTCATCTGGCTGCATATGCGGGTAGTCATCCCAATCGTTGGCACAATGGTCACCGGGCGAAGAAATGCGTATAGGTACCTTGTACATTCCAGCGAAGGATTCACCCCGGCAGATGAACTTGAACAGGAATTTGTACAAACCGGGTTTAAAAACACGGGTCACCGAAAACTGATGTTTGGTGCTTTTGCCCTGCACTGGGGAAATAAGTAAGTTATTTCTTTTCATATTTATTATCAATAAGGATGGATGAATGATGAACGATCCACAACTCAGCCCGAGCGCGCAAAAAGTTGCAGATGCGCTCTTGAAATTGAATATTTCCTGCCAGGTGATCGAATTGCCTGCATCCACCCGCACCGCACCGGAAGCTGCCGAGGCGGTTGGTTGTCATGTCGGGGCGATCGTTAAATCGCTGATCTTCCGGGGAAAAGACAGCCACAAACCGATACTGATCCTGGTGAGCGGCAGTAATCGCGTGGATGAAGCCAGGGTTTCCATTTTGTTGCAGGAGCAAATCCTGCGGGCAGAGCCGGACTTTGTCCGGGAACAGACCGGTTTCGCCATCGGCGGCATTCCACCGGTTGCTTTCCCTGCTCCCATTACAACTCTGATCGATGAAGACCTTTTAAATTATGATGTTGTCTGGGCCGCAGCTGGCACTCCCCATGCTGTTTTTAGCATCCATCCGGCGGACCTGGTGAAGGCTTCAGGCGGCCAGGTGGTGCAGGTCAAATAAATCGATATTTCCACAAATAACTGGTAAGATTATTGAATGAATTCCACTAATCCACGCGATCTGGATAAGGCTGCGCTCAGAGGTGAACCATCCTATATCTGGCGGGCTGGCCAGGAACGCCGCCTGCAGATGATCGTCGGCGCTGCGGGAGACCGCATACTCGGCCGGATCATGGAAGACGGCTGTGGCGTGGGAATGTATATGAAGCATTTATTACTCCTGGGCGGGTCTGTAACCGGGTTGGATTTCGATTTTGAACGGGTGGTAGAATCGCATGCCCTGGGGTTGGACGTAATCAATGCAGCCGGTGAATATTTACCTTACCCGGATGACCATTTTGACCTGGTCATGAGCAACGAAGTCATCGAGCATATGCAAAATGACCGCCTGGCCGTGGAAGAGATGGTGCGGGTGCTCAAACCGGGTGGACGACTGGTGTTGTTCTGCCCAAATATCGGTTACCCGTTCGAAACGCATGGCATTTACCGGCATGGAAAATATCGCTTTGGCAATATTCCACTGGTCAATTACCTGCCGCGGAAAATGCGGAACAAACTGGCACCACACGTGCGCATCTATTCCAAACATGATCTTGATAAATTATTCCAAGGACTGCCAGTATTAATGATCCACCAAACAATTATTTTTGGCGGATACGACAATATCATCGCACGCCTGGGAGCTTTTGGCAGATTTATTCGCCGGATTCTGCAGGCATTGGAGCATACTCCATTGCGCTGGTTCGGGCTCAGCCACTTCTGGGTGGTTGAAAAAAAGGGTTAGTTATACTCTCTCTTATTAGAGAGGAAAGGGGTAAGTGCAGAAATGGGTTTTTTTAATCACACAGACATTGATAGCCTGATCGCTGAAAAAGACATCCCGGGACTAGAAAAATGCCTCAGCACAGGGGATAAAACGGAGCAATTTGAAGCCGCAGAAGCACTGATCAAGTTCAATAACTGGAAAGGTTTTGCATTCCTGGTCATTGAGCTCCAAAATAACAAACCATCTGTTCGTGCCGCAGCAGCCGAAGCACTTGGAAGCCTCAGGGATGTAAGGTTTGTTCGTCCCCTCAGCCGATTGGTGAAGGATGAAGACCCGGATGTTCAGCAGGCAGTGATTGATGCATTGCATGCCATTAACTCCGTCGAAGCCCTGGATGCCCTGGCTGGAATGAATAATGAATTTATCCCGGAATCGGTAAATTTTGAAGAAGGCCATACTCCCAATTCATCGTTCAATGACGCCATATTTGGAGGTGGGAGTCAAGTTGAACCATCTCAATTGGTGACCACCAGCAGCATGGAACTCAAACAAATGTCCGAGAAATATTACATCCTAGCCAGCAAATACTATGATGAAGATCGATTCACTCAAGCACTGACCGAAGTCAACCATGCCCTGGAGCTTAATCCCAAATGGGCGGAAGCCAGCAACCTGAAAGGATTGATCCTGGATGAGCTTGGGGAACAATACCTTGCCCTGGTGGCTTATCAAAAAGCTGCTCTTATTGACGAACATTTCATGGACGCCCGTGAAAATCTATCGAATCTGATCGCAGAATTGGAAATCCAATCCACACCACTCAAAGATCTACTGGAAGGATCAACATCAGATGATTGGGATATGCGCAGAGATGCAGTAGCATCTTTGGCTGTTCGTCCTGAGCCTGAGGCGTTGCGGGGAATTTTGAACGCTTTATATGATGAGGATCTGGAAGTTAGGGCAACAGCATTGGAAGTGTTGGAATACAGCAAAGATGCAGCAGCAGTTGAAGCTGTGGAAAAGTATTATTCCGAATTCCAGGGGGAGGAAGATGAAGAAGAAGGTGAAGACCAGCCGGAAGTAGAGCAAAGACAGGAACCGGTCCAACAGAGAATCCCGATGGAAAAAGTTCAAGAAACCAAACCCATCAACCTGCCCAAGCACAAGACAGCCCGCGAATATGCTGATGTTTCAGCAATGCTGGTGGACAGGGAAGAGTATTCACAGGCCTACATCCAAGGACAAATGGCTTTATTAGTCGACCAGTTCAATGCGGATGCCTATAACCTGCTGGGTATCATCCATGAAGAGAACGACGAATTCAGGCAGGCGTATTTCGATTATAAAAAAGCAGTCTCCTGTGAACCATCGTATGAAGAAGCCCGTTCCAACCTGGAGGAGATCATCAGTGAGATCGGAGAAGCGAATACGAACTTCACCACCCTGGTCGCGGACCTGGAGTCGGGTGAGGATGACCTGATCTATGATGCGATCGTCAATCTGGGTGAGTTAAATAATGAAGCAGCCATTGAGCCTTTATTACCGTATTTATCTCATCCCAAACGAATTATTGTCCTTGCCGCGATACGATCACTGGAAAACCTGCATGCAAAAGAAGCTGTCGAAAGTATTGCGCCTATCTTTACAGATCTTTGGTTTTTCCCGATACCTCCATATAAAATGATGTTGGACCAGATCGAAAAATCCCGTACCCAATGTATGAACGATTGGGCTGACCGCTGCAAAGTTATTTTGGTTTTGGCACGGCTCGGTGCAACCGATTGGCTAGTGCGATTACTGGAGAGGGAATTTGACCATATCAATAATCTATCTCAAGCCTTTAGAGAAGTAGGGATCGATGATTTTGAGAAGATCTTTCAGGTTACGCTTGACCTCACTACATTTATGTTCGAAAAGTATAGTCAGGAAACGGAACTATCGACTGTTTTGAAAGGATTAACAAATTCTGGGGATGGTTCCACAGGGTTAATCTATGTGCCAATGATCTTTGAGAAATTTTCTAAACAGTAAGCGATTTAATCGCCTAATAAATACTTGATCTTGTATGATTTATCAGCTATAAGTGTTAGTTGAAATGCATATATCTTGCATATAATACAATAAGATATGCTGCATCGATTGCGTGATCTCTTCCTTGGTTCTCCCCTGCCCACCTATGAGCAGGCTGAGAACCGCCTGAACAAGATCCGGGCACTGGCAGCCTTCTCGCCGGATGCACTTTCTTCCATCGCATACGCCAACCAGGAAATTTACCTTGGCCTGATCATCGCCGGGACGGTTGGGCTAAGGCTTTCCTTTCCGATCGGGCTGGCAATCGTTTCCCTGCTGATCATTGTCGCGTTATCGTATGCACAGACAATTTTCGGTTACCCTTCAGGGGGAGGATCATATGTTGTCGCCAGGGAAAACCTGGGGACCATACCCGGGCTGATCGCCGCTGCAGCTCTTCTCATTGATTATGTGCTGACCGCAGCTGTCAGCTTAACCGCCGGTGTCGAAGCCATCGCATCCACCTTCCCAGGATCTGTTACAATACCGGATTCCAATCGCCCTGGGAATTTTATTAATACTGACCCTTGCCAACTTACGCGGTCTAAAAGAAACCGGTTCAATAATGTCCATACCGGTGTACCTCTTCCTATTTACTTTCTTTGCCATGTTAATTTTTGGCGGCATACAGGTCTTCAGGGGAGCTATTCAACCCATACCAATACCTACAATAGCACCAGCTGAAGCGCTTTCCACTCTGCTTGATACTGCATGCGTTTGCAGCGGGCTGTACTGCTCTGACCGGTATAGAATCGATCAGCAATGGTGTGCCGGCTTTTAAAGCACCCGCAGCACAAAACGCCAGGACGACTTTGATCATCATGGCTGTATTGATGGGCTTGTTATTCATCGGCAGCATTGGCCTGACACAATACCTCGGTGTGATTTCACTGCCAAACGAAACCATTCTTTCCGCCCTGACCCGCCGAATTCTTGGTGATGGAATTGGGCACTTTATCGTTCAGGCTTCGACCCTGCTTATTTTAGCGGTTGCAGCTAATACCAGTTTCGCGGGTTTTCCAAGGGTTACATCCATTCTGGCGGCTGATAAATTCTTACCCCGGCCATTCAGCAACCTGGGGGACAGATTAGTTTACACGAACGGCATTATTTTCCTATCTGCTGGAACAGCCGCACTCATCCTGATCTTTAATGGAAGAAGCCATTTACTCATTCCGCTATTTGCTGTTGGTGCGTTTCCTGGCATTTACATTATCACAATCCGGTATGGTAATGCATTGGTTCAGGATCAGGGGGAAGGGCTGGCATGTCAAATTATTGATCAACGGATTGGGGGCATTGGTTACGGGATCAGCTCTGTTGATCATTGGTTACAGCAAGTTTCTGCAAGGCGCGTGGATATCGATCCTCTTAATTGCCATTATTGTTCAGCCCTCCTGGCGATCCGTGCACAATATCGGAAAATCTCTGAGCAATTAACCCTGAGGGGATTGCCTCCATCCTTACGACCCATGCCGCGTCCACGGGTGGTGATTCCCCTTTCCGGTGTGCATCGGGGAACCATAGAAGCGGTGAATTTTGCCCGCTCCCTGACTGATAATCTTACTGCGGTGTATGTGGAAATCGACCCAACACTCAGTGAATCAATACAGAAGGAGTGGGAAGACTGGTATCCGGATATTCCAATCGTCACAGTTCCCTCTCCCTACCGATCCATTGTGGCTCCATTATTGGAATATCTTGACCGAACTGACCAGGAAATTAATGATGGTCAACAGGCTGTGCTGATCTTGCCGGAATTTGTACCGGCACATTGGTGGCAGGGATTCCTACATAACCAAACTGCCTGGTTGATCAAGATGGCCTTGCTCTATGGAAAGAGACATTTTGGTTATCAGCGTGTAATTATTGATGTTCCTTACCATTTAATTGATTGACCATGATGATTCCTCCCTAACATGATTCATTTTCTGGAAGCCTTTTCAACAGATATGCATTCTTTCTTCATCGCGAATGCTTACAGGAAATTTAGCTTGGGTTGATCATGGCCATATAAAAGTACAACGTAGGCAGAACCTAGGAATTCCAAGGGGCATTTACCATTTAACTCCTGCTAATCGTTCACTTTCTGCCCATAGCTTTTTCCATGTTTCACGATTGTAAGAGTTTTTATTTGACCTCACTTGAAGATTATTCTCATTCCAATAGCCGCCAGTAATTTCTTGTATGGTGGGGTCAGCAGCAAGGTAAACATATGTCTCAGCTTGACGTTCAGGTGAAATAGCCATTTTCTTTTTCAAGTGATAGATCTTCTTAAGCCAGGTGGGTAGATGAGTTAACCTTTCATCGGGAATGGCAACATTAGTTACCCGGACACAATTTACCGAGACTCCCGTTCCATGCAATTTTTCTGCAAGATCATAGGTAAACATCACTTGGGCGAGTTTGGAGTGGTAATAGGCATTTTGCGTGTTAAATTTCCTCGCTCCATTCAAGTTGTCAAATTCTATATCCAGAAATGGATATGTGATCAATCCCTTGGACGCAACTGTAATAATGCGGGAAGGCGCACTGAATTTTAATAGGTCAAGGAAAAGATGCGTCATCAAGAACACACCAATGTGGTTGGTAGCAAAAATTGTTTCAACGCCATCCTTTGTAAGGGTTGGTTTTATTAAGGTATGATCGAAGTTGGCAGCGTTGTGGATGAGAACATCCAGCCGTTTATACCGTTCCATATATGATTTCACAAATCCGTGGATAGATTCCTGTGATGACATATCCACCTGCATCAGATCAACATCCTTTGAAGAAGAAGCTTTTTGAACTTCTTCAAGTGCGGTTGAACCACGATCCAATGACCGGCAAGCCATTATCACCTTTGCCCCAAGTTTCGCCAGTTGTATGACAGCGGATTTTCCTATTCCGGAATTTGCTCCAGTGACAATAACAGTTTTATTTTCAAGATTGTAAGTCATGGTCTTATCCTTATGATGAAAATTGATTAGCGATTCCAAACTGGAGAATGGACACAATTTGATGATATATAAATTCAATTTCAGGAGAAAGTTGAGCGGAGTTCAGTTTTTCCTTATGGGTTACTTCCGGCCTCATAAGATAACTTCCCAATTCAGTTAAAACAGCAGTAATGAGGTAGCTGGCTGATAAAGCATCGACATCCGGCCTGATACTGCCATTTATTTTGCCAGTTTCGATCAACCGAATAAAATATTCTTTGGTTGATTGTTTGCCTTTAGCTATGATGTCCTCAGGAAGTGGAGAAGAGCCATTCAAAGCTCGGTATCCTATCCTGGCCAGTTCAGGATAACGCACTTCAAAATCAGCCATTTTCATAAATAACTGATGTAATGTTTGGAATAAGTCCAAGGTATTTTCTGAAGGAATGGAATTGTTCAAAACCACTGCTTTTTTTTGAGCTGCCAATTCCAGCAAATAATGATACAGGTCATTCTTATCGGAAAAATACTGATATAGGCTCCCTTTTGATATACCAGCCTTGATAACTATTTTTGAGATTGAAGCACTTGCATAATCGTGGTCTGCAAACTCATCGATTGCGCATTTCAACAATCGCTGCCGTTTATCTTCAGGTAAATTGAAATAAGTTTCCTTAGGCATAATTCCTTCTTAATATATGACCAAGCAGTCATATGACTGTATAGTCATATGATAGCATAAAAACATCTCTTGTCAAGATGATGATTCAAGCTGCGCTACAAGGTTTTTTATGAATATATTATCAGTAAAACCAGCACATAATGATATACAATATTAATAATGAAAATAAATTGCTTATTTTCATTTGATTAAGAATATTGAAGGTATAACGATGAAATCACTAAACTTCATGAAGGAAGAAACTCTCGCCTGGTTGTTGGGGAACGAATCTCCAGGAGTGCGTTATCTGACGCTCCGTGACCTGTTGGAATTATCCGGAAACGATCCGGAATTGAAAGAAGCTCAAATTGAGGCACATAAGATCGGACCGATCGCTACAGTCCTGGATAACATGAAACCTGACGGATACTGGGTACAGTCTGGTCCAGGTTATAACCCAAAGTACAGATCCACTGTCTGGTCATTAACCTTGCTGGCACAGCTTGGGGCAACCATTAATCAGGATAAACGTATCAGGCAGGCATGCGATTATTTGCTTGATCATGCACTGACACCTCTTGGACAATTTACCATGACCGGTTCGCCTTCCGGGACGATCGATTGTTTGCAAGGCAACCTTTGCTGGGCATTGCAGGAGTTGGGTTGTGATGATCCGCGCCTTGTAACTGCATTTGATTGGATGGCTTGCAGTGTCACCGGGGAAGGAATATCCCCTGCATCGGACAAGGAAGCGGAAGTTCGTTATTACGCTTACAATTGCGGACCAATCTTTGCCTGTGGAGGGAATAACAGCCTGCCCTGTGCGTGGGGTGCAGTCAAAGTGATGCTGGCATTTAGCAGACTACCGATTGAGAAACGAACGCCATCCATTATTAGGGCAATTGAAAAAGGAATCGATTTCTTATTCAGCACCGATCCAGCAGAAGCCGATTATCCTGCCGAGGTAAAAGGTAAACCAAACCGTAGTTGGAGGAAATTTGGTTTCCCTGTTTTCTATGTTACAGATGTGCTGCAGAATGTGGAGGCCCTGGTGGGATTGGGATTTGGCGAAGATCCACGTCTGGCAAATGCAATGAAAATCATCCGTGATAAGCAGGATAAAGATGGCCGCTGGCCATTGGAATATGACTACAATGGAAAGACTTGGGTCGATTTTGGTTTACAAAAACAGCCCAACAAATGGGTGACGTTGCGAGCGCTGCGGGTGTTGAAAAATGTGGTGAATTAGGTTTTGAATTTTGAAAATCTGTATGCCATAAAACAAATGGACGCTGCCAAACTAAAATAGGCTGGCAATGGCAGTATAGATCAGCAAGGCACCCATAACGATATTAAAAATAAGATAATGTTTCGTCAGCAAAGGTCGGAACAGATTACCGGCAACTGCCCAGGTCGAAGTCGCTAAGAATCCG
Organism: uncultured Chloroflexia bacterium; assembly: GCA_963827895.1. Taxonomy (GTDB): domain Bacteria; phylum Chloroflexota; class Anaerolineae; order Anaerolineales; family Anaerolineaceae; genus PNON01. The sequence goes on along the minus strand of CAWHCY010000008.1, from coordinate 17,263 downwards.
ATAAAAGCCAGCACAATGGCGAATAAGCTGATCGATGCCAGGTCGTGGTATCGTTCGATGATAAATAGAGAAAAAACGGTGATCCCATAGACGATCACCTTGATATTTAGGAATTGCATAACGAAACCGGCTTTGAATGAATTAAACTTGTTTGCAGATGGATCATCAGCTATTGGTTTGGATCGCATGATATGGATTGCCAGAAAAACCATATAACCAGCACCCAGGATATTCAACCAGATGTGGACGCCGGGGAGTATGTCTGCCAAAACCAAGTTCAATAAACCACTTAACAATAAGATCACAATAAATCCCGCAAATATTCCGAATAAGAAGCGGATAGTTCTTTTAAGACCATCATGCATGGCATTGGTCATAGCCATAATATTATTAGGTCCGGGAGTGAATGTGGTCACAATAACATAGATCAAAAACGGGTAAAGATTTGGCATTTTATTTGTGCTCCGAAATGTTATAATATACAAAACAGACGTTATAGTGCATATGCGATATATTATACAATATGTACGTTATAACGACTATAGTAAAGGAGCGAAGTCAATGGAAGATATCTCCCTGCTTGGTAGCCCGGAATTTAAAAAAGATACGTGATGAAAAAAAACTCAGCCTGGAAAAATTAGCTGAAATGACAGGGGTCAGTAAAAGCATGCTGGGTCAGATCGAAAGGGGAGAATCCAGCCCGACGATTTCTGTTGTCTGGAAGATCGCAAATGGACTAAAGATCTCCTTCACCTCACTCCTCAGCGCTCCCCGGGAAGAAACCCGCATCATCCATAAGCATGACATTCTCCCGATGGTGGAAGACAGCGGCAGGTACAGGTTATATCCATACTACCCGATTGAAGATGGAAGAAGGTTTGAGATCTACACTATCGAGATCGATAAAGACGGATTTCTGAAGGCTGATCCGCATCCGGAGAATACTGAAGAATTTATTACCCTCTTTTCAGGGGAACTGACCATTCAGGTGGATGACCGGCAGTACCATTTGGAGAAAGGCGATTCGATCCACTTCCGGGCCGACCGGCCGCACTCATATCACAACCGCAACAAGGACAAAACCAGATTACAGATGGTCATCTATTATCGAGACTGACGACAGTAATTTACTAGCAAAAAATCGATAGATCGGAAGGGATATTCTACTAATAGTTCAAAGGCAGGATGACATGGATAAATAATCAGAAGGTGATGAGAATTGGCCAGGTATTGATCTATTTAAATGCATTGATCTGGATGGTTGCAGGAGTAGCTGGTTTTTTTCTGCGGAGGATGAATTTAAACATACCTTCCTGGATTTTTATTGGAATGGCCATTTTGATGCTGGGATATGGAGTGATCCTGCTTGGATTGGGCATAGGCCTTGGAACAAGGAAAAAATTCTTTTATTATGCTTCACTGGTGATGATTGCCCTATCTGTAATCCTGCCGATCTTCGATGATTTTGGATGGGCTGATCTTCTGGCAGTCATTCCGGCAGCTGTAACATTGATCTATTTGATCTACAATCGTACCAGTATATTGTTAAAAACCATGGATTAATTATTCGGATATATCAATGCATGCAATGAACCCCCAATATTTTTTCGGATAAAATAATATAATTGTTTTGTTAAGGAAGATACCACGAATGGTTGTGATTGGAGGGAAGAAATGGGTAATTCCGGAAATCCTCAAATTAAAAGATTAAAATATTCCTCATACCTTATAGTCATTTTGGGATTGGTTTCCTTATCGTGCGTGGTGTTTCCGCTATCATCCATATTTAATCGGGATCAGAAACCCGATAAAAATGACAATTTCATTCAACAATTGGCATCTACTGAAGAAGCTATTTCCAGGGAACAGATGCCGACCAAGGCGCCCGTTGATGAAACCGTGGATGGAGTCGATATCCATTATGTTTATACTAACAGCGTGGTCACTGCACTCTATCACCTCTATGGTACCATTTTGGATGATTTTGTGGATGTTACCCTTACCAACAATGGGAACGACGACCTTACCTTTGTTGTTCAATCAGAAATAGAGGGTTATACCAACCAATCAGTGGATACAGTGGATGTTCCGGCTGGGGAAAGTATGGAAATCCACCAAAATCCACGGTTGTTGGAAGGTGCAGTCGACCAATTGAATTCAGAAAAACCGGGTACATTTCATATTAAAGTGGTTAAGCTGGAAAGCGGGAACGAAATCCTGTTATTGGATGAAACTGAAGAAGTCCTCATGTACTCGCGACGAGATTTTGTGTGGTTGGAGGGATTTGAATGGCAGGAAGAGTATGAACTTTGGGCAGCATGGGTGACCCCTACTGATCCAAAAGTAGAAGAACTCATTCGGGCTGCAGCAGATTATACGAAGACCGGGACAATGTGGAACGGTTATGCCGGTTACGTGAATGATGAAAATGGCGGCGTGTGGGATCGACTTCAGGCGATCTGGCAGGCAGAAAAGGATAAATACCAACTTACATATATCAGCACCATGACCGCCTTTGGACCGAATACAGTACAGCGCATGCGTTTGCCGGCTGAGGTATTGGACCAGTCCAGTGGAAATTGTGTGGAACTGGTGACCCTCTTCAATTCTGCAGCAGAAGCACTCGAGCTTGAATCAGCACTCGTCCGTATTCCAGGACATGTTTTTTCTGCAATTCGTATGGATGAAGAAAATGCGGATTATTATTTTGTGGAAACAACCATGATCGGTCAATCCAGTTTCGAAGATGCGGTAAATTATGGCGCAAAGGAATGGGAAGACATAAAACCCCACCTTGATGCCGGTGAAGTGGGTTATACCTGGGTGAACCTGCCTGAAATGCGTGAAAAAGGAATATTACCGATCCCGTGGAATTAATTAACGGTTGTTTCGATTATTAGGATCATTTCAATTTGAAAGGAATAGAGTACTAGTCACAAAATAGGCAGTCCTATGAAAATGAGAAAGCTTGGAAATACAGGGAAAATGATCTCAGTCATGGGCTATGGCTGTGGCGGATACTGGGGTTATGAAGTATTTAATGAAAAAATTGCGGACCAGTTGGTCCACCAGGCGCTGGATGGAGGGGTGAACTTTTTTGATACTGGTGCCAGTTATAGCGGTGGAAACGCAGAAAAAAGGCTGGGAAAAATCCTCAAAGGGGTAAACACCACCGGGTTGATCATTGGAACCAAAGCCGGGACGATCATCCAAAATGGAAAACTGGTCAAGGATTATTCCTCGGCATCCATCATCGGTCAGGTGGAAACCAGCTTGAAAAATTTGGGTCTTGATCGGTTGCCACTCTTGCAACTGCATGGTTTGCCCGCCCAGGGTCAGGAAGAAGTTTTTGGTACATTAGCTGAGCTAAAACGACAGGGAAAAGTTGAACTGATCGGGGCATCATGTGACGGAGCAGCCCTGGAAAATGCCCTTTCATATAATATACTGGATGTGGTCATGTTGACATATAACCTGATCGAGAAAGCATTGCCAGTCATTCAGATCGAAAAAGCTTACTCTAAAGGAGTTGGTGTGCTGGTAAAGTCACCGCTCGCCCACACACTTTACAGCAACAACCTTTATAAAATCAGGAAACTGAGTGACATCTGGTATTTATTGCGGGTACTCAAAAATTACCGGCCACAATTAATAAAAGGTCGAAAATACCATTTTATCAATGATATTCCCGGCTGGAATCCACATGAAATTGCGCTCTTATATGCACTGCATGATAAGGTATCCTGTGTGGTTACCGGAACAATAAATCCGGAGCATATGAAACGAAATATTCTCACTTTTGAGAAGGAATTACCTTCGGATATCCAGAAAAGGATCGATGCGATTTAGTAATAAATTCCATAAATAATGTTCATTCTGGATTCGAGGAAATGATGAATAAGAAAAATCCTGTCAAAGAAGCAATCGTTTTCCTGGTTATGACCCTGACTCTGTCATTCTTTGTTTTCTGGGGGCCACTCGTTGTCTTCAAAATCCCTGCAGCCAGTTTTGTGACAGATTCTGCCCGGCCTCCTGCCTGGGCATTAGCATTATTTATCATTGGAGGGTTTGTTCCATCGCTTGTCGGCCTTGGATTAACCTGGTTATATGAGGGAAGATCTGGAGTACGAAAATTGGGTCAACGCATTATACAATTCAATATTGGCATGAAGTTGTATTTATCTGCGATATTAATTGCCATAATCATTTCTGGACTACAACTTGGTTTGAATAGCATTACAGGATCCAAATTTGATTATTCATTATTTATTACCCAGATTGGAAGTTTACTGCCACTCCTTGTGTTAGGTCCCATTTCAGAAGAAATAGGCTGGCGTGGTTTCGCCTTGGATAGGCTGCAAACACGCTGGAGTGCTTTAATATCAGGTTTGATCATTGGGGTGGTTTGGAGTTTATGGCATCTTCCATTATTCTTCATGATCGGTACATCACAATTTGAGCTAAAGATTCCATTCATAGGTTTCATGCTTGGTTTGACATCGTCGTCTGTGATATATTCTTGGTTACATAATCGAGCTCGAGGCAGTATCTGGATGGCAATATTTTTTCACTGGATCTACACATATTTTGCCCAGGTAGTTGCCACTGGGGTTACCCGGTCACCTGTTTATAATAGTCTCGAATATGTTCCCCATATTATAATTACCGTGCTGGTAGTCTTAATCTGGAAAGTTGAAATGATTAAGAAGCCAAATCCTGTAACTATATAGGATCCTCCAGAGACATACTGATTTTGTCATTTTTTCGTCCTTATGTCATGGGAAGCGCGATTGACCTGAATGGGTTTTGAAATGAATGATACACAGTTAATTGAAATGGTCTGAAAGAAATACAACTGTTATCATGAAGATTACGTATTTCTAATTAATTGTTATGATATTAACCATCATGAATTAAGAAATGAATATATAGAAGGAGATAGTATGAAAAAGGAAATTCAGGATTTTATCGATAGCAAGCGCATTGCAATCATGGGCGCTTCAAGATCAGGTAAAAAATTCGGCAACATGATCGCAGATGAGTTAAAACCAAAAGGCTATGAGGTCTTTCTGGTTCACCCGGAAGCCAAAGAAATTTCCGGTCAGGTTTGCTACCCGAACATTGCAGCCTTGAAAGACAAGGTGGACGCAGTGCTCATTTGCCTGCCTCCCGCCAAAGCAAAACAGGCTGTTCAGGATGTGGCAGATGCGGGTTTGAAAAAGGTTTGGCTGCAGCAGGGATCTCAATCACCGGAAGTGCTTGCGTTGGCGAAACAATTAGGCCTTTCGACAGTCGCTGGAAAGTGCATCATGATGTATGCCGATCCTGTCTCATCACTGCATGGGTGGCATCGGACCTTCGCTAAAATATTTGGTCAATATTAATCCCCCCAAAGCAACTCCACATTCTGTTTTGAGGGAATATATATGAAGAAAGTCCTGGTTGCATACACCACAAATTCCGGTTCCACGGAGGACGTAGTCAAGGTCATCGCTGAAGAACTGGGAAAGAACGGGGATCAGGTAACCATAAGCAGGCTCGAGGAGATTCACAGCATCACAGGTTTTGATGCTGTGATTGTTGGCGCACCGATGATCCTTGGCTGGCATCGTTCAGCCCGTAATTTCGTCAAGCAGCACCAATCGGACTTGAGCCGAATCCCGGTGGCCTATTTTTGCACTGCCATGAGCTTGACCGTTCCTGAAGGACACTCCAAAACGACAACTCCGATATATCTTGATGCTTCGTTGGCAAAACCACCCAAAAGGGAAGGGCATTTAAATTTCAAAGAAAGCTACACCCTGGCATCCAATTACCTGAAACCGATCCTTGCATCTGCGCCTGATGTGAAGCCAGTAAGTGTGGGTTTCTTTGGGGGCAGGTTGGACCTGTATAAATTGAAATTATTGCAAATGTTGTTTGTGATGGTGATCATTGGAGCACAGCCGGGTGACCTGCGGAATTATCCGGCCATCCGGGAGTGGGCAGCCGGGTTAAGGGATTCAATGTTCAAGACCCTTTGAGGTTTTCAACCTCAACATCAATAATGGATTCTAATTAATATAAAAATGCACTTCCATTATGGAAGTGCATTTTTTATCGAAGTATTGGATCAATTCCTGGCTTTTATCCCGGGCGATCAGTAATTTCAAACCCTCCACCGCCACCCGAATGACCCGCTCGGGGTCAAATTCAGCCATTTGTTTGGCATTGTCATCCGGGGATAAGTCAGCCAGGTCGGCATTGTTGATGATCAGCATCGCTCCACCGGCACGTTTCTTATAAATGGAAGCCAGGATAAAAATGACGGCTGCTTCCATCTCTGAGCAGACTGCACCACCTGCAACCCAGGCATTCCAGCGCTCTTCCAGATGGGCTGCCATAGGCATTCGGTTGCGTTCCACCTCACCGTAAAAGGAATCTTTGGTCTGCGATATACCCAGATGGAAAGGTAAATTTAACTGTCTTGCAGAATCGCGTAATGCAGCTGACAACATCCAAATCAGCAATTGCCGGAAATTCAATAGGCAAGTAATGAGAGGTTGTCCCTTCGTCCCTGATTGCCCCGGTGATGATGGCAACATCACCCATGCGGGCATGAGGCTGCATGGCGCCTGATGAGCCAACCCGGATGAATGTATCTGCACCCACATCCACCAACTCCTCAACAGCGATGGCTGTGGATGGGCAGCCAATTCCAGTGGAAGCAACGGAAACTTTTTCTCCCAACAGGGACCCGGTCCAGATCACATATTCCCGGTTTTGAGACACAAAATGGGCATCATCAAAATAGGCAGCGATCTTTTCACAACGACCCGGGTCACCGGGGAGCAGCACATATCGACCCACATCGCCTTCCTTTATATGCAGGTGAAACGCAAGACCTTCTTCATTTCGCATAATTTCCTCACAAATAACTTATTTACATGATTCCATTGCAATATTTATTCCTCGAATGGAGAGGAATATCTGAATAAAAATTGACTATAGACACTGAACTTTTTTGGCGTATATTTATTATTGTTAATTCAAGTTTAGTGGGAGGAAAAATGGAGAATACAAACAAATCAAATAACATGGTTCCGAGGCTCATGGTAACGAGAGTCCTTCCGGGGATCATTGTCTTGTTGATCGTTATTTTTTTACCTGCCGGGACTTTCAAATACTGGGAAGGGTGGGCGTATTTTTTTAGCCTGATGATCCCCATGGTATTTGTATTTAATTACCTCATTAAGAATGATCCGGGACTCCTCGAAAGAAGGATGAAGTTGCGAGAAAAAGAAAAAGAGCAAAGCTTGATCGTTACACTATCTTACCCGGTCATTTTACTTGCTTTCATACTACCGGGACTGGATCACCGGTTCGGCTGGTCGCATGTTCCCCCTATCGTGGTAATCCTCGCTTTATTTTGTTTCTTAGTGGGTTACGGTTTATTCTTTATGGTGTTACGGCAAAATAGTTATGCATCGCGGGTGATCGAAGTAGCTGAGGACCAAAAAGTGATCAGTACCGGAATGTATGGAATAGTCCGGCATCCCATGTATATGAGTACTCTCATCATCTATTTGTTTTCTCCCCTCGCACTGGGATCTTACTGGGCTGTGATCCCGGCGTTATTGATCATTCCGGTGCTGGCTGCCAGGATATTGAATGAAGAAAAAGTATTGAAAAGAAATTTACCAGGATATGAAGAATATATGCAAAAGGTGAAATACCGCTTTATCCCAAAGGGTTGGTAAAGAGAAAAATAATAATTTCCACTTGTGATAAACTTTAATAGATAAAATTCATAACTAATTTGTATAAGGGATGACAATGAGCAAACATGAACCGAAGAAAAAGTTGGTTGGTCAATGGCGAAATTTACATGGGGCAATTTGGTTGATCGGGTTGGCGGTTTTAATGTGGAAAGGGTGGATGTGGCCGGGAATCCTTTTCCTGCTCGCATTTAGTGCCATCCTTGAGTTTGTGATTGTGCGATTCGTTCCCTCTTCATACATTGAAGAAGAAGCAGAAGAGGCAACGTTATCTCAAAAAAATGCGTCTCCAAATTCTCCATCACCTTTGATGGGAACAGTTGGTGAGACTGTAACCTACCATCCTGAACAATTGCCAACCAATTGTCCCAGGTGTGGGGCTCCTGCACGCGGGCATGAAGTCAAGTGGACCAGCCCATACTCCGCAGATTGTTCCTTTCTGCGGAGCGAATTTACCCCTTACCAAACCATCTCCTTAAGATAGGAATGTAAATCTATGTCGGAATTAAACCACTATATTATTCGTAAATCAGGCGGGTTAATTCGTCTTCCAAACCTGGAAGCAGCGATTAATGAAGCAAAAAATGGTGGTGTCCTATGGCTGAATTATTGCGAACCCACCAAGGAGGACCTTGAAGCATTAAGCGAACCATTTAATATCCACGAATTGGTCATCGAAGACTGCCTGGACGAAAACCAGATACCGAAAATAGAAGATTATCCAACCAATACATTCATCCTATTTGACTCCTTTCGTTACATCGAGAATACCCTGACAGTTCATGAAATTGATCTGATCGTTGGTGATAATTTCCTGGTCACTGTATGTGGAAGGGATTCAAATGGAAAATCCATGCTGGACGGAATTGAGAAATTGGTGGAGCAGGATATTGGGGCTGCCAGGCATGGAGCGTCTTTTATTGCCCATAATGTCATTGATAGCATTGTCGACAATAAATTTGTCATCATTGACGCGTTGGAAGAGGAACTCAACCGATTGGAAGACCTGATCCTGGAAGACCATACGAAATTCAAACCGATCGAACTCGTAAAACTACGCCGCGAACTGTTATCTGTCCGAAAAAGTATATTCCATGAACGGGAAATCTTGATCAAGATCACCCGAAAAGACAGCCCGCATATACCGGACAAAGCGATCATATATTATCGGGATATATACGACCACCTGACAAAATTCTTCGAGCTGACTGAATCTGCCCGTGACCTGGTTACAAGTTTAATGGAAATGTATTTATCCATATTGAATAATCGATTGACATCAGCAGCAAATGCTACGAATTTCTCCGTCCGGCGATTGACCGTGATCACAACCATCTTTATGCCGCTGACCTTGCTGGCTGGAATTGGCGGAATGTCAGAGTTTTCCATGATGACCGGTCCGCAAAACTGGCGGATCGCTTACCTGGCTTTCCTGGCAGCCATGGTAATATTGGGAGCGATCAATTACATCTTTATCCGCTGGCTTGAAAAAAGCGAACATTAAAAAACGATCTCGACCTGTAATTTGAGAGTCTGTTAGTAATTTAGTAGTTCTTTATCATCAATATAGATGCAATTCATTGAAAATTAATCGATATAAGGGAACATCATGTCAAAAAAGAAACCCGTGAAAAAACAAACCAATAGGAAAATTTCCAACACTACCATTCAGATCATTGCAGCTGTAGTTGTTGTGGTGGCGATCGTGGCTATCGTTGTTGCAATATAATCATCAACAGAACAAGAACAGAAGGAGTCACTTTCAAGTTTGGCCGAACCGAATCCAACAGCTGAAAACGCACCCCTGGCAGAACCAACAACAGCTCCTTTAGCGGTCAGAAAGACATATCCTTCCGAACCTGCGCTCCAGATCGATGTGAATAAGAAATATACTGCCACGTTCAAGATGGCTAAAGGCGGCGAGTTTGTGATTCAACTATTCCCGGATAAAGCTCCCATCACAGTCAACAGTTTTGTCTTCCTTGCCCGCGAAAAATTCTTTGACGGGGTCACCTTTCACCGGGTGCTGGATGGATTCATGGCACAGGGTGGCGATCCAACCGGAACAGGCGGCGGTGGACCGGGTTACGAATTTGTGAACGAGGACAGTGACCTCACCTTCGACAAAGCAGGTGTTGTGGCCATGGCCAATGCCGGCCGGGATACCAATGGCAGCCAGTTCTTCATCACTTTTGGACCCACTCCCCAGTTAAATGGTGGTTATACCATCTTTGGACAGGTGACCAGCGGTATGGAAGTGGTCAATGGGATCACCCGGCGCGATCCACAGCAATTCCCGGATTTCGCGGTGATGTGATCGAGAGTGTGACGATCACGGAAGAATAAAACCTAAGATTTACTAAATAATGTGATAGCCAGAGCAGGAAAACGTCCTCTGCTCTATTTTAAATTGTCAATTATTGCCATAATATTTCTTCCAACTTTACCTATTCACACCCAGGTAATATTTCACGGAGCAAATGAACTATTTACCCGGGATCGTTTCTGAAGATAATCCGTATATCCGCCTGTGAATTCCGTGATCTTTCCATTATCCACCACCAGCAGCCGGTCCGCGATCTGATCCAGGAAGTACCGGTCATGGGATACCACCAGCACGGTCCCTTCAAAATCATGGATCGCATTCTCCAGCACTTCAGCGGACGCGATATCCAGGTTATTCGTTGGCTCATCCAACAGCAGGAAGTTGGCATTAGAAAGCATGATGAGCGCCAGTTGCAGGCGGCTGCGTTCCCCGCCCGAGAGCTCGGACACCGGCTGGGAGACCATGCGATAGGTGAACAGGAAGCGGTTGAGAAAGGATACCGCCCTATTCTCGCTGATGGCTGCCTGCTGCCGGATGGTATCCAGGACGGTCAGTTTCAAATCCAGTGATTCGTGCTCCTGGGCATACCAGGCAGTTCGGATGCTCGGGCCGAGGATCACATCCCCATCGTCGGGAGTCTCAATTTCCAATGCCAGCCGCAGCAGAACAGACTTTCCGCTGCCGTTCCTGCCGATCACTCCCACCCGTTCGCCATGACGGATCAACAGATCGACCGGTTGGAGCACATGTTGGTCATCATAACCTTTGGACTGCATTTGAATTCCAGCACTTTGCTTGATCCCCGCCAGCCGTTCAATTTCAAGTCCATTCGCCTGCGTTCGATGACCGGTTTTTCGATCCGATCCATTTTGTCCAGCCGATGTTGGATGGACTTTGCCCGTTTGGCGAATTTCTCGCTGTCATACACCTTCGCCCAGATGGAATAACGCTTGATGGCCATTTCGATCCTGGCGATGGAACGCTGCTGGATGGAATACAATTCGTCCTGGCGTGCCATGCGGGTCTGTTTATCCAGCATAATAGTCCGAATAATTCCCTTCAAACGTGGTCATTTTCCCATCTTCCAACTCGGCGATATGGGTGGCCACCCGATCCAACAGATAGCGGTCATGTGAGATGATCACGACTGTCCCCGGGTAGTTCAGGATCATCTGCTCGAGGTATGCCTTTCCGTCCAGGTCGAGGTGGTTATCCGGCTCATCCAGCAGCAGGACCTGCGGTTTGACCAGAAGCAGCCTGGCCAATCCGACCAGTTTCCGCTGCCCACCTGATAATTCGCCCATGCTCTTTGGAGAATTCAGCCTCTGATTAGCAGCCCCAACCGGTTGAGCAGATTCTGAACCTGGTCCTCATATTGATCGCCGCCCAACTTGCTGTACTCTTCCAGCAGGGATTGCTGCTTTCGAGAGCTCGGGAAAGAGTATTCTGTGAGCCAAACACGACTGCGGATCGCCAAAGAAGGCTTCCACCCGGATGAGTTCCTTCCGCACTTGATACAGGCGTGGATTTCCTGTCAGGGCACATTCAAGACATTCAGACGCCGGGTCGAATTCAGGCTGCTGAGGTAGATATCCCACAGTCACACCGCGGGCGGAAGTAACCGTCCCACCCGGCTCGGGGGAGATATTCACCGGTGATCAGTTTGAATAGCGAGGATTTCCCCGCACCATTCGGCCCGATCAACCCGATGCGCTGGTTGCGCTGGATCTCCCAGGTGAGGTCTTGAAAGATCACCCGGGCGCCGAGAATGAGTTTGATGTTTGAAAGTAGATTTCGATCATTTGAATAGCTCCAGTATAAATGAAAAACCGCCTGGCTTTGCGCCAGGCGGTTGAGAAATAATGATACGTAAATGCTTAATACGAATGATTTCCCGGTGCAGGCGCAATACGACAAGGAACACTGAAGGTACCAGCGGATACGATACCTAATAGTGCGTAGTCTGTTGAAATCATAAGTCAGAGTATATCATGATTTTTGGATCATTTATGGGTTTTCGCGAATAGTTTTCAGAGCATGTCAGGTATTATTTTGCTGAAATGTTGAAAAGATCAATGTTCCTACAAATGATTAATTTGTGGATATGAAAGATACAAACTCATCAACTATTTGCAGAAGTTCAAATTGCTTACCTTTCTGATCCAGCAAATATTGCTTCACATCTGCTATAGACCAGGCAGGCCGATATGGTCGGTCTGAAAGCAGTGCGTCATAGACATCGATTACAGAAAATATCCTGGCGGAAAGCGGGATCTCCTCACCAGATAATCCGCGGGGATAACCTGTACCATCCCACCTTTCATGGTGGCAATAAGGAATTTCCATGGCAGGAACCAGGTATTCGATCTGTTCCAGTAATGTGCGTGCATATACCGGGTGGTAACGCATAATGGTCCATTCTTCTGCTGTTAATGAACCGGGTTTTAATAAAATATTATCCGGAACCCCCATTTTACCTATGTCGTGCAGGAGTGCTCCCCGCTGAATGTGCATCAATCCTTCCCCTGAAAATCCCATCCGCGTGGCCATGGACACAGTCAATTCCACGACCCGGCGGCTGTGATCGGCTGTGTCATGTTCACGGATCTCCAGTGCTCGTACCCAGCCTTCCAAGGTTGCATTATAGGCTTCTTCCAATTGAGCATGGGCATAGCGGAGATCATTTTCAGCCTGCTTAGATCAGAAATATCACGGGTTATTGATAAGATGCATTTCTCATTGTTTACTTCAATGATACGGGCAGACATCAAACCTGTAATGATGGAGCCATCCTTAAACCGGAATTGAGCCTCCATGTTATTTACAACTCCTGATTCCTGTAAGCCTTTCACTAAAAGTGCACGCTGAGAAGGGTTCGCCCAGATATTCAATTCCATGGATGTCTTTCCTATGACCTCATCCCTTGTATAACCGGTAATTTTTGTAAATCCGTCATTGATGTCCAAATATAAGCCGTCTGAAAGGCGATTGATGTTAATTGAATCTGGTGAAGTAACAAACGCTTTTGAGAATTTTTCCTCAGATACACGCAGGCATTATGCCGCGAGGATTTGTTGGGAAATATCCGAAAAGAGGACAGCTACCTTATTCGGAGAGGATTGAAAAGCTATGACTTCAAATGCACCATTGATAAGGTCATCTTTGTAAGTTAATTGCTGCTGCTCCCACTGTCCGCCATTAGTTGCTAATGAAGAATAAACACCAGGAATTTCCGTATGGGAGAGAGATGGGAAGGCTTCAAGGATTTTTAATCCAATCAATTTTGAGTGATCAATACCCAAGATTTTATTAGCTGCCGGGTTAAACCCTGTAAAATTCAATTCCCCAGATTCATTCGTTTCATACATATGAATTCCAAGGGGGATCGATTCGATAATGGTGCGGAATTTGGTCTCGGATTCTATTATGGTCTCCTCTGCGATGACCTGTTGGGTAATATCCCGGCTGGAAAGAATAAATCCATACAATTCATTATTCTCATTGATCAAGGGGATATTCCGATACCTCCATATGGAGATAATGCCTATCTGCGTGCCTTACCCTTAACCGAACTCGTTTTGGTTGATGGCTCGACCGAATTTGTTTCTCTGCCTCATAAGCTTTCTCGCGATCATCCGGATGTACCGCGTCAAATACTGATGTTCCAACTAGATAATCAGGGACATATCCGAGGGTGGGTAAGTAAGATGGCGAAATATATTCAATTATCCCATCAAGAGCCATTTCACACACCAAGTCTGATGTATTATTTGCCAGGCGGGTATAAAGTGACTGCTGTTTTTCACCGGCCATTTCCGCCTGTTTCCGAAGGGATATTTCATCGTTGAGAACCTTATTTCCTGTAAGGAGATCAGACATGATGTTTTGCAAGTTGTTGTTGTAATAGCCCTGCAAAAAAGAAATACCCATTAATAGAAAAAAAGTAGATATGACCGGAGACAAATTATCGCCAAGATTATATGTTTGGAAATTTATTGCAAATTTTGAATATGAGATAATGGATACTACAAAAAAGAACCATCGTGTCCGATTTCCGACCAATGTTCCTGCTAATAATATTGCCAAGGCGTAGAATAACCCGCTAGCTCCTAAAACTGAATTTATTGAAAAGGTCATCCCCATACCAAAACACATTAGGATTGGAATGAACCTCGCCCAACGCCAACCGCCATAATGGGTGCCTATGATGGCTGCAATTATGAGAGCCAGAATGATATAGATCGGGAGGGTACCAACAAAATCAAACACCCCGGCAAATACTCCAACCAGAATTAAAACTGCCGAGATGCCGACAACAAAGGACATGATCCGTAAGATATCCCTGGTCCAGATATCTTTGCGCATTAAAACATTGTCGGTTTCGTTTCCAGGGTTAAACCGGCTCCAGAGTTTTTTGATAATTTTCATCCTTACTTGCATAAAAATTAAATTAATTAATGCAAATGTATCATTAATATTTGACTTGTGCTATAAAAATTATCTGAAAATTATTAATATGTAAATAATTAATGAAATTGGCCTGTTTATCTAGGCCAATTTATCCATTGATGCGTATTATTACCCGCTAATCGTAATTAATTCTTCTATCGTTTGTTTATGTCAAGTATATGGCTGCGGATGATATCAGCGATGGTTAAATTGTGACAACTCTGCAATTCACCGTTCATCATCTGGATCTGTTTCCGGGGCGAATAAAAGGCTTCGCTCCAGCCATAACCAGCACAAGCGGTCTCTGCCACCACATTGCCTGCTGCATCTTTTCCCCACCAATCCCGGTATTCCGCGTCCAATTCGGGGCGAATATGCAACTCCGGTATGTTGTAATGGGCTGAATAATAATAATCCGGCGGGAGGGCGTTAAAGAGGGTTTCAAAAATGTGGACCCTGATCTTTGTTTTCTTATTGCCATCTGCTCTGGCCAGCCTGCATAGACCACGAATCATACGTTAATGGGGAAACCACCTCAATATGCTCAATAAAGGTGAAACGTTCATTGATGCGGGTAATTACCTCTTTCATCACCAATCCGCTGGCAATACTATCGGCTATAAATGCGACGGTGATCTTTTCTTTTTGTACTTTATCCAGGTCTTTTGTCTTTAAATATTTCCAGCTCAACTTTTCGGTTATAGACCGGGACTGCACTATCGAAGACATCAGGTTGGGCATCCAGCAGGATCTCATCGCAGAAATAGCCATAATTACTGAAGATAGCTTCAGCCGCCTGGTACTTTTAACACCCCTTGCTATAGGGAAAATTGCCATATTCTGTTGTTTTCGGGAGGTGATGACATCTCTCGAGGGGTGGAGGGAGAACCGATCAAATCATCTACAGCTTTTCCAATCAGAGCGGTTCGCTCAGACCCCATGCACAATTGACCAGGCAAGCGCAGCTTTTCCAGACCGGCGGTGTCTACTGGAGATAATTCAGTCAGTTCCATCCGGTTTGAATCCAGTTTTTGCATCCCGGATGTAAATAAAATGAGCAGTGTCTGGATTATGGTCAAGAGCCCGGTCCAGTTCGTTTCCGTCATCCAAAACAATCCAGCCTGTACGATAAAACCGCTCCCCCCCGATGGTGATTGGTAGGGAAGCGGCTGCTCCAGTTCGACGTGGCCTTTAACAGGATTTGACGATCCTCAGTGAACGCGAAGGGATACTTGTATTGTGCATTCCAACTCCTCAAATGGCGAATTCTTTCTTTTCCAACATAACCATTGACCTGAGATGGTCCCGATCCTTCGCGGTTTGATAGGTCACAGCTTATGATGTTCTGATAATTGTATTATAAATTCAAAATCCTGTGTCAAAAAAATTACATTAATTCCTATTATTTTTTAAAGTTAGATCCACTTAAGAAATCCGGCAAAGATGGTCAAGGCAGCAGCATTAACCAGAATAAACCTCCGATAAACCGGCGCTGAAACGCTGGTTTCCAATCGTCAGCAGTAGAACGCAGCCAGGAAAAAGGGGATATATACCAGGACAGTTACCGGTAAGCGCCCCCACCATGGATAGACCCAAACAAATGCAGGCGTCTTCGCCAGAAATACTCCAGGAAGCCGGCAAAAACAGCGTTCCCGATGGCAAAGACCAGGCGATTATTAATTCCAGACAGTTTGGCCTTCGGTCTGCCGGCAGCAGCTTACTCATGACCAACCCGGCAATGGAAAACATCATGCTAAGTTCAATTCCAACCCCGACAAGTAATAAGAAAGCTGTCCCTGTTGGGACGGTCCATAATGCATGACCAGAGAAATGCTGGATCAAGGCATTTCCGATCTCATATAACCAGTGCACCATATAGAGAGCCAGACCCGCAGCCACCCCTTTCCAATTCTTTTTCGAGATCTCGTCGAAATAAACATACAGGACCAATGCAAAGAGAGGCAGCACGTACCACTGAAAGGTTCCGCCATTGCGCAGGATCAATAATGCTTGTTGCGTGGCTTCAGGATTATTCATATACCTTCTCCAAAAGAAAGATGTTGTGCAAGTTAATTATAACCGAGGTTCAAGGGAAGGCGAATAGGCAGGGAAGCGGTCTATCGGGCGTAACCAATATAAAGACCCATTCAGGCAAAGCAAACCCTTGGAATCAGAAATATAGACTACTTGCAGCTGGAATAAGTACAGTACTATAATAATATAGTACAATAATATAACTATAGTTCTCATCTGGAGATTATTATGGAAACTGACCAGTTGAATCGTCTCACACGCACTTTTCTTAATCTCCCCGGAAGTCCTTTCCCGGAAGATCGATAAACAAATCCTGACGATAGCATTGAAAGAAATGCATTAAGTATCGGGGGTATATCATCTATTGGTATTGCAAGTACTGGCTGATGAAGGCGATCAGGCAGTGAATGATATGGGACAAAGACTGGCCACCTCAAAATCCCAAATGACTTTTGCGACCAACAGATTGATTGACCTGGGTTTGATAAACCGGCAGCCGGATGACGAAGATCGCAGGAAGATCAGGATCAATCTAACATTACGTGGCAAATGGGTCGTGGAAGAGCTGACAAAAAATATCCCAAAGAGATATGACCCCGCCTGCTCAATAATCTGTCGAATGAAGACATCATCCAACTGGAATCTGGTTTACAGATCCTGAATCATATTCAAAGAGATTGAAGCAGTTGTCGGAAGG